>JAJDAL010000014.1 GCA_029261875.1 Deltaproteobacteria bacterium
GGCTCCGCCCGCCGCTACCCGGAAAACCCGCAAGCGCGAAAGCGCGCGCAGTGAGGCAAAGCCGAACGAAGTCCGGCAGGCGGGCTTTGCCCGCCGATACCCGGAAAACCCGCAAGCGCGAAAGCGCGCGCAGTGAGGCAAAGCCGAACGAAGTCCGGCAGGCGGGCTTCGCCCGCCGATACCCGGAAAACCCGCAAGCGCGAAAGCGCGCGCAGTGAGGCAAAGCCGAACAAAGTCCGGCAGGCGGGCTTCGCCCGCCGATACCCGGAAAAGCTGGTCGGGCCGGTCAGATTAGAACAGACGACCACCAGAACCCCAATCAGGTGCGCTACCAAGCTGCGCTACGGCCCGACGCGGTGAGGGATAGCTAAGGCGGCGGAATTACTCAAACACCACGAATCGACTGCTGGGAGAGATTTCGATCTCGCGTTCGAAGATTCGCCCGTCGGGCATTTGGGCAACGAATCGATGGGCGCCGGGAACCAGTGGAACACCCGCCAAGGGGGTCTCGCCCAATTCGACGCCGTCCACGGTAATGATCGCCCAGGGCGTCGCATTGACATTGACGTCGAGGGTCGACGGCGCCACCTCTTCGACGATCTCCCCGGGGACCGATTCCGGCACGACCGCCGCAACCACGGTTTCCGGTTCCGCGGGGCGGAGCGCCGGCGCCTCCGGCGGGTCCGATTTCGGGATGTCCTCGATGCGCGCCACGTCAACCGGCTCCGCATTTCGGAGTGCATCGAGGGTGCTCTGCAATGCGTCCGGTGTCGGGACCGCTGCTTCGAATTCGACGCCGCCGGCTTCCGCGATTTCCGGCCTCTCCGCGATCACGGGTGAGGTCGGAACCACCTCGACCTCGGAGATCGCTTCGATCTCTGCGACTTCCTCCGCTAGCGGTTCGAATTCCTGCACGGGTTCGCGCACCGGCTCCACCGCAACTTCCGGTTCCGACAAGACATCGAGCACCGGGTCTTCGGTGGGTGTCGGTTCGATTTCCTCCACCACCGGCCGGTCGACGACCACGGGCGCCGCGGCGTCGGTCGGCGTCGGCGAATCCGACAAACGCGAGGACAAGATCGGAATCAGCGCGGCAACCGCCGCGACGAACACCACCACCGCGGCGATCAAACGCGGTGACGGCGGCGCTACGCTCCGGCCGCCTCGGCCGCGGCCGCGACGCCGCTTGGGTCGGGTACGTCGCGGTACGGGATCGAACGCCGTCGGAGGCAGCTGGGGGTCCTCGTCGAAATCCGGCGTGACCCCGAAGCCGCGGGCGGGTTGGGGTTCGGACGCTTCGGGCTCGGGGTCCGGCGCAAAGAACGGATCCTGTTCTTCGGTTTCTTCGCGGTCCAAAAACGCCACTTGCGCGGGTTCATCGACGACCGGGGTTTCGGGCTCGGGGTCCGCTTCGACCCGGACTTCCTCGACTTGCGGGATCGGCTCGGGTTCGAGTTCGATCAGCGGTTCGAGTTCGATCTCGGGTTCCAGTTCCGCCACCGGAAACGGCGGCGCCAACTCGGTTTCCGTTTCGGGTTCGGGCTCGGGTTCCAGCGTCGACTCCGCCATGGCGAGCGAGCGCGCCGTGGCTTCCGCCGCTTCCTGGCCCGAATATTCGGGTGCCTGACGCTTCAGAAAATTGGAGGCGATTTCGTTGAGACGGCGTGGGACGCCTTCGGATTCCGAATGGAAGTACGCCACACACGCTTCGTCGAACTGCTCCTGAACCGGTTTCGGAACCCCGCCCACTTCGAGCCGGGTGTGGAGATAATTCGCGGTTTCCGCGAGGGACATGGGTTCGTTCAACTCGAGCCGCGAGACATCGGGGCCGAACGCGTCAACGGCTTCGCGCCCTTTGGCGTCGTCGATCGCTGCGACCACCAATCGCAAGGCGCCGCCGGACGCCGAAGCCAAGACCCCCATGCCGCGCGCGGTCTGGGCCGGCAACGCACTGGCGTCATCGATCAACAACAAGAGCCCCGAGCCACTCGCCCCCAAACGAAACGCCCAATCGAGCAAGGCGGCTTCGGAGTCGTCCGCCGCCAGCTCACCAAAGGATTGCAGGGCCCAGTTGCACATCTCGGCCGCACTCAGCGCCGCATAGGGGACGTAGACCGACCGCATTCGCGATTCGACGCGCTCGGCCAGGACGTGGAGGAGCATGGTCTTGCCGAGGCCCGGCGGTCCGAGCAACGCGACCGGTTTGGCATCGTCGCCCAGCACGCGCGCTTCCAGGGCCGCGAGGACACTGTCCGTGGAATCGCGCGCCACGTAAGCCGATGGATCTGCGGTCATCCCAAAGGGATCGTGCACATCAACCATGGATCGGGTGTTAGGACTCCGGTTCGGCCGGGGGGGACGACTCGGTTCGAGGGATTGTTTCCCAGCTGGATTCCCGGACCGCTGGGGTGAGACCCGGGAAATCGATCACGCGAACCCTCGTGCGGGTGTCGGGCAACAAAGTAAGCGGCCCCACCCGCGTCGGTGGATCCATCTCGACGATAACGAACACCGAGCGGGGTGGCACGGACACGGGGACTCCGTTGACGACCCCGATCCCCATCAAGACCTCTCGCTCTTCGGCGCTGGACACCGCCTCGACGCGAAAGGTGGGATAGGAGGGAGCCACCTGGGTCAGCGCCGGCGGCGGACCGGCCGCCGCGAGACCCCGGAGGCATTCCGGCAGCGGTTCGTCCCCCAGGGCAACCAAATCCAGTTCCGCGCCGTGTTGCAACAGCGCGCGTACCGCCTGGCAAATATCGCCCCCGCAATCGCTCCGAAAATCGCTCAACACCACCACGCGCGCCGGGCTTTGTACCGATTCCTGTTCGAGGTCGCGCCGCACCCGCGTGAGCGCCCCCGCCAGGGAACCCTCCGAGAGAGGCTCGAGGGATGCCACGCGGCGGGCGATCTTGCTCGGGTCCGGCCGGGATCCCCCGTTTTGCGTGAGGCGCACGGCGGGAACACACGGAGCGCCGTTGGTGAGCCCCAAACCGTAGGTCTCGAAGCGATCGTCCTCGGCCAGGGACTCGAGCAGATTCTGCGCTCCGACCCGCGCGGCTTCGAGTCGCGAAGGCCCCGCCGGAGTGGCCGCGGTCATGGATTCAGTCGCGTCGATGACGATGGCGATGGTGGAAACTTGCGTCTGTGGCCAGACGGGCGCCTGGGAGGCGCCACCGATGACTTCCACTGCGATCGAAGCCGGCGCTGGGGTCGGCGGGGCCAGCGCGCAACCTGCCAGCAGCCAGCAGCCGCTCGAGGCGGCGGCGACCAGCCGAATCGCCTGGCGCATCACAGCCCTCCCTGCGCGCGTGCGGATCGAAACACCCGCATTACTTTGGGCGAGGTCCGCATGGGATCGAGTTCCATGGCGGGATTCATCGCCAGGGCGCGGTTGAAGGTCTCGGTTGCGTCCGCGTTACGCCCCAGGGCGATCTGCGCCGTGGCGGCGAGCACGAGCGCCCGGACCCGGGTACCGGGATCCGCGTCTGCGGCCTCGAGTTGGGAATCGGCCGATCGCGCGGTTTCGAGAGCCTGCTCGAAGCGCGCCGTGCGCAGCAATTCCTCGCCGCGGTCGAGTAACCCCACGAGTGCCGAAACGTCGGCCGGCGAGGGCTCGGGTGCCGGCGGCGGAGCGGCGGCAGCCCGCACGACAACGATCGCTTGGCGCACGCCGACGAGGGCGCTCTCGAAATCGCTCGGGGGATTCTGGCGCCGTACCCCCACCCGCCGAACCACGTCGGGCTGGTGGATTCGCAACGGCCGGGTTCGCTCGCGCCCGGCCTCGGCCGCTTCCGAATCGGGATCCAGACACAGAACGTGGCTCCAGATCCGATGGACCTGAGCGGGATCGACCGCTTCTCCCCCTTCGGCCCAGGCGCGAAGCTCCCGGGCGCGCAATTCGGCCCAGCGCCGCGCCATGGGGTCTTGTGTCGCACGATCGGGCAGTGGGCGAATCTCTCCGGGCCAGGGCTCGCAATCCAACGCCAGCGAAGGCTGCGCGGTCGCGGCCAAACCGACCGCGAGCACGGCGGTCGCTGTGCGCGCAATCAGAATTCCTATGCGATTTCGCATCGGCGGCATGGCGCGTAATACTAGCAGGGTGCCAACGCAACTCGCGTCCGATATCCCTGAGCGGGCGCGCCGCATCGCGCCGGAGGAGGACTTTCCGTGTCGACCCAGGATTCGAAGGTGCAAAAAATCGTGGTGCGAATTCATGTGGGCGAAGATCGCATGGGCGCCACGGACGACCCGGTTTTCCTGGGTCTCCAAGGTCCCGGCGGACGCGAGTTCCGGTTGGAGTTCCGCCACGGACGCCCCCTGCGGCGCGGGGCCGATGACCAATACGTCCTCGCCTCGCCCGATGACCCGGATACCAACGTCGACCGGGCCCCGCTCAACGACCCGACCCAACCCGGGATCGAGGCCGCAAACATTCGCGGCGTGTACATCCGCAAGGGTTTGAGCCCCATTCCCAATGTCCGCGGACACGGCGAGATGGATGACCGGGTCCAGATCCAATCGGCGGAAGTCGAAATCCACTTTCCCGAAGCGCCGAAGCCGCGGCGCTTCACGCTTGCGGGCCCGGTCTGGCTCGGCCTCGTGTGCGGCAGTCGCGTGGAGCTCGTATCCGACGACGAGGCTTCGTGATTCGTCGGGTGGCCATCGCCAGCCTCGCGCTCCTGGCAGGGCCCGCCCTCGCCGCAGAACCCAAGCCCGGCAGTTACTGCCCCCTCCCCGCAGCCGGGGAGGTTCCACAGTGTCTGTCGGGCGCTCAGACCGCCTACGCGGATTTCTTTTCGGGACTTTCCGACGGCGAGCTGACCGACGCGCAGACGTCTCAGCTCGAAACCGACCTCGCCGCCGCGGACCATCCGTCCTATGACGCACTTTCGGCGCTGACGTTCGGGTACTACCGACTCGCGCAACAAGCCGCGGAAGCGGGAGAAGACAGCGACAACGCGGCCATTGCCGCACGGCTCGAACACTGGAATCAGCTTCTCGCCCAGACCTACGAGACCCACCGGGACGCCCCGTATCGAGCGGCGGTCCGAACCGCCGCCGGTGAGCTGCGTGAACGAGCCCCCGTGCGCCTTGCGTGTCGCGATGCAGACGGTCACGCCGCGGAATGCACGTCGACCGAAGCCGTGCTCCGGGGCATGCGCGATGCGCGCGATCGGACTGGGGTGCGGGGCGCCTTGGCGCGCCTGCTGGAGCGCTTCTTCGCAAGCGACCCCGAGACGCCTTGAGTCGCGCCCTTCCCCGCCGCATGTGGCGCGCCGCCCGGCTCGAAGCCGACTTCTACGAAGAGGTCGAGGCCGAGCCCCGCGCCATCGTCCAGGCCACGGTCGTGGTCGTGCTCTCCAGTTTGGCTGCGGCACTGGGGACGTGGCTCGACGTTCAAGGCGGAGTCACTGCGGACGTCCGCCTGGTCGTCGCCCTCGATCTGATCGAGCCGTGGGTGGTTTGGATCGGTGGATCGTTTTTCGCGTACACGATCGGTGCGACACTTTTTCGGGGCCCGGAAACCGAGACGGATTTCCGTGAGGTCCTGCGCACGGTGGGTTTTTCATTCACCCCCGGCCTGCTCCATGTGTTCGCGTTCGTTCCACCGCCGATGTTGGGTTACGGGATCGTGTTCGTAGCCGAATTGTGGATGCTGGCGGCCGGCGTCGTCGCCATTCGGCAGGCGCTCGACTTCACCACCGTGCGCGCCATCGCGACGTTCGGAACCGCCCGCTTGATGTTGTTGCTGGTGTTGCGCGGTCTCGGAAATTAACCGCTTGCGCGGATCGGAAGTCGACCCAACCTAGAGCAGCGCACGCAGACTCTCGAGTTCCTCTCGGACCCGGCGATAGTTTGCCGCGTGATCGTGCGTCGGCTCGCTGGGCTCGGCCGCATCGGCGGCGCCGCCAATCCCGAGCTCGCGCAAGCGTTTTCGCGCCCCGGCGATCGTATATCGCTCCTGGTAGAGCAACTTCTTGATCAGCTGAATGGTTTCGATGTCGCGCTGGCGGTAGAGGCGTTGGTTGGACTTGGATTTACCCGGGGCCATCCAACGGAATTCGGATTCCCAGTAGCGCAGGACATAGGGTTTGACTTCGGTAATGCGCGCGACTTCGCCGATGCGGTAGTAGATCTTCCCGCGTTCGCCCGCTTCGGATTTGGCGGCGGATCCCCTGCTGCCCTTCGAACGTCCGGCCATGTCGCTCCCCCATCGATGGAGGAGATACTAACGATTAATCGGCGCCCTGGGATGCATCGGAGACCGGTGCTTCATTCAAAATGTTCTTGAGAACAAGACTCGGTTTGAAGGTCAGGACCCGACGCGCCGCCAAGCGAATCTCTTCACCGGTTTGCGGGTTGCGCCCCTTGCGGGCGTTCTTCTCGCGCACAACGAAGTTTCCGAATCCGGAAATCTTCACCTTCTCGCCGTCGGCGAGCGTCTCTTTGATGATCTGGAACACCGTTTCTACGAGGTCCGCCGACTCTTTCTTGGAGAAGCCTACGCGCTCATAGATGTATTCGACGATATCGGCCTTCGTCATGCTCTTCTCCCCCAGATTGCTGCCCGGCCCGCCGAAGCTACCGGATTCAGCGGAGTTGGCCCCCAAAACGTTCGGCCAGCATCTTTATCACGCGGTCGGCCGCTTTGGCGACCTCCGGTTCCGTCAGCGTGCGATCGATTCGCTGAAACGTCAGCCGCAATGCCAGGCTGACTTTTCCGTCGGGCACTCCCTTGCCCTCATATCGGTCGAACAGATCCATGGATGTGAGGTTGTTGCCCGCCGTTTTTCGAATGGCCTCGACGACCTCGCCCGCCGCGACACTGCGATCCAGAAGGACCGCCAGATCGCGCCGAACCGCCGGGTGTCGGGACACCTCTCGATAGCGAATTTCGCGCGCTGGCAACGCCTCCAAGGCCGTCAGATCGACGACAATCACCACGCACGGGGCTTCGATCCCAAAGCGGGCCGCGCACTCGGGGTGAAGTTCCCCCATCGCGCCCACCGATTGTCCCGAAACCGCGATCGCCGAAGAAGCCCCCGGGTGCAGGAAGGGTTCGCCGCACGGCGAGCGGAACTCGGCCGCGTAGCCGAGGGCGGAGAGCAGGCGTTCCGCGATCCCCTTCCCTTCGAAAAACAACGGTGCCGGATCGGTCCCGCCCCAGAGCAGCCGCGACTCGCCCCGGGTCAGGGCCGCGGCGGCCCAATTGCGCTCTTCCGGGAGCTCGCCCGGCCGCGCGTGAAAGACACGACTCACTTCGAACATCCGAACCGGGTCGACCTGGTAATTCAGATTGCGCTGCACGCCGCGCAAGAGCGAAGGCAGGAGCGTGGTCCGCAGGATCGAGGCTTCTTCGGCGATCGGGTTCAACAGGCGCACCGCGTTGCGTCGCGGGTCTTCGCTCGACAACCCCAAGGCATCGAGATCCCCCGGCGGGATGGCGGAGAAGCTCATGACTTCGACGAGCCCCGAATCCCGCAATGCGTCCCGGGCCCCATCCGCCAGCACGCGCCGCAGCGGTCGCAGGCCCACCTGCAGTTGCGCGGCGGGCAAGGTCGTGGGGATCTCGTCGTAGCCGTAGATTCGCGCCACTTCCTCGATCAAATCCTGCGGGATGAACAGATCGTTGCGGTAGCTGGGCGGGCGACACACCAGGTGATCTGCATCGGCGGGTTCGCACTCGACGTCGATGCGTTGCAACAATTGCGCGACCTGCGGTGTCGCGAGATCCGTCCCCAAGAGGCGATTGGTGCGCGCCGTCGACAGCGAAATCGACTCCGCAGTCTGCGGCGCGCTGCCGTCGATCGATATCGGGGCTGGCGCCACGGTTCCCCCGGCGATTTCGGCGATCAGACGCGAAACGCGATCCGCCGCGCGGGCGACGCCTTCGGGATCGACGCCGCGTTCGAAGCGGTAGGAGGCTTCCGTCTGCAAACCCAGCCGTCGTGCGGTCTTGCGAACCCGCGACGGGTGGAATTGCGCGCTCTCGATCAGCAGGTCGACGCTCGCGTCCGAAACTTCGCTATTCGAACCGCCCATCACACCCGCAATCGCGATGGCGCGCTGGGCGTCTGCGATCACCAGGTCCGTGGCCTCGAGCGGGCGCTCGACACCATCGAGCGTCTCGATCGATTCCCCGACCCGGGCCGGGCGCACGCGGATCTCGGCTCCGCTGATTTTCGCGAGATCGAAGGCGTGAAGGGGCTGTCCCATTTCCGCGAGAACCAGATTCGTCAGGTCGACCACGTTGTTGATGGGACGAACCCCGATTGCTTCGAGCTTCTTTTGCACCCAATCCGGCGATGGCGCGACCCGAACGCCCCGAATGATCCGCGCCACGTAGCGGTGGCAACCCTCCGCGTCGTCGATCGCGACCCGGATCGCGTCCGCGGTCGGCGCACCCTTTTCCTCGGGCGCACAATCGGGCCAACGCAGGTCGCCCCCGTAGGCGGCGCGCACTTCGCGTGCGATCCCCAACACCGAAACCCAATCGCCGCGGTTGGGCGTGATCGCCACATCGAGAATCGTATCCCCGGTGTCGATCCAATCCCCCGCGCAGGCGCCCGGCGGAGCGGCCTCGGGCAGCAGAAGAATCCCCGCGGCATCACCGGGCACGCCCAATTCCTCGCTGGAACAGATCATCCCTTGGGACGCGACGCCGCGAATCTTGCTCTTCTTGAGTTTCGTGCCGTCCGGAAGCACGGTCCCGGGAACCGCCACCGCGACTTTCTGACCCGCCGCCACGTTCGGGGCGCCACAGACGATCTCGACCGGTGCATCGCCTCCCAGGTCGACGCTGCAAACCGACAACCGATCGGCGTTGGGGTGCGGATTGCGCTCGAGCACGTGGCCGACGCGAATCGCAGACAGGTCCGAGCCCGCCCGCTCGATGCCCTCGATCTCGATGCCCGCCATGGTGAGTCGGTCCGCCAACACGTCGACGTCCTCGGGCAGATCGATCCATTCCGCCAACCAACCCGTGGACAGGCGCATCTAGCGCTGCCCCAGAATTCGCAGGTCGCCATCGAACATGTGGGTGATGCGCGGAATCCCGAAGCGCAACATCGCGCTCCGATCGATCCCCATGCCGAAGGCGAAGCCCTGGAAGCGTTCGGAATCGACGCCGCAGTTTTCCAGAACCTGCGGATGGATCATCCCGCACCCGCCCCACTCGAGCCAACCGCCCTGCCACGAGAAATCCATCTCCGCCGAGGGCTCTGTGAAGGGGAAGAAATGCGGGCGAAACCGAAGTTGGATCTCCTGGCCCATCAGGTGGCGCGCAAACGCGTACAGCACCCCCTTCAGATCGCCGAAGGAGGTTCTTTCATCGACCATGAAACCTTCGACCTGGTGAAACATCGGGTAGTGGGTGGCGTCGAGGTCATGGCGGTAGACCCGACCCAGGGCGACGAATCGGAACGGCGGAGTCCGTCCGGTCATCGCGCGAATCTGAACGTTCGACGTGTGGGTGCGCAGGACGTTGTTCCCCTCGACGAAGAACGTGTCCTGCATGTCGCGCGCCGGATGATCGTCCGGGAAATTGAGCGCGCCGAAGTTGTTGAAATCCGTCTCCACTTCCGGGCCGTCTTCGATCGCGAATCCCATGGAGGTGAAGAAGTCCGCAATCTCACGCTCGATCCGCGTGACGGGATGCAATTGCCCCGGGTACCCGGCGGCCCCCGGCAGGCTCGTGTCGAGCTGATGCTGGGCGAGGTTCGCGGATCGATCCGAGGCTTCGAGGGCCTGGCGACGCGCAGCGACCCAGGCCTCGATCCGCTCCTTCGACGCATTGGCGGATTGGCCCACGCGGCCGCGTTCTGCGGGCTCGAGCTGGCCGATTCCGCGCAGAATGGCTGCCAGGGATCCCTTGCGCCCCAAGTAGCCCGCACGCACTTCGGTCAGGTTCTGGACCGTCGTGGCGGCCTCGATCGCCGCCCGCGCATCGTCTTCGAGCTGGCTGAGCTCTTCGGTCTGCGAAGCCACCGATGTGCTACGCGGCCTGGGATTTCGCCAGTTCGGCCAGCGCCGCGAACGCCTTCGGATCGTCCAACGCGACGGCGGCGAGCGCCTTTCGGTCCATCTCTACGCCCGCACGCTTGAGTCCATTGATGAACCGGCTGTAGGAAAGATCGTGCTCTCGGGCCGCGGCATTGATGCGCATGATCCAAAGACTGCGGAATTCCCGCTTGCGTACCTTGCGATCGCGATAAGCGTAGCTCCAGCCCTTGTGGACCGTCTCACGCGCGGCTTTCAGCAGATTGCCGCGCCCGCCGACGTTGCCCTTCGCTTCCTCGAGAATCCGTTTCTTGCGTTTGTGCGCGATGGTTCCGCGCTTCACACGAGCCATGTCGTTCCCTTTCGCTGCTGGCCTATTGACCCGGCAGCAGTTGAATCACGCGCTTTTGATCGACGTTGGCTACCAACGTGTCCTTGCGCAGGCGACGCTTCCGCTTGCTCGCCTTCTTGGTCAAGATGTGTTGTTTCCCGCTCTTCGAGCGAGTGACCTTTCCGCTACCGGTCTTGCGCAAGCGCTTCGCGGCACCGCGGTGGGTCTTCATTTTCGGCATGTCATTCTCCTGCTGCGGTTTCCGTCGCCGCAGCTTCCGGTTCTTGGGGCACGTTCGCGGCCTCGGCTTCCGGGGCCGTTTCGCCGGCTTCGGACGCCCTGGCCTTTTCGGCGGCTTCTTCCGCCTTGCGGGCTTCGGCAATGCCCTCGCGATTCGGAATCAAGATCATCGACAAGAAGCGCCCTTCCATGCGGGGCGGATTCTCGACGGTGGCCAGGTTTCCGAGCAGCTCTTTGACCTTGTCGAGTTGCTTCGAACCCAACTGTGTATGGACGATTTCTCGCCCCCGAAACATGAGCGTGATCTTGACCTTGTCGCCTTCCATCAAGAAGCGTCGGACGTTGCGCAGCTTGAACTCGAGATCGTGCATGTCCGTACGCGGACGTAGTTTGACCTCTTTGAGCGTCGCGGAATGTCCCTTGCCTTTGCCCTGCTTCTTCTTCTGCTCGTACTTGTAGCGACCGTAGTCCATGATCCGACAGACGGGCGGCCGTGAGCCCGGCGCCACCTCGACCAGGTCGAGGCCCGCCTCCTCGGCAGCTGCACGCGCCACTTCGGGTGTCATCACACCGAGCTGCTCGCCGTTCGAACCAATCACTCGAATCTCAGGCGCACGTATTCTCTCGTTGACACGCACTGAGTCCTGCTTGATGTCTCGACTGGATCCGGGATTTCTCATAGTCCTCCCCAGGCCGTCCGTTTAGCCGCGCCGACGCGCGATTTCATCGACGAGTCCGGCCACAAACTCATCGATGGGTAAACTACCTGCTGGCTTTTCCTGACTGCGGTGCCGACGCGGTGCAACGGTGGCGTCGGTCTGTTCTTGATCGCCCACCACCGCCATCACTGGAACCTTACGAAGCTCCGCTTCGCGAATCTTGAACCCGAGCTTCTCGTTTCGGTCGTCGAGCTCGGCGCGAACCCGCGCCGCGCGCAATGCGCCCACGACCTTCCCCGCATACTCGCTGTGGCGCTCGGTGATGGGCAACACGACCACCTGTTGCGGCGCCAACCAGAGCGGGAAGTTGCCTTCCGTGTGTTCGAGGTAGATGGCGATGAAGCGCTCCAAGGACCCCAGAACCGCCCGGTGGATCATTTGCGGGCGGACCTCACGGTCTTCCGCAGAGATGAACGAGAGGTCGAAGCGCTCGGGCATCCCCATGTCGATCTGCACGGTTCCCAAGGTCCACACGCGACCGATCACATCGGTGAAATCCGCCTCGACCTTGGGCGCGTAAAAGGCGGCATCGCCCGGCTTGATCGTGGGCTCGAAGCCGGCGTCGCGACAGGCCTCGACCAGGCGCTTCTCCGCCAGGTCCCAATCTTCCACGCGTCCGATGAACTTCTCACCGCGGGTCGAAACCGCAATCTTGACGTCCTTGAGCCCCAGGGCGTCGTAGACTTCGCGCATCATTCGAAAGAAGCGACTGAGTTCTTGCTCGACCTGATCCTCGCTGCAGAAGATGTGCGCGTCGTCCTGCGCGAATGAACGCACCCGTGTCAGCCCCGACAGGGAACCGCTCCGCTCGTTGCGGTGCAGCCGCGAGAATTCCGCGAAGCGGATCGGCAGCTCGCGGTACGAGCGTCGCCGCATCTTGAATAGCTCCGCATGCCCGGGACAGTTCATGGGCTTGATGGCGAGTTCGTTCTCGTCGTCGGCAAACAGGAACATGTCCTCTTTGAAATTCTCGTAGTGCCCAGACGTCTTGTAGAGGTCCGTATTGAAGACCTGCGGCGTCATGACCTCGTCGAAACCGTAATCGAGATAGAGGGTGCGGATGTAATCGACGAGTTCGTTGTACAGCACCATTCCCGGCGGGTGCCAATACGGGGAGCCGGGCGAAATGGCGTCGAGATGAAAGAGGTCGAGATGAGGACCGATGCGGCGGTGGTCGCGACGCTTGGCCTCCTCGGCGCGCTCGAGATGGGCTGCCAGCTCCTTCTTGTCCACGAAAGCGGTTCCGTAGATGCGTTGGAGCATCGGATTCGTCTCGTCGCCGCGCCAATAGGACCCGGCCACTTCCAGCAATTTGAAAGCGCCGATCTGATCCGTGCGCTGCACGTGGGGGCCGCGACAAAGATCGACGAAATCGCCGTGACGAAACAGGGTCACGGTTTCCCCTTCGGGAATGTCGCCGAGACGCGACACCTTGAGCTCCTCGCCTTTTTCCTGGAAGAACGCGAGCGCCTCGCTGCGGCTCACCTCTTGTCGTTCGAATAACGACTTCTCCGAAATGATCTTTCCCATCTCCTTTTCGATGCGCTCGAGATCTTCCGGCGTGAAGGGCCTTTCCACGAGAAAGTCGTATTGGAATTTTTCGGCGTGGTCCGTGCGTCCGACGTCCACCTGGGCTGTGGGAAACAGTCGCTTCACCGCATCCGCCATCACGTGCTCCGCCGAGTGACGGATCACTTCCCCGGCCGCCGGGTCCTTGCGGGTTACGATTTCGATGGCCGCATCGGCGTCGATCGGTGCGCGCAGGTCGCGCAATTCGCCATCCACGCGCCCCGCAATCGCGGCGCGCGCCAGACCGGGACCAATTTGTTCGGCCACAGTCAAAAGCGACGAACCCTTCGCCAGGGTCAGCGTCTTCCCGTCCGGAAGTCGGACCTGAATTTCACTCATCGAATGGTGCGGGTCATGGAGTTCGAATGCCGATTGTCTGTTGCCTTACTCTGCGAAAACCGGTTTGTCGTGCGGTGCCTTCGCGTGCATCCCGAGCTTCGGGACGTACGAAACCGAGCACCCGTTCCCGGGTTCCTAAATAACTGGTAGGCACGGGCGGGATTGAACCGCCGACCCCCACCGTGTCAAGGTGGTGCTCTCCCACTGAGCTACGTGCCTAAAGCCCGCCTAACGTAGCGGATCTAGTATCGATTTGGCTCCCGGGTGTCAATCGAACCGGGGTTTTCGAACTCGCCCCAGCGAACCGTCCCGTCACTCCCCGAGGGGGTGGTCGCGACCCGGAATACCAGACGGCGATTGTCGCTGTGAATCGGAATCAGGTGCCAGGGTTCCGGCGCCGACCGGGCGAGATCTCGCGCCAGGGCACTCCCGTAGCGGCGGGCGCGGACCTCCAGAATGGCCCGATTTCGCTCGAACACCCGCGGCTGCACGCTTTCGGCGGCCCCGGCGGCAACCCAGGCATCGCGCAGCGACTGGTAGGCGAGGAAGGAAGGCAACCCCTCGATCTCCACGTGGACGGTCGCGGTCCGCATCACGCCCTCGGGCTGGGCGGGCGCGAGCAGCCCACCCGCCGCCAGGCGCTCCCGCACTCGGCTCCGATCCACATGCGCCTGAACGATCACCACGTATTCGTGGCTGACATCGGGGTTCTCGAGCAGGAGCCGAGGTCGCTTGCCGCGATCCTCAAGTAGGCGGAAACGCGTGGCGTAGACCAGCGGGTCGGTCCCCAGGGCGCGCTTGATACGCCGCCGATCGCCTTCGGCCGGGGCATCGAGCAGCCCGGCCGCCACCTGGTACACCGCTTCCGACAACCCCGCTTGCAGCGCCCGATCCCGGGAACCGCGGACGTCCGTCGTATCCGCAGCGACGGAAACCACGCCCACCGCTTCCACGACGACCACGGCGTCCTGGTTCGCCCCCACCAGCAGGAGCGCGCAGCACGCGGCGGCCAGCGCGCGGGCCACCGTCATACCACGATCTCCGCCACCGAGCGTCCGAACAAACCGTCGATCTTGGTGACCAGCTCGTCGCTCGGCGCGACCCCCGAGATTCCCAGGGCCAACAGGGTCTCGCTTTCGTCGGGAATCACGATCTGCAACACAGGGGCACAATTTCCCGGATGCTGTTTCAACACATCGCGCAGGGCCGTCAGCCGATCGCGACTCAGTTCCGATGCCACCGTGCGGATTCGCAATTGTGAAGCCAGCTTCTCTTCGGCATCGAGCAACGGAATGGCGTCGCGCACCAGCAGCTTGGGCGGGTCCCCGCCCTCGAGGGTGCCCGTCACGAGCAGGGGTGTAACGCCGCCTTCCCCTTCCGCGTCGGCGCTGCGTTTCAACAGCCCGATCATGCGCGCATACGGTTCCGCAAAGATCACCAGATCGAACGCACCGTCGAGTCCGTCCAAGGTTCCGAAGCCCATGGTCTGACCCCGGCGCGTGCGGGTTTCGCGCAAGGTGGCAAGCACGCCGGCGGCGCGTACCTCCATGCCTTCGCGCCCGTTCAACTCCGTCGCCGTCACATCCGCCACCCGGGCGATCAGCCCCGCATGTTGCAGCAGCGGATGGCCCGTCACGTAGAATCCCAGCACTTCCTTCTCGAAGCTCAACCGTTCCTGATCGGTCCAGACGGCATTCTCATCCACCGCGGGCTCGGGAACCGCCAACTCGCCATCGCCACCGCCGAACAGATTCCCCTGGCCGATTTCGCGATCGCGCAGGGCCGCGGCGCCTGCCTCGAGCGCCGTATCCAGCGCGCCCCACACCGCCGCGCGATTCGGGTGCATGGAATCGAACGCGCCGCATTTCACCAGACTCTCGACCACGCGACGGTTCACCTTCTTGCCATCGACGCGGCGGCAAAAATCGAAAATCGTGTCGAAGCGACCGCCGCCTTCTTCGCGCGCGGCTAGAATGGTCTCGATCGCCCCTTCACCGACGTTCTTGACTCCCGCCAATCCGAATCGAATCCCGTTGGGGACAACCGTGAAGTCGCGCTCGGATTCGTTCGCGTCGGGCGGCAACACGTCGATCTTGTGGTCCCGCGCGTGGGCGATGTAGCGCGCGAGCTTGTCGTGATTCCCGGTTTCCGCAGAAAGCAGGGACGCCAAGAACTCCCGCGAGAAATTCGCCTTCAGAAACGCGGTCTGGTAGGTGATCAACGCATAGGCGGCCGCGTGGGCCTTCGCGAACCCGTAGCCCGCGAATTCCGCCATCAAGGCGAACAACTCTTCCGCCTTTTTCTCGTCGATCTTGCGTTCCACGGCGCCGGTGACGAAGCGCTCGCGCTGCTTCTCCATCTCTTCGGGCTTCTTCTTCCCCATGGCGCGCCGAAGCAGATCGGCTTCGCCGAGGCTGTAACCCGCAATCCGATTGGCGATCTGTAGAACCTGATCCTGGTAGACGATCACACCCAGGGTTTCGGACAGGATCTCTTCGAGTTCGGGAATCAGGTACTCGACCTTCGTCAGACCGTGTTTGCGACTGACGTAGTCATCCACCATCCCCGACCCCAGGGGACCCGGCCGGTAGAGCGCAACGATGGGAATCAGTTCCTTGAAGAAGCGCGGCTTGAATTTCCCGACGAGCTCCGTCATTCCAGCGGATTCGACCTGGAACACACCGTCGGTGTCGGCTCCGCACAGCAGGTCGTAGGTGGTTTCATCGTCGAGGGGGATCTTCTCGATGTCGAAGTCCGGTTGATACGACTTGCAGATGCGGCGCTCCGCGTCCGAGATGACGGTGAGGGTCTTGAGTCCGAGGAAATCGAACTTGATCAAGCCCACCTTTTCGACACACCGCATATCGTATTGGGTGACCGCCTCCCCGGAGCGCGGATCGCGATACAGCGGGACCATCTCGATCAAGGGCTTGTTGCCGATCACGACGCCCGCGGCATGGGTCGAGGCGTGGCGCGTGAGGCCTTCGAGACGCTGGGCGATCCGCATCAGGCGCCCGATCTGCGGATCCGCATCCGCCCGGGTCCGCAGCTCCGGCGATTGTTCGAGCGCTTCCTCGAGGCTGATTCCGATGGTGTCGGGGACGAGCTTCGCGATGCGATCCACGTCTCCGTAGGTGACCCCCAACACGCGCCCCACATCGCGAATCGCAGCGCGCGCCTGGAGCTTTCCGAATGTGATGATCTGGGCGACGCGTTTTTCGTCGTCCCCTTCCCCATCGTATTTGTTGGCGACGTAGCGGATCACCTCGTCGCGTCCCCGCATGCAGAAATCGACATCGATATCGGGCATCGACACGCGTTCCGGATTCAAGAAACGCTCGAAGATGATGTCGTAATCGACGGGGTCGAGTCCGGTGATCCCCAGGCTGTAGGCGACCAGGCTTCCGGCCGCGGAACCGCGACCGGGTCCCACGGGAATCTTCTGGCGCCGCGCGTAGTCGATGAAGTCCGCCACGATCAGGAAGTATCCCGGGAAGCCCATGGATTCAATCACGCCGAGCTCGTGATTCATGCGATCGACATAGTGCTGCTGATTCGGGCGAAAGGGCTCGTCGGGCGACATCCCCAAGCGGCGCCGCAACCCCTCCCAGCTCTGATCCTTGAGCACCTCTTCGCGGGTCGTTCCGACCGGGACCTGGAATTCCGGTAGGTGGTAGGTCCCCATCTCGATCTCGACGTTGCAGCGTTCCGCGATGGTCAAGGTGTTCTCGATCGCCGACGGGTGATCGTGGAATACTTCGCGCATCTCGTCGCCGGACTTCACGAAGAAGCCACTTCCATCGAAACGGAAACGATTCGGATCCGCCAGGTTGCTCCCCGTGCCGATACACAACACCGCTTCATGGGGCTCGTGATCATCGTGGTGGAGATAGTGGGCGTCGTTGGTTGCAACCAACGGAATTCCCATGTCCGAAGACATCTTGACCAGTTCTGCGTTCACCCGGTCTTGATCCGCAATCCCGTGGCGCTGAAGCTCGAGGTAGTAACGGTCCGGAAAAATGGTCGAAAAATCCTGCACCAATTGCCACGCCGTATCGACCTGCCCACCCGTAATCGCCCGACTCACCATGGAGGAAAGGCAACCCGACGTGGCGATCAAGCCCTCACTGCGTTCGCGCAGCAAATCGAGATCGATGCGGGGCTTGTAGTAGAAGCCTTCGAGGTACCCCTTCGAAACCAGGTACATCAGATTGCGGTAGCCCGTATCGTTCATGGCGAGAAGCAGCAGGTGACAGATCGAGTCGAAGCCGGACTCGTCTTTCTCGCGCTTCTCTTTTTCGAACCGCGAGCGCGTGGCAATGTAGACCTCGCAACCCAGGATCGGCTTGATCTTGGCGTTCATCGCCTTTTCGTAGAATTCCACCGCGCCAAACAGATTGCCGTGGTCCGTCATCGCCACGGCGGGCATGTTCAGCGCCTTCGCGTGCTCGAACAGCGGCGCGTGAGGAATCGCTCCGTCGAGGAGTGAATACTGCGTGTGCAGGTGGAGATGAACGAACGGCGAGTGGGACAAGATCTACTCCCACTCGATGGTGGCCGGCGGTTTCGACGAAATGTCGTAAACCACCCGGTTGACACCCTTGACCTCGTTGGTGATGCGGCTCGAGACTTCCGACAACAGATCCGCCGGAAGCCTCGACCAATCTGCCGTCATGGCGTCAACGGAGTTGACGCACCGAATGGCGATCGCGTTCTCGTAGGTACGCGCGTCCCCCATCACCCCCACGCTCTGAAGCGGAAGAAAAACCGCGAACGCCTGCCAGACCTGATCGTAGAGCTTCGCTCGCCTCAATTCTTCGATCAGTATCGCGTCGGCCGCGCGCAAGATCGCCAAGCGCTCCCGCGTGATTTCGCCCAGGATGCGAATCGCCAGGCCCGGCCCCGGGAACGGATGGCGTCCCACCATGTGTTCCGGAAGTCCGAGGGTGCGTCCCACTTCGCGCACTTCGTCTTTGAAGAGTTCGCGCAGCGGTTCCACCAGCTTGAGCCGCATGTTTTCCGGAAGGCCGCCGACGTTGTGATGGGTCTTGATGGTGGCAGACGGACCGCGCACGGAAACGCTCTCGATCACATCCGGATACAGCGTGCCCTGCACGAGGTAGTCCACATCCCCGTGCCGAGCTGCCTCGGCTTCGAAGACTTCGATGAACAGATGGCCGATGATGCGGCGCTTCTTTTCGGGATCCGTCACGTCCCGCAGCGCGCTCAAGAAGCGATCCGAGGCATCCACCGCAACCAGAGGAATCCCCAGGGCCTCGCGAAAATCGTCCTCGACCTGTTTGCGTTCGTCCCTGCGGAGCAAACCGTGATCGACGAAGATGCAAGTCAGCTGGTCACCGATCGCACGGTGAACCAGCGCGGCCGCAACGCTCGAATCGACACCGCCCGACAACCCGCAAACCGCCCGCCCGTCACCGACCTGCTCGCGGATGGCGGCAATCGCATCGTCGATGAAGCGGCCCATGGTCCAGGAATTCTCGCAGCCACAGATGTGGTGCACGAAATTCCCGAGCAGCGCGCTGCCACCGTCCGTGTGGTGAACTTCCGGGTGAAACTGAAGCCCGTAGATGGGCCGGTCCCGGTGGCGAACCGCCGCAAAGGGCGACCCCTCGCTGGTTCCCAATACTTCGAAGCCGTCCGGAAGACGCAGCACACGATCGCCGTGACTCATCCAGACGTTGCGTCGATCTCCGCCGTCGATTCCCTCGAAGAGCGCATCGGCTTTTTTCTGGGTAAACGCCGCGCGGCCATACTCGCGGTGGTCCGCCTTCTCGACGAGTCCGCCGAGGTGGCGCGCCAGGAGTTGGAACCCGTAACAGATGCAAAGCACGGGAAGGTCCGCGTCGAAGATTGCCGGGTCGATGTCCGGCGTACCGGCGTCCAACACACTGGCGGGTCCTCCGGACAGCACGATGCCCGCGGGATTCCACTCCCTGACCTGTTTCGCAGTCCAAGTCGCGGGATGGATTTCACAGTAGACGTTGCGCTCGCGGATCCGGCGGGCGATGAGTTGCGTGTATTGCGAGCCGAAATCGAGAATCAGGATTCGGTCTCGGTTCGATGATCTTGCCGGGTCGGAGGGTGTCAATTTTTCGGGGCCACTCTACTCGATGCGGTAGTTGGGAGCTTCTTTCGTGATCATGACACCGTGAACGTGGCTCTCTTGCAATCCCGCCGGCGAAATCCGGACGAAGCGAGCATTGGCTCTCAGGTCATTCAAATTTGCTGCCCCACAGTACCCCATGCCCGAGCGCAATCCGCCGAGTAGTTGCAGAATGCTGTTTGTCAGGCTCCCGCGATACGGCACGCGCCCTTCGATGCCTTCGGGCACGAGCTTGGAGACCTCGGAAACGTCACCTTGGAAATACCGATCGCGACTGCCGGCACTCATCGCGGCGAGCGAACCCATTCCCCGATAGTCCTTGTAGGAGCGCCCCTGGTAGAGCACCACCTCGCCGGGCGCTTCGTCGGTGCCAGCGAAAAGCGACCCGACCATGACCGTCGAAGCCCCCACCGCCAAGGCCTTCACGAGGTCTCCCGAATAACGGATGCCGCCGTCGGCGATCACCGGCACATCGAAGCGCTGCGCCACCTCGGAACATTCCTGGACCGCGGTGAATTGCGGCACACCGACCCCCGCCACCACCCGCGTGGTACAGATCGAACCCGGCCCCACGCCGATTTTCACCGCCGACGCACCGGCTTTGACCATCGCTTCGGTTCCCTCGGCGGTCGCGACGTTGCCACCGATGATGGGTAGATCCGGGAAGTGGCGCCGCAGTTCCGTCACGCTCTGGAGGATCCCCTCGGAGTGACCGTGGGCCGAATCCACGACGATCATGTCCACGCCGGCGTCGGCGAGGGCCTGAGCTCGCTCGAGCCGGTCCGCCCCGGAACCCACCGCGGCGCCGCAACGCAGCCTCCCCAGTCCGTCCTTGACCGCGTGGGGGAAGCGCTCGCTCTTCTCGATGTCCTTGATGGTGATGAGCCCGCACAGGTTCCCGCGATCATCGACCACGAGAAGCTTCTCGATACGATATTCGTGGAGCAGTTCCTTGGCTCGTTCCATGGTCGTGCCGGGCGGCACCGTGACGAGGTTTTCCGTCGTCATGACCGTGGAAATTTCTTGGGTGACGTCCTTTACGAAGCGCAGGTCCCGGTTGGTGAGAATCCCTACCGCCTTGCCTTCGCGCGTCACCGGTACGCCGGAGATCGAGTAGCGCGCCATCACTTCCAGGGCTTCGGAGATGCGCTGTTCGGGCCGCAAGGTGATGGGATCGACGATCATGCCCGATTCCGAACGCTTGACCTTGTCGACTTCCATCGCCTGGGCCTTCGGCGACATGTTGCGATGGATCGTGCCGATGCCGCCGTTCTGGGCCATGCAGATGGCTGCAGCGTGCTCCGTCACCGTATCCATGGCCGCGGACACGAGCGGAATGGCGAGGGAGATTTCGGGCGTCAAGCGAGTCGCGAGATCCGTGTCGCGCGGGAGGACGTTCGAGGCCGCAGGAATGAGTAGGACGTCGTCGAAGGTCAAGCCTTCGCGGATCAGGAGCTCATTCATGAGGCTGGCGCGACTCCTGGTGGGTCTCCTCGGCGGAGGGTATGAATTGGCGCGGCAGTGTACGTCGCGTTCGCGCGTGGGTCAAGATCACGGAACCATCCGAGTCACCAAAGCGCGCAGACGCTCCCGCGGACGCGTTGGGTCTTCGATGGGGACCAGGCACGGAGCGGCCCGATCGAAGCCCCCGCCCTCTTCCTCCAGGTCGTCGAAGCCGGGGCTTTCATTCTTGCGCAGGAGCACGACCGGCAACACGCGCGGTTCCGCGCCGTGCGCCAGCGTCTCGAGGATCGGCCGCACGCGCGCGATGGACTCTTCGATTGCGGCGCCGTGTACCACCATGACCGCCAGCGCGCCGTGCATCACCAGCGGCCATAGGGCGGAGGAGCGTTCCGCGAGCGGAATCGAAACCACGTCGATGCGCAACTCCCCCCCCGCGTCGATGACGAACAGCGTTCGAAGTTGCTCGGGGTCCCAGGACTCGAGTGACTCCGGGAGGTGGGTGACACCCGTTTCTGCAAACAAGGTCGCGAGTTCTCGCGTCGCTTCGACATCGCCGGCCAGCACCAGCACCTTGGCGCGCAGGGCGCCGGTCCCCGCCCCTCTCCCCGCTTCGAGCCACCGCTCCAAGCGTCGGCGTTGCCCGGCGGAGAAGAGTTCCTCGCCCTCGCCCTGCGGAAGCGGGGCCTGGGCTCGGCGAACCTCCACGGCGCCGCGCTCGATCAGGCTGTCGAGCGCGCGCAACACCTGATGGTCCGGGTATCGACTGTGGTCGACGATGTCCTCCACGTACTCGCAAACCTCGAGCAGCCGCTGAACCTCCCGCGTGAGCGGCGACTCCCCCCCGTCCGGCGGTCCGGCGGTCGCGCTTGCGACGAGCCGCGAATCCGCGGCCGGGAGTCGACCGCGCAGTCGCTCGGTTTCGACCTTCTGCCGCGCGGCCTCGGCCAGCAGGAGCCGCGCCGGCGTGATGATCGAGGCGGCCCCCTCCACGGAACCGGGCCGCCAGCTCCACTGTCCCTGGTTCCAACTCAAGATCCGGAATAGCGCCTTCTCGTCGCTCGCGGCGCCGGTCCGGGCCGCCGCGATACTGCCCGCGACCAGCTCGATGCTTCCGCGCCTTTCTCCCTCCTCGACCTCGAATTTTCCCGTGCCCGCGGCTTCGACCTGTCGCGCGAGGTGGGGCGTCAGTCCCGATTCGTCCAGGTCCCCCTGCGAAGGCCCGCTGTCGGGGGCATCGTTTTCCGCCTCGGCGCTCGACACGGCGGCCAGGCGCAGAGACAGTGCGGCGGCGATCTGGTCCGCGTCTTCCGCAGCCTCGGTCCCTTCGGCTTCGAGGAACAGGAACACGACGTTCTGCGTGCGCGGGTTCGCACGCACGATATCCGCGAGTTGATCGGCGTCGATCAAGGGCAGTTGCGGTGCCGCGATGACGGCATCCGGGGTTTGTGCCAATACGGCTTCCAGCGCACTCGACCCGTCCCCCACCACGCGCGTCGCGTATCCGAGCAGCGAACAGGCGTCGGCGATGCGCCGCGCTCGCGCGGCGTCCGGGTCGACGATCAACACAGCGCCCTGGCTCAATTCCGCCTCCCCCGCGAACTACAACCCCAGCGCAATGCCCAGGTCCGTTTGCAGCTGATAGGCCAAGTGATGAACGAGCGAACGATCACTCGTATGAAAGTATGGGGTCCCATCGGCGGTCGCGGCCGGCTCGCGAACCATCCCGTACGCCGGACCTTCGCCGTAGAACAGCAGGAATGGCGCACGCGTCCCGGCGCGCCGGATGGAGACCCGCGTTACGGGCGGGGTTGCGGCGTCGCCCCTGTCTTCCAACAGAACGATCTCGCCGGCCAGGCCACGACCCTGCAGGGCTTCGATTCGATCCCGCGTGGCCGCCGTCAACTCGACGCCCGGCGCCAGAAAGAGGACGCAGCGGTCGCGGGAGCGGCGTTCCATTTCGTCGATCACGAAGGACGCCACCTGGTCGAGAATTTGCGGATTGCCTGGGCTCGAACGATCCAACAGCGTGTCCAGGCTCTGGGCGAAGGATTCCGACTCGCGCGCGATGGCGTGCACGAGGCTCTGACGATCGTCTTGGATCCGCTGGGCCAAGACTTCTTCCAGTGCCGGACCCTCCCCACCGTCCGCGGGGTAGCTCGCCGTCGCCAACAGGAGTTCGGGTCGGGCGGCGCCCGCCACCGGAGCCAAATCGTCGCTGCGGACCAAGCGATCGCGAATTCGCCGGGCGATGGCCGCAGCCCCCAACGCGTCGGTTTCCGGCAGGAACACCCGGTACGCGCTTTCGGTTTCCGATGCGATCACATCCGCCGATCGCAACAGCCCGCCCACCCGTTCGACGATCTTGGCCAGCCACGCGCCAAACTCGACCTCGGGCATGGCGCGCCGCAGGGAGGTGAGGGGCTCCAGGTCCAAACGCAAAATCGAGAAGTGCCGCCCGAAACGCTTGGCCGTCTCGATCTCGTTGCGGATCACGTTCTCGAGGAACGAGAGGGTGAAGGCCTGGGTCACCGGGTCCCGGATCACGTCGCTCGCGGCACGCGAATGCGGGACCGTTCGCAGCAGTGCCGGGGCCGCGATCGAAACGAAGGGCAGTAGCCCCTCCAACGCAGGGGGCGCGTCGTCGTCGATTCGCAGGGCCGCGCAGCCCCGCAATCCATCGGCATCGCGAATCGCCACCCATGCCATGTTCACGCTGGCATCGCCGGGCAGTGGAGCGAAGAACGGCGCCGCGGGCTCGCGTGCCAATTCCTCGCGCAGGGACCCTTCGACGTTGGGATCGATCGCCGGGATTTCCGCAGCCGGAGGAAGCTCTCCCACCGCGGCGCAGACCGCGAGCCGCCGTCCGGACTCCAGCCACAAGACGGCCCCGCGTGCGTCGAAGGCGTCGACCCATTCCGCGACGAAACGGGTCCGCAGGTCTTCCGGGTCTTGAATGGCCGTGAGCGCGCCGGCCCGGTCATAGCGCGCCAGGGTTGCGGCATAGGAGCGATTCTCGCGTTCGAGGGACTCGCGGTCGCGATGCAGGGCCTGGCGTTCGAGAATGTTTTCGATCGACCGCAGCAGGGCCGCGCGATCGATAGGCTTTACGAGATAGTCGCGCGCGCCCCCTTTGAGCGCCTCCGCGGCCAGCCGGACCTGATCCGCGTCGGCGAGTACGATCACCGCCAGTCCGGGCCAATCCGACAACAGGGATTCGACCCCTTGCGCCGTTGCATCCGCCACCAGGGTGATGTCGAGTAGCACCACATCCGTCGGGTGAACTTCCAGGGCTTCGCGCAATTGCGAAAGGCTCGCCGCCGCGTGAACTTCGAAATCTTCTTCCGCGAGGTAATCCGCAATGAACTGCCGGAAGTACAGCTGATCATCGGCCGCGAGGATCCGCGCCCGGGCCACCTAGGCGGCCGCCGCCGTCTTCGGGGAGATCGCTTCTCCAATCAGCGAATGCGGCGTGGCTTCCACGATGCGGACTTCGGCAAACAAACCCGGGGCCAGTTCGCCCGGGATGTTGACCACGCGGTGATAGGGATCGCGTCCGTAGACGCTCTTGCCCCCGCGGCGGTGACTTTCCCCCTCCACGCGAACGACGGTCTCCTGCCCGACCCGAGCGCGATGATGGGCGAGGGTCAGCTCGCGCTGAAGCTCCTGCAGCTCGGCGAGGCGCGCCTGGGCGACATCCGGCGGCGGAACGTCGCCGAGTTCGACAGCTTGGGTCCCCGGCCGCGGCGAATACTTGAACGAGAAACTGTCCACGAAGCCAACGCGCTGCATCAGGTCGAGGGTCGCGCGAAAATCCGTGTCGGTCTCGCCGGGAAAACCGACGATCAGATCCGTGGTGATCGCGATATCGGGGCGGGCCGCGCGCAAGGCGTCGACCCGCCGCAGATATTCCTCGCACGTATAGCGTCGGCGCATCTGGGCCAAGACCGCGTCGGAGCCGCTTTGCACCGGCAAATGGACATGGGGACAAAGCGCCTCCACTTCGGCGTGGGCGGCAACCAGATCGGCATCGAAGAAAATCGGATGCGGGCTCGTGTAGCGAATTCGCTCGATTCCCGGCACCGCGGAGAGCTGCCGGACGAGTGCCGCAAAGGGCACGGTTCCCGCCGCTTCGGATTGGGAGCGTCGCGCGTCGTGTCGTCCGTAGGCGTTGACGGTCTGCCCGAGCAGCGTGATCTCCCGAACTCCGCGGCGGGCGAGATTCGCGACTTCCTCGACGATGGACGCCGCCGGCCGGCTGATCTCGCGACCGCGGGTGCGGGGTACGATGCAGAAGGTGCAGAACATGTCGCAGCCTTCCATGACAGTGACGAAGGCGTGGCCGTTTCCGCGCCCGGCGAAATCCGGGTGTCGCGCCGGAAGCTCGAAGCGATCCAGCGACGCATGTTCCTCGGTCCGTGCGCTGCGCTGGCCCCGGCGCGCGGCATCCGCCATGGTGGGAACCAACCGCAGGTTGTGGGTGCCAAACACGAAGTCGAGGTGGGAAAATCGGCGCAGGAGCGCATCGCCCTCTTGTTGCGCGACGCAGCCACCGACTCCGAGCACGCGGTTCGGAGACGCGCTCTTCCAATCGCGCAACAACCCGAGGTCCGTGTAGAGGCGATTCTCCGCTTTCTCGCGAATCGAGCACGTGTTGATCAGTACTAGCTCGGCTTCATCCTGCGCGGCGGCGGGACGGAAGCCGTTGTGGTGCAACAGGTTCTCGATCTTCTCGCTGTCGTGGAGATTCATCTGACAGCCGAAGGTCCGCACCCAGTAGGTGCGCTTCGTTTCTTCTTGCGCTTCGTTCATGGTCGGAGTTCGCGAACAGTACCCGAGCGGCAGGGCTCGGGTCAAACCGCTGCCAACCGGCACAAGTCTAGCTATGTGCTTGGTTTAACAGCGCTTTTTTCGTTGGGGAAAAACCTGTTTGACAATGGGATCCCCACAGCCCGATAATCGGTTCCACAGGGGGATTCGAACCCAAGAATTTCAAGAGTTTCTGGAGTGGCGGTGGATTAGACATTTCTTTTAGAAATGTCCAACCTCTCACCCCCCATAATCTGTCCACCGCCCTCCCCTCTTAAGCCCCGTCGTTCGCGACGGGGCTTTTCTTTTGGCCCTTCGCAAGATTCGCGAGCGAGAGTGGATGGTTGCCGAGAACTAGAGGAGCAGGCGGTCGACGATTTTCGAGAGCTGGCGCAGGTTTCGACATTCTTCCGCCACATCGGTGTAGGGGAGATAGCGGTGCATCACGCTGTCGCCGAAGCCCCAGGCGCCCGGGCTTTCGGGGTTGAGCCAAACGACGTTCTTCGCCTTGTTGTGAATGTCGCGTAGACACCAGGCCCGCGCGTCGTTGTAATTGTTCCGCGCATCTCCCAGGATCAACACGGTGGTGCGCCGGTCGATCGCGGCCAGGTGATTCTGCCAGAAATGGTGGAACGCGAACCCGAAGTTCGAACGCGTGTAGGGGTTGATGACGTCCCCGCCGTTGAGCGCCTGCTCGATCGCGTCCGTGATCTCGCAATCCTTGAAGATGGGGGTCACCTCGCCGAGTTCCGCCACGAAGACGAAAGCGCGAATTTTCGTGAAGGCCTCCTGGAGGCTGTAGACGAATTGCAACATGAACCGCGACACGTTGGCCACCGACGATGAAACGTCGCAAAGAATCACCAGCTTCGGCCGGTCCTTCTTGCGCTGCTTGAAGGTCAGCTCGAACGGGATGCCCCCGTGGGACATATTGCGGCGCAGGGTCTTGTGGATGTCGAGCTTGCCGCGCTTCAAGCGTCGGCGGCGGATCGAGAGCACGTTCTTGATGCGCTGGGCGAGGCGCGTCACGACCTCGCGCATCTGCTTCACTTCCTCTTCGCTCAAGTTATAGAAGCTCTTTTCCAGCAACGATTCGCGGCGAAACTTCTCGATGTAATCGAAGTTCTGTTTCTGGAGTTCGCGCTCCATGTAGTTGCGCACGACCTTGCGCAGGACCTCCTGCAACTGGCCCGCAACGTCCATCAGCGCCTGGACGTCGGCTTCGGACATGCCCGCCTGGCGCATCTGCTCCGCCAGGTCCCGGAGCTCTTGGGCCGCCCCTTCAGCACCGAGCTGCTCTTGCACCCGCCGACTGAAGAAACCGATCTGCAGCATGTTCTCGATGTTGGAGGCGCCGGCGTTCTCCGCCGCATCGCGAATCATTTGTTCGAGGCGCGAAAGATCGGCGGTCAACAACGCCTGGGCGAGATCCGACAGATTGACTTCGCCGTCGTCCATGGACTCGAGCATGTCTTTGATCTGTTGCATCAATTGGTCGAGATCGATTCCCTGCCCGGAAAGATCGCCCCCCATCTCGTCGAAGGCGCCGCGCAGATTGTCGTAGAAACCCGACCAATACAGATCGAAGAGCTGGTCGTAGGTGGGGATGTCCTCGGCACGCTTGATCATGGTCGTGCGCAGGGCGTCGCGGAACAGGGTCCGTTCGTCGAGATCCAGACTGTCGAGGGCCGAAAACGCGTCCAGGGATTCGCCGACCGACACCCGAACGCCGCTCTTTCGCAGGATATTCGTGAACTCGACGATCTTGCGTTGCATGGCTAGTGGAGGATCGCCTTCTTGGCCGCCGGTTCCACCGCTTTTTCTTCGGCCACGGGTGCCTCCTCGGTCGGCTTCTCGGCGGTCTTCTTCTGGATCAGGCGCCCGAGTTCTCCCTGGGCCTTCTTGATGTCGCCTTCGTACTTGAGCACCACGTTGAGGGTATCGTTGACCAGTTCTTGATCGAGTTCGCTGGCGTTCATCACCGTGAGCGCGCGCGCCCAGTCGAGGGTCTCGCTGATGGAGGGCGATTTCTTCAGATCCAATTGGCGCAACTGCTGGACGACGCGGACGACTTCCTCGGCGAGCCGCTTGTCGATCCCCGGGATTTTGGCGTCGAGGATCCGGACCTCGAGTTCCTCATCCGGGAAATCGATGAACAAATGCAGGCAACGCCGCTTGAGGGCGTCGGTCATCTCGCGCGCGTCGTTCGACGTCAGGAATACGAGCGGGATCTCGCGGGCTTCGATGGTGCCGATTTCCGGCACCGAGACCTGGAAATCCGACAGGACTTCGAGCAGAAACGCCTCGAATTCCGGATCGGATTTATCGACTTCGTCGATCAACAGCAGTGTGGGCCGCTCGTTCGTAATCGCTTTCATCAGCGGCCGGGGAACGATGAATTTCTCCGAGAAGAAGACCGAATCCGATGCGCCGACGCGATCGGCCGCGTCGCGCAGAGACGTGGCGCCCTGCATGATCTCCGTGAACTTCTCCTTCAGGATCTGCGTGTAGAGCAGCTGCTTGGAGTATTCCCATTCGTAGAGGGCCTTGGCTTCGTCGAGCCCCTCGTAGCACTGCAGGCGAATCAACTCGCGGCCCGTCGCCGCAGCCACGACCTTGGCGAGGTCGGTTTTACCCACGCCCGCAGGCCCTTCGACCAGAACCGGCTTCATGAGCTTTTCAGCCAGGTACACCACCGTCGCGATGTTCTTGCTGCAGATGTACTGCTTGGCAGCGAGCTCGGTCTGGATCTTCTCAACGGAATCAAACATGGGGGCTCCTAGCCGGCGAGGATACGGTGCGTCCTCCGCCTAGCTCATCAGGTGTAGTACGTGTCCGAGCTTCTCTTTTTTCGTTCGGAGGTACTCGTAGTTCTTGGCGTTCGGTTCGATTTCCATGGGCACGCGGTCGACGATCGTGAGTCCGTAGCCGTCGATTCCCGCACGCTTGCCCGGGTTGTTCGTGATCAGGCGCATGCGTCGAACGCCCAGGTCGTAGAGAATCTGCGCCCCGACACCGTAATCGCGCGGGTCCGGCGGGAAACCCAGACGTTCGTTGGCCTGGACCGTATCGAGCCCCTCGCTGTCTTGGAGCGAATAGGCCTTGATCTTGTTCGCGAGACCGATACCGCGTCCCTCTTGACGCATGTAGAGCAGGACGCCCGATCCGGCGTCGCCAATCATCTTCAGCGTGGCGAGCAATTGCTCCCCGCAGTCGCAGCGCATGGAACCGAACGCGTCGCCGGTCAGACACTCGCTGTGCACGCGCACCAGGACGTCTTCGTCCGCCTTGATTTCGCCCTTCACCAAGGCCAGGTGGTCCACATGGTCGATGTCGTTCTCGTACACGTACGCCTTGAAATCGCCCCCCACCGCCGTCGGGATCGTGCAAACCCCCGCGCGATGCACGAGGCGCTCGTTGCGCAGGCGGTACTGAATGAGGTCCGCAATGGTGACGATCTTGAGGTTGTGTTCCCGGGCGAACTCCACGAGGTCCGGCATGCGGGCCATGGAGCCGTCGTCGTTCATCACTTCGCAGATCACACCCGCGGGCTTCAAGCCTGCCAGACGAGCGAGATCCACGGAACCTTCGGTTTGGCCGGCCCGACGCAGCACACCGCCTTCGCGAGCCCGCAGGGGGAAGACGTGTCCGGGACGAGCGAGATCGTTCGGGCGCGCGTCGTCCGCAATCGCCACTTCGACCGTGCGCGCGCGATCCGCGGCAGAAATCCCGGTCGTGACGCCTTCACGCGCTTCGATCGATACCGTGAACGCGGTGCCGAAGCCCGCGGAGTTTTCGTGATCGGGAACCATCATCTCGAGGCGGAGCTGCTGGAGTCGCTGTTCCGTGAGCGAAAGGCAGATCAACCCGCGACCGAACTTCGCCATGAAGTTGATGGCCTCGGGTGTGACCATCTCGGCCGCGAGGCACAGATCGCCTTCATTCTCGCGATCTTCGTCATCCACCAGAATCACCATCCGGCCGGCGCGAATTTCGTCGATCGCCGTCGCCACCGGGACGATGACGTCCGCAGCATTCAAGTCTTGGTTCTTTTGCGTGGTTCGAAGGGGTTCTACGTCGCCGGGCATGCTGGATCTCCCGTACGGATCGTCATTCGAAGACGACGATTCCGTCGGCTTGGGTCCCCGGGGCCAATCTTTCCCCCGGGCGCGCAATGGGGCCGGCAGGCGGCGGGGAGACCGTGACAAACGCTATCAGCCGTTGATTCTCGTGTCAATTTGCTACCTCGTGGTCAGCTCTTGCGGAAGAGTTGCAGCAGCGATCGCGCGGCCGCAGCGGGCGTCGTCTTGGCTTCGGCGACCTGGCGCTCGGTTTCCGCGACGCTCCGCGCGACTTCCGAGTGGTTTCGAAAACTGCGCGCGAGTTCCTGGTCGATCAACGTCCACATCCAATCGCGATTCTGTTCGGCGCGAATGCGCTCGCGTTCGCCGCTGTCTTCGCCTCGCTTGCGGTGGTCTTCCACCAGCGACCAGAATTCCGCGATGCCCTCGCCCTTGAGCGCGCTCGAGCTGAGGACCTGGGTCTTCCAGGCGCCCTCTTTGGGATGCAGGAGCTGCAGTGCTTGTTCGTGCTCCACCCGCGTGCGCTGGGCAATGGCTTTTTGATCGCCGTCGGCTTTCGTGACCACCAGGCCGTGGGCCAATTCGAGGACACCCTTCTTGATCCCTTGCAGCGAATCTCCGGCGCCCGGTTGCAGCAGCACCGCAAAGAAATCCACCATCGACGCAACGCTGAATTCCGACTGACCGATCCCCACGGTTTCGATCAAGACGACATCGAAGCCCGCGGCTTCACACACCAACATCGCCTCGCGGGTGCGATGGGCCACGCCGCCCAGGGAACCGCCCGAGGGCGTCGGGCGAATGAAGGCCTCTTTCCGCATGGCCAGGCGTTCCATGCGGGTCTTGTCACCGAGAATGCTTCCACCGGATACCGGACTGCTCGGGTCGACGGCGAGCACGGCGACGCGGTGGCCGCGCTCGATCAATTCGAGCCCCAGCACTTCGATCAGCGTGCTCTTGCCCACCCCGGGCGTTCCCGTGATTCCAACCCGCCAACCGCGGCCGGTCCGGGGGAGGATCTGCTCCAGAATTTCTTGACCCTGGGCCGCGTGATCGTCGCGGGTGCTTTCGAGCAAGGTGATGGTCTTCGCGACCGCGCGCCGGTCGCCCGACGCGAGCCCCGACAGATACTCCGCCGCATCCGGCAAGGGGGTGCCCTCTCGCGGAGTCCCCGAATCCGGGGTCATGCCCGCTTCCCGCGCTGGTTGCGAATGGCGGCCAGAACTTCGCGCGCCGCCTTGGGGATGGCGGTGCCTGGACCGAACACCGCGGCGACGCCCGCTTTGCGCAATCCATCGTAATCCTTGGGCGGAATCACGCCGCCCACGACGACGCATACATCCCGCGCGCCTTGTGCGGCCAGGGATGCGATCAGCTCGGGAACCAATGTGGTGTGTCCGCCGGCCTGGCTCGAAACGCCCACCACGTGCACGTCGTTCTCCACGGCTTGCCGCGCCGCCTCTTCGGGCACTTGAAACAGAGGTCCGATGTCGACATCGAATCCCATGTCCGCAAAAGCGGTCGCGATCACCTTCATACCGCGGTCGTGACCGTCCTGGCCCAGCTTGACCACGAGCATGCGCGGTCGACGCCCCTCTTCTTCTGCAAAGCCCGCAATTTCGCGCCGCAAATTATCGAAATCCTCGTCGCCCGCATAGACACTGCTGTAGACGCCCGACACCGACTGAATCTCCGCGCGATGGCGCGTAAACACGCGCTCCATGGCGTCGGACATTTCGCCCACCGTGGCGCGCTGGCGCGCCGCTTCGACGCAGGCCTCGAGCAGGTTGCCTTCGCCCGTGCGCGCCACCTGCTCCAGATTCGACAGCGCGCTTTCCACGGCCGCCGTATCGCGCGAAGCACGGATGGCCGCGAGTCGTTTTACCTGGGAATCGCGCACGGCGCTGTTGTCGATGTCGAGCACGTCGATCTCCGGGTTCTCGTCGATCTGGTACTTGTTCACACCCACGATCACGTCGTCGCCGCGGTCGATTCGCGCCTGACGCCGGGTGGCGCACTCTTCGATCCGGAGCTTCGGCATCCCCGCTTCCACCGCTTTCGCCATCCCGCCCATCTCTTCGACTTCGCCGATGATCTTGCGGGCTTCCGCGGCCAGACTCGCGGTCAGGGACTCCATGAAATAGGACCCACCAAAGGGATCGATCACATTCGGGATCCCGGTTTCCTCCTGGAGGATCAGTTGCGTATTGCGCGCGGTCCGCGCCGTCGCGTCCGTGGGCAAGCCCAGGGCTTCGTCCATGGCGTTCGTATGGAGCGACTGGGTTCCACCGAACACCGCCGCCATGGCCTCGACGGTCGTGCGAATCACGTTGTTCATGGGATCTTGTTCCGTCAGCGTCCAACCCGATGTCTGGCAATGGGTCCGGAGCATCGAGGAGCCCGCCTTCTTGGGATCGAATGGCTGCAGGAGTTCGGCCCACAGCAACCGCGCAGCCCGTAGCTTCGCCACTTCGAGATAGAAGCTCATCCCGATGGCAAAGAAGAACGAGAGCCGCGGAGCGAAGTCGTCGATCCCGAGCCCCTTCGAAAGTGCCGCACGGACGTATTCCAAACCGTCGGCGAGCGTGAAGGCCAGTTCGAGAACCGTATTCGCCCCCGCTTCCTGCATGTGATAGCCGCTGATCGAGATCGAGTTGAACTTGGGCATGTTCTGACTCGTGTACTCGATGATGTCAGCCACGATCTTCATGCTCGGCGACGGCGGATAGATGTAGGTATTGCGAACCATGAACTCTTTGAGGATGTCGTTCTGGATCGTGCCCGTGAGCTTCTCGACCGGGCATCCCTGTTCTTCGCCCGCAACGATGAAAGACGCCAATACCGGGAGCACCGCGCCATTCATCGTCATGGACACGGACATCTGTTCCAGGGGAATGCCGTCGAACAGAATCTTCATGTCCTCGACGGAATCGATGGCGACGCCCGCCTTCCCGACATCGCCGGACACGCGCGGGTGATCCGAGTCATAGCCGCGATGGGTGGCCAGATCGAAGGCCACGGACAATCCCTTCTGCCCCGCCGCGAGATTCCGGCGATAGAAAGCGTTGGACTCTTCCGCGGTCGAGTACCCCGCGTATTGGCGAATCGTCCAGGGCCGATTCGCGTACATGGTGGCGCGGGGTCCGCGCAAATAGGGCCACAGTCCGGGCAGGGAATCCGTGTACTCGAGGTTCTCGAGATCGGCCGCCGTGTAGAGGGGCTTGATCTCGAGTCCGTCGTCGGTCTTCCAAAGTAGCTCCCCGGGGTCGCGACCCCGCAGGTCGCGGCTTGCGCTGGCGCGCCATGCCTCGAGGTCCGCCGCACCCGTTTTGTTCGTCTTCTCCGCCATGATGGTCTCCGCTTCTCACGCTTCAGGGAATCGGGCAGGATAGCGCCCCAGAATCCGAGCGTTTACATCGCCCGCCGATATTGTCCGCCGACCTCGAACAACGCTGCGGTGATCTGTTCGAGGCTCGCCACCTTCACGGATTCCATGAGCTCCGCGAACACGTTGCCGCCGCTCCGGGCGGTTTCCTGGAGCCGCGCCAGGGCCGTCGCCGCGGTCTCGCGGTGACGGGATTGAAAAGCCTCGAGGTTGGCGATCTGGTCTTCCTTCTCCCGATCGTTCGAGCGCATGAGTTCCGTCACCGGGGCCACGCTCTCGGGGTGGGGATTCGTAAAGGTGTTCACGCCCACGATCGGAAGTTCGCCCGAGTGCTTGCGCTGTTCGTATTCGAGGCTCTCGTCTTGGATCTTGCCGCGCTGGTACAGGGTCTCCATCGCACCCAGTACACCGCCGCGCTGGGAGATGCGCTCGAACTCCTGAAGTACCGCCTCTTCCACGAGGTCCGTGAGTTCGTCGATGATGTACGCGCCCTGAATCGAGTTCTCCGTCCGCGCGAGCCCGAGTTCGCGCGCGATGATGAGCTGGATCGCCATGGCGCGCCGCACGGACTCCTCGGTGGGTGTCGTCACCGCTTCGTCGTAGGCGTTGGTGTGCAGGCTGTTGCAATGATCCTGAAGCGCGGTCAACGCCTGCAACGTCGTGCGGATGTCGTTGAAGGACATCTCCTGGGCGTGCAGGGAGCGCCCGGAAGTCTGGACGTGATATTTGAGTTTTTGGCTGCGCTCGCTGGCGCCATATAGATCGCGCATGGCGATGGCCCAAATGCGTCGGGCCACGCGCCCGATCACGCTGTATTCCGCGTCGAGCCCGTTGCTGAAGAAGTACGAGAAGTTCGGCGCGAAATCGTCCACCGCCATCCCGCGCGCCCGGTAGGCTTCGCAATAGGTGAAGCCGTTGGCGAGCGTGAAGGCGAGCTGTGTTATGGGATTCGCCCCCGCTTCGGCGATGTGGTAGCCGGAAATGGAAACCGAGTAGAAATTCCGCACGCGGTGATCGATGAAATACGATTGGATGTCGCCCATCATGCGCAGGGCGAACTCCGTGGAGAAGATGCAGGTGTTCTGGGCCTGGTCTTCTTTCAGGATGTCGGCCTGGACGGTTCCGCGCACGCGTTCGAGCACCGCTGCGGCGAGGCGGGCGTAGGTCTCCGCATCCACCGCAAGGTCGCCGGAAATTCCCAGCAGACCCAGCCCCAGCCCGTTGTTCCCGGGCGGCAGATCGCCCGAATACGCGGGAAGATCGGCGAAGCGCGCACGCACGGAATCGAGTTCGCCCGTTTCGCGTAGATGCTGCTCGACCGCCTGATCGATGGCCGCGTTCAGGTAGAAGGCCAACACGACCGGCGCCGGGCCGTTGATCGTCATGGACACCGAAGTGTCGGGTGCGCAGAGATCGAAGCCCGAATAGAGCTTCTTGGCATCGTCGACCGTACACACGGAAACCCCGGAGTTGCCGACCTTCCCATAGATGTCCGGACGTCGCGCCGGGTCGCGTCCGTAGAGCGTCACGCTGTCGAATGCGGTCGAGAGCCGCACCGCCGGTTGGTCTGCGGCCACGAGGTGAAAGCGCCGATTGGTTCGCTCGGGGGTGCCTTCGCCGGCAAACATCCGAGTCGGATCCTCACCTTCCCGCTTGAAGGGAAACACGCCCGCCGTGAAGGGGAACGCGCCCGGTGTGTTCTCCTGGCGCAGGTAGCGGGTGAGGGTTCCCCAATCGTCGCTCCGGGGCAGCGCGACTTTCGGGATCCGGGTGTGGGACAGACTTTCGAAATGATTCGAAACCGTGATGGCGCGGTCGCGCACCCGATACTGCTGCTCCTGCGCGGCATACGCCTGGTGGCGCTCGGGCCAACGCGCGAGTTCCGCCCGCAGGACCGGGTCGAGCTCATCGAGGACCGCGTTGTAGCGTTCCCGCAAGGCGCGGAGCGTTGGTTCCGAGGACGCCAGCTCCTCGGGCCCGAACGCGATTCCCGGCCGCGCAACCGCCGCACCGAGTTCCGCGAGCGTGCGCTCGATTCCCTGGGCGACCGCAGCGCGCTGCGCCTGGTGTTCGGTCTCGTCCCGGTAGCGGCGAGCGTGCTCGGCGATTTCCGCCAGATACCGCGTGCGCGCCCCGGGAATCAACGGCGCATCGGCCGTGCCCGACTCCGGCGCCACCGCGCGGATCCGCTGCGCAGAAAACGACGCCCCCTCGCGCTTGGCCAGGTCGTGCAACATGGCGGCGTAGAGGCGATCCATCCCGGGGTCGTCCCAGCGGCGGGCGGTCGTCGCGAAGACCGGGATCTCGTCGTCGGACGCATCGAAGCGCGTTCGATTGCGTTTCCATTGGCGACGAACGTCGCGCAGCGCATCGTCGGCCCCCGCTCGATCGGCTTTGTTGAGGGCGATCCAATCCGCCATCTCGAGCATGTCGATCTTCTCTAGCTGCGACGGCGCTCCGTATTCGGGCGTCATCACGTAGAGGGCGAGATCCGCGAAGTCGACGATCTCGGAATCGCTTTGCCCGATCCCTGCGGTTTCGATCAGGATCAGATCGAAGTCCGCTCCCTGCAGCACCGCCACGGCGTCGGACACGGCCGCCGAAAGCGAGAGGTGCGCCTGACGCGTGGCCATGGAGCGCACGTAGACCCCGGGACCATGGATGGCATTCATGCGAATCCGATCGCCGAGCAGCGCCCCGCCGGAACGCCGCCGGGTGGGATCCACGAGCAATACCCCGCAATTCGTGTCGGGAAAGTCGCGACGCAGGCGGCGCACCAGCTCGTCCACCACACTCGACTTCCCGGCACCGCCGGTGCCCGTAATTCCCAGGACCGGCGCCGCCGCACGGGTGCGCCGTTCCTTCATTTCCTCGCGCACGCGCGCGGGTTCCCCCGCAGACGACTCCTGGGAATGGCGTTCGAACCAGGAAATCAGACGCGCGATGGCGCGCGGGTTCTGCGGCGCCAGCGCGTCCACATCGTCTTCCAACCGCTTCGCATCGGGCGTGTGGCCATCGTCGATGATGGTTCGAACCATCCCTTCCAGGCCCAGCTTGCGCCCGCGCTCGGCATCGAAAATCCGCGTGACCCCATAAGCCTCGAGCTCGTCGATCTCGCCGGCGGTGATCGTGCCCCCGCCCCCGCCGTAGACCCGCACGTCCCCGGCGCCCAGCACGCGCAAGCGGTCCACCAGGAAGCGGAAGAATTCGTTGTGGCCACCTTGGTAGGAAGAAATCGCCACCGCGTGTGCATCTTCATCGATAGCGGCTTCGACGATCTCTTCGACGGATCGGTCGTGGCCCAGGTGGATCACTTCCGCTCCTTGGGATTGGAGAATGCGGCGGATGATGTTGATGGATGCGTCGTGGCCGTCGAACAGCGAAGCCGCGGTGACGACGCGAACCCGCGAACCGCTCATCGTCCGACCTCCGCTTTTGCGCGCAGGGCCCCGCGGCGACTCGCCGCGCGCGCGCGGTATTTCTCGATGTCGTCGCGCAGACTGGTGAGTTCGCGAATCCGCCCGTCCAGATCGTCCAGGCGGGTGTCCAGGAGTTCGTCGAGGCGTTCGAGCATGTCGACCGTCGATCCCCCGATGGCGTAGACGGCATTCAGCTGCCCGACCTCGGTCAGGCTCAGGCCCAACGCCTTGAGGCGCTGGATGAAGCGCAGACGCTGAATCTCATCCGGACCGTAGACGCGGCGCCCGCCAGCGCGACGGCGCACGCCCGGCAGCAACCCCAGCTCCTCGTAATAACGCAGAGTCCGGGGGGAAAGACCAATTAATTCACATACTTCGGTGATCGTTTGCACGTCGGACCCGCTTCGCTTTGCCAGTTAACGTTAACTGGCTAGCATCGGCCCTCCGACGCGTCAACTCAAGCCCCTACATGGGCGGGATGGCGTGTCGCTTGTCCGGCGCCGCATCGCGTCGGCCGCGCGCCTGGGCAAAGCGGGCCGCGATTTCCGAACGCAGCTCCGCCGGCGGAACGATCGCGTCGATCACCAGCTCGCTCGCGAGCCGCCCAATGTCGACGTCCGCGCGGTATTCGTCGCGCAGCTTGGCCTCGGTTTCCGCCCGCTCGTCTTCCGGAAGCCCTTCCAGTTTGTTGAAGTAGACCGCGTTCACCGCCGCCTCCGGTCCCATGACCGCGATCATGGCGGTCGGGAGTGCGAGGCACGCGTCGGGTGCGAAGCCCGGCCCCGCCATGGCGTAGAGGCCGGCGCCATAGGCCTTGCGGACCACGACCGAGATGCGGGGAACCGTCGCGTCCGACACCGCCATGATCATCTTCGCCCCCGCGCGAATGATCCCCTGCCGCTCGACCTGCTTGCCGATCATGAAGCCCGGCACATCGGCCAGGTACAGGAGCGGTATCCCGAACGCGTCGCACAGCCAGATGAAACGCGCCGCCTTGTCGGCCGAGTCGACGAACAACACACCGCCTTTGACTTTGGATTGATTCGCGATGATGCCGACGGGATTGCCCTCGATGCGCGCGAGCCCCGTCAGGATTTCCCCGGCAAAACGCGCCTTGATCTCGAAGAACGACTCCGCGTCGACCACCCGGTCCACCACCTCGCGCATGTCGAAGGGTTTATTCTCGTCCGGAGGGATGATGTCTTCGAGTTCGTCGGCGGCTTTGGCGGGCTCCCGCGGTTCCGCCACGGGCAGGCCCTCACTCGCATTGCTCGGGAAGTAGGACAAGTACACCCGGGCCGCGTCGAGGGCCTCTTCCTCACTCGCTGCGAGCAGGTCACCACAACCCGATGTGGTGCAGTGCATCCGCGCACCCCCCATTTCTTCGAGGGTGGTCTTTTGACCGATCACCATTTCCGCCATGCGGGGCGAGCCCAAATACATACTCGCGTTGCCCTCGATCATGAACAGGACATCGCAGAAGGCCGGGATGTAGGCGCCACCCGCGGCGGACGGCCCGAACAGCAGACAGACCTGGGGAACCATGCCGGACATCCGGACTTGATTGAAGAAGATTCGACCCGCGCCGCGTCGCCCGGGGAACATCTGAATCTGGTCCGTGATTCGCGCACCCGCCGAATCCACCAGGTACACGAGGGGAACCCGCAGACGTTCCGCACGCTCCTGAATGCGCAGGATCTTTTCGACCGTACGGGAGCCCCAGGAACCGGCTTTGACGGTGGAGTCATTGGCCATCACACACACACGACGGCCGTCGACGCTGCCGATGCCCGTCACGACCCCATCGGCGGGCAGATCGCCCGCCAAGCTGTTCGCCAGGACCGCATCTTCGACGAAAGAGTCCGCGTCCAGCAGCCGGGCGATGCGATCGCGACAGAAGAGTTTCCCCTGCTCCGCCGCCTTTTCGTGATATCGCGCGGCGCCGCCCTTGCGAATCTCCGACCGCTGATTGGCAATGTCGTCGCCTCGTTTCAAGACCTCGCCTCCCTTTCTCGTTTCCCGCGACGCGCGCGATATACGCGGCCGGGCAATGGCCGCCCGAGGACTTCCGCCTCGAGCCAGGCACTCGTATCCACCAGCGCATCCAGATCGATCCCGGTCGACACTCCAGCGGATTCGAACAAGTCCACCACGTCTTCCGTCGCCACGTTTCCCGAAGCGCCCGGCGCGTAGGGACAGCCGCCCAGGCCACCGAGGGAAGCGTCGAAACGGCGAATGCCCGCGTCGAATCCCGCCTGGACGTTCGCGAGTGCGCGGCCATAGGTGTCGTGGAGATGGAGTGCGATCCGTTCGAGCGGAACTTCCGCCGCCACCTCCCCCACCAGCTTGCGAATCTGATTCGGATGTCCGACGCCTATCGTGTCGCCCAGGGAAATTTCCGCAACACCGAGTTCGCATAGAGCCCTCACCAGGCCGACTACGGCACTGGACTTCACCGCCCCCTCGTAGGGACAGCCGCAGACCGTCGATACGTATGCGCGCACGGAAACGCCGTCGGCGCGCGCGGCGTCGATCACCTGTTTCGAGCGCGTGAGCGATTCGTCCACGGAGCAATTCACGTTCTTGCGATTGTGGGTCTCGCTCGCGGACAGGAAGATGGCCGCCACCGGCAACGCGCTGGCGCGAAAACGCGCGTATCCCTGGGCGTTGGGCACGAGGGCGCTCATGCGCACGCCCGTGGGTCGAGCGACTGCGCGCGCCACCGCCTCGCCGTCGGCCAGCTGCGGAATCCACTTGGGTGATACGAAGGAAGTGACTTCGATCTCGCGCAATCCCGCGGCGACGAGGCGATCGACCAGCGCCACCTTGTCCGCGGTGGGAACTTGCGTCGCTTCGTTCTGGAGACCGTCGCGCGGTCCGACTTCGTAGAGCGCGACGCTAGCGGGAGTAGTCGTAGAATCCCCGACCGGTCTTTCGACCCAGGAAGTTGGCTTCCACGCGCTTCTTGATTTCGAGACAAGGTGCGTAGCGGGGTTCCCCGTATTCCTTGTAGAGGCTGTCGAGAATCGCATAGACGACGTCGAGCCCCACCAGATCCGCAAGCGCCAAAGGACCCATGGGATGGTTGCAGCCGAGCTTCATGCATTCATCGATGCCTTCGGCCTCCGCAACCCCCTGCTGCAAGGCAAACGCGGCCTCGTTGATCATGGGGAACAAGACGCGGTTGACCACGAAACCGGGCGAGTCCTTCACATCGATCGGAACCTTGCCAAGCTTCTCGGCCAGGCCCCGAACGGCATTGAGCGTCGCATCGGTGGTCCGCATGCCGCGTACGACTTCGACGAGTTTCATGGCGGGAACCGGGTTGAAGAAGTGCATGCCGACGAAATGTCCCGGACGATTCGTGCAACCCGCCAACTGGGTAATGGAGAGACTCGACGTATTGCTCGCGATGATGGTCTGGTCGTCGACGATCTCGTCCAGGGCAGCGAAAAGCTCCTGCTTGATCGCGAGATCCTCCGGAGCGGACTCGATCACGATGTCACAGGCCTTGAGTTCCGAAAGCGGAACGACGCCGCGGATTCGATCCGTGATCGCATCGCTCTGGTTCTGGGTGATCTTCTGACGGGAAACCAGCTTCGCGAGCCCCTTCTGGATGTTCGAAAGCCCGCGATCCACGGATTCCTGCCGACGGTTCTGCAGGATCACGTCACAACCCGCCTGAGCGGCAACCTGGGCGATCCCACACCCCATCGTTCCCGTACCGATGACACCAATGGTTTTCATGACTAAACGAGCTCCACAGCCAGGGCCACGGCCTCACCGCCCCCGATGCAAAGGGTGGCGATTCCGCTCTTTTGCTTGCGGTCCCGCAGGGCGTAGAGGAGTGTCACGAGAACGCGCGCTCCCGAACACCCGATCGGGTGCCCCAAGGAGACCGCGCCACCGTTGACGTTGATGCGATCCATATCGATGCTGTGTTCTTTGGCGGCCGACATGGTGACACCCGAGAACGCTTCGTTGATTTCGTAGAGATCCCAGTCCGACGCCTTGCTGCCGGTTTTTTCGTACAGCTTCCGCAGGGCTTCCACCGGAGCGATGGTGAACCACTTGGGCTCGATGGCGGCCGACGAGTCGCCCACGATCTTCGCGATCACCTTGTAGCCCCGGGATTTCGCGACAGCGGCGGTGGTGACGACCAGCGCGGCCGCGCCGTCGTTGAGCGTCGACGCATTCGCCGCCGTAACGGTTCCGTCCTTGTTGAAGGCCGGGCGCAGGGACGCCATCTTGTCGAGCTGCACGCGCTTGGGCTCTTCGTCTTCGTCCACCAGGAGCGGTTCGCCGCGACGCTGGGGCACGGAAACCGGGACGATTTCTTCCTTGAAACGACCTTCCTTCTGCGCGGCCTGGGCTCGCTCGTAGCTCGTCGCCGCAAACTGATCCTGGTCTTCCCGGGTGAAATTGTATTTCGCCGCAACCGCGTCGCCGCAATTGCCCATGTGCATATTGTCGTAGGGATCCCAAAGACCGTCGTGGATCATCGTGTCGATGATTTCCCCATTCCCCATTCGATATCCGCTGCGCGCCTTGGGGAGCACGTAGGGGGCGTTGGTCATGGATTCCATCCCGCCGGCGACGATCACGTCGGCGTCGTCCACCAGGAGTTCCCGTCGCGCGAACATGACGGCCTGGAGACCCGAGCCGCAGACTTTGTTGATCGTGATGGCGCCACACTCGACCGGCAGGCCGGCTTTGATCACCGCCTGGCGGGCCGGGGCCTGGCCCATCCCCGCGGAAAGCACGTTGCCCATGATCACGCGGTCGACCTCTTCGCGTTTGGCCCCCGCGCGCTTCACGGCTTCGGCCACGGCCACGCCGCCGAGGTCCGAGGCGGAAAGGCTCGAGAACGCACCTTGGAAGGTTCCAATGGGGGTTCGGGCGGCCGACGCTATGACGATATCCTTCTGGCTCATGCCAACTCCTTCGATTTCACGATGGTTTTCGGATCGTTGGGGGACGAAATTCGGTCGCCGTGCTGGGATTGAAGGTTGCGGATCGGACTCGGCCCCGGTGCTAAGAGGAGGCCCAAAGTACACGAAGTCGACAGCCTGCGTCAAACCGGGGCAGGCCCGAAATTTCAGAAATAGCCGAACGACTTCAAGCGGTTGCGCTGACGGTCCCAGCGCGATTCGACTTTGACGCGCAGTTCCAAATGAACGTGCTGATCCAACAGTTTTTCAATTTCCCTACGTGCTTCCACGCCGATCTGCTTGATCCGGAGCCCGCCGGATCCGACCACGATGCCCTTCTGGGAGTCGCGGCGCACCAGCAGCTTGCCGCGAATGCGCACCAGGTCCGCGCGCGACTCATCGAATGTGTCGACTTCGACCGCGAGGTCGTAGGGGAGTTCCTGATCGAGAATCCGAAATGCCGCCTCGCGCACCAATTCGGCGCAAAGAAAACGCAGGGGGCGATCGGTCAGTTGGTCGTCGGGGAATAAGGGTGGGGATTCCGGCAGGCGCTCGACCAATTGGCTCCAGAGTGTGTCGACGCCATCCCCGGTTTGCGCCGAAACACGCAGGTTGGGGAGATCGCCCGCCTCCGAGGGGGGCCAGCGCTTCGGGTCCGCGTTCGGTCGATCGCACTTCGTCCCGATCACCAGGGTGTTCGCGCGATGACGCGTCAGCTCGCGGGCGAGATGGCTGTGGACGTCGCGCCAGCCCGCACAAGCATCGACCAGTAGGAGCGCCACGTCGCAATCGTGGGCGACCTCTTCGATGGCCTCGTTCATCACTTCCGAAAGCAGTCCCTTCCCCTTGTGAAGACCCGGCGTGTCGTAGAAGAGCACCTGGGCATTGGCCTCGCTGCGAATCCCGAGAATTCGACTGCGCGTCGTTTGGGGCTTCGAAGTCACGATGGCGAGCTTTTCGCCCACCAGCCGATTCAGCAGGGTCGACTTTCCCGCATTCGGCGGCCCGAGCAGTGCCACCACCCCTGCGCGATGGGGCGCGTCAGCCATCGTGGTTCTCGGCGCGGCCGAGCCCGATTCGCGCGGCCGCTTGTTCCGCATCGCGCTTGGACCGGCCCACGCCCTGCCCCCAGACCTCGCCCGCAATCTCCACCGCGGCCTCGAACCGTTCGCCCCCGGCGGTGTCACCGTGGTCGTTGAGCAACCGGTAGCGCGGCGTATCGCCCAAAGCCGTATGGGCCCATTCCTGAAACCGCGTCTTCGCATCGCGCTCGAGAACCGCGCGGCCGCAGGCCAGGTCCGCCGCGAAGCTCCGCTCGGCCAGTTGGTACACGGGATCGAGGCCGCCATCGAGAAACAGCGCACCCGCCACCGCCTCGAACACATTGGCGAGTATCGAGGTTTTGGTCGCTCCCCCGGAACGCTGCTCGGTTCGCCCCAAGAGCACGAATCGACCGAGGTCGAGTTCGCGGGCGCGCTGGGCCAGCGCGTTCTTGTTCACCAGCGCCGCCCGCGCCCGGGTCAAGTCCCCTTCGTCCCAATCGGGGTTCGCGCGATACAGCAGATCGCTGATCGCGAGATCCAGAACCGCATCCCCGAGAAACTCGAGGCGTTCGTTCCCACGCCCTCCGCCGTGCTCGTTCGAATAGGACGGATGCGCGAGGGCGGTTGCCAGAAAACTCCGATCCTTGAACCCATAGGCGAGACTTGCTTCCAGCAGAGCCCATTCCGGGACGTCGTTCACCGGATCGCTCCGGCGATCCAACCGCCCCCGAGAACCACATCGTCGGCGTAGAAGACGGCGGCCTGGCCGGGTGTCACCGCGCGCACGGGCGAATCGAATTCGACCCGCGCTGCGGTGTCGGTTTCCGGAACGATCCGTGCCGATGCACCCGCGTGGCGGTAGCGAATCCGCACTTTCGCGTGGATCGGTTGCTTGGGAGCGTCTCCCGATATCCAATTGATCCGCTGAACGCGGGCCCCACTTCGCTCCAGCGCCTGGACGTTTCCCACCACGATCCGGTTGTGGACCGCATCGACTTCCGTGACATACAAGGGCGTTGCAGCGGAAACACCGAGTCCGCGACGCTGCCCCACCGTGAAGTGGTGAATCCCGCTGTGGGTTCCCAGAACGCGTCCCTGCCCGTCGACGATCTCACCGCTTCCGGGAGCGGCCCCGGGGCGGATCTTCTCCACGACCGCCGCGTAATCGCCGTCGGGAACGAAGCAGATTTCCTGACTCTCGGGTTTCTCCGCGGTCGCGAGGCCCAGCTCGCGCGCGCGTTCGCGCACCGCGTCCTTCGTCAATTCACCGAGGGGAAACATCGCATTGGCGAGTTGCGCCTGCGTCAAGCCAAACAGGAAATAGGTTTGGTCCTTGGCGAGGTCGACCGCGACGCGCAGGCGCCGCTTGCCGGTAGCGGGGTCCGAATCGATGCGCGCGTAGTGGCCCGTCGCCACCGCGTCCGCATCCAACGCCGCTGCGCGCTGCAGGAGATGATCGAACTTGAAGCGTTGGTTGCAGCTGACGCAGGGGATTGGCGTCTCCCCCGCAAGGTAGGAATCCGCGAAGGCCTCCATCACCTCGCTGCGAAACGCGTCGCCGTAGTTGGCGACGTAGAACGGAATACCCAGGGTCTCCGCAACTCGGCGGGCGTCGTCCGCATCTTCCAACGAGCAGCAGCGGGAGCGGCTGCCCGCCAGGTTCATCGTGATCCCCACTACTTCGCGTCCGGCTTGCGCCAATAGCGCCGCCGCAACCGAGGAATCCACGCCACCCGACATCGCGACCACCGTGCGACTCATGAAAGCCCGGCGCTCCGCGCGCGCTCGACCCGCGCCGGTAGCAGCGCGAGGACACGGTCGATCTGTTCCGCATCGACGCCGTACCCGACGCTGAAGCGCAAGGAACCGCGCGCCTGTTCGGGCGTGTGTCCCATGGCCGAAAGTACGTGGGAGGGTTCGATCGAACCCGACGCGCAGGCCGCTCCGGCGGACACGCACACACCTTCCAGGTCCAGGGCCTCGAGCAGGATATCTCCCGGTGTACCCTCGAATTCGACGTTCAGCGTGTTGGGAAGGCAATGCTCGGCGCTCCCATTGCGCCGCACGCGCGGAACCACTTGTTCGATGCCCTTCCACAATCGATCCCGCAAGGTTGCATATGTATGAGCGCGCTCCGCCACTTCCCGGCGGGCCAATTCGCACGCAACGCCCAACCCGACGGCACTGGCGAGATTCTCCGTTCCCCCACGGCGGCGGCGTTCCTGGGGGCCGCCGCGCAGATGCGGTTCGAGTTTCAGCGGCGATCGTTGATACAGGAACCCCACGCCCTTGGGGGCATTGAGTTTGTGTCCCGATGCGGACAAGAGATCGAAGGGAACGCGTCGCGCATCCACGACGATCTTCCCCAGGGCCTGAGTCGCGTCGGTGTGAAAGAGGATGCCGCGTTCTTTCACGAAGGTCGCAATGTCTTCCACCGGTTGAATCACTCCGGTTTCGTTGTTCGCCCACAAAACCGAGACCAGGATCGTCTCGGGTTCGAGCGCCGCCTTGACCGCGTCGGGATCCAATCTTCCGTCCGCGTTGACGGGCACGCGCGTCACGCGACATCCGCCGCTTTCGAGGTCCGCGAGAGGCTCCTCGATGGACGGGTGTTCCACGCTACTGGTCACCACGTGGGCCTTCCCCAATCCGGCGCGGCGCACGCTCGCGTAGAGCGCCATGTTGTTCGCTTCCGTGGCGCCGGCGGTAAAGGTGATCTCGTCGCTCTCGGCACCCAGACATTCGGCCACCTGACGCCGTGCGCGCTCCAGCAGCGCGCGCGCAGAGGCGCCGCGTCCATGGGGACTCGACGGATTCCCGAACTCGTCCCGAAGGCATTGGGTTACCGCTTCCAGAACTTCGGGGCGCAGCGGTGTCGTGGCGTTGTGGTCGAGATAGATCTGCATTTCTTTTGAACCCGAAGTCACGCTAACCAGGGACCCCGATGGGGTCAATGTAGCGGGATTTCCGGATCCCGAGGGTGCCCGGCGATTGTGACCGGGACGCTGCGTCGCGCAGCTTCCGGAAGGATTCAGCGCGCGGAGATCTCGTTGAGCAGATCCGCCAGCGTACGCCCCTTGGCGGCGGCAATCTCGGCTCGGTCCAATTCGTCCAGGTAGGCATGGGCGATGCGGCTGGCCTCGTCATCGTGAATCGGCGCGTCTCGGTCACCACGAACCGCCCGCAACACATCGTCGACGCCGACTTTCTCCGCCGCCTGACCGAGCTGATACGCTCCGAGCTGCTGCCCCCCGCACTCGCGAACGAGCCCGGCGGCATCGAGTTGCGCGATCGCCTGGCGGATGGTTCGCACGGGAATGTCGAGGGATTCGGACAGTGTCTCGGGTCGGTACGGCGCGGCGCCGTCGCGAAACGCCCGCGCCAGGGAGAGCACGATGGTCAACCCCACGGTCTCGAGAACCGCCGGCCCCGCCTTGCCCTCCCGGACCTCCCGCCGGTAGCGAACCATATTCTGGTACGCGAAGGCGACCTCGGCGCCGAGCAACAAGATCGCGCACTCGAGATAGACCCAGACCATCAACAGCGGCAGGAACGCAACGCCGCCAAAGATCGCGCTGTACTTGGCCGCCCCCACGCTCAACCCGAGATAGGCACGCTGGGCGAGCAAGAACAAGAGCGCCGCCACCCCTCCCCCGAGAAAGGCCGAGAACGGTCGCACCTGCGTGTTGGGCAAGAACCAATACAAGAAACCGAAAGCCGTAATCAACACGCCGACGGGCATGAATCGCAGTCCCGTGTTGTAGAGGCCGACGAAGAGCTCATTCGTCATCAGCTCGCCGACGAGAAATTGGCTCTGTAGCGTCGTGCTGAGTGAGAGCCCCACGGCGAGCAGGATCGGGGCAATGATCAGGACTGCCAGATAATCGGGGAAGCGTCGCATCCAACTGCGTTGCTTCGTAACGCCCCAGATGTGATTGAAGGCGCGTTCCGCCTGGCCGATGGCGAGCACCGAGGTCGCGATCAGCGATGCAGCGCCGATGGTTCCGAGCGTGCCGAATTTGAAATCGCGTACGACGCCCATGATCTTCTCGACGGCTTCGGGACTCCCCGCCGCCAAGCGTTTTACGATGAACGAGGCGACGTTCTCACTCACCCCGACCGCGTCGAGCACGGACACCACCAACGCGATCAAGGGGACCAGGGACAGGACGACCGTATAGGTGAGCGCCATCGAGCGGAGCATCAGCTGATCGCGGACGAAGCCTTCACCGATTGCGATGCACAGCTGCAGCGTCGATCGAAACCACGCCGTGATCCCCGAAGGCGGCGTGGCCGGACGCCACAGCTCCTCGCTGAAGAAATGACGAATCCGCTGTGTCAGAGCCATGGAGACGTCGGCCACGGAACCTCCTGGGTGGGACGCCCTATCCTCTTCCTTATCGTCCGGCGGGCCCGGACCGTAACCGCTCACTCGCGCCCGGTAAAGCCGGCGCAATGCGCCGACTGGGGCGCAAAAACCGCGACGTGGGGTCGAATTCTCGCCAGCAGGATCGGGCCGATTCCCGGCACCCGTTCGAGCTCTGGCACCGCACAGAAGCTGCGCTCCCGACGGGCGTCGACCCACGCGCTGGCTTTTCCGGGCCCGATTCCCGGCAGCACCGCCAATGTCAATTCATCGACTCGGTTGATGTCCAGGCGGAGATCGAACAGCAGCCGCGCTGCCCCCTCCAGGGGGGCCCCGTCGCGGGCACAGGAAACGTCGATCACACCGTCTCCGGGGCGCCATTGCGAGCGCGGGTACGGACAGTCCGTAGCCGGTGCGGATGTCGGTAGCGCGCCCCCCGCCAGCGCGAGCAAACCCAGAATCAATGCCGCGCGCACGCCGCGAACTTCTTCCTGCGCCGCGCGCACCGACTAGCTCTCCTCGACCGGCTCTTTGGCTCCAGAATCCACGAAGGCCTCGTGCAATGCCCGCACGGCTTCGCCGGTGTGTCGCTCGTCGATCACAACGGAGATCTTGATCTCGCTCGTCGCGATCAGGTGAATGTTCACGCCTTCATCGGCGAGAACGCGAAACATGCGGCTCGCCACCCCGGCGTGATCCTTCATCCCGAGACCGACCACCGAAACCTTGGCGATGGCTTCGTCGCCTTCCACATCCGCCGCTCCGATCTCGGAACCGACTTCCTGCGCAATCTTCAAGGCCCGCGGATAGTCGCCGACCGGCACCGTAAAGGTGACGTCCGTGGTCCCATCCTGCGCGTAGTTCTGCAAGATCATGTCGACGACGATTTCCGCTTCCGACAGGGGCGTGAAGATTCGAGCGGCGATTCCCGGCTGATCCTTGACGCCGCGCACCCGAATCTTGGCCTCTTTGGCGTTGAAGGTCACGCCAGAAACGACGAGTCGTTCCATCACATCCTCCTCGCGCACGACCCAGGTTCCCTCGCCGTCGTGAAACGATGAGCGGACGTGCAACGGTACGCTGTAGTTCATGGCAAACTTCACAGACCGAATCTGCAGGACCTTGGCCCCGAGACTCGCCATCTCGAGCATTTCCTCGTAGGCGACGCGCGCGAGCTTTCTCGCGTTGGGAACCACGCGCGGGTCCGCGGTAAAAACGCCGTCCACGTCGGTGTAGATCTCGCACGCATCCGCGCGAATCGCAGCGGCGATCGCGACCGCGGTGGTGTCGGATCCTCCGCGCCCGAGCGTCGTCACATCGCCGGACGGCCCGACGCCCTGGAAGCCCGTCACGACCGCCACCGTGCCGCTGCCAAGAAGCTCCGTGAGCGGCTCCGCATCGACAGCGAGGATGCGCGCGCGCGCGTGACTGGCATCGGTCCGCAGGCCGACCTGACTCCCGCTTAGCGATTGGGCGGGCTGGCCGATGCGCTGAAGCGCCATGGTGAGCAGCGCCGCGCTCTTCTGCTCCCCGGTCGATACCAGGGCGTCGTATTCGCGCGGGTCCGGCGCATCGCCGCCCAATTCGCGGGCCAGCGAGACCAGGGAGTCGGTTTCCCCCGCCATCGCGGAAAGTACGACGACCACCTGATTGCCCGCACGCACAGTCTGCGCCACGCGATCCGCTACGGCGCGAATCCGCTCCGCACTGCCGACGCTCGTGCCACCGTATTTTTGGACGATCAAACTCATTGGGGATCTAGCCGGCGAGGGACGACTCGCCTTGGATTGCCACTCCACTGGTTTTCAGGGCCTCTCGCCAGGCCCGGAGCGTAGCGGCTCCCGCGTTCGATCGCGCACGCGCGACGATGGTCCGCGTCTGCGGGTGACCCGGCGCACGCGAGAACGCGAGAGAGAGATGGTCGTCTGGGAGCAAGTCCGCAACCTTCTCGCTCCATTCGACCGCGACAATCCAACGCCCGTCGAGGTAGTCATCGAACCCCGCCAGCTCCAATTCGCTCGAATCTTCGATCCGGTACGCGTCGAGGTGGACCAGGGCTTTCTCGGTCCCGCGGTACTCGTGGGCGAGAACGAACGTCGGGCTTGCGACGGCGGCGGAATCGACGCCCAGACCGGCGGCGACACCGCGCACGAAGGCCGTCTTCCCCGCGCCGAGTTCACCCTGCAGGGCCAACACCCAGGGGACGTCACCGAGCGCCTGGGCGAGCCGCAGCCCAGCCTCGGCGGTGTGTTCAGGACTGGGGGAACGGAAGCAGAAATCCACCGGGATCCCGATCTTCAACCTGGCGAAGAACCTGTGCGGCAGCGGGTAGCGCACGCGCCAAATCGCCCGCCAGGAGTCCGGCCGGTCCCATCTGCTCCGAGAGCGCGTCCGCGGCTTTGCCGTGAACGTAGGTCGCCAATACCGACGCTTCGTGGGCGGGCATGCCCTGCGCGAGGTATGCCGTGACGATTCCCGTAAGGACATCCCCGGTTCCACCGGTTCCGAGGGCCGGTCCTCCGCTCGGGTTCACGTGGGTCGCTCCCGCGGGCGAGGCGATGACCGTGGCCGCTCCTTTCAGAACCACCACGCAGCCGCTCGCTCGGGCCAACTCGAGCGCGACCCCGATTCGGTCTCGATTGACGGCCTGATTCGAGATCCCCAACAGCCTCCCGGCCTCTCCCGGGTGCGGCGTCAGGACCGTGGGCGCACTGCGCGACCGAAGAGGGGCGACGCTTTCGCGAAACGCGTAGAGGCCATCGGCATCGATCACCAAGGGTTTTTCGAGACGCTTCGCGACCGCGCGTACCAGGCCGAGCGACTCCTCCGCGCGACCGATCCCCGGGCCCACGGCGACCGCATCCCTTTCGTGGCCCAAAGACAGAATCGAATCTTCCGCCGTCAGATCCAAGCCGCGTCCCGGTGTGTCGGCGACGGGGACCGTCATGGCCTCGGTACATTTGACTTCGAGGATGTCGTTCAGACCAGCGGGGCACGCCACCGTCACCAATCCGCTTCCGGCCCGGGCCGCGCCTTCGGCCGCCAGTGCAGCGGCCCCGGTTTTTCCTTCCGAAGCCGCCACGATCAACACATGACCGAAGCTTCCCTTGTGGCCCGCGGCCGGGCGCGCCGGAAGTTGACTTCCCGCCCCCCGGTCCGTCCATTGGAAGACCGTCGGCTCCATTTCCGGCGTGCGGTCGGCGATTCCGATTCGCGCGACCCAGACGCGCCCGGCGAGGGAGCGCCCGGGTTCGAGCGCCAACCCGATCTTGGGAAGGCCCAAGGTCACCGTGCCGTGGGCCGACACCGCGACGCCCAGCTCCTGTCCCGTGTCCGCGTCGAGCCCCGAGGGCAGATCGACGGCCAGGACCGTGCTGTGCCGAGAGGCCTCGCGCATTCGTCCGATCAGCGCGGCGAAGTTTCCCTCGACCGGGCGCGTCAACCCGGTTCCCAGCAATGCGTCGATGATCAATCCGCCCTCGGGAAGCCGGGCCAGGTCTTCGAGCAGGGGAACCCCCGTGGCCCGTGCGCGCTTCCAATGGGCCGCCGCGTCCCCCCGCAACGCATCACTCGCCCCGGCCAGGTAGACCTGCACGGGAACGCCGCGTTGGTGGAGGTGGCGCGCGGCCACGAAACCGTCGCCGCCGTTGTTGCCGGCGCCGCAAATGACGCTGATGGTTCCACCCGCAGACCGTTCGGCCAGGGCGACTTCCGCCACCGCGCGGCCCGCGGTCTCCATCAGCAGTTCACCCGGTATGCCCAATTCTTCGATCGTGTAGCGGTCGAGTTCCCGCATGCAGGACGCGGAAACGAGAGGCCAGTATCGGCCCCCGATGCGGTTCCCATGGGTGTGATCTGTGGCCACGTTCGACACTCCGCAAAAGGTAGCGATCCGGTCGGGCGGACGCGCGATGCTTCCCTTCCAGCAGGGCTCGTGCAGGCGGCCGCCGCGAGGCAGCCCGGCCTAGTGCCCCCCGAGCAAACCCCGGAGCTGATCGGCGAGGTCGTTCGCGATCTCGGACACCCGCGCCTCGTCTTCGCCTTCGATCATGATGCGCGCCTTGGGCTCGGTTCCGCTGTAGCGGAACAATACGCGCCCCTTGCCGTTGAACTCGGCTTCGACCTTCTTCAGCGCCGCCGAAAAGGCGGGCAACTCTTCGAGCGGACGCTTCTCCCGAACACGCACGTTGATGAGCGTTTGAGGGAACCGCGTAATGCAGCGCGACAGTTCGGACATGGGTTTCCCACTGCGTTTCATGATGGCCAAGGCCTGAAGCGCCGTCAGCAATCCATCGCCCGTCGTGTTGTGATCCAAGAACACGATGTGACCCGACTGTTCTCCGCCCAAGTCGTAGCCGCCCGCACGCATGGCCTCCACCACATAGCGGTCGCCCACATCCGTGCGGACGAGTTCCAACCCCAGATTGTGCATGGCGTGCTCGAGACCCAGATTGCTCATCACCGTGGCCACGATGCCACCGCCGCGAAGCTTTCCGCATTCGAGTCGATCCTGGGCGCACAGCGCCAGCAGGGCATCGCCATCGACGACCTCGCCCTTTTCGTCCACCAACACCACCCGGTCCGCGTCCCCGTCGAGGGCGATCCCGAGATCCGCGCGCACTTCGCGTACCCTCTTCGCGGTATTCTCCGGATACAGAGATCCCACACCGCTGTTGATGTTGCGACCATTGGGTTCGACGCCCAACTTGAAGACTTCCGCCCCCAGTTCTTCCAACACCGTCGGCCCCACCTTGTACGCAGCGCCGTGGGCGCAATCGAGCACCACGCGCAGGCCATCGAGGGTGAGTTCCTTCGGGAACGTATTTTTGAGAAAGACGACGTAGCGCCCCTCGGCGTCATCGATGCGCCGGGCTTGACCCAAGTGGTCCGCCGTCGCCTTCACCTGATCGAGCTCACCGGATTCGATCATGCGCTCGATCCGGAGTTCGATGTCATCGGGCAATTTGAAACCGTCACCGGCGAAAAACTTGATGCCGTTGTCGCGATACTCGTTGTGGCTGGCCGAAATCATCACGCCGGCATCGCAGCGCATGTCCGCCGTCAAAAACGCCATGCCCGGCGTCGGCATGGGACCGACTTGCAGCACGTCGACGCCCATGGAACAGATGCCCGCCGCAAGCGCATCCTCGAACATGTAGCCCGAAAGCCGCGTGTCCTTGCCAATGATGATGCGATGTCGATCGCCCCGTTCGCGACGGTGAACATGAGCCACCGCGCGTCCCAGTGAGAGCGCCAATTCTGCCGTCATGGGCCACTCGTTCGCGGTGCCGCGAACACCGTCCGTCCCGAATAACCGTCTCGCGCCCTGGCTCACCCTTCTTGCTCCTCTACTACCGGCGGGGGTTCCGTCGGCTTCACTACGATTCGCACCGTGACCCGCCGGTCGTCCTCCACCCAGACGTGATTGCTACCGATCGCCAAGCGCGCCTCGCGCTCGTGAACTTCCGCTAGGTCTGTGATATCGATCGGCTCAGTCACCACCTCACTCAACCGCAACACGGCACTTCGCGCACCTTCGATCCGGACACGTGGGGGATCCACCTCGACCTTCGTGATTTCGAAGCCCTTTGCGGGTTCCCCTTCGAGGTCGGCGTCCACCTTCACCCACTTCCGAGCATGGGGCTCGAAGCGCAGCTCGAGGCGCGCGGGGGACCGGCTGACCACCCGTACACCCCGTGGCAAGCCGACCTGGGACGTATCGACGTCAAAAATGGCCACGCCCGCCTGGGCGCCCGACACGTCCACGATGTAGACGAGCTGGTCCCCCGACAGGCGCCGAAGTGCCGCGCGGTTCCCCAACACGCGGACATTGACGAAATTGTGGCTCTGACCCGTGTTGACCAGCTCTTCGCTCAAATTCTCGAGCCGCACCGGAAGATCGAAGGACTGTTCCGTCGAATCCTCGCCATTCACCACGAGCCATAGGAGAAAGGAGATTCCCACCGCGAGTATCCAGTATCCGATGTTCGACAATTCGTTCCTCTAACTGGCCGAACGCGCGGGGTCGGTGGACGCAGGTGTGTCTTGCTTGGTTTCCGTCGACTCTTCTTCGTCGTCGTCTTCGTCATCGGGTTTGCCCGCAAGGATCTCGCGCAGAGACTCGCGCAGTTCCGGTGCGTCGAGACCGTCGCGCAGTTCGCCCGCGACCGCGATCGACATCCGGGTCGTTTCTTCGGAGACCACCACCACAACCGCGTCGGTTTCCTCGGTGATCCCCACCGCCGCACGGTGACGCGTACCCACCCCGTCCGGAAGATCCTGGCGCGTCGTCAGCGGCAAGACACACCCCGCCGAAGACAGCCGCCCGTTCTGGATCAGCACGGCACCGTCGTGGAGCGGCGAATAGGGCACGAAGATCGAAGTCAGAAGCTCCTGGGTCACGTGGGCGTCGACCACGACACCCGCCTGCACTTCTTCGTCCAATTCGGATTCGCGTTCGAAAACGATCAACGCGCCGATATGGCGTTGGGCCAGGGCCTGTGCGGCGCGAACGACTTCTTCGAGAATCTGCGACTCCTGATATTCGGAAACGGGCGAGAAGAAGCGACGGCCCACGCGCGCCAGGGCGCGACGGATGTCTTGTTGGAACAGGACGATCACGATCAAGACCGCGGACGGCAAGAAGCGTTCGAATACCCAGCTCACGGTGGAGAGTTCGAGGATCTGAGCGGCGAGATAGACGCCGATCAGAATCATCAGCCCGACGAGGATCTGCACTGCACGCGTGCCGCGGATCAGCGCGAGCATCCAATAGATCCCGACCGCAACCATCGCGATATCGAGAAAATCCGGGAAGGGATCGAAGTTGAAGGTGATGAAACCTCCGAAATCCCGCAGCAGGCTCCACAGATGCTCGATCATGCGTGGCCCGCCTGCGCGTCGCGCAGCGCGCGCGCCACGTCCACCGCACGGCGCGTCTCGGCAACGTCGTGAACGCGAACTGCATCGGCCCCCGCGAACACCGCCACTGCGCACGCCGCCAGGGTCGCGGCCCCGCGCTCCTGGACCGGGTCGCCCGTCAAGGCACCGAGGAAGGATTTCCGCGAGGGACCGACCATCACCGGAACGCCCAGCTGGGTTCGCAAGCTTCCGACCTGGGCGAGCAGCGCAAGGTTGTGCCCAAGGTCCTTCCCGAAGCCGATTCCGGGATCCACCCAGATCCGCTCCCGCGCGACACCGGCCGCCTCCGCGAGTTGGACGCAGCGGGCGAGTTCCGCCGCCACTTCCTTCACCACGTCTTGAAAATGGATCCCGCGCTGCATGTCCCGCGGTTCACCGCGCAGGTGACCCAGGATCACGCCTTTTTTCCGTTGCGCGACCACGGCCGCCATGGCGGGATCCGCGCGCAGCCCCGAGACGTCATTGACCCAGACCGCGCCCGCGTCCAATGCCGCACTCGCCACGCTCGCCTTGCGCGTATCGATGGAAAGCGGCGTGTCGACCCGCTTGGCCAACGCCTCGATCAGGGGACAGGTGCGAGCGAGTTCGACCGACACGGGAACCGCGCGCGACCCCGGCCGCGTGGACTCTCCGCCGATATCGATGATGTCCGCGCCGGCATCGACCATGGCGAGCGCCGCGTCCACGGCGCGATCCAAGTCGACGATTTCGCCGTCGAGGTATTGCCCGCCGTCCGAGAAGGAGTCCGGCGTCAGATTCAAGACGCCCATCACCGCCACCCGAGTGTCGGAGAGGATCGGGGCACCGGACATAAGACTTAGCTCGCGATGGGTTCGGGGTCGGGCACCTTGTCACCCGGGAACTTCTCCCGGGTTCCACCCGCATCGGCTTCGCGCCCCGGTTCGCCATTGTCGCGCTTGGGCTCGGCGATCACCGGAACCGGCGGCAGGGGGCGACCCTCTTGAATCAACGCGAGATCCGACCCTTCGAGGGTCTCGCGTTCGAGCAGCGCTTCGGCGATCTTGTCCAACACGGAACGATGTTCCTCGAGGAGCGCTTTCGCTTCGTCGTACATCCTCTGCAATAAACTGCCGATTTCTTCGTCGACTTCTTGCGCCGTGCGCTCGCTGTAATCTTTGCGCTGCATGAAGTCCCGGCCGAGGAACACGTCGCTGTCCGCATCCCCCAAGGACATGGGACCCAGCCGCTCGCTCATGCCGTACTGACACACCATCTTGCGGGCCAGATCCGTCGCTTGCTTGAGGTCGTTGGAAGCACCGGTCGAGAATTGATCGAAGACCACCTCTTCCGCCGCGCGTCCACCCATGGCGTGCTTGATGCTGGCGATGATCTGATCGCGGGTCAGGGTGTAGCGATCCTCATCCGGCATGGTCTGGGTCACGCCGAGCGCCATTCCGCGCGGGATGATCGTCACCTTGTGAACCGGGTCCGAATCGGGCGTCAGCATCGCAACCAGGGCATGTCCGGCCTCGTGGTAGGCCGTCGTGCGCTTGTCCTCGTCGTTCATGATCATGCTGCGGCGTTCCGCACCGAGAATGACCTTGTCTTTGGCTTGCTCGAAATCGTACTTGGCCACTTCCTGCGCATCGCGGCGCGCCGCGAGCAGTGCCGCTTCGTTGACCAGATTCTGGAGGTCGGCTCCCACGAATCCCGGCGTGCCGCGCGCGATGGTCTCGAGATCGACATCGTCCGCCAGCGGTACGCGGCGCGTGTGAACGTTCATGATCGCCAGGCGACCGCGCAAATCGGGCCGCGGCACCACGACCCGGCGATCGAATCGTCCAGGGCGCATCAAGGCGGGATCGAGCACGTCCGGGCGATTCGTCGCCGCGATCATGATGACGCCTTCGTTGCTCTCGAATCCGTCCATCTCCACCAGCAACTGATTGAGGGTCTGTTCGCGTTCGTCGTGCCCCCCACCCAGGCCGGCACCGCGGTGGCGACCCACCGCATCGATCTCGTCGATGAAGATGATGCAGGGCGCGTTCTTCTTGCCCTGCATGAAGAGGTCGCGAACGCGCGAGGCGCCCACGCCGACGAACATCTCCACGAAGTCCGAACCCGAGATGGAGAAGAAGGGAACGCCGGCTTCACCCGCGACGGCGCGTGCGAGCAGAGTCTTGCCGGTGCCCGGCGGTCCAACCAGCAGCACGCCTTTGGGAATCCGGCCACCCAAACGCGTAAATTTCTTGGGGTCGCGCAGGAACGCGATGATCTCTTCCAGTTCGACTTTGGACTCTTCACAACCGGCGACGTCGTCGAAGGTGACGCGCTCTTGATTCTCGTTGAGGAGTCGGGCGCGCGACTTGCCGAAGCTCATGGCCTTGCCCCCGCCGGATTGCATCTGGCGGACGAAGAAGAACCACAGGCCAATGAAAATCAAGAATGGGAACCACCAGAACAGGAGGTTCTGCCAGAAGGGAGTTTCGCGTGCCGGGCGCGCGTCGATCGTGTCGACGGTTTCGCGCAGCTTCGCGAGCAAGTCGTCCGTGACCACGGGGACGTAGGTCATGAAGTCCCCGCCGTTGGTCTGCTCGCCGGTGATGTGGTTTTCCTCGATCGTGACGGAATCGACTTCTCCGCGATCGAGCATGGCGAGGAAATCGCTGTATTTGATTTCTTCCGGACCCGTCTGGGACTGGCGCAATGTGGTGACCAACAGCAGGACCACCAAAAGGACCATCACCCAAAGCGCCATATTCTTATAGAACTGTTGGTTCACAACCTGTCCTCACCTGGGCGCGCTGTGAGTAGACCCAGAAACGCTCGCCCTAGAAATCCCAACATCCCGACCTCAGCCCGCCTCGCATCCAACAACTTGGATCCCGAGAAGCTTGGATGCCGACCCGCCGCTGCGGGTGCCTCCACGCGCAACTTCTGACGGAAAACCAACGAGTTCCAGCGAGACTAGCACGCAGGGGCTGCGTCCACCCGAATCGGACCCAAACGACAACAAGCCCCGCTCCGAAGCAACCGGACGCCGCAGGGCAACTCCAGTTCGGCTCCGTTTCGCCCGCTGCGGAGAAACGCGTCCACGCGATCCAAATGGCGACGCGTGACTTCGCGTCCGATTCCACAGCGAATCAGCGCTCGACGCACGAGACGCCGTGCCAAGGCGGCGGGGATCGCTTCCCAGTCCTTGGTCTCGATGCGAAGGAACTCCCCGTCGTCGGTCCACAGGCGCCCCGCCTCCCGCTCCACAGCGGCTTCGATCCATTCCAGCTCCCTGCGTTGTCCTTCGGCTAATTGGGCAAGACTCCTGAGCAATTGCGGGTTGAAGGCCTGAGAGAGCCCCGGTAACCACTGTCGACGCAGCCGGTTGCGCGCATATTCGGTTCGCTCGTTCGAGGTGTCTTCCCGCCAGTCGAATCCACGCTGCTCCGCGTAGGCGAGAATCTCTGCTCGCGAGAGCGATAGGAGCGGCCGTACCAAGCGGCCGTCGGGCGATCGGCCGGGAATCCCCGCCAGCCCCTCGGGTCCGGTTCCACGCAAGATTCGCAACAAGACGGTCTCGGCCTGGTCGTCCAACGTGTGGGCGGTGGCGACCCGATCGCCTTGGGCCTCCGCCGCCATTTCTTCGAGCGCCTGGTAGCGGAGCGTCCGACAGGCCTCCTGCAAGGTGGGGCGCTCGCGACTGCTCTTGCGCAAACGCGCATCGCGAGGGTCGATGCGTCGACAGAAAACCGGGATCCCGAGGCGTTGGCCGAGGTCGACCACGAAAGCCTCGTCGGCTTCGGCTTCGTCCCCGCGCAAGCCGTGATTCACGTGGCCGATGGCGAGCTCGAGTTCGAGTTCGCGGGAACGCGCATGCAGAGCATGAACGAGACTCGTCGAATCGAGCCCTCCCGAGGCAGCCACCAATACCCTTCGCCCGGCCATCCCGAGTTCCTCGCAACGGCGCTGTAGCTCGATCTCCATCGCGCGAGTGTAGGGAACGGCGCTTGGAGTAGCGCGCTAGCCCCCGGCGCTGACGTTCGTCCCGCGATCCAGCATCAGACGTTCAGCCACATCCCGATCGCGGGAATCGCCATCCGCCAATCGGGAGAAAATGCGTCGAAGACCGATCCCATAGACAGCAGCGAAAATGGCCAACAGCCCGACGTGGACGCCGGGCGAGACCGCGTACGGGAAGAGCCACGGAACCCGGGGGCCCTGACGCATCAGCAATTCGCTCAATCCCCGCCAGGGATTCTGAAGCATCACATGATCGAAATTCGCCTGGGCGATCATGTTCGGATGGAACATGGCCGCGAGAACGCACAGGTAGGCGGAGACGGCCGCCACCGCGGCGAGGACGCGGAGCCGTGCCGCTCCGGTGCTGAACTCGCGCAACCCCAGCAGGAGTCCCGGGACCGCGAGCAGCAAATAGCGCGGACCAAAATGCGACGGCGTGCTGCTCCAGCTGAACTCGTGGCGAATCGTGGCGTTGTAGAGCAACAACGCGCCCAAGATCGCGAGCGCCGCCCCCGAAAGCGCGTCGCGGCGCTTGGAACCCAGGCGCTCGACGTGTCCTACGAACCCCAATGCGAGCAGCGGACAAAGGCTAAACAAACCCTTGAAGGGTCCCACCAGGAGCCGCAGTGCCGTTTCCGGGTTGGGGAATCCAAAGGAATGCTCGAAGGGCGGCCCCATCAGCGCCTCGGCGGGTCGCATGACCTCGCCCTGGTAGAGGAACTCGATGTCGGACCAAACCCGGAAGTGGTACGGCGTCGCCAGCCAATCGCCGAGCAACCACTGGTGGAACCCCGCGAGCGCCAGCAAGACCGGAGCCCCACCGAGCGCCAGAGCCCCGGCGCTCTGCAGGGAATCGCGACGCAGCGCCAAAAAGCCCGCGAGGATCGCGGCCGGCAGGGCCGCGGAATAGTCGATCGCGACCGCCATACCGAAACCGAAACCGCAGACCGTCAAGCGGCCCGCATTCCCGCCGCGTCGCAACACCCAGAGCACGGGCCCCCACAGGCACACCAACGCCAGCAGCTGCCTCGAATAGACCCCCGAATACGGCAACACGAAAGAGCCGAACTGCGCGGCCAGGGTCACGCCGAGCGCGACGCGCGGCTCCACCTCCCAGTGTCGCAGCAAGCGGAAGAACAGCACCAGGAAGACCGCGGCGAGCGGCGCCGTCAGCAGGGGGACGAGCGCAAGTTGGAGATAGTAGACGGCCTTCGAAATGCGGCGCGGCGGTTGGTACGCCATCCCCGGCATCAACTGCGGCACTTCGAAGCGATCCGGGATCTGTGCGATCAGCGGACTCAAGATCGCGTAGGCGGGAACCGCCAGCAGCGATGCGCCCGGGGGCAGGCCCGAATAATAGTGCCCGCCGATGCGCGCCAGATCCGCCGCCGAATCGGGCCGCAGCTCGAGACTCCCGTGATCCACGATCGCGACCGCGCTGCCCAGAATCGCGTCGGACATGACCGTGCCCACCGGGTTGGCGACGAAGATCGCGGGCGCGAGAAACAACGCGAAGATCGGCCCCAGGAGCGATTCATGGCTCCGACGCCTCTCGCCCGGTGTGGTGGGTCTGCGGTGTTCCAAGCGTGCCTTTCGTGAATAGAACCGGCGCCAGATGGAGAGCAAACTCCATGCCGCCACTTCCCCTCCAGGAGCCGGCACCCTCGGCAACCCGTTCCACTCTGCAACCCCCGCTTCCGGGGGCGTTCAGATTGAACCCGTCAAGCGGATTTCCCGTTGCTCCGATTGCGGCCAGAGATGCCGACCGCCATCTCGAAATCGAAACCCCCGCTCCGAATCGCGCTGATCCACAGCGACCGACCGGCGGGCGCGCGAAACCTCAACAAAGACTTGAACGGTGGACTCGGAACGGCCGATCGGTTTTCGGCCGGTTTCGCTGGGCGCGCCCTCGGTCGCTTGAAGCAGCGCTATGTGAACGGCCCCGTGGCCGCCATCGCCTACGCCCAGGCGAGCCTCCGCCAACGCGGGCACCGTGTCGCGTATTTCGACAATGCGCTTCCCGACCAGGCCTTCGACCTCGCGCTGCTTCGGGGATCGATCGTCGACGTCGCACGCGAGAACCAAATCGCGCGCGAACTCAAGAGCCGCTTTCCCGGTATGCGGGTCGGGATTTTCGGCCCCTTTCCGGGACAGGAACCCGATAGCTACCCCGAGGCCGACTTCGTGGTGCGCGGCGAAATCGAAGCGCTCTGCCTCCACTCCGATTTGCATTCCCTACGCGATGCGAGCGGCCTGCTGGATTGTGGCGTCCTGGCCGACCTCGACGCGCTACCGACACCCGACTACAGCGGGTTTCCCATCGATCGCTATCGCTACGCGCCCATGCTTCCCGCGGCGCCCTTTCTGCCCCTGATCGCAAGCCAGGGATGCCCGTATTCCTGCGGCTACTACTGCACGTACGGCGCGTTTCAGGGGACACGGGTCCGCCAGCGATCCGCGGCCCTCGTCTTCGAGGACATGCTCCGGCTGCGCAACCGCTACGGCGTGCGTTCGATTCAGTTTCGGGATCCGGTGTTTGGTCTGAACCGCAGCTTCGTCGAGGAGCTGTGCCGCCTGCTGACGGATCGCCCACTGGGGATCGAATGGGGAATCGAAACCCGCAGCGATCAACTCGATCGGCAACGCCTGATCGACCTTCAGCGCGCGGGACTGCGTTCCATCAACATCGGCATCGAGACGCCCGATGCCGAAAGAGCGCGTCAACACCATCGCCGCACCTCCGAGGACGACCCGCCGCACGCGCTGATCGCGGACGCCAAGCGCCTCGGACTCCGGGTCAACGCGTTCTTCGTCCTCGCCTTCGACGGAGACGATGTCGAGAGCCTGCGCCGCACGGTCTCCCACGCACTGCACCTGAACCCCTCCGCCGCGCGATTTTCCGTCATGACGCCGTATCCCGGCACGGCGTATTACCGGGAACTCGAACGGGCCGGGCGCCTGACTCCGCTGCCCTGGGAGCACTACACCCAGACGCAGCTCGTGCAGCAGCACGCGACGCTCGGGGCGCAAGAGGTCGAACGCGCGCTGTTGAACGCGTATCTGCGCTTCTATGGACGCCCGCGCTATATCGCCCAGACCCTCGCTCACTTGCTCGGTGCCTGGTGGAACCGCTCCAAGGCCCCGGAACCCGCCGATCCCGCCCAACCGGCCGCCGCCCAACCGCTCGCCTGAAATCCCCACACTTCCCTGGGCTTTAGCGCCAATCTCTCGGGCGGAACCTGAAGAAGCTTCCGCATCGCCATCGGGGGCGATTAAACTGTCCCGGCGGAGACTCAGCTCCGGGAGGAACCATGTCCGATTCCATTGCCTACAACGACGCGATCCTTGCCCTCGACCGTGCCCACGTCCTGCATCCGATTACCGAATTCGCCAAGCACGAAGCTGGCGCGGACCGGTTGTTCGTCGGGGGCAAAGGCTTGGAGCTTCAGCTTGCGGACGGTCGCAGTGTGATCGATGGCTTCTCCGGTTTGTTCAACATCAACGTCGGTCACGGGCGCCAGGAGATCGGCGACGCGGTGGCGGAGCAGATGCGCAAACTCGCCTACTACCCTTCTTTCTGGGGTTTCGCGAACGAACCCGCGGCGCTGCTCGCCGAACGCTTGGTGGGCTTGCTCCCGAGCGACCGCAGCCTCAAACACGTGCTGTTCACGACCAGCGGAAGTGAAACCAACGAGGCCAACTTCCGCATGGCCAAGGCCTACCACGCCGTACGCGGCCACTTGAACAAGACCAAGATCATTTCACGGCGTTGGGCGTTCCACGGCGCCACCCGCGCTGCCGTCGGGGCCACGGGGATCGACGCCTACCACGCCTTGATCGACCGCGACCCCAGTCACATCCACGTCGCCCCGCCCTATTGCTACCGCTGCGAGTTCGGCAAGACCCATCCGGGCTGCGGACTGCCCTGCGCCGAAGATCTCGAGCGAACCCTCGCGCGAGAAGGCCCCGACACCGTCGCCGCCTTCGTGGTCGAACCCGTCATGGGGACGGGCGGAATCGTGGTTCCGCCGCCGGACTACTTCGCGGCCATCGCCGACATCTGCCGCCGCAACGACGTTCTCTTGATCCTCGACGAAGTCATTACCGGCTTCGGACGCACCGGTCGCTGGTTCGGCATGGAGCACTGGGACGTCAAGCCGGATCTCGTTTCCCTCGCCAAGGGAATCTCCTCGGGCTACCTGCCGCTCGGCGCGGCGGTGATCTCCGACGAGGTCTACGAAACGCTGCGAGACAAGACCCCCAAGGGCCTGCCCTTCATGTTCGGACTCACCTACAACAACCACCCCGCCTGCTGCGCGGCCGGACTCGCGAACCTCGACATCATCGAGAACGAAAACCTGGTCGACAACGCGCGCGAGGTCGGCCGCTATCTGCTGGACCAACTGCGCGAGAAGTTCGGCGACTCCCCCATCGTGGGCGAAATCCGCGGAATCGGCATGCTGGCCGCATTGGAGATCGTGCGCGACCGGGAGGCCAAGACGCCTTTTCCCAATCTGGCCGACCCCGCTTGGATCGCCGCCCGCGCGTTCGATCGGGGACTCATCGCGCGCGCCCTGTTCCAATGTGTCGGCCTCGCGCCGCCCTTGTGCGCGACCACCGGCGACATCGATCGCATCGTCGCCACGCTGGAAGACATCTGGCCCGAAGCCGAACAACGCTTCCTCTCCGAGGCCGCCTAGACGATGGCGGCTCGCCGCACCCGGCGAAAAAAAGCAGAGCCCGCGTCGGTTGGCCTGGAAGTCGACGACGTCGCCGTGGGAAGTGCCCACGTCCTCGACGATCTCGAAGCGCTCGTGACGCAAGCCGGCGGAAACTGCCTGGCGCGTTACCGCGACCCGCTCGGCGGATCGCCCCTGGCCCTGGCCGCGCTTCCGCTCGAAACCGTTGCGCCGACACCGTTCCAACGCGATCTATCCGAACCCCACGTAAAACGCCTGGGCGATGTGATCGGTCGCGTGGGAATCTTCCTCGATCCCGTGATCGCGGTCCCCATGCCCGAAGGCGCCATCGACGCAAAGACCCCCGCGCGCTTCTGGACCCCCAACGGCTACCACCGCCTGAGCGCCCTTCAACAGCTTGGCGCGAAGACCCTCGTCGCACTGCTCTCGCCGGACCCCGCCCTCGCCTACCGCATCCTTGCCCTGAATACCGAGAAGGCGCACAACCTACGCGAACGCTCCCTCGAAGCGGCCCGCATGGCGCGCGGACTGTCGGAGACGGATCCCCACCGGCCCGAAAGCGAGTACGCGCTCGAACTCGAGGACGGTTCTCTCGTCACCCTGGGTTTCGCCTACGAGAAGCGCCCCCGCTTCGCGGGTGGAGCCTACGCGCCGGCCTTGAAGGCGAGCGATGGTTTTCTCGAAGTCGGTATCCAGGCGGCGCTCGACGCGCGCGAGAAACGGGCAGACCGCCTATTGGCGATCGATCTGCGGGTTGCGGAAATCGTGAAGGAACTGAAGGAACGCGGCTTCGAAAGCCCCTACATCAAGAACTTCGTGGTCGCGCGGCTCCGGCCTTTCCGCCCTCGAGGCAAGCCGGCACCGGAACCCGAGGCACTGCTCGACCACATGGAAAAAGCCGCTCTGGGCTTCAATCTCGACAAGATCAAGGCGGACCAGGTGGCGAAAGCCGGCGGCAGTTCCGAGGATTGATCCGATAAAATCGATGCGTCAGCGGACCGCCGACGCATCTCCGATCAAGACGCGCGACCCGTCTTCCTTTTCGACCCAAACGTCACAAAAGACCCGCAGCTGCGTTCCCTCCGGGCGTTCTTCGCGCACCTTGGCGTAGGCGGTCACGGTTTCATCGACCCACAATACGTTGGTGAGCTTCACCGACATTTTCCCGCCTGCAAGCCAGCCCATTCCGAAATGGTCTTGCATCACCTGGGAGATGAAGCACGTCGTCATCATCCCCTGCACGACGATGGTCGGGAATCCGAGCTTCGCCGCCTGCTCGCGGTCCGTGTGGTAGTTCTTGCCGGGCCCGGAGAACATCCAGCAGCGGCGATCGTCGATGACCTTGCGCACCGGGGCGAGGTCCTCTCCGGTTGCGGTGGGAAACGGCGGTCGCGGTGTTTTCTTCTCGGCGGTGGACTGATCGACCACGAAACCTTCACCGGGTTGCGTCGTCGCGGGTAGAAACGACTGGTGGGTGCGGCCGCGCACGCGGAGCACACCGGACTGCGCATCCATGACGTCGGTCTCATTGACCACGTAATCTCGACCGCGCTTGCTGTATCGCTCGATGATGGTCGAGCGGGTTCGCACTTCACTCCCCACAGGTATGGCGGAGAACAGTTCCCAATCCTGTTGGCCGTGGAGGTTCCCGAACAGGTTTTTCAGGTACCACTCCGCGACGAAGCGGTAGCACTCGGAGTGATAGAGGAGCGGCGGCGCAAACGTCTCGTGAAGGGCGTGGCGGTCGTCCAGCGCATCGCCGTAAAAGGCCACGACCTCCGGTGTCACCTGGTAGATGGAACTTCCACACGGGCGCCCCACGAACGCCGGGTTTCCGGACAGATTCATCGCTTCTCCCTATCCACCCAGATTCAACTTCGATTGGACGGGATCTTAACCTCTGGCGGGGATCTTGGCCGTCGGGTATCCACCGACGGTGAAATCGACCCAGAACAACACCGGCATCTGGTCTCGCCAACACGCCGAGAATCGGCCGCATTCCCTGGCTCTGGTCGACGCGGATCGTCGGCTGTCTTTCGCGGATCTGGAGGAGCGCTGCACGCGCTGTGTCTCCCTCTTGCGCGCTGCGGGCGTCCGGGCCGGGGACCGCGTCGCGATCCTACTCGCCAACCGGACGCCCTACATCGAAACCCTGCTGGCCGCCGCACGCCTCGGCGCGATGGCGCTTCCCATCAACACGCGTCTTGCGCCGCGGGAAATCGCCTACCTGTTAAACGACGCAGAGCCGCGCGTCGCCATTTGCGAGTCGGATCTCGCACCGCGCCTGGAAGCCGCCCTTGCGACGGGCGCCCACCGACCGAAACACACCTACTTCGTCGGCGGAGCATCCGACACCTACGAAGCGGCGCTTGCGACCGCGCAACCCGATAGCGGGATCGAAGCCGTTTCCCCCGAAGATCCCGTGATCCTCATGTACACCTCGGGCACCACCGGCCACCCCAAGGGCGCCCTCCTCCCGCACCGCAAGACCCTGTACAACAGCATGAACGCCGCGCACTTCTTTTCCCTGAACCAGCGCGATCGCGTCCTGGTCGTCGTCCCCTTGTTTCATTCCTTCGGGCTGCAGATTCTCGCCGTTCCTTCGTTGTACGCGGGAGCGAGCATCGTACTCGCACCCGCATTCGATCCCCTGGCCGTATGGCGCCAGGTCGAATCCGAAGGCATCAGCTTCTTCGGCGGCGTCCCCACGATGTACAGCGCCCTGCTCGACGTACTGGAGCGAGACCCCGACGGGTTCGACCTTCACTCGCTGCGATTCCTCTTCACCGCCGGCGCCGCCATCCCGGTTCATTTGATCCGCGCGTTCGAAGCGCGCGGACTCGTACTCAAGCAGGGCTTCGGTCAGACGGAAACGTCGATTCTCTGCTGCCTCGACACGCAAGATGCGATTCGCAAAGCCGGGAGCGTGGGCAAGCCCGTGAAGCACGGAGAAATCCGCGTGGTCCGCCCAGAACTGCTTCACGCGCACCCTCGCGAATGGCGCGATGCCGCGAGCGGAGAAACCGGCGAAATCGTGGTCCGCGGACCGATCAACATGCTGGGATATTGGAACCAGCCGGAAGAGACCGCCGCCACACTCCGAGAAGACGGTTGGTTGCGAACCGGAGACCTGGCCCGCGTGGACGAGGAAGGCTTCATCTCCCTCGCCGGACGTGCCCGGGACATGTACATCTCCGGCGGCGAAAACGTCTACCCGGCGGAAGTCGAAGCCATATACGAAACCCACCCCGACATTTCCGAAATTGCCGTGGTGGGAATCGAAGATCCGCGTTGGGGCGAAATCGGGCGCGCCTACGTGGTCTGCCGGGACGACGCAGCGCTCGACGCACAAGCCTTGCGAGACTGGGGCCGCGACTACCTGGCCGCCTTCAAACTACCGCGCGAGTTCGTCGCCCTCGCGTCACTCCCGCGCACGGAAACCGGAAAAATCCAAAAACATCGCTTGCCCCGCTAATCCGCGGGCGATACGAAGCGCAGATCCCAATCGCGCGCCGTGCGCATGGCGAGCAACATCGCTTCCCCGACCAACGGTGCGACAAGATAGTGGCGCCCCCGGTCGGTGCGAACGCTCGAACCCGCGATCTCCGCCGACAACAGCAGCCCATTCAGAAACCCGAAGTCTCCCGCCCGGTGGGCACCCGCCATTGCGAGTGCAGTCCCCGTCGTACTGAGTCCCGCGACGATCGGTCCGGAATCGAAGTCTTGATAGCCCGAGACTCCGGCAGGGTACTCGCGCACCGCAGCGAGACCCAGGGGCAGCTCCACGGCGAGGTGTTGACGCAAGTTGCGATACTGCTCGTCTGCGAAGACCGGGTCGACGAACGGTAGATAGAACGAATTCCAGGCTGCGTGGCTGCCGCGTGCGGGCCCCGAAGGTCTACCTGTACCGGAATCGACTCGCGCCACGATCAATTGGGTCTGGGGGTCGATCAAGTTCTCGCGCGTGTAGCCGACCCAATCCGCCAGTAGCTCACCATGCTCCCCACCTTCGGTTCGATCGAAGAGGGCGATGGACGCCACGACGACTGCATTGTCGGGTACGAAGACCATGCCCGGGAACGTTTCGAGATAGGGAAATGCGCGTTCGCTCATGCGCCGGGCGAGTGCGCCCGTCACCTGCGCGTGCAGATCTCCATAGCGGCCATCTCCGCCGAGAATACGACGGGCGCCGAGTACGAAGTTGAGATGCCCGAGGTAGCCGATCTGTCCGGCACTGGATGCGAGGGATTCGATCGGATCGCGGCCCCACGCAAAGCGCTCGTAGGCGCGTAAGTCCTGCTTCAAGAGACGCTCGGCGAACCCGTCTACGACCGCCAAGGCTTCGTTGCGGGTTTCGGGATACGCGAAGGCCAGGTTGGTCATGGCCGCCGCGGCCATCGAGAGCGTTCCAATCGCGAATTCCTGGCGCGACCATTCACCGTAGATGGCGGGCAAGGAATTGGGTCCGAAATCCGGATCCGCGACCCGCTCGATCAGGAACGCGCGGCGTTCCAGCAAATCTTCCCGGATGGCTTCGGGCGCTCCGCGTTCGTAATCGACACGCACGCTTCCGACCCACAGCGCTTTCGCGCACAGTAGCGGGACCAGGATCGCCAGTCTCACCGCAATGGCGCGTAGTGGACGGCTCGAACCGCGCTTTTTGCCACGAATCAGCGAGCCGAGAATGCCCGTCAGCATCGCGGTCAGGGTCGCGATCGAAACACTCGGCAACGGAGGCAGCGAAAAGAGCCAGGCGCACAGCGCGAACGCGCCGGCAAAGCCCAGCACCGCACGGAAAGCGAACCGTCGAATCGACCGCATCGCCCTGCATCGGATGATTCGCTTGGGGACTTGTGGATCGCTGGCTTGTTGGGAGCAAGCCACATTGCTTCGCGTCCGCGCGCCATCGTGACGCGGAATCGCCGGCGAGTTTCTAGTTCGCGATCAAGAGTCGGATCGCCAGTGGTCTTCCGGGACGACCTAGCGCTCGACGCGCAAGAAATTGTGTGACGGGGGGCGCGACGCACCCCAGACACGCTAACGATCCACGGTGGGTTCGAGTTCGAGGGCCACTTTTCCCACGTATTCGAAGGCCTCATTGGGTGAATAAGGTTGCATGAACGGTCCCGCCCGAACGTCGCGATACAGCCGCGACAAGGGATGCCGGGCCAGATAGCCCACTCCCCCCGAAAGCCCCAAGGCGCGGTCGAGAATTTCGATGGCCAGGCGGTTGACCACAGTCTTGGCCGCTTGGGCTTCTGCCATCAGTGCATGCAGCCCCTCCAGAGCGACGTCTTCGCCGAGAAGCACCCGCTCGTCGAACTGAGAGCAAGCGCGAGCGAGTAGCGCCCGAGCCGTCGAAAGCGCCATCTCGTTGCTCCCCACTCCCGACTGAATCGAATAGCGATCGATTGCGCGCCGTCCCGTCGCCGACGGTTTCGACGCGCGCAACTGATCGACCAGGATCTGCTGCGCCGACTCCGCGATTCCGAGAAATACGCCTGTCAGTCCCAGGGTGCTGATCGTCTCGAAGCGCAGCAGGTCTTCGTTCCAGCTCCCCCAGTTCCCGAGTCGACGAACCATCGCGTCGGGAACGATGCAATCGTCGAAGACCAGATCGTGACTACCCGATGCCCGCATTCCCAAGGCATCCCAGGTTTCTTCGATTCGAAGCCCTGGAGCTCCCGGCGGCACCAGGGCGATGGCCAGTCCCGGCGCCTCCCCTGCCGATCGGATCCGAACCGACGTTCCGATCAAGTCCGCTCCGGGCGACCCGGTCGCGAACATCTTGCGCCCATTGAGGCACCAGCCTCCCTCGACTTTCTCCGCTTGCGTCTGGGGGTGCAGAAGATCCGTACCACGCTCCGAGAACGATCCACATACAGCGAGATCCCCGTTCCCGATTCCCACGAGCAATCCCGCCACCATCGGCGCCTGGACGTCGTCGGGTCGACGTCGCAGCAGATCGCCCATCAACCAGGAAACATCGAAATGCATGTTTGCGGCCAGCGCCGTAGATGGGCAACCGCGCCCCAGAGCAACGCTCAAGAGTGTCTTATCGAAAACGCGATCGATTCCGCCTCCGCCATGTGCTTCGGGAACGCAGCTGGCATAGAGGCCCTGCTCCTTCATGGCCGCCGTGTTCGATTTGGAGAACGTTCCACTCGCGTCGGACGCACCGGCGCTCTTCCAGAATTGCTGGGCAATCGCTTCGGCCAACGCAACGCAGCGGCGACCGGAAACCGACTGAGCGCGGAGTCCACCATTCATGACGCCTTCCTTTCGATTGCGAACGCTTCGCCTCTCGCACTGAGAATCTCGAAGTAGACCGGCGTCTTCCCCTGTCGGTGAAAAATCGGCTGGACGATCCATTGAAAGATTCTCCGTCCCAGTCCGAATCGAGCGGCCAGAACGCGCTCGGCGGACACGGCATCCCCTCCCGAAAGTTCCCGCGCGTTGGCTTCGAGCAAGGGGCCGCGCAATCCGCCTAGGGGGCCACAAGCCGCTACCTGCATCCGGGGGTTCGCGCGCAGACGCTTGACCTTTCCCGAGGGCGTCTCCGTGGCGATGAGGAGCCGTTCTCCCTGCGTTGCGAACCAAACCGGTGTCGCGACACCGGCTCCGTTCCGCCGGAAGCTGACGACCTGGATGTATTTGAAGGGAGAGAGCCCGCTCCAGGCCCTCTGCTGCCCACGGGACCGACTTGTTTCTTGCATTTCATGTCCTTTCCGAGTCCAATTGATCCGATAGAGCGACCGTATGCCACCATGGCCTGGCCAAAACAGAGCCAGTTGCTCGAAATTGGACTCAAATGCTCTTGAAACGCGCTCTTGGAGAATGGAAGACCGACCAGGGGCCCCTCTATGCGCAGCTCGCACGCAGCATCGAGGCGTTGATTCGGACTGGCCGAATCGCCCCGGGCGAAGCGCTTCCATCGGAACGGGCCACCGCACGCGCCCTCGGAATCAGCCGCACGACGGTCGTCGCCGCCTACGATGCCTTGAAGGAGCAAGGCTTCGTCGAGACGCGGCAAGGCAGTGGAACGCGGGCCTGTCGCCCCCAAGCGCAGTTCTTCCCGCCGGGCGAACCCTCTCGCACCCTGTCGACATCGCCTCGCTACACGCGCGGTCGTATCGACCTGTCGAGCGGCGGAATGCCAGCGCTCGCCATGGTGGCCGAAGAACTCGAGAACGTGGTGAGCCATGACAGCACCGCGCTGCTGGCGCGCTCCGGCTACGCACCCGCCGGCCTTCGACGCCTTCGCGAAGAAGTTGCGCGACACCTCTCCCGCCAGGGCCTCGAAACGACCACCGAACAAATCTTGATTACGAGCGGTGCCCAGCAGGCCTTCGCCCTCATCGCGTCGCTCTATGTGCGGCCCGGGAATACCGTCGCCCTGGAGAATCCAACGAACCCACCCGCCATCGACTTGTGTCGAATGACACGTGCCGACGTCGTCCCCGTCCCCATGGATGAAAATGGAATTCGGACCTCGGAGCTCGAGCCCCGATTATCCGCCCGTCCGCCGCGTCTGTTGTATGTCACGCCCTGTTTCTCGAACCCGACTGGTACGTGTCTGCCCGAGCAGCGGCGTCGCGAGCTTGCAGAATTCGCCGCTCGTTACCGAACCATCGTCGTGGAAGACGCCGCACACGCCATGGGCTCGCTGGAGGACCGCCCAATCCCGCCGCATGTTTCCCAGCACGACGAGGAGGGGCAGGTATTGCTCGTCGGAACGTTGAGCAAGTTGTTCTGGGCTGGATTGCGCATCGGTTGGATTCGAGCACGCGAGCCGCAAGTTGCGGAGTTGCTGCGCTACAAGCTCGCGGCGGATCTGGGCTCGCCCGTGCTCGAGCAGGTGCTGGCTTCACGCTTGCTCCCACGCGCCAAGGAAGCCCAGGCGATCCTCCGGAGCCAGATGCGCGATCGATTGGAAATGGTATGCACTCAACTCGACGGTCGCGTCGATGGCTGGACCCTGAATCGTCCCGCCGGTGGGCCGATGATCTGGGTCGAGCTTCCGTCGGAGACCGAATCGGGGGTGCGCTGCGACGCCGGGCGCTTCGCGGAGTTTGCCGATTCCGCGGGGATCTCGATCGCGCCGGGGGCCCTGTTTTCGGTCAATCGCGAGCACCAGTGTTTTTTTGGAATCTCGTATCTGCAGGACCCGGACGTCTTGAAGACCGGACTCGAGCGCCTTGTCGAGGCCTGGAATCGCTATCGAGACCCGCTGAGTGCCGAAACGGGGGTGGGTTTCTAGTTCGCGATCAAGAGTCGGAGTCGATTGCCCACGCGTTCCGCGTAGTCCGCCATGTCGCCGATCCAGCCGATCAGCTGATACCAGAAGAACGTCCCCACTCCGAGTTCGCCTTCGAGTTGGAACAATTGGCGCGTCGCCGCTTCCGCGAGATCGTCCGTATCGCTTTCGATGCGCGAGAGTTGATCGACCATCTCTTCAACGCGCCCGACATCGCGTCCGCGAAAACCCGCTTCGAGCAGCTCGTCGAGTTCCTCGATGATGCGCTGTGATTGCTCGCAGGCCGCCACGACCCGTTCGACGAGTTGGGCGAGGGGAGTCTGAAGCGTCTTCGGCGTGTGCATCCCGCGTTGATCGACCAGGCCCGCAATGTCCTGGGCGGTATCGGCGATGGAGTCTTGGTAATCCAAAATCTCCAACATGTCTCGGCGTTCGATCGCCAGCAACAGACGTCGCGGCAAATGGCTGCGAATCTCGTTCTTGATGCGGTCGGCCTCGTGCTCGAGATCGTCGATGCGCGTGCGCGCGTTGCGGATTTCCTCGGCGTCGCCGGCCGCCATCGCGACGAAAAGCGGACCAATTTCGCGCGCACAGGCAACCGACGCGCGAATGTGTTCTTGCATCGGCCGCACCGGCGAGGATCCGAACAGGTTTCCCATGAATGACATGCTGCAGCTCCTAGGGTCCGAGTAGGCCCTTGAAGAAGTAGTAGAAAAAGACCGCAAGCGCTGCGCCGGTAGGGAGCGTGACCACCCACGAGATCGCGATGCGGCCCACCACGCGCAAATCCAATGCGCCGATACCCCGCGCGAGCCCAACGCCCAAAACGGAGCCAACGAGGATGTGAGTCGTCGATACCGGGATGCCCGCCCGCGACGCAATCACGATCGTCGTGGCCGCCGCGAGTTCCGCGGAAAACCCGCGACTCGGCGTCAGCTCGGTGATCTTCTTGCCCACGGTTTCGATCACCTTGTAGCCGTAGGTGGCGAGACCGATCACGATCCCCACGCCACCCACGCCCAGCATCCAGAGGGCCAAGGGCGCCGTTGTGGTGATCTCGCCGGTCTGCACGGTGTTCACCACCGCAGCGAGAGGCCCGATGGAATTAGCCACGTCGTTCGAGCCATGGGCAAACGCAACCGCACAGGCGGTCATGATCTGGAGGACCGCGAACATGCGCTCGGTGGCGGCGAATTGCTGTTGCCGATCCCCAGACACTTCCTGGGGGCCGCGACGGAAGAAAAGCCACGACAATCCCGCCAACAACAGCCCAACGCCAGCGGACAGCGCCAGGGCGGCCCCGAACCCAAAATCCAAATTCAAATTCTTGAGGCCCTTGAAGAGCGTGACGAGTCCCAGAATGAACCCCACCCAGAACGCGAACAAGGGACCGACTTTGCGAATGCGCGCCAAGGGGTGTTCCTGGTCGAGAATCAGGCGCCGAACCAGAGAGAAGGTCATGAACGCGAGCGCGCCACCGAGCAGCGGCGAGGTCACCCAGGACGCGACGATCTGCGCCACTTTGCCCCACGCCACGGCTTCCGGGCCGATCCCGATGGCACCAAAGCCCACGATCGCTCCCACGATCGAGTGCGTGGTCGACACGGGCCAACCGGCGCGCGTGGCGACCAGGAGCCAGGTGCCCGCGGATGCGAGGGCGGCCAGCATGCCGTAGATGAGCAGGTTGGGATCTTCGATGGCGCTGGTATCGAGAATCGATTTGCGCACCGTGTCGGTGACGTGCCCGCCGACCAGGAAGGCGCCGCCAAACTCGAGGACGGCGGCGACCACGATGGCGCCGCGGAGGGTGAGCGCCCCGGACCCGACGCTGGTCCCCATGGCGTTCGCGACATCGTTGGCCCCGATCGCCCACGCCATGTAGAGCGCAAGACCGGCGGCCAACCAGATGATCGGCGACACGTTGGCTAGTGATTCAAACAGTGTCTCTCACCCGCGAGGAAGATCTTCACGCGGACGTAACACGATTTTCACGAAGGAGACAACACCCATTCGGAGAAAGAAGCAGGAAATGGAAGCGAACCGCCCGAGTGACATGGAGTCACCCGGGCAAGGAGTACGGTCGCTTATTTCACGGGCTTGGGTTCATTGCGGGGAATGAGCTTGAAGGCGTAACTCGCCGTTGTGGGCACCACGAACGCCAACCCGTATCGCATACCCGGCTCGACATGCAGCGTCGGTCCGGCCACCGGCTGACATCCCCGCTTCTGCGGTACGCATAGGAGAAGGACGCTTTCGAAGTCGACGAAGGCGCCGGCCGGATCGATGGCAAAGTAATGGAGTTTCATCCCAGTGTGCACAGGGACGACACCGAGATCCACCGTCGCCGCGACGGAACTCTTGACGATCCACATGTCGACATCCTGTACCCGAACCGAACCGTTCAGTTCGCCCCGCCCGTCGCCGACGCCGCCGACAGCGATCAACGCGCCCTGATCGTCCCGCTCGAGGGAGAGAACGTTTCCACTAAAGAACGCCTCGGAAATCGTCCCGTTGGGCTCGACCTCCGGCTGGCAGCCGCTACCCACAACCAGGGAAAGTAGCGATACGACGACCGCCCGTTGAATTCTTCCGTACGCCATCTCGACTCCTTCTCGTTCACTCCCGCTCCGTGGAGTAAGTCGCCCGCGCTGCGCGCAAGGGGCGATTCGTGGAGAAGGATCGAGAAAGGCTGAGATCTACGGATTCCCGGCAGCCAGAAATCGGATCGAATCGCTGTGGGTGCGCGCGAACGGTTTTCCCGCCGAGCCGCGGCGGGGGGGCGAGAGTGGCGATGGGTGGACTCAAACCACCGACCTGCAGCTTATGAAACCGCCGCTCTAACCACCTGAGCTACATCGCCACGGGACAGAATTGAGAGCTGGAAAGCGCGCGGATTCTAGCGAAGCTCGTCGTCGTTTCGAGACACGTCTTCGTCCAGGATTTCCGGCTCCAGGGTGTCATCCGCTTCTTCGATCACCTGGGTCTGGGAGATACCGAAGACCGCGGTCTCCAGGGCTTCGAGGCGCCGCAGCAGCGCGGGGTTCCCGCCGGCTCCCCCGGCCCCCGGAGGCGCGCTCGATACCGCGGGATCGACCTCCGCCAGAGAGGTTTCCGGATCGCGTAGAAAGGTCCCCATGCGGGCGCTCAGGCCGTCGAGTTCGGGAATGATCTCGCCCACGGTCCCGGATTGGATGAAGAGCTGGCGCGCCAGGGCATCCTCGCCGCGGGAGGCTACGACCTCGGCACATTGCAGATCGAGGCTGGCGGCGTCGCCAAATTGAGTAAAGGAGCCGAACAACACGAAGTCCGCCCCGACCTTCTGGCCGATGGCGCGCGCCGGCCCCAGCTTCACGGTGGCGTGCTCGGGCTCGTTGACCCGGATCACGCCGACCCCCTTCTCCCGAGCAAGCCGAGAAGCCAGCATGTCGGACAGGCCTTCTCGCAGGTAGCTGGAATCTTCCTCCACACTGCGGATGACCACGGGCAGGATCGCGACCCGGATCGGCGGCTCTTCGGCGGGAACAGAAGCGGCGGGACCGCTCAAGGCCCCGACGACGGCAATTAGTCCCGCAAGCACACGCAATCGCATCGGATCTCCCAAAATCCCCCCTTCCGAACGCCAGGGTGGAGTGTCGCACACCCGAAAGTGCTCGATTTTTCTACCAATTCGCGGTGGCGGGGTCAACGAACGGGTTCGGCCTCGACCAGGCTGAACTGGCGCACCTTCACGCCGGCTTCGCGCAACAAATCGATCGCCAGTTCACCCAGCGGGTAGTCGGAATTGTAGACGACCTCGGCCAGGCCGCTGTTGATGATCATCTTCGTGCAAATGAGACAAGGCGAGAAGGTCGTGTAGATCGTCCCGTTCTTGACCTGGACGCCGTGGTAGGCGGCCTGGATGATGGCGTTCTCTTCACCGTGCGAGCAGAGGCAATCTTCCAGGCGGGTGCCCCCCTCGGCGAACTGGTTGCAGCGCGGACAACCCCCTTCGTTGCAATTGCGCACGCCGCGCGGCGTTCCGTTGTACCCCGTGGAGATGATCCGCCGGTCCTGGGTGATGACGGCCGCCACTTTGCGCTTCACGCAGTTACTGCGCGTCGACACCATGCGCGCGATGTTCATGAAGTATTCGTCCCAGCCGGGTCTTTCAAAAAAAAAGCTGCGCTCGAGAATCCGCTGCAGAGACCCTTTTAGGTCCTCCAGCGCTCCATTGTTCTCGACCTTGAAGTCGGCCAGGTCGCGAACCGCCAGGAGCTGTTGCGCCGCGCTGTCGTCGCTGCCCAGCTCGCGGGCTTCGAGGCGTTCGAACTCCTCGAGACTCGTCGGATCTCCGCTGCGGCCCCGTTCCCGCAATCGCACAAACCGCGTTTCAACGTCCGCATCCACCCAGATCAGGCGGAAATGCTCCGTGCGCGTTCGCAGCGCCTCGACCTCGGCCGGGTGGCGAATCGAATCAATCACATAATTTCGATCTTGCGCGAGGCGCGACGCGATGCGCTCCGCCAACACGGCTTCGCCGTGTTCCGCCCTCAGGGCGCGGCCGGCCTCGATCATCGCCTCGCGACTCTCGGCTTCCCCACGCGCCTCCAGGACTTCGCGTATGACGTCGGAGAGGGAAACCGCGTAGAAGCTCCGGGCGCGCAGGAACTCGACTGCCTCGCCCTTCCCTGCCGCATTGGGACCCGAGATTCCGAAGATCACAGCTTCCCCCCTTGCCCCTGGTGCTAGCACACCGAGCCCAGCTCTGGCAGTTTGCCGCGCATGCGCATTCTGGTCACCGGTGCCGGGGGCTTCGTGGGAAGTCACCTGGTGCCCCGTCTAGTCGAGTCCGGACACGATGTCTCGTCCCCGGACCGCGAGATGGACGTCACCCAACTCGCCGTCTGCCGCGACTGGCTGGCCCGCCTTGCGCCGGAAGCGATCATCCACCTGGCGGCGCAGAGCTCCGTTGCGGCGTCGGTCGCCCAGCCGGAGATCGCCTATCGGGTCACCTACTACGGCGCCCGCTGCCTGCTCGAAGCCGCCGCCCTCGAGACCCCCGGCGTGCGGGTTCTCCTGGTGGGGAGCGGCGATGTGTATGGCCCCGCACCGCCGGGAAGCCCCGCCTTCACGGAAGACGCTCCCCTCGCGCCGCGTTCCCCCTACGCGACCGCCAAAGCGGCGGCGGATCGTTTGGGCGCCCTCTACGCGGAGCGCGGCCTCGACGTGGTGCGACCCCGACCGTTCAACCACACCGGTCCCGGCCAATCCGACGCCTTCGTGGCGGCGAGTTTCGCGCGCCAGATCGCCGAAATGGAAGCGGGGCAGCGCGCTTCGGAGATGCGGGTGGGGAATCTGGACGCGGTGCGGGAGTTCCTCGATGTACGCGACGTGGTGTCGGCCTACGTCGCCCTACTCGATCCGAAGGTTCCGGCTGCCGCTTACAACGTGGCCAAGGGCACGCCGGTTTCCGTGCGGCAAGTTCTCGATCAGCTGATCGCAACTGCGAAAACCCAACCCGAAATCTCCGTCGACCCCGAACGCATGCGCCCGACGGACATTTCCATCGGCAATGCGGAGCGATTGCGATCCGCGACCGATTGGCAGCCTCGGTATTCCCTCGAAGAAACCGTATCGGCGTTGCTCGAAGATTGGCGACGTCGGGTCAGCGCGTCGTGAGCAACGCAACCCACGCACAGTCGCTGTCGTCGCTCGCACGCGCCTCATCGGTAATTCGCAGCCCTGTGAGGGCGAGAAGCGACTCCATCCGGCTGAACTCGCTGGCGAGCAAGCCGGAGAAAATGGCACTCCCCCCCGGCTTCATGCGAAGCACGATGTCAGCGAGAAGCGGCTCCACTTCACTTCTCAAGAGGTTCGCAACCACCAAGTCGAAGCCTTCATCCGTGGCGTCGGGACCGCCGGTCAACACGAGGAGGTTCGCATCCAGCCCGTTCAGCGCCGCGTTCTCGCGACTGATCTGGACCGCGAGCGGATCGATGTCGACACCGACGGCGCACTCGATGCCGAACACCAGCCCCGCCAACGCCAACACGCCGGTTCCCGTCCCTACATCGAGCAGGGAAGCCGGTGCCCGGGACCGCGTCACGCGATCGAGGAGTTCCAGGGCGAGAAACGTCGAAGGATGTGTCCCCGTCCCGAAGGCCTGTCCCGGGTCGATCACCAGATCGAATTGCCCTGGCTTGGGTTCCGCGTCCACGAACGACGGACGCACCCGGAGTCGCGGCGAGATCTCGCAGGCGCGCAGGCCGCGTCTCCATTCCTCGGACCAATCGACGGGAGCTACTTGCGTCGCGACCCCGACGCGCACGCGCGCGGACGCGAAGGGCACGAGCGCCGCGCGCACCGCCTGCGCGCGATCGGTTTCGGCGTAGAGAATGAGCAGGCGCCCCGTATCCCCGGTTTCTTCCCGCTCCTCGGCACCGCTCGCGCCCGCCGCCATGGCCTGGGCGAGAAGCACTTCGGCGGTTTCGGCATCGGGAACCACGACGTCCATTCGCACGAAACTCGCCGGACTCGGACTCCTCGTGCTCATGCTTTCGAACTCCGGCTGTTATCTCGCCCATCTCGCGGACGGCCAACTGCGCCTATTGCGGGCCCGGCGCTCGATCGAGTCGATTCTCGCAGATCCCGCCACGCAGCCCGAATTGCGCGAGCGACTCGAGCGCGTGGAGGCCGCGCGCGCGTTCGCCCGCGATCTCGGCCTCGAGGTCGACGACCAGTATACGAGTTATGCGGAATGGCCCGGTGATCGCATCGTCACCACGGTCGTTGCCACTCCACCCGGCAGCGTCGAGGCGCGCGGCTACCGCTTTCCGATCGTCGGCAGTGTGCCCTATCGGGGCTACTTCGAGGAAGCCAAAGCCAACGCCGAAGCCGAGCGCCTGCGGGCAGACGGGTTCGACGTCTGCGTCGTCCCCGTGCCCGCCTACTCGACCCTCGGCTGGATGGCGGATCCGGTCACGGGTCCGATGCTGCGCCTCTCGGACGCGCAACTCGTCGAAACCGTCATCCACGAACTCGTCCACGCCACCGTGTTCGCGGAGAGTGCTGCGGATTTCAACGAAGGCATCGCGTCCTTCGTCGGTCAGGAAGCGCGCATCCTGTTCTTCGCGTCGACCGAGGGAGCGGGAAGTGCCGAACGACAACGCCAGCTCGTGCTCGAACGACGCGCGATCGACGCCATCACCCTCGATTTCCGCCAGGCCGTCGCGGACCTCTACGCTTCCGCGCAACCCGATGCCATTCCCGAAAGTGAGCGCGCCGCCCTCGAGGCCCGCGCCAGAGAGAGCCTGGCTGCGCTCGAATCTTCCAGTCGGGATGCAGCCGATTTCGCGGCGCGGGCGCGCTTGAACGACGCCTGCCTCGCGCTCCTCGGTACCTATTCTGCGGACCTTCCGCGCTATGCCGAGGCCCTGGACCGACTGGGCGGAGACCTCCGAAAACTGATCGAAGCGGCGCGCGAGGCCGTCGAGAACGAAGACCCGCGCGCCGCGCTCTTGGGGACGCCGTGACGGCCTACGTTTTTCTCGACCGCGACAACACCCTGGTTCGCGATCACGGATACACCCACCGGATCGAAGACTACGAACTGTTGCCGGGCGTCGTCGAAGGGCTGCAACAGCTGGTGGCGGCCGGTTTCCGCTTGGCAGTCATTACCAACCAGAGCGGCATTGGACGCGGGTTGTTTTCCGAGGCGCATTACGAAGCGTTTCGCGCGCACCTCGATGCCGACCTCGCGCGCTCGGGAATCACCTTCGATGGCCATTTCTGCTGCCCCCACCATCCGGACGCCGGTTGCCACTGTCGCAAGCCCGAACCCGGCCTGCTCGAGCGCGCAGCGGAACAACTCGGTGCGGACCTCAGCCGATCCTGGGTGATTGGCGACAGCGTGCGCGATGTCGATGCCGCAAAGCGCGCCGGGTGCCGCGGTGCCGTGCGGGTTCTCACCGGACAAGAACCCGCTACGGCGAGCGACCGACCCGAGGCAACGAATTTTCTCGCAGCGGTTTCCTACGTCCTGGCGGAAGCGCGCTCGACCTAGGAGGTGCCCCGCGTGTCACCCGACACCGCAAGCGGTCTTGCACCGCAGCGCTTCGCCGAACCGCGGAGAATCTAGAGGACTCCGTAGATGGGATGCGTCTGCGGAATCACGCGGACGTCATCGAGATGCTTGTCTGCCAGCGCGTGGCAGGCGTGCATGCGGGCCGGCGACGGTCGGTCCTTCTGGGGCCCAACGGGCGTCACGGGCTGCAGGATCAATGGGATTCCGGGATCGAGCGCCGCGATCCGGCGACAAGCGTCCTCGATCTCTCCATCTTCGGAGCGCGGGGTGATCACAACTTTGACGAGGACCTCGCAATTCTCACGGGCCGTCGCGAGAAAACGCTCGTGTTCCAGGGCGAAATCCTCCCGCGAATCCGCGCGCGCCGTTCCCGCGCGACGAACGTCGCTGGCGAGCTTCCAGTCCATCGAGACGACGTCGATGGATCCCGCCACCCGTCGCAACGCCGCCTGCGCCAACCCGTGGGTTTCGAGATACAGGGACGGTCCGATTCCGCGCAGCCGCCGCGCCAGTGCCGCCACCGCTTCGGGTTGCAGTAGCGGCTCGCCGCCCGTAAAGCTGATGAAGCGATGCTGCGCGGCATCCAGGGCTTCGGTGGCGGTGAGGATTGCATCCAAGGAAACGGGGTTGCGTCGTTCCTCGAAATCGCCGCTGCCCCGAGCGGTCTCGAAGCGGCAGTGGTCACGGATCTTCCAGGTGTGCGGAGAATCGCACCAGTGGCAGCGCAGGTCGCATTCACCGAAACGAATGAACAGCGTCGAGGTGCCCACGTAGGGCCCCTCGCCCTGGATCGAAGAAAAGATCTCGACCAGGTTCGCCGTCGTATCCCGATCGCCCGTCACCCCTCGAGGATCGAACGACCCATGGCAATTTCGGCCAATACCGCGTCGATCCGTTCCGGGTGCCCCGCCAGGTCGCTCACGCGCAGACGGGCCACGTGGTCGTCCCCCGGCAGCGCGTGCACCCAATCGTGCTTCGTTGCCACGTGCGCGACCATTCCCGACAGATCGAGCGAGCGACGATTCGCGCTTTCGTCTCCGCCCAGGACCACGAGTTCCTCGCCCTCGACCCACGCCAGGGAGAGATGCGCGGCGTAGCGTTCGCGAGCCACGCGAGCCGTCATGGCACGATCGAGGTTCGCCGGGATCGGCACGGTCACCAATGTGTAGCCCCCGAAGTGAACGACGCGGAAGTCGCGCGAACTCACGTAGCCGACTTCTTCGGGCTCCGGCGGTGTCGCCATGTTTTCGACCGCCTTGGCGAGTTCGCTCGGACGACCGGTCAGGAGCGGGTCGAGATCCGCGCGACGATCTCCGCTCTGACTGGCGATTTCTCCCAAGCGCCACCACCACCAGCGTCCCCAACGCCGAAAGTCGTGCTCGCTGAAGCGCCCCGTGAGAAGGTCGACGACCTTGTCCGAGAAGCGGCTGCGCCGCGTCCCTTCGGATTGAATCAAAGGCAACGAGCTTCCGACACCCGGTTCGACGTGCAACGCATCCTCGCCGATTTCCGCGCGCATGCGCTCGAGGTCCTCCGGCGGCCAATCGTGGTGATCGAACCAATGCAAACGTCCGCGATACAGGGATGCGGCCTGAATGATGTCGCGCGCTGGCGATGCGGTGAAGCCCACCAGGAAGATCGGCGCCTCATCGCGCAGGTCCGTCGCGACCCCGCGAAAGAACGTCATCAGTTCTTCCTGAGGGTACACCCAGATCCCTTCGAGCAGACGCACTTCGCGCGCGAGGAGCACGGCGGCCACGACCGCGTCCCGGTCCGCGTGGGCCACGATGGCGGCGCGGCGCGGTTTCGGGGGCGGCGGCGGTACCGGTTCCGGGGGTTCGAGACTCGCGGCCGGTGCGCGTTGTCGACGCTCTTCGCGTTCCCGACGCCAGCGATCGCCCTCGGACTCCTCGTCCTCCTCGTCGTCGAACGATTCGATCTCCGGCAATTCCGGTTCGGACAAGTCGATCGGTGCCAGCGGGGCCAGCGTATCGGGAAGTTCCGGAACGTCGTCCGTCGATGCCTCGGGGTCGCGAGGAGCGCGTTCGGGCTCGGGCCGCCTTCCGCGACCGCGGCGCCGTCCGCGACCGCTCGAAGGCCCTTCCTCGGACGCTTCTTCCTCTCCTGGCTCGTCGGATGCGCCCGACGCTTCGGTCGGTCGGTCTTCGCCACCCCGCCCGCGTCCGCGCCCACGTCGGCGCCCACGCCCACGTCCGCGCCCGCGCGTAGCGGAATCCCCGGAACCTTCTTCCAGGTCGAAGGAAGACATTTCGTCGAAGCGCGGGGCCCCCGCGGGCTCACTCTCCACCTCCTCCGACGCTTCGGGTGCTTCGTTCGTCGGAGCGCCGTTGCGGCGCGGACGTCGCCCACGCCGCGAGCGGCGAGACGGACCCGAACGGTCCCGATCCGAGGACGTCGCGGGTTGGTCGGTCACCGCCAACGCCGGAGCGTCTCCCTTCACGTCACTCAAATCCACGCGCGCCACATCGATGGCGAGGCGCTCGAGGATCCGCAGCACCGATGCATCGAAACGTTCCGCGGCAGCCACCAGGCGCGGCCTTTCGAAACGAAGCGGCGCTCCGGCTCCGGCCAGGATGACGGGCAAACTCGCGTGGGCCGCGATCGTCGCGTCCAGCAGCGGGCCCAAGTTGGCGATGGAAAAGCTCTCGCGAATGGCCGCAACGATGGGGCGGCCTTCGCCATCCACACCGACGAGATCCACGACTTCGACGTCGGCTCCCCCGATCGGCCAGGGCGAGAACGTGCGGAGGTCGAGGCTGTCGGCGAGGCCGGCGAGCAAACGGGAGCGAATTCCCTCTTCGCCGCTGCGCACCCGTCCGTCGTTCAAGCGCTTGCGGAGATTGCCCTCCAGCCGATCCAATGCCGCGGCTAAACCCGCCGCATCCACGGGCTCACTCGTGCGCCGCGGCATCAGGGTGTCGAGCATCACGCTCCCGTCTTGTGCACGCAACACCGCGACGCGCTTGGCGAGCAACACCAGCTCCACCGTATCCGCGGTACCCCGCACGGCACCGCCGTGTTTCGCCGCCAGGCCTTCGAGCCCCTCGGCGGTTCGCGCAAAAAGCGCGCGCAGGGCGGGCGATGCGAGCTGCGCCGCGACCTGGGTCACGGGGACGACGTTCGGGCGTGCCAACGGCTCCGCACTGACGTCACCGCCTTCGTCGCTCAACCCCGGAACCGCGAGGCAGCGGAGATTGAAGGACAGCTCACCCAGGAGCGAAATCCGCTGGCGCGCCAGCGAAGTCCAATCCGGTGCGAGCGCGAAGGCCTCCCCCGTAAATGGGGTCTCGCCGCTCTCGGTCGCCAGGGCCAGCGTCGCAAGCAACGCATCCGCGGCGGAAGTCGGAGAAAAACCGAACACGAATGCGTCCGCTCCCGCGCCCCCCCTACCCGTTACGGCAAAGGAACCCGGAACATCGGAAACGGCTGCGTTCTCGAGCTCGCCCGCGGGCAAGACACCCGCTTCGGAAAGTCTGGGAAGCCAGCGCTCAGCGTCGAGCGCCGATTGCCCCCCGCCGTCGCCGCCACGGCGTCTGCGACCAAAACGTCTTCGAATCATGAGGATCCTTTCGCGTCCGGCGGCCGTTGGCTCGCCCGGACATTAAGGTTTCACCAGGATCGGGGGTTCTTCCTCCTGCGCGTGTTTTTGCAGGAGGGGTGCGAGCAGCACTTCCAAAATGGCCTTTGCCATCGGGTGCTCGCCCGCAGAATCATCCTCGAACCCAGCGGCCGCCGCCAAGCACGCCCTTGCGTCAGCCTCGCGGTCGGTCTTCCACCATACGTACGCCATCTCTTCGAGGCGCGTCCGCGTTACCGCGGCATGCGCCGAATCAAATATCGCTCGGCCGGCTTCGGCCAATGCTTCATCCACTTGCTCGGCCCGGCGTGCGCCCGAAACCACGATGCGCGCCTCCAGTGCTTTCTCGAGCGTTGCGGCGGTCTCGGCCAGTCGGTCGCGCTCCGGCGGCCAGGGACCCAACTCCTGGTTGCGAACCAACTCGACCACGCGATTCGTTTGCTCCGCATCGCCGTCAATCCCCAGCGCGTCGCGCGCCAACTCGCCGGGCGTCCGGGTTCCCGTTTCTGCGGTGGTGAGGCGAGCGCGCCATTCGCCAAAGGAGCGCGGTGCGGGCCGATTGGGCAACTGATGGGCGACCACACGCGCCAGCAGCGCGTGCACGGATTCGGGCGGTGCGGAAATTGCGGGAAACCGTTCCCGGTCGGCGATCTCTTTGACATAGCGCCGGGCTTTGCCGCGGGACGTCGAGAACACTTCGCATTCGAGGACGCCGCGTCCATCGTCGACGATGAGTTCGAACAATCGCGCTCCCCCGGAAGGGTTTGCCTCCACGACCGTCACCGCACGGGCGCCCGAGGGGTCGATGGCGGAAAGCAGCGCAAGCGAGACGTCTTCTTCCACGGTCGTAATGCGCGCCACGACCGGCGTCGTCGCCTCCGCCGCGACCTCGAGGCCCCGACCGCGCAGGCGATGCAGGGTCCGGCGCAACACCTTGCGCCCAGCCTTGGGCAATTCCGCCTGATCGACGGATTGAATCACGCGAGCCCCGTTCTCGACTTCGCTCCAGGCAACCGCCAACTCATCCGCTGCATCTTCGGCGTTCTCGAGCAGCCAGCGCAGGACCTTCGCCGCGGCCTTCGGGGTCAGGGAATCGAGCAATCCGTGGGGATCGCCGTTGGCGGATCGGATGGCGTCCGCCTGGGACGTCATCTTGCCGGCGGCCGCTTCGAGCGCTTCGGGGAGCGTCATCCCGCCACCTCCTCCGCGACCCACGCCAGATACGCCGCATTTCCACCCGTGGACGGCAGCGCGAGAACCTCGGGAACATCGTAAGGATGGAGGGCGCGTACGCGTGCGTCGAGATCACCCAATCGGTCGCTGCGGGTTTTCGCGATCAACAGCACTTCGGCGTCTTCTCGCGTCGCGCCCTCCCAGCGATAGAAGGAGCGGATACCGGGCACGAGGCTCACGCACGCCGCCAGGCGTTCGTCCACCAGGCTTCGCGCCAGTCCCTCGGCGACCTGCGTATCGGGCGCCGTCATCAATACGACGGTGACGCGCTTTTCAATGTCGGCCATGAGATCCCTCGAGCGCAGCTTGTTCCGAATAGGCAAATCGATCCGTCATCCCGGCGATGTAGTCCGCGATGGCACGCGCTTCGCCATCCTCCGAGAACCTTGCGACGACGTGGTCGGGCAAGAGCCCGGGATCCTCCCGGTAGCGGTGATATAGGTCGCCGATCACTCGAGCCGCTTCTTCGCTCACTTGAACGACCTTCGGGTGATAGTACAGATTCTCGGTTAGAAAGTTCCGAAGCACCCGAACGGCCTGATCGAGCTGCGGGGAAAGCCCGGCCATCGGGGCTTCCGCATTCCGGATGTCGTCGGCGTTTTCCGCCTTGCACGCGGCCAGGCGCTCCGCCGTGGCTTCCACGAAATCCGTCACGCAGCGGTTGATGAGCGCGATGATGGATTGCGCGCGCATCACCCGCGGACCGGCGCCTCCCGTGCGCTCCTGCACGTCTTCTTCGATTTCGCGCCACAGCGGCACCGCAGCCAACATCTCCCGGGTGATGAAGCCCGACCGGAGGCCATCGTCGAGGTCGTGATTCGTGTAGGCGATTTCATCGGAGGCGTCGGCGATTTGGGCTTCCAGGCACGGTTGCGGGTGTTCTGGCGGAAGCGGAACCGGGTGCTCCCAGGCGCAGCCGTGCTTGAGAATTCCCTCGCGCGTCTCACTCGTGAGATTCAGGCCGCGAAACCCGGGATAGCGCTCTTCCAACAAGTCGACGATGCGCAGACTCTGGCGGTTGTGATCGAACCCCCCGTCGTCTTCGAGAAGTTCGTTGAGTGCGCGTTCGCCCGCGTGCCCGAACGGTGTGTGACCCAGGTCGTGGGCGAGCACGACCGCCTCGGCGAGATCCTCGTTGCCACGCAGCGTCCGTGCGATGGTGCGCGCGACTTGAGCGGCTTCCAGTGTATGGGTCAATCGATTTCGATAGTGATCGCCCTCGTGGAGCACGAAGACCTGAGTCTTGTATTCGAGGCGCCGAAAGGCCCGCGAATGCAGAATTCGATCGCGGTCTCGCTGAAACCCCGTTCGGTAGGGATGTTCGGCTTCCGCCACCACCCGCCCGCGCGACTCGGCACTCTTGACCGCAAAGGGGGCCAATTGCGCCTGCTCTTCTTTTTCGAAACTTTCACGATCGCGCAGGAGGCTCACGGCCGTCACTCCGGTTCCGCTTCGGATTCGCGCAAAACTCGTTCGAGCTTGGCGCGCGATGCGTCGTCGATATCGTCCCGGGGGCCACTCGCCACGTTCGGTTCCAAGCCATCCCGGGCCACCAAATACAGCGCCAACACGGCAACCGAGAGGCCCAGGACGAATGAAGCTGTGAACCAGAGCCAGCGCAAAATGCACTCCCCACGACTCGCTCGGGGTAGTGGGGGGGCCCCGAAGGCAGGATCGAACCGGCAGGGTAGCCAAATCCGGTCGACTCGGGCTAGGAATGGGGGATGGGAACACTCCCCCAACGCCTCCTGCTGGGCCCCGGGCCCTCGAACGTGAACCCACGGGTTCTCGCCGCGCTCAGTCAGCCCCTGGTCGGACACCTGGATCCCGCCTTTCTGGCCGTGATGGATGAGGTCCAGGCCGGCCTCCGGGAGCTGTTCGGCACCCGGAACGCCCTGACACTCCCCCTCTCGGCCACCGGAAGTGCGGGGATGGAGGCCTGCCTCGCCAATCTCCTCGAACGCGGCGATGAAGTGGTGGTTGGCGTGGCTGGGGTATTCGGTGAGCGTATGTGCGACGTCGCCACCCGCATGGGGGCGCGAGTCACTCGGGTCGAAACCGAACCGGGCACACCGCTTCCCGAAGACGGCATGCTGGAAGCCATCGAACGCGTACGCCCGCGTGTCGTCGCGTTCGTGCACGCCGAAACCTCGACCGGCGTGCTCCAACCCGTGGAGGCCATCGCGGCCTGCGCGCGCAAGGCCGGCTCACTCGTCGTGTTGGACTGCGTGACGTCGCTCGCCGGTTTGCCCGTCGAACTCGACCGCTGGGGAATCGACGCCGCTTACAGCGGCACACAGAAATGCCTTTCCGCCCCTCCGGGTCTGTCACCGGTCAGCTTCAGCGAGCGCGCACTCACGCGCGTGCGCGAACGCGCGACTCCGGTCCAGAGCTGGTATCTCGACATCTCCTTGCTGGCGGGGTATTTCGGACAAGAACGCGTTTATCATCATACGGCGCCGATCTCCGCGATTCTGGGCCTCGCCGAAGCACTGCGCGTCGTACTCGAAGAAGGCTTGCCCGCGCGAATCGCGCGCCATGCGGCAGCCGCTCGACAACTTCGAGAAGAACTCGCACCGCTGGGTTTCACACCGTTGGTGGCGGACGGATACCGGCTCCCCATGCTCACGACCCTGCGACTCCCCGAAGCGGTACTCGCCATGGGCGAAGCCCCATTGCGACGCCGCCTACTCGATCGCCACGGCATCGAAGTCGGCGGTGGCCTCGGAAAACTCGCGGGACAGATTTGGCGCGTCGGTTTGATGGGCGAGAACGCGCGCCGGTCTTCGGTTGAAACCCTGCGCGACGCCCTTGCGCGGGAACTCGCATGAGGCGCATCGGTTTCGCGATCGCTCTGCTCTTGTGTGTTCCCGCCCAAGCCGAGGAAACGGTTCTGCCGGACGTCGCTGCCCCCGTTCCGATCGACGCCATCCCCGAGGGTCCGAGTGTCGACGATCGGCTGGCGGAAATTCGGCGCCGGGTCGAAGCCGCACTCGTCTACCCCCCGATCGCGCGGGTGCGGGAAGTCACGGGGCTGGCGGAAGTGGTTTTCGTCGTGGGACCGGATCGGCGCGCACGCGAAGTTTCCCTCGCCCAATCTTCCGGTAGCGCGGTCCTCGATCGCGCCGCCCTACGGGCGGTGGCCGACGCGGGTACCCTGCCCCACGTCTATGGACGAATCATCGTTCCCGTCGAATTCGCGCTCCATTAGGGCGCGATACTCCCCGGCACCACGGAATAAACGGCCGCGACCGCGTCCAGGTCGAACCCCGCGTTGGTTGCCCCCGCAGGAGGCGTCGCAAAGGGGGCGGCTTCGATACGAACGAAACGAGCCCAGGTCAGCCCCACATCGGCCAGGTCGAACCCGTCCCCCCCCGCACCTTCGGGCGTTTCGAACAAGAAGGTGAAGGTTCCCACGAGGTCTTCGATGGGGGTCGCGGTCGGGATGCTGGCGTGGGGCGTCGTGGGATCCAGTGCGTTGGCCAACACCGGATAGACCCCCGCGCAACCGCTAAACAGGGGCGCTTCGACCGGGGTCAGTCCACACGGGAACGCGAACCACTGAATTCCGTCCTGGCTGACGCTGACCCGCGCGGATTCAGCGAAGGGATTGCCCACGATCCCCGCGCCAATCGTGAGAAACGAATTTTCGAATACGCTGAAATCGCGCCCCGGCCCATCGGCGATCCAGTTGTCCACGAACTCCAGCACGATGCTGCCCCCCAACCCAAGGGAGAGCACATCGAAGCCGCCCTGAAATGCACCACCGCCCTGAGGCGGCCCCAAGACCACATCGGGAAGATCCGCTTGGCCAAAGCCCGCGTTCGTACCGGGCTCGAATGACACCACTGCATCCGCGTAGGGGTCGCCCACGGCATCGAAGATCAGCTGGCTCGACCGCACTTCGCCGCCGTACGCAACGCGCGCCGACAACACGTTCTTGCCCGCCACCAGGGGAGCGCCCCACAGATGCGGCGCCCAGCCCATTTCCTCACCGATCCCGTTCGACTGCCAGTCGAGGTCGTCCGTGATATCGGTTCCGTTCAAGGTCACGCGCAGGGAGCCCGGGTCCGCGGAGGATTCCGCGAAGACCCAGACCTCGAGGGGCATGTGGGTGACGCGTTCTGCGGGCCCGGCGCCGCTCGCAACGAACAGAATCGGCGGTGCGTCGCAGGCGCCAATGAGGATGGAAACCAAGAGTGTCGCGAATGTCGTGCGCCTCATCCCTGGGATCGCCTCCGCAAAACGCCGAGCCAAAGTACACCCAGACCGAGCATCCCCCAGGTCGCGGGCTCGGGAATCAATGCGAAGGAATAGACCCGTGGGCCCGCGGTACTGAAGCCCCCCTCGATGGCGTAGATCACGCCGTCGCTTTCCGCGAGGCCCGTCGCAAACTCGAAGCCACTGGCGACGACTTCGACCTCACCCGTATCCGGATCGATTCGAACCAGCGTACTTCCCGCGGTCGCGAGTAAGGATCCATCCGAGGCGAGAATCAAGGCGAACAAACCGTCGAGGCCGTCCGCGAGCAGACTTCGGACGCCACTCCCATCGGGCAGCCCGACCGCGAACACCCGCCCGTCGGTGTTGAAGGGATCGCCCGGCGTGGCGTTGAAGAACGATTCACCGATGAAGAGCGTATCGCCGCTGGCGGCCAGCCCCCCCGTAAACTCGAAGCCATCCTGAAGCACACTGACATCGGATCCCAACAGGCGGAACACATTGTGCTGCGCGGCGTTCGATCCAAAATTGCCCGCGTCGGAAATCAACAAGGTCTGCCCCGTGGCGTCCGCCGGGTCCAGGATGATGTCCGCCAGCCCCGGCACACTGCCCGCGGGCAGCAGTTCGAGATCGACGGCGCGCCGCGCGGATGCGGGCGTGCCGAAGGGATCGGGAATCGCGTACAGGGTTTCGCCGGTTTCCGGCGTTCCGGGCAGGAAACTGAGATCGTCGAGATAGGCGTTGTCGCCCACCAACAAACGGTTGCCAACCGGATCGTAGGCAAAGCCCGACAATGCGTTGAAGCCATCCGCCAAGGCGGTCGCAGTGCCGTCGGCATCGATTCGCACCACGGATTGCGTCCCAACACCGAAGTCCCCGACGCCGACGAAGAGGGATTCGCCGACCGCCACAACGCCCCCGGTCGCAATGCCCGGCGTCGCAATCTCTCCGATCGTATACCCCGGCGATACGATATCCGCCCCTGCATCCGTCCATCCGAAAACCAGCCAGAACACCAGCAATCCACATTTTCGCATCACAACGATCCACCTCCTTCGCTTTCGGAATCCTCTCGGAGTCGAAGCACCCGCCGTGGGCTGTTTCTTCCATCGAGACTTTCGTATTCGATCTCTACGCTCGTCGAAATCCCCACCAGATCGAGATCCACCGCACGGGGCACACCCCCGGGCGCTGCCGACACGGCAAAGCGACCGATGGATTCGCCGTCGGTAAAAACCGCGACGGTTCCTCCCGCGTAGCGCGGCCAAATCCGCACCTGCGCCCGCTCTCCGGCGCGAGCGAGCAGTTGCACTTCGGGCGCTGCGGGTTCCGGCGCTTGGAGCCACAAGGGCTGCGAGGCGCTGGGTCCCAACGGCGAAGCTCCCGGCGGGGCCGCGACGATCTCCATCGCAGCGTCCGAGCGCGCAATCCGGGGGAATCGCAAAGTCCCGTCGGGCAAGCTGTGCCCGCGCGCGATTCGCGCATTTCCCCGTGCACCGCGCCGCCAGAGATCGAGATCGCGCGGCGCCCCAGCGTCTTCGCCCCACACCCGAAATGTCACGTCGCCGGGAACGCCGGGTGCGGCCCAGATTGCGACCCGGGGCGCGCTCGCCGGCAGCGCTTGCTCGCGACGCGCTTCGCGGTCGGAGCCTTTTGAATCTCGACGCTTCGATCCCTCGTGACGCAAAGTTCGCGCGTCGGACCGAGTTCGATCCAACGGCGTCGCCGCGCGCGTGTTTCGTAAACCCATGGGGTCGCGCAGCGAAATGCCGGAAACCGCGGGTGCCGTCGCGCCGGGCGAGCCCCAGGGCGCGGGTATCCCGCTTCCCAGGTTCACCGCCAGCGCGGTTCCCACTACGGCGAGTCGACGCGAATGCCGCAAAGCAACCCCTCCGGAAAGCCAACACTGAAAAACACATCCGGCCCGGAATAGTCGACGCCCGGTGTTCCGGGCCGTACGCGAACGGAACCCAGCGCACGCGCCAATCCCAGGGAGTCCGCGCCAACCGGCGCCGTCACGGACTGGAGCGAGCTCAGGCGGAAGCGCGCGCTGTCGTTGGGCACCGGGACCGCGGGTGCACCGGACAGGTCCACTGCCAGGATGGCGAGGGTGCCGTCACAGAAATCGGTCGCGAACGCCTTGTCACCGGCTTGATTGAACGCCACGCCAACGGAGAAGCCCGCACAACTTCCCGCCGGCGCGCCGCCCGCGAGGGCGGGAATCACGAATGGATCGCCGGCGTGAAAGATGCGCGCGTCGGGGTTTCCTCCGCTTCCGTCCAGAACCAATGCGGGGTTCTCGGTTCCCGTCAGGGCGTCGAGCGGCGACAGATCGATGGCCAGGACGTTTCGCGCTACCGCGCTTCCCGTCATCGCTACGCGCTGGGTCGGGTCGATGGCCAGGCGATCGAAAGACAGCCCCGCCATTCCCAGCGGGATCGTCGCTACGCGGAGCAAGCTGACGGCATCGATCACATCGATGGCGGCATCGGTCAAGGCCAGTCCACCGGCTTCGATTTCCGGTGTTCCGGGATCGTCGTCCTTCAAGCCCACCGACCCGCTCACTGTCACGAGGATGAATTCGCGTCCGGAGCCCGCGGTGAAGCTCGTCACATGCGTCGGATTGAACCCGCTGGTGAACACCGCACGCGTTGTGGCGTTGGGCGTGAGGGTCGGCGGATCGACACTCGGGTCGAAGTCGTAGACGAGAATCGCTCCGGGATAAAAGTTTGGTGTGGCACCGCTCGTCACGAGCGTCGACATGGCGACGAAGAGATGCCCCCCCGCGACCGCGACGCCGGCGGTGAAACCCGTAAAGAAACTCGGTGTCGCCCCCGCACAGAACGGCGCCGGCAGCGCGTTGCCGAGCGAGTCGATCGCCACCGGAGGCGAGACACACGCTTGCGTCGAAGCGGCGACCCGATTTTCCGTCGCGCCGGGCGCCGGCAATTCCGGAAAATCCAGCGCCCCGAATCCCGCCGGCGTCGTGACTGCGACATTCCGCAACGCCCCGGTCTGGGGATTCAAGAACACCAATGACTCGCAGGTGGTGGCGGTCATCACCGCCAGCGTGTCATCGACGACGAGCAACCCGTCCGGCGATGGAATCAATCCGCTCGCCGGACAGCCGTCCAGGGAAGACGCAAAGCCGATGTCCCCGCTCGAAGCCTGTATCTGGGGCGGCAGGTTTTCGACGTTCATGGCGAGCAGGGAAACCGGTTGGAAGGTCGCCAGGGCGAGTCTGCCCGCCGCCGTGAGGAACTCGAAACCCGCGGGAAAGGGACCGGACACCGCCACGCAACGCTCGTCGGGGGTGGAAACCTCGATCACCGCCGGACTCCCGCCGCCCCCACTGCCGCCTCCGCCTCCACAGCTTCCCCCGAGTAAGAACGGTAGTAGAACCGGAAGCGCGAATACGCCCCCGACGTCGCGTCGCCGCCGACTCATAGCTCCGCCGCCAACTCGAAGAAGAGCGTTCGTCCCGGCTGGGGGAAGAACTGCGCGTCGCGCACGCTGCGATCGCTCAGGTTCTTGCCCCCCACCGAGAGCAACAGCGAGCGCCCGGGGAGATAGGGACGCAGGCAACCAATCCGCGTCAGCTCGACGGAAATCGAGGCGTCGTAGACGGTTCGATCGCTGACGCGCGTGAGTCCGGTGTCGCTGACCGGAATCTCGCTCGTGCGCTGGGCTTGCCCCACCAACTTGACGACGCCCGAAGGGGGCCCGAGAACCAAGCGGAGGCTGCTCTCGTTGCGCGCGCGCCCGGGGAGGGGCGTTCCCGTTCGGTCCAGGGTCGCGTCTTGATGGGTGTGATTTCCCGAAACCCCCAGCCACCCGAGCAGATCGAAGGAACCCGACAACTCGAAACCGTCCACGCTGGCAGGGCCCGTGTTCTCCGCGCGCAGGGTCGACGTATTAATCAACACGAAGACGATCGAGTTGTCGATCTCCTGGCGGAACGCCGCCGCTTCCAGGCGTAGATTCCGGAATACACCCAACTTCTCGAGCGCCACTTCGAAGCCGGCGTCGAAATTGTCCGCGCGCTCCGCCACCAACGACGGGTTCCCGCGAATGAATTCCTTATCGGGAAAGAACAGCTCATCGAGGTTCGGCGCCCGGTAGGATTCTTCCGCGTTCCCCTTGATTTGAAGCCAGGGCCACGGGGAGACGATCAGGCCGATTCGCGGCAGCCATTCGCGCCGAAAGTCTTCGGTGTCGTCGAAGCGCAATCCCGGCAGCACGCGAACCCGACCGCCGAACAGCGCCCAATCATCTTGCAGCATCACCCCAATACTGCGCCGCGACCGATTCACGCGATCCGAAGCCTTCAGGCCGTTGCGTCGCAATTCGTCGAGGCGCCAATCCAACGCCAACCGGGCAGCGTGTTCGCCCAGGCGCGTGAAACTGCGATCGAGGGTCAGCTGGCTCCCGTAGGTTTCGTTCCGCGTCAGCGTGTCGATGGCGGAAGCCGGATCCAGGGGAAGTCGACGCACGGGATCCGCGAAGTGACCGCGCTCGTAGCGGTGGTAGGTACGCCACGTGGCATCAACGCCCGACACGTCCGGGTCGGTGCCTTCGAACTTCAGGATCGCGAGATTTCGCGCCAAACGTTCGTGGGCGTGCTCGCGCTGCCCCGCCAGGGGTCCCGAAGACAGATCGAAGCCGGGCTGCCCGCGACTCGTATAGGACAGGTAGTCCTCGAACGAGACATGTCCCCAGTCTCCCAGGGGATGGCCGGCGTGAGCGAGCAACGCGTGGGTCTCGCTTTCGTTGTTGATGCGTTCGGCATGGTCGGGAACGAAGGAATCCGTCACCCCGTTGAGGCGACGCACGGGCCGGCGAAACTCCCAATCGCCTTCGGTCTTGAAGCCGTCGTAGGCGATCGAGAACTCGGCATCCCCCACACGCTGACTGTGAGAGGCTCCCCCGCGCCAGGTTCCGAAAGACGCGGCCCCGCCAAACAACCGCGTACGGCGTTCCCCCGGTCGGCGCGTGATGAGATTGACGACGCCGCCGACCGCATCGCTTCCCGCCTGAACCGAGCCCCCGCCGCGCGACACCTCGATGCGTTCGATCATCGACAAGGGCAACGTCGAAAGATCGACCGCACCGGACTGGGCGCTGTTCAAGCGCACGCCGTCGAGTTGAATCACCACTTGAGCGGGGGTCGAACCGCGAATCGAAATCTCCGAGCGTTGGCCGGGTCCGCCGAAACGACGCACTTGCACACCCACGCTCTGGGACAACAGCGCTTCGACGGTCTGCGCTTCCCCCGCGAAGTCTTCGGGATCGATGATCGTCGTGAAGGCCGACGGATCTTCGGGCAGCGCAGCGGGACGCACGGCACTGGCTCGCGCGGGGTCCGTGCGCACGATCGGCGGATCCGGATCCGGGTCTGCGCTGGCCCCGCTAGGCGACCACGCAATTGCGAGCACGCCGCCGAAGCGGATGCAGCATCGCAGGAATGTCCCCGGATCGAGCATCGTCCCCCCTCGCGCTGCGCCGAGCACGCGTGGGCGTTGGGACGCGAAAATTCCGCTGTCGCCGATCCGATGGTGATGAGACTTCGGGGAGAACCGATGAACTCCCGCCCCCTCTTGCCATCGAAGCAGGGCGAAAACGGAAGGAAGGTCGGTCTTCTGGCTTCCGGATCAACCGGTCATCAAGCCTTCCCAGTTCTCGAGGAGCCACACCTCAATTTCGAGGCTCCCGAACCAGTGGCAACGATTGACGACCGTCCTCGGTTACAGCGACGGGCTCGCGCCGGATTCGCACCGGCTTCCCGCAGTGCTCATTCGAACACTGCCTTACAGTGGGATTCCCCCACCGAAGGACACCTTCCACGCGTCTATGCAGCGGTTGTATCAGCCGGCGGGCCCGAATGCAAACCCGTCAGTCCGAAGCGAGCTCGGTTCGAAACAGGTCCTTCACGCGGTTCCAGGCATCCGAGGCGGCGGCGGCGTCGTAGGAATCGCGCTGATCGCAGAAGAAGCCGTGATCGCAGCCATCGTAGACGACGACTTCGTTGCGGATCTTCTTCGCGCCCAACTCTGCGCGAATCGCCTCGACCTGGTCCAGCGGAATGAACGAATCCTTCTCCCCGAAAAGGCAAAGGATCTTCCCGCCGATTTTTCCGGTCCGCCCGAGCGTCGAGGGCGCCCCACCCGGCCCCTCGGGCCCCGCGATGCCCCCGCCGTAGAAACTCGCCGCGGCCGCGACGTCGGTTTCGCTGGCGGTGAGATACGTCATGTGCCCGCCGATGCAGAAACCCATACAACCGATGCGGTCGCCCCGGACGTCCTCGCGCGCACGCAGGAAGGCGAGCGCCGCCTTGGCATCGCCGATCATTTCGTCGGCAACGAGGCCTCCCAGGAGCTTCATCCCGCCGGCAAACCCGTCGTCATCGTATCCGTATTCGACACCCGGTCCCGTGCGATGAAAATAGTCCGGGGAGAGCGCGACATAGCCCTCGCGCGCGACGCGTTCCGTCACGTCGCGAATGTGAGAATTGATGCCGAAGATTTCCATGAAGACCAACACCGCGGGAAAGGGCCCGGCCCCTTCGGGACGCGCCAAGTAGCCCCCCATCGTAGTGCCGCCGGTCAAGGGAATTTCGATGCGTTCAGTCGTGATCTCCATGGGGTCTCCTCGGGAATTTCGAATTCGGGCGTGAGGGTGAAGGCGGATGCGCGGATCGTCAACCCAGAGCCCGCGGACGTGGAAGCGTGCGGCGGCGGGTGACCCTGCTTGGGTTCCCCTCCTAGTTGTGGAGCCGAACCAGAGACGGTGCCTGGGCGATCACATCGGCTTCGTGCAGGGCCAGTTCGTCGAGCCGGCTGCGCACGCAGGCGGGATCTCCCATCAAGCGGTCGGCGAGCTCCACATAGCTGCCGTGGTGACGCGCCTCGCATTCGAGGAGTCCGCCGAACAGTTGCTTGAGCTTGGCGTCCGGAGCCGCATCCGAGAGCAACTGGAAGCGCTCGCAGCTGCGCCCCTCGATCAACGCGCAACAAAGCAGCGTATCGAGCAACCGCTCGGGTTCTTGCCTGCGCGCCGCCTGAAACAATCGCCCGGCGTAGGGACTCGGGCGCTGGGGCCGAAACGCGAACCCGCGCGCGCGGAGCAATGCGATGAGTTGTTCGAAATGGAGCAGCTCTTCACGGGCGAGCTTCGACAAGGGCTCGACCAAGAACGTGTGATGGGGGTAGCGAAACAGAAGCTTGATCGCGGTTCCCGCCGCCTTCTTTTCGCAATGGGCGTGATCGAGCAGCAATTCTTCCAGTTCCGTATAGGCGCGTTCCGCCCAAGCGGGATCCGTCTGACTCGCTAACCGAAGCACGCGAACCTCAGCCCTTTCGCCGCTTGTTGATCAATTCGATGATGGGCGACGGCACCGGCGGATGCCATTGGGTTTCTTCCGGTGGTTCCGGCCAAACGAACGGCAGGTGCTCGACATGTCCCGGCGCCTGGGCGGCCTCTGCGACCGCGAGCGCTGCACGCAACACGGCAATCTGGGTCTCGACATCCTTGGCGCGACCATAGGGACGCGCAAACGGATGTTCGATGGCGGCTACGCGCGGCATGCCGACGATGTTCTGGTAAGCGGGAATCATATTCAGCGTCACCGTGGGAATCCCGGCAGCTTCGAGCTTGCGCGCGACCAGTCCAACGGACCGGCAACAATCCGGTCACACCGGAGCCAACAACGCGAGATCGACTTCCTCGGAAATCATCGCCGCCGCGATGGCGGGCGCGGTTTCGTTCTCGAGCGTGCTCGTGTCGTTGCCCTGGAATCCCATGATCGAATAATGACTCGGCGCCACGGAACCGACTTCGCCCGACGCTTCGAGTTCGCGCAGGCGATCGAGGGGAAGCGCGACGTTGAGGTCTTCGCGGATCAACGCCGTGTCGATATGCAGGTGGTTGATCTCGACGCGTTGCGCTGTGGCGTCCGCGTCCAGTCTTCGCCAACTCGGGTCGCCCCAGGTCGGGCGCTGGCGCTCGCCCTCCATGTCGAAAGGCGTGTCGCCCCGCATGGAAACGCCGGCGGTGGTCAGGAGGGCCACGCGACTCGTCCGGACGGGCTTGCTGATCGGTGTCCACGGGATCGGGGCGTGGGTCGGCTGCGACGGGATCTGAGACCCGAGAACCCGCTTGAGGAATTTGCCCGCAAACCGCCAGGAATCCACACGATGTTCCAACGTCACCCCTCCCTCCACGCCGACATTTCGAACGCTTCGCACGAGCTTAGCGAGCCAGCTACGCTTCGGCGCCGTGGAATACCGAAACCTGGGCGCCAGCGGTCTCAAAGTCAGCGAAATCTCCCTGGGCTCCTGGCTCACCTTCGGGTCGAGCGTGGAGGCCCAATCGACGCGCGACATCGCCCTGCGCGCCTTCGATTGCGGGATCAATCTATTCGACACGGCGGACGTCTATGCCCGCGGCGAAGCGGAAGCGGTATACGGCGCGGCGCTGGGGGAACTTCCGCGCCATCAGCTGGTGATCGCCACCAAAGCCTTCTTCCCCATGTCGAGCCAGCCCAACGACCGGGGCTTGTCGCGCAAACATCTCTTCGAGAGCGTCGAGGCCTCACTGAAACGGTTGGGCACCGACTACATCGACCTTCATCAGTGCCACCGTCCCGACCCGGAAACCCCCATCGAGGAAACCGTCTGCGCCTACGAGGACCTGATTCGCCAGGGCAAGGTTCTGTACTGGGGCGTATCGGAATGGGGTGCCGCGGAGATCGACGAAGCCTGCCGCATTGCGGACACGCGCAACGCGTACCGACCGATTTCGAATCAGCCCCAGTACTCCATCGTGCGGCGTCAGCTGGAGAGCGAGGTGATGCCCGCCTGCGAACGTAACGGTCTGGGGCAGATCGTGTTCAGCCCGCTGGGCCAAGGCGTCCTGACCGGCAAGTACTCGGGCGGTTCGATCCCCGCAGGCAGCCGCGGCGCCGACGAGGAACGCAACATGTTCATGGGCGGCTACCTGCGTCCGGAAAATCTCGCGCGCGTCGACCAGCTTCGCCCGCTCGCGGAGTCCCTCGACCTCAGCATGGCGCAGCTCGCCCTCGCCTGGTGCCTGCGACGGCCCAATGTCGCGAGTGTGATCGTCGGCGTCACGCGCACCGAGCAGCTGGAAGACAACATCAAAGCCACCGGGGTCGTATTGCCCGACGCGGTGCAGGATCAAATCGAAAGTCTGTTTCCCGTCAAGCTCGCCTGACAGCGGCGATTCGAGGAGGTTCGACTCATGTACCCGGGTGCCCTAGCGAAACAATTCCCCGACAAACCCGCTTACATCATGGCCCAGAGCGGACAGGTGGTGACCTACCGCGAACTCGACGAACGCTCCAATCAATGCGCTCAACTCCTGCGCGCGCGCGGGCTGAAACCCGGCGATCACATCGCGATCTTCATGGAGAACCATCCGCGCTTCCTGGAAATCTGCTGGGCCGCCCAGCGTTCGGGGCTGTATTACACGGCCATCAGCTCCCGCCTCACGGCGCCGGAAGTCGAATACATCGTGGGCGATTGCGACGCGAAGGTGCTCTTCACCTCGCGCGCGAAAGGCGACGTGATTGCGGAACTCAAGGACAAACTCCCGGAAGTCATCGCCCGTTTTGCCCTGGACGGGGACACGGTCGGCTGTGAATCCTATGAAGACGCCACCGCCGCACAATCGACGGACCCGGTTCCCGACGAGACCGAAGGTTCCGACATGCTTTATTCCTCGGGAACGACTGGACGGCCGAAGGGCGTCAAGCTCCCGCTGACCGGCGAACCGGCGGGGACGCCGCCTACGATCGTAGGCCTGATCTCCGCCATCTACGGCGCGACCGCGGATACGGTCTACCTCACTCCTGCGCCTCTCTACCACGCCGCGCCCTTGCGCTTCACCATGAGCTACCAACGACTCGGCGCGACCTGCATCATCATGGAGAGCTTCGACGCCGTCGAATCGTTGCGAATGATCGAACGCCATCGCGTCACCCAATCCCAGTGGGTCCCGACCATGTTCGTGCGCATGTTGAAGCTCCCGGAGGCGGACCGCCTGAAGCACGACGTCACGAGTCTCGAAATCGCGATCCACGCGGCGGCCCCCTGCCCCATTCCCGTCAAGGAACAAATGATCGCGTGGTGGGGCCCGGTGCTCCAGGAATATTACGCGGGAACCGAAGGCAATGGATTTTGCGCCATCAATTCAGAGCAATGGCTCGAACATCGCGGATCCGTCGGCAAACCCTTGGTGGGCAAACTGCACATCCTCGACGACGGCGGTACCGAACTTCCGGTCGGTGAAGCGGGCAACATCTACTTCGAGAGCGCCGCGGTCTTCGAATACCACAAGGATCAGGAGAAGACCCAGAAGTCGCGAACCCAACAAGGCTGGTCGACCCTCGGCGACATCGGGTACCTCGACGAAGATGGTTTTCTCTATCTCACCGACCGCAAGGCCAACATGATCATCTCCGGGGGCGTCAACATCTACCCCCAAGAGGCGGAGAACATTCTCATCACCCATCCCAAGGTCGTCGACGCCGCGGTCTTCGGGGTACCCAACGAGGATTTCGGGGAAGAGGTAAAGGCGGTGGTTCAACCGGTCGACATGGCGAACGCGGGCCCGGAACTCGAGCGGGAACTCATCGACTTCTGCCAGGCCTCGCTGTCGAAGATCAAGTGCCCGCGCAGCGTCGACTTCGAAGCCGAACTTCCGCGGCATCCCACGGGCAAACTCTACAAGCGACTCTTGAAGGATCGCTACTGGGGCAACCGGGAATCCCGCATCGCTTAGGGCGAAACGCCGAGGAACGCGTGTTCTTCGGTCAGGAACAGGCTCGAGCGGGCGAGATCGATGAACTTCGCTTCATCCACGGCGAGCGCCTTCCCGGCGGCCGCGGCTTCTTTGGCAGACAGGGTTCGCTCCATCGACTCGCGATCCGCCCACCAGACCTCCGCGATCCCGTCGTAGGCGGCTGCGGCTCCGCGCGAGGCGCGCAGTTGATCGTTGACAGTCCCTTCCAGCGTGTGGCTCTGGACATACCGTTGAATGCCCAAAACCGCAGCGTGGCTTCGCACCAACGGCCCGTGGGTCTCGAGCCAATACTTTCGAAACTGTTGCGCAGAAAGATCGGCGCGGCGGCGCACACAGAATACGAGTTTGATCATCTTCCCAGCTCCTCGTTGGATCGGGAGTTCACTATACCCGAGCGCGGCAACCGGGAAGTTCCCCTTGCCGTCCTAGCGCGGCTACAATGCACCTCTGTGTTCCTCCCCACCGTGAAGGAGAATCCATGCCTCCCGCAGTGACCCTGGGCCCCGAAACGACGACCGACGAAATCCTGGCGAACATCGATCTGCGGAATCAGGTGGCGCTCGTGACGGGCGCGTCGGGCGGCCTCGGTGCAGAGACCGCGCGCGCGCTGGCGTCGCGCGGCGCCGCCGTCACGCTCGCGGTTCGGGATGTCGCCAAAGGCGAGCAGGTCGCGGCCCGCATTCGCGAATCGACTTCGAACCCGGCCATCGATGTGATGGGCGTCGAGTTGTCGGTTCCGGAAAGTGTTCGTTCCTTCGCCAAGGAATACCTCGCCAGCCACGATCGCTTGAATCTCCTGATCAACAATGCGGGTGTGATGGCGTGTCCCCTGACGCGGACCCCCGAAGGCTGGGAGCAACAATTCGCCACCTGCCACCTCGGCCACTTCCTTCTCACCTGCTCGCTCGTCTCCGCTCTCGAAGCCGGTTCTCCGGCACGCGTGGTGAACCTGTCCTCCGGTGGCCATCGCTTTGGCACGGTGGATTTCGACGACATCCACTTCGATTCCCGCCCCTACGACAAATGGATCGCGTATGGGCAGGCCAAAACCGCGAACATTCTGTTTTCCGTCGAGCTCACGCGACGGCTCGAGAGTCGCGGAATCACCGCGAACGCGGTGCATCCCGGTGTGATCATGACCGACCTGTCCCGCCACCTCCAAGCGTCGGACCTCGAGGTCCTCAAAAGCCGCCGGGGTGACCGCCCCATGGTTCTCAAGTCCGTGGAAGCCGGCGCAGCGACGACCGTCTGGGCCGCGACGGCACCCGAACTCGCCGGGCGCGGGGGTCTCTACCTCGAAGACTGCCAGGTTTCCGAGCCCATTTCCTCGCCCGATGCGCCGCGCGGCTACACCGAGTACGCGACGAACCCCGAGGACGCGCGACGCCTGTGGGCGATTTCCGAACAACTCCTAGGACAAAGTTTCAATTTGGCGCCCTGAAACAAGCCAAGACGCTCCGCGACCCGGAACACGGGTGGGTCATTCGAAACATCACTTCAAACCGGTGAAACCCGAGGAAACCCGTCCACAACACGGCGTCTCTTTCCCCCGCCGTCCTGTGTTCCCCCCAAAGGAACGGCCTGCACGCTCGACGCCGCGCCCGTCAATGACGTTTGCAGGCAAACTTGAGAAAACCGGGAAAAATCCGGGAGGCGCTGGTGAAGAATTCTTCCGTAAGAAACTGCGAGCCGTCACCATCTGACGCAACTAGTCGATCGCAGGTGGGTTCACATCATCACTGACACTGTTTGCGCAGGTTGGTAGAAAAATTGGCGATTCCACTGCGAGACCCGTTCGTATTCCCTTCTTTCGATCTGTTCCTCGGTGTAAACAAGACACTAGACAGCGAGGGAATGGCGAAATGGGACACAGCACGAACACCTTGTCGGAATCCTCCTGGACCAACCCAAACGAACCGATTGGGGTCCGATCTCCAGCGTTGGGAACTCGCCCCTCCAAGTGCACTCCGAATCCGCTCACAAACGAAGAACCCAAAGAGATCGTCGGGCGATCGGCGACCATCGGTCTTCTCCGGAGACGCGTGGCGGCGATCGCCCGGGCGGACTCGAGTGTCCTGCTGACGGGAGAAACTGGGACCGGAAAAGGTCTCGTCGCGCGCGCTATCCACCGGTTGTCCAAGCGCGCCAGTGCTCCCTTCGTTCACGTCGATTGCGCGGCGTTGGCCAGCAGCGTGATTGAAAGCGAACTCTTCGGCCACGAACGCGGCGCCTTCACGGGAGCGGTGGAGCGACGCGTTGGCCGCTTCGAGCTCGCAAAAGGCGGAACGCTCTTCCTCGACGAAATCGGTGATTTGGAACCCGGGCTGCAGGCAAAACTGCTGCGCGTTCTTCACGATCGAGAGTACGAACGCGTAGGAAGCAATCGAACGCTCTCGATGTCGGCGCGCATCATCGCCGCAACCAACCGAAACCTCCACGAAGCCATGCGCGACGGGTCGTTCCGATCGGACCTCTTCTTTCGCCTCAAGGTATTCCAGTGCGACCTCCCTCCACTGCGCGATCATCCAGAGGATGTCGCGGAACTTTTTGACGAGGCCTTGCGCTGCCTGTGCGACCATTTGAACCTGAAGTTGCCTCGCTTGACCGAGCGCTCGGTCGAGCAACTCGCTGCCTACCGCTGGCCCGGAAACGTTCGGGAGCTGTTCAACGTTGCCGAACGCCTGCTCGTCGTGGCCGACGGCAGCGACATCGATGAGTTCCTGGTTGCCGAAGTTCTCGAAGACGAATCGGAATTTTGGACCGAGATCCCCCGCAAAGCCCCCACTGCGGGGCGCGAGCGATCCGAGTTCGCAAGCCCCCCTGCGGACCCGATGTGTCGTCGAGACGATCCGGAACGGGTCCCGGAAGAGAGTTGCGGGGCGCAAAAGCCAGCGGCAAACGAAATCGCGGCCGTCCTCAATGCGACAGGGGGCAACGTGGCGCGCGCCGCACGGCGCCTCAACATGGCGCGCAGCACCCTGCGCTACCAAATCCGCCGCCACAACCTCGCAGAGCTGATCCCGAACGACTAGGAGAAAGCCCACGCATTCGAACTCCCGTCCGACGCGGAGGATCGAGGCGGGTTTCCACGCAGAGTGCCTATCGCTTCGCGGAACGCCCGCCCTCCGGGCTCCTAAAGGCATTCCGGAGTTACCCCGAAAAAGAGGGAATGCCCATCAGCTGGATTGGCGAGCTTCCGCCGCCCCGCATCCCCGAAACGGGCTTGGAATCCCGGGTCGATCCCGCCCAACCGATTCGGCCGGTTCAGTCGCGCTCCGGTCGGAACCCCGGAAAACGCGAGCGGAACTCCTCGAATCCGTATCGCGAAATTCCGATCGCACACGAACTCGAACCGGCGGTTCGCGTCCAGCAACTGATGAAGAGTCCGGTTTTCACGGCAGCGCCCACGGATTCCCTCGAGGGAGCATTGGAGCGTCTAACCCGACTGCAGATTCGGCACCTGCCGGTTCTGGACGCCTCCGACCAGCTGATGGGAGTCGTTTCGGATCGAGATGTCTTGCGCGCAATTGCGAGCGGGCGGAACGCGGGAAACACCACAGTCGGTGCGATCATGACCCGGCGCGTCCTTACCGCAACCCAGGACACGGAACTCCGCGAAGCCGCACGCGTGATGACCGACGAACGGGTTCACTGTCTCCCCGTCGTAGACGAAGAATGTCGCGTGGTGGGAATCATCACGGCCACGGACCTCTTGCGCTGCATCGTCAATCGCGAGCCCCTCGCGCTTTGGGCGTGATCGACCCGACGCCAAGCCCGATTCGCTCATTCGGGCCATCACGCACCGGATCCACGGGACCCGGCGCGGCGTAGACCCACCGCGCTCGACGGCGCGATGGGTGGGGTGTTTCGTCCGGGACACCGGGGCAGTCGAGACAATCTGCCCCGCCCACGCCTCCGCGGGGCAGAATTCTCCAGCAATCGCGCCGTGCCGCGTCCGTGGCATAATCCGGCCTCAACGGGAGGCACCATGTCCGCTGCCATCGAGACCGACTGCACCAGCATCAGCGTGACCCCGCTCTCGCCCACCATCGGGGCCGAGATCGGCGGTGTACGCATGGGGGCCAACGTTCCGGCGCAACAGGTGCAGGAAATCCGCCAGGCGTTGCTCGACTGGAAGGTCATCTTTTTTCGAGACCAGGACGTAAGCGTTTCGGACCACGTGGCCTTCGGGCGCCATTTCGGTGAACTCGAGATTCACCCCTTCACGCCGAACCGCACGGATCACCCGGAGGTGGTGGTGATCCATCACGACGAGAACTCGAAGTTCGGCGAAAACCATTGGCACAGCGATGTGACCTGGCGCCTGGAACCGTCTCTGGGGTCGATCCTGCGCGCGCGGGTCGTACCGCCCGTCGGCGGCGACACCCTCTTCTGCGACATGTTCGCCGCCTATGATGCCCTGCCCGACATGATCAAAGAAAAGATCGAAGGTGCATTTGCGATCCACAGCTTCGAGCAAAGCTTCGGTCTGGCGATGACCGAGGAGCAGCGGGTAAAATTTCTCGAGCAATACCCACGCGCCCGCCATCCCGTGGTGCGCACCCACCCGGAGAGCGGCCGAAAGGGGCTCTACGTCAACGCTGCCTTCACGCTGTACATCGAAGGAATGGAACGAGACGAAAGCGCGAAGCTGCTCCGCTACCTCTACCGCCAGGCCGCCACGCCGGAATTCCAGTGTCGATTCCGTTGGCAGAAGAACTCCGTGGCGTTCTGGGACAACCGCGCCCTGCAGCACTACGCGGCCTTCGACTACCTCCCACACACACGACGCGTCGAGCGCGTCACCATCATCGGCGACCGGCCCTACTAGACGGTGTACACCCCGCACCCATGAGGAAAATCTTGTACAAACGAAATTCGTGCGGTTTCGCGGCGGGGCTGCTCATCGCAGGGATCGGCCTGGGCTGCCGCAGCGGTCCACTCGAGACCGTTCGCGCGGCCACCTATCCTGCGGACTTTCACTACATCACGAAGCAGGAAATCCGCACGACCATGGGCGGGTTGGCGTCCGAGGTGTACGCACTCGACCAGATCATGCTGCGCGAGAGCGGTGTTCAGCAGGACGACCAGGCACGCGTCATCGAAATCTTGTCGCGCATGCGGAATCTCGCGAAGCAGCTCAAACGCCAGGAGCAATCCAACCACCCGCGAATCCAGGCCCACGCCCCGCGCCTGCAGCGCGACATCGACCGCGCCCTCGCCAACGCACGACGCGCACCGCCGAATTATTACTATACGGGCCTGGTGACGAGCACCTGCACGTACTGCCACGCTCAGCCGGTCCTGGAATAGCGTAAGAGTTCCGGCGACTGACTTCGTCCGCTTTTGTCACCATCTCGTCTGCCGAACAATTATCCCTGTTCAGAGACGCCTCATGGCGTACAATACCCGTTGCGGCAGGGACGAGGAGATCACTTCGTGGCCACCATCGACCACTCGATTCACCGTCCGCCGCGCACCGCATTCCGTCTCTGCCTCATCCTTGCCTCGATCGGTGCAACCTTCGCGTGCGCCGGTTCGCAGCGCGTGGCGTCGCCGTGGCCGGAAGTCCGGGATCCCGGGCTTCGGAGCGCCGGTTCGCTTCGGGAAGCGGGTCTCCTCGCTGTGCGCGGCCCCGTCGCCCCGCAACGCGAGGTCGCGCAACTGCGACACCACTTCGATCGCGTACTCGGAATTCTCGAGAGTCGGGGAGCCCCCAATGCCACACTCGACGCACGCCGGCTGACCCAGATCCATCGTCTGCGCGCCTATCGCGACCGCGGACGTTTCCCCGAGAATCACATATCTCAAGATTCCGCCGTTCCCATTTTCGTCGACGAATCGGACACGGCCTGCGCGGTCGCTTGGCTCATGCGCCAAGACGGCTGGCATGACGCAGTGGATACGATTGCTCGTGAGAACAACAGCGTCTTCGTTCCCGACCTGACGGACGGACCGGTCTTGGCCTGGATAGCCGGTTCCGGTTTAACGCGCGAAGAGGCGGCGCTGATCCAACCCGCCTACAGCCCCCCGGACGCAGACCAAACGCTCGACCAACTCCTCGAGCCCGGAGCGTCCTTCACGAAGGGCGGCGTACGATACGAGAACTTTGAGTTCACGCGCGTCGGTATTGACCGCAGTTGCATAGTTTGCGGCTACCCACACTTGGCAGACCCGCGCCTGGCCGCCAACGAGGAGATCGGCGTCGCGTTTCGACAGGGCGAGTATTACGCCGAAGATGGCTTCACCTATACGCCCGACTTCAATGACTGGATCTTCCTCGGCACCGAGTCCGCCTCGAAACCCATTGGGCAGCTTCCGAGCCTCGACCCCATCGACTACCTCCAAGTCTCGTTCGCGTTCGACGTATTGGCCGTGGATCCCGGGATGGGATTCGGCTCCGCGCGGCTGATTTCGGATCTCCAATTCATGGGGAATCAAGCCGAACCGGTCGATGCGCTATTCGCCAGCCTGATGTTGAATTCAACGCTCGAAAACAATGATGTACTATTGAGTCGTCTCGTGATTGGCGACGACCTGTATGAGCTGTTCCAATACTCGGAGTTGGGTTTCCTGCACGGCTCCGAAGCAGCGCAGTTCGACCCCGTGAAGCGTCTCCACATCGAGCTCGATGCCTACATGCTCCCCGAGTCCGTCTTTCGTTCGTTCCTCTACGAGTTTGATCTCGTCGTGATTCCCGAGCCGACTCCAATATCCCTACTCGCACTGGGCCTCGTCGGCCTCACTGCCATCCGGATCCACAGAAAGCGGACTCGCACCTAGTCGATCGAATGGTCTTCGCTCCGCATCACCATCGTGCTACGCGGGCTGCAAGACGATTCGAAACGCGAACGTACCCGCTGAATCCGGTTTCGCGGAGGCGAACATCAACTCCCGCTCCTCCGCACCCTTGCGCTCGAGAAGGCGATCGGGCTCGTTCAGAGGGTGCCCCGGGAAATACATCTGCGTGATCAATTCGACGAAGCCGCGCCGAGTTATTTTGAAATGAATATGGGGCGGGCGCATCCAGTCGCGCGCCGCGGGATACGATCCAGGTAGGACCGTCTTGAAACGGAACGCCCCTTCGGTCCCGGTCTGGACAACGGCCCAGCCCTGAAAGTTCGGGTCGAGCGGCGCGGGATTCGGGTCGTGGGGATGGCGGTAGCGCCCTGCCGCATTGGCTTGCCACAAATCCACCGTCGCGTTCTCGATCGGCGCACCGGACGGGTCGATGACGGTCCCTTCGATCCACACGGGGTCGCCCTTCGCCACTCCCTCCGATCCTTCTACGCGCGTGAGGTCGAAATCTTTGTCCTTTTGGGCGGTGACGGGATAGAAGGGGCCCTCGATTTCCGGAGGCGTAGGGTGAAAGGTCGGCGCGTAACTCCCGTGCGCCGCCCCACCCACACTCAACAACGCCCCTGCCACGGAATGCTTCAAAAACGTACGCCGCGTCGGTTCCATCGATGATCGCCTCCCTCGCGCAGTCCTCGGTGAATAGCGAGTTCCGAGCCTCGAAAGCCAGTCACCTCACCCACATAGCCCACCGTCGCCCTGCAATGGCTGGCCCTCGAACGTTCGAGCCATGGACGCTGGAACTCAGCTTCGGTTAGGATGCTCCTTGCAATCACCTCAGGGGCCCACAGGGTCTTCGACCCCTCCCGCCCCGCACCCGAAGTTGCACAGGAGCCTCGATGAAGTTTCGATTTCTGCTTGTCTGGCCGACCGTCGTCGCCCTTGTACTGACGTCCGGCCAGGCGTTTGCCGCTGCTCAGACTTTGGACCACCAGAAGTGCACCAACGCGATGAACCTCGATTGGGCCAAGGCCTCGAAACAGGTTTCGAAACAAGCCGAAGGTTGCCTGCGGAACTTCGCCAAGGGCAAGGCGCTCAACAAAGATGATGCGTCCATCGACACCCTGGAAGAATGCCTCGCCGACGACCCCAAGGGCCGCATTGCGAAGAAGAACGAAAAGACCCAAGCCGATTTCGACAAGCGTTGCGCGGGCGACGTCCCCGAATACGGCGTGACGGATCCCAACACGATCAACAGCGCCGCATCGGACAAAGAAATTGCGCTGGTCGATGACCTGTTCGGCGCCGACCTCGACGGGTCATTGATTCAACACGGCGATGGAAGCTTTTCTTCCGCCAAGGAGGCCCGCAACGCGGCCACCTGCCAACAGAAAGTCCTGAAAGCCGCCTTCAAGTGCCAAGCGACGAAACAGAACGAATTCAAGAAGTGCAAGAAGCTGGGTCTCAAGGACGAATCGATCTCCGACGTTTCGGGCATCAAGGCCTGCTACGAGGGCGCAGATCCCGCGAAGATTGCAAAACAGTGCACGGATCCCGGCGCCGGAATCGCCAAGGCGGTACAGAAGAAGTGCGTCGACAAGAACCTGGAGGCACCGCTCGCGGACCTGTTCCCCGCCTGCGGGACCAATGATCCCGACGTGCTTGCCGCTTGTGTGGATCGCGCCGTCGAGTGCCGCTTCTGCCTGTCCGCAAACCAGGCCGACGGCGCTTCGCGCGACTGTGATCTCTTCGACGACGCGCAGAGCAACCAGAGCTGCGGCTTCGAAGCGGATTCCTGCGATGGCCTGAACGCCGAGGAATGCCTGCTCCCCTTCCCTTCGACCTTCTTCCTGGAGCCCGCCGCGACGCCCACGGGCTTCAGCGTCAACTACCCCGACGCGGGCATGCCGACCACGAACCCGCCGCTGGACGCGGACCTCTTCAACGGTCTCGACGGCGCCAACAACATGGTCCAGATCATGATGCATTTCCCGCAGGGTGTGGATCCGGAACTGTCGGACGCCGCGCGCCTGTTGCCTGCCGGATGCTGCGGCCAACCCGCGGGACCGCCGTGGTTCGAAACGCGGACCTACACGGATCGTTCTCTGCATGCGGATAGTCCTTCGGTGCTGATCAAAGCCAGTACCGGTGAACGCGTGCTTCACTGGATCGAGCCCGATGCGCGCTCGGTCGGCAACCCCCAGCGCCAGGTCCTCTTTCTGCGCCCCGGCATCGCTCTGGATCCCGGCACCCGGTACATCGTCGCCATGCGGGAATTGCGCGACCCCAGCGACGCGCCCGTGGTAGCGGAGCCCGTCTTCGCCGCACTCCGAGACCAGACGGAGACCACCAATCCCAACGTCACCAAGCGGCGTCCGTATTTCGAGAGCAACATCTTCCCGCAGCTCGCCGCCGAAGGCATCGCGCGCAACGACCTCGTGCTGGCCTTCGATTTCATCACCCAGAGCGAACACCAACTCACGCACCAGATGATCTCCATGCGGGATCAAGTGCTCGCGTACGTGGATGGCATCGAGGCCCAACCGGGCGTCACGAATTTCACGGTCGACGAAGTGAACGCGCTGTCGGATTGCGATCCGGGCGATGTTCTGTGGCGCCACATCGTGGGCACGTTCGAGACACCGCTGTTCCTGAGCGAGGTGCCGACCCTCAATGCCGGCAACGTGCCGCAACACACCGTGGACGCCAACGACACACCGGTGCAGAACGGCACCATGGACGCCGAATTCGACATCACGATCCCCTGTAGCGTGTTCGACGGCGGCGTGACCTCGCGCCCGATCGTTCTCGGCCACGGCATCTTCGGCGAGGGCAGTGGCATGGTGCTGGGCGTACCGCTCGGCGTGGCGGCCACCACCCCCTGGACCTATATCGCGGGCGCCACCAAATGGCTCGGCCTATCCGACGGTGGCCCGGGACAGGTCTGGGTCGGAAACAACATCGTGGGATTCGGATCCAGCCATTTGAACGACTTCCCCGCCTTCCCCGATCGCCTGCGCCAAGGAATGGCGAACACCCTCGCCTTGGCGCGCATGATGAAGCTCGGACTCTTCAACCGTGATACGGCTTTCGAGATTTCGGCGGGCGTCGGCGCATTTCCGGGCGCGGGCGAAGAGATGTACTACCACGGCATCAGCCTGGGCGGGATCATGGGGACGTTCTTCGCAGCGCTCACGCCCGACGTCGAGCGTTTCTCCCTCGATGTTCCTTCGACCAACTTTGCCTGCTTGCTCCAGCGCTCCACCCAGTTCTCACTGTTCGAAGCGCTACTTCCCCCGATCGGCCTCAGCGACCCGATGGACCAGGCGATCGGCGTCGGCGGATTGATCCACGAACTCTGGGCTTCGGCGGAGCCGGGTGGTTTCGCCAACCGCATCACCAGCAACCCGTTCCCCGGCAGCGGCGATCCCAGCAAACTGCTCTACACAGTCGGCTGGCTCGACAAGCAAGTCTCCAATCAATGCACCGAGGTGGCAGCCCGAACCCTCGGTCTTTCGAACCAAGAATCCGTGTTGCAGGGCATCGTTGGAATTCCCGACGCGGCAGGCCCCGTCGACAACGGCATGACGATCTACGACACGGGCTACTTCGACCTCTTCGACCCGCTCCACATCCCCAACATTCCGGAACTCGGTAACCAGATCCCGACCAATACGTGCGATCCCCACAACGGCCCCCGGCTCACACCCGCTGCGCGCTTGCAGCTGGTCACGTTCCTGCAACCGGGCGGTCAGGTGGAAAGCTTCTGCACGGACGGCGCCTGCGACGCCATCGACGCGATCGAAACGCCAAGCGTGGCCTGCGACCCGTCGGTAGCGCCCTAGTCGGGCGCACGCGGACGGCCGCGCGCGTTTTCGCCAACGGGCCCAGGCGCCCTGAAAGACCCCGCCGTTCTACCGCCTAGCGGCGAACCGCCCGCTGCGCGACGGCGCGTCGTCGCAAGCGCGCCCAGATTGGGAGCAGGATCGCCAACTCGAAGCCGATCCCGCAGGCCTCGGCCCCGTCGTTGGGACCCGTGCACTGGGGATCCAGGAGATCGAAGGTGCCATCGCCGTCGTTGTCGATCCCGTCCGAGCAGGCTTTCACCTCGCACGCGTCACCGATTCCGTCGCTGTCCGCGTCCTGCTGACCGGGGTTTGCAGCGCCCGGGCAGTTGTCGTCGCCGTCGCGAATGCCATCCTCGTCCCGGTCGATTCCCACGCGTTCTCCGGAACCGGGCGGGGTGCAGGTGAACGTCGCCTCCTGACCCGCGGTGTCGGTGAGCCCCAAGACGAACGCCACGGGAACCGGGGGATCCGCGATGCGATCGGAGATGAAGTCCCCGCTGCCCGGGTCGAACAACGCGCCGCGCGCTTCGCCGTTGACGGTTCCCTTTACGACGAGATCACATTCGTTGGCGCCGGGATGGTCGACCAGCGCGAAGGCGGTGCCCGCACGCGCGATCATCAAGTTGATCCTCGCCACCGCATCCGTATCCGCGGAAGACGCCAGGGTGACCTGCTGCCCGACGATGGGTGCGAGGGTCGAAGGGAATTCCATCATGAACTGTTCGACCTGTCGACGCTGAACGTCCCCACCCGGAAAGTTGAACACGTTGGCGCTCACGAAACGGAATACGGTATCGATCGCGCCATCGTGGAGAAAACCGAATCCTCGGACCTGATCGCCCTTGTGTTGGTGGTCGCCTCCCCCGATTACGCCCGTGTCGGGCATCCCGAACATCCCGACCTTCTGATACAGGTTGCGCAAATGGGCGATCTTGAACTCCTGGGTCTCGCCCTCGAAGCTCGATGCGCCGGCTCCGCCGAACGCTCCGGTCGCCGGGTCCAGTTCATGGCAACCGTTGCACGTCGTTCCACCGTCGGTGATCTGATTGAAGTAGAAGGTTTCGCCCAACTGGCCGTCGCTGCTCGGGGTGTTGTCGAGCGGGCGAATCGGATTCGGGGGATAGGTGACCTCGAGGATGAAGTCCGTAAAGGCCTGCATGGTCGCGGCCGGAAGCTCGCCCTCGTCGCGGCCGATCAAGCCCGGGAACGCGACGTTGAAGGCGTTGAAGGCCGCCACTTCGTCGAGCGGATCCCCGGGCGGCACGTCGTTGCCCCCCGTGCGATCGCCGCGCCAGTGCATGGGCCCCAGATGGGCGAGCCCGCGCAAACTCTGGGTCGTCATGGGGCCCTTGTTGGGATGGAAGGGGGTTCCCGTCACGAAGTTGATGAAGGGATTGGGGTTGTTCGCCACATCGCCGTCGGGGTCGCCGAGATCCCAGGCCAAACTATCGAAGTCCGCAAACACGTGGCACGCAGAACACGAAGCCTCGCCATTGCTCGAGGTCAATTTGGCGTCATAGAGCACGGGCCGGCCGGAGACGACCTGCGGCGGCTCCGGATTGTGGAGCGCAAAGTGGGCCACCTCCGTCCCGACCGGCCCCCCGGAGAGATCGACGACCGAGAGACCGTTGTCGAAGCGGGTCGACACGTAGAGGCGCTGATTCGCTTCGTCGATCACGACGCCCGAAGGGCCACCGCCCGACACCGGAATGTGCGTTGCGGCATCCGGGCTGAAGGTGTCGGCTTCGAGAGTCGCGGTGTCGAACACACCGATCTCGCCGGAACCGAACGCCGCAACGTAGAGCGTCGTCCCGTCGCTCGTCACCGCGAGATCCACAGGCGTCGCGAGGCTGCGCTCCTTGGTGCTCCCGGGTTGGGGGATCGCGCTGTAATCGATGTGTTTGTTCAGATGGCGCGGCAGGACGTTTGCGCCGTCGAGCACGGTCACGCGCGCCTCGTGGAGTTGGCCGCGCACCGAGGCCGGCTCGCCCAGCGGCTTGAAACCGCTCGCGTACACGCCCTCGCCTTCGAAGCGAACCCGATTGTTGGCGTCGGTATTGGTCACGTAGACCTTGCCCGACACGGGGTTCACCGCCATGTTGAAGAGAATCGTCCCCACGCCCGCGAAGCTGCTCGCCTCGACCGGCGGATTCGCCAGGGCGTCGATCTCGAATACGTCGAGGTCCGGCAGATCGAAACGCACGGCATTGTTCCAATTGCGCCCGAGTTCGTCTTCCCACAAACCGGTTTGGGGATTGATGCCCACGATGATTCCGGTTTCCGGTCCCAACGTTCCAACGTGATTGTCGTTGGGTGCCGGTAGGCCGCCGGGGATCAGGCCCCCGGGAAGCCCGCCCGGCGATGTGATCCCGTCGCCGCTGCAGGTCCCCGCCGAGGCACCGCCGTCGCAGGTGGTGCCTTCGTTGACCGCCGTGGTCTGGTTTCCGCCGTGGAAGACGCCGGCGTACACCGTGCTGCCGTCGGGGGTCGCGGCCAGCGCCCGGGGCGTGTCGGCAAACAACGTAAGGATCGTGAGTTCGTCGCCGCCGAAGTCACTTCCGAGATTCGTCGCATCGAAGACCCAGACGTCGGCGCGTCCCACTCCCGCGGTGGTGAGTTCGGGGTCGAACGGGCTGTTCTGCCCGCGGTGTGCCGTGGTGATGAAGGCGCGCGTGAAAGGCCCGCTTCCACCGCCCTCCTGGGGGCCCGCGAATACGATGTCGCGCGGCTCGTCACCGACCAGGAGGGTACGTACCACGCGCGCCGGTGTGCTGGTGGTGTCGACGATCGAAACACTGTCCGACAGGTGATTGACCACCCACACCTCGCCATCCGCGCGCACCGCAACCGCGCACGGTTCGAGCCCCACGGCCACCGATTCCAAATGGACGACGCTCGAGGCAGAGATCGCGTAAATCTCGAGACGATTGTCCGGCGTGTTGACGGCGAAGAGCCGCGTCCCGTCGGGAGAGAGTGCGAGCGGACGAACCTGACCGGTTTCGAAAGACACGAAGGACCCGAGCGCGTGTGCCCCTGGGGTCAGTAAGAGAATCGCCGCCGAAACCAGCAAGTAGCCAGCAAGTTTGCCCATGGTGCCCTCCGTGCGCGAACGCGCCCGGAGGATCTTACCCCCCGCCGGCTTGGCCCGTCTAGCGCACCCGAATCCCCCCACAAAGACAGGCAGTGCGGGGGCAGAAACGCGCGCGGATGCCCGTCCCGAGAGGGGAACCGCGGACGCACCCGCTTGGAGGAGCGCGGAGACGTTTGATTTTCGAACCCGCGGGAAGCAGAATGGGCGGCCGAAGCAGATCCTGCCCCCGATCGAGGAAGCTCCATGCCCAACGCCGCCATCCGCACTACTTTCGCCCTACTGCCCCTGCTTTGGGTCGTCCTCCCGCAGCCGGCCACCGCCGTGCCCACGGAGTACGAGCAATACATGGTGGAACTCATCAACCGGGCCCGGCTCGATCCCGCGTCCGAAGTCACCCGGCTCGGTACCGGGAGCCTCAACGAAGGGCCCCCGACCCTCGGCGGCAACGCCTACCTGATCCAGGACGGGCCCCACCAGCCGGTGGCCATCAGCAACGACATCGTCGACGCGGCGCGCGGCTACGCGACCCTATTGAACGACAACAACACGTTCTGCCATACGTGCTTCGGCACCGACGCCGAAGATCGCATGTTCGCCGAAGGTTACGTCCCGCTGCTGAGCTTCTTCGATTTCTTCGATGTGGCCGGCTACACGCTCCTCTACGGCGCCGCCACGCCGGTCAGCTTCGTCCCGGGTCGCGAGAATCTCGCGTTTGCCGCCGAAGGCCCGTCGAATGGAATGATCGACGACCTCACGGCCGCCGTCGCCAATTCCCACGCGGGACTCTTCAACGACTTCGACACCGCCAGCCGTGGGCACCGCAGCACCATGATGTACGGCGAGTGGAAAGAGATCGGTGTCGGGATCAATGAGGGCCTCGACGGAAGCTTCGACTCGGTCTACATCGTGACCAATTTCGCTCACCGCTCGGACACGGGCCCCTTCATCACCGGCGTCGCATTCGACGACCAGGACGGCGACGACTTCTACACGCCCGACTTCGGCGAGGCTATCGGCGGCATGACGGTGGAAGCCTTTACCGCGGGCACCGCGAACCTCGTCAACTCGACGACCACACTCCCCTCCGGCGGCTACAAGATCGAAGTCCCGGTCGGCACCTATGACGTGAAGTTTTCCCAGGGCGGCTTCAACCAGACCTTTCCGAACATCGTCGTCGCCTCTGGTCCCGAAGGCATCCCGGAAAACACCAAAGTCGACCTCACGTCCCTCGCGGCAGGGGTCGACGCGGACGCGGACGGCGTTCCGGACGACGCAGACAACTGCGTGGGCGTCTTCAATCCCGCACTCGGCAGCATGGGACAACCCGCGCGCGAAAGTTTCCAGACCACGACCGGCGGCCAACTCGACGATGACGGCGACGGTTTCGGCAACCCCTGCGACGCGAAATTCGGAACGCCGGGACAGTTCGTCGGCGGCGTCGACGTCAGCGAGCACCTGGCGTCCTTCAACAAGAACCGCTCGGGCAGCAACTGCGGCATCTCCGGCAGCGCGCCCTGCGCGCAGTTCGACCTCGACAACTCGGGCCAGATCATCGGCGGCACCGACATCCTGAAGACGTTCCAACTCTTCAATCAGGCGCCGGGCCCGAAGTGTGTCGCCTGCCCGCTAGCCTGCGTCGGGCCGAACTGTCCCTAGCGACGGAGACGCCCCCCGCGACCAAACGGGTCATTTCCCCCTCTGCGACGCCAAAATTGAGTAGAATCGGCGTGTTGCTTGCACCGGTCGGGGATCAAAATGCTGCATTTTCAAGTGGTTGTATTTTCGAATCGATTCCGTCGCAGTGGCGGATTCAGTCTCCTTGCGTTCCTTCTGGCCTTGGCGAGCCCCGCTGCTGCCCAGAGCGAGTTTCCCGGCGCGGGGACCGACAGTTTCGAATCCGAGATGACGGTCCTGCTCGATGTCGTGGGTTTGGGAGAACAGGAAATCAACCTGAAGGGGCCCACCACGGTTCAGCGCGGCGACCCCGTTCAGGTCGACGGCGAGAACTGCAAGATCGACACCGAAATCATCGCGATGACGCTCGAAGCCGATCATCCGGTGTTCGGCAAAGTGGTGGTACGCAATGATCCGGAACGGAGCTCCGTTGGAGAAGTGATTTCCCACGAAGAGTCGTGCACGTTCCTGGCCGACAGTTTCTTCGACGTTTTCGTGGTCGTCGAAATCGAAGGCCCCGACACCGATGGTGCCGTGATCACTGCCACGAATTCCCTCATGCTGACCAACAACAAGCCGGTGCGCGTATCGACGTCCAACGTGAAGGCCCTGCCCCCGCTATTCGACACCTATACGCATCCGCCCCCCGCCATCCCCCTCGTCCCCGTTGGAAACCCAAGCGGGACGCCTCTCGCAACGATCCTGGGCGAGAGCACGCATCGCCCGGTTCAGGAGCCTTCGTTCTCGATCAACACGGGCGGCGTCACCACGACGCTCGACCCCGCCGACATCCTGGGAATCGCCAATCCGCCGCTGCCGCGGATTCCCAAGACCAACTTGGGCCTGGTGCAGGGAGACAACCTCGACGCGCTTTCCTACGGGGTCGACGTTTTCGGTGAGAAGGCGAATACCACCGTGGCCTTCTCGGTGGACGCGCAGGCCGTCGGTTCCGCGAACACCGGAGTCAATCGCGAGGCGGCGAACGGCGAGGCCCTGGGCGATGAATTCGCCTCCTACTTCAACGACACCAACCTGGAACTCGTGGACGAACAGGTGCTCGTCTTCCAGATCGGGAACCCCGGCGACGACCTGGACGCGCTCACCAACCAGCCTCCGCGCTACGCCGACGGCACCGGCGATACGGTCCCGGACCGCCCGGTCTACTTCTCGCTGGCGCCGGGATCCCCCACCCTCACTTCTCTTGGCGCGCGTGCCGGGGACATTCTGGTCTTCACGCCGGGGGTGGGACTCTCGATCTATGCCCGCATCGATCTCGACATGGGCTTGCTGGCCGGCGACGTCTTGGACGCGTTGTGCTTGATGAAAGCCGGGCTCCCCAACAGCGGGCTGATCGCAGGCGGCGGGTCGGCGACGATTCCCCCGACGGGCAACGCGATGTCGGATTGGGCGCTCTTTTCCCTCGCGCCCGGTTCGCCGAGTGTCGGGGCCAACGTATCCGCCGCAGACCTACTGGTGACGAACTTCAATGCCGCCGGCGTCGGGCCCAGCGCATCGACACTGTACGCCCCCGCGAGCGAGATCGGACTCCTAACCAGCGACAATCTGAACGCCCTCAAATGCCTCGACCCCGCAATTTCGTTCTTCATCACCGGGGTCCCGCTGACGGACGGAAAGGTCATCATCAATGCCGGCGTTCCGCGCAACACCGGAAATCCCTTCGAGCCCGCTCCGGGTGCCAGCCTGTGGCTAACCAGTAATCCGCGCCAGGCACATACGGACGGTCCCTTCGCGTATCCCGATGCCGCCGATGATTGCGGTCAGCCGGTGCTGGATCCAACGCAACTGTTCTGGAGCTTCCCGGACCAGTGCGGCGTGTTTCACATCCACAACGTGTTTCCTCCCCCGAGCGTCGCGCTTGCGCTCGGCGCCGAGACGAATCCCTCCCAGTCTCCGCACTTCGACCCGGACCCGGTGTGTGGACATGGCGGGAGCGTCGCGCTCTACGGACCCGCCGTGAGCATCGCGGCCGATGATTCGCCCACGGTGGTGGCGCAGAAGATCACCGACGGAATCAACCAGGACCCGGACATGCAGAACCTGCGGATCACCGCCGCCTGGCACGCGCGCCAGACGATTCCCGGGCCGGTCGTGCCGCTCGGGGCCGGGATCGGTGAGGATGAGCAGGCGGTGGTCGTGGTGACCGGCACCGGACTTCCGCGCTTCGATCTGATGCAGTTGGGCGCAGACGGGCTCAGTGTATCCGCGCCGGGAACCACACTCCCGATCCCTCTGGTGGAAGCCGACGCCGACGGGGATGGCGTTCCCGATCGCGCGGACAACTGCGTCGAGGTTCCGAACCCGGTGCTCGGATCACCGGGCCAGCCCGCGCGCGAAAGTTTCCAGACCACGACCGGCGGACAACTCGACGACGACGGAGACGGTTTCGGCAATCCCTGCGACGCGAAGTTCGGAACGCCGGGACAGTTCGTCGGCGGCGTCGACGTCGGCGAGCACCTGGCGTCCTTCAACAAGGATCGCTCGGGCAGCAACTGCGGCATCTCGGGCACCGCGCCCTGCGCGCAGTTCGACCTCGACAATGCGGGCCAGATCATCGGCGGCACCGACATCCTGAAAACGTTCCAACTCTTCAACCAAGCGCCGGGCCCGAAGTGCGATGCTTGCCCATTGGCCTGCGCCGGACCGAACTGTCCCTAACCGATATCGCTGAGGAGTCATTCCGATCGCGACCGGACGCCCATGTTGAGCGTTCCCTGTAAGCGTCTTCCGACGGTTTGCCTGTTCGCGGAGCAGAGATTCGTACACCTGCACCGTGATCGGAGGACACCTCGTCCAGGTTTATCGGCATGAAAGCGCGGGACGTGCCCCCTCGTCTCTACCCCCTAGTGGAAAACCGGACCTCCTGACGAGTCGTATCGAGGATTCGGCGGGATCGTGATCCGAGCTATCGTCTCAGGCGACAACGACCGGGAAATATCGCGCCTTCACCGCGGGGAGCCACCATGACCGAGACGCTGATTCTTCACCACTACGAATTGTCCCCCTATGCCGAGAAGATCCGGCTGATGTTTGGACACAAGCAGATGCGCTGGCAATCGGTGTTGTCACCGGAACAGCCGCCGCGACCGAACGTCGACCCCTTGAGTGGCGGTTACCGCCGCATACCGATCGCGCAGATCGGTGCCGACATTTTCTGCGACACGTTCGTAATTGCACAGGAGGTCGCAAATCTGGCGAGTGCACCGGAACTCGACCCCGAGCGCGTCAACGCAGACGCCGCCGCGATCATCGACCAGGCGGAGGGGGACGTCTTCTTCGCCGCGATCGGGAGCGTATCGCCCGCGACCTTGCTCGGAACGTTGCTGCGTCGCATGGGTCTGTTCGGAACGCTCAAGTTCGCGCGCGACCGGGCAGGAATGATGCGGGATGCGACGGTGAAGCCCAAGCAGGGCGCGGCCGCCCGCGGCGTGATGCAGGCTTTTCTCGTCGAACTCGAGCAACGCTTGTCGGGCCGGGATTTCCTGGTCGACGATAACCCGTCACTTGCGGACTTCTCCGCCTTCCATCCCCTCTGGTTGAACGTCAGCAGCAGCCGCCGCCCGCTCGACCCGCGCTTTGCCCACGTCGTCCGCTGGTACGACCGGATCGCCGCCATTGGACATGGCCAACGCGAAGAGTGGGCGCCCGAACGCGCGTTCGAAGTGGCGAAGGCCGCCAAACCGCGCCCGCTCCCCGTTTCGACCGGAGAGCCCGATGCCCGCATCGGCAAGCGCGTATCGGTCGCACCGTCGGATTACGGCACGGTGTCCGTCTCAGGCACGCTCGTCGCCCTCACGCCCACACGCTGCATCGTGGAACGCGAGACCGAGCCGTTCGGCCCGTTGCACGTGCACTTTCCACGCCGCGGCTTCGTCATCGAAATCTAGGGCCCCCTGGGATCGAACCGCCACGGACCGGGCGCCGGACCAGCGCCAAGGCGGACTGTTGTCTATCCCGACGCCGAACAGCCAGCACATCGCGCATGAAGTAGAGCAGCTGCCTCTCGCACGCACCGTAGAGAAAACCACCCCGTCGATATAGCAGGAGAGGCTGCCGCGATACTTCAAACCAAAGGAGTCAACGCAGAATTCCGCGTCGCTTCGTGGCTGGCCGATCTTCCGCAACGCGGGAATCTTGATCTTCACCTCGCCCCCATCCGCAGCGAAATAGGTCATGAACCGCGCTTTCGGTCGAAATACGTCCGCATTGGGCACTCCAGCCGGCTCGACCGGCGTCCGATCTGAATGGGAGTCGATCGGAGCCTCCTATGCGCCGCAACCGCTTCACAATCGCTCTGTGCCTTTCGCTGCTCGCGGCGTGCGCGGTCGAGGAGACGCCACCCAGCTTCAGCGCGTCCACTGTATCTACATCCGCTCCGACTCACATCTGGCCACCGCGGGTAGGCGAGCCCTACCCCGACTTGAAGTTGCGGACCCCCCAAGGCGATCGCGTCGCGCTGTCCACCTACAAGGGCAAGGTATTGCTGATCGAGCCAATCGGAATGGATTGCCCAGCCTGCAACGCCTTCGCCGGCGCCAACCGTCCGGGTAGCAAGGGGTTCCAAGGCGCCCAGTCGCAAAAAGGCCTGCCTTCCGCGAGCGAACTGTTGCGCGACTACAGCGGTGGAATTTCGCTCGACGACCCGCGCCTGGTCTTCGTTCACCTCTTGCTCTACAAACCCGGCCGCCAGGGACCGCCATCCCTCGAAACCGCCAGGCTCTGGGAGAAGCATTTCGCCGAAGCCCGCAAGGCCATCGTTCTGGTGGGCGAGGATTACCTGATCGGTCCCGCGAGCTACGCCATGGTGCCGGGATTCCAACTGGTCGACTCGGACTTCGTGCTTCGCTTCGACGGGGCCGGGCATCATCCCCGACATGACATCTATCGCGAACTCTTCCCAGCCATGCCGAGTCTGATCGGTCGCGTCGGCTCGAACCGCGGAGGTCGCGGCCAGGCAAGGGTTTTGATCCAAAGACGCTCACCGGTTCAGCACGCGGGAAACGATTCATGAGGTCCTCAAAGGTTCTCATCCTCTCGGTGGGAATCGCGTGTTGGCTGTCGGCCGTCGCGCCCTCCAACGCCGACCTGGCCGCGACACCGGACACACCCGCCGCCGAAGGCCGCGTAGGCGTCGCGGTCGCAGCCCAGGAAGAAAACCCAGCCCAACGATGGTCGGAATTGATGCAGATTGCGTGGCACGAAGAAGCGACCGGTCGCCATCGCGCCTCCCTCTCCCACGCCACCCAGGCACTCGAGATCGCTAGCGCGATGGGCGACTCCTTTCGCATCGGCAGGAGCCTGTGCTGGCTGGGCTGGTCCGCCACCAGCTTGGGACTCTATCCCCTGGCGCTCGAGTTCTACGCCGAGGCCATCGAACACGGCAGCGATGGAAGTCGAATCGTCCATGTCCCCGTCTGGGGACTCGCCACCCAGGAAACCGGGGCGCTCTACGCCAAGATGGGAGAACTGGAGAAAGGCCAAAAACTCATCGAGACCACCACGGACTTTGCAACGCGTCACGGCATCGACGTCGGGGTCTCCGAAGGGGGTGCGCATCTCGCCGCCATCGCGCTCGAGCGCGGCGACCTCAGCGAAGCGGAAGATTGGGCAGAGAAAGCAGTGGCCGCATCCCTCCGCTGCAATTGCAGCCCGACGAACACCCACCGGGCCCAACTCGTCGCCGCACGGGTGACGCTCCTGCGCGCCGAGACCAACCCCAAGTTGCGGGGCGACGCGGCGGAAGCCATCGAAGCGTTGATTCGTAGCGCAGAAAAATCCGGCGACCGCCGTTACGGCGCCGAAGCGAAACTCCTCCTGAGTCACACCGTCGACCCCGAAAACGTAGAGCGTCGGGTGGCCCTGGTCTCGGAGGCAGCCAACCTGTTGCACGCGATCGAAAGCGAGTCGAGAGGCAGCGCGGACGCGCAACTCGGTGCCGTGCTGCTCGACGATCAGCAACACGTACTGGCCACGGCCTACCTGAAAAGTGGGTTGGCAATCAACGAAGCCATGCTGCGCAAGCTCGATTCCGCCTACGCGCTCGTCGATCTCGCGGAAATCGACGCGCAACGGTCGGACGCGTCCGCCTCGCTCGAGAAACGAATGCGTGCGGCAGACCAGGCCAGAGAATCCGGCGCCTGGATTCTCGCCGCCGACGCCGAAGAACAGCTCGCCCTCGATTTGCGCGAGTTGGGGTTCGACGCGCTCTCGCGACAATGGGGCGAGCGCGCCATCTTTTCCTTGGATCATCTCCTGTTTGGAGTCGGCAACGATGTCGATCGCGCTCGCGCGTTGCAGTTGCGCAGATTGCGCCTCACCGAACACCAGCTCGAGATCGACCTCGAACTCCTCCCGGGCACCCCACCGACCGGCGCGGCCCCCCGATAGCGACGAAGATCGGGAATGCCCCGTCGCGGGCGGAAACCGTCGCTTGGCGGGCGCACCCCATCGGTGCGATGATGCTGGCGATGCGTTCAAGAACATTTGGGATCGTTGCTGTAGTTGCGCTGTTGTTCACCGCGGACTTACGTGCTGAAGCTGCCCCTGCCCTCTATACGGTGCGAGTGGCGTCCGGGCTCGAAGAGCCGGTTTTCGCGACCGCGCCGACCGGGGACCCGAGGTTATTCATCGTCGAGCGCGCGGGAGTGATCCGCATCCTCAAATCGGGCGTTCTTCTCCCTACCGCTTTTCTGGACATCCGCGCGCTCGTCTCGACGCGCGATGCCTATGGGCTCTTCGGCCTCGCCTTCGCCCCGGACTACGCGAGCAGCGGCCTCTTCTACGTCTACTACATGAATGAAGACGATGAGTCGATCATCGGGCGCTATCGGGTCAGCGCGGATCCGGATGTGGCGATGCCGGTGGGTGAAACCGTGATTGCGATTGCGCAAACCCATACGGACCACAACGGGGGCACGATCGCCTTCAGTCCCGTCGATGGATATCTCTATCTCGCGCTGGGAGATGGGGGCAGCGGCCCCTTCGACCCCATGGAGAAGGCGCAGGACCCGCAATCCCTGTTGGGCAAGACCATACGCATCGATGTGAGCGGCGGCCTCGGGACCACGTACACGGTCCCGGCCAACAACCCTTTCGTTTCGGATCCCACCGTATTGGATGAAATCTGGTCCTTCGGAAATCGGAATCCCTTTCGCTGGAGCTTTGACCGCCTGACCGGAGACCAATGGTTGGGCGATGTGGGGCAGGAGCTGCGCGAAGAAATCAACTTCGAAGCCGCCGGCGATCCGGGCGGGCGGAACTACGGTTGGGATGTCATGGAGGGAAGCGAGTGTGTCGCGACGGACCCCGCCCCGGCACCGCCCTGCAACGACCCCTCTCTGACCCTGCCGATCTACCAATACGCCCACGACGACACCCAACCCAATTGTTCCGGTTCGGTTACGGGTGGGTACGTGTACCGCGGAGTCTCGGCACCCCAGCTTCGGGGGCACTACTTCTTTGCCGACTTCTGCCTGAACGAAATCGGGTCGCTGGATACGGCGTCGCTCGACGCGACCACGCGAACCGCCGAACTCTCCCCCAGCCAGGGCGGGCACTCCCTTTCCAACGTCGTGGGTTTCGGAGAGGATGGCATGGGAGAACTCTTCATCGTAACACCCGGCGATGGAAGCCCGCTCAGCGGCGCGGTCTTTCGCATTCACTCCACGCCCTCGATCCCATTGCTCCCCCCCGTCGGGCTGCTGCTGTTGGCTCTTCTCCTGTTGACTCCCGGCTTGATCGTGCTTCGCCGGGTGCCGTCTTCGTTCGTTCGCACCTCTATGGGGCAATAGCGTCGACCTGAAGCTCGCTCTCAGGAGAATCGTCTTTTTCGAACGAGTTGTGCGCCCAAGACTGCGAGGCTGGCCGCGAGGATCGCGACCCCGTGAAGTGGCACGACCGGGATGGGAATTCCGAGACCCGGGGGCTCGATCACGACATCGACGGGTTCGTACCATTCTTGCCGAAGCTGGAGGATCAGCGTCGCGCCCTGGACCGAGGCGTCGTAGTCGACGCCTCCGATCAACGGAACATCGTTGGCTCGAACCTCTCGAGGATCCAGGTCGTTCCAATTCTTGATCTTGAAGGTCGGATACATCCGCGGTTGGTTGGCGTGGAGCGTGAACGCGACCCGATCCGCGCCGGAACGATCGACCACATAGGCGCCCTCGGCTTCGTTGTACCCGTCTTCGTTGTAGTCCCCTGCATCGTTGCTGATCCTCAATCCCTCGAGAACGCTGAATTGCGAATCGGGGTTTCGGAAATCATTGGCGAAGAGGAGAGCGCGCGACTCATCGTTGACGTCTTCGAAGAAACCCAACATGGCGCTGAAACGTTTGACGGGTGGAGCAACCATGCGTTGGCAGTTGGTACACGTGCCCGCGGGAAATCGAGACGAAATATCCATGGAGCAGCGGAAATCGCCCCGCATCCCACTCGACGGAAAAAACCCCTCGTTCCAGTAGGCGGCGCGATAGTTCCCCTGGTCCATGACAAGCAGGAAATCCTGGAAGTAGCTCGGTCCATCGCTCGTCGTGAGCGCGAAGGCGGTCTTGGTCGAGCCGGTGGGTTTGTCGTCGCCATTCTGACCTACGCAGCGCGCTTCCCCAGCATGAAGTGCATCGGGATGCTGGCTCCATTCGCGTGTAGTCTTGAGAATGAAGGTGAATTCGTGAAGCCCGACGTCAAAGTTGACCGGGAATGCATAGTCGATGAACACGTGGCCACTCGAGTACACGGTAAAAGTCTGTTCGAACGGAAGATTGAGCCAGGAGGACTCCGCTCCGGGCAACCCGTATTTATGGTGATACCCGGAGTGGCGCACCCGAACACGCGCTCCGCTGGCTTCCAGAATATCGATTTCGTCCGCTTGGTTCGCGTACCACGATGGCCCCCCGGAGGTGGTGCGTGGTTTTGCAACCTTCGTCCAAAGCAATCCGTTCTCCGGGTCTTTGGGCGTCAGGTCCCGCGTCCGATCGGGGTCCCGTTGAAGATTGTAGAAGTCGCCCGCAAAGCCCTCTTGCACCGTGAGCGTCGTTTCGAACACGCCCGGCGCTGTAATCCGAATCAACTCCTCGCTCTCGACACGCGCGCAGATCGCGGACTGGCACCCGTCCTCGGCGTTGGCCGCCAGTCCAACGAGCAGCGTCACCAACCCGAGACCCAAGATTCGAACCGATCGGATGGCGGCGCACTGCGTGCGATGAAGTCGTCGCATTGGGGGGTACCGGTGCGTGGAGTGGGGATTGAATCGAACCACCATCGATTATCGCACATCGGTTCGACCTTGCGGTGCAGTGAGCAACATGTGTCCCGAATTGCTTCCTCGCGCGTTTCGATGAGCATGGTGTTGCAGGTGAAAAATTCGTCACATTCAACGGCCGTGTCGGATTAGATGCACATCGGATGCACACGGGTATTCGTCCGAGCCGCCGCCGGACGTCGCGGACACACGGTGCGTGTTAGACTCGTCGGAGCCAGGATGCGTGGCGCCAATCCGCAGGGACGCTAATGCTGATCTACCTAAACATCGCCATCGCGCTTTCCATCCTGGCACTTGGGACGCACTTCGCGTCCGAGCGGCGGCGAATCCGGCGCCATGCTGCGGACGTCGCCGCCGGCAGCGACCAATGCGTGGCGCTCGCCCGAACGCTCGCGGGTTCTGTCTACGCACGCACCCGCCAACTTCCCGACGACCCTGCGTTCATCGACGTTCCCCTCCTCGCATCCCTTGGCGCCACCCCGGTTTCCGTTTTGCGAACCGGCGGATGCTGTTCGGGCTCCGCACGCCTATTGATCTGCATGTTGAAGAGCGTCGGAATTCGAGCGACGCAAATTACGCTCTATCACACGTCCGGAGATGCGGTCCACGCGCTCGTGGAGGCGACCTGCCAGGATGGAACCATCGTATTGGACCCAACCTACGGCTTTTCCTTCCACGACGAACAGGGCCAACCGATCGGACTCGAACGTCTCCGCGGCGGCGCACGTCCTCATTTCCAATCCTTTTCCGACAGCAACCGGCCCGCCTACCCCGACGACCCCTATTACGATTTCGACTACGCCTCCAGTCGAACCGCCAACTGGACGAAATCCCGCAGCCGGCAATCGATCTATCGCTTGGCGAATACGTTTTGGCACGGTGGAATCGACACGCTGCGACAGCCCGCGTGGTCCGAGTGGCCCCAGCTGGTTCTGATGGGTTCCCTCGCCGTGGTCGTTGGCGCCCTGAACTTGGTCCTCGCTCTGTAAGCAGGGCCGCAGCCCCGCGATCGACGCGCGGAACAAGATCCACTGCGACTTTTTCGACCCACGCGGCGTTTCTCGCACCGGTAGCGCTTCGCACGGCCGTTGATACAGCTCGCGCGGCCGCGCGGCACCTCCTACCCTGCCCTGCATGTCGAAAAAGCGCGCGTGGGAGCGACGGGATTCAGAGGCCAAGGCGGAGGCCCGCAAGTATGCGCACCCGGTGCCGAGCCGGACGTACATCCGCCAGCACCTGGAAGACCTTGGCGCTCCGGTTCCGTTCGACGGCCTGGTCGACGCCTTCGATCTCGATTCTCAGGAGCGGCGCGGGCTCGGCATCCGGCTGAAGGCCATGGTGCGCGATGGGCAGATCCTTCGGAACCGTCGAGAGGGCTATTGCCTGGTCGACCGGATTGCGCTCGTCACGGGCGCGGTGAGCGCCCACCGCGACGGCTTCGGCTTCGTGATTCCGGACCAAGACGACGTCGAGGACGTGTACCTCGCGTCCAGTACCATGCGCGAGCTCATGCACGGGGACCGGGTTGCGGTTCGAATCCGGGGCCACGATCGCCGCGGGCGACCGGAAGGGTCCCTCGTCGAAGTACTGGAGCGGAACACCCGCTCGATCGTCGGCAAATACCTCCAGGAGCGCGGCGTCGGCTTCGTCGTGCCGGAGAATCCGCGCATCATCCACCGGATCGTCGTGCCCAGCGACGCGGCTGGGCGCGCGAGGCCCGGTCAGGTGGTGCTCGCCGAAATTGAAACCCAGCCGACCCAGCAGACTCAACCGATCGGCCGAATCGTCAAGGTGCTCGGCAAGCCCACTTCACCCGGCATCGAGATCGAAATTGCGATCCACGCCCACGGCCTGCCGACGGAGTGGCCTCCGGCGGTCGAGAAGCAGGTCCAACGCTTCGGTAAAGAAGTGCCCGCCAAGGCGACGCGCGGGCGCGAGGACCTGCGGGATCTGCCGCTGCTGACGATCGACGGCGCGGACGCGCGCGACTTCGACGACGCGGTCTTCTGCGAGCCCACCCCTTCGGGTTGGCGCTTGTACGTCGCCATCGCGGATGTCGCGCACTATGTCGAGCGCGCCTCGGCGCTCGACGCCGAAGCCCGGAACCGTGGGACGTCGGTCTACTTCACACGACGGGTCCTTCCCATGCTGCCGGAGCTGCTCTCGAACGGGCTCTGCTCCCTCAACCCGAAAGTCGATCGCCTCTGCATGGTCTGCGAGATGCGAGTGGGGCGTGACGGGAAGGTCTCCCGGGCGCGCTTCTTCGAAGGGGTCATGCGCTCCCAGGCCCGGCTCACCTACGACGAGGTCGCGGCCCTGCTCTTCGACGGTGACGCGAAGCTGCGCCGGAAGCACGCCCGGCTGCTGCCGCACCTCGAGAACCTGAACGACGTGTTTCGGGCGCTGCTCGCCCAGCGCCGAAAACGCGGCGCCATCGACTTCGACATCCCGGAGGCCTACGTCGAGCTGGGGGAGGACCGCCGGATCGAATCGATCAGCAGCTACGAACGAAACGACGCCCACCGGATGATCGAGGAGTGCATGATTGCGGCCAACGTGTCCGCCGCTCGCTTCCTGGGGCGCCAGAAGATCCCGACCTTGTACCGCGTGCACGACAAACCGACGCAGGAGCGCCTCCGGGAACTGAAGGCCTTCCTCGCCACTTTTGGAGTCCCGTTTCCCAAGGTCAAGGACCTCCAGCCCCGGCACTTCGCTCAGGTACTCGAGCGCATCAAGGGCAAAGCCAACGCAAGCCTGGTCGAGACCGTGCTGCTGCGCTCCATGGCCCGCGCGGCCTACCAGCCAAACAACCTCGGACACTTCGGACTATCGCTGCCGGAGTACGCCCACTTCACCTCCCCGATCCGCCGCTACCCGGACCTTCTCGTCCACCGCGCCATCAAGCACGCGCTCTCGGGCGAGAAGCCTGGCCGCTTTGCGTACACGTCCAAGGACATGGACCAGCTCGGCAAGCATTGCTCGATGACCGAAAAACGTGCGGATGAAGCCACGCGCGAGGCCATCGCTTGGCTCAAATGCGAATTCATGCTCGACAAGATCGGCGAAGAATTCGATGGCGTGATCACCGGGGTGACGGGCTTCGGGTTGTTCGTGCAGCTGCAAGACGTGTTCGTCGAGGGATTGGTGCACGTGACATCACTCGAGAACGACTACTACGAGCATGACCCCGCGAGGCACCGCTTGCTGGGAACGCGAAGCAAGAAGGCCTATCAGCTCGCCGCGCCCCTCCGCGTTCGGGTGGTGTCGGTGGACATGGAGCAGCGACGCATCGACTTCGAACCGGTGGTGCCGAAGGTCCGATCACGCGGGAAGCAGGGCCGCGCCGCCGAACCGGGCGACCGCCCCCGCCGTCGACGCCGCGCGAGTCGCCCGAAGACCGGCCGTCGGTAGCAAAGGGTGAAAAAGCCGAAGCCGGCAACGCGCCGACGGCAGAAGAACCGTCGCCGAGCCGACGGTCCAGGGCCAACCGGGCCTTGTAGCGCGCATCATGCGGGCACGCCTCGGGCTGAGAAGAGCCAGGCGCGCCAGCTTGGAATCGCAAGCGGAACCGAGCTCAAGGCGAGGAGCGCCGCCGAAACGAGCACGATCCCCTGCCCCGTCGCGACCGCCTCGCCCAGGTGTGCGAACGCCCCCGCTCGGAAGATTGCTCCGCAGGCCACTGCGAGGGCGTACTTCCAGAGGGACATCCCCGCAAGAATCGCCGCGATCTGAAACACGTGTTTCGGTCCAAACGGATACGCGCAGACGAGTGCGAGACCGCCGACGGTCAATCGTTGATCGCCCACTCCGAGCGCTGAACTCCACCTCTCCGGCAGTTGGCGGAGCAGAACGTCGCGCCCCGCGATACTCGCGACCGCAAACTTGAGCAGCGCGGACAGCGTGAGGCCGAGCGCAGCGTAGAGCGTGCCCGGAACGGCTCCGAAGCACAGCCCCGCCGTGGTCAAAAGGATCGACGACGGAATCAGCACGGCGAAGCGGAACGCAAGGATGGCGACATAGAGGACCGGCCCCCAAGGACCCGCCTTCGAGACCAACCCGCGCAACGACGCCACGCTCCACTCGAGGTCGAGCTGGTCGCGGACGTAATAAGACAATGTACCCAATGCCAGGGCCACAAGGGCGAGCAGTCCCCACCGCGCTGCGGAGATTCCAAGGAATTTCCGCTGGCCGCTCACGCAGGGGCAACCGACGCGCGAGCATCGATTCGAGAGCGGGTTGCGTTCGCGAGCTTCACCAGCGTGAGCATGACGGGAACTTCGACCAGTACCCCGACCACCGTGGCGAGTGCGGCCGACGACTCGACCCCGAACAGCCCAATCGCCACCGCCACGGCGAGTTCGAAGAAGTTCGACGTACCGATGAGCGCAGCCGGGGCCGCGATCGACGCTGGCAACCTCCAGGCCCACGCCCATCCGTAGGCCACCGCGAAGATCAGGTAGGCCTGGAGGGTCACCGGAACCGCAATGAGTCCAACGGCCAGGGGGTTACGCAGCACCGATTCGGCTTGCAGCCCGAAGAGCACCATGACGAGCAGCAGGAGCCCGAACGAGGTGAGCGGCGAGAAGCGCGCCGAAAACCGATCAACCGCTTCTTCTCCGCCCCTTGCGAGCAAGTGCGTGCGGGCGAGGTAGCCCGCGACCAACGGCAGCATTACGAAGATCGCGGTCGCGAGCACCAGCGTCGACCACGGAATCGGCACGTTCGCCACACCCAGGAGGAGAGCCACGAGCGGAGCGAACGCGATCAGTAGAACCAGGTCGTTGATCGAAACCTGAACGACCGTAAACGTCGCGTCGCCTCCGGTAAGCCGACTCCACACAAAAACCATTCCGGTGCACGGCGCGGCACCGAGCAAGATCAGCCCCGCGATGTACCCCTTGGCCTCATCCGGTGCGACCCACGGCGCGAACAACCCGCCGAGAAACAACGTCCCGAGCGCCACCATCGTGAAAG
>JAJDAL010000015.1 GCA_029261875.1 Deltaproteobacteria bacterium
CCTCAACCCCCGCGAAACCTGCACGGTGGAGCGTACCATCTTTACTGTCCGAGCTGGGGATTCGACGGGGGCTGGGGGGCGGGCGCCGCTCATGGCTCGGCCGCATCGGAGTCCGTCGGTCACCCGAAGACGCAAAGCCGAACACCCACTCGGCGGCGGCCTGCGCTTTACTTCGCTTCGCCCGCCCCCCAGCCCCCGACTCGCTTCGCGATTGAGCGGGACGCAAGATCTACTTTTTAGAAAGCTGGCGGCACACCCTCGCGAGCTGGGCTGGACGGTGTCCGCAGTGAAGTAAAGCGCAGGCCGCTGAAGCGTCCGCGTTCGCCCCGGTGTCTTCGGGTGACCGACAGACTCCAACGCGGCCGAGCCATTCACTGCGGAGACCGTCCAGCCCAGCTCGCGCGCCCTAGCTACGGCGATCTATTTGAGCGAGGGAGCCACCCGAGCCAGGGTTTCGCCGATCTCGGCCGGGGACTTGGCGACGCCGACGCCGCAGGCTTCGAGGGCTGCGATCTTGTCCGAGGCTTTGCCCTGACCGCCGGAGATGATGGCGCCCGCGTGGCCCATGCGTTTTCCCGGCGGTGCGTTTTGGCCGGCGATGAAGGCCGCAACGGGTTTGCTCATGTGATCGCGGATGAATTCCGCAGCGGTTTCTTCGGCCGTGCCGCCGATTTCGCCGATCATCACGACCGCTTTGGTTTCCGGGTCGGCTTCGAACAGTGTCAGTGCGTCGACAAAAGTAGTGCCGATGACGGGATCGCCACCGATCCCCACGCAGGTCGATTGACCGATTCCCAGACGCGAGAGCTGATCCACGGCCTCGTAGGTCAGCGTGCCCGAACGCGAGACGACACCGACGGGCCCCGGCCGCGTGATCTGTGCGGGCATGATGCCGATGCGGCATTGGCCTGGCGTCACGACACCGGGACAGTTGGGACCGATCAAGCGCGTGGACGAACCTTCGAGAGCCCGTTTGGCGCGCAACATGTCGAGGGCCGGAATGCCTTCGGTGATGCACGCCACCACGCCCATTTCGGCGTCCGCGGCTTCGAGGATCGCATCCGCGGCGCCCGGCGGCGGCACGAATACCACCGACGCATTGGCGCCGGTCTTTTCGACCGCTTCGCGCACGGTGTCGAAGACCGGGATTCCATCGAGAACTTTTCCGCCCTTGCCCGGCGCCACACCGCCGACCACTTGCGTTCCATACTCGATGGAGAGCTTGGCGTGGAACTGGCCCATGCGGCCCATGCCTTGGATCAGGAGCTTGGTGTTCTTGTCGCAGAGGATCGCCATGACTAGGCGCCTCCCTGTGCGGCTTGCACCGCTTTCTGGCCGGCTTCGCCGAGGGTTTCGGCCGGGGTGAGGTTGAGTCCCGAGGACGCGAGCAGCTCCCGCCCTTCCTTGGCGTTGGTTCCCTGCAGGCGCACCACCAGCGGGACTTCCACCGCGAGCTCCTTGGCCGCGGCGATGACACCCTCGGCGATCAGATCGCAGCGTACGATGCCGCCGAAGATGTTTACCAGAATCGCTTTCACGTTCGGGTCGCGCAGGATCAATTTGAAGGCTTCGGTCACCTTCTTCTGATCCGCCCCTCCGCCGACATCCAGGAAGTTCGCGGGCATCCCTCCGCACACCTGAATCATGTCGAGGGTCGCCATGGCGAGCCCCGCACCGTTGACCATGCAACCGATGTCCCCGTCGAGGCCCACGTACGCGAGATCCAATTCGTTGGCGTCGCGCTCGCGCGCGTCTTCTTCTTCGGGATCGCGCAGCGCCGCGACGTCCGGGTGACGGTAGAGCGCGTTGTCGTCGAAGTTGAGTTTGGCATCGAGCGCGATCAGATCGCCGGACTCCGTGACCACCAACGGATTGATCTCCGCCAGCGACCCGTCTTTCTCGACGAACAGTCGATACAGCCCGGATAGAAACGTCTCGAGCTTCTTCACCTGCTCGCCGTCGAGCCCCAGACCGAATCCGATCTGGCGCGCTTGGTAGGCTTGCAGGCCGACGTTGGGATCCACGAGTGCGGTCAAGATCTTCTCGGGCGTCTTGGCCGCCACTTCTTCGATCTCGACGCCGCCTTCGGTCGAAGCGATCACGGCGATGCTCTCGCTGGCGCGGTCGAGCACGAGCCCGAGATACAGCTCCCGGGCGATCGCCGAGCCGGCTTCCACGTAGACCTTCCGCACGACTTTGCCTTCGGGCGGCGTCTGGGGGGTGTGGAGCGTCATGCCCAGAATTTCGCTGGCGACCTTCTTCGCCTCAGCGCCGGATTTCGCGAGTTTGATCCCACCGCCCTTGCCTCGCCCGCCGGCGTGCACCTGGGCTTTGACCACCAACACCTTGGCGTCGAGTCCCCGTGCCGCCTCGGCGGCCTCGGCGGGCGTGGTCGCGACCTGGCCCGAGGGGACAGGAACGCCATAGGCGCGGAGCAGTTCCTTCGCTTGGTACTCGTGAACGTTCATGGTTCTCTCTAGATTTCGAGTTGGGCGACGAGGCTTTTTACGTGCTCGACGGACTTGTCGAAGAGCTTGCGCTCTTCGGGATCGAGTTCGATTTCGAGCACCCGCTCGACACCGCCGGCACCGAGCACACACGGCACGCCCACGTACACCCCGCTGACGCCGTACTCGCCTTCGAGGTAACACGCGCAGGCCAGGACGCGTTTCTTGTCTTTCAGAATCGACTCGGCCATTTCGATCGCCGAAAGCGCCGGAGAAACGAAAGCGGAGCCCGTCTTGAGCAAGCCCACGACTTCGCCGCCCGCCCCCTTGGTGCGTTCGACGATGGCTTCGATCTTCTCCGCGGACATCAGCTTGTCGATGGGAATGCCGCCGACGTTGCAGTAGCGACGCAGGGGAACCATGGTGTCCCCGTGACCGCCCAACACCAGGGCCGTGACGTCCTGCACCGAAACACCGAGCTCCCAAGCCACGAAGGCCCGGAAGCGCGCCGAGTCGAGCACACCCGCCATTCCGACCACGCGTTCCTTGGGAAAGCCCGAGACTTCCTTGAAGGTGTACACCATGGCGTCGAGCGGGTTGGAGACCACGATCACGTAGGCGTCGGGAGCATTGTCGCGCACGCCCTCGGCCACGCTCTTCATGATCGCGAGGTTCTTGTTGAGAAGATCGTCGCGCGACATGCCGGGCTTGCGCGCCAGCCCCGCGGTAATGATCACGACATCCGCGCCGGCGATTCCCGAATAATCGTTCGTGCCCGAGATCTTCGCGTCGGAATTCATCAGCGGAGAACCTTCGGCCATGTCGAGCGCCTTGCCCTGGGGCAGGTCTTCGACCACGTCGAAGATCACGACGTCTCCGAGTTCTCGGTATGCGGCTTGTTCGGCGAGCACGCCGCCGATGTTTCCACCGCCGATCAACGCAATTTTATTCTTCATTTATGGGCTCTTCGCAGGTTGAGGGTTGAGGTTGGGGGTGACGCAATCGACTGGACCGCTGTATAGCAATCCTGGGGGTAGGCGGCCAAAGGCTGCGGAATACGCGCTTTAACGCATTCCCCCCGCCTGATTTTCGCGCCGGATCGCCGCGCGCATCTCGGGATCGATTTCTGGAATGGCGAGTCGTTGGCCCGGGTAGAGAAGAGCCGGGTTCTTGATCTGGTCGCGGTTTGCGCGATACAGCGCCGGCCACAGTCGCGGATCGCCCACCACGTCGGCCGCGATCGCCCACAGGGTCTCGCCGGGCTGAACTTCGTGGATTCGATTCGATTCCGCCGCGGAGCTGACACCGCCCAGCACCCAGGTCGCTGCGATGAGGACCCCTACCCGCTTGGCGGCCTGGGTCATTCGCTCTTCTCGCGCACGACCGAGCGCAAAGCGAGTTCGCGCAACTGCGACGAATCCACCGGCCCCGGCGCGTCCATCAACAGGTCCTGCCCCCGCTGGGTCTTCGGAAAGGCGATGACGTCCCGCAAGCTCTCCACCCCCGCAAGCAACATCACCATACGATCGTAGCCGAACGCGAAGCCTCCGTGGGGCGGCGCGCCCGCATCGAGGGCATTGAGGAGGAATCCGAATCGCGATTCCGAATCGGCTTTGGAGTAACCCAGAATCTCGAGTATCTGACGCTGCACATCACTCCGGTGGTTGCGCAGGCTCCCGGAGCCCAACTCCACGCCGTTGATGACGAGATCGTAGTGGGTCCCGCGCACGCGCTCCGGAGCTTCGCCGAGCAAGGCGAGATCTTCGTCGAGGGGCGCGACGAAGGGTTGGTGGGCATAGGTGAGACTTCCGTCTTCTTCCGCTTCGAAGAGGGGGAAGTCCACCACGAACAAGACGTCCCAGGCGCGACCGTCCACGCGACCGAGTTTCCGTCCCAGGTCTTCGCGCATGCGGGACAAGACTGCGTTCGCCTTGGCTGCGCCATCGGCCTGGAAGAACAAGACCGTCCCGGGCTGCGCGCCGGTTTTTTCGGCGATCTGGCTTTTTTCTTCGTCGCTGAAGAATTTCGCAATCGGAGACTGCCAGGCTCCGTCCGCGGTGATTCGAATCCAGGCCAGGCCCTTCGCGCCCAGTTCCTTTTTCGCAAATTTCTCCAGGCGATCGATTTCCCCGCGCGAAAGCCCTTCCGCGTCTCGAATCGGAAGACACTTGACCACGCCACCGCGGTCCACGTTGCTGCGAAAAGCCCGGAATTCCGTGGTCCGAAACGTTTCGGTCAAATCCACCAGCTCGAGCAGAACCCGTGTGTCGGGCTTGTCGGAGCCGAAGCGCCGCATGGCTTCTTCGTAGGTCATGCGGGGAAACGGCCGGGCAAGCTCGATTCCGCTGGCGTCCGCAAAACCGCGAGCCGTCACGTCCTCGAGCACGTCGAGGATTTCCTCGACACCCACGAAGGACATCTCGAGGTCGATCTGGGTGAACTCCAACTGCCGGTCCGCGCGCAGGTCTTCGTCGCGAAAACAGCGGGCGATCTGAAAATACTTCTCGTAGCCCGCCACCATCAGGAGCTGCTTCAAGATCTGAGGCGACTGCGGCAGCGCGTAGAAGCTACCGGGCTGCAGTCGACTGGGAACGAGAAAATCGCGCGCCCCTTCGGGCGTCGACTTGCCCAGCATCGGGGTTTCGATCTCGAGGAATTCCCGATCCGAAAGCGTCTTGCGCACGGACTGGTAGAGCCGATGTCGCACCTCCATGGCGCGCTGGAGCGGCGGGCGGCGCAAGTCGTGGATGCGGTGACGCAGGCGCACGGCTTCGTCGACCCCGGTTTCGTCTTCGATGGCGAAGGGAGGCGGTGTCGCGGTGTTGAGGATCCGCAGCTCGCTGGCGTGGACCTCGATCTCCCCGGTCGGCATGTTGGGGTTTACGGTGTCTTCGGAGCGGGGCTTCACGAGCCCGCGCACCAGGATCACGAATTCCGACCGCAGGTGATCCGCGCGCGCGTGGGCTTCGGTCGAAACGTCCGGACGAAACACCACTTGCACGACGCCCCGTCGGTCGCGCAAATCCGCGAACACCACGCCGCCGTGGTCGCGCCGGCGATGCACCCAACCCGCCACCACGACTTCCTGGTCCACCAGGGCGGAAGTGACGTCACCGCATGCATGGCTGCGGCGCAGAGAACCTTGTGCATCCAGATCGCCGCTGGCGGCGCGCTCGGCCGACGACGGACGATTTTCCGTTGTCATAGGGAAAAAGTCCTTGAGAATCGGTTAGTTGGATAGCAGAGGGCGCGCTGCGAATCAATCGGCGTCGGCGGCGGCTTCCGCTTCGGCGGCGGCCAGGTCCCCGGCCGTGCAGACGCGATTGCGCCCCAGGGATTTGGCCCGATACATGGCCTTGTCCGCCACATCCAAGAGCCCCTCGCGGGAACGCCCGTCCGAGGGATAGGTCCCGACCCCAATCGAAAGGGTCAAACGCAGGGCGCCGTCGCGCCCCCCGTCGAACCAGGTCTCCTCCACCGTACGCCGGATGCGATCCGCGACGTTCTTGGCGGCCTCGGCCTGGGTGTCCACCAGCAGAATCGTGAATTCGTCCCCGCCGTAGCGCGCCAGGGTATCGACCTGACGCACGCAGCCCGAAAGCACCTGGCCGAGCTGTTTGAGCGTTCGGGACCCCACGAGATGGCCGTAGCGGTCGTTGACTTGCTTGAAGCGGTCGATGTCGAGAAACAGCACCGAGAGGGTGCTGCCGTAGCGTTCGGCGCGCTGAATCTCGTGTTCCGTCGCCTTGTGGAGGTAGCGCGCGTTGTAGAGCTCCGTCACGTCGTCGACGAAGGCCTTCTCCCGCGCTTGATTGTATTTCTCGGCATTGAAGAGCGAGAGACCCGCCTGGCCCGCCACGATGCGCGCGCTGTCGAGGTCGTCTTCGCTGAAGCCTTCGCCTTCTCCCAGGATCCACCAAATCCCGGACTCCTTGTCCTGGCCGCGAATCGGAACCGCCAGGACGCAGGCCACCTCGATTCCCGCCTCGCGCAGAACCTCGAGCAAAGGCCCGTGATCGATGATTTCGATTTCCCGAAACACGTCGAGATCGATGCGTTTGTCTTCGATCAACAACTCGCGCAGGCGCACGGATTGGGCTTCGCCCAGGCCCCGCACCGCCAAGGCGTCGGAAATTTCCAGGCTCGAACGGTGGAAGAATGCGAGACCCTGCGTCCGACCCAGGGAGTGGAGCAGCAACTCCAGGCCCAGGGGATAGACCTCACTCACTTCGAGACAGGTGGTCAGTGCGCGACAGGCTTCGACGGTCTGCAGCGTGTCGCGCAGCCGCGCGTTCTCTTGTACCAGGCTGCGTCGCGCCAGGGTGCGCCAGGCCGCGAGGGCGAGGTCTTCGGCACGCGTGGGTTTGCGCAAGTAATCCGCCGCGCCCAAACGCATGGCGCTACTGGCACTTTCGACCGAGGCATTGGCGGCGAGCAAGATCACGTCGGTGCCCGGGTGTTCGCGCCGAATCCGCTCCAACAACTCGAGGCCCGAAAACTTCGCATTGGAGAGGTCGGTGACCACCAGATCCGCGGGCTCGCGTCGCAGGGCCGCCACCGCGGAATCCGCGTCACTACAGCATTCCACCTGGGCCGCGGTCTCGAGCGCCGCTCGCGCACGTTCCCGGTCGTCGTCGCTGGCGTCGACTACCAAGATCCGCGCGCGTCGCTGCTCGTTCATCACATTGCCCCCGGCGTCGGACCGTGAGGCCAACGCGGGATTCGCCCACAAGCGTGGGGCGCTCGCCCGGGCGGGATCGCCCCGCTGGTCCCGGATCGCCCGCCGCGCGGGATTTCACCCGTTTCGCTGCAAATCGGCGCCTAGGCGGGCGTTCTTGAGGATCATTTTCCAGATTTGCCGCGCTCTTCCGGGTCTGCTGAGCTTTGTACCATAGGCCCGACAACTCAGGTGAAACCCCAAGCATCTCAGCGGAGTTCCCGCATGCCTGCATCCGAAAAAGACACCCATCGAGCCCTGGCGGCCCACCGCGAGCGCTGCGCGGCTTTCCGTTGGGATGTGCCGGAGACCTTCAATTTCGGACGCGACGTGGTGGATCGCTTCGCCGCAGCCGACCCCGAGCGCCCGGCACTCCTGTGGAGAAACGCCGCCGGGGACGAGCGACGGCTCCGCTACGGCGAGGTCCGCACGGAATCGAATCGGGTCGCGGGGCTGCTCGGCCAGCTGGGCGTGCAACCCGGTGACCCCGTGATCATCATGCTGCCCCGCGTGCCCGAATGGCATACCGCGATGCTGGGAGCCCTGAAGGCCGGCGCGCTCGTCATTCCGTGCTCCACGATCCTGCGTCCCAAGGACATCGCCTACCGCGCCAATCACAGTCGCGCGGTTGCGGTCATCGCCGCCGTCGAATGCGCGCCGGCCGTGGATGCCGTGCGGCCCGAGTTCGAGACCCTGCAACACTTTCTCGCACTCTCGGCCCCCGGAAGCGCTGCGCCCGAAGGCTGGCGGGATTTCGCCGAAGCGAGCGCCGAGCAAGACGGCGAATCACCGCCGCAGATCACCACGCGCGCCGCGGACCCAGCCCTCGTCTACTACACCTCGGGCACGACGGGTCCCCCCAAGGCGGTCCTCCACACCCACGCATACACCTGGTCCCAACGCGTTACGGCGGAAGTCTGGCTGGGATTGCGCGAAGGCGAGCGGATCTGGACCACCAGCGACACGGGTTGGGCCAAGGCCGCCTACAGCGTCTTATTCGGACCCTTCAGCGTCGGTGCGGAAGTCTTCCTGCTCCACGCTCCCTTTGACGCCCAACGGGAGTTGGCGGTTCTTCAAGACATCCAACCCCACGTGTTCTGCGCGCCCCCCACCGAATTTCGACTGCTCGTGAAGCAGGACTTGTCTCGCTTGCAACTCCCGAAGCTCCGCGAGGTCGTGTCCGCGGGCGAACCCCTGAATCCCGAAGTGATTCGGGCCTGGAGCGATGCCACGGGGCTCACGATTCGCGATGGCTACGGGCAAACCGAAACCATTCTCCTGGTGGGAAACTTTCCCGGCATCCCCGTCCGCCCGGGCTCCATGGGACTCCCCACACCCGGACACCAGGTGGAGATCATCGACGACTCCGGTTCGACGCTTGCGCCCGGGGAAGTCGGCGATGTGGCGATTCGAGCCGGCACGACGCCGCCCCCGAGTTTGTTTCGGGAATATTGGAAAGACCCCGACGCCACACAAAAGTGTCGCAACGGAGACTGGTACGTCACGGGAGACCGCGCCTACCGCGATCCCGACGGCTATTTCTGGTTCGTAGGTCGCGCGGACGACGTGATCATTTCCGCGGGCTACCGGATCGGTCCGTTCGAGGTGGAGAGCGCCTTGATCGAACACCCGTCGGTTCTCGAGGCCGCAGCGGTCGCGGCACCGCACCCGGACCGGGGTTCCATCGTGAAGGCCTTCGTCGTTCTGAGTCCGGGGACCGCTGCCAGTGACGCCCTCGTGACCGAATTGCAGGATCACGTGAAGAAAGTCACGGCTCCCTACAAATACCCGCGCGCCATCGAGTTCGTGGCGGAACTTCCCAAGACCGTCAGCGGCAAGATTCGCCGGATCGAACTCCGGACTACCCGCTGAGTCGGCGCGATTCCGGCGGAAGGACCTGCTCCCAGGTCTTGCCGCCGTCCTTGGTGCGCAGCACCAGGCCCGCCTGCCCGACGATCATCCCAACGCCGTTGCTGGGCGAGAAGTCGATGGTCCGCATGAAGGTGAAGACCTCCGGCGGAAACCCCTTGTCGGGTCGAGTCCAGGTCGTGCCATCGTCGGTCGAGACACGAATGAGTCCCTTCTCGCCCACGGTGATGTCGATACCATCGAGGTCTCGCACCGCGAACTGCGCGCGCTTCTCGCCCGTCTTCTCGTAGCGCCAAGTCATGCCGCCATCCTGGCTGCGCAGCAGGACCCCACCGAGACCGGCGATCAAACCGTTGGAATCATCCTTGAAGTGGATATTGAAGAGGTACGGATTCTGGGCCACGCGAACCTGGATCCCCGGTTGCTCCTGGGCGCGACCGTCGAGGTAGCGGCGCAGGAAGCCCGGATCTTCCTCGAGGAAATCCTCGTAATCCCAGGGCGGCGAACCGCGCAGGCGCAGGCGATCCGAGAGGATGCCCGCTTCCTCGAGGACCGAGCGAACGTTGAGGGCCCGCGCGTCCAAAATCTCGAAAAATTCGAAGGGGTCGTCTTCCTTACCGAAAACGCGCACTTCCTTCGCGTTGGCGACGGCTTCGATCTCGATGTTGAGGTGTTGCTCGCCGACGATCTGCTGCGCGAATTCCGCCAGCATCTTGCGGTCTGCTTCGGAAATTTCGGTGGTGTTGTAGGGAACATGGATCGGCTCGATGTTGAGGTCGCCGGTGATCTTCCCGCGCGTCCAATTCTTGCCCAGATCCTCGGAATGAAAGATGTACCCGAACTCGCCGATGATCCAGCAGCGGCGGCTGGGAGGCCGGCGGCAATAGACATCGTTCAGGCCGACGTCTTCGTACACCATCTCACCGCGGCGCACCTTGTCCTGCTCGACCGGGGCCAACCAGACGAACATGGGATGTTTGTCGTCGATGGTGAGGGCCAGGTCCTGCCAGGTGGTCCCGCCGTCATTGGTATAGAGACGCGTTCCCCATTCGCCCACCGCCCAGGCGGTGTTCGCGTCCACCGCGTGGACCGAGAACAGGTGGGTGCCCTGGTGGTTGATGTCTTTGATGTTTTCCTGGCGCGTCCAGGTCAGTCCGCCGTCGCTCGTATGCAGTACCAAGCCCTTTTGACCCACCGCCCAGCCTCGCTTCGCGTCGGCCATGGAGACGTCGTAGATCGAGCTGCGGTTGTACTTCTTGCGTTCGTCGTCGCTGGCGGGAACGTATTCGCCGGTGGTCCACGTCTGCCCACCATCGTTGGTGACGTAGATGGCCGTGTAATACCCCACCGCCACGGCATTCTGTTCGTCCACGACCGAAACCGAAAACAGGTCGTCGTAGATTCCGATCTCGCCTTCCCCGTAGCGCGGAGTCAGGTCGACGTGATGGCAAGCGGCTCCGAAAACGGCGACCACGGCCAGTTGGGCGAAGAACGATCTGCGAACGGGGGGCATCGACTCACTCCTTGTCTAGCGAACGAAACACGGGGCCGGGATTGACTTCTCCCGGCCCCGATCTGAAAGAATACCCGACTATCGACCCTTCGTGAGGCGGCCGACGTCGATGTATCGACGAATCTTGCCCTTGCTGTTGAAGGGCGTTCCGTTGACGTCCCAGAATTCGATGCGGTTTCCCGTACCGGTCTGAACGTTGGCGATGGTATCGCTGACGATCCGCATATCCCGGGGTGCGGCGATTCCATCCCAGGGCTTGTAGTAGTCCGGGTCGTCCTCGCTCCAGCGGTGGTTGTGCCAGATGATCTTCCACAGCTCTTCCTTCTGGTCGTAGGCGAAGGAGTAGAGAGCCACCAGCGTTTCCTTGTCGATGTAGATGTCCTTGTGGTGGTAGGGATGATCCGCGTTCTTCGGAACGAAACGCACCTTGATGGCCTTGCGGAGCTCCCAGCGGTCATCCGCGTAGGACAGACCGTAGGGGCCGAAGTTGTGGTCCTTCTCGTAGGGGTACCCCATGGCCTTGGCGTTCATCGGCGCGATGATGTCCATCTCGCCCAGGCACTCCCAGGTGTACTGAGTCACGATTCCCGCAAAACTGCCGAGGTCATCGAAGGTGAAGTCGGTGCCGGAAATCGCGTCCGTGCGCTGGGCTGTCGAGATGCGGCGCACGCGGCGCAGCGTCGGGACATAGACCCAGGTGTCGTCGTTCTTCGCGTCGACGCGGGGCTGATCGGTGCTCTTGTAGCGATACGTCATGAGCATGATGCCGCGCGCATCGAAGGGAGCAGAGACTTCCACGCCAAAGGCGACTTTGCGTTTCTCGCCGCGGAAGATGTCCCCGTCGTTCTTGTCGAGGTATTCCTTCTCCACGCGATTGGACAGCGCAATGCGCTTGGAGGTGCCTTCGTAATAGAGGGGCAACTGCTCGCCACGATCCCAATAGGAATAGAAGAACTTGGTGGAAGCCCCGTCCCCATTCCATTGGTAGTCGTGGTTCCAGATGATTTTGTCACCCGCTTTGGGGTCACCCTTGCAGTCGATCGAATCCATCGGGAAGGGAAGTCCCGCCGTGTAATTTTCGAGACTCTCGTCCGGGCCGATGCGGGCTTGACCGCGGAAGCGCTCGGTGGCGGCGATGTATTCGGCGGCCGGGCTGTAGTCGCGATAGAAGGGACCGATCTCCAGCTTCATCCCTTCGTAGAAGAAGAAGTCGCGGTTGTTCCAGAATTCGGGCGGTAGATAGGGGCGCAGGGCCTCGATCTTGTCGAGGGAGATGACGTCCCCCTGCTTGAAGGTGGGGCCGACGATGCCCGCGTCCTCCACGGCGTCTTGTGCCAGGGCGGGGCCAGCGAAAAAGACGGCCGCCAGGGCGGTCAACGCGATTCGTGTCGAGAACGACATGTGAGTCCTCCGGTGCGGGTTCGATAAACCCGAGGGTACGGACCCAGTCCGTTACCCTGCGTTTTGGCACCGGCCCTTCGTAAACTAGGCCGGCGCGCGTTGTCAAGTCTGCCGCAACCGCGTTACGGTCCCTAACCCCCCACGCCCAAAGGACTTTAGTTCAAAGCGACGAATCGCGTGTGGGGCGCAATTTCGAAACGGAGCGAGATGGAACAATCCCCCATTCCCTCCGGGGTCAGTATACGGTCGACGGCACCTCGACTACTAGGACGAGTTGGCTGGGGTTTGCGTTTCAGGCTTCGCACCTCCGGCGTCGAAGCGGCCACCCGCTTGCTGGTTTGGGGGCTCGCAACCGCAGTGTCGGCTTTCGTCGGCGGCCTCGGGGACGCCCTCGCGGGCTCGGAACGCGGGACCCGGCGTGCGGAACGCCGCCGCCGCCGCGTGCTGCACCTCGTGAAGATTCTGGGGGTCCTGAAGGGTCCCTTCGCCAAGCTCGGACAGTTCGCCTCGGTACGCTACGACGCTTTGACCGCGCAAGAGCGCGAGGCGCTTTCCGAACTCCAAGATCGGGTCCCGGCGTTACCCCTGTCCCAAGTCACGGCCCAGCTCGAAGCCGAACTGGGCGCACCCCTCGACGCCCATTTTCGCGATTTCGAGGCGGAGCCCATCGGAGCGGCCTCCATCGCCCAGGTTCACCGCGCGACCACGCGCTCGGGGGAGCCGGTGGTGGTGAAGGTTCAATACCCCTGGCTCGAGGCCTCTCTCGCGTCGGACCTGCGATTGGTGGGTTGGATCTTTCGGGTTTGGAGCCGTTGGGGCGGGCGCCGCCATCGTCACGCCGGACGCTTGTTCGACGAATTCGCAGCGGGTGTGCGGGAAGAAATCGACTTCGACCAGGAAGCCCGGGCCGCGGCGGAGATCGGACGCAACCTCGCGACGGAGTCTCAGATCGTGGTGCCCCGCGTCTACCCGACCCTTTCCACCCAACGCGTCCTCACCATGACCTACCACCCCGCGATCCCGATCCTCGACCGCGATCGTCAGAAACGAGCCGGGATCGAGCCGGCCGCAGTCCTGCACGTATTGGCGCGCGCCTACGCGAAGCAGGTATTCGTCGATGGACTGTTTCACGCGGATCCGCACCCGGGAAACCTGTTCGTCGTCGATGAACCCGAGGCTTCGCGAAAGCCGCGCGTCCTGTTCGTCGATTTCGGCTTGTGCAAACGCCTCGCGCCGGATCTCCAACGCGAAATGCGGGTGGGAATCTTCGCGCTGCTACAGAACGACCTCGAAGCCTTCATCGGCGCCATGCAGCGCATGGAGATGGTGGAGCCCGGTGCCGAGGCTTCGGTCCGCACCGCGCTTTCAGCCATGTTCGAGCGCGTGCGCTCGGATGGCAGCCCCCTCGCCATGCAGGGTCAACAGATCCTGGCGTTGAAGGATGTCGCCAAGCAATTGCTGCTCGATACCGAGGGCATCGCTCTCCCCATCGACCTGCTCCTCTACGCCAAAACGCTTTCGTACCTGTTTGGACTCGGGGCTCTGCTCGATCCCGAAGTCGACCTGATGAAGATCTCGGTCCCTTATCTCCTTCAGTTTCTCGCCAAACGAGACGAAATCGACGGCGCAGTGAATTGACCCCAGTTCGCAGATCTGCTCCAATCGCTTCGCGGAGGAAGCGATGATTCGGCGAAACACGGTCGCGGCGAAATTTCTGACGATGATTGGGGCGTGGGCGTTGCTTTCCGCTGCGACGGTGGCCAGCGCGGATCCGCCGCCGGACGTGAACTTCCAAGCTCAGTTACTCGACGACGCCGGCACTCCATTGGCGGGCCCCGTCAACATCCAATTGCGCCTGTATGCCGCCATGGAACCCTTCGGCGGTGAGTCCGCGCTCTACATCGAAGATCACTTTGGCGTGGCCCTGACCGGGGGAGTGTTGAGTATCCAGGTCGGTCAAGGCAGTCCGGTGGTCGGCGCTTTCGGCGCCGCTCTGTTCTCGGAGATGAATCGTTGGATCGAAGTCCACGTCAACGGTGAACGCTTGCTCCCCCGGCAACCCGTGAGTTCCGTCCCCTATGCGTTCGTCGCCAACGACGCGGGGCAGCTCGACGGCATGACGTTCGACGACATCGTCGCGAACCTGCCCGAGGGACCCGAGGGACCGGAAGGACCCCAGGGAAAACAAGGCGAGCAAGGTTCTCCGGGAATCCAGGGCAATCAAGGCATTCAGGGAGAACCCGGCGAGCCGGGCGAAAAGGGTGAACAGGGCGACCAGGGGATTCAGGGTGAGCCCGGAGTCGCCGGAGCCCCGGGCCCGGCGGGCCCTCCGGGAAATGGGTTGCGGGTGGTCGACAAGGCGGGAACGCTGGTTGGGTTGTCGGCGGGCGCCCCCCAGATCGTGCAAGACATTGGTCCTGTCGCTGCCTTCGCACAACCCCTCGCCGCGTCCTCTCCGCCCGAACTCGGCTTCCCGATTTGGAACAGTGCCATCGCCGCGTACTACACCGTCTCGAACGCCGACGGCGATCTGATTCAAACGCAGACCACCGACATCGAATTCGAACTCCCCGGCTGCGCGGGAAAAGGTTACGTGCGCAGCAGCAAAGGCATTGGCAACACGCTCCTCCGGCATGACGCTCGGTTCTTCGTGATTCGGCAACCGGAGATCTTCGAGGCGGGCGGACGCTCAAGTCTGGATGTCGGCAGCGGTTGCACCGAAGTCGGCGGAAACGTGTTTTTCAACGTCTTCGAAGTCGAAGAAGTAACGGGCAATACGACCCTCGGCTTCCCCTATTCCGCGCCGCTCTTCATTCAAGAAGCCCCCGCCGTCGAGTAGCCCGGACGGGCCACCCGGCGCCGCGCGCCGCGAAGCATGCGTATCTTCGCCGCGTAGCACGCGCATCCTCGCCGCGTAGCACGCGTATCCTCGCGCGTATGTTCGTCGGCTAGCTTTCGCGACCGCGTATGCGCAGGCCCTGGAGTCGGATGAAACCCTCGGCGTCCGCCTGATCGTAACTCCCCTGGTCGTCTTCGAAGGTCGACAGCGCTTCGGCGTAGAGGGAAACCGGCGAGCGGCGGCCCGTCACCTGCAGGCTTCCCTTGTACAGGTTCAAGCGCGCTTCCCCGGTGACATTGCGCTGGGAGACGTCGATCGCGGCGCGCAGAAACTCCATTTCCGGCGAGAACCAGAAGCCGTTGTAGATCACTTCCGCGAATCGCGGCGCCAGGCGGTCGCGTTCGTGCATGACTTCGCGGTCGAGGGTGATGGACTCGACGGCGCGGTGGGCGGCGTGCAGGAGCGTGCCGCCCGGGGTCTCGTAGACGCCGCGCGACTTCATGCCCACGAAGCGATTTTCCACCATGTCCACGCGACCGATACCGTTCAATCCCGCGATCTCGTTCAAGCGATGCAACAGTGCGGCGGGGCCAAGTCGTTCGCCATCGACCGCGACGGGCAAGCCCTGTTCGAAACCGATCACCACGTCTTGGGGTTCGTCGGGGGCCGCTTCGGGCGAGCGCGTCATGACGAACATCGATTCCTCGGGCGCGCGCCACGGATCTTCGAGAATGCCGCCTTCGAAGGAAATGTGGAGCAGATTGCGATCCGTGGAATAGGGTTTCTCCGCCGTCGCCTCCACGGGGATCGCGTGCTTCCTCGCGTATTCGATGCAATCGGTTCGGGATTTCAAATCCCACTCGCGCCAAGGCGCGATTACCGCCAGCTCCGGCGCCAGGGCCGTGTAGGTCAACTCGAAGCGCACCTGATCGTTGCCTTTGCCCGTCGCACCGTGGGCCACGGCGTCGCACCCGGTTTGCTTCGCGACTTCGACTTGATGCTTGGCGATCAAGGGCCGCGCCAACGACGTCCCGAGCAGATACGTGCCTTCATAGATCGCGTTGCCCGCGATGGCGGGGAACACGTAGTCGCGCGCGAATTCGTCGCGCAGATCGCGAATCACGCAATCCACGGCGCCCGTCGCCTTGGCTTTCTCCGGCAACCCCGAAAGCTCTTCGCCCTGCCCTACGTCGGCGCAATAGGCCACGACTTCGCATTGGTAGGTCTCGATCAGCCAACGCAAGATGACCGACGTATCGAGCCCGCCGCTGTAGGCGAGGCAAACGCGTTTGATCGAATCTTTCTTGGGCGCCATGGCGTCCTCCGAGTGCAGGGCCTTGAACCGGGCCTCGAGCGTAGGTTAACGACGGGGTCCGAGCAGGGTTTCGAGCACGGCCTTCTGGGCGTGCAGTCGATTTTCCGCCTGATCGAAAACGATGCTGCGCGGTCCGTCCAGCACCGCGTCGGTGATCTCTTCCCCGCGATGTGCCGGTAGACAGTGCAGGATCCACGCCTCGGGCGCGTGAGCGACCAGGGCTTCGTTCACCTGGTAGGCGGAGAAGACCTTTCGGCGCGCATCGACTTCATCTTCTTGTCCCATGCTGGTCCATACGTCGGTGTAGATGAACGCGGCGTCGCGCACCGCTTCCACCGGATCTTCGAACCAGGAGAGCTTCGCGCCACTGGATTCCGCCAATTGATCGGCGCGACGTCGCACACTGGGTGCCGGTTGATGGGTCTTGGGTGTGGCCAAGCGCAGCTCGACCCCCAGCACGGCACAGCCCAACAGGAGCGAATGGGCCATGTTGTTGCCATCGCCCACGTAGGCGATGGACGTTTTTCGCAAGTCCGCGCGTTCGGCGACGGTCTGCAAGTCCGCCAACACCTGACACGGGTGCAGGTAATCCGACAGTGCATTGATGACCGGGATCGAGGCCACCCGCGCGAGTTCTTCGATCAGCGCATGGCTGAAGGTGCGCGCCACCAGACCGTCCACCCAGCGCGACAGGTTCCGCGCCACGTCCGGCGGACTCTCTCGGGTTCCGATGCCCACTTGCTCCGGGCGCAACAAGATCGCGTGCCCCCCGAGCTGCGCCATGCCCGCTTCGAACGTGACATGGGTCCGCAGCGACGGCTTCTCGAAATAGAGCGCAAGGGTGCGCCCCTCGAGAGTGCGGGGTCGTTCGCCGCGCTTCCACAAGTCCTTGAGTTCCCGCGCGCGATCGAGCAGGCCGCGCAGCTCGTCGGAACTCCAATCGCCTAGAGAGACAAAATCCTTCGGCATGACTAGAGGGAGAGCAACGTGCCGACGCCGCCGTCGGTGAAGATTTCGAGGAGGATGGCGTGAACGAGGCGCCCATCGATGATATGGGCGCGCGACACGCCGCCATCGAGGGCGCTGATGCAACATTCGACTTTGGGGATCATGCCGTCCTGGATCACGGATTCAGCGATCAACTTGCGCGCCTCGGAAACCGAAAGTTCGCGGATGAGCTCGCCCTGGGAATCCCGCACCCCTTCGACATCGGTCAGCAAGATCAACTTCTCCGCGCCCAGTGCGCGCGCCAAGCTGCCGGCCGCCTCGTCGGCATTCACGTTGTGGGTGATCCCGTTCGCATCGACGCCAATCGGGGCGATCACCGGAATCAAACCGGCATCCGTGACCGATGCAATCACGCGCGGGTCGACGGATTCGACTTCGCCCACCCGACCCAGATCGCGACCGTTGACGGTCTTGCGTCGAACTCTCAAGAGCCCGCCGTCGTGACCGGTGAGCCCCGTGGCCCGGGCGCCTCCCCTTTGGATCAACTCGACGATGCTCTGATTGATGGTGCCGCCCAACACCATGGAAACGACTTCCATGGTCTCGTCGTCCGTCACCCGCAGGCCATCGACGAACTCGGTCTTCTTCCCCATGCGATCCAGCATGGCACCGATCTGCGGGCCGCCGCCGTGCACGATCACGGGCCGAACACCGATGTATTTGAGCAGGACCACGTCCACCGCGAACGACGCCCGCAGGGTGTCGTCGATCATCGCGCTCCCGCCGTACTTGATCACCACCGTCTTGTTCACGAAGCGGCGGATGTACGGCAGGGCCTCGATCAGGACCTCGGCTTTGTCGATCAGTGCCTTCATCACGGGAAGAGCCTACAGGATGTAACGCGCCAAATCCCGGTCCTCGACCAGGTCCCCCAGACGCTCGCGCACGCAGGCCTCGTCCACCACGAATTGGGAGCCTCCGAGGTCCGGTGCGTCGAAACTCACGTCCTCGAGCAGCTTCTCCACGACCGTGTGCAGGCGACGCGCACCGATGTCGTCCGTGGACTTGTTGACCGTCGTTGCGATCTCGGCGATGGCGCGGATGCCGTCTTCCTTGAACTCGAGATGCACGCCTTCGGTCTCGAGCAGCGCCGCGTACTGCCGCACCAGCGAATTCTGCGGCTCGGTCAGGATGCGGATGAAATCGTCCTGGCTGAGGCTCGAAAGCTCGACCCGGATCGGAAAGCGGCCTTGCAGTTCGGGGATCAGATCCGAGGGTTTGGCGACGTGGAAGGCACCGGCGGCCACGAACAGCACGTGGTCGGTTCGCACCGGGCCGTGCTTGGTCTGAACCGTCGATCCTTCGACGATCGGCAGCAGATCGCGCTGTACGCCTTCCCGGGATATGTCGGGACCCGAGCCGCCGCTGGAACCCGCGGCGATCTTGTCGATTTCATCCAGGAATACGATGCCGGCTTCCTCGACCCGCGCGACGGCGAGTTCGCGCACGCGTTCGCCATCGATCAATCGGTCCGCCTCTTCCGCGATCAAGGCATCGCGCGCGGCGGGAACCCGCATGCGCCGGCGTTTTTGCTGATTGGGAAACAGCCCGCCGAGAAAATCCTTCATCTGGAAACCCATCTCCTCGACACCTTGCGGCGTGAAGACGGACATCGACGGCGTGGCGGCCGCCTGGGTGAGATCGAGTTCGATCTCGCGCTCGTCGAGGACCCCCTCCCGCAACATCTTGCGCAGCTTCTCGCGGGTTTCGCCACCGACGGGAACCGGTTCTGCCGAACCGCCGCCGTCGGGCGTCGGCAACAGCGCGTCGAGAATCCGCTCTTCGGCGAGTTCCTCGGCTTTGACGCGAACCGTGCGCTTTTCTTCTTCGGTCACCATCGTTACGGCGAGTTCCGTCAAATCGCGGATGATGGATTCGACATCGCGCCCCACGTAGCCCACTTCCGTGAACTTCGAGGCCTCCACTTTGATGAAGGGCGCTTCCGCGAGCTTCGCCAGACGCCGCGCAATCTCGGTCTTCCCCACACCCGTGGGCCCGATCATGATGATGTTCTTCGGGACGATCTCGTCGCGCAGCTCCGCTGAGACCTGACGACGGCGCCAGCGGTTGCGCAGGGCGATCGCCACCGCGCGCTTGGCCTCGCGCTGACCGACGATGTACTTGTCGAGCTCCGAAACGATTTCGCGCGGAGTAAAGGATCGCAGCTCGCTCATGGCAGCTCCACCAAACTAATCGACTGGTTCGAATAGATGCAGATATCCGAGGCGATCCCCAAAGCCTCCTTGGCGACCTCCCCGGCAGAAAGTTTCGTGTGACGCGCGAGCGCCCGGGCCGCCGCCAACGCGTAGGACCCGCCGGAACCGATGGCCGCAATCCCGTCGTCGGGTTCGATCACATCGCCGTTGCCCGACACCACCAACACGCACTTCGGGTCCGCGACCACCAACATGGCTTCCAAGCGGCGCAGGATCCGATCCGAACGCCAGTCCCGGGCCAGTTCGACGGCCGCCCGACGGACGTCGCCCGGATGCGATTCGAGCTTGGCTTCGAGCCGTTCGGTCAACGCCAGCGCGTCCGCGGCGCCGCCCGCAAACCCCACGATGGCGCTCCCGCGACCGGCCAACCGGCACTTCTGGGCGTTGTGTTTCATCACCGCATCGCCCACGGTGACCTGTCCATCCGACGCCATGGCGATGTGGCCATCGCGCAGAACGGCGAGCACCGTGGTCGATCGGATCGTTTGTCCCGGATTCATCCCTTGTCTCCCGCCCGCGGCCGACGCTTCCCGCGCCCGGTGCGGGCCCGCGGATGCGCCTGATCGTAGACCGTCATCAGCCGTTCCGCCGAAACCGCCGTGTACTTCTGGGTGGTGGAGAGACTCGAATGCCCGAGAAGCTCCTGAATCTCCCGCAGATCCGCCCCCATATCGAGCAGGTGCGTCGCGTAACTGTGGCGCAAGCGGTGCGGGTGAACGTGATCCGCCACCCCCGCGCGGCGGGCTCGCTTGGCGAGAACCCGGCGCACGTCGCGCGCCGAAAGGCGCCGCGCCGGCTCGGCGTTCGCCGCGCCACGGCGTAGGGAGATGAAGAGCGGTTCCGCCAGAACGCCCGGGCGTTGGCGCGCGGCGAGATAGGCCTCGAGACTTTCGCGCGCGGCGGCGGGCAACGGCACGACGCGCTCCTTGCCCCCCTTGCCCCAAACGCGAATTTCGCCGCGGCGAAACTCCACATCGCGCACGTCGAGGGCCACGAGTTCCCCCACCCGCACCCCGGTGCCGTAGAGGGTCTCGGCCAGAGCGCGATCGCGCAGATCGCGAATCGCCGGGCGTTCACGCGTCGCGGGTTTGATCGGGTCGGTCATCAACACTTCGCAGTCGTCGACGGAGAGCGGATTCGGCAACCCTTTCGGGGTGCGGGGCCCGCTAAGGCCCGCCGTCGGATCCGCGTCGCAGATCCCCTCGCGAACCAGGTAGCGGTAGAAGGAGCGGATCGAGGCGAGCTTGCGACCGAGGGTGGCGGCTTCCCGGTCGCCGTACAGGGAGCCCAGGTATTCGCCGATCCGTTCCTTGGTCACACTCGTCAGACTCGCCTTTTCGCCAAGGGACTGCGCGAACTGACGCACGTCCGACACGTAGGCACGCCGCGTATGAGCGGCCACGTTGCGCTCGGCGCCCAGGTAGGTTCCAAAGCGCTCTATCGCGCGCTCGAAATTCATTCGGCCCCGCTGCCCGCCTCGCGCACGTAGGATTCGAGGGAGACGAGTGCACGTTCGGCGATGCGTTTGTTCTTCTCGCGCTTGGGGGTCCTGCGCGGCAAGCCGGAGATGGGCGGAAACAACCCGTAATTCACGTTCATGGGCTGAAACCCCTTGGGGTTCGCGGTCATGAGATAGCGAACCAGGGCCCCGTGGGCCGTGTCTTCCGGCGCCTTGGGGGGCGTCTCGCCGCGAACGCCACAACTCGCATTCACACCGGCGATGAAGCCGAGCGCCGCGGATTCCACGTAGCCCTCGACGCCGGCCATCTGCCCCGCAATGTAGAGCCCGGGTCGCGCGCGCACTTCGAGCGTCTCACTCAGACGCTTCGGCGCGTTCACATACGTATTGCGATGCACGGAACCGAAGCGCGCAAAGACCGCGTCGGCGAGCCCGGGCAAGCCGCGGAACACGCGCTTCTGTTCTCCCACCCGGAGCTTGGTCTGGAATCCCACCAGGTTGTAGAGAACGCCGCGCTTGTCTTCTTGGCGAAGTTGCACCACCGCGTGGGGACGTTGTCCCGTGCGGGGATCCGTGAGCCCCACGGGCTTCATGGGCCCGAAGGCCAGTGTTTCGCGCCCGCGGCGCGCGATTTCTTCCACGGGCAAACAACCCTCGAAGTAGAGCTGCGCTTCGAACTTGTGGAGCGGCACGGTTTCCGAACCGAGGAGCGTATCGACGAAGCCTTCGTACTGTTCCCGGTCGAGCGGGAGATTCAGGTAATCGCCTTCTCCCTCTTCGTAACGCGAGGCGCGAAAGGCGACATCGTGATCGATGGAATCCGCGTAAACGATCGGGGAGATGGCATCGTAGAAATACAGATACTCGTCCCCCAGCATGCGCTGGAGATCTCGTGCCAACTCCGGTGCCGTCAACGGTCCGGTGGCGAGGATGACGTTGCCTTCGCGGGGAATGTTCTCCACCACTTCCCGCACCACTTCGATGTTGGGATGGGCTTCGACGGCATCGGTCACGCCTTTGGAGAATCCCAGGCGGTCCACCGCCAGGGCGCGTCCAGCCGGCACTGCGGTCTCGTCCGCCACCCGTAGGATGAGCGAACCCAGGCGGCGCATCTCCTCTTTGAGGAGCCCCACGGCGTTGTTCAGCTGGTTGGAGCGCAGGGAGTTACTGCACACGAGTTCCGCGAATTCCGGAACCTGGTGCGCGGGAGAGAAGCGCTCGGGCTTCATCTCATAGAGCCGAACCTGAATTCCGCGCTGGGCGGCCTGCCAGGCCGCCTCGCTGCCCGCCAACCCCGCGCCGATCACGATCAGCGGTACCTGTACGCCCTGCTGAACCATCACCCCCCCGAAAAGCTCATTCTGTTTGGGAGGCGGGAACATAGCCCACCCCCTATTTCGACGACGTGCGCAGGCGCCCGTCCCGGTCGCGCGCAACCGCGCCGGCGAGCTCCAGGTCCAACAGATCGAGGGCCAGGGACTCGGGACTGCGTCGCAGGCGTCGCGCCAGCTCGTCGGGTTCGGCGGGTGCGTGATCCAGTGCGGCGAGGAGTTCCAGTTGCGCGGGCGGCCGCGCAGCCCTTACCGCGTCGGGTTTCGAGCGCGCCGCCAATGGCGTCGCGATTCCCAGCGCGCGCAGCACATCCGCCGATTCGAGCACCGGAGCTGCGCCGTCTCGAATCAAGGCGTTGGGACCGGAACTCGTCGCCACATCCGTTGCACCGGGAACCGCCAACACTTCGATCCCCTGATCGAGGGCGTGGCGCGCGGTTATGAGCGAACCGCTGCGGGGACGCGCCTCGACCACCACGACCGCGCGCGCCAATCCACTGATGGTGCGATTGCGCAGCGGGAAGTGCGGGGGTAACGGGGGCGTCGCCGGCGGAAATTCCGAAACCACGGCGCCCGACGCTGCAATCTCTTCCGCAAGACGCCGATGGCGCGCGGGGTAGATCCGATCCGCGCCGCACCCCTGCACGGCGACGGTGTTCCCACCGGCCTCGAGCGCACCGCGATGCGCGGCGGCATCGACCCCCAACGCGAGACCCGAGATCACGACCACCCCCGCGCGCGCGAGATCGAAAGCCAGCTCCCGCGCGGTCCGCAAACCGTAGGCGGATGGCGCACGCGCTCCGACGATCGCAACCCCCGGCAAGCCGAGGACCTCCACGCGTCCCTGGACCCACAAGAGCGGAGGCGCATCGCCCAGGCGAGCCAACCACGCGGGATAGGCATCGCTGCCGAAGGGCACGGCGACGGCCTTCGAGCGCCGCGCGGCCACCAGCGCGCGTTCGACCGCGCGCGGGCTCGGGTGCCACGACGGAGGACACGATCCGAGGGCCGCATGGGCATCGCCGTTGCGGGCCAGGAAGTCGAGTGCGCAGGCGGGATGCCACGCGGTGGCGAGCTGGAACGCAATCTGGCTGCGGAGCATGCGTTGCTGATCCGGGGCCGGATCCGCCGGGTCGAGGACCCGAGCGAGTGAGCGAGTGGACAAAGGGATTCTCCCCGGGACCGGGGCGAGGCCTCAATGTAGCGCGAATCCTCTGGCGGCAAGCCGGCCGCCGATTGCGAATTCGCAACGGCGCGGAGGCGGCGGCAACGACGTTGCCGACCGTGGGCTCTCGGGGATGTTTCTAGGCGAGAACGCTAATCCGTCGCGCCGCGGAAGAAGTCGCCGCGACCGAATTCGCTGGTGGCACTCGTCACCACGGCGACGGCGCTCGCTCTGCGGGCGTCGATCACCAACAGTTTCGCCACCACGCGGCTCGGCAGTCTGAGTTCGCGCTCGGCCAACTCGTCCTTCACGACTTCCCCTTCGCGGTAGATTTCGAGGGGATGTCCTTCGACGAGGCCGTGGAGCCTGCCGCGGTTGAGATACACGAGGTCGTGGGTTCCGCCGATGGCGCGCCGGGCCGGTAGGGCCAGGACGCTGCCGCGGACGCCGTCGGGCGCCTCGCGCACTTCCAGTTCGGGATCGATGGGCTCACGCTTCACCAGGTGATAGCCGCGTTGGACTTCGTTGTGGGCCACCCGAATCACCGCGGCCGCCGCCTCGCCCGACGCATCGGTCACTTCGAGCCAGCCGAGAACTTCCACCAGATGACCGAACAGGTGATCCGTCTCGGGATCCACCACGTCCTCGGTCAGCTTGATGATCGTAAACTGATCGCCGTTTTCGACCTCGCCCCCACTGAATCCGATGAAGACGTGATCCGTGGCCGCGAGACCGATTCGCTCCTCGGGACTCGCCACGATGGTCGTCGCCCCTTGCATCTCGTCGACCGAGACGAACCCCGCCGATTCAGCGCCGCCGAAATAGAATTTCTTCGGCGGTAGCGTGCCCGCATCTTCGGGCGCGGCGATCTCCGCCGGGAGCGCGTCGTCGATGGGAACGTTCGAGAGAAACTGATCCACTTCCGTGGGAGACAGGCGGCGCATCTCCCCCGCGGTGATCCAGATGCGATCGCCGGGTCGGATCAGATGCGGATTCTCGATGTCCTGATTGTCCTGCCAGATCGAGGGCCAGATCCAGGGCGTACCGAGATAGAGGTCCGTGATGTCCCAGAGCGTATCGCCCGGAACGACGAGGTGGATGCGCCCGGAGCGCCCCGCGTCGTCGTAGCCGATCTGGCCCAGGGTTCGACCGCTCGTGGACGCGTGGATCGACGTTGCTGCCAGGGCAAACAGCGCCGCACACAGGATTGAAAATGACCTCATGGCGTACCTCCGCGGGCCTCCGGGGCGCCGGCCCAAGCCGGCGACCGCACGTGCGCCGCTGCGGTGGTTTATCGGTGCGCTCTTGTATTCGGTTTACCGGTCAAGCCTTTCGGTGACCGATGCACAGGATCGCTGCCGCGAATCCCCTAGCCCGCGGAATCTCCCCCGGGGGCACCCGACAGGCGATTCAGCATCGCGCGCACCTCGGTCGCCCAGCCCGGATCCGGCAGTTCGCCGCCCGTACGCTCGCGGTGGGCGTCCTTGGTGGCCTGCAGGTCGCTCAGGGCACGCTCCAGGGTGCGCTGGGCCTCGTGGCGGTTCCCGTCGGCCTCGTACGCCAGAGCGAGGTGATGGCGCACCGTACCGAGCCCCGAGCTGCCTGCGGGCAGCGCGCCCTCGGCTTCTTTGAGATACCCGATGGCGGCCGAGGGAATGCCCTTCTTGTAGAGCACCCAGCCGAGGGTGTCCGACGCGTTGGGATTGTTGGGCATCAGCGCCTTGGCCTCCTGGGCCAGATCGAGGGCGCGATCCAGGTTCGTCTCCATTTCGGCGTACAGATAGGCGAGGTTGTTCTTGGCAGCGGCGAGCTTGGGATTGAGACGCACGGCTTCTTCGTAGCGCGCCATGGCCTTCTCGCGTTCCCCGCGAACCTCGTAGAGGGATCCCAGAATCAGATTGATCTGGGGCGATCCGGGCTGCTTGGCGAGGGCTTCCTCATAGGTGGTCAGCATCTCCGCGGTTCGGCCCGTGGCGGCAAACAAGCCCGCCAGACTCTCGTAGGAGCGCAGATTCGTGGGATCGAGATCGATGGCCCGTCGCAGATAGGTTTCCGCAGCCTGGGTGTCTCCGGCCAGCATGGAGACGACGCCCCGCAGATGAATCAGGTCCGGACTGTTGGGTTCCGCGGCCACCGCCCGCTCGATGCGCGAGACGGAATCCCCGATCCGGCCTTCGGCGCGGTCGAGTTCCATCAGCGCTTCGATGATCTCGGATCGATTGGGTCGCTCGCGGTCCGCCTTCTGGAACAGGTTGCGGGCTTCGCCCGCACGCCCTTGGAACTGGTAGATGCGACCGATGGCGTAGAGGATTTCGGCGTCGCGATCCTCGTTGGGAATCCCTTGGAGAATCTCCAGCGCGCCTTCGGGCTTGCGTTGTCGCACCAGACTCTGGGCCACGAGCAGGCGCATGGTCGAGTCTTCGGGGCGTTCTTTCAAAACCCGCCGGCCTTCCTCGGCGGCGAGATCGTTTTCCCCGAGTGCGGAGTGGACCTGCGCCAAGATCTTCCGGCTGTCCACCAGGTCCGCGTCGAGTTCCAGGGATTTGATGAGTTCGGCCTTGGCGCGGTGCCGATCGCCCTGCAGGTAGAGCGCGGATCCCAACAAGAAGTGGGACTGGGCCCAATTGGGACGGATCTCGATGGCGCGCGACAACCGCCGCACGGCTTCGTCGGCGTCTTCTTTGGTCAGATCCAATTTCGCCATCACGAACAGCGCCTCGGCGCTGTCGGGCTCCTTCTCCAACACCTGTGCGGCGACCGCGCTGCCCTCTTCCACCTTGGAGGGATCGTTGGTCCGGTGTCCGATGTCGATCAACAGCTCCGCCTTGCGCAGCATGGCGGGAATGCTCTCGGGATCCACGGAAAGGGCCTTTTCCGCAGCTTGGAGGGCGCCTTCCAGATCTTGTTTGCGGCCGCGGTACAGCGACAGAATCAGGTGGGGTTCGACGGCGTTGGGCTGGGCGCCCGTCGCCGACTCGATCACGGATTCCGCACGCCCTTCGTCGCCCCGGGATCCGTAGAAACGGGCCAGGAGGTAGATCAACTCCAGGTTGTCGGGGTGCTCCTCGACCGCTTTCTTGAAAATGGTTTCGGTCTCGTCGAAGCGTTCTCGGGCGTAGTAGAAATTGCCGAGGGTTCGGTACGCCAGGGAGAGTTCGTCTTCTTCGGCGGTTTCGAGGGCCTTCATGTAGGCGGCTTCGGCTTCTTCGTCACGCGCTTTGTCACCCGCCAGGAACCCGGCCAGGGCCGCGTGGGCGGCAAAGCTGGGCTGCACTTCGGTGAGTTGGTTGTAGAGGGGCTCGGCGGACTCCCGGTCTCCCATGCGCGTGTGGTAGTTGGCGAGCAAGAGCAGCGGGGCGGGCTTGTCGGGCGCCAGGTCGAGCGCGCGCTGGTAGGGCGCGAGCGCTTCCTCGGGTTTCTTCATGCCTTCGAGGGCCTGGGCCTTCAAGATGTAGGCATCGACGCTCTCGGGATCGTCTTCGAGAATTCGATCGGCCTGCTTCAGGGCCTCTTCCATCTCGCCTGCCAGGCGCGAAATGCGCCCGAAGCGCAGACGCGCCTCGCCGTTGCTCGGGTCGAGACGCACGGTCTCGCGCAGTTCCCAATAGCCCTTGCTGGGTTGGTTGGTGGCGAGGTAGGCCTTCGCGAGGGAGTAATGGGCGTCGACGTGATTGGGATCGATCTGGAGCACGTTCTTGTACTCGATGATCGCTTCCTCATGCTTCTCTTCCTCGACGTAGGCTTCGCCGCGGGCGAGGTGCTCTTGAATCCGCGACGCATCGTCCTGACACCCCGAGACCAGGGCGGCCAAGAATGCCGTGAGTGCTATCGCGAAAGACCTTCGGAAACGCATGTTCTTACCCCTCTACCGAGCAAGCGGCGTAGGTATCCGATGTGGTGAAGCGATTCAAGCGAGCTCCTCCCGATCGGAACCCTTGGGTTCTCGGTTTCGGCGCCAGGAGGGATGGGTAATCCCCATCTTCTGCACCATGTAGTTGAGCTGGCGGCGACTCACACCCAGCAGAGCCGCCGCATCCTTTTGCACGAAGCCCGTCCGCGAGAGCGCCTCCCGGACCAACTTCTGCTCCATGTCCCGTAGCGCCATCCCCTCGGGGGGCAAACGTTCGGGCCAAGCGGCTGAAGCGGCATCGACCATTCCCGTCGACAGCACGATGTGTTCCGCATCGATCGCCCGACCGGCCGCCAAGATTACCGCGCGTTCGACGGCGTTGCGGAGCTCCCGGGCGTTACCGGGCCAGGGGTGCTGGCGAATCCGCGCCAGGGCCGCGTCCGTGAAGCCCGCCACCGAGGCGCCGAATTCGCGGGAAAAGTAGTCCAGAAAATAGTGCGCCAGGGCGGTGGCGTCTTCCGGGCGCTCGCGCAGCGGGGGGAGGTGCACGGAGATCACGTTCAAGCGGAAGTAGAGATCCTCGCGAAACTCGCCTTGGGCGATGGCGCGAGAGAGGTCGCGGTTCGTCGCCGCCACGATGCGCACGTCCGTGCGGATGACCTGGTTGCCACCGAGGCGGTGGAATTCCTGATCCTGCAGCACGCGCAACAGCTTGGCCTGGGTGGTGAGGGACATCTCTCCGATTTCGTCCAGCAACAAGGTGCCGGAATTGGCGGCTTCGAAATGGCCCAGGCGTTGGCGGTCCGCCCCGGTATAGGCACCGCGTTCGTGCCCGAAGAGTTCCGATTCGAGCAAGGCATCGGGCAGGGCCGCGCAATTGACTTTGATGAACGGCCCCTCGCAACGCGGGGAAAGTGCGTGGGCGAGTCCCGCAATCAGTTCCTTACCGGTCCCCGTTTCCCCGGTGACGAGCAGCGTGGCGCGGGTGGGGGCCACGCGCTCCACCAACTCGACGGCAGCCGCCAGGGCCGGGCTCGACCCCACGATGTTCTCCGGGGCGTAGCGTGCGGCGCGCTCTTCGCGAAACGCTGAAAGCTCACGCGCCATATGGGCGTGCTCCACCGCCTTGGAGACGCGGACTTCCAGGTGCTCGATCGACACGGGCTTTTCGACGAAATCGAAGGCGCCGAGCTTCATGGCGGAAACCGCGCTCTCCACGGTGCCGTGGGCAGACATAATCAAGACCGCGGTGCGGGGCGTGCGCTCGCGGGCCGCGCGCAGTACCTGGAGCCCATCGACGCCGGGCAGACGCAAATCGCTGACCACCACGTCGTACGGTTCGACCGCCGGGTCCGCCAAGCGCTCGATGGCACCCTCGCCTTCCCTGTCTTCGTCGACCGCGTATCCGAAATCGCGCAGGGCGCTCACCACCGCGCGGCGCAGCCGTTCGTTGTCCTCGACGACGAGCAGTCTTGCGTGACTCATGCCGAACGCAGCTCCACGGGGACGCGGACGTGAAACTCGGCGCCGCCCGGCTCATCGCCCAGAGAAATCGTGCCGCCGAGATTCGCAACGATCTTGTGCACCGTGGCCAGGCCGATGCCGGATCCGTTCTTCTTGGTGGTGAAGAACGGATAGAAGATCTTCTCCCGTAGATTCGGTGGCACGCCCGGGCCCGTATCCGCAACGCGCAGGGAAAGCTCCGCGAGATCGCGTTCCACGGGATCCGTGCTGCGATCGACACCGAGATGCAGGGTCAGACGTCCGGTTCCCGATGGACCGTTGACCATCTCTTCCAGCGCGTTGCCGATCAGATTCGCCGCCACCACGCGCAACTTTTCCGGATCCGTCCAAACGCGCGGCAGCGATTCGTCGTAGACGCGCTTCACCTCGCCCGCGAAGCCCACTTTGAAGACCGCCTGGGCGAGGCAATCCTCGAGCAACATCTCGAGATCCACGCGGTCCGTGTTGACTTCCTGGGGACGCAAAAAATTGAGACCTGCGTTCGCAATCGCTTCGAGATCGCGCAGCTCGCCCAGCACGTCCTCCACCAAGGAGAGGTTCTCCGGGTCCGTCAAGCGGCGCTTCAAGAGCCCCACGATCACTTCGAGGCTCGCCAGGGGATTGCGGAGTTCGTGGGCGAGACCCGCTGCCATCTGTCCGAGCGCCGCCAGTCGGTCGCGTTGGCGTGCCTGCTCGTCCATGCGCTCGAAGGGAGTCAGATCGCGAAACATCAAAGACGCGCCCTGAACTTTTCCCCGGGCATCGGGCACCACGGCCAGGGTGTAGCCGATGGTGCGTGCAGGCTGTCCCTCGACACCATCGAGCACGAGTTCGGCCCGTGTGCGCGAGTCTTCGGACTTGGGCGAACCGAGGAGCAGACGCGCGACCTCGGGTGTTGCAGCGAGCGCTTGCCGGGAATCGACGCCGAGCCACTCGGCTGGATCCCCGGGCGGCCCCCCCAGAATGCGCTGGGCTTCGGCGTTCAGCCCCGCGATGGCGCCGCGCGCATCCACGGCGATGAAACCGCAGCGCAAGGCTTCCACCAGCCAGCTGGAAAATTCAGGATCGCGCACCGACACCCGTCGCGTATCGGAAGTCTGGGCGTTCGGCGTGAGGAAGCCACGCACGGATTGCGCACGAGTTGCACGTGGGCGATGCAAGCCTGCGCGAGAAGGTTAGTGGGCTTCGGCAACCAGGTAGCGCTTGCCCTCTTGGGCGAGCCAACACTCCTGCTTGAGCTCTTTCACCACGCGCGTGACGGTCTCGCGCGACGTACCGATCATGTCGGCGATTTGCTGATGGGTGAGCTGGGGCGTCGCGCGCCGCGCGCCCTCTTCCACGAGTTCGCGCGCCAGGCGCAGGAACAAACCCTTGGCGCGATCCTTCACGCAGTCGAAGGAAAGCGAACTCGCCTGGGCGTCGGCTTCGCGCAGGCGCCGGGACAGTTCCTGAATTACCGCCATGGCGACGGCGGGATTGTCTTCGATGCAGTGAATGAAATCCGTGCGCGAGAGCGCCAGGACGCGGGTGTCTTGCAGGGTCTTCACCGACGCCGAGCGCGGAGACCGATCGAGCAGCGCCATTTCGCCGAAGAAATCGCCTCCGTCGAGAAACTGCAGAATTTTCTCGCGGCCGTCTTCGGATAGCTTGGTGACTTTGACCTGGCCTTCGCGGATGACGTACATGTAGTCGCCCGCCAGACCTTCTTCCACAATGGTCGTCTTGCGCGGATAGCGGCGTTCGATCAGATGTTCCGCAATCGCTTCGAGATGCGGATCATCGACGTTCGCAAACAAGGGAATCGCCTTGAGGGAGTCGAGCCCTTCGCGTCCATAGCCCATTGCCGGTTTCTCCGGTCTTCCCCGACGAACAAGGAGACGCCCCCCGGCCTCTACCCTCGACTACGTGAGCTTCGCTTGCTTCCGTTTGCCCAACGTCGCAACGACGTTCTTGACATCCGGACTGCGATCCAACTTGGCGACGAGCAACGCATCCTTGGTGTCGATGACCGCAAGTCCCTCGACACCCAACAGCACAACCGGTTTGTCGCTCCCCCAGACCAAATTATTCGGAGCCTCTTGGAGCAACACGTCGCCATCCACGATGCGCGACGTTCCTTCTCCGACTCCCAGTTCCTCTGCCAGCGACTCCCAGGTTCCGACATCACTCCAGTGAAAATTCACCGGCAGCGTCCACACCCGAGCACTCTTCTCCAACACCGCAACATCGATCGGGTCCGACGGTGCCCGCCGGTAGGCCGCCTCGAGCGCCGCCTTGGCTCCGCTTCCGCGCGGCTTTCGTGCCACCGGGAGCAAAGCCCTGTGAATCTCCGGGGCGCAGTCCTCGATCTCTTCGAGGATGGTCCGCGCCGTCCATACGAACACTCCGGCGTTCCACAGGAACCCACCGCGCGCTACATAGCGCCGTGCTGTTTCTGCCTCAGGCTTTTCGACGAATCTGTGCACGAGGTAAAGCCCTGTGTGGGGTTTTTTCACCGGCTTCCCGACTTGGATGTACCCGTAACCCGTTTCCGGACGCGTGGGTTCCACGCCGAGTGTGACCAGGACTTGCGCATCCGCTGCCGCTTCCGCCGTCGTGCCGATGGCTTGCGCAAAGGCTGCGGGATCGGGCACGTGGTGATCCGCGGGCAGGATCGTCAGGATGGCATCGGGGAACTCCGCGGCGATTCGCTGCGCCGCAAAGCCCACCGCCATGGCGGTGGTGCGGCCGCGCGGCTCGACCAGCACGCGACCTGCCGGAAGCTTGGCAGCGCGGCGCATGACACCCGCGTGATCCGCCGCGCAGACGAGCCAGATGTGGTCCGGCGAGGCAAAGCGCTTCGCGCGTTGGATCGTGGCTTCCAGGAGGCTCTTGCCCCCGACCACGCGCAGGAGCGGCTTGGGATAGTGCTTGCGCGAAGCCGGCCAGAAGCGCGTACCCGCACCCCCGGCCAGAATGACGGCGTGGGTCTGTTTGCGAAGCCCAGCTAGCGTCCGACGCATACGTACCGGAACCCCGCCGCCGAGAGCGGTTCGGGATCGTAGACGTTGCGCAGATCCACCAGCAGGGGTTCCCGGAGCAGGGACTTCACGCGCACGAAATCGAGCATCCGGAATTGATTCCACTCGGTGATGATCACCAGGCCGTCGGCCCCCTCACAGGCCTCGTAGGCGTTCTTGCACATATCGACGTTGGGGAGCATCGGCGCTGCGGCGGGCATCGCCACCGGATCGAAGGCGCGCACGCGAATGCCCTGCGCCTCGAGCCCTTTGATGATGTCCACCGCCGGAGCGTCGCGCATGTCGTCGGTCTCGGGTTTGAAGGAGAGCCCGAGCACCGCGACGGTCTTGCCCGCCAGATCATTCCCGAGAGCCCCCGTGATCTTTTCCACCATGCGTCCGCGCTGACGTTCGTTGACGCGAATGGTGGCTTCCACCACATCGAAGGCTTCGCCCACTTCCCGCGCGAAGTGGGCGATCGAACGCGTGTCTTTGGGAAAACACGATCCACCGAAACCCGGCCCCGCGTGGAGAAACTTGCGGCCGATGCGACCGTCGAGTCCGATGCCGCGCGCGATGGCCTGGACATCGGCACCGATGTGCTCGCACAAGTTCGCGACTTCGTTGATGAAGGAGATCTTGGTGGCGAGAAACGCGTTGGCGGCGTACTTGGTGAGCTCCGCCGTCGGAATATTGGTCATCACGACCGGCGTTTCGTTCAAGAACAAGGGGCGATAGAGATCCTTCATGATGGCGAGCGCGTGATCGTCTTCGGTCCCGATCACCACGCGATCGGGCCGCATGAAATCCTGGATCGCGGCGCCTTCGCGCAAGAACTCCGGATTGGACGCCATGCTGAATGTCGCGTTCTTCCCGGCGCGCGCGAGTTCCTCTTCGACGATCTTCTTGACGCGCTCGGACGTGCCCACGGGGACCGTGCTCTTGGTCACGATCATCTTGTAACCGTCCATGGCCTGGCCGATTTCCCGAGCCACGGCCTCCACGGCGCTGAGATCCGTACTGCCATCGTCCCGCGGTGGTGTCTGGACCGCGATGAAGAGTCCCAGCGACTGACGGATGGCTTCCGCGGTGTCCGTCGTGAAGGACAGGCGCCCCTGGGCGACGTTGCGCGCCACCAGGGCATCCAGGCCCGGCTCGTAGATGGGAATCTCGCCGCGCTCGAGGGCATCGATCTTCGACTTGTCCTTGTCGGCGCAGATGACCTGCACGCCAAATTCCGCGAAGCACGCGCCCGTCACCAGCCCCACATAACCCGTACCCACGACACAAATGTTCATCCGCGTTGGCCTCCCGCTGAATTCTCCATGGACTCCATGGTCCGGCGCAGTCCCTCGCGAAGCTCGATCATGGGCGCGTATCCGAGAGCGCTCGTCGCGCGGTCCAGACTCGCCAAGCTGACCCGCACGTCGCCGGCGCGCGCCGCCTCGTGGACCGGGACCGCACTGCAACCGGTCAGTTCTGCAATGGTCGCGATCAGCTGGTTCAAGCTGGTTTCCCGCCCACTCGCGACATTGACGAAAGTTCCAACGGCTTCCGTGGCCGTCGCCGCCAGAATGTTCGCGCTGACGACGTCGTCCACGTAGACGAAATCGCGGGTCTGTTCCCCGTCGCCGAAAATGCGCGGAGATTCCCCCTTGAGGGAAGCGCGGATGAAGCGCGGAATCGCCGCAGCGTATTCGCTGTCGGGATTCTGGCGCGGTCCGAAGACGTTGAAATAGCGCAGCGCCACGGTCTCGAGCCCGCGCAGCTGCGCGAACAGGCGACAATAGGTCTCCGCGGTCAGCTTCTGCAGCGCGTAGGGGGAAAGCGGCGCCGGCGCCATGCCCTCCTGCTTGGGGATTTCCTCACTGTCGCCGTAGATCGCGCAGGACGATGCGAACACGACGCGCCGCACGCCCGCCGCGTGGGCGGCTTCCAATACGCGCAGGGTTCCCCGGGTATTGACATCATCGGTCTCGAGCGGATCGGCAATACTCTGGGGAACCGAAGGAATCGCGGCCTCGTGAAACACCACGTCGGCGCCGCGCACGGCGCGCGCCACGGAATCCGCGTCGCGAATGTCGCCACGCAGGAGATCGATCTCGTCCCCCGCACTCGCCAGGTTTTCGCTGCGACCACTCGAAAAATTATCGAGCACGCGCACGGACCAACCTTCTGCCAACAAGCGCAAGGACAGGTGACTTCCGATGAAACCGGCGCCACCGGTCACGAGTGCGAGACGTTGTTGGCTCACGGTTGTTTCCTCAGCCACTCGACGAACGCCCCAACACCCTCTTCGAGTTGTGTGTTCGGCTCGTAGCCCAGCGACTCTTTCGCGGCGTCGATGTTCGCCCAGGTGCGCGACACGTCGCCGGTTTGCTTCGGCAACCATTCGATCCGGGCCACCGTTTCCAGGTTCTTCTCCAAGGTCTCGATCACTTGTTTCACGGAAACCGTACGTCCGGCGCCGAGATTCAGAATCGAGAAGCCCAAATCGCGATCCAGCGCGCGAACGATTCCATCCACCGTATCGGCGACAAAGGTGAAATCCCGAAGGCTGCTGCCATCGCCGTAGACCGGAATCGCCTGGCCGCGCAACATCAACTCCGCAAACTTTCGGATCGCCAGGTCCGGTCGCTGTCTCGGACCGTAGACCGTGAAGAAACGCAGACACGTCACACTCAGCCCGTGCGCGTGATGGAAGGTATGGGCCAGGAGTTCCGCGGCGCGCTTGGTGGCCGCGTAGGGGGAGATCGGTCGTTCGACGGAATCCGTCTCCCGAAACGGTCCGTCGCTGCGCTCGCCGTACACCGACGAGGAAGAGCCGAACACGAAATGCGACCCGCCCCGACGCGCCGCGGCATCGAGCAGGATCGCAGTACCGTGGATGTTCACGTCCACGTAATCGGCCGGTCGTTCGAGGCTGCGGCGCACGCCCGCCAGCGCCGCCAGGTGCACCACCGCATCGAAGGATTCCTGGGCGAACAACTGATCGACGCGCTCGCGATCGCGGATGTCGACCTGATGCAGGCGAAATTCGCCGGAACCCTGGGCGCTCTCGAGGTTGCGCCGCTTTTGTTCCTCGTCGTAGAAAGGGTCGAAGGAATCGAGCCCCACCACCTGCCGGCCTTCGGCCAGTAGACGGTCCACGAGACTCGAGCCGATGAAGCCCGCAGCGCCCGTCACCAGGATCCGCTGGGGTCGGCTCATCGCGTTCCCTCGTCACCCCGGCGGCGTCCGTAGAGACGTTCCTGCGCTTCGAGATCCGACTCCACCATGATGGCGACCAGCTCGGCGAAGGAGGTCTTCGTCTCCCATCCCAGCTTCTCACGCGCCTTGCGGGGATCCGCGAGCAGCGTGTCGACTTCCGCCGGGCGAACGAACGCGGGATCGATCCGCACGAAGTCCTTGGGATCGAGGTCGACGTGGGCAAACGCCAGGTCGACGAATTCCTGCACCGAGTGTTGCTCGCCAGTACCGACCACGAAGTCTTCGGGCTCGTCGGCCTGCAGCATGCGCCACATGGCATCCACGTATTCCTTCGCGTAACCCCAATCGCGTTTGGCGTCGAGATTGCCCAGGCCCAGGTGGTCGTCGTGGCCCAGCTTGATGCGCGCCACCGCCTCGCTGATCTTGCGCGTGACGAATTCGCGTCCGCGGCGCGGCGATTCGTGGTTGAACAGGATTCCCGATACCGCGAACAGCCCGAAGCTTTCGCGATAGTTGACGGTGATCCAATGCCCATACACTTTGGATACCGCGTAGGGGCTGCGGGGATAGAAGGGCGTCGTCTCCTTCTGGGGCGTTTCTTGGACCTTCCCGTACATCTCGGAACTCGAAGCCTGATAGAAGCGAATTTCCGGATCCACCAGTTTCATGGCTTCGAGCATGCGCGTGACGCCCAAAGCGGTGAATTCGCCGGTCAGGCCCGGCTGCACCCACGAAGTGGGAACGAAGGATTGCGCGGCCAGGTTGTAGAGCTCGGCGGGTCGCACTTCCTTCACGAGGTTGACGAGGGAACTCGAATCCAACAGGTCCGCCTGGTGGAGCGCGATCCGTCCCTTCAGGTGGGCGATGCGCTCGAAATTCTCGGTGCTCGAGCGGCGCACCATTCCGTGCACCTCGTAGCCCTTCTCGAGCAGCAATTCGGCCAGGTACGATCCGTCCTGTCCCGTAACGCCCGTGATGAGGGCCCTCCCCTGGCTCATCTTGATTTCCCTTCCGTACGGGGCTCGACGGGCGGCGGAGTCGACTCCGCGACTTCGAACCAGCCCCGATTGCGCGTCAAGCGCATGGTGGCTGCAATCACAATCGTGAGAAACAGCAGTGCGGTGTAGCCCGACAATTGCGTGAACGAAACCGCAATCAGGCAGAAGCACGCCGTCAAGAAATAGATCGAGAGCACAGCGGCACGCTGAGAACCCGCCGCCTGCATCAGACGGTGGTGCATATGTTGCCGATCCGCCGAGAAAATATTGGTTCGCCTCCGCAGGCGTCGCAGAACCGAGAGGGAGGTGTCGATGATCGGAACCGCGAGCGCGAGCACCGGAACGACGAAGGTCAGGACCGACACCTGACGTTCCCCGGTAATCGAGATCTGTTGATAGCCCTCCAGGGCCAGGAGCGATAGACCAAAGCCAATGAAGAGCGCTCCGGTATCGCCCAGGAAGATCCTGGCGGGATTGAAGTTCCAGGGCAGGAACCCCAGCATGCCGCCCACCAACACCACGCCGAACAGGGCGCCGGGCATTTGGCCGGACTGGAGGCAGATGAACGTCAGGGTGGTGCCGATGATGACGCCGACACCCGTCGCCAAACCATCGAGACCGTCGAGCAGGTTGATGGCGTTGGTCACGCCGACGATCCACAGGGCACTCGCCAACCAGGCGGCAGGCGTCACGAGAGGCCAGCTGCGTCCCGACATGGGATCCGTCAGGTGATCGATCTGGAATCCGAACCCGATGGCGGTGAAGGTCGCCAATAGTTGCCCGCCCAATTTGGCGTGGGGGGGAAGCCCGTAGCGATCGTCCACCAGGCCGACCGCGAGCATGATGAGGCCGCCCAGCACGAAACCCCGCAGACGCTCGGGGTGCAGCACGTCGGGTCCCATGAAGATCACGATCCAGGCCAATCCGCACAGAAACCCGATCCCGATCGCGAGCCCCCCCAGTAGCGGAATGTTGGGGCGCCGATTCACCTTGCGTTCGTTGGGCTGGTCCACCACGCCCCACGCCCGCGCGATCGCGCCGATCAACGGCGTCGTCGCAGCAGCGACCGCGAAAGACACGGCGAACGGCGGAAGGAGTGAGGCAGCGCTCAAAGTCGCGGTCCTATGGTTGGGGCTAACTCGCGTATCCGTAGTAGGAGCGCGAATCGATGTTGGCGTCGTTCAGTACGACGCCCAGCACGCGGCGTCGATCGAGAATGTCCAACGCGGCCTGTACTTCTTCGCGCGGCGTCGAGTTCGCGCGAACGATCAACACCAGCCCATCGGCGAGCTCCGTGACGCTCTTGGCGTCCGGTAGAGCGAGCACGGCGGGCGTGTCGAGAATCACCAGGTCATAAGCGCGGGACGCGTCGGCCACCAAGTCGCGCATGCGCGACGAAGACAACAGCTCCGAGGGATTCGGCGGCTGCCCGCAGACCGGAAGCACGTCCAGGTTGGTTCCTTCCACCTGGACCACCGCTTCCTCGAAGGTGGCTTCGCCGGTCAAGACTTCGGCGAGTCCGGCTCGGGGTTGCAACCCGAGCGCGCGATGGATCTGCGGAATGCGGAGATCGCAATCGACCAACAGCACGCGCCGTTCCATGTCCATGGCGGAAACCGCCGCCAGGTTGATGGCCGCAGTCGTCTTGCCCTCGCCCGGCAACGCGCTGGCGGTCGCCAGGGTGCGCAGGGGACGCTGAGCCGACAAGGACGCCAAGCGGGCGCGCAGGGTTCGGAATTGCTCGGTCACGAAGGAATCGGGCTGCAAGAGCGCCACGCGGCGCTTGTTGATGTCGCCGGGCACACCCTGGGGCGTAAAAGAACGCTTGGACGTCGGCACGGCCGTACGCGCGGGGCGCGGATCGGGCTTGCGCAGGGATTCCGGCAGCGGCTCCGGTTCCGGCGCCGCAGCAGACGTAAACGCCGCCGCCGGAGATTCTTCCGGTTCACGCGGCGCCGCAGACGGGGTCACGCGACCCGTTCGGCGGTTGCGTTCTCGTTCCTCTTCAGCTCTGCGCAGCGCGTCGTATACCTTACCCATAACCTTCTCCCGTTCTCTCCCTTACCGAAACAGACCGAATCGCCCGCGCCTAGGCGGGCTCGTCGGCAATGGAGAGTCCTCGGTCGAGTCGCTCCCCCCCCCGTCCAACTCCAGATCCAGATCGCGGGCCACCTCGGTGACAGCCGCGCGCGTCAACATGCGCAGATCGCGCGAGTAACCCAACAAGAGCGTCCCGTCGCACACGACGTTGATGAGCCGCGGGACGCCTTGGGTCACGCGGTACACCTCGCGCAGTGCGCCGCCGTCGAAAATGCCCTTTCCCGTGTAGCCGGAAAGGCGCAGGCGCTCGTCGATGTAGAGACTCGTTTCGAGCTCGTTGAAGGCGCGCAGGTGGTGGCGCAACACGATGCGCTGACGCAACTGGCGCAGCTCCGGCTTGGCGAGCATGTCCTTGAGTTCCGGCTGCCCCACCAACATGATCTGCAGGAGCTTGGAACTCGGCGTTTCGAGATTGGACAGCAAACGGATCTCTTCCAGCATTTCGGGCGAGAGGTTCTGCGCCTCATCGACGATCAACAGCGTCGAACGATCCTTGGCCAATTGGTCGATCAGCATGCGATTCAAGGCGATCAGATACTCGCCCTTGGTCTTGCATTCGGTTTCGATACCCAACTCGTCGAACATCACCTTGAAGAAATCCAGGGGTTCGAGCCGCGGGTTGAAGACGAAAGCGGAAGCGGTGTCCTGATCGAGCTGGGACAACAGCGAATGCAGGAGTGTGGTCTTCCCGGTACCGACTTCGCCCGTCAGCATCACGAAGCCCTTGCGCGACTGCACGGCGTACACGAGCGTCGCCAGGCCTTCGCGATGCACCTCTCCCAAGAAGAGGAACCCCGGGTCCGGGGTCATCTCGAAGGGCGCTCGGCTGAGTCCGTAATGCTCGAGGTACATGGACTGGATCTACTCCGCCGCGTTTTCGGTGGCGCCCGGGGCCACTTCGTCGACGGTCTCGACCACCACAGGTTTTTGTTTCTGCAGGGCTCGGATGTTGGTCCACCAATACCCGACACCGGAAGTCATCAACACGAATCCCACCAGCACCATGATCGCGAAGGCGATCAACACACGCTTGCGACGCAGCGCCGATCGATCGGACTCGAATTCGATGCCCGGGATCGCGGCCAAAACCGGCAGTTGCAAAGAGGCCTGGATCTCGCGCACGCCGTGGTAGGACGTGTCGCTCGACTCCGCAAACAGCCCGGCTCCAGCGCCGATCGCCATACCGAACATGCTGCCGACCAAGAGGATCAGGATGCGATTCGGGGACGCGGGTTCCGGCGGAATGAAGGCCGGTTCCAGAATCCGAACCTGCTCGCTCTTCTGAGTTTGCTCGATGTTCTTCGCCACACCGGCGGCCACGAGCTTCTGGCGAAATTCGTGGTAGCTGGAGGTCAGACTCTCGTTCTTGCGACCGAGGCTGGCGAGCTTCTCCGCCACCGCGGGTGTCTCGGCAATGGCCTTCTGCAGGTCATCGCGTTGCTTCTGCAGGTTCGCGATTTCGTCGATTCCCGACGTCACCCGCAGCTTCGCGCGCCGGTATTCGGCTTCGGCGTTCTGGGCGGGAAGCGACAGGCCCGCCTGGGCATCGTCCTTGGCCGTGGCGGTCATTTCGTCGATGCGCTTCTGGATCTCTTCGAGTTCCAGTTTCCCGTGGATGATGTCCGGGTGCTTCTCCGTGAAGCCGCGCGAACGCAGCGCCGCGAGTTCGAGTTCGACGAGCTCCAGGCGACGGATCGGGCTCGCATCGTCGTTGGGCGCCGCAAGCGCGCGTGCGGAACTCGCTTGCTGGCGATAGAACGCCTCGTCGCTGCGCGAGATGGCGAGGGTGTGCTCCGCCTGGGTCAGGAGCGTCGTGACGCGCTCGAGTTGGCGCTGGTTCGTGGCGAGGTCTTCGGGCAAGCGACCCGGGTTGTCGGACTTCACCGCGGAAATCTCCCGATCGACACTCTCGATCTCGTCCGCCAGGCGCGTGAGCTGCCCCTCGACGAATTCCCGCGTCTCTTCCGTGACCGCCGTACGGCCGCGGATGTGTTCGTCGCGAAAATCGTTCGCAAGCCGGTTGGCGACTTCCGCCACCCGCTTGGGGTGGTCGCCGCGATAGATGATACGGAAGGTATTGATCTCGATTTCGCGCGGACGGACCGAAGCCTCGAGTTCCGGAAGAATCGGCTCGACCTGAATGTCCGCGCGCATGAGATCGATGATCTCCTCGCGCGTCATCTCCGTCGATTCATCGGCGTACAGATTCAAGTCGTCGATGATGCGCGAAAGACGGGTCCGGGCCAGGATCTGAATCGTCATCAAGTGCAAGCGCGCGTTCATGTCGGTCTGGGCCACGCCGGCCTCGATGATCTCGTTGGAAATGGTCTGAGGCTCGATCAAGATGGTCGTGTAGGCCTCGTAGCGATTGGGCAAGAGCGCCGCCAGCATCACCGACGCCAACAGCACGCCGCCCGCCACGCCGGCGACCACGCGCCAGCGCCGCACGAACATGTCCTTCAGATTTCCTAGCTCGAATCCTGCATCACTATGCATGGGTGGGGGCTCCGTCTAACTCACACTCGAGTTCAAAGTTGAATGGGATCCAATTCGTACCGAAACCCGACCACCGCTCGGAACTTCTCGAGATCCGAGACGTTGCGCCGGCTCGGCTCGCTCATTCGATACGTCGCGGATCCGAACACGCGGAAGCGCTTGGTGATCTCGCGGTCGACCCGCGTGAGGAACCGGTAGGTATCCGTGTCGATCGATCTGTCTTCTTCGATTGTCGCAAACGTTCCCGTCAGTGCCGCAACGCCAACCCCATTCAACACCAAGCCACTCGCTGCCAGTAGCGGGGCCGAAAACGTCTGGGTGAAGGGGCTCTCACGCCGCTGCCATTCCGCGAGGAATCGCACGCGCCAGAGCTCGGCAGGCTTCCAGGTCGTGGTCGCGCGTACGGTGTCAACGGTGGTCGTTACACCGGTGCCCGCGGCGGTTCCCTCCTGGCGACTCGCGAGTAGATTCAGCTCTACCAACGTCCAGCGCTTCGTAAACGAGATCTCGCCGAACGCCGTGACGTCGCTGTCGGAGTCCACTGGCTGGACCAACCCAGCGGCCGGCGTAAGCGAAGTCGGATCGGAATTGAGCGAAAGCGTTCCCGGAATCCGGCGGCAGCCATCCCCGAGGTAAGGCGTTCCGCCAATCGTGGGACAGGAAGCGGTGTTGACTAGATTGCCGAGGCCGGCTCCCGCGGGAATCAACGGTGCACCGACGAAAAATCCTCCCAGGACCGCGTCATCGGAAACGAAGGCAAATCCTTCGTTCTGATCCTGGGCACTCAGATCCGAGTAGGTGGGTCCAGCCTTGACGCTGATATCCATGGTCGGATCGAAGGAATGCGTCCATTGACCAAAGAGGGAGTAGTAATCGACTTCATCTCCCTTGTTACTGCCAAGATCCTGAAACTCCAGGTTCCGGTATTCCGCGAGAATGGAGTACTGGGTCCTCGGCGATGCGATGAAGGCAACCGAGGCGCGCGCCGCATAGGAATCGTTGCCGATGCGTCCTTCCTGGCTGTATCGCTGGCGGTCGTACGCACCGCTCAGTTCACCGCGGAATCGCTCGGAGAAGCTGTGGCGCACACCGAAGGCACCTTCGTAGCTGCGTCGACGCTCTCGCCCGAAGATGATTTCGGCGGCCTCCGTGGGACCGTCGCGATCGGTCTGCTTGTCGAGTGTCGGAACCCGACGGAAGGCCTCGCTGCCGAACAATTCCGTCGTCGCACTCAGTCGATAGGTGAACGAACCCTTCTGGCGGTGACTCACTTCATTCAAGCCACTGAAGCGCGCATGGAGTTCCATGGACGGCTGATAGAAGAGTTCGTATTCGAGATCGCTGCGCTCCCGCTTGAGCGTCACGTAGGGCTCGATCCGGTAGAGCATCTCTTCTTCTTGGTCACCGCCGGAGTCTTCGCGGATGTTCAACACGTTGTCGTCGAACTCCGCGGTGCTTCGGATGCCGAACACCAGGTCTTCCGCGCCGGAGATTCCGGGCGCGCAGACCAATGCGAGCGCAGGCAATAAACGTCGGACGTGCATGACTTTTCCCCCCTAGTCGGGCACTACGATCGTGTCGCCGGGCATGAGCACCAGGTTGGATTCCGGTGCCTTGCCTTTGACGAACTTGTTGTAATCGAACTTGTGTTCCACGGTCCCATCCCCATCGGGACGGATGATCTTGATGTTGCCCTTGTTCGCGTAGGGGGTGAAGCCACCCGCCAAGGCGATGGCGTCGAGCACGCGCAGGCGCCGGTTGAGTTCGATGGCCTGGTCGCGCTGAACTTCGCCCACCAGGTAGACCATCTTGCTGTTGACCTGGATCACCACCACGGTCACTTCCGGGCTGGCGATGAATTCCTGGAGCTTCTCGGTCAGCTGCGCCTTCAAGTCCCCCGCCGTCAGGCCCGCGGCCTGGACGTCGTTCAAGAGCGGAACCGAGATGCGGCCGTCGGGCCTGACCGGGACCTCGACCGAGAGTTCTTCGTTCTTCCACACGCGAATGGCCAGCACGTCCGACGCGCCAATCACGTAATCGTCGCTCTGGGAGACAGCCGCCGGAGCGCTCTGGGTCGCGGTGCTTCCCGCCGTGGCGCAAGCCGCCCCACCGGCCAAGACCACCGTGGCGAGAACACCCATCAGAAGATTTCGCATCGCGTGCATGTTCACTCCCAAACTCGAACGCGGCTCACGCATTGGAGAGCCCGTTTTCCTTCATCTTGTAGAGCAGTGCCTTGTAGCTGATCTGCAGGCGCTGCGCGGCTTCTTTGCGATTCCACTGGGTCTGTTGCAAGACCTTTTCGATCACGCGCTTCTCGGCAAACTGCGAGGCGCGCTTGGCGATGGCTTTGAGATCGACGGCCTTGTGGTTCGCGAGATCCTCGCCCACGGCGCCAAAATCGAGCATCGCCTCTTCGTTGGCCTGCTCTGCGTCCGCCTGGCCCCGGGACGCGATCTCCTCGATCACCGTATCCTCGTTGCCGAGCACCACCATGCGCTTCACCATGTTTTCCAACTCGCGCACGTTGCCAGGCCAGGTGTACTGCATGAAGGACGCCATGGTCTCGGGCGTCAATTGCTTGACGTCCTTGCGGTACTGCTCGTTGTACTTGCGCAGAAAGTGATCCACCAGGAACGGAATCGCGTCCGGGCGATCCCGCAAAGGCGGGATGTGGACCGTGACCACGTTCAAACGGTAATAGAGGTCTTCCCGGAACTCGCCTTCCCGCACCGCCGCCTCGAGGTTGCGATTGGTGGCCGCCACGATCCGCGTATCCACCCGCACGTCGTTCTCGCCACCCAGGCGGGAGAACTCTCCATCCTGTAGTACCTGCAGCAGCTTGGCCTGCAGGCTGGGATGCATCTCCGAGATTTCGTCCAGGAAGATCGTCCCCATGTTCGCGTATTCGAACTTGCCGAGCTTGCGCTTCTGGGCGCCGGTGAAGGCCCCCTTCTCGAACCCGAACAGCTCGCTCTCGAGCAGCTCCGAGGGCAGCGCCGCACAATTGACCTTCACGAAGGGCGCATCGCGGCGGCCGGAAAGCTGATAGATCGCCCGGGCCACGAGCTCCTTGCCGGTTCCGCTCTCGCCGCGCACCAGCACCGTGATGTCCGTGTCGGCGACCTGCTCGATGATGTCCCGCACTTCCTTCATCTTGGTGTTGTCGCCGAACTGCAGCAGGGTCTCGACTTCCGATCGGGCCCGACCGCGCAGCTGCTCCACCTCCGCCTTGAGGGCCCGCTTCTCCAGGGCCTTCTGGAAGGCGAGTTCGAGTTCTTCGACCTCGAAGGGCTTGCGGAGAAAATCCGAGGCACCGCAGCGCATGGCTTCCACGATGGTGCGGGCCTGACCGTGTCCCGACAGCATGACGACCGGGACGTCGGGCAAGCGCTCCTTCAACTGCTTCAGCGTTTCCAAACCATCCATCCCCGGAAGAACGACATCCAATGTGACGACATCCGGGCGAATTTCTTCTAGGCGGGACAGGGCTTCTTCCCCCCCGGCCACGGAAAACATCTGGAAGCCCTGGCGGGACACCAGCGCTTCCAGGTAATCCCGAATGCCGGGATCATCATCGATGACGAGGACGCGGTAGGGCTCGGTCATCGCGATCTACTTCACCTCAAAAAAAATCAAATAACGTTTCTTGGCAGCAACGCGTTCTGCGACTTCTATGCCAATCGCGATCGACGCACCACCGCCGCCAAACGGGTGAGTGGAACCCCACTCCGCCCATTGGACGTCAATTCGGGCGATTGAATTTCCCGGGATATGTAATCCCCTTCCACCAAGTGGAAACAGACTGCCCCATAGGAAGAAATTTTCTTCCCTATCCCCTGGGAAGGCAACCCCCCTGGAGCCGTTTCGGCTGTTCCTAGGGTAGGCTGAAAGAACACTCGGCTGTGGTTGAGGGGAACCGAGGGCTCTGGCACGCTTCTAGCACACGATCGTGGGTAGATCCGGGGTGAGTTCCCTCCACCAAGCGGTAAAAAGGGACTCTCCGAGCCCCGGACGTAGAGAGGTAAGTGCTCGTGAACACGCGGGAAAACCGCAAATTTCGGGTTTTGGCCGTCGCCGGTGCCCGACCGAACTTCATGAAAATCGCGCCCTTGCTGCGCGAGCTGCACGCGCGGCCGAAATTCTCCACCTACCTCGTCCACACGGGCCAGCACTACGACGCGGCCATGAGTGAAGATTTCTTCCGCGATCTGGGAATTCCCACGCCGGACATCAACCTGGAGGTCGGATCCAGCAGCCACGGCGCCCAGACCGCCCAGGTCCTGGAGCGCGTAGAGCCCCTGCTGATCGAGCAGCGCCCGGATGTGGTGCTGGTGGTGGGCGACGTCAACTCGACCCTATCCGCCTCCATCGCCGCCGTGAAGCTCGGAATTCCCGTCGCCCACGTCGAAGCGGGCCTGCGCTCGGGTGATCGCGCCATGCCCGAAGAAATCAACCGGCTCATGACCGACGCCATCTCGACCTGGCTCTTCACCACCGAGCCCTCCGGCAATGAGAATCTGCGACGCGAAGGTGTGGCGGAAGACCGCATCCACCACGTGGGCAACGTCATGATCGACACCCTGCGCGCCAACCTGGCGCGCGCCCGCGAACTCGATGTCTTGACGCGACTGGGGCTCGAACCCCAGGGCTACGCGGTCCTCACCCTGCACCGTCCCAGCAATGTCGACGATCCCGAAGGACTCGCGCGGCTCTTCGATGTGTTGGAAGAAATCCACAATGAGCTTCCGGTGGTCTTCCCCGTCCATCCCCGTACGGAAGCCTCCATCTCCAAACTGCGCCGAGACGAGCCCCTGCGGCTTTTCACCCTCCCGCCCCTGGGCTATCTAGAGTTTCTGCGCACGATGGCTGATTCGAAAGTCGTGCTGACGGACTCGGGTGGCATTCAGGAAGAAACGACGGCCCTCGGGGTCCCGTGTTTGACCCTCCGAGATTCGACGGAGCGTCCCATAACCGTGACCCAGGGAACCAACACCATGGTGGGTTCCGACCCGTCGACGATCTTGAGCGAATTGCGAAAGATCCTCGATGGAGCTGGCAAACAGGGACGCATTCCCGATCTTTGGGACGGCTCCGCAGCAAGTCGCATCGTCGACATTCTGGAGCGCGATTTGGAGAAGGGTAAGTGAGCGAAGAGGTGGGGTTCTTTCGCAAGCTTTGGATCGGGTGGCTGGTGATCGCCGGCCGCTTCGGTGGGATCCAGACCCTCGTCATCCTGGGGTTCTTCTACGCCTTCATCATCGGCCCGATGGCGATCGGCACGATGATCGGCCGCCGGGACTTCTTGACGAAACGCAACCTCGGCGCGCCCGAGAGTGCGTGGACGCCTGCGGACACCGTTGCGCCGGAACTCGAACGCGCGAAACGTGAGTTCTAGGGAGTGAGCTTGAACATCCTCGGCATCTCGTGCTTCTACCACGACTCCGCGGCCGCGCTCCTGCGCGACGGGGAACTCGTGGCGGCCGTGCACGAAGAACGCTTCTCCCGCAAGCGCCACGATCCGGATCTTCCGGTGAACGCCGTGGAATATTGCCTGAAGGAAGCCGGTATCGAGGTGAGCGACCTCGACTACGTGGCTTTCTACGACAAGCCCTTCATCAAGTTCGAACGCATCTTGATGACCTATCTCGCCACCTTCCCGCGCTCCCTGCCGTCCTTCACCAAGTCCATCCCGATCTGGCTCAAGGAAAAACTCTGGGTTCCGCGCATGATCGGCCAAGGCTTGGGATACGAGGGCGAGATTCTCTTCGCCGAGCACCACCAGTCCCATGCGGCTTCGGCCTTCTTGCCGTCCCCCTACGACGAAGCCGCCATCTTGACGCTGGACGGTGTCGGAGAATGGGCGACCGCGACCCAGGGCATCGGGCGCGGCAACAGCTTCGAGCTGACGCGCGAGATTCGCTTTCCCCATTCTTTGGGTCTGCTCTACAGCGCCTTCACCTACTACCTGGGCTTCAAGGTGAACAGCGCCGAATACAAGGTGATGGGCGCCGCTCCCTACGGGAAGCCCGTCTACGCCGACAAGATCATGGAAGACCTGATCGACATTCGCGATGACGGGTCGTTCAAGCTGAACATGAAGTACTTCGCGTACGACTACGGCTTGACCATGACGAACAAGAATTTCGACAAGCTCTTCGACAAACCGCGCCGCGATTCCGAAGACGAAATGGAACAGTTTCACTGGGACATGGCGGCCAGCGTGCAGAAGGTCACCGAGGAAGTCGTCTTGATGATGGTGCGCGATCTCCACCAGCGCACGGGTCTAAAGAATCTCTGCATGGCGGGCGGTGTCGCGCTCAACTGCGTGTCCAATGGACGCATCATCCGCGAAGGCCCCTTCGAAAATCTCTGGGTGCAACCGGCGGCCGGCGATGCGGGCGGCGCCCTCGGCGCGGCGCTCTTCGTCCACAACGCCGTGTTGGACAAGCCGCGCGCCTGCCGCATGGACCATTCCTTCTGGGGACCGGCCTACAGCGACGAGGAAGTCGCGAGCTACCTCGATTCCATGAACGCCCCGTCCACCAAGCTCACGCGCGACGACATGATTCGCGAGACCGCCCGGCGCATCGACGAGGACCAGGCCATCGTGGGTTGGTTCCAGGGTCGCACGGAATGGGGCCCGCGGGCCCTGGGTTCGCGCAGCATCATTGCCGACGCGCGCAACCAGGACAATTGGAAGCGCGTCAATCTGAAGATCAAGTTCCGCGAGAGCTTTCGCCCCTTCGCACCGGCCGTTCTGGCCGAGAAAGCGTCGGAGTGGTTCGACATCGACCGCGAGAGCCCCTACATGCTCCTGGTCTGCCAGGTCCGGGAAGACAAGAACGTCCCCGCCGTAACCCACGTGGACGGTTCCGCGCGGCTTCAGACGGTAACCCGCGACGCCCATGCAGAATTTTACGACCTGCTGTCTGAATTCGACAGCCGTACGGGCTGTCCAATCCTGATCAACACCTCTTTCAACGTGCGGGGCGAGCCCATCGTGTGCACCCCGGAGGACGCCTACCTTTGCTTCATGCGAACCAACATGGACGTACTGGTGCTGGGCAATCACATCTTGGACAAGCGAAACCAGCCGGAGCTCAGCGAAGACTTCGACTGGCGCGACAAATTCGAACTCGACTAGACCTGAGGAGACGTTTCGATGGCACGAGCAAGTGGCGGAAAGCTTTCGATCTTCGGAGAGCTTTGGGACTTCATGAAGGTCCGCAAGAAGTGGTGGTTGGGTCCGATCTTGGTAACGATGCTCTTGCTCGGCTCCCTGATCGTACTGACCGAGGGTTCCGCCGTAGCCCCGTTCATCTACGCGCTGTTCTAGAACGCAAGCGAACGACAACGCGCAAACATCTCGACCGATTCAGTAACGCCACGATGGGGGGGCGGGGCTGGGCGCAGGAGCAAGCACCCAGGTGACGACCGCCGACAACACAATCAAGCCGGAGGATTCCGGGCGACGGAACGCCGTCATCGCGACCTTGACCTTGGTCGCGGCGGCGCTCGCCGTCTATGCCCCCATCCTTTATTACATGGTCCTTCACTGGGAAGCGGTGGAAGACTATTCACACGGGTTCCTGATCGTTCCCCTGGCGTTGTATTTCGCCTGGGAACGGCGCGACTCCATCATCGCCACCCCCATTCGCTCGAGTTGGCTGGGACTCATCCCGCTCGTGCTCGGCAGCGCGACGCTCTTGATCGGGCGCCTCGGCGTCGAGCTGATGAACATGCGCGTTTCGTTCGTCTTCACGCTGATCGGGTTGGTCCTGCTTCTGCTGGGACGCGACATGTTCAAGAAGCTCTCGTTCCCACTTTGCTTCTTGTTCTTGATGGTCCCGCTGCCCCAATCCCTGGTGAACCAGATCGCCCTTCCCTTGCAATTGATCGCGTCGGATTTCGCGGTGACGGTGCTCCACCTGTTTTCGATCCCGGCCCTGCGTGAGGGCAACATCATTCATCTGGCCCACGCACAACTCTTCGTAGCGGAAGCGTGCAGCGGCTTGCGTTCCCTGATGGCTCTCATCACCCTCGGCGTCGTCTTCGCGTATTTCTTCCGCAAGACCATGGGTGAGCGGATCGTGATCGTCCTGTCCGCCATCCCCATTGCGATCATCGTCAACGCCCTGCGGGTGACCATCACCGGAATTCTCACCCACCGCTTCGGAACCGGCGCGGCCGAGGGTGCGATCCACGAATGGCAGGGCATGATCACCTTCTCTTTCGCATTCATACTGCTCCTGGCGGAGGCCTCGGTGCTGTCCATGATCTGGCCCAAACGCTGGCGGGCCCAGGAGGAAACCTCGTGATCAAATTCCTCGTGGCTGCGGGCTTCCTCGCCATGAACTTCTACGCCTACCACTTCTTTGCCACCGAAGAAGTGCGCCCGTCGCGCGCTCCCTTCCTCGTATTCCCGGCGGAGATCGACGGTTGGAAGTGCCCCGAGTTCCAGACCATGGACGAGAAGACGGAAAAGAACCTCGGCGTAACCGATTACCTGCTCTGCAATTACGAAAACCGAGAACGCCAGGCCTACGGCAACGTCTACATCGGCTACCACGCTTCCCAGGTCCGGAAGGAAGGCGGCGGGTCCGGTGAGAATTCCATCCACCCTCCGAAGCACTGCCTGCCGGGTTCCGGCTGGGACATCATCGAAGCCGACACGAGGCCCCTGGACCTGCCGGGCTTTCCCCCGAACGCCAAGGTCAATCGCTTCGTGATCGCCAAGGGCGAGATGCGCAGCTTGGTCTACTACTGGTACCAGTCGCGCGGCCAGGTGATCGCCGAGGATTGGGAAAAGATCGTCCGCATGTTCTGGGACCGGGCGACACGACGTCGCACGGACGGCTCCCTGGTCCGCTTCACCGTGCCGATCCTGCGCGGCGAAGTGGAAGAGGCCGAGGCCAATTTCCGAAGTTTGGCATCCGGGGTCGTGCCCAAGCTCGCCGACTACGTACCGGAATAGCCCATGCGCATACTCTTCATCGGCCACTACTTCCCGCCGGAAGTAAACGCACCGGCAAACCGAACCCACGAACACGCGCGCGAATGGGTCCGCCAGGGTCACCAGGTAACGGTGATCACCGGCGTTCCCAATCATCCCCACGGTCAACTGGCACCCGGCTACGAGAATCGCCTGATCCAGGAAGAAACCATGGATGGGATCCGCGTGATCCGCACCTGGATGTACCTGACCGCCAACGCGGGCTTCTTCCGGCGCATCGCGAACTTCGTCCTGTTCGGCTTGGCCGCGGTGCTCGCATCCCTGCGCGTCGAGAAACCCGACGTGGTCGTCTCGACGACGCCGCAGTTCTTTGCGGGCCTGGCGGGCGCCATCGCGGCGCGCATCAAGGGCGTTCCGTTCGTTCTCGAAGTGCGCGACCTGTGGCCCGAATCCATCGTGCAGCTCGGTCAGCTTCGCAACGAGCGCATCATCGCCCTGCTCGAAACCATCGAGTCCTGGCTGTACCGCAGTGCCGACGGGATCGTGGTCAACACGCGCTCGTTCATCGACCACATCCTGCGCCGGGGCGTCGATCGCGACCGCATCGAACTCGTCTACAACGGCATCGATCAGGATCTCTTCTACCCGCGACCGAAGGACCCGGAACTCCTGGCCCGGCACGGCCTCGAGAACCGCTTCGTGGTGGCCTACATCGGCACGCTGGGGCTCGCCCACGGGCTCGAAACCGTCCTCGATACCGCCGAGCAAATGCGCGACCAGTCGGACGTGGCGTTCGCGTTGATCGGAGACGGTGCGGACCGAGCTCGCCTGGAAGAGGAAATTCGCGAACGCAAACTCGAAAACGTTTCGCTGTTGGGTCTCCAGCCGCGCGACACGATCCCGGCTTGGATCGCTTCCGTCGACGTGTCCCTCGTCATGCTGCGCGACCTGCCGGTCTTCGAAACCGTGATTCCCTCCAAGACCTTCGAGTTTCTGGCCGAGGAATGCCCGGTCATCGTCGCCGCCAAGGGAGAAATCCGCCGCATGGTGGACGAAGCCAAAGCGGGATTCACCATCGACCCCGGTAACCCCGCGCAATTGGCCGAGGCGATTCGCGAAATTCGCGCTCATCCGAGCGATGCCGCCGCGCGCGCACGCGCCGGACGCAACTGGGTGGAACAGGACTTCGTGCGCTCGGAGTTGGCGAAACGCATGTCGCGCTTTCTGGAACGCTTCGCGGGAGGGTCCAACTGAGTCGGCTCTACGCGAGCCTTCCGATCTTTGCCCAGAATCTCGCCTGCACCTGGGCGGGTTTTCGGCGGGCGCGGCAGCGCTTCGGGGGACACTTCCACCGCACGCTCACCCAATGGGAGGCCACCGTGCTCGCCCCTCGGGAAGAGCTACACGCGTTGCAGCGCGCGCGCCTCGACTCTCTCGTGGAACGCGCCCGAACCCATGTCCCCCATTACCGAGACCTTCCCCCGCATTCCGAGGCGCACGATCCCCTCGAGGCCATGACCGCCACGCTGGCGCAGATTCCCGTGCTCGAAAAATCCGCGTATCGCGAAAACCCGGAATCCTTCATCGCGGCCGACATTCCAAAACGCGAGCTCCTGCGCGGCAAGACGAGCGGGACGACGGGTACCGCGTTGCCCCTCTGGTACACCCGCGAGACCCTGGCCGAAGAGTACGCCGCGGTCTGGCGCCTGCGCCGCACGAGCGGCGTCGGTTTGCGCGACCCCTACATCAGTTTCGGCGGACAGCTCGTCGTCCCCTTCGAACAGAGCGAGCCCCCCTTCTGGCGCACGAATCACCACGGCGGGCAGACGCTCTTCTCGCTCTACCACATGGCGCCCCGCTTCCTGCCCGCCTACGTCGACGCCATCCATGCATCCCCGGCGCGCTACGCCGTAGGGTATCCCTCGTCGCTTCACCTCATTGCGCGCGCACTGCTCGCGGCGGGCCGGCCGCTACCACGCGGGCAAATGGCGGCGATCTTCACGTCGTCGGAATCTCTGTTGGCCTTCCACCGCGAAACCATCGAGGAGGCGTTTCAAGCCCCGGTGCGGGACCGCTACGGGACGAGCGAGTTCTCGGTCTCCATGACGGGCTGCCCGGAGAACCATCTCCACCTGGATATGGAGTTCGGCATCGTCGAGATCGAAGCCGTAGAAGAAACCGAGCAATTCGTACGCGGCCCCATGTTGGTGACCGGCCTCGCCACCCACGCCACGCCGTTTCTCCGCTACCGGATTGGCGATTCGGCGACGCGCTTGAAGCATCCCTGCCCGTGTGGACGCCCGGGCGACGTGTTTGCGGACGTCGACGGTCGCATCGAAGATTACGTCGTGACTCCCGACGGACGCCGCATCGGTCGCCTCGACCACATCTTCAAGGAACAGCGAGACGTCGCCGAAGCGCAGATCCTCCAGGAAAACCCTGAGAGCCTCGAGGTGCGGGTGGTCCCGCGCGCGAGCTACGGGCCCGAGGCGGAACGCCAGCTGCGCGAGGAAATCCGCGCTCGACTGGGAGATTCGATCCGGGTGGAGCTGCGAATCGTCGATACGATTGCCAGGGAACCCAACGGAAAGTTTCGAGCCGTGAAATCGACAGTGAAATTCGGGGAAAACCCTTGATCCGCGTCGGACTCGCACGAACCGAGCCCCGCTACGCGGGACTGCGCGCCCCCTACGGGCCGGGCAAAGTCTATCCGGAGCTTTCGCCCCTACTGGGCGAAGCCGCGGGCAGCGGTCCGCCGAACTCCGCGTACGCGGCGGTTCGGGCCGCATTGTTCGCAATGGGTCTCGACCGGGAACGTTTTGGGACCGAAGCGTGGAATCCCCTGGGCGAATTGGTGGAACGCGGACGCAATGCGGTTCTGAAGCCCAACTTCATTCGCCACTGGAACCCGCAAAGCGAAGGCAGCGTGGAATCCGTCATCACGCACGGATCGATCGTGCGGGCGGTGGCGGACTACGCATTTCTGGCCGTGGGCCCCGAGGGTTCAGTCACCGTCGCCGAAGCGCCCCAACAGGACTGTGATTTCGAAGAGATCCGCAAGATCGCAGGCCTCGATTCGATCGTCGAATTCTACGAGCAAACCCTGGGGCGCGAATTGCGGGTGATCGACCTGCGCCGCGAGGCCGTCACCTTTCAGGACGGCATCATCGTCTCGCGCCAGGCGTTGCCGGGCGACCCCGCGGGCTATCGCGCCGTCGACCTCGGACGTCAAAGCTTCTTCGAGAAATCGGGACTCGACCCGGATCGCTTTCGCGGCGCGGACTACGACCCGTCCGTCACCGCCGAACACCACTCCGGGGGACGCAACGAATACCTGCTTTCGGAAACCGTCCTGTCGGCGGACCTGGTCATCAACCTGCCCAAGTTGAAGACCCACAAGAAGACCGGCGTCACCCTCGCCATCAAGAACCTGGTGGGAATCAACGGCGACAAGAATTGGTTGCCCCATCACTCGGTGGGGTCCGTGGCCGAAGGGGGCGATGAATTCCCCGACCAGAAGACCATCGACCGCTGGCGCAGCCGCGCCACGGAGATCGCACGTCCGCTGCTCAAACGGGGCCTCTTCACCCAGCTGTTTCGGTTTGCCCGGCGCGTGGAATCCGCGACCCGCGGCGAAGATTTCATCCGCAGCGGAAACTGGCACGGGAACCAGACCACCTGGCGCATGTGCCTCGATTTGAATCGCTGCCTGTATTACAGCGATCGCGACGGTCTTCATCTGGATGCGGGCGCACCGGTGCGCAAGGTTTTGACGGTACTCGATGGAATCGTTGCGGGAGAAGGCGAAGGGCCGCTTTCGCCCCACAACGTACCGCTCGGCGCAGTGCTAGCCTCTTGCGATCCCATCGCCCTCGATCTGGCGGCGATTCGTTTGATGGGATTCGACGAGCGCAAAATTTCGAAAGTCTGGGAGGCCATGAGCGACACCGGGCCGCGCATCACCGAAGTCCGCAATACGAGCGATGTGGCCGTCGGGCTCGTTGCGAGCGATGATTGCGCCCTGCGCGACGTCAGCTTGGATGAGGTCCACGCCGAGCGCGTGTTCGTCCCCCACCTGGGCTGGCAGAATCACATCGAGCGGGAAACGCGATGAAGCAGATCCTACAGAACGCCAAGAGCGGCGAGCTCAAGCTGGTCGACGTTCCCGTCCCCGCGCCGGCACCCGGCCAGATTCTGATTCGCAACAGCTTTTCCGTCGTGTCGCCCGGCACCGAAAAACTCTCCATGGACTTCGCGCGCAAGTCCCTGTTCAGCAAGGCCAAGAGCCGTCCGGATCTGGTCAAACAGGTCGTGCGCAAACTGCGGCAGGAAGGCCCGATCGCCACGTTCCGAACGGTCTCGGACCGCCTCGATGCCCCGCAACCGCTGGGGTATTCCTGCGCGGGCATCGTGGAAGAACTCGGCGCCGGCGTCATGGGGTTTTCCGTGGGCGACCTGGTCGCATGCGGCGGCGCGGGTTATGCGAACCACGCGGAATGGGTCGTCGTTCCCGAAAATCTCGTTACGCGGGTTCCCGACGGCGTGGCGGCGAGCGATGCCGCCTTCGCGACCCTGGGCGCCATCGCGCTGCAGGGCGTTCGAATTGCCGCCCCCACGCTGGGCGAAGTGGCGGTCGTGATCGGCTTGGGTCTGATCGGCCAGCTCACGGTCCAGCTCCTGCGCAGCAACGGATGTCGCGTGCTCGCCATCGACGTGGCGCCGGAACGCATCAAGCAAGCCAAGGACCAGGGCGCCGAATGGGTGTGCACGCCGGACACGGTTCCGCCGGGTTGGGCCGAGACCGCCACCGAGGGATACGGCGCCGACTTTGCGGTCATCACCGCCTCCGCTTCGGATTCGACGCCGATCCAGCTGGCCGCGGAATTGTGTCGTTTGCGGGGACGCGCGGTCGTCGTGGGCGCCATGCCGATGGAGCTCGACCGGCGCACCTTCTACGAAAAAGAACTCGAATTGCGCATGAGCACGTCCTACGGACCGGGCCGCTACGATCGCTCCTACGAAGAAGTCGGGCTCGATTACCCGCTCCCCTATGTGCGATGGACCGAGAACCGCAACCTGCGCGCGTTCCTCGACCTGGTCGCCAGCGGCAACGTTCAACCGCAACAGCTCGACGCGGAAGTGGTTCCCTTCGAGCGCGGGGAAGAGATCTACGAGCAACTCGGAAAAGGCGAGCGCCGTAGCCTCGCGGTGGTGTTCCAATACCGCGAGGACGCCCCCCTCGAGCGCACCGCGCCCCGCAACGGCGGCTCCGCCAAAGCCAAGGAAGGGTCCGTGGGCGTGGGGTTCATCGGCGCCGGCAACTACGCCAAAGGCGTGCTGCTGCCTTGTCTCACCAGCTGCAAGCAGGCCGAAGCTTTGAGTCTCGTGACCAGCACCGGCGCATCCGCCCAGCGCACCGCGGAACGCTTCGAGTTCAGCGAATACGGCACGGACCCGGAGGTCTTGTTCACCAACCCGGACATCGACCTGGTCTTCATCGCCACCCGCCACGACAGCCACGCGGAACTCGCCATCCGCGCACTGCAGGCGGGCAAAGCGGTCTGGCTCGAAAAGCCCATCGGACTCACTCCCGAAGACGTGGATCGCGTGATCGAAACCGCGCGCGAAACCGCGGGCTTCCTGGCGGTGGGGTACAACCGGCGTTTCTCGAGCCACGCGGTGGCGATTCGCCGCGCCTTCGACGAACGCCAGACTCCGCTTTCGATCCAATACAGCATCGCCGCGGGGCCCCTGCCGAAAAACAGTTGGGTCGATGATCCGCAGGTTGGCGGCGGCCGCATCGTGGGCGAGGCCTGCCATTTCGTCGACCTGTGCAGCTTCCTGGTCGGCGCACCTCCGACGTCGGTGTACGGGCGCACGTCCCAGCGCGAACGCGGCTCCGACGACACCACCATCGCGATGCTGGGCTTTCCCGACGGATCGACCGCGTCCTTGCAATACATGGCGGGTGCGGCTTCCGAACTCCCGAAGGAACGCTTCGAAGTCTCCGCCGATGGGCGCTCGGCCCTGTGCGAAAATTTCCGCAACACGCGTTTCCTCGCGGTGCCGAGCACGCGGGATATCGGCGGCGTCAACCAGGACAAAGGCCAGGCTACCGGGATCGCGTCGGTGGTCGAAGCCGTTCGATTGGGCGCGCCCTCGCCCTTCCCACTGGCCGAGCTCCGCGCCGTATCGCGCGCCACCTTTGGCATCCTCGATTCCGCCCGATCCGGCAAGCCGATCCGCCTCGACGATTAGACCGTGCGCCCCGGCACCGGACCCGACACGCCGAACCCGTTTCTCTTCGCCTTGCTCGCCTGTTTGTTCGCAACGGGTGTCGCGCGCGCGGACGCTTCCTCGGCCGGCAACCCGTGCAAGAAAGACTATCCGCTTCCCGTCGCCGCCCATTGGACCGCCGACGGGCGCTGGCAGCCCAAGGGCACCGTTCCCCGTTGGCAATTGCAGCAGATCGACGCCGGCCACCACTGGCTGCTGAGCTTTCCCATCGGCCGCTTTCAACAGACCTGGGACGAGGCCGAAGAAGCCTTCTACCGCCCCGCCATCGACGAGGCGCGCAAGCGAAAACTTCCGATTGCCATCTTGACCACCCAATGGGATCGCGTCCTGTACGAAAACGCGCCGTGGAAAGATGCGCAGGGTTCCGAAAGTGCCCTCGAAATCGACGCCGCGGGCAACCCGCTCCCCAAGGTCAGTCCCTTTGGCGCCGTTGCGCCCTTCGCCGAAGCCGGCGCCGCCTGGGCCCAGACACCGGTTCTGAAACGTCTTCGCGAACTCTACCCGGATCCGCCCTACGTTCTGATCGTCAGCAACAATGAACCCAAGCGACTCAAGATCCAGGAGATCCCGGACAGCATTCGGTTCCAACGTCAGTTCGGCACCACCACCTCCGAAGATTTTCAGCGCCGCGCGGCCGGCGACGGCTACATCGAACGCTACAAGGCCATGGTCGAAGGCCTGCGTTCGGCGCTCGGCAGTTGGCGGGAACGCGCCACCCTCATCGGCTGGGGTGGGACCAACGTTCGGATGGGCGGCGGGCAATGGAAGAACCGCAACCTCCCCCTCGGCGGACTGCCGGTGCCCGGGCGCTTGAACATCACGCCCTTCATTTGGGATGGGATCTCGGCGCGCTATTACGTGGTGAATTTCCGCGCGAACCAGGGCGAGGACTACACCCTGCGGAGCCCCAATGCCGAGGTGATGAACCTTCCGTTGGAGGTCGAGTTCGCCTGCGAACAACGCGACCGCTATTTCCTGGAGCTGTCCACCTGGTTCGACCCGGTTTTCGTCGAGCGCATCGCGCAGGAAAACGCCGCCATCCCGCCCCCACAACGCTACGCCGGCGCGGTCCAATGGGGGATGTGGATCGCGCGCCCGCGCGTCGTTCGCGAGTTCAGCTACGGCCGCTTGACGCTACCCGAATACCAACCCTTCCTGGAAACCGTCATGGAAGCCGTGGACCAGGTCCACCGCGACCCCGACCTCGCGTCGTTCTGGCGTGCCAGCGAACTCGTCCGCAACCCGAAACGCCGGCACCCGATCGCCAAGAACATTCCAGCGCAGTATCACGCCGCGCGCCGTTGGGCGAATCTCGACACGAACCTGGATCCCCCGGAACCGTGGAGCTACACCACGGAGCTACCGGTCTGGGCCCTCGCCCGACGCCAGGGCGTCGTGGGGTCCCGTCGCTGGTTGATCTACGCGCAATCCCCGCGCCACCTGCGCAAGGAAGTGCGACTGGCGCTGCCGGGTTTCGGCGAAGTTCCCGCCATCGCGACGCCGTCGGGCTGTTTCTACATCGCAGAAGAGAAAACCCACCGCGTTCGTCCGCTCGCAGCGAACGGAGCGGGCTGCGGGAATCAGAGCCCCCGGTAGAGCTCGATGTGTCGACTCGCGCAGGTGTCGATGGCGTAGCGCGTTCGAAATGCCTCGGATTCGTCGCGGGTCGGAGGCGCCAAGCTTTCGGTTGCGCGCAGCGCCGCCACCAACGAGTCGACGTCGCCCGCCTGGCACCACGCCACCCGCGGAGCCTCGAGCTCGCGCAGGGAAGCGATCTCCGAGAAAACGCACGGCAAGCCCGTGCCCACGGCTTCCAGTGCGGCGATGGGAAGGCCCTCCCAGCGCGACGGCATGGCGAAGACATCCGCCGCTTGCAGCCAGGTGCGCACGTCGTCGCGAACGCCGACGAATTCGATGGAGGGATCCGCGAGGGCGATCGCCTGGAGCTCCGCGCGCAAGGGGCCGTCCCCGAGCAGATGCAGGTGCGCCGCGGGGGCCTCCGCGGCGTAGGTCCGCCAGGCGCGAATCAGCACATCGTGGGCTTTCTGTGCGCGGTCTACAGACGGCCCGGCCATGCGTCCGATGCAGACGAAGTGACGTTCGTCGGGCCCCCAACCGAAGCGCTCCCGCGCCGCTGCGCTCTCGCTTCCGCCCCGCAGCGCCCAATCGAACGCGACGCCGTTGGGGATCGCGATCGCGCGCGGGAAACGTGCGCGGTTACTCTCGCACGCGCTCTCCCCACAGAAAACCGTGGTGGCTTTGCGATGCACTGCGAGGCCGAGCTTGGCGAGCCACGGCACGTCGAGTTCGGTGTTGTGCACCGTGCGCACGACCCGGTGCGCAACGCGCGCCAGCGCCGGCTTCGCGAGCAGGTACGCCATTTCGGCGTTCCAGTTGTGCAGGTGAACGATGTCGGGGTGCGCGTCGCGCAGTTCGCCTCCGAGCCACGCCACGGAGCGCCAACCCACGCGATCGCTGGGACCCGCGGGGTGGAGAATTCCCGCCGCGGTGAGGCGTTGCGACATGGCTTCGCCGGCGCTGTCGCGGCGCCGGCTGAGCAAGGCCACGGAAGCATCGATTCCCTGGGCGCGCAGCGACGGCAGAAGTTGACTGACGAAACGTTCGGCACCACCGGCGACGAGCGCCCCGAGAACGTGGACGACCCTCAAACTTCCCTCTTGGCGACGGCCGGTCGAACCGGTCCCCTCTTCGACGAATCGATGCGGGATGGTAACGGACCCCCGACGCGCAATCCCCCTGGGGGTTCACCCTCTAGTTGCAGCGGCGAATCGCCAACCCGCAAAGGAGACTTGCCGGGTTTCGACGCGCGCGCCGATCGGGGGATTCGCGCCATGCTTCGTCGCGCCGCGGGTTGTTATGCTTCGCCGACCTTTCTTCACTCGAGGCAGGACGCGTTGAGCCGCCAGGCAGATCCGATTTTCTTCGTGGGCATGCCGCGCAGCGGTACCACGGTCATGTTCGAGAGCTTCGCCTGCCATCCCGAACTCGGTTGGTTCACCAACCACCTGGACAAACTTCCCTCCTTTACGCCCATCAGCGCCCTCGCGCGTTTGGGCTCGCTGAGTCCCATGTTTCGCACCGCCATGCAACCGACGACCGGGCACCGCCCCTGGAGCGAACGCTTGCGGGTGGGTCCATCCGAGGGCTACCGCATCTGGGAGGCGCTGTGCGGCAAGAAGTTCGTCTACAGCTTCCTGCTCGATCAGACGGCAGATCCCGCCGAGCGCGATCGCGTTCGCGCGTACGTCGCCCGCGTGCTCCGCTACCAGGGGCGCCGGCGATTTGCGGGCAAGCTCACGGGCCCGGCCCGCATCGAGTATCTCGCGTCGATCTTCGAGCGGCCGAATTTCGTCCACGTGGTTCGCGATGGGCGCGCGGTCGTGCGCTCCCTACTCCGCGTGTCTTTCTGGAAGAACACCTACCGCATGCTCGAACCCGCCTGGCGCGGCGCCTTGTCGGAAAGCGATCGAGAGGAATGGCACCGGCACGAGAAATCGCCCCTGGTGCTGGCGGCCCTGCAGTGGCGCGCCGTCGTGCTGCGCGCGCGCGAAGAACGCGATCGCATCCGCCCCGCGGTCTACTGCGAAATCCGCTACGAAGATTTTCTCGCAGATCCGATCGCGAGCGTGGAGCACATCGATGAAGTGGTGGGCATGTCCCCCTCCCCCGCACAGCGCGAATACCTGGCCGGCCGCATGAAGGTCGTGCGCAGCGACCGGCCGCAGCGGGACGGTTTCGAGCCCGAAGAATGGGAAACCCTGAACGCGTTGCTGGGCGATCTGCTCAGCGATCTCGGCTACACGGTTTGACGCCAGCATGTCCCTGATCCTGATCGGTCCCATGCCGCCGCCGATCGACGGCCAATCCGTGGCCTTCGGAATGTTGGTGGAGGGTTGCCGCGAGCGGGACTGGCCCCACGCGGTGATCGACATCGCGCGCCCGGGGGATGATTTCGCGCGCGGCAGGCTACAGCGCGCCAGCGATTACCTGCGCGCGATCCCGGGCTACATCGCCAAACTCTTCGCGAGCACGCGGCCGACCGTCTACCTCACCATGGCCCAGTCTCTGTCCGGGGGGTTGCGCGACGCCGTCTTCGTGGGACTCGCGCGGCTTCGCGGCGCCCGCATCGTCGTTCATCTGCACGGCGGGAATTACGACGGCTTGTACGCCGCGCAAGGCCCCTGGACCCAAACGGTGATTCGCTGGTTTCTGCACCGCACGGACGTCATCATCGTGTTGGGCGAACGCCTGCGCGCGATGTTCGATTTCGACCCTACCCTGGCGGCGCGCCTGGCCGTGGTTCCCAACGGTTTGCCGGCGGAGATTTCGCTTCGAACCGCCCCCAAAGAGCTTCCGACCGAGAGTCCGATTCGCCTGTTGTTTCTCTCCAACCTCGTCGAGTCCAAGGGCTACCTCGTGCTGCTGGAAGCGCTCGACATCCTGGTCAACGAGAAGAACCTCGACGTCGAAGCCGTTTTCTGCGGCGAGTTCCGCGTGAATCCCGGGGAGCGCGGCCAGGTCCAGAGTGCGGAGCACGGCCGCGCGCTGTTCGATCGGCAGATCGCCCGCGCCAACCTCGGGGAGCGGGTGCGCTACGAGGGCATCGTGCGCGGACCGGAGAAAGTTGCAGCCCTCGAAGCGGCACACTTCTTCGTGCTCCCCACGAATTACGACAACGAAGGCCAACCGATCTCCATTCTCGAAGCCATGGCGGCGGGTTGCGTGGTCGTGTCGACGGACTACCGGGGGATTCCGGAACTCGTCGAAGACGGTCAATCGGGTTGGTTGGTTCCCGAGCCCGATGCGCGCGCGGTGGCGGAGAAGATCTCCCGGTCCGTGGCCGACGCGCGCGAATTCCGCCGCCTCTCCGCTGCGGCGATCGAGCGTTGCACCGCGCAATTCACGCGCGAAAGGCACCTGGAACGGTTGCTCCCGCTGCTCGAAACGGGACAGGCGTAACGGGGTCGAACGGCGAGCCGGTCAGGGATTCGCGGGCGGAGAGCCTTCGGTTGCCCAGCTCGGAGCGAATTGCGATCGCTCGGCGCGCGGGGATGCGGAGGGCACTTCGGCCGGCCGTAGACGCGTGGCCGCAATGGCGAGCATCGCCGTCATCGGGATCATCATCGAAAGCCGCGCCGGTGTCAGGTAGACCTGGGTCCAGACCAACAGGTAACAACACGCGAGCGCCATCAGGTACGCGGCCCAGATGCGCCCCTCTTCGTCGCCGGTCGCGTACCCACGCCTGGCCGCCAGGACGAACGCACCGAACAGGCCCGCCAGCGCCAAAACCGTGGGAACGCCCTGTTCGACCGCCGTTCGCACCCACACGTTGTGGACGCCCAACCGCGAGGTCGGGAGTTTTTCTTCCGGTACCCGCGCGATGACGCCTTCGTAGCCTCGGCTCTTGAGTGCGTGGCGCAGCATGTTGTCGGTGCCGATTCCCACGGCGAGGGTCCGCGGGTCGCGCAGCATCCGCATCCCCGCTTCGATCAGCTCGCGGCGCTCGCCGCCCTCTTCCAGGTCCCGGTTCTGCGCCTGGCGGGCGATCAGGAGCCGCGTCCCCTCACCGATGATGAGCCGCGATGTCACCGCATAACTCACCAGGAGAAACCCCGTCAGGACCACGACCGCGAGCAATCCGAGGAGCACGAACTTCGGATTCATCACATGCTGGCGGTTGATCCAAAGCAGCGCGCCCAAGAACACCGCGAAGCCCAACACGCCACCGCGCGATAGGGACATCATGATGATCAACGTCATGAGACCCGCACCGATGTAGAAGAGCACCGCCTTGCCGCGCGCCACCCAGGTCGAGAGGAACACGCCCCCGAACATCACGATCCACATGGCAAACACGTTGGAGTTCGGTGTGGTGCCACTGACGCGATTCCGGGACCCCAGGGAACGACTCACGGACGTGAACTGGTCGAGATCCTGTCCGAAGAGATTTCCGATCAGGCCGATGGGTTGCCCGGTAATGAGTTGCAGGAGCCCGGTTACGGAGAGCAAACCGAACACCACGGCAAACTGAAACTTCAACGTGCGGTCGCTGAGGACGGAACCCACCAGCAGTCGCGTCGCGAAATAGAACGCGAGCACCCGGAACCATTCCATCAGCCCCATCAGGCTGTGCATCCGGTCGATGCTGAAAAAGTAGGAGACCAGGTTCGTGCAGGTCACCAACAGCATCATGGCGTCGACGACGTGCCAGCGAAAAGGCAGGGAGCGCGGGTTGAACAATTTCTTCAACGCGACGAAGACGAGCAACGGGCCGAGCGCCAGGTCGATGGTGTAGACGTGGAACGGGCCGAGCTGTTGGATCAGCGTGAGGGAGTTGCCGATCAGGGCGGCGAGGAAGGCGCCTTTCAGTACGATGTTCAAATACTTCTCTCTCGTCGCGAAGGGGCGCTGGAATCGGTTCCCCCATGCGGCATCGACAGGCCCCGGGTCCAAACTTGATCGGGTTCGAGCAAGTCCCCGGGGGGTTTCAAGCGATCGCGCAATTCGTGTTGGGGCGGAATCGCGAATTGTAGCAACACGCAGGGAGGCCCGATACGACCACCGTGAGTCGGCTTCGCTACAAGATGGACAAAGCCGTGCGCATCGCGGGCAGCGAGACGCTGAAGGTCGCGTGGCGACTCCGCCACGGTGCGCCCGCGGAAAAACGTTTCGTGTTCGTCTTCGGTGCGCAGCGTTCCGGCACCACCATGCTGGGGGAACTGCTCGGGGATTCCCCCGAGATCCGCCACTACGGGGAGCGCAGCCCCAAGGCCTTCGACCAATTTCGCCTGCGCCCCCTGCCCGTCATCGAACACTTGCTGCAATCCAGTTCCCAACCCGTGATGGTCCTGAAGCCGCTGATGGACAGCCATCGCGCCGCAGAACTCCTCCAGACCTTCCCTCGCTCCAAGGGCGTCTGGATCTACCGACGTTTCGAAGACCGCGTGAATTCGTCCGTGCGCACCTTTGGCGAGGCGAATCTGCGTTTCATGCGCGACTTCGCCCAGGGCCGGGGACTCGACAGCTGGGCCGCCCAGGGGCTCGAGGACGAAGACTTCGAACGGATTCGCTCCCACAACCCCGCATCCATGAATCCCGAAAGCGCCGCCGCGCTGTTCTGGTTCCTGCGCAATCAACTGTTCTTCCGACAGAACCTCGGGGAAAACCCCGACCTGCGACTCCTCTCCTACGAACAACTCGTCACAGACCCGGTTTCGACGATTCGCGACCTGTGCAAATTCCTGGAATGCCGACATTTCCCACGCATGACCGCGCGCGTCCACGCCGCCTCCCTGGGCAAGAGCCCACCGCCCCCGGTCAGCCCGGCCCTGCGCGATCTGTGCACCGATCTCTACGAGAAGCTCGAGGAAATCCGCGCAGCGCAAGCGGCGGTCTAAACGAGAGGCGAGTTTCGACTTGCCCCACATGCCCCTCGGAACCTTGTGTGTGGGTGTTGGCATCCGCCTCGGCTCCCAGTCGATTGACGCAGTCCGTGCGCCTGCAGCGAAACGCGGGAGCGGTATCTTCAGGTTCCCGAGCCGTGATTCGTTCGTGAAACTGCATTGGAGTTGAACGTGGAGATCAGCAGTCGCTCCCGGGTTGCCGCCGCACTGCTGTCGGCACTTCTATTCGTTTTCGCCAGCCCGCCCTGGGATTGGTGGCTCCTGGCGTTCGTGGCATTGGTTCCCCTGGCCTGGGCGCTGGAAGAGACCACGGGCTGGGAAGCGTTTCGCATCGGCTGGGTGGCGGGGTTCGTGCTCAACTTGCTCGGATGTCCCTGGTGGGCGCCGCTGTTCCACAACTTCGCCGACATCACCTGGTTGACGAGCGGCATCCTGACGCTTCTGGTGTGTGCCTATCAGGGGCTGAGCCTGGGACTGTTCGCGGGAATTACCCGCTGGTGCGTGCGGCGATCCCGCTTGCCGTACCTGCTGGTCGCACCGCTCGCCATCGCGTTTGCAGAAGGCGTGCTGCCCTACTTGTTCAAATGGCACCTGGGAATTGCGTTCTGGCGCGTCTGGCCGCTGGTGCAAGTCGCAGAGCTGGGGGGGCCCGCTGCGGTTTCCGCTTTGTTGGTTCTCATCAATGGGATTGCCGCGGCGGCGATCTACGGCATCCGAATGCGCTTGACCACAACGAAAGCCATGATCATTGCGAGCAGTGTCGGGCTGCTCGTGGTTTCCGGGGGAACGCTTCGTGGACTCCAGGTGGATCGCGTTCGCGACCAAGCAGCGCGTGTCAAAGTGGGGATCTTGCAACCGAACTTCGGTGTGGTTTCCGCGGAAGCCCGGCGCTTGCGCGGCCGCGACTACATGGACGCCCTGCGGACCGGCAGCCAAACGCTCGCGAAGGGGGGAGCCCAGCTCATCGTCTGGCCCGAATCCGCCTGGCCCTACCTTTTCGACCGATCCCTCGAGCGGGAGTTCCCGGTGGGCCATCCCTGGGAGCTACGCCCAAAGGTTCCCGGCCTGTTGCTTTTCGGAACCCTCAGCCACGATTTCGGGGGTCACGAGGTTTTCAACAGCGCGATTCTCAGCAACGAAGAGCGAGCGATCGTCGGCCGCTACGACAAAGTCCACCGCTTGCCCTTCGGCGAATACATTCCGCTCCAGGATCGCTTCCCCGAATGGGCGGAAAAGATTCGCGCAAAGCTTCCGGACCGCCCGGACATCACCCCGGGCAAGCAGGCGACCCTGCTGAAAAGCGGCGCCCTCGTGATCGCTCCCCTGATCTGTTCCGACGAACTCCGGCCGCGTCACGCGAAGACCCTCACGAAGAACGGGGCCAACCTACTGGTCGCCATGACGAGCGACGCCTGGTTCGGCGATTCCGGCGCCCTCCGCCAACACCTGGCAGTCGCGTCCTTGCGAGCGGTCGAAAACCGGCGCGACCTGGTGCGCGTCACGAACACGGGCCTCTCGGCCCACGTGGATGCCACTGGCAGGGTGCTGCTGGAGGGACCCCAGTTCGACGTGACAGCCAAGGAGCCCCACGCGGCGACGCTGTTGCCCACCGACGCCGCGTTACTGGATTCATCGCTCATCCGCTTGGCGGCATGGCGTACGGGCTACGCGTCGCCTTTCTGCGGTGTGTTGCTCCTACTTGGGAGCATTCGAAAGCGAGGCCGAGCACGATAGCCGTACAGAGCGGCGACAGCCCTCTATTGCTCCTTTTTGACGTGAGTGGTCTTCGACGAGATGACCGAATACCCATTGCTCGTATCGTATGTAACTTCAGTCATGATGAAGTCGTCTTCTCCGTACTCCCGCCCGATTTCATTCGTCACGGCCGCGCCCGCCGCGCCGCCGAGAATTGTTACCAAACCCGGCACCGTGAAGATATGGGCCATGGTCGCGGATAAAGTTCCGAGGATTAGGGATCCCCGAAATTGTTGTTTCTCTTTTCGTTTGACGTCGATGACGTCGAGCGGACCTTCGATTCCGATAAGCACGAGTCTTGACCCACTGCGAGCGGTCATGCTTTGAAATCCATCCTGGACGATGACGTTCACGCCCTCGTTGGAAGACGCCGCTTGTCCGTTCTCATCAAGAGAGAGAACGGTTCCCCGACGCAATCGCTCCGAATATTTGGCGCCCGCGTCCTCACAGCCATTGATGATTCCAACAACGCACCCCTGGTCGGAGGCAACAAGCGTCGTTCCTCTACCCATGGCCTTCCAGAGCCAATTGACCTGGCCGCCTTTTCCGGGGTCAAGCGGGCTCGAGCGCGAGGAGAGACCGGCGATGGCAGCGCGTCGGAGTCCTTCTTCCCACCCCCCGGCGCCAAATCCCATGGCGAAACCCGTCATCACCGTACCGATCCCGATGAGTAGGGGGTTGCCCGTGGCGACCCCGGTCGCGGTCGTGAGCATTCCCGCAATCGCGACGTAGCTTCCGTAGGCTTCCATGAATGCACCCACCGCCGCCGCGGCTTCTCCGATAAAAATGGCAGCGGCCGCCAAGGCGGCGGAGACCGGTTCGTGGCCCGTTGGGTCCACGTTGCTGATGGGGTTGTTGTACACGTAGCTGTAGCGATTGAGCGCTTGGGGATCATTTGCGTCGGGCACGATCGAGTCTGCGGATAGGAAACGTCCGATCCTCGGGTCGTAGTAGCGGGCCCCCATATAGACGAGTCCTGTTCCCTCGTCGTATTGCTGCCCGGTGTAGCCCCGGTGGTGCTCGACATCGCCTTCGGTTTCGATTTCTTCACCGTAGGCGTTGTAGGCAAACCGGCTGACCACATCCCCCGCTTCATCGGTGATGAGTTTCGGTGAGCCCAAATGATCGTGGTGGTAGAAGACGCGTTCGCCGTCGAACTCGCGGCGAGAAATCAGCATACCCGCAATGTAGGTATAGGTGCGGTAGGCGCTGGAATTGCCATCTACCTCTAGTTCCGTTCTCCCTCCGAAGAAGTAGGTGGTGCTGTTTCCGCTGCTGCGACGAACGCGTTCGCCGTCGACGTCGTAGCCAAAACTGACGCTCCCGTGTTCCGTTTCTGCGTATACGAGCCGGTTCTCGCTGTCCCAGGTGAATTCCGAAATCACGTCCTTCCCCATCCCGCAACCGCCACTCGCGATGGGCTTCCACACCTCGATCATGTTTCCGTTGGCGTCGTACTTGTAGTTGCGGCCGCCGGTTCGGGTGACGGCATGGGGATGGGCGGCATTCCTGTAGTCATACTGCCCGAAGGACGAGTTGTAGGTCATGTTGCCGAGCGCGTCGTAGGCGAAGAGGCCCTGCTGGGGTTCCGCGCCGGTGACAGCGAGCAGTCGATCCAGATCGTCGTACTGGTACTGCACGTTCAGAACCGGATCGGTCGCGGACGCCATGCTCTTCACGAGCGCTTTGGCGTCGTAGCCGTAGGTCGCCTGGTAGTACGCCTGCCCGCCGGGGCCGGTGACCTCAGCGGACTCCATCCATTGTCGCTCGGGATCGTATTCGAACTGACTGGTTACGCCATTGGCGTAGGTGATGGATCGAAGTCGGCCGGTTGCGGTCCATTCGAAGTCATCGACGAATCCGGTTACGGAATCGAGCTGGCCGATCTCGTCGTAGTAATACCGAAGCAGGGACTCACCGGAACGACCGCGAACCTTCAGGCGACCCAGTTCATCCAAGACATTCTGCTGGAGGACACACTGTTCGCCGTTCTCCGTCACGACACAGGTCGTTTCCGTTTCGACTTCGCCGCGCGGATAATACCGGTAGGAGCGGCTTCCCTCGGGGTACACGACCCGGGTCATTTGACCCAGGCTCGCGCCGTGCCCGGCTTCGTCGTAGAACCACTCGAAAGCGTCGCCCTCGGACCGTTGCTTCGCCTTCACGCGCCCCAGCTCGTCGTACAGAAACGAGATCACCTGGCCCTTGGCGTCGGTTTGGGTCGACAGCAGTCCGCCGGGTTCGTAGGTGGATTGGCTGCAACCCGTGTTGGGCTCGCAGATCTCGACCCGATTGCCCAGGGAGTCCCACTCGATGCTCGTGACGTTCTCGTCCGCGTCGATCACGAACGTGAGCCGATCGAGGGCATCATACATATAGGTGGTCAGTGCGTCGCCACCGCCGCTGCCATCGTTCTCGCCAATCTGGACGACTCGACCGTAGACATCGCGCCGGAACATTTTCTCGTTTCCATTCTCGTCGACGTGAATTTCGACGCCCACGCCATAGATGATCTCCGCCGAATTCCCATCCGGGTGGATCGTGCGCTGCAAGCGCTGGGCATTGTCGTATTGGTAGTAGGAGAAATAGGCGGGTTCGGTTTCGTGGTGCCAGTAGCTTTCTCCGCTCTTCCGCTGCGAAACCGCGAAGTATTCGGTCTCCCGAACGAAGCCGCCCTTGCGCGCCTGCTTGTATTCCCTCCCCAGACCGTCCTGATAGGTTTCGACCCACAGGCCTTCGGGACTACCGTCTTCCTGGATCTCGCGGACGTGCTGGCGGTCGGGGTCGCCGAGGTCATGGTGTTCGTAGCGAATCGTCTTCCCCTCGCTGTCCGCGGAGGCAATGCGGCGCCCGAGGACATCGAAGGTCGTCGTCATCGCAAGTCCGTTGGGATCCTCTTCGTAGATGACCTGGCCAAAGCGGTAGTCGAAATCTCGGGAGGTCGTGTGTTCCAGCGCATTCGTCTCGCTGGTGGGGTAGAGATGGTAGATGTCATCGAAAGTGCGCGTGCTGAGCCCACCTCGGGGGTCGCGTTCCGAGACGAGGTTTCCGTATGTGTCGTAGCCGTAGTTCCAATCCTCGAAACCCCCGGTTTGAGAGTTCCAGACGCGCTTCGTGGTGACGCGCCCCTGGGTCGGGGGCACTGAATAGTCGCTGGCACCGTCGTAGAGGAACTCCCGGTATTCGACGAGGGTTCCCGGCTCGTTCTCGGCAACGATCCCCTCGTAGACCTCCTCGGTCGCGGGGTAGCCCGTGATGTAGGCATCCGTGTTCGGCGTATAGGTGCGCCGGTGCGTCCGCTCATCCCCATCGGATGCGAAATCGCCGTACTCATAGGTCGAGACGACGTTTCCATATTCGTCGTAGGTGAACTGGAGCAGACTCTTGCGACACTCCTCTTTGCTCGTTGCCTCCTGGCATTCGAAGTCCCAACGCTCGATCAGGAGCGATGTAAACGGGGGGCCTACGACTTCTTCCTCCGGTGTGTAGACGAAGTCGCTGAAGCTCATCAGCAGGCCGTCGTTCGTATAGAAATAGGTTTCTTCGGGTTTGGAGATACAGCCGTCGTGCTGGTGGTAGTAGGTCTCGGTGTAGTTTCCCTGGACGTCGATCACACCGGTGACTTTCCGAAACCCGAGGAAACGCCGCTCTTGATCGGACCACAGCCCCCCGGCGTAGACGTAGTCCGTACGCCCGACGCTACCGCGACCATCGTAGGTCGTTGCGGAGGCCACGGTTTGGGTGACGAAGCCGATCGGCAGGTATTGGTCGATTTCTGCGTCGCCGGTCCACCATTGGGTCGAGGGTGCGTACCCTACTTCCGTACGCCCACCGGCACCGTTGTCGATCGCAATCATCAGGTCGGGTCGGTCGCCAAAGCTCGGGTTCACCCAGATGCTGTCGTCCGAAACGAAGAGGAGATCCGCCCGACCATCGCCGTTGGTGTCCGAAAACTGAAGGCTGCCATTTTCGTAGTTCCCACCGTGGTTCTGGAGCAAGACCGCCGCTTCGAACCCGGTGCCCGTGGAGGCGTATAGGCTGATGTCGTTTTCCTCCGTGATATGGACGATGTCGGCTTTCCCATCGTGGGTGAGGTCTACGAACCGGACGTTACCGGGGGCGCGGTTCCCCGGAAGCTGGACCGAAGCGGAGTTGCTGCCAATGAAGTTGTTGCTGGATTGGCCGAACAATTCGGGGTATCCGTCCCCGTCTGCATCGGCGAAGTGAAACTGTCGAGTTTGGTGCTGGTTCAGCTGAACGGAATGGATCGTGGCGGTTGCGTCGAACGTATCTCCGGTCGATCGGTGCACCTCGACGACGCAAAATCCGCATCCCGCGGCGTCCAGGTGGCCCTCCACCAAATCCACCCGGCCATCCCGGTTCATGTCCAGTAAGCGAATGGCATCGGGATACTGGTGGGAGAAGAGTCCGATCGCGATGGTCGTGTCGGCGAAATGGTCGCCGAGCGAGAAATCAATGTGGATCGCGCCGGCGTCGTCGATATAGACGAGGTCGGATTGCCCGTCCCCATCGACGTCGCCGAGTTTCAAACGAAAGGGACGATACGGAACGTGGGTCCAGTCCTGTGGATCGGCGAATCGATCACCCAGGGACGGAGACACGAGAACCCTCCCGTCGAAATCGTGCCAGATCAGATCGGCTCGGCCGTCGCCGTTGGCATCTGCGTAGTTCACTTGCCCTGGGACATAACCCGTTCCGTGGCTACCCCAGGCTTCATGGCCATCGAAGCCATTCCCGTTCGAGAGTCCGACGCGGAACACGCTGTTTCCGCCGCTCGTGTCCTGAACGACGTGATCCGCAAAACCGTCGCCATTGAAGTCTGCAAAGGCGGACCGGTCCCTCTCGGTCGTACTCGTGTCACCCCAGTCGCTCGTACCGGCCAGTAGAGGGCCATCGTCTCCGCTGTACTCGTGGCGTTGCGCGGGGAGTGCCGTTCCTCCGGAGACCGTCCCGTCGAGATCGATCGAGGCGTCGGTGCCGAACCGCTGAACGGCGACGAGACGCGATCGGCCATTGACCGGGCTCTGGTCATATTCGAGTGCATAGGCTCGCGCCAGCTCATCACCCACGCGGACACTGACGGACTTCAGCCGGTACCGCATGCGACCTTCCCCGAAATTGAACCACGTCAGCATCTCGAAGGGGCGTTCGAACGTATCCGGCCGAAGTTCCGAGTGGAAGGTAATCTCGTTTCCGTTGTATCGAATTCGCTCGACATAGCACTCGAGTTCCGGCTGATCCCCATCACACCAGTAGTCGTAGTGGACCTGGTTTCCGTGGGGGTCGGTGGTGGTATGAACGACGTACCGATTGACTTTTCCGTGGTAAACGTCGTCGTCGATGACGGGGCTGTATTCCGACTTGACCCCGTTCGTGCCCGAAACGACCCAGTTGTCGACACGCGTATATTCCAGGGGATTGGTGATATCGGGGACGATGAGATCGTGGTTCCGCTGAATCCGAGCGAAGCTCTGGGTTCGCGTGCAGTGGCTCCCGCCCTGATCGGTGCACTCGATGAGCTCGGCACCGTCGAGAATCCATTGGTTGAGGTGAGCGTGCCAGATCTTGGACCGGTTCGGACCCACTCTCTGGATCGCGGAGACGCCGCCCAATGACCAGCCCACACCGAGCCAACCATTCGAACCGCCCGAGCCGTACCGCAACATCAATTGCGGTTCGAGGCCGTGGAACGGCGGTACCTCGATCGGAATTTCCGTGCTGAAAGATCCGTAGAAGGGATCCACCCCATTTTTCTGTGAGGGGTTCGACACGATCGCCGACGCGTCCGGGAGAACCACTCCGCCAAGCAACAGAAGTGCAGCGATCCAAAAGGCTCGTCTTCGTTCGGTGAGGAGCATTAGTGCGTCCTCCCGTAGCGGCTCGGGTCCACCTGCATGCTCGGCTTGACGAAAGGATCCCGCTCCTCGGGCCAAAGCTCGGGCTCCGCGATCACACGGGTGGGACGAGGCACCTTGCGTCCGCCGGTCAGGTGGGGCGGCAACAGGACGGGAGGCGCCTGGGCGAGTCGGACCGGACGTTCGTTTGAGAAGCCGGTTTCGGCTTCGAACTCGGCGAACTCTTCGAGAGAGCGCGCGGGAACAGGGTCACGTGGCGCTGCTCGAGACGGAACGTCAGCCTTCCGCGCATCGGTCTGAGGCAGCTTCGCCACGCGAAGATGCGGCGCGTCGTCGCGCCAGGCGGGCGCCGTCCGTTGGGGCGCGGCCATGTCGGTAAAGGGCTTGGCCCGCCTATCCCGCTCGATCCGCTCCACCTTCTTCTCTGCCGAGCGCTGCTCGAGACTCTCCACCAGCCAGCTTCCCAGCCAGCTGGGTGCGGACAGGAGCAACATCGGGAACATCAGGGAAATGAGAAAGATCGTGCCCCAGTGGCGGATTCGGTTCCGCTTGTAAGTCGAATGGGTCTTCATGGCTTCGAACCTCCTGCAACGGGTTCACCGGTACGAGAGTCCCATACACCCAAAACACCTGCATGACGGAAGCCTTATGATTTCCTTATGCTGGACTCGAAAGGCGCGCGGGCTCGTCGAATTGTGATCAAGAATGTCGAACAACAGCCAGAGCGGCTCGGATGGAATCGAAGGTGTGATCGTCGTCAAGAGATTCCGTCGGCCGGCAACTTCCGCGCAATCCGCTGAATGCTCCAACACTTCAGAAGACAGAAAGTCCCAGCGCCGGCCCTTTCAGGAGGCGGTTCGATCGAGAAGTTCGCGCAGCTTTTGCGCTTGGGCCGCCATACCCAGCGGGACCGCAGCTTCGAGCGCCGAAGCGGCGAGTTCTTTTGCTCGACCGAGGGCGGGCTCCGGGCGTTCGAGGAGCGCGCGGGCGAAGTCGAATTGGGTTCGGATCAGCCATCCGGTTGCGCCGAAGGTCCGGTTGCGCGCGAGCGCGGCTTCGAAATGATGGTCGGATTCATCCCACCGGGACATCACCGCCGCGAGAAGCCCGAGGGTTCGTCGAACGGGGCCCCAGCTGAACGTTCCGAAGCCAATCACCACGTCGCGCTCGGCGTAGGGTTCGAGGAGTTCGTAGAGGCGACCTGCACGCGAAACGTCTTTGTGCTCGAAGCAAGCCTGAGCCAGTGCCGCTACACAGATCATCCAAGCGGAGTCCGTCGGAAGATCCGAGAAGTCGTGGGCGGCGATTCGATCAAACTCGTCCTTGGCCTGGGGATTCACACCGAGTTCGCTCAGGGCCCACGCCTTCCCACACCCCCACACCGGATGTCCGGGAAGTTGATTCGCGAAGCTCGAGAGCGAACTCATGACGTCCTGAATATTCCCGCGCTCCCAGCGAACGACGGCCAGCAGCGCTCCCAGGTTCTGTGAGGCAGGCATGTCGTCGGCGCGCACCGCCTGGGGCCAGTAGCCCTCTGCCAGGTCCTCTGCTTCCGCGAAACGAGCATCCGCAATGGCACGCACCCCACGAAAACATGCGGCGAGCCACCGGGCTTGGGGTTGACGCAGCTCCTCCGCGTCTCGGTTGTAGGTGGCTGTCGCCCGGTCCACCGCGTTCAAATCACCGGACTCCATCAGACTCACGATTTCGATGGCGCGATAGACCAGACTCAGCTCCCGTTCGTTCGCACGCGTTTGGCGGGCGATCTCCGGAGCGCGCGCGAGGCGTTCTTCGAGATTCTCTGGGCCCCAGAATGCCACGAGGCGGGAGCCCTGGGCGAACGCGACAGCACCCGGGTCACCGGATTCACCGGCCAGCCGAATGGACTCCTCACACAAACGGGCTCGGCGTTCCTCTTCGTCGGACCAGTACAACGCCATCGCGAGCCGCCCCAGCACACGCGATCGAAGGGCGGCACTCGATTCCGGCAGGGACCTCTCGGCTCGCTCCAGGAGTTCCACCACCACCGAGTCGTAGGTTCCCGAATGCAGGGAAAGAAACCCGGGCGCCAACCCCAGAGCCGCATGGGACAAGCGCTCCGCAGCACCGAGTTGACTCGCCGCATCGGCTGCTCGGCGGAGTGTCGCTGTAGCATTTTCGCGATCGCCCGACCGAACCTGGGCCTCCCCGAGGGCCAGCAGAAGATCGGCGCGCCGGACCGCGTTGGGGGCCGAAGCCGGGAGTCTTTCGAGTGCGTCCCCGTAGTGTCGTGCCGCTTCCTCGTGGGCCAGTTGCTCCGCGGACCAATCTGCCGCCTTCAGCGTATGGAGCAGCGTTCGATCGGAACATTCGGTTCCAGCCTGGGAAAAGTGGTAGGCCACTTCAGCCTCATAGGGCCCGGGCTCCGCCGCGTGCAACCTGGAGAGCACTTTGGCAATGCGCTCATGCTGGCTCGACCGCCTCGCCGGATCGAGCTCTTCGTAGAGCGCATTTCGAACCAAAACGTGGGAGAACCGGTAGACACCGCGCGATTCACGCTGTTCGGCCACCACGCGCGCCTCCACCGCTGGGATGAGGCACTCCAGCAATTCCTCGCTCGGTTTACCCGACGCCAGCGCAAGAGCGGCGAGGGAAAACTCTCGGCCAATCACCGAGGCGAGCGAAAGGAGTTCTCGACTCGAATCGGGAAGATCCTGTAGCTGGCGCACCACGGCCTCGCGCAAGCTGGGCGGGAGGGAACGCATGAACTCCGGCGTCGTTTCTTCCGCCATGGGTGTGCTTTGCGCGTTGAAGAGGTTCGCAACTTGGTTGACGAAAAACGGATTTCCGGCGGTGTGAATACGAAGGGAGGAACCAATGGATTCATGCGGCTGCCTGCCCGTGACCGCTTCCACGAGCTGGGCGATGTCGGGTCCGGAAAGCCCGCCGAGTTGGAGCGTCCGCGCGCCGGACTGACGTGAGAGATCCGCCAGTAGTGCGGCGCGCGAGTCGCCTCGCAGCGCCGCATCCCGATAAGTACCCAGCAACACGATTCTCGTGTCGATCAACTCCGCAGCCAGAAAACGCAGAAGAAGCAACGAGGGGGGATCGGCACGGTGAAGATCGTCGAGCACGATGACCAAAGGATGTTCTCGGCTCGCGCGTTTGAAGAATCCCGTGATGCTGTCGAAAAGGCGGAAGCGCGCCTGGTTCGGCGCAAGCTCGGGAGGCCTTGGCAAATCGGGCAGTTTTTGATGAAGCTCGCCAACCATGGCGGCGATCTCGGGGGCACCCTGCCCTGCCCAGTCTGCCAACTCTTCCGGCGTACGTTCTTCTACTTCGGATCTCAAAACCTGAAGCCAAGGCCAATATGCGGGAGCTCCCTCGCTCTCGTGGCACCGCCCCCATCGCACGCGAGCGTTTCGCTGCTTCGCGTGGGAGCCGAACTCTGCGGCCAGCCGAGTCTTACCGATACCGGGCTCACCGGTCACGAGAAAGAGCCGGCCGGCGCCGTCCATGGCATCCACCAGGCCGGCTTTGAGATGGCGGAGTTCCTCCTCGCGGCCAACAAACGCTTCGCGATCGAGACCCTCGCCCAAGATCTCCGCGGAGTCGCTTTGAGTGCCCCGGGCTGGTTCCGAAGACGGCTCTTCGCCGACTTCACCCACGAAGCGGTACCCCCGGCTCCGGATCGTTTCGATTCGATTGGTCTCTCCGGCGCGCAGTGCCTGACGCGCCAGAGAGACGACGCGCAAGAGGGAACCGTCGGAAACGCGCTGGTCTGGCCACAAAGTCTCGAGCAGCTCGTCTTTGGTAACGACTCGCCCGCGGTTTCGAAGCAGAAATCGCAGGAAATCGAAGATTTTGGGCTCGACCGGAACGACTTCCCCGCGGAGCCTCAGCTGAAAACAGCCTTCGTCGAGCTCGAAATCTCCGAATCTGTAGACGATTTCGAAATCCGACATGCGGTGCCAGGATAAGCCTTCGCCCGAAGCTCGGCACCCCGACCGAAGGAAATGCCACACCTCACTCCGCGATTCGTCCCACGCGCTGGACTCGGGGACGAGGACTTCGCACGGGTTCCCTCCCACCACCCGAGAATTGAAGTCGAGCCTCAACGCCTCAGCGTGTAGAGTTGGCTGCGCGCAAATGAACCCCAAGCCAGGGAGGGCGGTGTGTCCATTTCATTCTACGAAGCCAGCGTGGGGAGCTATCTGCAGGTGCTCGAAGGAGTTGCGGGGGTGCTCGACAAGGGGGCGAGCCACGCCGCCGAGGCGGGACTGGACTTGCAGGAAGTCGTCATGACGCGATTGCGCGACGACATGATGCCGTTCCACTTTCAGGTGGTTTCCGTCGCCCACCATTCCTGGGGTGCGGTGCAGGGCCTGCAGAAGGGCAGCTTCAGCCCGCCCTCCTTCGAACTCGACAAAGATTACGCGGGCCTTCAAGCCCTGGTGGCCGAGGCGCGAGAGGGACTCGCCGGGCTCGACGAAGCGGAGGTCGAAGCGCTGGCGGAGAAGTCCGTGGTGTTCAAGCTCGGGAAGAACGATCTCCCGTTCACGAATCGCAACTTCCTGTTGTCCTTCTCGCTCCCCAACTTCTACTTCCACGCCACAACCAGCTACGCGATCTTGCGCACGCTCGGCGTGCCGCTCGGCAAGAGGCATTTTCTCGGGCCGATGAAGATGGGGATCTGAACATGTCTTCCTACACGCCCCCCCAAGTCTGGAAGTGGGACTCCGAAAGCGGCGGTCGTTTCGCCAAGATCAACCGCCCCATCGCGGGCGCAACCCACGAGAAAGAGTTGCCCGTCGGCAAGCATCCCCTGCAGCTCTACTCCCTCGGCACTCCGAACGGCATCAAGGTCACGGTATTGTTGGAAGAACTCTTGGCCCAGGGCCACGACGCCGAATACGACGCCTACCTGATCAACATCCTCGAGGGCGACCAGTTCGGTAGCGGCTTCGTGGCCGCGAACCCGAACTCGAAGATCCCGGCGCTGGTCGACCACGGCACAAAGCCCCCCACCCGCGTGTTCGAATCCGGGGCGATCCTCGTCTACCTGGCCGAGAAGTTCGCTTCCTTCCTCCCCGAGGAGCCCTCCGCCCGGGCCGAGTGCCTGTCGTGGCTCTTCTGGCAGATGGGCAGCACCCCCTACTTGGGCGGTGGTTTCGGACACTTCTTCGCCTACGCGCCCGAAAAACTCGAGTACCCCATCAACCGCTTCGCCATGGAGGTGAAGCGCCAACTCGACGTGTTGGATCGCAATCTCGCGCAACGCCAATATCTATGCGGCGACGACTACAACATCGCCGACATGGCGACGTTCCCGTGGTACGGAAATCTCGTCCTGGGCAACGCCTACGAATCCGCGGAGTTTCTCGACGTCCGCTCCTACACCCACGTCGCGCGCTGGGCCTCCGAAATCCAGGAGCGCCCCGCCGTGAAACGAGGGCAGCGCGTCAACAAAGCCTGGGGCCCCGAAGAAGAACGCGTCCCCGAACGCCACAGCGCGAGCGACCTCGACTGACTCGTCGTTAGAATCTCGATCGTGGCTCAAAGTGTCGAACACCAACCGAGCCTTTTCTGGCTCGACCGCCGCGCACGAAGACCTCGCCGGCGGCGGCCGATCCAGCGGCACCGGCCTGGTCAAGCAACGTTCAGGTTCAGTGAAATGCTAGTCGGACCTGGAATCCAGCGTAACGCCACAGTTTTCGCACACTCGCGGGGCGAGGGGTGTGTGAATGGGGAGCTTCCACGAGCCGAAGTGGACGTCGACCGTGGCCAGCGACGCGTTGCAAGCGGGACACCGCTGAAGCAATCGGAACAGTCCCACCGAGATCACGGCCGCGAAGATGACGAGCCCCTGAGCAAGCACCGGTAGCGGTCCGGCGCCAATCACTGCGGCGGCAAAACCGAGCATCGCGAGCCAACTCTTTCTGCGGGGCGACATTCCTTGCATGCTCGATGTGCTCCATTGAATTCATGACGACCGAAAACCGCGCCACTTGAAGCAAGAAGAAACTTGGCCAACTACTCCAACGCCCGCTACCGCGCGGGTACGTATATTGCTCCGATTTCTACCGTGTGTGGACCCGAGATGACTGAATAAGGGCCTCTTCCCGGGTAGACAAGTACGTCGGCGGATCCGGCCTCGAGAAACACGCCGTAGTCGAGGTTCTCTCCAACACGATCAGCGACGGATATCAACCAAGCTCCGTCGGGGCCATAATCCCCGTTGACAACCCGGTAGTATTCACGAGAGAACTTCGCCTTAATTTGAGCGAAAATCCGAGAGTTAGAGCCGAAATAGTTGATCGTTCCCGACGCGATCGTATCGAGGGCTTCTGCGAACGCTCCGCGTGGAGAAGAAGACAGTCCCGGAGAGGAACTCGCCCCCAGAGGTTTTGGTATCGGCGGTGGGTTCGGGTCGAAACGCGGAGGTTTCGGTCGTCGAATACGCCACCATCGGTTTCCCCGCGGCGGGTTAAACCGAGCGAGCTGGACGCTTTCGGACGAAGACACCTCCGCTTTTTCTCGATTCACCCATTCTGCAAGGGTGGCCCCGGCTGACGCGATAAACACGGCAATCAAATCTCCGATCGAGCCACTTCCCTGACCTCCAGACTGGCTCGCGAATGCCAATCCGCCATTCCCTTGAGCAAATTTCGGGAGTTCGGGTTGGCTTTCGCGCACGTTGTAGTAGGCGTTGAGGGTCATTCGCAGCGCCGACAACGACATTGCGATGACAAAGGCTGGCGTGAAGAACACGCCTACGACTTGAAGTCCGATGATCAGGTAGCTGACGTATGGGCTCTTCGCGATGATCGCGGCAAAGGTCTTTAGGCCTTTGCCGATCGCTTTGAAGGCTTTCTTGATCGCCTTTCCGATTGAGAAGTTGCCCGTTGGATCTACGTTCGAGATCGGGTTGTTGAGCGCGTAGGCGTAGCGGTTCAAGGATTGCGGGTTCTCGAGATCCGGGACGATCGGGTCCGGGGAGAGGAACCGGCCCAGCAGCGGGTCGTAGTAGCGGGCTCGCATGTAGACCAGGCCCAACTCTGCGTCGTCGCGATGACCCGTGAAGCCCCGGCGGTGTTCGACATCGCCCTCGCGTTGGATTTCGCGGCCGTAGGCGTCGTAGTCGAAGTGGCTCACCACCTGGCCGGTGTCGTCGGTCAGTAGTTTGGGCGAGCCCAATCGATCGGCGTGGTACCAGTAGGTTTCACCCGCCTCTTTGCGCGCCACCATTACGCTGCCTGCGTAGTAGTACTGGCTGAGGGTGCTTTGCTGGCCCTCCTCCACACGCTCTGCCCAATTGGAGTAGAAACCGACGGTCTTCGATCCGATCGTCTTGCGAATCCGGTCTCCGCGGGGGTCGTAGGCGAAACGAGCCAGGACGCCCGCCTTCACCGCTTCCGTTAGACGCCCTTCGGCGTTCCAGGTGTACCAGGCCAGAATTTCCCGGTTGCCCCCACAGCCGGGACCGGGTCGCGGCTTCCAGACTTCCTCGATGTTTCCGGAGGCGTCGTACTGAATGCGGCGATCGCCCGCGCGGCTCACGCCGTGAACGGGGCCGGCCTCGTATTCGTAGCTTCCCAGCAAGGAGCTGTAGGTCATGTTGCCGACCGCGTCGTAGGCGTAGATGCGATCTTGGTCCGCATGGCCCGACACGTTGAGCAACCGATCGAGGGGATCGTAGTCGAAATCGAGGTTGAGGCGTTCGTCGGTGGACGAACTGGACGCTTCTATTCGTGCCTTCAAGTCGTAGACGTAGGATGCGTCATAGAGGAGTTCCCCACCGGGGCCGCGAATCTCAGCGGAATCGAGCCAGCGCCTTGCCCCGTCGTAGTCGAAGGTCGAGCGCACGCCGTTGGCGGCCGTGATCGCGACCAGTCGGTTGTCGGGACTCCACTCGAGTTGGTCCACATAGCCACTCACCGATGCCAGACGCCCCGTGGTGTCGTAGCTGTAGGCGACCTGCTCGCCGTCGGGATAGTGGAGAAGATCGAGCCGACCCATCGTGTCGTACTCGCGCCCGAGGGTGAGGCATCCGAGACCGGCCACGCAGCGATTCTCGGCCAGGGGGAGTCCGCGGGCGTCATAGCTGTAGGACTCGGAGCCGTCGGGGTAGTCTACGCGCGTGGGGCGCCCAATCGAATAACCGTGATCCGGCTCGTCGTAGTGCCAGGTTGTCGTTTCGCCTTCGCTGGTGATTTTCTGAGCGACACGACCGATCTCGTCATAGCTGAATGACACTCCGGCACCGCGGGCGTCGACCCGGCTGGCAAGCTGGTCGCCCGGGTGATAGGTGAAGGAGCTGCAACCGCTGTCCGGCTCACAGATCTCCGAACGTCTTCCAAGCGAATCCCACGCGACGGTGGTTTCGTTTCCCTGCGCATCCTGTACACGCACCAACCGATCGAGACCATCGTACTCGTAGTAGGTGTCGTGGTTGTTGGTCCCATCGTCTTCCTGGATGCGCGTGACCCGTCCGAATACATCCCGCCAGGTGATCTGCTCGTGACCCAGCTCATCGCGATGGATCTGAAAACCAATTCCGTAGCTGATTTCCGCATAGGCGAGATCCGGGTGAACCGCGCGGCGGCGGCGGCGTGCGCTGTCGTAGACGAAACGCTCGTAGTTCGGTTTGTTTCCCTCTTCGTACCAATCCGAAGCCGCGGTGGTGAGCTGGGTCGTCAGCAGATACTCGAAGTCGCGTACAAGCCCGCCTTTGCGCCGCTCGCGATAGACGCGACCCAGTCCGTCTCGAAACGATTCCGCCCAAAGCCCCTCCGGGCTGCCGTCTTCTCGGATTTCGCGGATACGCTGCTGGTTTGGATCTCCGAGATCCAAGTACTCCCAGCGCAACTCACTGCCGGTCTCGTGTACGCTGCGAACCCGGCGCCCGAGAGCGTCGTACTCGCTCGTGGCCACGACGCCATTCGCATCGGATTCGCTCGTCACCTGACCTATGACGAAATCGAAAGTTCGTTGCGTCACGTGACCGAGATCGTTCCACTCGGCGGTGGGGTACACGCGGTACACGAAGTCAAAAATCCGCTGCACCGACCGGCCCGCTTCGTCGGTCTCGCGGACCAGGTTGCCGTAGGGGTCGTAGCCGTAGGTCGATTCTTCGTAACCACCCGTCAGGGAGTTCCAGCGACGTTTTTTCGTAACCAGACCGAGTTGGGGCGGCGCGGTGTAGGTCCCCAAGTCATCGTAGAGGAGCTGTCTGTGCTCGAGAATTTCGCCGTTCTCGTCGATACCGAAGCGCAGGGTCTCCGTCGCGGGAAAGCCCACCAGGTAGTCGACGGTATTGGCAAAGTAGCTGCGCTGGCGCGTGCGATCGTCCGTGGGATCTGCCACGTCACCGTATTCGTAGGTGGTGAGGACGTTTCCATACTCGTCGTACGAGAATTGCGTACGGCTCTTGCGGCAGGTTTCCACCGCGCTTGCGCCCTCGCACTCGTAGTCCCAACGATCCGTCAGATGCGACACGAAGGGAGGTTCGGCACCGTTGTTCGTGTATCCCATCATGCTGTAGGTGAGGATCGATCCGTCGGGATTTCGGAAATAGGTCTCCTCGGGTTTCGACGCGGTGCCTTCCTCCTGCAGGTAGTAGGTTTCCGTGTAGGCGCTCGTTCCATCGAAGGTCGTTGTCACCTTTCGAAAACCGAGAAACCGCCGCTCCGAATCCGACCAACGAGCCCCGGTGTGGTCGTATTCGGTTCGTTCCGACGCACCCCGGCCATCGTGCGTGGTGATCGCTGCAACGGCAGGGATGGCGAGCCCGAGTGGGAGGTACTCCTCGGCAGAATTGCCCGAGCGCGCGTAGTTGGCGTAGTCGATGTCCTTGCGACCGCCGGCTCCGTTATCGACAGATACCAGCAGATCCGGAGTCGCACCGAGGCTAGGCGATACCGCAAAGTGCGTAGTGGAGTTCGAGAAATTGAAGCCCTGCCAGATCAAGTCCGGCTTTCCGTCCCCGGAAACGTCGGCGAACTGGGCCTGTCCCGGCGTGAACGGCGAGCCATGTCCCTCCCAGGGTGCGGATTGTCGAACCAGCGAATGCCCGGTCGAGAGTGAGACCCAGAATTCGCTCGAGTTGACGACGGTCTTCTGGAAGACCAGGTCGGATCGACCGTCGTTGTTCATGTCGCGCCATACCATCTGACCCGGTAACCCGGGGTTGAAGGCGTCGACGTGTTCCCACGCGCCCTGGTCCACGAAGCGGTTGCCCTGGGATAGAGCGACCCGAATCAAGCCATCGTTTCCGTGGTAGAGGAGATCGGCGGCTCCGTCGCCGTTGACGTCGGAGAATGCGGCTTGTCCGTTCTGCGGCGATCCCCCGAACCCCGAGTGCCAAACGTCTCCGTCGATGAAGTCAGCCCCGGTCGAAATCGATACGTGAAATTGATTGAAGTTCCCTTGGTAGATCAGATCGACCTGACCGTCGCCATTGACGTCGGCGAACTGAGCTTGCCAAACCTGGAACGGGGAACCGTGACCCATCCACGCTTCAGCGGGCTGTTTGAATGAAGACCCCGTCGACACGGAAACCCAGAAGATTCCGTCATCTCCGAAGTGAATCAGATCGGCCTTGCCATCGCCGTTCACGTCGGCGTAACTCGTCTGTCCCGACCGGAAGGGCGCGCCGTGGTTCATCCATTGTCCCGCGAATGAAAATCCAGCCCCCGTAGATACGTAGACGAGAAATTCGTTCGTGGGCGTTTGGAAGACCAGATCGGCCTTGCCGTCTCCCGTCGCGTCTGCCAATTGAATCTGACCGGGTTGTGCAGGTTCACTCCGCCCTCCCCAGGTGGCGGGAGTCAGCATGGCGGTGCCCGTGGAAACGGACACGGCGAAACTGTTATCCCCACCGTGGTATACGAGATCAGCGCGACCGTCGCCCGTCACATCGGCGTACTGGGTCCGCCAAAAGTCCGTGTTCAGTCCATGCCCCGACCAGTGGGAGAAGTCTGCGAGTCCATCGACGGTTTCAGAATAGCTGTGGCTCTGTGGCGGAAGGCTCGTCGGACCCGAAACGTTGCCGGCAGCGTCGATGGCGGCGTCACGGCCGAATTGTTGAACCGAGCTGAGCATCGATCGCCGGGTGCTCGAACTCTGCGTGTAGCTCAACTGGTAGGCGCGGACACGCTGACCGCCGACCCGCACGTCGATGGCGCGGAGAAGGTCGTTCGTACTGCCCAGTGAGATTCCCGTCGCAAAGGGAACGGGATCGGGCCTGGGCGAGCGGATGAACTCGATCTCGCTTCCGTTGTACGCGATGCGCCGCGGGTAGCAATCGAGACCGGTGCAATCGTATTCGTAGTCCGTGTGGTTGCCATGGAGATCTTCGATGCGCGTAACGTACCAACGGAACGTGATCCCGTTGACTTGGAAGAGCGGTTCATAGGTGGCACTCGATCCACCGGTTCCTGTAACACGCCATCGGTCGCCGCCTGGTTCGTACTCGATCCGCGTAAAGCTCTGGACGCGCGTGCAGTGGGTACCGCCAAGGACGGTGCAGGGGATGAGCTCCGTGCCGTCCAGAAGCGAGATATCGTTGGCATTGAAGCCCGGCAACCCCTTGTTCGGGGAAGCGCGCTGGATCATCGAGATGCCGCCCAACGTCCAGCCGAAACCCAGCCAACTGTCGCGGCCACTGGAGTTGTACTGCAGGTTCAATTGCGGCTCGAGACCGTGGTACGAAGGAACCTGAATCGGAACTTCGTTGCCAAACGACCCGAAGAACGGATCGACGCCATCTTGCTGGTCCGGCGCCTCCACGGCGGCACGAGCCGGTACCGCGTTCGCTAGCAAGGACAACAGAACAAAGGCTACGAGACTTCGGGTGAGCAGCTGCATGTTCCCTCCTAGTACCGTCGGATATCGATTTCGAGGGACGGTTCTACGAACGGGTCGGGGTGTGAAGCACCGAGGTCGGCGGCTATCGCGACGCGGGTCGTCCCGCGCAAAGCCCCCTCATTGGCAAGTTCCGGGGGCAGGATTCGAGCCGAAACCTGCGCCCTTCGAGGAGTCGGCACACCGAGGACGAGGTTCTCCTCCACCTCGAGGGCTTTCGGTTCTGTCTCCCGGCGCCCCATCGCCGCCAGAGCCAACATGCGATCGTGCGAGATGCTTCGAGTCGGATTCACGTCGGCCAGCAGCCGGTCTCGTCGCTCGTTCCTCTGCGCCTCTAGCTTCTGCTGCGCGGAACGCTCAGCCATCGTTTCGGAAATCCACTCACGAATCCACGGCGGACCCGTCAGGAGAAACGAGGGAACGATCACACAGATCAGCAGCAGGGTGACGATTCGTCGCGTTCGCCGTTTCGAAGATCGATTCATGAATGACTCCTGGCCTCGATGGTCGTGTCGATGGCGGACACCGTCGTTCGACCGCGATTGACAACGACGAGTCCTCGGGCCCGAGGCTCCCATAAAGCGAGAATCACTTCTTTATGGAAACTTTATGGTTTCGGTTTGGTAGGTTAGGAATGTGTCAGAATTCGGCGAATTGTGGCGGGGCACGTCGAACAACCAGCGAGAGTGTTGAACACCCAGGATGATCTTTCGATTCTCGCAGTTCGAACTCGACGAAAATCGCCGCCAGCTTCGCGACCACGGGACCGAAATTCACCTGGAGCCCAGGGTTTTCGACCTGCTGCTCTACTTGGTGCGCCACAGGGACCGCGCGGTCCCGCGCGACGAACTCCTCAATGCCTGCTGGGCCGGCATCGTCGTGAACGATGGGGCCCTTAGTCGCGCCGTCCACGAGGCAAGAAGGGCCGTCGGTTCCGACGGCGCGAATCCGATTCGAACGATTCCCAGACGCGGATACCGGTTCATCGCAGAAGTCGAAGAATCTCGGGGCCTCGAGGCTGGAGCCGAGACGCAGCTGATTGGACGCAGCGAGGTCGTGCAACGGCTCGTCCACAAATTCGAAGACTCGGTCTCCGGCCAAAGCGCGGTTGCATTACTCGAAGGTCCACCGGGAATCGGAAAAACCGCCTGCGCGGAGTTTTTGGGGAAATTCGTTCGCGCAAACGGAGGTTGCGTGCTCTACGCAGGGTGCCGCCATGGCGAAGGCGCCCCGGTATTGTGGCCGTGGATCCAGGTTCTGCGCGGCGCCATTCGAAATACAGGCACCGCGACACTACGGAATGAACTAGGCCCTGCCTACGAACTCATCTCGGATCTTCTTCCCGGAAAGGCCGAACCGATTTCACCCAAATCGCTGGAAACCAACCCCGAGCGAAACCAGTTTCTCCTGTTCGACGCAGTCAGTCAGCTGCTTTCCACGAGTTCGAGTCGGTCCCCACTGCTCGTGGTTCTCGAAGACATCCATGACGCGGATGAGAGCTCATTAGAGCTTCTGGAATTTCTGGCTCGCGATCGCACCCAGAGGCGAATTCTTCTTGTCGCAACGTTTCGTTCCGAGTCGGTCGATTCGAGTTCGTTCTTGCGAAACACGGTGACACAGATCGAGCGACAGCCTGCGTCGGTGCGAATTCGGCTCGAGGGCCTCGACCATTCGCAGCTCCAGGAATTGGTGCAACAGAGCGCCGGATTCAATCTACCAACCGAGTTGCTCGGGGTCTTTCACGAGCGAACCGGCGGGAATCCATTTTTTGCAGGTGCGTTGATTCGGCTGCTCGGCCCGCGCGATGAACTCGAAACGAAGTCGCTCGAAGAACTTCGGACTGGCCTTCCAGATACCGTGAAAGACGCGATCCGATCGAGACTGTCGCAGCTTCCGGGGGATGCGCAGACGATCCTCGAGATCGGTTCGGTAGTCGGCCCCGAGTTCGGTCTCGACCTCATGCAGCACCTCTGCCCGGATCTCGATCCGTTGAAGAACGCCGAGGATGCGGGCCTCGTCGACCGATCCGCCGAGAACCCGCGGGACTATCAGTTCTCTCACGGTTTGATTCGGGAAGTCATATACGACCAGATCCCCCCATCCCGTCGGAGCGGCCTCCACGAGCAAGTGGGAACCGCGATCGAGGACGCGGGCCCTTCAGACGAAGATGGCAACACGGAAGCGCTTGCCCATCATTTTTTCGAGTCCGTATCGGCTGGGGGCCGGGCCAAAGCCTTCGGTTATGCGATGCGGGCGGGCTCCATCGCCCTGCGCCACTTCGCACCCCGCGATGCGACCGTGCACTACGAAAGAGCGCTTCGGTTGCTGGAATCGGGCGCCGCTTCCAGAGGAGATCTCTGCGCTGTCCTCGTGGGTCTGGGGCGCGCCGAAAGATGGAACGGGCAACTCCAAGAATCTCGCCAGAGGCTACTGAAGGCGATCGAGCTGGCTCGCTCGGATAATCAGGTGGAGTTGTTCGCGCAAGCGGCCCTGGACCTGTCGCCGAGCTCCGTCGAGGTGATGCGGGTCGACGAGCAGGCGATCCAATTGCTGCAAGAAGCCATATCCCTTTGCGGGAACACCAGGCCGGCGCTCCGAGGGGCGCTGCTGGCGAGACTGGCAATCGCCACGTATGCACTGAATGACGAAGAGGGGTGTTGCGCCCTTGCAGATCACTCCCTTGAATCCGCCCTGGAAAGCGGATCCAACGAAATCATCACTCATGCGCTCGATGCGATGTATCAGTCGCGGCTCAGACCCAGCCGAATCCACGAACTACCGGACGTCGCGCAGCGCATGTTCTCGCTGGCCTCGAATTTGGGCCAGATCGGATACGAATTGACCGCACGCTCGTGTCGTTTCGTAGCCTCGATGTCGAAAGGCGACGTAGCCGGCGCCAAAGACGACCTACGCTGGATGACGGAGCACGAACCTGAGCTGCAAATGCCCCTTTTCCGATGGATGATTTTTGCTGCACGGGGAATGATCGCCCTGCTGGAAGCGCGCTGGGATGACGCAGCGGAGAATATCCAGGCGTGCTCCGATTTGGAAGATCCGACGGAAAACTACGTGCTTCAGAAGCTATATATTCAGTACCAGACTCAGGAGTATTCAGAATTATCGTCCGTCGCGTCCGAAACCTTCAACCGCTACCCAGACTACCCTTTGGCAAAGCTCGGTGCTTCGGTGGCAATCGTGCAATCCGGAAACCAAGACGCCGCACACCGGCTATACGACGAATACGCAAAGGATGGATTTGTCTCGCTGATCCAGGATCGCGCATGGGACCACGCGATGGGATTTGCGACCACACTCGCCGAGACATTCGATGACAAAGCCGGAGCCGACGCACTCTTCGACCTACTCTACCCGCACCGCAATCGGTACGCCTTGAACGTTGCGCTTTGTCTCGGACCGATCTCGACCCTACTCGCCCGTCTCTCGGTCGTTCGCGAGCAATTCGATGAGGCAGAGCGCTACTTCGAGCATGGCATGAGCGAAGCTGCGCGCATCGAGTCGCCTCTGTTGGTGGCGTACGGAAATTATTTCTACTCCGGATTGTTGTTGCGAAGGAAAGCGCACGGTGACGAAGGAAAAGCAATCAACGCACTTCGTGAAACCCTTCGCCTTTCGGAGCCCTTCCGGCTCCGCTATCTCACCCGCGAAGTGCATTCGAGAGCGTCTCAACACCAGATTTCCTTGTGATTTCGAGTCTCCGTCTTGCCGCGCCGGAAGTCCGGAACGGGCTCACGGTCCTGCAACGGATGCTGCGACCGTGCCATACGAATTGCCGGTTCGTCGCGCAGCTCGGAGCACACCGACCGGGACCCATCGCATGAGCGCCAGACCGCCACGGCTCCCTCTCGTCCGCCCTAAGAATGCGAGGCTTGCTTAGGAATCCATCGGCCTGTCTTAGATTTTCTGGGGAGTCCAGTCAGGGCCGCCCGGGATCCGGCTGGATCGCCATCTCCGCGCTTCTCAGCAGCGGAGGGTCCATCCGACGGAACACACGGAACAATTGTTCGCTGTCGCGTAACGCGCGTATGGATGTGGAAACAATCCGTTCATGGGGGCCACAGTGGCGAACGACACTCGATCTGGACCGGCAAGTGCTGCGCAGCGTACCCGGGCGGTCACGTTTCTGGCCGAAAGTACACCACCGAAATCCGGATCGCGTGGTGGGCAGGTGGAACGCGAGCGGCCTCTGGGAGCAGGTGTGACCCTATACGTTGAACCGATGTGGCGAATCCCGGGCTGGGCGACGCAACGCCTGCGTTTCGGTTTCCTACTCCTGTGCTCCGCACTGCTCGTCTTTCACGCGATGCCGTCTGGCGCCATCATCGAAGGTCCTCCGGGCGCCAACACCGGCGACGCTCCCGCCGATTTCGAGGGCATGGCGATCTCCGTGGAGGTCGGATCGCACACGGGCAACGCCACCTTCGAATATCCTTTCGAACTTCCGCCCGGGAGAAATCAGCTCGAACCGAATCTCAGACTCGTTTACTCCCACCAGGTCCGCGCCACACGCACAGGAGAAGGCTGGGAGCTACCCGTTGGTCGCATCGAGCGCAGCGCCCGTTTGGGACCTCCCCGATACACGGACACGGGTTCCAACGCCGACATTCTGGAGGTCACACTTCCCAACTCTCGCTTCGAGCTCGTGCGCGAGGCGGGCGGTTGGGCCGCGCGCGTGGACGATGTTCACGTCTGGGTCGAAGAGGGACCCGGCTCTTCCCTCCTCATGCGCATGCCGTCGGGTCGAAGCTATCTATTCGGCGGGAGCGCCGACGCCCGCATCTACCGGCCCGGGCAACCGCAGACCCAAGAAAACACCTTCGCGTGGCACCTGACCCGCATCGTCGACCCGAACGCGAATCGGATCGACATTAGCTACGGCCAGTGGGGCGGCTACGCGCACCCGAGTCTGGTCGAATACGGCGCCAACGGATTCGTACAGCCGCACATTTATCGGGTGGAACTGGATTGGTCGAGTCGCAACCCGGAGCAGTTCCGCACGACTTGTACCTCCGGATTCTGCCGAACGGCCCAGTCCTATCTCAATCAGTTGGCAGTACGCCGCGGGTCGCAGCTGATCCGTCAGTACAGCCTCGAGTGGTCGCAAAGCGCCGCCAACGGCGCGCCGCTCTTGCGGGAAATTCAGACTCACGGCTCTGATGGGACGCCACTCACCAAGGCGGATGGTACGCCGGCGTCGACCCGATTCGAATACCACGAGCCTACGCTGCCCAACTGGGATGGCTCCTTGCCGGAAGAGCGCGATTGGGAGGCCTTGGATCACGCCGAGGCGATCACCTTCGACGAATTCAAGCCCGAAGACGCCACCTACCACAACCGGTTCCGGGACTGGAATCCCTTCGACCCCTGTACGAATCGCGACTTCGTCGACATCAACGGCGACGGCCGCCCGGACTGGGTGCGCAGCGGAGACTGGACCCAGAGCCACAAGTACTGGAAGGTGAAGCTCAACAACGGCTCCAATTCCGCCGACCTCTTCGGTCCGGAGTTCGAGTTCACAGCACCCCACAAGTGCCTGGCAAAGCGCGTGAAGGCTACGACGCGCATGACGACCAACTACTCCAACTTCCACGCACTGGCGGACATCATCGGATCCGGGGAAATCCCCTTCGGTACGCGCACGACCAGTGGGATGGTCGACATCGACGCCGATGGACTGCTCGAATACGTCGACGCGGAGAAGCTCAAGGTCGGCGAGAATTTTTTCTGGAAGGTCTACCAGCAGAATCAGAACGCCAGCAACCCGGGCTTCGAACTCTCGCACGAACTCTGGCCTGTTCCGAAAACCCACAACGGTGGAATCTGGAACGGGATCAACGTCTACACCCTCGACCGCGAAGAGCTCTTCGTCCACGACTTCCAGATCGACGAACCGTCGAACGGCATCACCGCGGTGATCGTGGGCGATACGTTCATACCCTCCCCTCCCAGCGGCGACGACAATTACATCCGGATGAAGAACCGGCCGGTGAGTGCCCTCCTGGACATGAACGGCGACGGCCTGCCTGATCTGGTGGACGCAGGACTCGGTGGCTCGGTCCCCGGAAACCCGAACATCGGGAACTACGGCGGTACCAATCACGGAAATCTCTACGTCTATTGGAACCTGGGCAACGGATTCGCTTCGACCTACGAGGTGATGCTGGGGGGACCGACGGGCGAACCGATCCGCGACGGCGGGGGCAGCAAGCCGGTCCGCAACGTCACGGTCGAGATGTTCGACATCAACGGCGACGGACTGCGCGACGTGGTGAAGGCCCAGGGTCAGAGTGGATCGCACTGTGAGGGAAGTTGGCAGTGGGCGGTCTGGTATGGAACGGGAATCGCCTATCCCAACACGCACACAGTTCTTGGCAACGGCGAACTGCCTTCCTTCGACGGACCCCACTGCTGGGCCGGTCCCGCTCACCCCCGATTGCGTCGCTGGGGCACCACCAAAGCCAGCGTGGACGTTGTCGACGTCAACGCCGATGGACTGCCGGACTTCGTCGATGCCTCAAACTTCCAGGGAAACTCCAACCCGAGTGGATCGACACCCCCGTACCGGCCCGAATGGGTGGTATGGATCAATCGCGGAACGCACCTGGAGGAGCTCGGCCCACGCTTCTTTGCCAAAAACATCCGAACCAACGACCTCAAGGCCGACGGTGAGACGGTGATGGGCCTGTCTACGGACACCTTCGATCTCGACGGCAATGGATGGTTGGATCACATCCACCTCGGCAACCAGGGCTTTCTGAAGGTCAACTTTCGGCACCCCTCGAATCTGCGTCCCAACGTGCTTACTCGCGTGACGAATCCCATGGGTGGAACGACGGACATCGGCTACGACGTATCGACTCGATTCAACACTCCCGAAGTCGATCCGGCCATCGACCCGGACGAGAGCCGTTTTTATCTGCCGTTTCCTCTCTGGGTCGTGAAGTCGCTGACGCGTTCCGTTCCGGGTGACGCGGAAACGCCGCCGGTGGAAACCCGCTTCGACTACGAGGGCGGGTTCTTCGATTTCGCCGAGCGCATCTTTTCGGGCTTTCGCACCGTCGAGCGAGTGGAGCGCGTACCCCATCCCGTCACCCAGGCCCCGGTCGACGGCCCGCACACCACGACCGAGTATCACCAGACCCTCGGGTTGGCGGGTCTCAAACAGCGCGAAGTTCACTTCGTCGAGAACGGCCACAACGGTCTGCTTTGGGACCACCGGTACGCTTGGAATCTGGACCTTCGCGAGAGCGCATCCGGGCAAACGCGCTACTTCCCGACGCTCGGGAGTCGCACCGAGTACGACGCCTCCAGCCAGGAGGACGAGGACTGGAAGAGCCTCTACTGCCCCTGTGATCCCACCCAGGGCGGCTTCCGCGCCCGCGAAACCGCGTACATCTACGACGCCTGCGGCAACGTGACCGAGGAGACGATTTCCGACCTCACTTCGTTTCTTCAGCAAACGGGTTCGCCCGTCGAGGAGCGCCAGTCGACGCGCAGCTACGGCCTGGCAACGACCGGCGATCAATGCGACGCCTCGCTGCGCGTATGCACCGGCATCTGCGACCGCATGTTGACCCAGAGCATCGACGGCGGTCTGTCGGAAGAGTTCGCCTACGACGCAAGTGGCAATCAGACCGAGGCCAGCCGCCTGGGTCCCCAACGCCTTTCGATCCAGCGGTTCTTCGACGGTGGACTGGGGCAACTGTCCAGAATCATCGATCCCGAAGGAAATACCAGTCTGATCGCCTGGGACGCCGACTATCTCTTCCCGGCGATCTGGATCGCGGACGCGGGAGGCGCCAGCCTCCCCACCACGTTGCAATACGACCCGCTTTTCGGACGCATGACCAGTCACACCGGTCCGTCCGGCGACGTCACGCGCTACGCCTACGATTTCTTCGGGCGCCTGATCTCCGTGGCGGAACCCGGTCAGTCCCTGAGCCAACCCACCCGCCGCTACGCGTACAAGCTCGATACAGCACCCAACCATCGATCGAGCGTGGAGACCCATCACCTCGAACCCACCTGGAGCCACGGCGGCGCCTACCGGATCGACTCAACGTTCCACGATGGGCTGGGTCGACGCCTGCAGAGTCAACAAATCCGTCTGGTCGACGACCAGCTGCGCGTAGTGGTTTCGGATGCGGTTCGTTACGACGCAGGGGGCCGCGTATCCCGAGAGTATTCCCCGATCCCGCTGAACGTGGCGTTCAGCAACGACGCGACCACCTTCTACTGGCCCCTGCCCGAATCGGCACCCTTCACTCGCCTGCGCCACGACGAGTTCGGGCGGGTGCGCGTGCGTGAGCGCCCAGACGGAACCGAGCGGGAGACCGACTACCGCACCGCCTGGGCGACTGAGGAATGCGACGCCGTTCACGCGCAGGATTCGGACGCTGGAAAATGCACGTCGACGCAGCTCGACGCCCTGGGTCGGGTCCGATTCCGGCGGGTGACCCTCGGCAGTCGTTTCGTCCCGGATCTCCAGGAGGAGCGCCAGTACTACCCTTCCGGACAGCTGGCCTTCGTCGAATACAGCCACGCAAATGATGCGACGCGTGTTCGCACCAGTTTCTCCTATGACGCCTACGATCGCTTGATCACCCGAATCGAGCCATCGAGTGGGATCTGGAATCTCGACTACGACAAAAACGATAACATCGTGTTGGAAGACGATCCCGAACCCGGACGCGACATCATCACCCGGTATGACGGTCTCAACCGACCCATCGATCGATTCGAAAGAATCGAAATCGGGGACGACGAGCGCACCACCCTGCGACGCACTGAATTCGCCTATGACACCGCGGGAAACGGATTGGGGCGGCTTCGTCAGATTCGCCGGCGCCAGTATCCAGGAGCGGGTTCCGAGTTCGAATACACGCGCACCTTCCACGAGTATGACGGGCGCGGTAATCCCCTGGCGTTCACCGAGGCAATTTCCGCCGGCGGGATCAGTCATTCCTATCGGCACACTCGACGTTTCGACGCCATCGGCCGCCTCACCCATTCCTCGCTTCCGTTACCGACGGGACATGAACAGTTGCTCCGTTCCTATTCGGACGCCGGGAGTTTGACCTCGCTCGGCTCGAACCTACAGGGCCCCTACGCCCAGACCGTGCTTTACGACGAGCAGCAACGCATCATCGGAGTGGATTACGGAAATGCTGTGATGGAGCGCTTCGACTTCTACGACGAAGCGGGCATCGATCCCGTGGGGGGAGGCGCCTTCGCGGGACACGCCGGTCGCTTGCGCCGGCTCCGCAGTACCGGTCCAAGTCAAATTCTGCGCGAGCTCAACTACTTGGACTACAGCCGCAACGGCCAGGTGGAACGCGTCGAAGACGGAGCGGGCTCCATCCACCTATTGGCCGAGTACGACCCGGCCGGTCGGATCTCGCGTTGGAGCGCCGATGGTTCCGTTTTTCGGGACTACGCGTTCGATGGACTCGGGCGCATCCAAAGCAAAGGCAATATTCCCTTCGCGTACTCCACCGAGTTGCCGCTCCAGATCGCGAGCGTGGACGGTCAAACGGTCGACTACGACTACAACGGTAACGTTCGCGTGCTGCCCGGCGGACGTGTTTTCGACTACGACGCCGACAGCAATCTGATCCGCGCGCAACACGCTGCGGACGTGACGGAATACTTCTATGACGCAGACGGAACGCGTCGCGCGGTCCTCGACCCGGACGGCACGGTCCGCTTCTTCTTCGACGACTTCGACATCGTGGGGGAAGAAGTGAAGCGGCACGTAAAACTGGCCGGCCGTTTGATCGCGACCTCGACCGTCGCTCTGGAAGGGACTGCGGTGAACTCCTCCGCCGCGGGATTCGCCGGCGCTCCAAAGCGTGCGCACCTGGCTCCGCTCGCCCTCTCCCTTCTCACGCTGGGAATGGTGGTTTTCGGCGCGCGATCGGTCCGCAGCGGCTGGCTACGGGCGCCGCGTTGCGCATTGGCGGGCACCGCCAGCCTCCTGGCGCTCGGCGCGACCTGCGACTTCGATGAACGGATCTACTACCACGTGGATCACCTGGGTAGCCCGCACGTTCTTTCCGATGAGATGGGAGACAACATCGAAGCGCGGCGCTTTGCGCCGTACGGCGAGGTTGCCGACGGGCCGGCCGACACCCAGGGCGAGTTCGGTCTCACGGGCCACCGCAAGACCGAACCCCACGGTATGGCGTATTTCGGTGCGCGCTATTACGTGCCCGAGCTGGCTTCCTTCGCATCCCTGGATCCCCGGAGTCAGTTTGCGAACCCCTACAGCTACGCGAACGGGGACCCATTGAACAACATCGATCCTACGGGCGCGGAGTTCGTAAGCGCTGCGAGCGGCGCCTTCGTACTTCCGCCTCCACTTCCCACCGGAGGATTCCGATTGGAAGTGATCCGCACGGCACCCTTCCGCACCTTCGGCGGCGGCTTCGAGGGCGGATCCAAAGTTTCCCGCGCTGGCGCGGTGAACTTTCAGACCCGCGAGGCGGGTGTCGACACTCCCATGCAGTTCACGACGCGCGGCATGGAAGGTGCCGCCCGCTTGACACAGGGAGTCAACAACCTGATCGGTCGCTCCGGACGAGGCAACCCGGTTGCATCGCCTGCGAGTGCCTCCGTGGATGCGGCAGGACAGGCATCCTTCCGCTTCGGGATGTCCGGCGGGAACGGTCTGATTCCGATGTCACCCCATATCAACACCGAAGTGGACATGAACGTATCGCTCGAACCCGGATTCATGAACGTCGCGGGGACCCTTTCCGGCGATGATTTTCCCAGTGCCACTCTTCTGGTCGAAGATCCCTCGGGTGACAGTTTGGTGATCGATCTTTTTCGGACGGATCGCTCCGGCGATTTCCTCGACGGACCGGTGAGCCTGATGTTCGACGACGGCGAATTTCACGAATTTCAAGGCCAGATTCCGTTGACCGACGAAGGCCTGATCGATTTCGATGGGTTGGGCGAGAATGGTTGGATTTCCAATGATGCGGAGAACGAATAATGTCGCTCGATCATCACAAGCGCGGCGCGCAGATCTTCACGAAGCGTGGCCACCGAAACATTTCGCTGGCGATCTTCTTCTTCTGCTCGATCATCCCGAACATGCCGGGCTGCGAACTCCATCAGGGACACGGTGCGACGAGCGCGGGCCTGGCGGCCACGGCTCAGAGCATCCTGGACTCTCCTGTACGCACATACGTAACGATCGAGGAAGCCACCGAAGCCGCGTACCACACCGCCATCGACCAGGTGAACCTGCAGGGCTCCAACGTCACCCTGGTGTTTCCCGCCGGAGAGACGATCTGGGTCGAGACCGCGCCCCCGCCGTTGACGGCCTCGGATCTCGTGATTCTCGGCAATGGAGCCACCGTGCGCGGTGACAACCTGACCCCACCCACATCCGGAATGCCCGAGACATTCCGATCGCTGTTGGAAATTCGTGGCCACGACGTGGTGCTTCGGGATCTGTACGTGCGCAACGGCTACGACAACATCCGCGTTCAGGGTCCCGACGCCTACAACGTATTGATCACCCACGTTTCCTCCACCGGCGCCCTGGACGATGGAATCAGCATCTCGAAGCCCCGCAAGGACGACGCCGGTCCCCACGATGTGACGATTCAGTACTCCTTCATGGCCGGCAATACGCGTTCCCTTTTCATGAAGAACGACTACTACCCCGACGAAGGCCCGCAGGATTTCGACCCGAATGATCTGGTCCACAACCTCTCTTTGCATCACAACTGGATGATGAAGCAATGGGTGCGCGGTCCCATCGCCGATGGTGTAGAGCGAGTCGACATGACGAACAACGTGATCGAGGACTGGGCCGAATGGGGGACGAAGTTCCAGAACGGCGCCTACGGGAACGTGGCGTTCAATTTGTTTCGCCAGAGCCAGTGGGCCCACGAACAGTTGGGGCGCTTCGTCGATCCCCGCTGCCGGGTGGCGGTCAATTCCTGCGAAGTCGAAGGCCCCGAGATCGACGGAAAGTGCGTGGATGACACCAGCATCGCCTGTACGAGTCACTCCGATTGCAACGGCGTCGGTGGCGGACAGTGCAATCTACCCTGCATCTACGATGGCAACGGCGCCAAGGCGTTCAACGTAACGTCCGGTTCCGACGCCACCGACGTCTACACCGTCCACCAAGAGGCCGGGGAATCAAACTGGTACCAGGACTACGCCGAGCAGACCGTGACCGGCCTACACGACGTCTACGACATGCCCGAGGTCTACACGCTCTACTACTGGGGCGACCTCGAAGACGACGTCAGTGATCGCTCAGGCCCCTGCGTCTGGGATCCGAGTCGGCTCGTGCTGTGGAATCAGGGGGACCGCGCACCGTGTCCACGGGACGCCATCGACCAGGCCTACATCGACGCGGACCAATGGTGCGTCAATGAGGGCGCTGCATTCCGAATTCCGGGTTTGTAGCTCCGGGCGAATGCTGCGGGACAGCACCGCTTCGACGCCCAGGCGGTGGTGATCGGATACGACCCAGCGGTGACCGACGATGCGCTGCCTGGCGACCCGACGCTCGTCGATCCCAATCGATGGCATCGACGACGTTGTGGTTCCCCGTCCGACGCACTCACGCGAGACTCACCGAACCCTAAAGACGACCTAACGCATATCTAAGCTACGCAACCGATCGGCTCCGGTAGATTCAGACTGACGTCCCATCCAATCGAGGCCCAACATGTCCTTCTTCCGGACCCTCTGTCCTGCGTTGCTTCTGTTCGCCACCCTCGCCAGTAGCCCGCGGGCTTCCGCACAACTCGTCGAGGTTCCGGTGTCGGCGGGGTCGTCCTCCCAAGGTCACCTCCATGCCGTGCAGGTAATCGATAATTATCTCGTCACCAGCGGTAGTCGCTTCTTCACCGAAGCTCCGATCGAGCAATACGACGTGGCCACGGGAGCGTACATCCGTGAACTCGATCCCATTCCGGCGGAGAGCCTGGCGAATGTGGCGGGCAACCTGTTGGCTGGGCAACCTCGTCCGGGCAGCGACGGCCAAGCCAACCTCTACGATCTATCTACCGGAGCCTTGCTCCAAGCCTTTGCGCCACCGGCCACGTCTCCCGAGTTTGGGACGGCGGTCGGCAGCGTCGGTGGCGACGCCCTCGTGAGTGCCCCGGACCTCGGCGCGGTCTACCGAATGGATCCCGGCACCGGGAGCATCCTTGTCACCTACGCGGCGCCCTCCGCGAGCGCGAAATTCGGGACGACCCTTCTCGTCAGCGGCGACCGTCTCTTCGTGGGAGACCCGGGATTCGTGGACAAACAGCCGGAGTCCGGAGCCGTTTTCGTATTCGACGCGACGACAGGCGCACTCGAGACGACCCTCGGCAATCCCCTTCCGCGGGAGCAGGGTTCCTTCGGTCGGGCCCTCGCAGAGATGGGCTCGAGTCTGTTCGTGGGAGCGCCGGGCCCCCCCTTCCCTTCCGGGGGAAACAAGGGAAACAAGGACCGGGGCGTCGTTCAACGATTCGACGCCGCAACCCTCGCACACACGGGCACCTTGACCAATCCTTCCCCCGCTCTCGAGCTCAGCGGGTTGGTGGGTCAGGATGAGTTCGGATTCTCTCTAGACGTCTTCAACGACCTGCTTCTCGTTTCGCCCAGAAAACAGCGAGACCTCAACCACGATGCGGTGCGCCCGGTCGTTTACGCCTACGACGAAGAAGGCACGCTGGTGGAGAGCGTACGTCCCGAGTTCACGAACGAAGGCTTGCTGGCGCAGTCGAACGTCGCCTCCCTCGACACTACGGAATCCCTTCTGGTGATGGGCCTGCCTGCCTACGGTCCGAATCGGGAACCGACCGTCCTCTTACAGGGCCCGTGTGGCAATGCGCGCATCGACGCCGGCGAGGCGTGTGACGACGGAAACCTACTGGATGGCGATTGTTGCTCGTCTACATGCCAGCTCGACACCACCGTGTGCGATGGAGGGCTGACGAGGAAGAGCAGCGTCTCCATACGCCGGAACGCAGACCACGCCAAGGATCGCTTCTCCTGGAAATGGCGATCATCTTCCCTCTTGCAACCCCAGGATCTCGGAGATCCGGAGAGCGCCACCGACTACGCACTCTGCGTGATCGACGACAGTACGGGAACACCCGAATTGAAGTTGAGCGTCCTCCTTCCAGCCGCAGCTTGCCCCAACGACACCTGCTGGCGGGCAAACAAGAAGGGGGGGTTCGTGTTTCGCGCCCGAAATCTCGACCTCGATGGAATTCGAAAGTCGACGTTGCTGCCCGGTGCCGCCAACAAGGGCAAGATCACGATCTCGGGCCGCGGCCCCCTGATGGCTCTCGGGGAGCTGCCCTTCACGGGTCCCGTAAAAGTTCGTTTGAAGCGAACCGATGCCCCGATCTGCTGGGAATCGGTGTTCGACGCCGACATTGCGATCAACACCGACGAAAAGTTCAAGGCGCGCGCCGACTAGCGACCCGGCCTCTCGGGACGAACCTTTCCCGTGGTGCGTGACAATAATCTCCGAGCGTCGTCGAGCAGGTTGGCGGAGCTAGAGCTTCCACGCCGCGAAGCTGAACACCGTCTCTACGTTGTTTCCGAGGATATCCTTGCAGCTGAGCGCGAGGACGCGTCCCACGCTGATCACGGTTGCGGTGCCGCCCGTACAGAACAGACCGGTTTTCGAGGGCGTCACGTGAATGACCCAATCGAGGTCCGGACTCTCCCCATCCACGCGTACGCGAGCGAAACCCTTTCCACCGCTGATGTGCGTAACGTTCGTGGTTGCCGAACGCAGGCTGCCGTCGTTGTTGATCACACCGTAGGCGATCGGAAGGTTGCTGCCTCCGGCACCCGAAATCTTCTCGCTTCCGACCGAGTTATTGGCGAGTTTCGAGCCGGAAATACTCGCGCCAGACGAAATGTCCGCATCTTTGATCGACCCGTCGATCAGTTCCGCGGTGCCGACGGAGCTACTCGCAAGCTCGCTACTCTGCACAGCTCCGGCGGAGATTTCCGAGGATCCCACGGAATTTGCAGCAAGGTGGGAAGCGTTGACGACGTTTTGGGCAAGCTCCGTCACCCCCACAGCCCCGGTTCCAATGTCTAGGTTCGTGATCGAGTTGTCGGCGATCTCTGATGTTCCCACTGCGCCCTCGGCGATCTTGGCGGCCGTCACCGCATTTCCGGCGATCCTCAGCCCGTCGATTGCAAACTCGATGATCTTGTCCGTGGTCACCACCCGCGACCCCAATTCGAGCGTTCCTACGCTACCCGGGGCGAGCTGCCCGGGACCGAGCTGGCCCCCGAGTTCATCGAGGGAAACCGAATGGGGATTCTGGGTATTCGAAACATGGGACGACTGATCGAAGTCCGAAGGGAGCTGCCCCCCCAAAGTACTGGCGTCATCCGCCGTCACGGACTGCTGAGCCTGATCGGCCTGCTGGGCGGTTTGCGCTTCTTGGGCTTGAAACGCGTAGGCGACGCTACTGAAAGGTTGCCGTGGAGATAAGGTCTCCCCATCGACGCTCACTTCCAGGAAACGGTTCTGTTCGGAGAAGAGCGACGCATCGTAGGTCCCTTCGCTGAAATCTCCTGTACCCAGCAGAAGACTGAATCGGCCCTCGGCCAATGCGACCCCGATATGAACTTCGCGATAGAGACGATTGCCTGCACTGAATGCATCGAACACGCCAATCTCGATGGCAACGGTGCCCGTCAGGGGGTCCCCCGCCGCATCGACGAGCAACCCCTGGAAATGGGTATCCGGGGGAACATCCGCTACTGCGGGAACTACGACGGCGAATAGGACCAGCAGGGAAACGACCCCCTGGATGCACCGGGGTATCCGCCGAATGGCGGCTTGTCGCATGGGCACTCCGATTCAGATTGATCGAAGTGGAGGATATCCCCCGGCGGACAAGAAATTCAAGCTGTGATTCTTTTCCGAGCTTCGGTCGCCCAGGGGGCGCCGATCGCGCATTTTCCATCGACCGCCCGGAAGACGAGACCCGGGGCGAAGCCCACCAACATCAGCCATCCAGGGCCGGAGTTCCCACCACGTTCGGACAAGGGGTCCGCGGTGTCACCTCGCAACCATTGAGTTCCGCCACATCGGGGGTCGAGGGGCTCGGGTCATCGTCGACCAATATCGCGTTCGAAATATCGATTGTCTCGAGCGTCTCGTCCGCCAGAAGCACAATCTCCCCCTTCTTTCCGAAGTCGTTGCGTAGTGTCGCGCTGTTCGTCTCGATTTGGGCGGGAACACTGGCGGGACCGGCCCCAACACCCGAAGTGATGTGGATGTTCTGGGCCACAAGCACCGTCGCAAACTTGAGATCCACGAAACCGAAGGCCGAAATCTCCAGATCGCCCTCCACCCCCATACTTATATTCACACCACAGCTCCCACCGCCCCCACCCGGATCGCACTGATTTCCGCACACGGGGGAGGATTCACACCCCGTTCCCGCCAGGTCGACGTTCCCCATGGTCGAGGTAATGGTGATCTTGTCGATGGGGCTGTTCGTGACGAGTGCCATGCTCGAGAGTTCGATATCGCCAACGCCGGTAACGAACATCTTACGCGCTTTCCAGGTGGCGTCGCTCGCTTGGATCCGACATTTCGGAACCTCTCCCGTGCATTCCACCCGGAGACGGTCCCCGTCCCCCGGCAACCCGACGGTCAAACTGGCCGCGTCGAACGACATGTCCCCCACCGCCTCGATGTCGAGGTTGCCATTGTTGTTCGACGCAACGAGTTCCGTATCGTTCGCGCTGAACATCCCCGAAGCTTGAATGTTGATCGCTCCCCCGGTTCCATCCGCACGGATACTTCCGTCGGGCCCGTCGATCGTCACGTCGTGGGCCGCGATCCGGACCGCATCCGTGCCCGGCAGCGGCGTCAAGGCACAGCGAAGGACGAGATCATCGCCGCCAATCTCGATACGGGTCGCACTCGAGGTGGTTGTGATGTGGGTGTCGTTCGTGCAGTCGGTGATGGTCACCACAGCACCCGAGGAAGGCGTCGCAGCAATCCCCCACCCCCCGATCAGAATCGCGACAAATTGCTTGAATCGAGTCGTCATCCTCATCCCCTCACATGTCCACCAGCGGAGTTCCCGTCACATTGTTGAAACCCTCGTGGGGAACCTGCTCGCGTTTGTTGAGAGTGGAAACATCGACGCCCCGCCGATCGTCGTCGATCAAGGTGGCGTCTTGGATCTCGATACCGTCGTTTCCTTTGGCGGCCAACACTTTGATGTCGCCCTTCTTCCCAAAGTCGTTGCTCAAGGTGGATTGAATGAGCGTCGTCGCTCCGACTCCTGATTTTCCGGATTCGATGTCGATCACCTGGCCGGTGGACAACGTCGAGCGCGAGAGATCGACTTCACCGTCCGCGTCGATGAAGATCTTGCCTTCGATCTCACCGAGGAAGCAGTCGCAGCAAGCGATCACGTCACTCGTCTGGGACTCGATGGTGATGCGGTCGCGTTTTCCGCGGGTGATGATACTGCTGTTCACCGCCGTCACCCTGCCCCGAATCCGACCCTTGACCTGATTCCCGAGAAAGCTCGAACGCGAGATGTCGAGTGGGCAGTCGTTGCCGGTACACCGAATCTCGATCCGTCGCCCATCCCGCGTACCGTCCCCGGTGGAGATCAGACTGTTCGTAATCTCGACTCCCGTTCGTGCGTGCAACCGGATCGAACCGTTCGCATTGCCGTTTTCGACCGAGGTGTTTTCGAGGACGATGTCCTTCATCGCGCGGACGTCGATGGCATTCCCCTTGCCATTGGCAGCGAGACTTCCGGCCGGGCCCTCGACCTTGAACTGGTCCGCAAGGATCCGGATTCGTTCGGTGCCAGGGAGAGGAACCAGCGCGCACTGGATCACCAGGTCTTCGCCCACGGCGCGGATGAATGTGCGGTTCCCCGCCGCTTGAACCGGAGGCGCTGCGCAGTCTGTAATCGTAACCGTCGCCCCCTCCGAGACATCCGCGAAGATCAGCGCGATTGCGCTGAAAGCAAGCGTCCATATTCGCATCGGTGAACTCCCTCCCATTGCGATGGGTGTGGGTTGGGATCGAGCCAACCTGGAACGAAGCTCCTATCCCTTCTCCGATACTGGACACATCAATGCGTCGTGAACCTTAGGAATGCGCTTGTCTTCCTTAGCAATAGGAATTCAGGCCCTGCGGGGCACTCCGCAGGACCTTCCAGACGAAGCTCCGTTGCTCGCTGCGATCCTCTCGCTCGACAGTCGGGAACTTTCCCGATGATCGACCCCCCGTGGGTTCGCGTTCGAATGCGGTGGCGCAATAGCGTGGGCTGAAGTTTCGATCCCCCATCGGGCGTATCTCGATCGTGTGGCCCGAAGGGTTATTCGAACGATCGCGGTCGTTCTACTTCATCCAAGGGGTTCCCTGAGTTCGTTGCGCATTCCCGAACCCTCTGTTGCGTATTCGATGCCTGCCCGCGTGTCCGGGGCCGGTCACGTTCCTTGCGAAATACCGTCTTCATATTCAGAGCACTTTCAGAGGCGACCGGAGAAATCCGGGGAGGCATCGTGGGCAGAAGAATCTCCCAAATTTGGATCCTTGCGTTCATTTCGGCGTTCTTTGTCGGAAACGCGCAAGCGGAGTGTGTTGGCGGTCAACCCGATGGGGAACGTCAGGGCTTTGAGGAATGCGACCCGGGAATCGGAGGTTTGCCCGCGGACTTCGGGGCGGTGACGTGCGAGATGTTGTGCATGGAAGACTCGCCGCCGGCGGAAGGCCAAATCAGCGGCATCGACTGCAATCCCGACTGCACCTTCGACCTGAGCGGATGCCAGATGTGCGGGAACGGAATCCTCGAAGGTTCGGAAATCTGCGACGACGACCAATTCGACCCGAGTGCACCCGACTGTCCCAACGGAGGCACGCGTCGCTGCCAATCGAACTGCATGGACATCGACGAAACCGGCTGCTTCCGATGCGGCAACGGGATTCTCGAGGGCAGCGAAGCCTGCGAGGCGGGACTTCCCATCAGCGCGACCTGCACGATTGGAGGCGAGCCAAGTTGCGGAACTTCCTGTCAGATCGACTTCAGCACGTGCTCTCAGTGCGGAAACTTCGACGTCGAGGAGGGTGAAGAATGCGACGACGGCAACATGCTCCCCGGTGACGGCTGCGGCGCGCTCTGCCAGAGCGAGTGCGGCGACGGAATTCCCAACTACCCCGCCGAGGAGTGTGACGACGGAAATCAGGTGAGCGGCGATGGCTGTTCTTCGCTCTGTAACGTGGAAGGCGACCGCTACTACGGAGACGGTGGAGAACCGCGGGAGTGCGTTCTTTCCTTCCGATTCGTAGGAACACCGGCCGGTTTCTCGCACACTTGCGTCGATGGCGAGAGCTGCGACCTAGAGAACGTCGCCCGCCAATGCACTTTTGGAATCGTTACGGGTATCCACCCCGGTATCAATCCAGCTTGTCCGTTTACGGATACGGCGCGGATCGATCTCGTGGGACCAGGAACCGGGCCCACGGCGCTCAGTCTCGGGGATCGCGAGCGATTCCTGGATCCGCTCCAGAACCATCTCGAGAGTTTTGGAATCGCGGTGACACGGACGCCCGATCACAGTTCATTGTCGATCGCTCTTCCCGACGGTCCCTTTAGCGGCTCCGTGTTTCAGTTCGAAGTCACCTCGCTCCTTTCGGTTCCCGAGAACCAAAGTCGGGTTCTATCGATCCAGGTCACCGACGAGTTTGGCGACACGGACACAGATTCTCTCTTCTTCCGCTGCAACGCGGATGTCAACTGAGGCCGATGACCATGAATGCCACCCACGCCATTCGTCGACCCGCAGTCACTGCGGCCATCCTTCTCCTCCTGGCTCTCACCGGATGTCCCCCGGGCGAGCAAGACACGCCCATCGAACCGGCCTTCCGGTCGGTTCTCGACACCATGGAGCCCAACGAGCGCATCGATTTCGTCATTACCCTGGATGGAAAGCTCGACCTCGAGGCCTGCCGGGAACTCGGTCCGACCAAGGCAGAGCGTGTTCCCACGTGTGTCGAGAAGCTCAAAGAAATCGCCCGGGAGCGGCTTGCGATCAAGAACGATGCGGGCGTTTCACTCTTGCAGATGGTCGATTCGGCCGAGGCGGCCGGCGCTTCGGAAGGCTGTGATGTTTTGTGGCTCCCCATGGAACTCGCTTGTCGGAATACGACGCGTGCCTCCATCGAGGAATGCGCCCAGCATCCAGCCGTGGGAAGCATCCGGGGTCGCACGACTTCGGTTGATTCTCCGGCGTCCCCCGTCGAAGTCGGCTCACTCGATTCGTGGGCCCAGGAGCGAATTGGATTGTTCTCCCGCGAGGATGCGCTCACCGGAAGCGGCGCGGTACTCGGCGTCGTGGCTGCGGGCGTAGACGGAACGAACCCGTATTTGCAGGGTCGACAGCTGCGTCGTCCCGATAGCACTGCGGTTTGGTTCGACGCCTCGGGTCCTTCCGGTCGCGATGGCGGCGAGCCCGTCGATTATCGCGGCGAGGGAACGCGTATGGCGACGGCGGCCGTTGGAGACACCGTCGGAATCGCACGACATGCCAACTGGTCCGCCTGCAATGTCTGGAACGAGAGCCGGATCGAAAACGAAGATTTACTGCAGTGCCTGCAAATGTTGATCGATCCTCTATGCCACGACAGCCTGGATCCGAGCTGCACCGCCGATCCGAGCCTTGCCGCCGACGTCGTTCTACTCGGCATCAGCGGTCCCGCTCGATGCAGCTTGGATCGCGACCTCGCCTATTCCTTCCAAGCCATGCGCGCCATGAATGTCCTCCCCGTGGCAGGAGCCGGTTCGAATCTGTTCTCCGTGGGCGAAGGACTTCTACCCTGGCCAGCGAATTATCCCGAGGTGTTGAGCGTCGGCGCCACCGACCGGAACGACGAAGTCCTGGAATCGACGCGCTTTGGAACGGCGGGTTGCGGTAGCAGTCCGGGTCTCAGTCCCACGGCACGACCTGGTCCCCAGATACTGGCCCCCGGTCTCGAGGTTCTCTCGACACTTTCGAATGGCAACTTCGGATACATCCGCGAGGGTGAGCATCACGAAGGCATGGCGGCCGCACTCGTGGCCGGTACCGCCACCCTCTTCTACGGAATGGACTTCGTTGAGGGTCGGACGGTTCCGATTCCGCTGGAGAACATCGAGTACGCGATCGCGGAGGCCAGCGACGCCATCCGTCCGGACACCCCCGGCATCCTCGACATCGTCGAGACCGTGCGCTTCGACGACTCCCAGATTACGCGCTTCGGCCCGCCTGGCTGCGCCAACGACGACGACGACCACGAAGCGTGCTTGGCGAACCCTCCGGTCTTGACCACTCGACAGCGATACCCCTCGACGGTGACCTTCAAAAACCTGGGTGTGACGCCTTGGACCCGCGACACCCACTACTTGACCTCCTTGGGTTCGAGTGAATGGCGGTTTCTCAACGATCAACCGGTTGAGGATTTCGACGGTGCCCCGTGTGGCGAGCCTCTTCCGGCCACGCAGAACGATCTGGATCTCTCGCGCCTGGTGGTCGAACCCGGGGAAGAGGTCTCCTTTCAGGTGGACCTCGGCGCTCCGAACGCCGTAAACAGCTACTTCTATCAGGTTCAGATGGCACGCAGTGGCGTCGAGCCCAACGAGGCTCTCTTCGGGTCTGCAACGCCGTCGCTTCACGTTCCTGTGGAGGGCGAAGACTGTGCTCGATATGTGGGTCAAGGGTTTGCGATCCCGGGCGAGTTCGTCGGCAATGGCGTCCGGCGAGAATTCAACATCACTTTTCGGAACACAGGTTCGAATGCTTGGCCCATTGCCACGACGGGCAGCTATCGCGATCACCGCGTTGACGCCGAGTACGCGTTGCTGCCGCGATACGGTGCACCTGGCGATACACCCTTCGACCGCTTTTTCATAGATGAGGGAGATTTGGCGATCCCGCTTCATTCCGACGTGATCCGGGATCGGCAAAACCCCGATGGGTCCGTGCGGACCCATGTGTATCCCGACGAGACGGTAACGTTCGTCGTCACGACGGTCGTCTATGGCGAAGTTCCGCGGACCTATGGTCTCGGGTTTGCCATGGGCCGCTTCGATCCAGAGAACGCCAATCTCTCACCGTGGGAGGGGCCTCATCTCGAGTTTTGGAAACAGATCGGAGGCGGCCGCGGGCCCCTTTCGCTGCACACCATCGGTCAACGCGACGGCGCAAGGCTGATCGCTCGCTGCGGCGTTCCGGGAACCATTTATGGCTGCCACGAGACCCACAATACGCATTCGTCTCCCTATGTCTTCGAGCCGGGAGAGCTGTTCTCCATGTGGGTCGAGTTCCGAAACACCGGAAATGTGCCCTGGCCCCGTGGAACGTGCCTGGAATACAGCGTTCCGAATCAGAACATGTTTTCCGGGCGGCGAGTTTGCACGACAGCGGAGGTGGCACCCAACCGCCACCATGTTTTCGCGATCGCGCAACCCACACCGAATCGACCCGGTCATTGGAGGCTCACCTACCGCGTCAAGAAGCCCGACGGTTCGCAACTCTACGACAGCAACCCGTGGGTCGGAGACAATGGCGATCCCGATGTGGCGTTCAAGATCTTCGCCGGTCCGATCGACCCCGTCGATTCCTGGCGCGTTCCGAGCGGCGTCTACAACACGCAGGACGCCGGTGGCTGGAGCTATCTCTACTACAACAAGACTCGGGATCAGTGGGATCCGATGCAGTGGTCCAGTATCGATGTGTCCCGGTACCCCACGGTCGTGCCTCTGCCCAACGGTCACTGGATTCGGAACGCCGGCCAAATCGCGCCGGGGTGGATGTCGACGAGAAGTCAAAGCGCTGTCTCCATGCGCTGGCAGTCCAACGTCGGTCGGATTTCTTCTTTGACTACGCCGATGCGCCTCAAGCTGAAATTCGATGTCTCGGACATCCACTATTCGTGCAACGGGGGGACCGGGAACGGAGTGCGATTCAAGATCCGTCACAAGTCCAGCAACATCGTCAATCAGGTCATTCCCCCGGGCGGGTCCCTGCACGTGGACGAAACCCTCTCCAACGTGCGACCGGGAGACCTCGTGCGCTTCATCTTGAAACCGATCGACGGAAACACCCGCTGTGACGAGACCTGGGTTCGCCCCCGAATCTTCGTCTATCCGGATGTTCCTCTGGGATTTCCGCTCGATGCGATCCCCGGGACGCCACCGTCCGTTGACAGCGACTTCGAACCCCTGAACGGATGACCGAAATGCAACGATCGACACTCCTTCTTGTTCTGATTCTGGCCATCGTTCCGGGTCTTGCGACCGCGGTGTCCGACGGGCCGCCCGGCTCGAGCACCGGAGACTCGGGTTCGCCCATGACGGGCTTGGCCCTGTCCGTCGGAACGAACCAGTTCCTGGGCTCGGCCACCAGCTCGATCGCGATCGAGCTACCTCCTGGGCGCAACGGCATGACGCCGGGAATCAGCCTCGGCTACTCGAGCCAGGCCGGATCGGGACTCTACGGCGTGGGCTGGGATCTCCCGATCGGAAAGATCGAACGCAATCTCGACCACGGCGTGCCCCGCTACGGAGCCGCGTCTCCCATTGCCGGTCGTCACGACACCTTCGTGGTTCAGCTACCCGAAGGGGCGCAAGAGCTGATTCACATCGGGGGAAACCGGTACGCGTCGAAGATCGACAACTCCCACTTCGTGGTGACTGCAGATCCAGGATCCAACCGGTGGATACTGCACGACCGGAGCGGACGCGACTACTTCTTTGGGCAATCTCCGGGCGCGCGCGTCGGTCCGAACCGGAACGATTTCAATCGCACCTTTGCTTGGCATCTGACGAAGGTCCGCGATCGCGACGGAAATCTCATCGAGATCGACTATCTCCAGGGCGTGGGTGTCGCCTACCCATCCCAAGTTCGGTACGGGGCGAACGAGGATGCGGGCGACACCAACCATCGATTCTGGGCGCGCCTTTTCTGGGAGCAGCGTGCGACCGCCCAAGTCAAACAGGACCATGCTGCCGGCTTTCAAAGGCGGATCGACAAGTTTCTCGATCGCATCGAAGTACACGGTCCGAACTCGAACCAGCGGCCTGGTTCCCTCGTCCGCGAATACCAATTTGCGTGGGGAACGAGTCGCAGCAACGGGCGGTTGACGCTGGATGCTGTGCAGCTCGTGGGTGCCGACGGCGAACCCTTCGCGACCGAATCCGGTACGCCGGCGCCCATGCGTTTCTCATACAATGAAAATTCCCATCTCCGTTTCGAACTCATCCACAACCAGACGTTTCCATTCGAGCGGATTCGAGACGAGTACGACAGACCGCCGCATCTGCCCGAAGGCGTCAACTTCCCCTACGGACTCAAGGACTGCGTCAAACGCGATATCGCAGACCTGAACGGCGATGGCTATCCCGATTTGATCCGCGTGAATCCGACATTCGGGGAGTCGTCGAGCCAACGGTTCTGGCGCGTTTGGTTCAACCAGGGTCCCGGTGCCGACTTCTTCTTTGCTGGCTCTGACGGTTGGGTCGAGTGGCCGGCGCCCAGCAACTGCATCGGAAACACACACGACGGAGAGCGCAAAGTCGGCCTCGTGGACATGAACGGCGACGGACTCGTGGACTGGGTCGGGGCCTGGTCGAACGATTGGCAAGTCCACCTGAACCGCGGAACCCATTTCGATGCCGTCGCACAGCGTTGGGGTCAAGTGGGGTCCGGCATGCGAAAGCAGGACACTCCCCAAAGTATCAGTGGAGGAAACGACACCTACCCGGTTCGCCGAAACCTGATCGACATGAATGGCGACAGCCTCCCCGACTTCGTCAAGACCGACAGCACGGCATGCGCGAACACGCAGTGGCGAGTCCACTGGAACACGGGAGAACAGTTCTTGCCGGGTTTCGACGCAGCGCGCGACTGCATCGACGAGCCCACGGCGTACCTGAGTAACACCGGCTACTTCTCCCAGAACCGAAATCTCGAATCCGACCTCTTCGATCTCAACGGGGACGGTTTGCCCGACAAGGTGAAAGCCTTGGGGGCCGTCTCCACGAGCCAGTGCCCACCGGTGAACGGGAAGCGTTACGAATGGCTCGTATGGTACGGGGAAGGGCATGGTTTTTCGGACGCCCACATCTGGTGCAGTCCCCCGCGCAAGATGCTTCGAAGCTGGGCGGACGACATCGATCAAGACGGCGTGCGCGCCTATCGCTACGACCTGCTGGACGTCAACGGGGATGGATTGCCCGATTTCGTCGACGCCTCGCGGTGGCCCAGCACCGGCACCTGGGAGGTCTACCTCAACAACGGCCACGGGTTCGAGCGTAGCCTTCCCGACTGGAGTGCCCCCGCCCCCCTGCGGGTGCAGGAGTCGGGGCGCCCGCCGGCGGATGCGGATCCGGTGACGGGGACCGGGTTCTTCCCGAGAGATCCGGGTTTTCTCGGCGATCTCTTCGACATCGACGGCAATGGTTTCCCCGACCTCGTCCATTTCGAGACTGGATACAGTGAAGTGGACGGTCCGCAAATCTGGCTCAGCGAACCGGACGGTTTCGGACCCGTGCAACCCACCGACACACTCGAGCGCATCGAGAATCACGCTGGGGTCATAACCGCCCTCCACTACGCCAATGCCCGCGCTTTCGACGACGGCGCAATCGATCCCGACCTGCAACTACCCGACGCAGATAGCTACCTGCCCTTTCCCGTCTGGGTCGTGGAATCCGTTCGCAGGCTACCGCGCGCCGGGTCCTACATCGCGACATCGCAGACCGACTATGGCTATCGGGGCGGTTACTACGACCGCGAGCGCCGCCAGTTCCGGGGTTTCCACAAGGTCTGGACGCGCGAGCATCACCAGAACCTCACCGATGCGGCGGATCCGATTCTCGTGAGCCAGGTCGTCTTCTACGGGCAAACGGATGCGCTGAACGGTCAGGTACTCTCGAAGGCAACGATCGCCGGAGATCCGGATCTCCCCGCCCTCGACAATCCATTGACGGAAACGCAGTACTACTACTTCTGTCAGGAATGGGGATCGGCTCCGGACTTCTGTGACGCGTTCTACCCGGAAACGGCCCGCGTGTTTCCTCGACGCATTTCGATCTTCCGGAGCGACTACTCGAGCGAGACGGACGTTCCCTGGAGCGCCGGCGAACCGCGAATGACCGCAACACAGACCGCCTTCAACGCATGCGGACTCCCAACGGACGAGATTACGATCTCCGAGGGTGACTACGTTGCAACATCCACCGTCTACCCGAATGGACTTGGCGGATGCAATGAGGCCGATTTCGTTTGCGAGGGAATCTGTGACCTCCCGGAGATTTTCGAGGTCGCAGGATCCGAGAAGAAACGCTTCGAATACACCGCCAGCGGCCAGCTGGAGGAAGTGTACTTGGTGGACATTACGGGTTCCCAGGGCGAAATCCGGCAAGCGCGCTTCACGTACGACGACTACGGAAACGTCATCACGACCCAGAACGCGCTCGGCCACGAAACGCATACGCGCTACGACGAATTGACCCACATCCACGCGGTCGAAACATGGTCCGACATCGGACCGGTTCGCCACACGACCCGAGCGGAATACGATCTTGGCTACGGCGTTCCGACGCTCGAGGTGGGCCTGAACGGAGACGAGACCCATTACACGTACGACTCTTTCGGACGCCTCTCGACACTGACGCTACCTGGAGACGAGACCAGCAACCCCACCCAGCGTTTCTTCTACGCACTGGTCGATCCCACGGCAGCGAATCAAGCGTACACCCAACGTGTCGATCAGCTCGACCGGGAGTTCAGCTATCAGGGTCTGGCCGAGTTTCCCGGCTATCGGATGCGATCGACTTTCTTCGACTCCCTGGGTCGAACGACGCGCATCCAGGAGATCAAGGAAGTCTATGGCGTCGCCAAGCTGCTGGTCTCAGGTCGAGTCAGCTACCTTACGGGTGGGCGGGTGTCGCGTTCCTATCCCCCGGTTGTCCGTCCACTCTCCGACACACGTGTTCCGGTGAACGTTTCGCCTTTCGGACCCATTTCCCAATTCCACTATGACGATTTTGGCCGGTTGATCCAGCGCGATTTCCCGGATGGTCGAAGCGTCAAGACATCGCAGAAGACGGCGTGGGTCTCACGGACCTGCGACGCCCGCAACGCGGCCCATCCCGATGACGGGTCTTGCACCGAAGAAGTGTCGGACGGCCTCGGGCGCATCATCGAGCGCAGAACCTACGAGGGTCGAAAGGTCCAGCCCTACAACGTTTTCCAGTATTTCTTCGACCCGGGGGGTCGGATCCGCTTCGAAATGCAGAACGCGGATTCCGCAACGTTGGTCGAATACCGCTACGACGGTTTCGGTCGCAAGACACAAACGATTCACCCCGACAGCGGCACATGGGCTTTCGAATACGACGCCGCCGGAAACATGGTGAAGCGGATCGACCCGATTGCGAATCAATATCTCGAGTACTCCTATGACGCCGTCGGGCGGGTGCTGGAGAAGCGCGAAGTGATCGACGGAACATCCAGGGTGCTCGTCGCGTACCAGTACGACTTCCTCGATTCCGTCGACGATGTTCCCAACGGGATCGGACAGATGACTCGAGCGGTTTCCGATCCGGACAACAGCGAGATTCCGAACCCCGCGGAGATGCGCCAGGAGAAGTTCGACATCCGCGGAAACGTACTGGAAACGACCCAGAGAATTGCGTTTCAGCGGTCGGATCAGACGCTCTACGAAAAGAGTTTCAGCACGGTGAACCTCTACGACGAAGCGTTCCGACTTCTCGGTGTCCGGTACCCTCACCCCACACGCTCGGAGACGCCCTACGAGGACGTGTACTACATGCGGTCGACGTTGGGATCCCTGGAGCGAATCTCCTCGGGTACCAACCACTATCTGTTTGGCGCCCACTACAACGAACGCGGCGATGCCACGGCTCGACTGTTTGGCAACAGCACCTACGAATTCGTCGGCTACGGCAACGTCACGGACGGGTACCGGCTCCGCTCGATCGACACCTATATGAACGGCGATCATCTGAGGGGACTGGCGTACGAGAATTACGACCGCAATGGGAATGTCCACGTGATTCGCGACACACGACACGCAGGACACACGAAGCAAAGTCGCACGCAGGTCCACGACTACGACGCGTTCTCACGCCTCAGTCGATCATCGCAATGTGGCGGGAGAAAGGTCTATCAAAACAGTTTCGGAATCAGCGGGAATGGAAACCTCGTAAGCAAAGGGGACGCATTGTTTGCCTACGAGAACGCCGACGCACCGCATCGGTTGACGTCCGTGATCGATTCCGAAGGCGAACACACGATCGCGTACGACGCGCGCGGAAACATGACGCAGCTTCCGGGCGGGCGCACGGTGGAATACGACAGCGAGGGGCGTGTGCGCCGCGTATTCCGGGATGGCACGCTCAAGGGCGAGTTCTTCTATGGGCCCACGGGTGAGCGCATTGCGTCGTCCGTCGACGGCGAAGGCGTCACCTTCCACTTTGGGTTGTTCGACGTCCAGGGCGATTCGATCGTTCGCTACATCCGAGACGGGGAGCGATTGATCGCCACATCGCGCGTGTCGGGCGGAAATGAATTGGCGGGGGCCGCGTCGGTCCAAAGCGCGAATCTGGCCCGAAATGTCACCGGCGGTGTATTCCTCCTGGTGTTCGGCCTTTCACTCTCCGCGCCGGGTCGGGTTCGGCTCTCCTTCGTGGGGCGCGTTCACAAGAGCTCGATTGCCCTTCTGACGGTTCTGGTGTTGAACCTCCCGCTGGTGGGATGCGTGCCGCCATCCGAGGACGCGATCCTCTACTACCACATCGACCATCTGGGCAGCACCCACATGATCACCGACGGCGACGGGCGGGTCGTGGAATACAACGTGTCGCGGAGCTATGGCGAATTCGAGGGCGCCTACAACGAGGACGGCTTCCCGACCTCGAACAACGAGGCAAAGTTTCGCTTCACGGGACACCGATCGGTTCAGGGCACCGGCTTGATCTATATGGGCGCCCGCTACTACGACCCGGCACTGGGAATGTTCATCAGTCCGGATCCAGCCGACCAGTTCTCGAGTCCCTATGCGTACGCGGGATGGAACCCCGTCAACAACATCGATCCGAACGGTGAGTTCGCCATCATGGCCACGATCGGGCTCATGATGGCCTTCGCGGGCGTGGGTGCCATCATCGGCGGTTTCATGGCTGCGTTCCAAGCCAGCGCGAACGGAGCATCGGGCCCCGCGATCCAAGCCGCCTTCCAAGGCGGTCTGATCTCGGGTGCCATCAGTGGTGCCGTCAGCGGTGGGATCGCCGTTGGGCTGGAGACGATTGCGTCCACAACCCTGACGACCGTCGTTTCCGTCGCCCAATTGGGATACAGCGGATACAACACGGGGCAGGGTTTGGCGAACGGTCAGTATCTCGTCGGTGCCGTCGGGGCACTGAGCCTTCTTTCCTCTCTGGCCCGCGGCTACAACGCGCTTGGGAAGGGCGAGGCTCAGTCCGCAGCGGAGGCACCGGCGGCACAGCACACCAACAATACCGCGGTTGCTGCAGCGCAGGCCGCAGATCCCCCGGCCGCAGCCGCAGCTCCGAAGCAGGCGGCTACGCCGGTCGCAAAAGCGCGCGTTGCGAAGGCGGCTCCGCCGCGGGTTTCCCGAGCCGCGAAACCCGCGGCGCGAACCGTGCGCAGTGCGGCACCCAAGGCAAAAGTCGCGGCGAAAGTGGCAAGCGGAGCGCAAAGGGTGAATCTCGCCGATTCCGCTCCTTGCTGTCGAGTCAATCTCGAAGGACCGACCCCAAGCACTACGTCGCCGCAGGAGCAGTTTCTGAACTCGCTGGATCCCGAGCCGCCCACTATGGGGCAGATATTCGACAACGTGGTGACCACCGAGCAGGCGGCCAACCTGATCGACGGAGCCGGGTATGTCCTGGACGCGGTGGGAATCTTTTACAAACCCGCCGCGGTCGGCGGTGTATTGGCGCACGGCACCGCGGCGTACATGCGGGGGGATGTGGTGGGTGGAGTCTTGTCCGTTCGCGGAGCGGGAACCGTTCTCGTGCCCGGCGCGGGAGGCGCCACGATGACGGTTACCGGCTGGGTAGCCGACGGCGCCTTGGCGGTTGGCGCCAGCATGAACGCCCCCGGTCCGTGATCGAACCGCCGCCGGGTCGCTCGCAACGCCTCGGAACGGAACTGGAGACTCAGGGGCAGGCGGGTCCTTCGCATGCGAGGGGGCAGCTTTCGCATTTGGGGCCCGGCAGCGCGTTGAAGAGTTGGCGGCCGATGTTCAGATCTCCGCCGCTGATGAAGGTTCCCAGGTTGTCGAGGTCGTAGCGCGCGCAGGGCTCGAGTCCGCTGGTTCCGCATTCGCTGAGGGTGCGGTCCTTGTTGAACGAGGCCAGGTGCTGGCTGAGATCGAGGCCTCCGACGAAGTCTCCCTGGTTGGTGAATTTCGCGTCGCAGGCGTTGCCGACGCCGTCCGCATCGTCGTCGAGTTGGCCGCCGGTGGTCGTTTGGAAGTCGAGGCGAAGCGGGGCTCCCAGCTCCCCGAGACGTGGGTTGAAGATCAGGATGCAGTTGTCCGATGCATCCGGCACGCCGTCGGCATCGCTGTCCGGGGGCGTCGCGGAAGCAACCGGCGCGGCTACCGGAACCGAGTTGGGATCGTCCGGATCGCTTCCGGCCTGACACTCCGCCAGATTCGAAAAGCTGTCGCCGTCTTTGTCGAGAGCGGCGTCGGCTGCGTCCAAGGGATCGAAGTCGTTGAGGAGCTCGTAAGCGTCGGGCATTCCGTCGTTGTCGTCATCGAGATCCGCGTTGTCTCCGATCAAGTCGCCGTCGGCGTCGAACTGCTCCGACGCGTCTTCGGGTAAGGCGTCGTCGAGATCCGGGACACCGTCGTGATCGCGGTCGCTCGGTCCTGCCGCGGAGATGTGGAGCTGGTATGGCGTGGATGCGTCGTCGACGCCATACACGCGCACATACAAGACGTCGCCCTCGTTCAGATCCGGAACGACAACTTCCTCTTCATCCTCCCGACCCTGGGAGCTGTGGATGAGCGCACGCGAATCGTCATAGATCTCAATCGAAAGATCGCCGGACCCATGAGCGAAGGAAATGGCAATGCGCGTGTCTGCGTACCATTCGGACACCCAGCGGAAGTAGTCGTCGTTTCCGGGCAGGATCCGCAGGTTGTTCAGGGACACGGTTCCGTTTCGATCCGTGGCCTGGTCGAAGTCATCGTTGATTTCCAGCAGATCGTCGCGCGGAGGCTGGCCGCACAAATCCATGAACGCACTCAGAACGTTGATGCGATCGTTTCCGGAATTCAACCCCAGAAACGGAAAGCCCAGGACCGCCGAACGATAGATCCCGTTGTCCACGACGACACCCGCTTCGCCACTACCGTCTCGGTATTCGAATAGGACATCCGTGCCGGGCACATCGGGATCGTGAACCATGGCGTCACTGATGTGCGTCGCCGAAGTCGCTTGGAAGCGAAAGGGGTTCGGCGGGTTGACGCCAATTTCGCTGACGAGTTCGTTGAATCCCAAGCTGGGGTCGCCCGTGGCCCGCACATGGCTTTCGAAAACATCTTCCGTGAATGCGTTCACGCCCAGATAGTTCTGCGCGAAGGAGGTCAGCCCCCGATCGCGATAGTACTGCGGGCTGCTGAGCATCAGGCAACCCCCGCTGTCGAGGTATTCGGCCAGGCTGGCCTCGGCGGCCGGGCTTGGGCCTGCCACCGGAGAGTTGTCCGTCGGGTCATCCGCGGCTCTGCCGGTGTACCAGAGGACGCGACCGAAAGGCGCCAGGTCGGCGGCAACCGGTTCCACACGACGATCGCCGGTTGCGGGATCCGTCGAGTTGTCGCCCGAGTTCGGGTTCTTCACATGCCAGATTTCGTAATCGATAAACTCCAGCTGGTTCAGCACGGAAATGTATTGGTTCTGTTCCTTCGACGTATCGTCGTTGTCGCCGTTCACCACCAGAACCGACGAGTTGAAGGTGGCGATGCAGTCGACGTTATCCACCATGCTGACGATGCCGTCGTCACAATCCGGGTCGCCGTCCCAGCCGGCGAATACCGAGCCCCGTGTCGGCATAGCGGTCAGCTCCACCAGCGTGTTTACGACGTAGTGCTGTGAGCACGCGCTCTGCGGGCAATCGATACCCGATGAATCCGCACTCGGCACCGCCTCGGCGGTAACGGTTCCACCGCCCAATTTCTCGACCGTAAGGGCGTATTCGGTGCCCTCCAAGACGGAGATGACACGACATTCCACATCTTTGGCACCGACGGTCAGGCTGATCCTCAAAGGATCGTCGTCGTCTTCGTCTTCGTTCCAGCAGTCGAAAGCGCCGGCCCAACGCACGAACACGAAACCCGGATTGATGGTGGCTTCCAAGACCTCGGTTTGCTCACCTGAGCTCACCAGATAGAACTCATCACAGTCGGTCTCGGCCCCGCAATCAATGGCTCCCGGCGGATCACTGATGACCTCGCTGCCTTCCGAAGGGGCGACGATCAAAGAATGGCTGGTCCGCTTGAACACGGCGGTGCAGGTTCGGTTTGCCTCCATGCTCACCATGCCGTCGGCACAATCCGAATCCCCTTTCCATCGGTCGAAGACCGAATCGCCAAACGGCATTGGGGTCATCGACACTTGGCTACCGGTCGAATAAATGAAGCAGGCGTACTCCGCGTTCGAGCAGGCCGGACCTTCGGGGTCCACATCAACGCTGCCAGCGCCGGCTTCGTAAACGACCAGGCTCGGCTTCGGCCGAAATGCGGCACTTGCGGCGATGTTCGAGCCATCGACGATCGTCAGTTCGCAAGTCGTCGAAGCGCCGCAACTGGCTGCGTCGCCATTCCACTGCATGAATTCCGAGCGTTCCGTGGGTGTGGCGGTCAACGTCACGACATCACCCGGTGTGTAGTAGTTGCCACCGATCTGGAAAGTAGGTGCCGGGGCAACGGATACGCTGCCCGAACCCAGTCCTGCCGGTCCCTCGTTCACCACTTCGATGCCGAGCAGTACCGGTTCCTCGGGAATCGTGACCGACAAGAAGGCACTGGGTCCTTCACATCCAGCAGCGGCGGCGGCGTGGACGCTGAAGTCGTAGGCTCCGGGCGCAAGGGGTAATGGGGACAGATAGCGCGTGTCGTGGCGAAAGTGGTGGAAGAGTGGGTTGTCGCTGACCACGATCTCGTACCCTACGGCGTTCGGTACCGGGTTCCACTCGATCAGGGGCCTGCCGGTTTCGACCAGATTGAATCGCAACGCGTTGGGCTGCGCGAGGATCGGGCATCGGAATCCCGTACCCATGACGAGGACACTCTTTCCAGCGATTTCCCGCCGGTAGAAGGTGGTGTCTCCGGCGATCGAGTAGGCCCAATTGTCGAATCCACCGTCGCCGTCTTTTGCGAAGACGTTCCAAAAGGAACCGGGGAAAGCGGCGACGACGCGCTGGTACAAGTTTTGGACAATCGAATCGATGCCGCTCCCCAGGCCCGCAGCCACTTGGCCGTCCACAAAAGCGATCAGTTCCGCTTCGGAATAGACTTCTGGAGATTGCGTGTTGAACACGAATGACGTGTATTTGCGGGTCTCGAGAACGTTGTCCGTACCGATGTAGTCGGTTTGTGTGAAGAGCTCGGGACCTGCGAAAAGTCCGGTGGGATTGATGTCGTCGATCGACACGATGTAATTCATGCGTTGGTCCGGAAGCAACCGGCTCAAGAAAACCTTCAATAGTTGCCGGCGATCCCGCGCCTGCTTGTCGTCCCCGATCTCCGTTCCCCCGTAAGCGATATTGTTCACCACGTACCCAAAGTCGCCGTTCAGCACCGTGATGGGCAGGGTCGGGTCCCGCAACGGAAAATTGTGGGCGATGATCGCGTCGATCAAGGCGGCACCCGGAAAATCCATCATCATGATGCCGGTTCGATCGAGGCCGGCCACGAGCAGGTGTTCGAGGGCGTAATCATTGACGCCCGTGATGACGGAAGATCCGCCTGCGATGGTAAGAGGGGCCGCAAAAATGCTGAAATCCGACAGGTAGTTCATGTACAAGACGGACGGCGATCCATTCTTCGTTGCCGTGAGGTGGTTTCTTACGTCATCCCATTTGTCCTCGATATCAAAAATCGTGATGACATCGAGTGTGTCCTGGATCTCCATCGCCGTGTTGCTTCGGTACCAGATGCCATAACACGGAGGTCCAGCCGGGGCCGAGTCGGAGTCAGCACCGTTCTTGAAATCCTGCAGGATCACGATCTTCCCGCGCACTTCTCCGAGGGTGGGGATGTAGTCCTGTTGTTTGCCTTCGGCATTGTCGTTGGAGCCACATTGATCCGTCGGCATCCCGTCGGCTCGGGTGGCGTCCGGGCGCTGCCAGATCTTGCTGCCATGGATTGTCTCGTCGCGATACCACTCGTAGGTTTTCGCGAAAGAGCGGGTTACGTTTTCACCCCCCTTGGGTGTCACTCCCTCGCCGCCGAAACGCATGAGAATGGTCTCGCCGGGATGCGCGTCGAGAAACTGGGCCGCTTTTTGGAGAACCTCGCCGAACATCGCGTTCTGGTAGAACGCTCCGTGGTGGATCGCGAAGCGGTCATCGATATGCCGGGCCCGAACGTCGAGCACGCGAATGCCCGCCAGCAGCTGCCGGTCCAGGTAGAGTTCCTGAGTGCGAACGAAACCACCGCCAAAACGCGACATGGTGTCGTGCGTGCCCGGAAGGGACAGTTCGCTGATGGAAATCGAATCCGGCAGCCAGCTCATCCAGTCCGGATGGCGCGTCTGGATCTCGTTGTCGTCGGAGTAGACGTAGCGAGGATTGGCCAACCCCTCGGTAGGGAGACAGAACCACCCGACTGCCGATAACGCGATGAGTGTGCGAAGGAGACCGGGGGACCGAGAATGGGAGTATGGCAATGAGGCTCCGATGGGGGTGGTGTCTCAAGTCCACGCTAGCAGAGGCCCCCTCCGATTGTGGATCGAGAGGGTGTTTCGGATGATTCGACCAGCTGCCTCGCGGAAACCCCGTTAGCGCGGCGCGCGACGAGCGAGTTGAGGGCGGGCAAGATCATTTCGGGGCTTCCGAATACAGATCTTTAGTCGTCCGGCCGGACCTGTCGGGTGTCCAGGCGCAGCAAGCGCCAGCTCGCGCGGCCTGTCTTAGGCTCGCAGTCGGGCGCGCACGCGCGCGAGTCGGCGTCGGTAGATTTCGAAATCTTGGCGGCCCACGACCAGGCACTCGCCAAGCGATTGTTTCGAGAGGAAGACGAACACGCCGAGGATCAGACACGCCTGCGCGCAATAGGAGACGAGGCTCGCGGTCGCGGCCCCCAATACGCCGTAGCGGGGGATCAACCAGAAATTGGCGCCGAGGTTGACCGCCACGCCGAATGCGTAGCACGCCGTATTGGTCCACTGGCGATCCTGGGAAAGGAAATAGCGGCCCAACACCATCTGGATGGTCAAGAATCCCGTCGCGGGCAACAAGACGAGCAGGGGAAGAACCGACGCTTCGTATTGGGTCCCGAAGAGGACCGGAACCAAGAAGTAGGACAAGGGCGCGATGGCGACGACCGAAAGTCCGACCCAGAGATTCGCGTGGCGCAGGACGCGAGCCGTCAACGCACCCGCTTCGGACTCCCCCAGCCCCGATGCGGTCGGGAACAACGTGACCGCAATCGAGGACGGTACGAGGCGGATCCGGTTGACGACGGAAACCGCGATGGTGTAGATCGCCACCTGCGCCGCGTCCCCCACCAGCCATGCGAGCAGGAAGATATCGGCGCGCTGGTGGAGATTGGCGAGCAGAATCTGCAGGTGGCTCTTGGCGCCGAAACGGAGCGTCTGGAGAAACTCGCGGGACGGAACGCGAAGCGTCACACCCGTCGGCGCCATGACGGCGATCCCGAGCGCGATGGAGATCAACACACTGACGCCGAGGAAGGATTGGAGCGCGACGCTCGCCGTCGGCTCGAACAGGAGCAATGCGACCCCGAGCCCAAGCAGCACCACCGCCGCCATGGCGAAGCGGTAGGCGTTGAAGAGGTCGAAGCGATCGAGGCCCCGCGCGACCGCGGCGAAAACGACCCCGAAGAGCTGTACGGGAAACAGCAACAAGGCGAGATAGAAGATCTCGTCCGGTGCATCCGTCATGAATCGCGTTCGAATCGGTTCTTTGAAGGCCAGACACAGCCCGATCGCAACGGCAGACACCCCAAGCGTCATCCACAGCGCCGCTCCATTGACGATGCTCGCGGGCGTCTGCGCATTTCGCAGCCGGAAAATCGACGCTTGGGGCCAACCCAGTTGGAAGGCCGCGATCGCCAGGGCGGCGAACTCCACCGCGATGGCGTATTGACCGCGCCCTTCGACGCTGAGAAAACGCGCTAGCAGGACTTGCGTCGCCAGGGCGATCGGAATGATGGACGCCTGGGTGGTCAATACCGACAGCGCCGTCGAAAACAGCGAACGCCGCGCGGGAGGGGAACCGGGTCCCGGCTCTAGGGTGTCAGCCACGCCGAGAGATCTCGATCGAGCATTCCTTCGAGCCTGCGGATTCCGTCGCCGAATTCCTTCACCAGCCGCGCGCGCAACTCCGGCGCCATGGGGCTTCGCGGCTCGCTTCGCGTGTTGGCGCGCCGCATGGCCTTGCGGATCCGCAGCCGCAGGGAGGTCGGGACGACGCGCGCGATCCGGCTGACCGCCTTCGGTGTATGGCCCAGGAGATCTCCGACGAAGCGGCTGCGCGCCACGGTGTTGGGGTTCTGCATGGCGAAATCCGGAGAGAAGGTGGGGTCGACGCCCAGGAACTCCGCCACGTTCCGGAAGGATTCGGGCGTATTGGACTTGAAGTCCTCGAACAGGATGACGTGAAGCTGTTCTCGGGGAAAGGTGTCGATGTAGCGCTGGAGCTGATCGGCGTATTGTGCGAGTTCGCGATAATACAGCCCCTGTCGGAGCCCGACCCGGGGCGGAAGCTTGCGGCCCGAGCGGCGTTCGGATTCGATCTCCATGGCGACGCCGAAGTCGACGTCTTCGGTGCCGTTGTAGACGCGCTGACTGTGAAACGAGTGGATCATGTCGATGGGGTTTCGGAGCATCGCGATGATCCGGGCGGCGGGATTGCAGTCGCGGATCTCCCGCGCAGCCCGCTCCGACAGCAAATAGAAGACCGATGCCTCACCACAGCGCTGGTCCGCCGTCGCGGGATCGAACAGGGCCCCGTAGGCCGCCTCGGAGATTCGCTCCCGGTCGGTCCAATCGAGGTCCGTCCCGAAGAAGTGCGGTTCCTTCCAATCGGGAAGGAAGACACGCGGGTGCTGCTGGAGGTAGGCGTGCAGCGAGGTCGTACCGCATTTCGGTGCCCCGGCGATCAAAAAATCGGGCTTTCTCATGAGGACACCGCACTCCAAGACACACGTTGGGCAAGCCGCCGCCGATAGAGATGTATCGACCCGACACCGCCGGCGCTACTCAGGGTTTTCCGGGGTCCGTAGGCCCCGGGGAGATCGCAATTTCGGCGCGCTGAGGACCCTCGGGGTTCGGCTTGGGGTAACGGGTTCGGGGTATAGTTTTGGATATGGGAACCGGTCTCTGCCAATTGCGAGAAAGTTCGCCCGAGAGGCTTTTCGCGTGACCTTCGAAGCGTTGACGCTCCCGAATTTCTTCATTCTCGGCGCGGCCAAGTCCGGAACCACCACCCTCTACGCCCTGCTTCGCGAGCACCCGGATATTTTTCTACCGGAGCAGAAGGAACCGCAATTCTTCTCCAACGAGGGACGTTTCGAGGGCGGGATCGAGAGCTACGCGAAGCAATTCGCCCAGGCGACACAGCCCGCGCGCGGCGAAGCCACGCCCCACTATCTCGCCTACGAGAAAGTGGCCCACCGCATCAAAGAGTTCATTCCCGAGGCGGGACATCGCTTCATCGTGATTCTGCGCGACCCGGTGGAACGGGCGGAGTCCCTGTACTGGAACATGGTGTACGAGGGCGTCGAGGATCTGCCCTTCGATCAGGCGTTGCAGGCCGAGGAGCGACGCGCGGAGAACCCGGAGGTCCTACGTCGCGGATCCTTGCGCCACATGTACTTTTCGAGCGGCCTCTATGGACGCCAGCTCAGCGCCTATTTCGAGCTCTTCTCGCGCGATCGTTTCTTGATCCTACGCCTCGACGAACTTCGCGCGGATGCAGATGGCGTCGTTCGAAAGATCTGCGCGTTTTTGAATGTGGATCCGGACTTCCAGCCGGAGCGCTCCTCGGGAGCGCAGAATCGATCCGGCACCGTGCGCTCCCGCCGCATTCATCAGTTCCTCCGCAAGCCGCACTGGATCAAGGAACCCCTCAAAGCCCTGATTCCGGACGATCTTCGCCACGCATTGATCAAGCGCTTCCTCGACTGGAACAAGAAGGAACAGGGCTACGAACCCATGTCACCGGAAGTAGAGCGCCAGCTGCGCGCTCGATTTGCCCCGGATATCGAGCTGCTGATGCGCTGCACCGGCGAAGATTTTTCGGACTGGCTGCCCGGACGAAAATCCGGCGCAACCAATCCGTAGACCCATCCGCGATTTGCCTGCCGGTTCGTGAAGGCGGCCCCGACACCAAATCGGCCTTCAGCTTCGCGCAGCTTGCGCCTCGAAGTCTTCGAATTCCAAGCCGATGCAATTCTCGAGAGATCTCGCGCTGCGTCATCCGTACACGCGAGTGCGCACAACCGGCTCCGTATGGCGTACGCTGGTGGGGTTCCCGCCGTCCGGAGAGAGCCCAATCCGATGCAGAAACTGAACCCCGCAACCCGCGGTGTCCTGTTGCGAACGTTCCGCTATTTCCGTTGGCTCACGATCGCGGTGCTCGCGATCGCGTCGAACGTGCTCCACGCCGGCCCCGCGACCTCTGCACCGGGCCTTTCAAACCGTCCGATCAATCTCACTTGCGTCGCGCCCAACCGACCTCCCTCCGGCGCCTCCATCGCGCTCGAACAAGTAGCCGACCTTCCGGACACCTACGGGCCCGCCACAGTCATGCGCCAGGCTCCCGGGGATGCGTCCCGCTGGTACGTTGGATACGCCAATGGAGCCGTCGAGGTGTGGCAGGCGGGCGATCCCTGGACTTCCCTCGGTCTCGCCATCGATATTCGCGACCGCGTCACGACGACCTTCCGCGGTACCCTGACCTTCGGGGTCGGGTTGATCGGCATGACGTTCCATCCGGATTTTCAAAACAACGGGCAGCTGTTTCTCTACTACGGCTACGCGCCCACGGATGACCCTCCGCCGGTATTCATGCGACTGTCTCGCTTCACGAGTGCGGACGGCGGCCTCACCTTCGATGCGACGAACGAAGACATTCTCTTTTCCCTGGAGCAGTTCAAGCGCGATCACAAAGCCGGAAACCTCGAGTTCGGAAGCGACGGATTCCTCTACATCACGACGGGTGAAGACAACACGCCGGCATTGTCCCAGGATCCCAATTCCCTCAAAGGCAAGATGCTTCGCATCGACGTCGACAGCGGCACCCCCTACGGAATTCCCGCAGGAAATCCCTTCGCTCTGGGTGGGGGACTTCCCGAAATCTACGCCTGGGGGCTCCGCAATCCCTGGCGCTGGTCCTTCGATCGGGAATCCGGTGACCTGTGGCTGGGTGATGTCGGCTTCACTCAATGGGAAGAGGTCAACCAAATCCAGTTGGGCGGCAATTACGGCTGGCCGGCCTTCGAGGGCAACACCTGCATCGCGGAACCCGAAGATTGTGCGAACCCCGATTTCATCGGGCCGGTGGTCCAGTTCCCGAACGCGGGCCCGACGGCGGTCATCGGCGGATACGTCTACCGGGGCAGTGCGATCCCCGAGCTGCAGGGAACCTATGTGTTCGCCGACGGCCGCAAGAGCATCGTCTACGCCCTCGTCTACGACGAGCAGGGTCAGGCCCAAATCGAAGAACTGCTGGACGACGCGCCCCTCATCAACACGTTCTCCGAAGCCCACGATGGCGAACTCTACGTCGCCAGCCCCGTGCCCAGTCTAGTCCTGCGCATCGTGCGCCAGGGCGAGGCCCACGGCAGCGAATTCCCCCAGACCCTGTCCGCCACCGGGTGCATGGATCCCAACGACGTGAAGCAGCCCGCCGCGGGCTTGATCCCCTACGACGTAAGCTCGCCCTTGTGGTCCGATGGCGCCACGAAACGGCGCTTCATCGCGCTGCCGGATTGGAGTGTCCCCGACACGAAAGTATCGATTCAACCCGATGGCGATTTCGACTTTCCGGTGAACACCGTCCTGGTAAAAGAGTTCAGCCTCGCTAATGCGATCATCGAAACCCGCCTGCTCGTCCGCCACGAAGACGGAGAATGGGCGGGATACAGTTACGAATGGAACGACGAGCAAACCGAGGCCCACTTGCTTCCGGCCGGGAAGTCGAAAGTCGTCGGCGCTCAGACCTGGACCTTCCCGAGTCGGAACCAATGCCTCCAGTGCCACACCAGTGCTTCCGGGCGTTCCCTGGGCGTCGAACTCGCACAACAGAACAGTGACTTCACCTACCCGAGTACGGGGCTGACGGCGAACCAACTCGAAACGCTGGACCACATCGGCGTCTTCGCCGGTGGGCTCCCGGGCCCCGCGAATACCCTGGACCGGTTGCCGCCGCCCGACGATTCTTCCGAACCGCTTCAAGCGCGTGCGCGCGGCTACCTGCATTCAAACTGTTCCATGTGTCACCGACCGGGCGGCCTGGGTCAGGGCCCCGCGGACTTCCGCCATTACGTGACGCTCGAAGAGATGGGCGTCGTCGGTGTCGATCCGACCCAGGGCGATCTCGGAGTCGCCGGGGCCAAGCTCGTGGCGCCCGGAGATGCCAGCCGCTCCGTCGTCTCCTTGCGGATGCACAGCTTGGGACTCAGCCGCATGCCCGCCCTCGGCACGAGCCTCGTCGATCCCCTGGGAACTTCCGCGATCGATCAGTGGATCGACGCCGGAATCGATACGGATGAAGATGGCGTTCCAGACCTCGCGGACAACTGCGTGGACGTCTTCAACCCCATCCCGGGAACCCACGGCAGCCCGGCAAAGGAAGGCTTCCAGACCACCACGGGTGGACAGATCGACGACGACGCCGATGGCTTCGGCAACGCCTGCGACGCGGACTTCGACAACCAGGGGGCCGTCGTCGCGGGGACCGACCTGTTGGAGCAATTCGCGTCGTTCAACAAGGACCGCGCGGGAAACGATTGCGGAATTTCCGGGAATCAGGTTTGTTCGAAATTCGATCTCGACAACCGGGGGCGCTTCATCGGAGGTTTCGACCTCACCGCCGCGCGCCAACACTTCGGTCTCGCGCCGGGCCCGAAGTGCGACGCCTGCCCGCTCGCGTGCGTCGGTGACGGCTGTTAGCCCGCTACCCCGAAGAGACGACCCGACAGGAGGTTGCGTTGACGGGTAGCGAGGTCGCGGTCGAAGACCCCTCTTCCACCAAGTAGAAACAGCCCGCCGGCGTAGCGGAGACGCGAATGCTTCCCGGTTGATCCGGGAGGTCGACTCGGACATCGGGACGCACTTGTTTCGGCGACTGGACGAAGATCAGCCAACGACGCGACCCCGGATCCCCTTGAACCCGCGCAAACGACCACATCGGAACTTCCGTCGTCAGGGACCGGCTGTCCGCTGCATCCACACTCGTCGATAGCTGCAACCAGCGCCGCCGGTTCGCGTATTCCGGCGGAATACTCGAGCGATAGGGATGTTGGCGATCGGGATTCCAAACCAGGTCACTCTGCTTCCAGAACGAAGCCAGAACCGGATCGTTGTGGACGTCATCGACGGCGTCCATCACGGTCCCGAGGTCGCCACCAAACTCCGACAGCTTCATGTAGCCGCGGGTGAACTTTCGCACTGCGTGCGGACGCGCCACCCACATGCCGTATTTCACGAGGCCCGCGTAGCGCTCGGTCGTCACGGGCTGGCCCTCTTTCGCCATTCGCTCGCGAACCACCGGATCCCAGAACGTGGTCAGTTCCCAGTAGTACTTCGGGTTTTGCTGGCAGGCGAACTCGATTTGCAGCGGAAGGTTCATGATCTCGGCTTGAGGGCTGCGGAACGTGTGGTCGCTGAAATCGTGCGTGCTCTGACTCTTCACGTAATAGCGGACCGCCGATCCATCCCATGCAAAGGGGAACACGCTGAGACGTCCGGGAACACTCATTCCGTTGTTGGGCAGGTTCCCGTTGGGCCACCAATCTCCGCGCCCCAAACCGATCGTCGACCCGCCCCAACCGATGATGATCGAGCGGTCCTTCCAAACCCCGAGACCGGACCGAAAGCCCTCGACGTGGGCCTTGTAGCGATCGATGTAGTGATCGCCGAGCTTGCGTCGACGGAAGTCTTCGTCGTGCCCTGCGCCATAGCGCGCCTGGTACGCCGCGCTCAATTCGACTTCCCGTTGTTCGAGCCGAGCCGCCTCGTTGTTGGATACGAAAACCACGTACGGCGGGTCGGGATAGAGTTCCTGGAGCTTCGTCATCACCTCCGCCGAGGACCAGGCATGACCGGCTTCGGACCACGGTGCCTTGGCGCCGAAGGGATCGAGTTTCGCTTCGACGTGTCCTTCGAGATTCCGAAACAGCGCCGAGTTCTCCGGCGCCGCATCCTTCCAGGGGGACTCTTCGTAGATGACCCGGTCCCACTGGGTCGAGACGAAGGCGATCGGGAGTTGGCGACGGCGTGCTTCGGCGAGCAGCGCGGGGTAATAGGTTTGCGCCCACTTGTCCCAGCCCTGACGAAAGTTTCCCATCCAAAAGGCGGGCATCCAATGGCGCCCGTTCTGAAGCTGCTCGATCTGCCAGGGCGGTTGCGTGCTGCCGGAGCGCTCCTTGCGGTGCGGCGTCCAATGGGTCGCGAACGGCAGCGGATAGGACCCGTTGCACGGATCGCTTGCAACCGCGTCGACGGGTTGCGCGGGCGTGACCGGAGTCGTTCCTGCAGGCGTCGCCTTGCCCCGCAGTGTGGGTCGACCGGGCTGCCCGATCCGGCTCCCGGTATTCGATTCATTTTCGCTGGGCTGGGTGTGGGCCCCGGGCGCACAGAAGACGAGCGCGAGGGCGACCAGGGGCAACACTCTTACGAGCGATGACAGACTCTGACAACGCATAGAAGTCCTCTCCGAATGCATCGGCTGACCCAGGCCTTGTCGGTCACCCGGGTGAAGCGTTGAGTGAGAAAGACCGCAAAACCGGTGAAGGCACGAGCAATTATGGGGATGTCGTCCATGCATCCAACGGGCAATCGAACTGCAGGCCGTCCGCAGAAACCCGGATAACGCGCAACCCGGAAAAAGATAACACGCGTTGCCCCAGAACCGCTTGGAGACTGCCTGCTGGAGAATTGCGTTGCGGGGGACTCCTTCCTCCCTATAAAATTGGATTGCCCGGCAATTTCGACCGCTCGCCGACGCTCTTTCCAATGTTGCTGCTCACCATAAAGGCAGGTCCGGTGCATTCTTTCGTCGCCCTTCAACGACTTTCGCTGCTCGCCTGCTTTGCGCTCTTCCTCGCCGGAGCGCCCGCGACCGCACAAATCGCCTTCGAGGAAGCGACCGCGCAGGCCGGAATCGACTACGTGGGTCCCAGCTGGGGAGCCGCCTGGGGGGACTACAACGGGGACGGGCTGCCGGACGTTTGGGTCTCCAATCACGGCGAGAAACCCAACCTCTACGTCAACCAGGGCAACGGTCAGTTCGTCAACGTAGCCCGGGACATCTGGTCGCTCGCCCGCCAGGACACCCACGGCGCGGGCTGGGCCGACATCGACAACGACGGCGACGAAGACCTGATCGAGTTGCAGGACGGCGGCTCGCGGAATCACTCGAACCGGTTGTACTTGAACGACTCCGGGAACGGCATCCTGGAAGTCGCCCAATTCACGGGACTCGATGCGCCCTTCATTCGCGGCCGAACGCCCTTGTGGTTCGATTGGGACAACGACGGGCTGCTCGATTTGTTCGTTCCCAGCTCCAAACGCCAGTCGGACCCCGTGGGCGGAACGACGTTGTTCCGCCAGGTTCGGACCGCGGGCGCGATGCCCTTTTTCGAGCATGCCAATAGCCTGGTGGGCCTCAGCCTCACGGGCAGTGTCGACTTCGGCGTGCTTTCAGATTTCAACGGCGATGGCCAACTCGATCTGCACGTACACGACGGCAGCCGGTTTCCCTTGGAGATCTTCGATACCACGAGCGTTCCCTTCGTCGACCTGACCGACGACACGCCGGTGACCGCTACCCATTCCACCCTCGACGCCGCGGTGGCGGACTTTACGGGCGACCTCATTCCCGACATCTACATCGTGCGCGGCGAAGCGAGCGGATTTCAGCAAGTCGGAGATCGCTACATCGGCGCGCAGATCAGCTCTCCCAACGGAGTCGAAACCGGACTCGAGATCCACACCCCGGGTGATCTGATCGTGACGTTCGGCTCGCCCTGGAAGTTCGCCAACCTGGGGTTCGAGTTGTTCTCGGGTCCCGGAGACCCGATCCCCGTAGGCGGGACGCTGTTCTTTTCCGCCAGCGACCCGACGAATTGGGGCATCGAGGACCATGTACCGGGAATCGAACGCGGCGTCTTCTTCGGCTACGACCCGATCGAGGAAGTCTGGACCGTACTCCTGTCGAGCCTGCGGACCACGCTGCATTTCGAGATGACGTCGAATTCGGACATCGCCCAGGTGAATGCGCTGGGATTCGATCCGAACCAGGAACCGCCGCCGGATCGATTTCTGGTAGGCGGCGACGGTTTCAGCGACGCGACCGCCGGCTCGGGAATCCAGGGCGCGAGTTGGGGGCGCGGTGTCGCCGCCGGGGACTTCGACAACGACGGGGATCAAGACGTCTTCATCGTGGCCGCGGGCGCTGCGGGCAACCGCGAAAACGTGGTGTACGAAAACCTGGGCGACGGTCAATTCCAACTCGTCCCGGCGGGTGCGGGAGCGGGTGGAGCCGTCATGGGTCACGGGGATGCCACCGCCATCGCGGATTACGACGGTGACGGTTTCCTGGATCTCTTCGTCACCAACGGAAAATCGCCGCCGCCCTTCGACCAATCGGGACCGAGTCAATTGTTCCGCAATCTCGGAAACGACAACCACTGGATCGAGATCGACCTCGAAGGGGTCCAATCCAACCGCAACGGAATCGGCGCCACGGTCCACCTGACGGCCGATGGAACGCAGCAGATTCGGGAGCAGAATGCGGGCGTCCACTATCGCGCCCAGAACCACCAGCGCCTTCACTTCGGTCTCGGCTCCGCGCGCTACGCAGATCGCATTCACGTACGTTGGCCGAGTGGCATCGAGCAGGAAATCGAGCGGCTGCCTTCGGATTCGATCGTCCGCATCATCGAAGCGAGTCATCCCTCGCCCAAGGACGCGCCGAGCGAAGCGCAGAAAGCGCAAGGCGGTGTCTTTCTCTGGAAGGAGACGCTCGACGGCCCGTATCACGTGAGGGTGACGGGCGTCGGAACGGACCCCGATTACACGATCCGTATCCTTGCGGACCAGGCCTTCGATGCCGTATCGACGGTCGACCTGAGCGGAGGCACCGCCCTCGAATCGACGCCGAACTACGTCGCGATCGCAGGCTCCCCGACCGGCGCGGAGCACGGTTTCGATTTCGTGTTACCGGCGGGCGCGCGCGCCCTCGTCTCCGTCCTGCGCGACGATCGCCCGAACCCGCGGCATCTGCGGCTGGGGGCCACGGCCGAGCCACTCGCACCGTCGGGTTGGGTTCTCGATCCCCAGGAGCTGGGCGAGATCCCCGACTTCGACCCCGGAGTCGACCTCGGTCTGTTCGTCGGGACCGACGCCAGCGGGGATGCGTTCCTCGGGCGCTGGAACGGCGATGGCCGCGTCCACAAGATGGAACTCTCTCTGTTCTCCTCCGAGATCCTCACCGGTGCGAGCCCGGTTCGCTTCGAAAGTACAGGCGATGCCTTCGCGGCCGAGCCGTTCGCCGTCGATGCCCAGGGGCTCGTCAACGTGGGATGGGACGGAGTCCATGTTCCCCTCGATCCCACCCCGTGGCTCGCGCTCACCTACCTGCAGGACGGAATCTTTCAGCCGCACCGCGTCAACCCGACGTCCGGCGGCTTGGGCCACCCCAACGCTTCATCGCTACCCGGCAACGACGCCGAGGGCGAAGCGGACTTCGACAGCGGCCAACAGGCCAATCTGTTCCTGTGGCGAGATGGGGACGTCTGGAAGTTTCGCGCGGCAGCCGGCGGCGCGCGCGCGCGCTACACCGGACGCCTGCGCGCATCGCAACCGCCGACGCGTCTCACGCCCATCGGCCTCGAAGCGAGCGACGTCCTCGAAGCCAACTCCGCCAACGAAGTCGTTTTCGATTTCGTCATGGCGAATCGCGCCATCGATGGCTTCGACGTGGAGTTTCCCGTCGGCACGGAAGTCTTCCTGGACCTGGGAGACAACGGCGCGAGCCAGGCCCAGCGAATCCGAGTTGGTGAGCAAGCCTGGCCCATCGAAGCGCTGCCCCTCGAATTGACCGGCCGCTAGGCGGGTTCCAGGCCGCAATCGCGGATCTTCTGGAGCAGGGTCTTGTAGCTGACACTCAGCAGCTTCGCGGCCTGTTTGCGATTCCAATTGGTGCGATACAACACGCGTTCGATGGTTTCCCGTTCGGCTTCTTGGGCCGCCCGGCGTCCCACTTCGCGCAGGGGAACCTGTCCCGCGGTCTCGGTGACCTCTTCGAGCAGGGCTTCGAAGTTCGTCGAGGCGCCGTCGCCTTCCGCTTCGGGGCCGCGATTGAAGATGCGTTCCAGGACCGTGGTCTCGCTCTCGAGAACCACCATCCGCTTGATCATGTTCTCGAGCTCGCGGACATTCCCGGGAAACGCGTAGCGCGCGAACGCCGACTGGAGCTGCGCGCTCAGGGCGCGATAGGGTCGGCGGTACTTGGCGCTGTAGCGGCGCAGGAAGGTCTCGGCCAACTCCATCACTTCCTCGCGGCGATCGCGTAGCGGCGGAATCCCGATGTTGACGACATTCAAGCGGTAGTAGAGATCCTCTCGGAACGACCCCTGCTTGACCATGTCTTCGAGCCCGCGATTGGTCGCGCACACCACGCGAACGTCGACCTGGACTTCCTGATTCCCACCGAGCTTGGCGAAGGTTCCATCCTGAAGGACGTGCAGGAGCTTTGCCTGTAGGCCCGCAGCCATTTCGCCGATCTCGTCGAGAAACAACGTCCCGCGATTGGCGAGTTCGAATTTTCCCTGCTTGCGTCCGACGGCCCCCGTGAAGGCGCCCTTCTCGTAGCCAAACAGTTCACTCTCGAGTAACTCGTCGGGCAGCGCCGCGCAATTCACCTTGACGAAAGGTTGCTTCGATCGCGAGGACGTCGAGTGCACGCGCCGGGCAATGATTTCCTTCCCCACGCCGCTCTCGCCTTGAATCAGCACGGTGACGTTGGTATCGGCGATGTGGTCGATGGCTTCGCGGATGCGCTGCATGGGTTCGCTATTGGCGACGAAGTTCCCGGCCGGATTCTCGATCTGTTCCAGCAAGCGCTCGCGCTCTTCCTCGCTGGTGCGTTTTTCGAAAACGGCGGCCAGCACCCGGTCGAGTTCTTCTTCTTCGAAGGGTTTGTTCAGGTAATCGGCCGCACCCGCCTGCATGGCCTGCACGATGGCACTCGCGGAGCCAACGACCGTCAGCATCACAACCGGCAGCTCGTCGTCGAATTTCCGCATCCCCGCGAGGGTCTCGAATCCGTCGATCCCCGGCATCATGACATCGAGCAGAACCGCGTCGGGCGCTGCACCCGCTTCGAGTAACGCCAGGGCCGACCGGCCGTCTTCCGCCGTATCCACGTCATAGCCGCGCAGCTCGAGGAGGTTCGCGAGATAGCCGCGAATTCCCTCGGCGTCGTCCACCACCAGGATCCGGCGGTTTCGCGGGCGCGAGGCTTCCGATTTTCGAGATTTTGCTTTACGCGCCATAGGGAGCTCCATTCTCTTCATCGGCCGACGCGCGCCGGAGCGTGAAGGCAAACACGCTGCCGCCTCCGTCGCGCTCGCGACAGCTGATTTCGCCCCCGTGGGCGCGTACGAGCCTTCGACAGATGGCGAGTCCCAAGCCCAGGCCGCCCGCGCGGCGATCGGACCCCGCCCGCACATAGGCGTCGAAGATCCGCTGGCGGTCCGTATCCTCGACCCCCGGTCCGTCATCCGCCACGGCGACCTCGACCCACTCGGATTCGGAGTCCATTGCGCGTCGAGTCGAGACTTCGACCCCCCCACCGGGCTGTGCATATCGGATCGCGTTGGCGAGCAGGTTGGTGAGCACTTGTTCGATTCGATCCGCGTCGAATTCCGCGAAAGTCGCCTCCGGATCGATCTGAAGTTTCGCGTGGAGTCCGCGCTCCTGGAAGAGCGGCTCCATGGCACTCACGACCGCTTCCAGGGTCGGGCCGAGGGGCTGGCGGCGCGGGTGCACGGGACCGTCGGCGATCGTGCTGCGCGACGTTTCCAGAAGATTCCCGATGAACGCGTTGATGCGATGGCAGCTCTTGTTGATCTCGTCGAGAAAGCGGCGTTGTTCGACGTTGAGTTCGCCGGCTTTTTCGAGTAGCAGGAGTCGGTTGTAGCCGGTGATCACCGTCACCGGCGTGCGCAGCTCGTGGCTCACGACGGTGAGGAGTTCTTCGCGGTCGTCCGCCTCGCGACGCGATTGGTCCCGGGTTTCCGCCAACCGCGCCTCCGCATCGCGCAGGGCTCGGTTCACGCGAAAAAGCTCCGCCTCCAGCGTGCGGAGATGGGTGAGGTCCCGAAAGCGCCAGATCGTGCGATCCGGCGCGCCCGGTAGGGGGTACGGTTGAAGGCTGACGATGCGGCGCTCCTGATCCGCACGGCGCAGCTCGCATTCGAGGGGGCGCGGACGCCCGAGATCCGGCAGCCCCTCCCCGATATCGAGCAGCAGCGAATCGAGCGGCTGGCCCACCAGCGCGTCGACGCGGGTTCGTCCGCAGATCTCCACCAGACGCTGATTCGCCCGAACCAGCGTTGGCCCCGCGCACACAGCCATCCCGTCCGCGCTCAGGTCGAAGAGCGCGCGCAAGCTTTCGGTGTTTTCCCCGAGATCGTAGGGATCCAAGTGGTATGTTCCCCGGAGCCGGCGCATGCGGCCGAAGCAACCGTTTCATCGCCCCGACCCAGAGCCACCTTTAACCGGGATTCCTGAGCGGAGACGTAACCTTTGACTTCGAGCGACGAGCGAACTGCAGCCCGCCGAATGGCCGACCTGGCCGAAGCGTTGAACCGCCACAATCGGCTCTACTACCTCGATGACCGGCCGGAGATCGACGACGCGGAATACGACGAACTGCTGCGCGAACTCCAGGCGCTGGAGACCCGCTACCCGAAGCTCCGCGCAGACGACTCCCCGACCCAGCGCGTGGGCGCGCCGCCCGCGGGTGGATTCACGCCCGTCCCCCATCGCACCCCCATGCTGTCCCTCGACAACGCCCAGAGCGCCGATGAGATGCGCGCCTTCGACGAGCGCATCCGACGCATGTTGGGGAGTGAAGACGCGATCGAGTTCGTGGGGGAGCCCAAACTCGACGGGGCGAGTGTCGAACTCGTCTACGAAGCGGGCGTTCTGGTGGTGGGTTCGACGCGCGGCGACGGCCAGGTGGGCGAAGACGTCACCGCGAACCTGCGCCAGATCTGGAGTCTGCCCCTACAGCTCGCATCCGCGGGTGCCCCCTATCCCGAACGCCTCTCGGTGCGCGGCGAAGTCGTCCTGCCCCTGGCCGCGTTCGAACGCCTGAACGTCCTGCGCGTCGAGCGCGAACTCGAACCCTTCGCCAATCCCCGCAACGCGGCGGCCGGCTCTCTGCGCCAGCTTCACGAAATCGACAAGCGGCGCCTGGGCGCCCTGGAGTTTCGCGCCTACGCGATTGGCGAAGGGCTTCCCGCGGGCCTGAAACGCCAGAGCGAAATTTTGGAACAACTCGAAACCTACGGCTTCGTCGTCACCGCGGACCGCCGGGTTTGCGCCGATGTGGAAGCCGCCATCGCGTACCACGAGTCGCTTCAAGAACGGCGCGATGGCCTGCCAGTCGAGATCGACGGAACCGTGTTCAAAGTCGACCGGCTCGACTTGCAACAAGAACTGGGCGTGCTCTCGCGCTCCCCGCGTTGGGCCATCGCCTTCAAGTTCCCCCCCCAACAACGCACGACGGTCGTGGAAGGCATCGAGGCCAACGTCGGCCGCACGGGCGCACTCACGCCGGTCGCAAAGCTCGCGCCCGTGCGCGTCGGCGGCGTCACGGTCTCCAACGCGTCGCTCCACAACCAGGACGAAGTCGACCGCAAGGACGTTCGCGTGGGAGATACGGTGGTGATCCAGCGCGCCGGCGACGTGATTCCCCAGGTCGTCGAGGTCGTAAAGAGCAAGCGGCCCAAGAAGACCCGCGCCTATCGCCTGCCGGCGAAGTGCCCGGTCTGCAAAGCCGCCACCGTGCGCCTGGAAGGCGAAGTCGTCACGCGTTGCCCGAACCTCGATTGTCCCGCGCAGTTGAAGAACAACCTGCGCCACCTGGCGAGCCGCGGCGCTCTCGACGTCGACGGGCTCGGCGAGAAGCTGATCGAGCAACTCGTCGACAGCGGAAAAGTGAAGCGCCTGTCGGACGTCTTCAACCTGGATGCCGCCGCGTTCGAAGACCTCGACCGCATGGGGGCCAAATCCGCCGCGAACCTGGCGGCCAGTTTGGAGCGGTCCCGCAAGACGACCCTCGCGCGCTTTCTCGTCGCTTTGGGAATACGCCACGTGGGAGCGACGGTGGCGGACCTGCTGGCGACGCATTTCGGAGACCTCGGCCCGATGATGGAAGCGTCGAAGGAAGAGATCGAAGCGGTCTCGGGCATCGGTCCGACCATCGCCGAGAGTCTCACGCGCTTCTTCGGCGACCCCCGCAACCGCGCGGAGGTCGAACGCCTGCGCGAACTGGGTCTCGAGTGGACGCCCCAACCCGCGCGCCCGGCCGCAGGCCCCCTGGTGGGCAAGACCTTCGTGCTGACGGGCACCCTGCCGAACCTGAGTCGCGACGAAGCCAAGGCGCAAATCGAGTCCGCGGGGGGCCGCGTGACCTCCTCCGTTTCGAAGAAAACCGATTACGTGGTGGCGGGCGAATCGCCGGGCAGCAAGCTCGCCAAGGCGGAGAGTCTCGAAGTCTCGGTGCTCGACGAAGCCGCGCTGGTCGCGCTGCTCAGCGAAGCGTAAAGCGCAGGGTCGCGGTCAGGGGACCGCGCCCCGTCCCCACCAGCGCCCGGCGATCCACCGCGAGACCGAACTCCGGAAAATACGGCAGCCACTCGACGCTCCATGCGAGCGACGCGGCCAGCTCCACTTCACAGTTCGCATCGGCGTTCAACGCGAGGGTCGCGCGGTTTCCATCGAGCCGCGGGTCGAGGCCCGGCGCCAGGGGGAGGCACATCCGCACATCGCAGGCGGCGCCTTCGACGGCGTCTTCGACCACGACGGCGTCGGCATCGGAATCGAGTGTCACGCGGCGGCGATGAACGACACCCGGCGTGGCCCAGCCGATGCAATGCGCTCGAAAGCTCGAGCCCGGCTCGACGGAATCCAGCGCGACCCGAGGCCGCCCGCCAATGCGATGGGGTGCCCAGAGTTCCGCTTGATCACAGGCGTCGATCTCGATGGTCGCGTGCGAACGCGTGGCGCGACTTTGATTGCGCAAGAGCCCCGGCACGTATTCCGTCACCCCCGTGTCCGTCACCACCCGACGCCCATCGATGCTGAGTTCGAACGAGAGCGCGTCGCCGTGGGCGTGGCCCGGTTGATACGCGGGCGAAGGTCCGGCCACGCTCGCGATCAGACAGAACGGCGCCGCCTCCAACCGCACGTAGCCGCTTGCGTCGAGCACCCCGGTCGCGGACAGCGGGGCTTCGGTCACGCCCAGCGCTTCCGCGTAGGCGTGAAGCGCCGCGGGAACCTGGGCGAGCCCCAGCGCCGAATCCGCGAACAGCGCAATCTCCCCATCGGGGTGGGTCCACGTGCGGAGCGCCGTCAACATCCGCGACGCACTCGCGCGCAAAACCTCCGCGTGGTCGCTTCCGCGCGCAAGTGAAAGGTTGAGCAGATCGAGCACCTGCTCCAACAACAGCGCGTGATACATGGGGCTGCGTTCGCAATGGCCTCCATCCGAAAGCACCTGTTCTTCCAACTGCGCACGAAACGCATCCCAATGCCCCAGCCAACGCGCGGCAGCGGGCCCCTCGAAGGCGAGCCCGGCCGCCACGACGGACGCCAGGTTCGTGAAATAGTGGTTCGCCAGCAGGTGGGTTTCGAGATGACCCGCCAGGGTTTCGATTTGATCCGCCAAGCTGCGGACGATTTCTTCGCGCGCCGCCGCATCCGCGGGCAGCGCACCGCGTGTGAGGAGCAACTTGATCCAGGTGAGCGTCCGCAGGGAGAGCGGGTGGCCCTCCCACCCGGTTCCCTGGCGATGGCGCGCGATCCAATCGCGGATGCAATCGAGCCTCGTGTCGGGCGTCAGATGCGTTTCCCGCAAATAGTCGAATTGATGAAGGTGGTAGGCGAACAGCGGGCCTCCGTCCCGGTAGTCCCAATCGATCGCCTCTCCGAAGCGAACTTCGCGGTTCAATAGTCGCACCACGCGGCCATCGGGTACGTAGGCAGCATGAGGAGGCGCTTCGAGAAAGGGCACCGGCGGATCGAAAACCGCGAGCCGTGGAGTTTCGCCGCGAAACGCAACCGGTCGGATCCCCCGCAGGCGGTGTCGCACCTGCCCCACCATCTGCGCTGCCCGCATATGCCGCAGGGTTCGCAACCATCGCCCGACGCCGCCCCTCACGCCTCGCCTCCATCCCGCAGCGCCAGGGCCCGTTGATAGACGTCGCGTTTCGCGATCCGCGGCGGATCCGCGAACTCCGCCGCGATCTCCTTGGGCGATTGCCCGCGCGCGAGCCGCGCCGCGATCTCGGCTTCGAGGTCCTCGAGTCGGGGCTGCTCGGAATCCAACGCGCCGCCGATCAGCAGCGTAATCTCTCCGCGAGCGTCTCCCGAGAATCGCTCCGCCAATTCAGCAACGGTGCCGCGTACCGCTTCCTCGTGAATCTTCGTCAATTCACGCGCCACACAGGCGGAGCGTTCGGGAAAGATCTCCGACAATTCCTGCAGCGTGTTGGAGATCCGCTTGGGCGACTCGAACATCACCAGGGTTTCGGGTGCACCGCGATAGCGCTGGAACAACGCTCTCCGCTCGCCGCGTTTGCGCGGCAGGAACCCGAGGAACACGAACGGCTCCGCGGGCAGACCCGCGAGACTCAACGCGGCCAAAACCGCCGAAGCGCCGGGCACCGGATCCACGTCGTGGCCCGCCGCGATCGCCGCCGCGACCAGCCGCGCTCCGGGGTCCGAAATCAAAGGGGTTCCGGCATCGGAAACCAGCGCCACAGAAGAACCCGCATCCAGCGCTTTGAGTGCCTCGGGGATTCGCCCCGCTTCGTTGCGCTCGTGCAGGGAAACCGGTCGTCCGGAGATCCCGTGGTGATCGAGCAGGATGCGGGTGCGACGCGTGTCCTCGGCGTAGATCCAATCCGCTTCGCGAAGCACGCGCAGTGCACGCAAGGTCACGTCTTCCAGATTCCCGATCGGGGTAGCGACCACGTGTAAGGTTCCCATGCGCTACTCTCGGTCTCCCGGTCCGCAGGTCTTCCCTTGCACAACCATCTCGCCTTGGGCGCCGCTGGTGAAGCGGTGGCGGCGGCGCATCTCGCGCGTCGAGGGTATCGCATCGTCGCAACGAACGTTCGAATTGAAGGCGTCGAGATCGATCTGATCGTTTCGCGCGCCGGCGTCTGGGCGTTCGTCGAAGTCAAAACCCGCCGTTCGCGACGACACGGTGCGCCCGAAGAATCCGTCGACGCCCGCAAACAGCAACGCATCGCGCGCGGCGCCCAGGCCTGGCTGCGCGCCCACCGACCGCGTGCCCGGCGCGTGCGCTTCGACGTCGTCACCTGCGAACCGCGCCCGGACGGCGGGTGGCGAGTCCGACACTGGGAGAACGCCTACGGGGGTTCCTGAGGGGCAAGTTCCCAGGTCAGCGGTTAAGGTCTTCGTGGGACAGGCCGATCCCGGAGAGACCATGAGTGACACCGAGCGCCGCGTCGACAAACCCTGGGGACACGAAGTGATCTGGGCCCACACCGATCGCTATGTGGGGAAGATCCTCGTGATCGAAGCGGGCAAGCGCCTGTCCTTGCAGTACCACGAGAAGAAGGACGAGTCGGTCCTGGTGGTGCGGGGAAGAATGAAGCTCCACCTCGAGAATGACGCGGGTGAGATCGAGATTCACGAAATGGGTCCCGGCGAACACCGCCGCGTTCCCACGGGCCGCCGACATCGCTTCGAAGCGGTGGAACGCGTGGAAGTGGTCGAGGTTTCGACGCCGGAACTCGACGACGTGGTGCGTATCGATGACGACTTCGGTCGCGAAGGTACGTCCGAAGCCTAGCTCGGACTAAAGACCATCGAGCCGGATCACCTGATCGGCAACCGCTTCGAAAGTCGGATCTGAGGTCGCGAGCAGGACTTGCGTGCGCGCGCTCAAGCGACGCACGGCTCGCGCGGCGGCGCGAACGCGTTGGGCATCGAAGGAAGCAAACGGGTCGTCGAGCATCAGCGGCAGCGCATGGCGCCCCGCGCTGAGTTCCACCAACGCAAATTGAAGCGCGCAATAGGCCACGTGAAGTGCCGTCCCAGTGAGATCATCGACGGGGATTTCCGAACGCCGCGCCTCTTGCTGCAACACGAAGTCGCCCCGGGTGCGGCGACGCAAGCAAGCGTAGTCGCGATTCGAGAAGAGTCGTAGATAGGCACTGGTGCCGGTTTCCACTTTGGCCCAGAGCTCATCGACGGGGATGGCGAGCAACGCACTTCCGGCGATCAGCAGATCTTCGAACGTCAGGGCCACGGGACCGCCGCGTCCGGACGCTTCCGGTTGCGAACCCCGCAGATGGGCTTCGCCGACGCGCTCGAGCGTCCGCAGCTCGTTCTCCGCCATATCGAGCCGGACGCAAAGGTTCTCGGCGGACTGACGGGCGGCGCCCCCGTCTTCCGGGTCGTGCAAGGCCACCACGCGATCGCGGATTTCCTGCACCTCGCCGGCGAGGCTCTCGGGATCGCCCAAAGTCAGCTCCACGTTGCGCTCGCGTTCACAGCGCCCCTGCAATTCGAGGTAGCGTTCGCGCGCGGCGGGCAACTCCGCCGGGTGTTTGAGTCCCAGGCCCTCGGCGAGCTTGCGCAGCTCTGCGGTCTGGAGTTCGAAGCGATTGCGGATCAAACGAATTCGATCGCGCGCTTCCGAGAGCTCCTGGACGAGCTTGCGATGGCGCAGCAGCGTTCGAAATTCGAAACCTCCGCACAGCGCCAGCAAAGTGGCGAGCAGCGAAGGAACGCCGATCCCGAGCGGACTCCCCAAGCCAAAGTTCGCAAGCAGCAAGGCCGCACTCGCGATCCCGCCCCAACGCGCCAAGCGCGGCGAACGGACTTGCGCTTGTTCTGCTTCGAGCGCAGCGGCGCGCTCGGAGAGGTCGTGAATCCCCTGGGTACGCTCTCGTTCGAGTCGAACGTATTCGGCGCTGCGCTCTTCGAGGTCGGATTGTTCGCCCACCAAGCCATCCACGCGCTCGAGTTCTTCTTCCAGGGCCCAGCGACGCCAGCGCGCTTCGCGCGACAAACGTTCGCGTTCCTCCAAAGCACTGAGCCGGCGGCGATCCGTACGGCGCGAGGAGACGACGCGCTCGCGCGCGCGTTCCCAATTCGCCACCTCCGAAAGTTGCGAACGCAAGAGTCCGATCTCGCCGCGCAAAGCCGCAACGCTGCGCGCCAACGCACCCGAGTCCACCCAGGCGCGCGCATCGGCGCGCGCCGCCCCTGCGCACAGCAGGGCCAGGCGCTCGGCGGAGCAAACGAACAGGCGGTTGATGATTCCGGGCCCCGCAAGTCCCAGGCGCGCACGGATGGCGGACGGCTCGGTGGCGGTTTCCGACCCGGTCACCAAGGAAAACCGTTCTTCGATCAGATCCCAATGGATTTGGAACTCACCGCGAGCGTCGCGCAGACGCAGACTCGCGCTCGAAGGTTCGACGCCCGGAAGACTCCGCAAACGACCCGCGCGCGCGGCATCGGGCGCGGGGTCCAGAAGCGAAGCGGTCAAATCGAGCAGCGTCGACTTCCCGCTCTGATTGCCACCGGAAAACACAACCGCGTTTCCGTCGATGGCGCAGGACAGGGGATCGCGAAAGCGTCCGACACCCGCCGTCGCCAGATGTTCCAGGGTAACCGCCACGAAGGACCTACTCTTTGTTGGGTTCTTCTTCGGAAGCTTCGCTGCTGGCTTCGGCGCTCTCCGCCTGGGCCTCGGTCTCGGCGGTTTCGGCCGCAGCCTCCACGGGTTCCGCGCTTCCGCTCTCGTCGGCGACCGCGGGATCCTCGTCATCGACGTCCGGCGCCACCAGCGCCGACAAGTCGCGCAGCTTGCTGCGCAAGCGGGCCTTCTTGCCGCGCAGGTTGCGCAGGTAATACAGGCGCGAGCGCCGCACGTGACCCCGGCTCTTGATCTCGACCTTGGTCACCACCGGCGACTCGACGGGAAAGGAGCGCTCCACGCCGATGCCGTAGGAGATCTTGCGCACGGTGAAGCTGGCGCCAATGCCTCCGCCACGCCGGCGGATCACGACGCCTTCGAAAATCTGAATCCGTTCTTTGTCGCCCTCGCGCACTTTCACGTGCACGCGAACCGTGTCGCCCGAGCGAAAAGGCGGGAGGTCGCGCCGCATTTTTGCTTCCGTGGTCAGTTGCAATCCGCCCATCAGTCTTCGTCTCCCCGGCGGCTGCGCAGCAAATCCGGTCGCCGCCGCCGTGTCAAAGTTTGTGCGCGCTCTTCCCGCCAGCGCGCGATGGCTCCATGGTCCCCGGAACGCAAAACTTCCGGCACTTCGTGTCCCCGGAACTCCGCCGGGCGTGTGTACTGAGGCCCCTCTAGAAGCCCCGCTTCGAATGACTCCGTCGTCACCGATTCGGGATTGCCCAGGACGCCGGGCAGCAGCCGCGTCGCGGCTTCGACCAGCGCCATCGCGGGCACCTCGCCCCCAGAGAGTACGTAATCTCCGAGGGAGAGTTCAGTGTCGATCGCCAAATCGATCACCCGCTGATCCACTCCCTCGTAGCGTCCGCACACCAACACCCAGCGCTCCCGCTGGGCCAACTCCCCCACTCTCGGCTGATCCAGGGGTTCCCCCTGGGGCGAGAGCAAAATCACCTCGGCCTTTCGATCCGGCCCTTTGGGCCCCGCGACCTTCTCGATGGCCGCCACCAGGGGCTCGGGCTTCATCACCATCCCGGGTCCGCCCCCGTACGGGGCGTCGTCCACCGAGCGATGGCGATCCGTCGTGAAATCCCGCAGGTCGTGGAGCGCCACTTCGAGGTGACCGTCGCGCACCGCGATTCCCACCATGGACTCCCGGAGAAACGCTTCGAAGAGCCCCGGAAAGATCGTGATGATGTCGATCCGGAGCACCGCTGCCTCCTCAGTCCGAGTCGATCAGACCAGGGATCACGTCGACCACGATTCGCCGCTCTCCGATGTCCACCTCCGCGAGAAACTGGCGAACCGCCGGAATCAAAACCGGCTCGCCCCCGGTCGCCACGACCAACACATCGTGGCCGCCCGTGGGCCAAATTTCCTGAACCGTGCCCAGCGCTTTACCGGCACGGGTTTCGACCCGGCAACCGGTCAACTGGTAGGCGTACCACTCATCGCTTTCGAGCTTTTCGAAGTACTCCGGGTCCGCCAACGCGATACGACCCTTCAGCTCCTCCGCTTGCTCGCGACTCTCGATCCCCTCCAGCCGAACCCGCGCTTCTCCTTTGCGACCCGGCCGTACGTTCTGAATGCGATAGGCGGGGGGCGCAGGGTCTTCGAGCTGCTTCGCCAACGCAATCGTGGGAACGCGACTCAAATTTTCGGACGCCGGGTCGTGCAATCGAAATCGCAGTTCTCCGGCGAGTCCGTGGGCTCCGATCACGAAGCCCAGGGAAACCAACCCTGGCTTAGTCAACGATTTCGAGTCGGGTATCGGCTCCATCGCGCGTAGCACCCAACACCGCGCGCATCGCCTTGGCGACGCGGCCCTGGCGGCCGATCACGCGTCCGCGATCGTCGGCGGCGGTTTCGAGCTCGATCACTTCGCCGTCATCGAATTCCTGAACCTTGACGGCTTCGGGTTGTGTCACGATCGCCTTGGCGATGAACTCCACCAGCTCTGCGGAATCACTGGCCATCAGCTGGCCCCCGCGGCGGCGGCCGCCTGTTGTTTGACCAAAGAGCGAACCGTGTCGGACAGTTGCGCGCCCTTGGACTGCCAGGCCGCAACCCCTTCGGCGTCGAGTTTGATCACAGGAGGTTGGGTAAGCGGATCGTACGTACCGAGGTACTGGAGCGGCCGGCCACTGCGCTTTTCCCGCTCGTCGAGGGCGACGATTCGGTAGTAGGCGCGCTTCTTGGTTCCGACGCGCTGGAGGCGGATTTTCACCACGTAGATTTCACCAATAGTTGGGCTCCGAGACGGAGCCACAGGTCCTGAGGAAGCGGCCGGCCAATCTAGTCGAGTGCCCGAAGAGGGTCAACTGCGGCCCGTGCTGGGGTACGAATCGAACCCCACCCCCCAGGGGGCGCTCAGCTGCCGGACGCCCCGAGACGCTCGCGATCCTTCTTTTCCGAACAGGTCGGGCAGGCGTACTGCTCTTTGTGGGGCTTCAGGAGTCGATCGTAGCCTTCGTCGATGGCGACGCGGCGCACCGACGCGACGGTCTCGCCGCAAAAGTCACAACGCATCCCCGCGGGTTCGGCGGTTCGTGTCTCCGTCATGGGGCCATGTTACCCGAGGTCGCTGCGGCCGACCCGCAAACGGAGGGAAGTGGGCGCGTCGGCGCCCAGGGCCTCGCGCAGGCCGTCGAGGATCTCCACGCGGCGCATCTGGATTTCGTTCGCCCAAGCACTCGAATCCACCATCACCTCGAGCTCGCCCTTGCGCAGCAGGTCGGGCCGGGCGTGAGTCGCGGCCTCTTCCCCCACCACGCTGGGCCACGCCTCGCTGAGCTGGGATAGGAGTTGGGCTTTCTCGAAGCCCAGGTCGCGCAGCACCTGGGGGACCACCTGGCCGATTCCCACCATGCGGCTGCGAGGGCGGGTCACGCGGAATCCTCGAGCGGTCGGAAGACCAGCCCCGTCGGAAGCTTTGGCGTAAAGAACGTGGATTTCTGGGGCAGGATTTCGCCGGCGCCGGTGACGCGAAAGACATCCTCGGGCGCGAGGGCGTTCAGATAGATGGCCACGGATCCGCGGCCGTTGCGAACGTCGTGGGCCGCGCGAATGGGATCTTTCGCATAGGCGAGCGCCCCACCCCGCACGGCGTCGATGTCGAGCCCGAACACGCCGTCGATCACTTCGTCGTGAACGATGCGAATCGCGATCTCGCGGTCGGTCGCGCGCGAAAACACGCGCAGGGTTCCGCTGCCGTCGTCGGCGGCAAAAGCCGGGGCGCGACCGTGGGGCTCCAGGTGTTCCTTCAATAGCGTCGCGATGGCGTCGGGATCCGGCATCGGCACGCGCTCCTGGCGCCAACTCGAGAGCTGGTTCTCCCAGGCGGCTTCGGTGGGAACCGGGCCTTTGCGAATCACGCGATGAATCGGCAGCAGCAAGCTGCCCGGCGCGTAGGCGTTGGCGAGGTACACCAGGGCGAATTCGTGGCCCGTCGAAGTGCCCTTCGGATTCGCCTCGCGTTGTTCGTCCCGGTAGCGCAGTGCCGTTTCGTAGCGGTGGTGCCCGTCGGCGATCACCACGGAACGCGTCGCCAGGAAGGATTGGATCGCCGCGACCGCTTCGGGCGCTTCGATGCGCAGCAGTGCGGTCTCGACGCCGGCCCGATCTTCACCCTCGGCAATCGGTGCCGCTTCGATGTGGGGGCGCAATTGTTCACCCAGTTGGTTGTCGGGGTCTTCGTAGAGCATGAAGACGCTCGAAAGATTGGTGTGGGTCGCGCGCAGCAGTTTCAAGCGATCGGCTTTCGGGCCCGCCAAGGTGCGTTCGTGGGGCAGCACGATGCGCTCGCTGTAATCCGCCAATCGAACCAGGGCAAAGAAGCCTTCGCGCACGAAGGTCTCGCCGTTCGGCGCAACGAAGCGCTGACGCAACCCGTAGAAGGCCGGCTCGGCGTCGCGCACCAGGATGCCTTCCTTCGACCAGGCGCTCAATTCGCGCGCCGCAGCGCCGTAATCGGTTCCCGCTTCGTCGGCGACTTCGCGCTCGAGCTCCAAGCGCACCGCGTTGTGGGGATCGCGATCGTAGAGGGCTTGGCGCTCTTCGGGCGAAATCACGTCGTAGGGCGGCGCGAGCACGCGGGAGAGATCCACGCGCTTGGGGTCGTAGCGCAATGCGCGAAAGGGCAATACTTCGGTCACAGAGGCGGTTCCATTTTCGGGTTGAGATTGAGATAGGACGCGAGGTGTTCGCGTTCGACGGCGCCCCAACGCAACACGCGGGGGTCCGCGGTCAAATCGACGACGGTGCTGGGTTCCTCACCGCCCGCATCCCCCTCTTCCAACAGAATGGGATCCAGGGATTCGTGCCCGCACAAAGACGCGGCTTCTTCGCGCGTCCGGGCCGGGGGACTTCCGGTTCGATTCAAACTCGTCGACGTCAGGGGACCCAGCCCGCGCTCGCGCGCCGCCTTCACCAACGACGCGGCCACGGGATGCGAAGAGCAGCGGACCCCGACGGCACCGTCTTCACGAGCCACTCCCGACGCGAATTTTTCGCGACTGGGAAGCACCAGGGTGAGGGGACCGGGCCAGAACGATTGGGCGAGCGTCTTGGCCAGCGGCGTCCAGCGGACCCCCCAGGCATCGAGCGCGTCCAGGGAATCGACGAGTACGGAAATCGGTGCGGATTCCGCGCGGCCTTTCCAACGACGCAGCGCCGCGACGGCGGGTTCCGACGTCGCGCACGCGGCCAGGCCCCAAACGGTTTCCGTCGGGTAAGCGACGAGACCGTCTTCGGCGAGATGCTGGGCAGCGCGTTCCACGGAAAAGCCCCTCACGCCCCGATGGCACGCGACGCGATGTCTTCGCGCCGCACGCAACCATCGAAAGAAATCTGGTCCGCAGCCGCGTAGGCGCGATCGCGCGCTTCCTTCACGCTGGCTCCGCTCGCGGTCACGCCCAGCACGCGTCCTCCCGCGGTGGCGAAGCCGCCCGTTGGATCCGCCTTCGTTCCCGCGTGAAAGACCGTCACGCCTTCGAGGGTGTTGGCGCGCTCGATCCCCTGAATGGGCTTCCCGGTTTCGTAGCTGCGCGGGTAGCCACCGGATGCCAGCACGACACACACGGACGCGTCGCTCCAACGCAGCGCCACGTCTTCCCGGAGTTCGCCGCGCGCGGCGTCGCGAAGCAGCGGAACCAGGTCGCTTTCGAGGCGCTGCATCAAAGGTTGGGTCTCGGGATCGCCAAAGCGCACGTTGAATTCCACCACGCGCGGATTTCCGCTCGCGTCGATCATGAGCCCGACGAAGAGCACCCCCACGTAGGAATTGCCTTCTTCCGCCATGCCGCGGATCGCGGGGACCACGATCTCTTCGCGAATGCGTTTTTCCACGGCGGGACTGACGATCGGCGCCGGCGAGTAGGCCCCCATCCCGCCCGTGTTCTCCCCGGTATCTCCGTCGCCCAGGCGTTTGTGGTCCTGGGCCGCGGCGAGGGTCACGATGCGCTGGCCGTCGGTAATCGCGTAATAGGACGCTTCTTCGCCCAGCATCCGCTCTTCGATCACCACGCGATCACCCGCATCGCCGAAGCGCCGGTCGCCCATGATTTCGTCGATGGCCGCGACCGCGTCCTCGGGGCCGTCGCACACCGCGACACCCTTACCCGCCGCAAGGCCGTCGGCCTTCACCACACAGGGACCGCCCTGGGTTTCCACATAGGCCTTGGCTTCATCGCGGGTTTCGAACACCTGGAAGTCCGCGGTCGGAATCGCGTGGCGGGCCATGAAGGATTTGGCGAAGGACTTGCTGCCTTCGAGTTGGGCCGCCGCCGACGACGGGCCGAACACCGCGATGCCCGCCTCGCGCAAGCGATCCGAGATGCCGTCGGCCAGGGGATCTTCCGGGCCCACCACCACCAGATCGACGGCTTCTCGCTGCGCGAGGGCCACCACCGCGGGGATGTCCGTCGCCTTCACATCGGGAATGCAACGCGCATCGCCCGACATCCCCGCGCTGCCCGGGGCGGCGAGCACTTCGTCCACGAGATCGCTCTGGGCGATCTTCCACACGAGCGCGTGTTCGCGCCCGCCGGAACCGACCACCAGGACCCGCATGCCCATTCAACTGCCCCTTAGTGCCGGAAGTGGCGCGTGCCGGTGAACACCATGGCGATCCCCAGTCGATCCGCCGCCGCGATGACTTCTTCGTCGCGGGTGGAACCGCCGGGCTGGACCACCGCCGTGGCCCCCGCGGCGACGGCGGTCTCCAAGCCGTCGGGAAACGGGAAGAACGCGTCGCTCGCCACCACGGAACCCTTGAGGTCGTTCCCCACCCGCGCGGCTTTGTCGCGCGAAGCGTGTACGGCGTCGACGCGCGAGGTGGCGCCGCCCTGCACGCCGAGGGTCCGGTCCGGTCCACAGAACACGATCGCGTTGCTCTTCACGTGCTTCGCAACCCGCCAGCCGAAATCCAGGGCGCGCAGCTCGGATTCGTTGGGCTTGCGGGCCGTCACCGCCGGCGCGGACTTGACGTCCTCCATGGCGACGTCGGGCTCTTGGACCAACATGCCCCCGTACACCCGGCGCCATTCGAATTCCGCGCGGTCGATGCGTTCGGGTCGGAACACCACGAGTCGCCGGTTCTTCTTCTTGCGCAGGAGCGCGAGCGCGTCTGCGTCGAAGCTCGGCGCGATCAGGACCTCGGTAAAGATCTGGTCCACTTCCTGGGCGAGGCCGAGATCGAACGCGCGGTTCGCGATCACGATGCCGCCGAAGGGAGAATCCGGGTCCGTCGCGAAGGCACGTTGATAGGCCTGCAGGGGATTTTCGCCCGCCCCCACGCCGCAGGGCGTGTTGTGCTTCAAGATTCCGACCGCCGCGGAATCGCCGGGATCGAATTCGAGGATCAGCGCCAGCGCGGCCTGCACATCGACCAGGTTGTTGTAGGAGAGTTCCTTGCCGTGCAGCGGTTCGACGATATCGAGCACGCTGCCGTAGACCGCCGCGCGCTGGTGCGGGTTCTCGCCGTAGCGCAGCGGCGCTGCCTTCGAGAGTTCGATGGAAAGGCGCGGCGGAAACGGGTCTTCGCTCGGCGCTTCCTGGCGCGCCAGATAGCCGTGGATGGCGGCGTCGTAGGCGGCGGTGCGCTCGAAGGCTTTGACCGCCAGGCGCTGACGCGTGGCGAGGGCGAGTTCTCCCGAGGAATCCTTCAGCTCCTGGAGAATGCCCTCGTAGTCATCGGGATCCACCAGCACGGCGACGTGGGCGTGGTTCTTCGCCGCCGAGCGAATCATCGAAGGCCCCCCGATATCGATTTTCTCCACCGCTTCCGCACGCGTGGTGTCGGCCTTCGCCACGGTGGCCTCGAAGGGGTAGAGGTTCACCACCACGAGGTCGATGGGTGAGATGTCGTTTGCCGCCATGTCGGCGCGGTCGGATTCGAGCTCGCGGCGCGCCAGGATGCCGCCGTGGATCTTGGGGTGGAGCGTCTTCACGCGGCCGCCGAGCATCTCCGGACTTGCAGTCAGGTCGGCCACTTCGACGACGGGCAGGTCGGCCTTCTGCAACGCGGCGGCAGTGCCGCCGGAAGCGACGAGCTCGATCCCGAGGGCGTGAAGTCCACGGCCGAGTTCAACGAGACCGCGTTTGTCGGATACGGAAAGGAGCGCCCGCGCCACCTTGGGCGACGGCGTTTGAGGGGTCATCGAGCCTCCAAAATTGTCGGAAAGCGGGTGCGTCCCAGGGTGTACCGAGGGCCGCGGATGGAGTCAATCAGGCATCAATCGCTGTAGATCCGGGGCACCCGCGCGCCCACGCGAACCAGCAACTCATAGGCAAGCGTTTCGGCCGCGGCGGCGGCTTCTTCGACGGGCAAACCTTCGCCGAACACGATCACTTCGTCGCCAATTTCTGCGGGATCCTCACCCAGGTCGACCGTGATGTAGTCCATGGAAACGCGCCCCACGATGGGAAGGCGACGGCCGCGCAAGAGCACGCTGCCGCGGTTTCCCGACGACCACGGAACGCCGTCCGCGTATCCGATCGGCAGGGTCGCGATGCGGCGCTCGCGTTTCGCACGATAGGTCGCGCCGTAGCCCACGGCGGTTCCGTCGGAAATGCGCCGCACCAGGGCGATGCACGTGCGCAAGGTCATGACCGGGCGCAGGTCCGCGTCGCAATGGGGCGCGGGATTCGCGCCGTAGAGCATCAAGCCCGGCCGGGCATCCGTGAGTCCGCGCGCCGCTTCCCCCAGCGCCTCGTGGGCGAGCACCCCGGCGGAGTTGGCGGCATGAAGACTTCCGGGTGCGACGCCGCGCGCGCGCGCGCTGGCGATGATCTCGTGGAAGCAGCGCAGTTGTTCGCGCGTCGGTTCGAGGTCCGCTTCGTCGGCCCGAGCAAAGTGCGTGAACGTGCCGTCCAAAAACAGGTGCGGATGTTGATCCACCGCGACCAGGAGTTCGACGGCATCTTCCCGGGACACGCCGCCACGGCTCATCGCCGTGTCGATCTCGACCTGAACCGGTAACGGAGTCCGGCGCCGGTTCGCCGCTTCGCCCAACCACTCCAGATGCTCGAATCGGTGCGCGACCGGAATAGTGCGCGCCGCGAGCGCGGCCTCGGCTTCGTCCGCGTCATTCACGCCCCCCAAGACAAGGATGGGGAGGGCCACGTCGCCGGAACGCAATTCCATGGCCTCGGCGACGGACAGGGTGGCGAGGCGCGGGCAGCCGGCAGCGGCGAGCGCCCGCGCCACGGGGACCGCACCGTGGCCATAGGCGTCCGCCTTCACCACGGCGATCAATTTGGCTCCGGCCGCCCGCGCCGAAGCCACGCCGTAGTTGTGCTGCAGGGCGCGGAGATCGATCCGCGCTTCGGTGGGACGCATGGGCCGGGTTGCTCCTTCGCCCCCAAGTTATCGAAAGTCGGAGTGGAATCGGGTTTCGGGTTGGACTCCCCTCCCCCCTCGGTTAGGCTTTCCCGAGGGCAAACGTGTCCAACACAGCGTCGCACAACACACTTTCCGATTCGGTGATCGCAATTTCGGTGAATGACCGCCAACGCGAAGTCCCCGCAGGCTGCACCCTCGAGGGGTTGCTTCGACACATTGGTGCCGACGGGAAACGCGTCGCCATTGCGGTCAACCGCGACGTGATTCCGCGTTCTTCCTTTTCTTCCCACCAACTCATCGCCGGGGATCGCGTCGAAATCCTGCAAGCGGTGGGCGGAGGCTAGTCATGTCGGGTCAGTATCAGCTGGGAACTCACCTCTTCAGCTCGCGCATCATCCTGGGATCCGGAAAATACGAATCCTTCGAACAGAACCGGGCCTGCGTCGACGAAAGCGGTGCGGAGATGGTGACGGTGGCCCTGCGCCGCATCCCCCTCGATTCTCCGGAAGGGCGCAGCCTGCTCGATCACATTCCGCCGGACCGTTTCAAGATTCTCCCCAACACCGCGGGCTGCTACACGGTGGAAGACGCCGTCACCACCGCGAAACTCGGACGCGAACTGCTCGAAACCGACCTCGTGAAGCTGGAAGTCATCGGCGACGACCGCACCCTGTTTCCCGATGTGGCGGCCACCATCGAAGCCGCGCGCATCCTGGTGAAGGATGGGTTTACGGTGCTCCCCTACGTGACCGACGACCCGGTTGCGTGTCAGCGCCTGGCGGAAATGGGTTGCGCGGCCGTCATGCCCCTGGCGGCGCCCATCGGCTCCGGCATGGGGATTCGCAATCCCGCCAACCTGCGGATCATCCTGGAAACCGTCGAAGTTCCCATGATCGTCGATGCGGGAGTCGGAACCGCGAGCGACGCGGCCCTCGCCATGGAACTCGGCGCGACGGCGGTGCTGATGAATACGGGGATCGCGCTCGCTAAAGATCCCGTCAAGATGGCGCGCGCCATGCGACTCGGAATCGAAGCGGGGCGACTCGCCTACGAGTCCGGTCGCATGCCGCAACGCCTGTATGCGTCTGCGTCGAGCCCGCTCGACGGTCTCGCGAATTTCTGAGCACCCCGAACCGCCCCATACTTTGCTACGTCACCGACGCCGCGACCGCGCGCGGGCCCTTGCCCGAGGTGGTAGCTGCGGCGCTGGCCGGGGGAGTCGATTGGATCCAGGTCCGAGAACGCGGACGCTCGGCGGGTTCGCTGCTCGAACTCGTGGATGAGATCCAGAAACGGGCGATCCGGGCCGGTCACCCGCTGCGGACCTTGGTGAATCGGCGCGTGGACGTCGCGTGGACCGCCGCGGCCCAGGGAGCCCACCTGGGGTTCGATGGGATGTCGGCGGGGGAGGCAAAGAAGATCTTGGGCGAATCCGCCATTGTTGGCATTTCAACTCACTCCGTCGACGAGATCGCCCGGGCCGAAGCCTCGGGTGCCGACTACGTCCAGCTCGCGCCGATTTTCCCTCCTCTCTCGAAGGCCGCCGGCCGGCCCGCCCTGGGTCTCGCAACCCTGCGGCGCGCCTGTCGAAGCGCGCTCCCGGTGCTCGCGCAGGGCGGAATCCGTCCCGAGAATGCCCGAGACGTCATCGAGGCCGGGGCCGCGGGGATCGCGGTGACCGGGGCCATCGGCGGCGCCGAGGATCCGGAAGCCGCGGCACGGGCCCTGCGCCGGGCGCTCGACGCCGCGCTTAGACGAACCGACGATTCGGCCGAAGAGGCCTGACGGGGGGATCTGCGAGTGATGACGTTCCAAAGGCAATGCTTGGCGATCGGGGTCGCGCTGGCGTGCACGCTACCGGCGGGCGCCGCCGAGGAGCAAGCAGCCGCTTACGACGCCCTGCAGGAGCGCATCATCGAGGTTTCCCAGCGCGTGAAGCCTTCGGTGGTTCACATCGACGCCATCGTCAAAGTCAACGACCGCCGCAATCAGGTGGAAGGCTCTGGCGTCATCGCGAGCGCCGAGGGACTGATCCTGACCAATCACCACGTGGTGGAAAAAGCGCAGAAGGTCGAAGTCACGGTTCCCGGACGCAAGCAGAAATATTCGGCGCAGATTCTCGGAACCGACAAACAGACCGACATCGCGGTGCTCAAGATCGAGCCCGAGGGCGAGCTGATCCCGGCGACCTTCGGCGACGCGTCTCAATTGCACGTGGGCCAATGGGTTCTCGCCATCGGCAATCCGTACGGACTCGACGGGACCGTGTCCTTTGGAATCGTTTCTGCCAAGGGTCGCAATCTCGAAGTTCGCGACCTGATCAACGATTTCATTCAGACCGACGCCATGATCGACCGCGGTTCGTCCGGCGGTCCCCTGATCGATCTCGAAGGCAACGTCGTCGGGATCAACTCGCGCGGTCAGGGTCGCGGCATCGGCTTCACGATTCCCATCGACACGGCCCTCGATGTCATGCGCCAGATCGAGGAAGGCGGCATCGCTCGCGGCTGGCTGGGTGTCACCATGCAGCCGCTCGACCGCGACCTGGCGAACTACTTCGAGATTCCCAACGAGACCGGCGTCATCGTCAACAGCGTGAGCAAGAAGTCGCCCGCCGAACGCGGCGGCTTGCGCACCGGAGACGTCGTGACCGCCTTCGACGGCGTGCGGGTCGAGGCGGAGAAGGAAGAGGACCTCGGAGACTTCCAGCGGCTGGTCGCCCAGAAACAGCCGGGCACCCAAGTCGAAGTCGCCGTCCTGCGCGACGGCAAGCAGCGAACCCTGAAACTCGAGATCGGAACCCAACCCAAGGTGGAGCCCTCCGAAGAAGAAAGCGACATGGGATTCCACGTGCAGGAGATCACCGAGAAGCTCTACCGAACGCACCGGTTGAACTCCAAAGTGGGGGCCTACGTGTCCTTCGTCGCGCGTGGCTCGCCCGCCGCCGAAGCGGGCCTCGTTCCCGGGGACGTGGTTCAGAGCATCGGGAAGAAAGCAGTCAAAGACCTGAAGAGCTTCCTAGACGCCATCGGCTCCGTCGATGAAAACGCGCGCGTTCTCATTACCACCCGACGCGGCGACGAAACCAAGTACGTCCTCGTCAAACGCGACCAGGCCGAAGAGTCCGAAGCCGCCAATGCGGCACCCACCTCGGACGTTCAGGATTGATCAGAAGGCCCCGGCGCTCGCGCCCGGGGCGGCCACCACGTCGAATATCCGCGGTACGCGGCCAAAGCGTTTCGCGAACCCCTGGCGAATGTGCTCCATGGCGTCTTCCTTCGCCGCCGCGGCCACCAGGTGAAGCGTGCAGCCCCCGAACCCGGCACCGGTCAATCGCGATCCGAACACCGCGGGGTGGCGATCCGCGATCGAACACAAGGCGTCGAGTTCCGGAATACTCACTTCGAAATCTTCGCGCAGGCTGCGCATGCCCTGGCGCAGCAGTTCGCCGAGCGCGTCGAAGTCCGATCGCGACAAGGCGTCGCACGCCGCCGCCACACGGGCGTTCTCGGATACGACGTGACGCGTCCGGCGAAAGGCCACCGGGTCCAGCACCCCTTCGATCGCCTCGAGGTCCGACATCGCGAAATCCCGCAGGGCGCGCGCCTGCGGGCCACCGATCCCGGCCGCTCGCAACGCCTCGAACGCCGCGCTGCATTCGGCCCGGCGATCTCCGTAGCCTCCATCCACGAGCGCTCGTTCGACTCCGCTGTGGGCGACCAACAATCCCAGGGCATCGCTGGGAAACGGAATGAATTCGAGTTCCAGACTTCGGCAATCGATGTGCAACGCCCGATCCCGGCGACCGCATGCGCTGGTGAGCTGATCCATGATTCCGCAGCGCACACCGATGAAATCGTTTTCCGCGCGTTGGGCGATGCGCGCGATATCGAGTGCGGAAAGCGCGAAAGATTGAATGCAGTCGAAGACGTGGGCCAAGGCGACGCCGAGCGCCGCTGAACTCGACAACCCCGACTCGGCGGGCAGCGTGCTTTCGATCCACGCGTCGATGCCGCGGAGCGTTTTCCCACCTGCGACCAGGGAATACGCGATGCCGCGCACGTGATCCCCCCAGGTTCCGCGCCGGGCGAGCTCCTCGAGCTCGAAAGACTCGATCTCCCCCATGGCCTGGGATCCCACACGCACACCGGTGTCGGAGCGGGGCGCCGCGACGATCCGCGTTTCGCGGTCGATCGCGCAGGGCAGCACCCAGCCTTCGTTGTAATCCGTGTGCTCCCCGATCAGATTGACGCGGCCGGGAGCCCTCGCCCACACCTCCGGCGCGCGCCCGAAACGCTCCCGGAACCGGTCGCACGCTTGCTCGAAGGGAGCCTCGCTCACCCGGACAGGCTACCAGAGGAGTCCGAGCGCGCGGCTTGTGGCCCCCGCGGCCGCGTCCTACTTTGGCCGGCCGTGAATAGAAGCCATTTCCGCCACGTCTGTTTTGCCACGATGGGTCGCGCTCTCGGCGTTGCATTCGCCCTACTGGTGGCGTCCGCGCCTCTCGCGCAGGCCGCGGACCCCTTCTTGCGCCGTACCGCAACCGTGGACGCGGTCGAGAAGGTGGGTCCCAGCGTGGTGAACATCACGACCGAGCGGATCATCGAACGACGCAATCCATTCTCGTCGTCCATGCGAGGAGATCCGTTCTTCAATCGCTTCTTCCAAGACTTCTTCGAGCCGCGGGCCCCCCAGACGTCACAGAATCTGGGTTCCGGGGTATTGATCGACGGTCAAGGCCACATTCTCACCAACGAGCATGTAATCGCTCGCGCCAATCGCATTCTCATCACCCTGGGCGACGGACGGGAGTTCGAAGCCAACGTAATCGGGGCGGACCCCAACAACGACATCGCCGTGCTCAAGGTCGAGAGCGACGAGAAGCTGCCCTGGACGAAACCCGGCCGATCCAGCGACCTGATGGTGGGCGAACCCGTCATCGCGATCGGAAACCCTTTCGGTCTTTCCCACTCGGTCACCACCGGAGTGCTGTCTGCCGTCGATCGCTCGATCCGTTCCGAGAATCGAACCTTCCACGGATTCATCCAGACCGACGCGTCCATCAACCCGGGCAATTCCGGCGGACCACTTCTCAACGCCGAAGGAACGCTGGTGGGGATCAACACCGCCATCTACCAGGGTGCCGAGGGCATCGGCTTCGCAATCCCGATCGACGTCGCGAAACGCGTGGTCGACGAGCTGATCGAACACGGCGAGGTCTCGCCGGTTTGGTTTGGCATCGGTGTGCAAGACGTCGACCTGAATTTGCGGGAGGTGCTGGACGTCCCCAAGCACGTGGCCGGGGCGCTCGTCAGCAGCATCCACAAGGGCGGGCCGGCGGACGTCGCCGGGATCCGCCGCGGCGACATCGTTACGCGCTTCAATCGCCAGAACGTCCGCAGCTCTCAGGCGATGTTCGAAATCTTCCAGCAACTGATCGTCAAACAAACCGTCGAAGTCGAACTCTGGCGCGATGGAAAAACGAAGACCGTCAAAGCCCGCGCCGGCGCCCTCCCAGCAGGTATCGTCGACGAATTGACCCAACAGCTGTTGGGTTTGCAGCTGAAGCTCGATACCAACGGTGCCTATGTGGTGTCGGGGATTCGGGCCCAAAGCGGCGCCGAGCAGATCGGCATCAAAAAAGGCGATTACGTGCTCGCCATCAGCGGGCGGGCGCTCGCCGATGCAGACTCGCTACGGGAGGTCATGTTGGCCTTGCGGGGCCGGGATCGAGCCCTGGTCGTGGTTCAGAGGGGAAACGGGCGATACCATGTCACGATTCCCCTCGTATAGATAACGGGAGACCGGAATGACACGCCGTGGACTGATTTCATTTTTTCTTGTCGGAGGAGTTGCGCTCGCGCTGCTTGTCTCGTCCGGTCTGCTCGAGATCAATTTCAACTGGCGTGACAATGCCTCGAACGCCATTGACTTGTTCGGTAACGACGACGAAGAGAAGCGAGCCGCCGCAGGCGATCCTTTCTGGGAGGAACGTTCTTCGGTCTCGGCCGCGCCGGCCAGCATCGTGGTTCCCAACACCTTCGCGGAGCTGGCGGAGAAAGCCTCGGTCTCGGTCGTCAGCATCCAGACCTCCAAGACTGTGACGCAAGGGGGCCCCGGTGGGCCCCAGCAGCAGCGCCCGTTCGAGGAATTCTTTGGCAGCCCCTTCGAGGAATTCTTTCGTCGCAAGGAATACAAAGTTCCGAGCCTGGGGAGTGGGTTCGTCGTCTCAGCCGACGGCTTCATCGTGACCAACAACCACGTGATCGAAGATGTCGACACGATCCAGGTGGAATTCAAAGACGGAACGCAGCTGGAGGCCGAAGTCGTCGGCCGCGACCCCAAGACGGATCTCGCGCTGGTGCGGGTCAAGAACGAAAAACCCCTGGTCGCGCTTCCCCTCGGCGATTCGGATTCGATTCGCCCGGGCGATTGGGTGGTCGCCATCGGCAATCCCTTCGGCCTCGACCACACCGTCACCGCGGGCATCGTGAGCGCGATGCACCGACGCATCGGCCAGGGAAGCTACGACGACTTCATCCAGACCGACGCCGCCATCAACCCCGGAAACTCCGGTGGGCCGCTGATCAATCTCGCGGGCGAAGTGGTGGGGATCAATACAGCGATCAATCCGCGCGCCAACACCATCGGGTTCGCGGTTCCGGTCAACATGGCCAAAGACATCCTTCCGCAGCTGCGGTCCTCGGGACGCGTAGTGCGCGGCTGGCTCGGCGTCGTGATCCAACACATCACAGACGACCTGGCCGAACAATTCGACCTCGAGGACAGCACCGGGGCATTGGTTTCGCGCGTAGACCCGAAGGGGCCCGCTGCGGATTCGGGCATCAAGCGCGGCGACGTGATCATCGAATTCGACGGCTCTCCCGTCGAGGAAATGGAAGAACTCCCGCGCCTCGTCGCCAGCACGCCGGTCGGCACCACGGTCAAGGTGACGGTCCTGCGCGAAGGAAAGCGCAAGACCTTCAAAGTCGAGATCGGCGAGCTGGAAGACGCGACCGTCGCTGCCGCCGAACCCGAGGGGAGTTCCGGCCCCGCCGCTTTCGGCCTCCGGGTCCAGGAACTGACGCCGGAACTCGCGGAACAGCTCGGTGTCGAGGAAGGCTCGGGCGTGGTGATTTCCGCCGTCGAACCCGGCAGTGCCGCAGACGAAGCGGGCCTGCGGCGCGGAGACGTGGTGCTCGAGGTCGACCGCGAAGAAGTCAACGACGTGGCCGAGCTGCGCAATCAGCTGGCCGACGCGGGCGAAAAGGCACTCTTGCTGATTCGACGCGGCGATTCGACGCTCTACGTCGCCATGAAGCAAGACAACGACTAGCAGGCGCGAATAGGGCGAAGGACGCTTGCCGCATCGGGTGACCCGATCGGGCCACCCTCCTGGTCGGCGTGGGGAAAGTCCGGGGGAGGGCCTTCCCCAGGGTCGCATCCGGCCAACCCCCTAGTCCCCCGGCAAGAAACCGGCACGCCCCGCGGGAAGCTCAAGCTTGCCTCCCCGCGAGCCGTGCTTAGGTTTGCGCCCATGCGATTCGACAAATTCACGATCAAAAGTCAGGAGGCGGTCGGGGAGGCCCAGTCGCTCGCGGCATCGCGGGGTCACGGCCAAATCGAACCCGCCCATGTTCTCTGCGCCCTGCTCGGCCAGCCCGAAGGTTCCACCATCCCCGTCCTGCAAAAGCTCGGGGCATCGGTCGACATCCTTCAATCCGAAGTGGAGCAATTCCTCTCCCAGTTGCCCAAGGTCCAGGGTGGAGCGCAACCCCGCACTTCCCAAACCACTTCGCGTGTGCTCGAAACCGCATTCAACGAAGCGGAAGCGCTGAAGGACGAATACGTATCGACCGAGCATTTGTTGCTCGCGTTGGCGGGCGAGACGAAAGATTACGCGGGCAAAGCGTTGGCCGCGGTGGGGGCCACCCGCGAAGAGATTCTCAAAGCCCTGGCGTCCGTACGCGGCGGAGCGCGGGTCACGGACCCGGATCCCGAATCGAAATATCAGGCCCTCGCGAAATTCGGTCGCGACCTCACGGATCTGGCGCGCATCGGCAAGCTGGATCCCGTGGTGGGCCGCGACGAAGAAATTCGCCGGGTCATCCAGGTCCTCTCGCGACGCACCAAGAACAACCCCGTCCTGATCGGCGAGCCCGGTGTCGGTAAGACGGCCATTGCCGAAGGCCTCGCACAGCGGATCGTGGCCGGAGACGTTCCCGATTCACTGCAGGACCGACGCGTCATCGCCCTCGACCTGGGCGCGTTGATCGCCGGAACCAAATACCGGGGCGAATTCGAAGATCGTTTGAAGGCCGTGCTGCGCGAAATCTCCGAAGCCGACGGGAGCGTGGTGCTCTTCATCGACGAACTTCACACCATCGTGGGCGCGGGCGCCGCTGAAGGTGCGGCCGATGCCGCAAACCTCCTGAAGCCGGCCCTTTCCCGCGGTGAACTGCGCTGCATCGGGGCCACGACCCTGGACGAATACCGCAAGCACGTGGAGAAAGACGCGGCCCTCGAGCGGCGCTTCCAACCCGTGGTCGTGGGACAACCGACGGTCGAAGACACCATCTCGATCCTGCGGGGCTTGAAGGAACGCTACGAAGTCCACCACGGCGTACGCATCCAGGATTCGGCTTTGGTGGCCGCCGCCACCCTTTCGAACCGCTACATCACCGATCGTTTCCTGCCCGACAAAGCCATCGACCTGGTCGACGAAGGCGCCAGTCGCGTGCGGGTGCAGATCGACTCCATGCCCGAAGAGCTCGATCAAGCTGAACGCAAGCGCACCCAGCTCGAGATCGAACGCGAAGCGTTGAAGAAAGAGCACGATGACGCCAGCGCGGCGCGCCTCGTAGACGTAGAGCGTGAGATTGCCGAGCTGCGCGACCAATGTTCGGCCATGAAGGCTCGATGGGAAAATGAGAAGGGCGCCATCTCGCACGTTCGCGAACTCAAGGAGCGACGCGAAGAACTCAACGCGGAGTTCGAGCGCGCTCAGCGCGCCGGTGATCTCGAGCGCGCAGCGGAGATCCAATACGGCATTCTGGTCCAACTCGAGAAAGACCTCGCGACCGAGCAGGAGAAACTCGAGCAGCTACAGGCGGACGGTTCCCTGCTCTCGGAAGAAGTCACGTCGGAAGAAATCGCCGAGATCGTGTCCAAGTGGACCGGCGTCCCGGTAAACAAGATGCTCGAGGGCGAGCAGGAGAAGCTCCTGCGCATGGAAGACCAACTTCGCGTGCGCGTGGTAGGCCAGGACGAGTCCTTGAGAGCGGTTTCGAACGCCGTGCGCCGTGCGCGCGCCGGCCTGCAGGACCCCCACCGCCCCATCGGCTCGTTCATCTTCCTGGGACCCACGGGTGTCGGGAAGACAGAAACCGCTCGGGCCCTGGCGGAATTCCTATTCGATGACGAGCACGCCATGGTGCGGATCGACATGAGCGAATTCATGGAGAAGCACTCGGTCGCGCGCATGATCGGTGCGCCTCCGGGCTACGTGGGTTACGACGAAGGCGGTTACCTGACGGAAGCCGTGCGCCGGCGCCCCTACAGCGTGATCCTGTTCGACGAGATCGAGAAGGCGCATCCCGACGTATTCAACATCCTGTTGCAGATCCTCGACGACGGGCGCCTGACCGACGGCCAGGGGCGAACCGTTGATTTCCGCAACGCGGTCCTGATCATGACCTCGAATGTGGGTAGCCAGCACATCATCGATTTGTCCGACGAAAACGATCGCGACGAGATCGAGAGCCGGGTCAACGACGCCCTGCGCGCCCAGTTCAAGCCCGAGTTTCTTAACCGCATCGACGACGTGATCATCTACCACCAATTGGGTCGCGAACACCTCGCGCGCATCGTTGACATTCAGCTGGAACGCGTGAAGCACCTGTTGGCGGATCGACGCATCGATCTCGAACTGACACCCGAAGCCAAGAAACTACTGGCCGAGAAGGGGTACGACCCCCATTACGGCGCGCGCCCCCTGAAGCGCTTGATTCAGCGGATGGTGCAGGATCCTTTGGCGATGCGGATTCTCGAGGGCGAGTTCCCCGAGGGTTCGAAGGTCGTCGGAGACGCGCGCGTCTCGGGCGAAGCCATCGAATTTCGCAAAGGCTGATCGCGGAAAAATCGACTACCGTTCGCGCCCATGGCGGCTGCACGTTTCGAACGCGACACCGCCGTCGAGTCCATGGGCGAGGGGCTCTACCGTGGCCAGATCGACCGCGGCTGGTGGGTCGTGGCCGGTCCCAACGGCGGGTATCTTGCCGCCATCGTTCTGCGAGCAGCGGAAACCGCTCTCGACGATCCGTCGCGAGCGCCCCGGTCCTTCACGATTCACTACACCGCCCGTCCGGTCGAAGGCCCGGTGGAGATCGAAGCCAGAATCGAGCGCAGCGGTCGCTCCCTCACCACCCTGAGCTTGCGCGTCACCCAAGAGGGGCGCTTGATCGCCATCGCGCTCGCGGCATTCTCGAAGCCACGCACCAGCATCGAGTTTCAACACGCGGGACGTCCTGAAGTGATCCCGCTCGACAGCGCGGATGCCCCGCCGTTCCGCAACATCCTGCCGATTCACGAACGTTTCGAATTGCGCTGGGCAGTCCCGGAAACCATGTTCGGTGCTGGCGACCGCGCGCGTTCCGGCGCGTGGATCCGTCTGGCGGAACCCATGGAACCCAATTACGCGTTGGTTGCGGCCATCACCGACGCCGTTCCGCCCGCAGTCTTCGCCGCCATGAAGCCCGAGCAAATCGGAGGCGGTGTCCCCACCATCGATCTCAACATTCATTTCCGTGCGCCGCTTCCGCAACCGGGTGCGGGCGCCGAGGATTTCCTGCTCGCCCTGTTCCAGACCCGCGTCCTGCGGGAAGGTTTCTTGGAAGAAGACGGCGAGATCTGGACCCGTGACGGCGTCCTCCTGGCACAATCGCGCCAGCTCGCGATCTTCACCTAGTCCTCACGCATCGAAGGCGGAGCTCGATCGCGATCTAAGAAAAGACCGCCGCTCCTAAGCCACGCCGCCCAGATCCCCCAGAAACGCGCAGGTTCCCGTCCAAACCGCGAATTCCCCGTTCCTCTTCCTTCTCCGAACCGCGCCGCTCGGATTCGTCCAAATCAAACGAACAATTGTGCGATCGAATGTCACGCCTCCTCGCCTGTAGACACAGCGGGCCCTTCGTCGTGCCTGGAGTTGCGCACAACCTGCACGTGAAGGATTCGAATTCGATCGGCGGGTCACGTTTTGGACCGAATTCACACAACCGCCGCAGACCGACTCTTGGGAGATTCGCCATATGTATCGCACCTCCAGCCTCAAGGCGGCGCTGACGCTCGCGATCCTACTGTTTGCCACGCCCGCTCTCGCGGAGTGCCTGGGAGGTTCCCCGGACGGGATCCGCCAAGGCATCGAGGAGTGCGACGGAAACGATCTCGGTGGACTCACCTGCCAGCACATCTGTGCAGACCAGGAGACGCCGGGTTCCCCGGGCTTGCGATGCACCAACGATTGCACCTTGGACGAAAGCGGGTGCCAGACGTGCGGCAACGGAATCATCGAGGGCGACGAGTTCTGCGATGGCGACACGCTTCCGGAGGGCGCCGCGTGCCCCAACGGCGGCACGATTCGCTGCCAATTCACGTGCCTCGGACTGGATACCAGCCAATGTCATGTTTGCGGCAACGGAAGTCTCGAGGAAGGTGAGGCCTGCGATCAGGGGGACATTGGCGACGCAACCTGTCCCCCGCCCTACCACGGCGGTACACCCCTATGTCGAAACGCTTGCATCGGTGAACAGGGACCGGGTTGTTGTACTGGACCCGATTGCTGCGAATTCGACTACGACCTGAAGCTCACCTACGCCGACGGATGCTTCCTGTGCGGAAACGGATCAGTGGAAGGCTACGAGGAATGCGACGACGGCAATTCTGCGCCCGGCGATGGCTGCAGTCCCGATTGCTATGAAGAGTGCGGAAACGGAATCACCGACCTCGGCGAACAGTGTGACGACGGAAATCAGATTGCAGGCGACGGCTGCACCCCCGCCTGCAATGTCGAAGGCGAGTATTACCTCGGTGGGGGAAACGAGCCCAGCGATTGCAATCTGAAGTGGGCGATCGCCGGTGCCACACCCGGATGGTCGGTTCCCTGTGTCGATGGCGACGCCTGTGACCAGGACGGTCTGCAGAACGGACAATGCAGCTTTGACGTCGTTTACGTCTTCAACGAATCCATTCTGGCCGGATCGACCAATCCCTGTGTAAACACAGCGATCGCTGCGGTCACGGTGATCAATCCGCCCGAATTCCGGGGCCCGTTCCTCGATTCGATTTCTCAACACCTCGATTTCTGGTCCATTCCGTTCAGCCGAGATCCAACCACGCTCTGGCTCACACCGGCGGAATACCTCGGGGACATCACGGGGAGCGCTTCTCTCTCCGTAGCAACGGGAGCACAGGTCGACCTCGAAGTCCTCGTGCTCGACGCCATTGGCCAAATCGACAACGACAGCATGACACTCAGCTGTTCCCCGTAGGCCGGAGAACCAATCGATGCGACTCACACATCCTTACGCGCGCCTCGTTCGAATCCAGTTTTCCGTCACCGTGGCGTTTGCCCTTTTCGGGCTCTCACTGGGCAACGCCCAGGCGGGACAAATCGACCCGGACCTCCAGGCCGCCATGGATGCGGGCGCTCCGAACGACTTTCACCGCGTCATCGTTCATATGTCCCAACAGGTTGATCTACTGGCCGAATCGGAAACCTGGGGTCCCGACACGAACCGACTCCTGAACGCCATCCTCGCGCTCAAAGACGTTGCCCACACGACCCAGAACCAAGCCCAGGCCGGCGAAGGCTGCGGAGGCGGATCGAGCCTTCGCGAACAGATCGAGCTCGCCGTCGTCAACGAGGAAGCCATGGGGTGTTCCTTCTTGTGGCTCCCCAACGGCGTGACGTGCGATGGAATGACACCGTCTGCGATCGAGGCCATCGCGGAATTCGTCAACGTGGGAGCCATCGAACTTCTCGAAGACGAAATCATCGATGGTGCAGGACCGTTTCTCCGCAGCGCCACAGCGGGCGAAGAGCCCGAGCCGACGAGCTGGAGCCTCGACGTGATTCAGGCACGCAACGCCCAGGCCCAGGGCTTCACGGGAGCCGGCGCTCGGATCGGAATCATGAGTACCGGCGTCGATGTCACCCATCCCGAACTCGTTTCGAGCATTCACACGCGATCCGACGGGTCGCCCTTCTGGCTCGACCCGACGCCCGAGAACGCGAGCTCCGCCCATGACCCCCTCGGCCACGGAACCTACTACGCGGGCATCGCGGTCGGAGACGAAGTCGGCGTTGCCCCCGACGCGGAACTCTTGTCGTGCAAGGTGGTTTTCCGACAACTCAACGGCGACTTGCATTTCACGCCCGATGCGGCGATGCGCTGCGTCCAGTTTCTCATGGACCCCATCTGCCACAACTCGACGGACAGCGGCGAATGTTCCTGCGTCGAATCGGAAACAGCGGAAGGCTGCCAGACAGAGAGTGCGCAACACGCCGCGCATGTCGTGCTGTTTCCCCATATTGCTCCGGAAGGGCACTGCACGCGACACCAAGGCCTGAATCGCAACATGCGGAAGCTTCGGGAAGCCAACATTCTGATGGTGGCTCCCTCCGGACGTCCTTCGAGCACCCCTCGCCCCGGAGACGGTCTCGGCTGGCCTGCGAACTTCCGCGAATCCCTGAGCGTGGGGTCATCCAGCTATCTGTCGCCGACTACGATGGACGCGGAGACCTACCGAGATACCGCCGATTGCAGTCTTCCGTCGGACCCGCCCCCCGCGCGGTTGGCCCCGCAGATTTTCGCTCCCGGGGAGGACGTTCGTTCCGCGAAGTCGGGCGGTGGTTACCACGCCATGAACGACCACCCCGAGGCAACCGCTGCCGCCCACGTCGCCGGCGCCGCAGCGCTTCTGTACGGAATGAACCCGTATCTCCCGGTCAAACTCGCAGATCGTGCCTTGGTGGAATCGGCACCGTTCGTAGAGAACATCGGCGACCCCGTGCTGTTCGAGCCGGGGCTCCTGGATGTCCATGCCGCCCTCCGATTCGACGACGCCGTGATCGAAGACATGTTGCCGCCGGGTTGCGACCCCAACCTGGAACCCGACTGTCGAACCCTTCCCAGCGAACTCGTCACGGGCCACATGGAAGAGGCATCGATCATCCTTCGGAACACCGGAATTCAAACCTGGGATCTCAGCACCCATTTCCTTCGACCTTTGGGAGGTTCGGGGTGGGCCATTGCGGACTCGAGCGTCGAGGATCCGACGCCCAACCGTTGCGGTCGGATCGCGCTGCAGACCATCGAACGAATCGATCTTCCCTACAGTGTTCCGCCCGGGGAGGGGGTGGAAGTCCCCTTCCCGGTGCGGGCGCCGAATGTCCCGGACCGCGATCCGGGCCACTCGTTCCAGTGGGAACTCGTCAGTATCGCCGCAGGGGAGGCGCTTCCGGCGACCGTCGCATCGACGTGGGACGTTCGCGTACCCGTGCGCGGAATCGATTGCGCGCACTTCGAATCCATCTTCGAATCCGGAACGTCGCAAAGCCCGACGGCCGGCCTCACACCGAATGAAGGCCGTGTCGCGGAGATCACATTCGCAAACAATGGGACCACGACCTGGAATACGGGTTACCTGCTAAATGGCCTCGAAGAATCGTATGAGACGTGGGTCATCCCGTGGCTGCCACCGCTCCCCGTCGACCGTGAAGTTCCTCCCTGCGAGTTCAATCACAGCAACGACGACGAATGCCGCTACACGTTTACCTTCGGCATTCAAGCCCCGGCGACGCCGTGGATCTACCCCTTCTGTTGGCAGATGCGCAATGGGACCGAAGAAGCCTGGCTGGATACGGCGTACGGCCTCCGTCCGTCTCTCAACTTCGGACAACTCACTCACTCCGATGAAGCCAGCGAAATCAACGGCTGTTCCTATGTCATGGTCAACCCGGACCTTCGCTCCAGCCTCACGGTCATTGCTCCTTCACCGCAGCTCGTATCCGGACAGGATTCCGCGGTCTTCGTCGACGCGACGAACACGGGTTCGCAATCCTGGTCACCCGGAACTTGTCTCGTAGGTTTCGGTTCGCCCTGGTCGAACGTCAAGGAATGTCTCGGCGCCGGCGAAACCGTCGCTTCGGGGCAAACGCGGCGTTTCTTCCTCGGATTCACTGCGCCCCAACAAGCCGGGAACTACACCATGAATCTGAGACTCCAGACACCGCCGAGCGTGTTTGCAGCACCTGCGTTCTTCGGTGGCCAGACGAGCACCAATGTGTCCGTTCTCGGAGAACTCCGCTGGAGTGACCACTACCGCAGCGGAAACCTGCTCTCGGGTGGAGCCCTGTCGGGCGGATGGTTCATGCAAGGCATTTGGTCTGCATGGCTCCCGAACGGGTCCGAGTATTGGGTCTGCGCGCCCGGCGGCTGCGCGTGGCTCGACGCCAACCCCAACGGTCACTGGAACACGGTCGGTGGTGGCAATGTCGGCGGCAACTGGATGTCGCCCCCTACGACTGGACTCAGCTGGCGGAGTGATCGGAATCAGTGGATCCAGTTCCGATTCTGGATCGACGACGACGAAACGACGTGCAGTGGCGGAAACCAGGGGGACGGCGTCGCCTTCTGGATCGTCGAGGCCAACAACAACGACCACAAGGTCGTCGATATCGACCTCCCGCCCGGTGGATCCCACTTCGTCGATTCGATGTGGTACGCCGAAGCTGGCGACATCTACGAATTTCATCTTCGCAAGAAAAACAACACGACCTGTGACACGACGATCGTGAGCCCCACGATTCTGATTTACCCGTAGCGCTGGGCGAGGATTCCATGTCAATCTCAATTCTGCGTACTGTTTGCCTTACCCTATCCGGACTGCTTCTCGCGACATCCGGCGCGTGGGCTCTGGCCGAAGGACCCTCGGGCTCGACGACCGGAGACGACGGATCGCCCCTGTCGGGAGTGGCTCTCTCCATCAGCACCAATCAATTCACCGGCGCGGCCGCATCCTCCCTGTCCATCGAAGTTCCGCCGGGGCGGAACGGAACGACGCCGAGCATCGGCCTCGGATATTCGAGCCAAGCGGGACACGGACCCTACGGACGGGGATGGGGACTCACATTGGGTCGCATTGAACGCAACCGTGACCGTGGAATCCCGCGCTACGAAGACGCCGATGCCTTCGATGGATCGGTCGACGAATTCGTCGTCATCCTGCCCGATGGCTCACGCGAACTGGTCGCTCTCGGCGGGAATCGGTACGCGCCGCGCTTCGACGACGGCCACCCGCTGGTCACCCGCGAGGGCAACAGCTGGCGCTTCCACGATCGAAGCGGCCGCGACTACTACTTCGGAACCGAGGAGAGCGCGCGCGTCGGCCCTGCGCCGAGCACCTTCTCCGGCACCTTTGCCTGGCACCTCACCAAGATCCGGGATCGCGACGGGAATACCATCGATGTGGAATACATCGTGGGCGAGGGGATGGTGTATCCCGAGAAGATCCAGTGGGGGGGCAACGAACACACGACGGAGAACCATCCGTTCTCCGTCACCTTCAACTGGGAGTCAGTCCAGTCGGGCCAGGTCTCTGTCGACCTGTCGGCCGGGTTCCGGAGCGTCACGGACCGTAGATTGGCGGACATTCGAACCTTCGGTCCCGGCAACGCGTTGGTACGCCATTACGCGATCGACCACACACCCAGCACGACCAATGGTCGACCGCTTCTCAGTTCCGTCCAGTTGCACGGAAGCGACGGCGAGCCGCTCCGCGCGATCAGTGCCACGCAGAGTGGCGGATCCACGGGCGCCGAGCTCGAGAACCGGTTCTCCTATGCGGGAACCGAGGCACTCGAATTCCAAAGTCATGACCTCGGAGATATCCCGCTGATTCGGATTCGCGAGGAGTTCGACATTTCGGACGCGGAGTGGAGCGATATCGACGCTCTTCCCGGCACGACCCCGCGCCCGCCGCGCTGTACGAAGGGCGAAGTTTTGGACCTCGACGGCGACGGTTTGCCGGACCTGATCGATGCCTCGGGCTGGAGCGACGAGAACCCGCATTGGGAGGTCTATTTCAACCAGGGGCCGACCGCGGACAGCTTCTATGGCGAATCCACTCTCTGGTGGTCTTCCGAAGCCTGCATTTCGAACAACTTCGAGGGTGTCCTCAAAGTCGGTCTTTTGGACATCAACGGTGACGCACGTCCTGATCAAGTGATCGCCGATGGGCCCGAGTGGTTCGTCTTCCTCAATGAAGACCACATGACTTCCGGTTCGCGCGGATTCACTCAAACGAGTGTCTCCTGGGGATTCGGCAATCAGGGAATCCGTCGACAAGCGCCGGATCAGGGTTCGGCGGACGAGGTCATCCCGAGCCCGGTACCGGTTTACAAGACCCTCGCCGACCTGAACGGTGACGGTCTCCCGGACATCGTCAAAACGCGCAAGCAGGATGGGAGTGCAACCGATTGCGGAACCCATCCGGAAGCGCCGTTCCTGTGGCGCGTGTGGTGGAACACGCCGTCCGGGTTTCTCGATAGCTTCCATCCCCCGCGCGATTGCATTGCCGGGCCCTCGAAGTACATCAATATCTCCGGCAAGTACTCCAAGAACAGAAATCTCAAGAGCGACTTGTTCGACATCAACGGAGACGGGTTACCCGACAAGATCCGAGCCCAGGGTCACGTTCCGGAGAGCAGCTGCCCCGCGAATCCGGCCGACGACAAGAAGTACGAATGGACGGTTTGGTACGGAATGGGCCGCATGTTCGATGGTCCACACAGCTGGTGCAGCCCGCCCTACAAGATGCTTCGCAGCTGGGCCGAGGAAAACGAAAACGGCCACAAGAGCTACCGCTACGACATCCTCGACGTGAACGGCGACGGCCTACCCGACTTCGTCGATGCCACCGATTGGAAATCGGATAACCACGCCTGGAACGTCTATTTCAACACCGGGCGCGGATTCGCCCAGCCGACGACCTGGTCCGGCGTACCGGACACGATCCGACGCCAGGAGGTGGGGAGTTCCCTCGACCCTCCCGGTGTCCCGTATGAGCCCGGCGATATCGCGCTCTATGGACTTCCGGATGAATCGGGAATGTATGTCGACACCTTCGACATCGACGGGAACGGATTCCCGGATCTGATCCAGTTCGATCCATCCCGGCCCACCTCGTTCGGCAGCGCCATGGCATGGTTGAGTCGCCCGCTTGGATCCGCGATCGGGCACCCCGCCGACGCTTTGACTCAGATGGAGAGCGAGACGGGAGCCGTCACGCGTTTCGAATACGACGTTGCAACCCAATTCAACGACGGCCTCGTTGACCCCGCCCTGGGGGTTCCGAACGACCGTAGCCACTTGCCTTTTCCGGTCTGGGTCGTGAGCCGTATGGAGAATCGCCTCTACGACGGCGCGCCGGAGCCCGCGCTCGAGGTCGAGTTCGGCTACCGCGGAGGTTATTTCGACGCTGAACTCCGCAAGTTCCGAGGCTTTCACAGCGTATGGCGAAGCCAGGTCTTTCACGAGTTCGATCCCCAAACCGGTCTCAATGATCATGTCACACGGGTGAGCGAACTCACCGAGTATGCGCAGACCGATGTTCTCCAGAGCCGCCCCCTGCGACAAGCCACCGTGGCCGGAGACCCTTCGCAAATCGAACCGCTCGACCGACCGCTACACGTCAAGACGATCGATTGGAAGTGTGGCGGCGATGGGACCAACTACGCATCCTTCGCAGACTGCCCCGCGAAGGTTGCGAGCGGAACGCGATGGTTCCCCTTCAAGCGTCAGGTCACCGAGACCGACTTCTCGAGTTCCGATGACATTGATTGGAACGTCGTCGGATCGAAGAGCTACACGAACACCTATTCGATGGATGCCTGCAAGAACACCATTCTCGAATCCGCTCAGGGTTCGGGAACCTCGATCACGACACAGATCACCTACGCGTCACTGCGCGGTGGCTGCAACGTTTCGGACCGGGTGTGTGAGGGGATCTGCGACCTACCGGAAATCGTCCACGTTCTCGGTGGGGAAAAGAAGCGGTTCTTCTACGACACGGACGATCGACTCGAATCCGTCTTCCTCGAAGACCCCAACGATCCCGGAAATACGATCCAGCAATCCCGAATGGAGTACAGCCCGGCCGGAAATCTCACGCTCCAGGAAGATGGGAACGGAATCATCACGACCTTCGAGCAGGATGGCGCGACCGACCTGTACGTCGTGGAACAAATCGTCGATCCGAACGGAATCCACCTGGTCAGCCAGTTCGAACACGATCCGACCCATGGGCAGCCGATCCGCGAAGTCGATGCAAACGGAAACCAAACCGAATATGCGTACGATTCGTTCGGCCGTCTCATCGCCATGGCGGAACCGGGGACTTCCCTGAGCCTCCCCACGGAGAAGTACGACTACTGGCTCTTGAACCGCACTGCCAACGTCCAGATGAAGGCCACCCACCGCCTCGAGCCCAACTATCACTCCTTCGGCGGATACACCATCAGTGCGCGCTTCACTGACGCGTTGGGTCGAAATCTTCAGAATCAGCGAACGGCGGAACTGGACGGAACGGAATACGTACTAGTCGAAAACGGAACGCGTTTCGGCCGCGGAGGCCGACCCGAGCGCTTCTTCTTACCCATTCGGTCCAACGCGGGCGACCCCCGAACCCTAGTAGCACCGCTCTCGGGACCCATTGCACAGATTCGTTACGACGCCTTCGGTCGCGAAATTCGGCGGGAGCTGCCGGACGGGACCGCGACGAGCGCTTCCTACCGAACGGCCTGGACCAAACGAAGCTGCGACGCACGTCATACCGCGAACGCGTACGACGGACAGTGCAAGGAGGAGGAGACCGACGCTTTCTCGCGCGTCATCGAGACACGCACGTTCCTCGGTAGCGACCCCCTCGCCTACGCGTCCGAACAGTTCGCCTACGACACGGGGAACCGCCTGATCGAGTCCATGCAGAACCTCGATACGCGGACGCGAATCTCGATGTTCTACGACCCCTTCGGACGCAAGACACTCGTCACCGACCCGAGCTCGGGAATCTGGCGATACGAATACGATGCTGCCGGAAACATGGTGGTGCAGGACGACCCGCGACCCCTCCGATGGCTACGCATCGAGTACGACGCGGTCGGTCGCACGACGCGCCGCGTCGCGGTCACCGCGGATAGCGAAGGCGTGGAGTCGGAGTCCGTACTCGTCACCTTCACCTACGATGCTCTCGGCCCCGCCGACGAGGCGACCCATGGAGTCGTCGAGAACGCCGTGGGGCGCCTGGTGAAGTCCGAAGAGAGTTCGGGGACGATGGTCGCGCGGAAATACGATGCGCGGGGGAACTTGCTCGAGAGCTGGCGACAGATCCGCTTTGCCGACGAGAACGGCGAGGAATCACGTGAGTTCGCCTTCGTAACGGAAGTCGACCCCCTTACCAATCGGGTCGTCAAGACAGAACTCCCGCACCCGCTGCTCGAAGGCGGAGTCGAAGAAGTCTATTTCAGCCACTCGGCCACGGGTCAGCTCGTCGGCATTTCCTCGGATTCGAACGATTTCCTCGTCGACGCCGCGTACGATGAGTTCGAACGGATCACGATGACGTCCTTCGGCAACGGTGTCCTCGACGAGTTCACCTTTGGCGACGCATCCAATGGTTTTCGCCTGGAGAGGATCGACACCGAGGGCGAAGGGCGAAAGCGCGCACTTCACTATGGCGGCTACGACGCCAATGGGAATCTGGGATGGGTCCGCGACACTTTCAATTTCCCGGACGACCCCCGCACCCAGACACAGGTTCACTTCTACGATCGAGCCTCGAGACTCTCGAGCAGCAGAGCTTGCGGTGCGGGCCGCTACGCCGACGCTTTCGAAAGCGACGCCTATGGAAACCTTCGGCTGAAAGATGGGCGTAACTACGAGTACGACCCCCAGCGCCCCCATCGTGTGATCTCCGTCGCTGGTGGAGTGGTCGACTACGACGAGGCCGGGAACATGACCGAGCTCCCGGATGGCCGGGAACTCTTCTATGACGACGAGGGCCGCTTGACGTCCGTCAAACAGGGCACCCAGGAGCTCGCGCGCTTCGCCTACGATCATTCGGGAACGCGGGTTGCCGCACGCGAGTCCGGTGGAAACGTGCGCTTCTTTTTCGGAGCCTTCGATGTGAGTGGCGACGAAATCCTGCGCCAGATTTCCCTCGGAGACCGGATGATTGCTTCGTCGAAGGTCTCGGGCGGTGACCTTCTGGTTGCGGGGATCGACGCGCCCCAGAATTCGAACCAAATCGCGCGTCGTTTCGGGGCAAGTCTGCTCTTCACCTTTCTGGGAATTTCACTCGCCGTACCCGGCCGAACCCGAATACTCTTTTTCGGCTGGGTTCCGCGCGCGTCGGGCGCATTGCTCGCCACGCTCTTCGTAGCCGTGAACGTGATCTACGCCTCGAACGCATCCGCCTTCGGTTGTCTACCTGAACCCGACAATGTCGCGGACGAAACGGTTTTCTATCACGTCGATCACCTGCGCACCGCGCAACTACTGACCGACGAGCAGGGCCGGACGCTCGAGTACACCGTCAACCGGCCGTACGGCGAAGTTGCGGGACGCTACGATCTGGACGCCGTTCCCCTGTCGGAAAGCAAAGCGTCTTTCCAATTCACCGGACAGCGCTCCCTCGAAAGTACGGGGCTCATCTATTTCGGAGCACGGTACTACGATCCGGATCTGGGCCTCTTCGTAACCCAGGACCCTCAAGAGCAATACTGGAATCCCTACAGCTACGGCGGGGGAAACCCCGTGAACGGCATCGACCCCGATGGTCAGTTCTTCTCCATCATCGTTGGCGTCGTGTGGGCCGTGGTCAGTGCCGCGATCTACGTCGGAAGCATCATTGGACCCGTATTGGCGCAATTGGGACCGCTGTTGGGTATGGCGATCGGTGCAATCAGCAACGGGATCCAAGCGGCAGTCAACGGTGCGTCGGCCGGTGAAGCGCTCTCCGCTGCGGTGATGGGTGGGGTAATGGGCTTTATTGCCGCGGGAGCGGGGTCCGTGCTCGCGACCAGTGTTGGCGCAGTCGCCGTCTCGTTCAAGGTCGCCGTCGGCGCCTACGCGATCTACAACACCGTCGAATCCTTCCGTTCCGGTCAATACGTCGCAGGAGCCTTCACCCTCGGCGGGATCGCTCTGGCGCTCGCCAACTCCATGAACGCCTACGGCAAAGGCGCCGACGGAAACGTTTCCTGCCCAAGCGCCTGCCAACAAGACGGAGGCCCGATCGCCTCCTACCAGCAGGATGCACCCGTCACATCCTCGTCGACCGCGACCCCAACCACGTCACCTACCTCTGGACCGCCCTCGCTCATGAGCCACGTCTCGGCGGGACACGTCAGCACCCAGGTGGTTGATGTCCAGGGAAACGTCGCGACGACGCTGGATGTCGGAGGAAAGGTCTTCACCGCGGGAGCAATCGTCAATCCGGCACTGGCACCCGTCGGTGCCGCCATGTCGGGTGGAGCCGCGCTGATTCGAGGGGATAATCTGGGTCTCGTACTCTTCGTCAGAAACGTCGGCATGTCGTTCATTCCCGGAGGTCCAGCGATGACGCAGACCATGGCGGCCACCAGCACCGCCCTGGACGGCGCGATGGCCTTAGGGGGGTTGTGACAAGCGTGCGCGCGAGCGTGCCCACCGGTCTCCGCGGTCACACGAAGCAAATGGGGGTCCATTTGGGCTGAGGGCGGCCTTCCAGATGCGCGCTTGCTAAATTAAGGCCCCCTTGAAGCCGATCCCCCCAAGGATCCAGCTGCTGTGGCCAAACGGAAAAAGCGCATTCAGGAACCCGCGACGCCGGCCCCGGCTCGTCGAACGCTCGGGGCGCGCGAGCAGGTTTTCATTGTCGCGTTCCTACTGATCGCGACGGCGGCGGTGTATGCGCCGGTCTTCGGTCACGACTTCGTCAATTTCGACGATCAGATCTACGTCACGGACAACGAATGGGTCCAGAGCGGTTTCAACCGCGAGAGCGTGAGCCGCGCCTTCGGCCACTACGCATCGAACTGGGCGCCCCTGACCCTGCTTTCCCACATCGCGGACGCGCAGCTATTCGGTCTCGATCCGCGCGGACACCACGCCACCAGCCTGCTGTTCCACCTGGTCAACACGTGGCTCGTGTTCTTCGTTCTGAAACGCACAACCGGTTCGGTCTGGAAGAGCGCCGCGGTAGCGCTGGTGTTCGGCGTCCATCCCCTCCACGTCGAATCCGTGGCTTGGGTCTCCGAGCGCAAGGACGTGCTCAGTACGTTCTTCGCCTTGCTGGCGATCGTCGCCTACACGAAGTACGTCGAGCGCCCCACCCTACCCATCTATGGGTTGGTCGCCGTGCTGTTCGCGTGTGGACTCATGGCGAAGGCGATGCTGGTCACGTTCCCCTTCGTGCTTCTCTTGCTCGATATCTGGCCCCTCAAGCGAATCTCCCTCGCCGCACCCCTTTCGCGCGCCGTTCCCGCGCGCGTCTTGTGGGAGAAACTTCCACTCCTCTTGCTGACGGTGATTTTCAGCGTCGTGACCTTCGCCGCCCAGGAAGTCGACGGGGCCGTGAGCAATCTCGAAACCTTCTCCCTCGAGGCGCGGCTCGAGAACACGCTGATCTCCTACGCGTTCTACCTCGGGAAAACGATCTGGCCTTCCAACCTCGCGGTGCTGTATCCGCATCCCGGGGACACGACGCCCTGGTGGCCGGTCGCCGCGGCGGCGCTGCTGCTGGCGGCGATCAGCGCAGGCGCAATCGCCCTGTTGCGTCGCGCTCCGTACTTCTTCGTCGGATGGTTCTGGTTCGTGGGAACGCTCGTGCCCGTGATCGGGTTGATCCAAGTCGGGTCCCAAGGCCGCGCAGACCGCTACATGTACATCCCGCTGATCGGTTTGTGTATCGCGGGCGTCTGGGGAGCCGCGGAATTCGCGACGCGCGTCCACCTGTCACGCTTGGCGGCGCGGCTCGCCTTTGGGATCGCGGCGATTCCCTTGATGGCCGCTGCGTACAATCAAACCCGCTATTGGGAGAACGGCGTCACGCTCTTCTCCCGAGCGGTCGCGGTGTCGGGTGGGAATCATCTGCTGCACGACTATCTCGGAATGGCGCTCGCCAACGAAGAGCGGTTTCCCGAAGCCATCGCCCAATACCGCGCGTCGGTGAAGTACCGGTCCGACTATCCCGATGCACACCACAACCTGGGGGCCGCCCTCGCGAATACCGGCGACGCGCGCGCCGCCGTCGAGCACTACCGCGAGGCACTGCGCCTCGACCCCACCCACCGCCACGCCCACGCGAACCTCGGCAAAGCATTGCAGCAACTCGGAGAAACCGACGCCGCGCGCGACGCTTTCGCCCGCGCGATCGAACTCGACCCGACCGACCCACAGTTGCACTACAACCTGGCGCTCCTCCTCGCGCAGTCCGGACGCCTGGAGCCGAGTCTCTCCCATTTCGAAGCCGCTCTGCGCCTCGACCCCGATTTCATTCAAGCGCGAAACAACCTGGGCAATGCGCTCGCGGGCCTCGGCCGCGCAAAGGAGGCGGAAGCCGCCTACCGCGAGACCCTGCGCCGTGCACCGCAGCACGCCAGCGCGCGCTACAACCTGGCTCGCCTGCTCGCCGAGCAGGGCGAGCTGGAACAAGCCCGGAACGAACTGGAGCGCGCGCTCGAAGTCGATCCCGGCAATGCGCAAGCCAAGCAGCTCCTTCGCGCCGTCGAACGAAGCCAGCTGGCCGTCGCGGAAGGAGAGAACGCGAGTTGAGGCAATTTCGTTGGGCCCACTGGACCCTACTCCTCCTACTCCCGTTGTTGTTTGGCG
>JAJDAL010000016.1 GCA_029261875.1 Deltaproteobacteria bacterium
GGATGGCAAGCAGCGTTTTGCCGTCGACGTCAGTATTTCGGACGATTTCCTGATTCCCGAAGACAGCCTCGCCACGGTGACGGCGTCGGGATTGTTGTCCGCCGTGGTGATCGACATCCAAGCCGGCCAGAAGGGCGCCACGATCCCGCCCGGCGGCGTGATCCCGAGTCGCGAAGCCCAGAACGTTCTCGAAGCCGTGACCGCCGTCGCGGGGGAATTCAGCGCCATCACGGATGGGACCATCAAACCCTTGATCGAAGATCTGGCGGCTCGCGTCCCCGAGATTGCAAAGAACATCGAGGCCTTCTCCGCCGAATTGAGCGCCGCCGGGGCGCGTCTCGGGGAGATCGTAAACGAGCGCAACACCGAGTCCGTGACGTCGACACTGCAGAACGTCGAAGCCACTTCGGAATCCTTTGCGAGCCTCGCGAAAGACTTGCGCGCGACGCGCAACGAACTCGACGCCATGTTGAAATCGCTGCGGCGCGTGGTCGCCGAGAACGAGGGCAACGTCGATCACGCAGTGGCGGACCTCCAGTACACCCTCGAGTCCGTGGCCCGTCACATCGACGCCGTGAATCACAATCTCGAAGGGACGAGTCGGAACATGAACGAGTTCAGCCGTCAGATCCGCCAGAACCCGGCGCTCCTCCTGGGCGGATCACCGCCCGAAGATGACGGCGCCGCGACGCCGGCACGCCAATGAGCCGTGCGATACGAAGCGTTCTTTTCGCGGCGGCCGTTGCAGGCCTCGTCGCGTGTGCGCAACCTTCAGTCCCGACGACCCACTACTACCGACTTCAGGTCGAATCCGCCGCCGACGAATCCGCTTCGGTCCTGTTCAAGGGAACCCTTGAGGTGGAACGGATGAACGCCGGAGGGGTGCTCCGGGAAAGGCCGCTGCTCTACAGCGAGCCCGCCAAGCCGCTTCAGCTCTATCAATACAACTATCACTTTTGGTCCGAGCCGCCGGTGGCCGTGCTTCAGGAACAGTTGATCCGCTTTCTGCGTGCCCAGAACGTCGCTCGCGAGGTGGTGTCCCCTCATACGCGCGTTCGCCCGGACTATCTGGTGTCGGGGCGCATCCTTCGGCTCGAGCAGGTCCGCGGATCCAAGCCCAGCGCCCGCATCGAATTGGAGCTGAGCCTGCGCGAGATGTCGGGCGACAAGCTTGTGTGGGCCGCCAACTATTCCGAAGAGTTAGCAGCGGCGGACGCCAGCGTGGCGGCGAACGTGCAGGCTCTCAACCGGGGACTCGAGGCGGTCTACGCCCGTTTCGTCGAGGATCTGCGCCGAACCCGGTAGCGCCTTCGGTGCCCGCCATGGGCGGCATCCGGTGGCATTGCGTGACATCCAAACTCTGATTCAAAGCTTCGCGCGCGTCAGCGATCTGATCGCGAGCGGACACGAGCTCAACTCGACTCTCGACCAGATCGTCGAAGTTCTTGCCGGCGGAACCCAGGCCGAGCGCTGTTCCCTCATGCTTCGGGAAGGGCCGGATACGCTCCGCCTACGGGCCGGTCGCGGGCTCGACCCCGCCTACCGAAATGCCCTGCGGCGCATCGGCGAAGGCGTGGCCGGGGGCGTCGCGCGCACGGGTGAGGCCCGACTCTTGCGCGACGTCCGGCGCGAAACGGGCTCCGTTTCGGGGGCTTCCTATTCCGGGCTTTCGGCAATCTGTGTTCCGATGCGGTTGCGCGACGAACTCGTGGGTGTGGTCAATCTGAGCAACAAGGCCGTGACCGGGGAGTTCGACGAGGACGATCTCGGATTTGCGACGGCGCTGGCGAACCACGCCGCACTGGCGATCCATACGGCACGCGAGCGCGAGGCCGCGCATGAGCAGGAGCAATTGCGCGCATCCATGTCGCTGCTCGAAGCGCAGGTCGATGCGCTGCAGTATTCGGAGGCGTCCCTCGCGGTGATTCGGCAGGTCACCGATGCGATGGTTTCTTCGGGCAGCCTGAAAGAGGTCCTGAACGCGATCGTTCGCGAGACCGCCGCCCTGTTAGGCGCCACACGCGGTTCGTTGATGCTGATCGACCCGCCAACCCAGGTCATGCACATGCACGCCGTCGTGGGAATCGACGAGGAGGTCGTGTCGCGGGCTCGGACGGAACTCGGAGAAGGGATCGCCGGGCGTTGCGCGGAGCGCGGCGAAGCGATGTTGCTCAGCGGCGATCGGAGCACGGTGGATTCCCTGTCCCCAAGCTCGCAATATCGAAGTTCGAGCGCGATCTGCGTTCCGCTCAAGATCAAGGGGCAAGTGCTCGGTGTACTGAACATCAACGATCGCAAGGACGAGCAGGAATTCACGGAAAACGACCTGTTCATCGCCCAGCTCATCGCGAATCAGGCATCGGTCGCCATTACGAATAGTCGGCTCTTGGCCGAATCCGTCGACGCAGCGGCTGCCCGGCGTTCGCTCGAAGTCGCACGCGAAATTCAGCAATCCTTCGTTCCCGCGGATCCGGGTGTGGCGGGCTACGAGATTGCCGGGCGCTCGGATCCCTGTGACGAGACCGGTGGGGACTACATCGACTTTGCGCCTCGGCGCGATGCGCACGGTCACGCGACGGGACAGCTCTTCGTGGCGATCGGAGACGTGTCGGGTCACGGCGTGGGGGCTGCACTCATCATGGCGACGAGTCGCGCGTTTCTCCGCGCGCTGCTGACCCAACGGTCCGACCTGGCGGACGTGTTTCTGCGACTCAACAATCTGGTGATTCGGGACGTGCGGAAGGGCGGCTTCATGACGCTCTTCGTGGCGATTGCGGATCCCGATCGCGGCGAGCTCACCTACGCCTCCGCGGGGCACGACCCGGCGCTGTTGATGAACGCCCAGGGGATACGGGAGTTGACGGCCACGGGGCCGCCTCTGGGTGTCCTGGCGGACGTCGAGTTTCCGACCGCGACGGTGTCCTTTGCGCCGGGCGATCAGCTCCTGCTCACCACCGACGGGGTTTGGGAGGTTCAGCGGCCGGACGGCAAGGCCTTCGGGCGCGAGAGCCTGGCCGGGTGCCTCGAGGAACTCGCGTCCTGCACCCCCTCCGCGACCATCGAAGGCGTGCGGGATCGGGTTTTGGCGTTCGCCGAAGGGCGTGAGCGCCGCGACGATTTCAGCCTGGTCGCCCTCCGCGCGGTGTCGAAGTAGGCCGATCGCCTCGGAAGATTTGACAAAATCTGTGCATTCTGTTCAATCCGGGGCATGACACGACTTCAGCTGGCCCGAGAACGGGCCTCCACCCATGCGGAGATGCGGGACCGCATCCTGGACGGCGCGGTCCGCGCCGTAGCGCGCCACGGCCTCTCGAAACTCGGAATGAGCGATGTGAGCGATGTGGCGGGCGTCTCGCGCGGCAGCCTGTATCGGTACTTCCCGAATCGCGAAGAACTGCTGGTCGCTCTGGCGCGACGCGAAGGCGGGCGCTTTCTCGATCGCGTTCTCGAAGCGGCGCTCGCCGCACCGGAAGGGGAAGAGCGGCTGGTGGTCGTCCTCGAGATTGCGACCCAAGAAGTCCGCCAACATCCCGCGCTCCAACGCCTGCTCGAGAGTGACCCGGCCTTCGTCCTGGAATCCCTGCGCGCACAGTTTCCGGCGATCTCCGCTCAGCTGCGCGAACCCTTCGAGCCCCTATTGCGGGACACCCGGGCCGTTCGTTCTGGCGTGATCACGGTCGATCAATTGATGGATTGGACCACGCGATTCCTGATTTCCATGTACTTGTTCGAGGATCCCGAACCACGCCGCATGGCGGAGAGTTTGACTGCGATGTATCGGCTGATGCGTTTCGACAACGCGGAGGGCAAAGCATGACCGCGGCAGAGCCGGTGACCACGCTGGAACTGTTCGGAGGTAGCGAAATCGACCCGATTCCGAACCCGTGGCCGGTCTATCGCCGTTTACGCGCTGAGTCGCCTGTTGTGCGCATCCAGTCGCTTCCGGACGATGGGTATCTCATCACGCGCCATGAAGACGTGCGCGAAGCGCTGCGAAACGATGTCGCGTATTCCAACCGATCCAACGCCAAAGGCATTGGCCTCGTGATGGGACGAACCATCGTCGAGATGGATGGGACCGAACATCTGAGGCACCGAAACATCATCACCCCTGCGCTCGCTCCCCGGGCACTCAAGGGGGACTTTCCCCGAATCGTTGCGGAAATTGCCCACGAGCTACTCGATGCGGTCGCGGACCGGGGCCAGGCCGACCTGGTGCAATCGTTTACCTACACCTTTCCCTTGCGGGTCTTTACGCGGATTCTTGGCCTCCCGGTAGAGGACTACGCGGTGGTCCACGATTGGGCGCTCGATCTGATCAGTGTGGGGACCGACCCCGCGCGCGGCTTGGCGGGGGGGCAGAAGCTCGCCGAATACCTGGCGCCAGTCGTCCGCGAGCGGCGTGCGTGTCCCACCGACGATCTCGTGAGCCGACTCGTGCATGCCCAGGTCGACGGCGCGCAAATGAGCGATGAAGAAGTGATCAGCTTCTTGCGCCTGCTGGTGATTGCCGGCGCCGAGACGACATATCACCTGATCGGGAGTGCGCTCTTCGGGCTCCTATCGCACCCCGACCAACTCGACGCGGTGCGGGAAGATCGAAGTTTGATACAGAAGGTTCTCGACGAAACCCTACGCTGGGAGTCGCCGGTTCAGATCGTCACCCGCGAAACGGCGGAAGACGTAGAAATTGCCGGCGTACCGATCCCCAAGGCATCCAGCATCGTGGTGGGCGTCGGCTCCGCGAATCGCGATGAGCGCGTCTTCGACGATCCGGATCGTTTCGACATCTACCGCAACACCTCGGAGCACATCGCCTTCGGTTTCGGGAAGCACTATTGCGCGGGGTCGAAGCTCGCGTACCTGGAAGCGCGGGTCGCGATCGACGCGATCCTCGATCGGCTACCCGGACTGCGATTTGCGAAGGACGCCGAGTGCCGGATCGTCGGGATGGCGTTCCGCGGTCCCGATCGATTGCCCGTCGAATTCGGGCGCTAGTCGGGGGACCCCGGCGGCCCCCCGACGGCCGCAAGCGTATCTCCCCAGCGAGGTTCGCTCGAGGCCTAGAACCCCGTGATCGTGACCGAGTGCGAGGGAACCGAGAGCAGACCATCGACTTCGATGTCGACGTCGGGGAAACCGCCGCGGTTCTTCGCGACGCCTGCCACCATGATGTAGCCGGGCTGCTCGAGCATCGCGACGCCGAGGATGAACGGAAATTCGGGATTGCCGCCAGGTTCGAAGGGCGCGGCGACGCTGATCTCCGGCGCGCATCCGTGTTCGATTCGCGGCAGGCTTCCGCCCGGAAGCGGCCACGAAGAATGAAGGAACCCGCAATACGCGTAATCGCTCCAATAGAAAACCGGTTCGAAGGGTTGGGGCCAATTTCCAAGCGCATTGGCGACATCGATCAATACGCCCGTGGCTTGATCGTTCCCGTCGGGACCGTCGGCGACGTAGAGGGTGAGGTCATAACGGGGACGTTTTCCCGGCGGCTTGTCGAGCCGGAACTCCGCGGTCGTGTTCACCCATTCGATGGACGCGTGATTGATTGGACTGCCCTGGGTGGGGACGACCATTCCCCAGGGAATCGGGACCGGATTGACGAGAGGGCTGCAGTCCGTTCCGGCGGGGAGCGTGCAGGCTTGCAGGCGGAACTCGGTGACGATCGCGATACTCGACGACGACGGTTGACTTGGAAACAGAGCGAGATTCGAACTCGGGGACCACGTGAAGTTTCCGCTGCCGTTGGAAATCGTGGCGTTGAGCGGTGTCCAATTGGGTTGACTCGCGGGTACGCCGAATTGCGTCGTGCTTTGGCGATACTCCACGCGAATCAGTTGATTGGGGTCGGCGACTCCTCGCAGCTCGTCCACAAAGCGCTGCGTGAAATCGAGCGTGTTGATTTCCGGTGTCGGGACGCAAGCGGTTCCCGCCACACCGAAGGCGATCAGTCCGGCGACGATGACGTGTTTTTGGTTCAGCATGTTCCTCGTGCTCCTCTAAGCAGCTTGCGCCGCGCCCCGATAGCGGCGCGCCAAGATGAAACCCATGATGGCGGTTGCAAAACCCACCCCTAACGCACTGATCCCCCACACCAGGCTGGCGTCGAGCCAGAAGCGCGGAGGGAAAAGTCGAATCAATGTGTCGCTCCATGCGAAAGTCCAATTGCCGTCCGGGAACAGGAAGGGATGGATGCGAACGAAGAACACGTCCCAGCGAAGAAGGGCCAGCAGGGATCCGACGCCGAGCAGCAATGCGGTGACGGCACCGCCGCGTGCGATTCCCCGGATCCCAGCAGCGCGAAACCGGCGGTTGGCCAGCAGGGGGAGAAGCATCGCCAAGGCGATCGCGGCGGCCCCGAAACGGATCCGCTGTACGACCCTCATTCTGGCCTGGACATCCGCGAGGTGCTCCAGTTCCCGATGCGTGTAGACCGGACGCGGACGGTCGGGAAAACTTCCCAGCAACACCCGCTCGGGCGGCTCTGCTGCGCGAATCGCTTCGAGAACAACCGTCGCGTTTTCGAGACGGGCCTTCGAATCGAATCCGAAGGAATCCGGCGGGAAACTCGGCTTCGCGTACTCGTGACGGAGAAACGCTTCGCTGGCCACGATTTCCATGGTTCCGCCAACGATCGCCCAGGGGATGCACAGGGCGACCCCCCAGCTGGCCAGCCAGGCCAGCCGGCGGGTCGCCGTGTTTGCGGAGTGTCGTTTCCGCATCCGGTCCACCTAGCAGCCGAGTCCGAAGAAGCAGATGTTGAGGTCCACATCGACCTCGACTTCGCCACTCACCTCGATCGGGATTCCGTTCGGCGGCGGACGTTCGTCGACCACCGAAGCGATGAAGTGGTAATTCTCCCGACCCGCTGACACGATGCCGGCCACGAAGGGGAATTCGGCGTCGCTGGGCCCCAGGAAGGCGAAGTCCGAGTTGACGAAGGCCGCGGGCGGAATCAGACCAAAGTCCTGGGAGTAGAAGACATTGCTCAGGTTCGGGGAACTGAAGCCGTCCATGTCGACGTCGTCCACCGTGCTCCCGGCCAGGCCGGGGTCCGTGATGTCCGCGTCTCCATTGCCGTCGGCTGCGCTGATCAGTACCCGGTCCACGCCGGTCATCTTCGCTTCAGTAAACGCGATGTTGACGCCGAATTGCGTGGGCTCCTGACGAATCAGCATGCGCTGGAGGATCGATTCCTCCGGAATCGCCGGCTTCCACGCGTTCTGTGCCGCACAATTGAGATCGGCACAGGACTGCACGCGAAACTCCGTGAAGAGTCCGTCATAGGCAGCGCTGGGGCCGACCTGAGTCAGGTTGATCGTGCTGCCGGGGGCGTTCATCGTCCATTCGTCATTGCCGTTCGCAACCGCAGTGCCGAAGGTCTTCCAATTCGATCCGCCGCGGTAGCCACCCCAGGAGAGGCTGCTCGCCGCACTCGCGGAGGGATGGAAGTTGCGCTGACGGTAGGTGACCCAGACGATCCTTCCGGCCTTGGAAGATCCCGAGATCGATGTGATTTCGTTCGCGGGAAAGTCGATGGACTGGATGCGTGTCGGGACACAGGCAGCGGAACCCATCAGCATTACCGCGATCAGTAGGATGCGTCCGGTGTTCCGCATTCCCGGTTTCGTTTGGACCGTATCGTGAAAGTTCAGCATGGCAGTGCTCCTTCTCCTCACCAACAGTTGATGGGGATGTCGTTCAAAGTCAGACAAAGTGAAATGTTGATGGCGGCGTCGGCGGTTACGGAACCGCTGACGTCGATCTCCAGCCAGGGTTCGGGGGCTCGCGCTTCGACGGTGGTGGCGAGAAACGCGTGGCCGGCCCGGCTCCCCATCGCCATCGCGAGCACGAAGGGATACTCGGGGTTGTTCAAGGGCGTGAAACCCACGCCGACGTTGATCCAGGGCGGGGGATACGCACCGCTCGTGAACTGGCGGAAATACGCCGTGGACGGGTCTTCGAAGACAACGCCGTCGTAATCCTTATCGTCTCCGGTAGACGGCGGGCCACCCGTGTCTTCGGGGCCGTCCGCGACTCCGAGTACGAGTCGGTCGACGTTGTGGGCGCGTATTTCCGCAAACGCCTGTTTCGCGCCGCCCCCGGTCGTCACCTGTTTCAGGTCGAACGACTCGAGCACGGTGAACTTGTCCGGCACCCTCGAATTTCCGTTCGTTGTGTTGATCTCCGTCAAACGAAACTCGACGTAATACCCATCGTTTGCCCAAACACTCGAAGGGGTGCGGATGATGGACGTCGGCAAGAGTCCGACGGCATTCGAAAGCGACCAACGTCCGTTGTTGTCGGTATCCCAGGCGAGGCCCACGGACCCCCAGCTCGAATCCCAGCAGCTTCCGTGGGTGAGCCAGCAATCGAACCCAACGCCAGCGGGGAGGGGGGCGGCCTCCATTTCGCGCGCGCGAAACTCGACCAGGACGGCTTTGCCCGGATCCACGGAACCGTGCATGGCCTTGATGTCGTTTCCGATCACCTCGATGTCGGTGACCTGGGGCAGCGGAACGCAGGCGCTCGCCAGAAAGAGTCCGAAGACGATCAGCAGCGTTCTCGGATTCAGGCATTGCGCAATCGGGTGTAGAACCGTTTCCATAGCGTGTCTCCTGGCGTGCCCTTAGTAGAAGCAGGGAACGAATTGGAAGTCCGTGCAGTTCGCCGCCCCACACGCGGTGCACAGATAGGGAACGCTGTACACGCTGCAGATGTTGCAGAGGTCGAATTCGACTTCGAGATTGACTCGTTGGTCGATGTGACCGCGCACGCCCACGGTCAGGTCGGGGATTGCTCCCCGGTCGCCCACCGTCGTCGTGAGGATCGCGGCACCGGGCGTCGTGGCTTGAACCATCCCGCCGACGAAAGCGAACTCCGGGTTTCCGTTGGCACTGAAGGGAGCCGCAACTGCGATCGCCGGGGGCAAGAAGCGTTGGGCCGGATACGTGGTACTCCACGTGACGATGTCACCGGGTTCGAAGCCCGCGAAGGGCAGCGTGACGTGGTGGTCGTCGACGTCGAGAAACGTACTCAGATCGTCGGTGTCATTGGGGCCGTCCAAGGCACTGATCAGTAGTTTCTTCGCGCCGCCCACCCGCGCCTCGGTGTTCGCGATGTTGGAGCCGCCCCCGATCGGGAAGATCAAGTCGAGGCCATACAGGACCGGAACCGAGGGCCAGCTCGTCCACTGTCCGTTGCTGGGGTTGCGGGCTCGAAAGACAAACTCCGTGTGGATTCCATCACACGTCGCCCCGCCGCAGTCGGGCGCGGAGATCACGGAGATCGGGTGGGTATTGTCGAGGTCCGCGATCGCCCAATCGCCCTGCGGGTCGACGATCGGACACGGGTGGTAGGGGCCGTCACAGAGCTGGGTCCACGACGAAGTAACGATCCAGGAGCCCCATTGAAAGCCGCCACCCGATTCCCAGGATCCGTCGAGGGGACCCTCTTCGAAGTAGCGTTGGCGGTACCAGCCTTTGACTTTCCAGCCGGGGGTTCCGCGCCCCACGACCATGTCGACGTCGTCATCTTTGATAATGATGTCGCCGATTTCCGGCGTCTCCGGATAACAGGCTGCGGTGAATAAGCACCCGAATACGATCAGCGCAGCAAGGCTGTGTTTCGGAGCGCGGTGGGTTGATTGCAAAGGATTGCAATCGGATTGCGTTCGCGGGGAAAGAATCGAAAATCGGGCCCTGATCGGCTCGAGGTGCATAACTCGCCTCCTCGGGACCGTCGAGGGTGGCGAACGACGAGTTCCTATGAGTGAACCATCAATGAACGTCCCATGAATAAACGAATCGCGGATGTGGGTGCTTCCCAACTCCGTCAGAAGATCATCAGCGTGAGTTCAGAATCGCATCCGGCAACACGTTGAAGTTTTCGAGAGAAAGGTGAAACGAACGCGTAAGATTCTCGCCCTCTCTTCGCTCGTTTCGTTTCGTCGGGGAAAGGACCGAAAACCGTCGTTTCTTGTCACTATCGGTCAACGAAAATCAGATCGATTTGAAATCATTCTGTTAGGATTCAATTGCGGTCGCGACGGATCGAGGGAGTCGAATGTCGCGATCGCTTCTGCGTTTTGGTGAGTTCGAATACATTCCCCTGATTCGAGAGCTTCGACGAAATGGCGCTTCCGTCGCCATCCGGGCCCAGAATCTCGACCTACTCGGCTTCCTGCTCGACAATCGCGACCGTGCGGTCCCACGCGAGGAACTGCTGAACGCCATCTGGCCCGGCGTCAGTGTGAGCGATGGTGTGCTTTCCAACGCGATCTACGAAGTGAGAACCGTGCTCGGAGACAACGGGCGCGAACAGCGAATGATCCGGACCCTGCACGGTCGTGGTTTTCGTTTCGTCGCCGAGGTCGTCGCCGAAGAGACGGAAGACGCTGTTTCGAAACTTGCGGTTGGACGACCGAATGCGGCAGGGGGACATGCAGCGCCCTTCGTGGGGCGCGAGTTCGAGATCGAGAATCTGACCGCGGCGCTCTTGGAGGCCAGTGCGGGACGCGGGGGATGCCTCCTCGTGGGTGGGGAGAGTGGAAGCGGCAAGACCAGTGTCATCGACCAATTCCTGCTGCGGTCGGAAGCCACGCCGAGTTTCTTCGGACATTGCACAGAAACACTCCGGGACGCGCCGTTCTGGCCATGGAAACGCGTGCTGCGGCAAATCGCCCATACACCGATCGGAGCCGAGCTGTTGGCCTCGGCGCCGGAGATTTCGGCCCAGATCAGCAGCATCACTTCGGAGTCCGAAGCTGCCGCGGTGGAATGGGGGCGCGATCGGGAGCGTGGCAGTGACGCGAATTTTCGGTTGTTCGATGCAGTGGGCGAGCTACTGCGAAATTTCGCTCCCGAGTCGGCTTGTGTGGTTGTGTTGGAAGATCTGCAGTGGGCGGATGCGGCGTCCCTCGAGTTGCTGCGTTTTCTCTCATCCGAAATGGCCCGATCGACGGTTCTCTTGCTGGGGACCTACCGCCCGGAGGAGATGGCGGCATTCCCCGCGGCACACGATGCCATCGTAGAACTGGCCCACCACGCCCAGTTCCGATCCGAAAACCTTCGCGATCTGGAGGATCGGGACGTGGTGGCGTTGATTCGTGAGCTGCTCGGGGTCGAACCGCCGGCGGACATCGTTCGTGCCTTCACGGCAAGGGTAGGGGGCAATCCTTTCGTCGTGGGCGAGTTCGCGCGATCCGTCCAGCTCCGGGATTCGGATGACAAGGTTTTCTCTGAACTGGTGACATCGAGCGAGATCCCCGAATCGGTTCGAGAGCGGATCGAAAGCCGGGTTCGGGGGTTGAGCGCGAATGTGCGCGCTGCTCTGGAGATTGCCGCGGCGCTCGGGGCCGATTTCGAGTTGGGGATCGTCCGGGGACTGTGGGAAAACGCCGCACCCTTCGATCGACGTTGGGTCGAGCCGTGTCGCGCGGCTCGCGTGCTCGCGCCGGTCCGGGGCGAGTCCGGTCGTTGGCGCTTCGTTCATCCCATCGTGCACCAGTGTGTTTACGAGATGCTTCCGATGGACCTGCGGGCGTCGCTTCACCAGCGTGCGGGGGAGCGGCTGGAAGGCAGCGGGGGCACGGCGAATGCGGGCGCCGCATTCGGCCAGCGCGCATTGGAAGCGGCGGCAAGGAGCGAACCGGGTCGTGTGGGAGAGCTCAGTTTGCGGGCCGGTGAAGCCGCGATTGCGCTTTTCGAATACAGCGCCGCAGTCGAACACTTCCAGCGTGCATCGAGCGCATTCGAGGCCCAACACGCGGGCAGTGGATGGGTCTTCGACGCGTCCATGGGGTTGGCGGAGTCGTGGCTGCGGCTGGGGTTTCGGAACCTGGCGGGACCCGAGTTTGTGCGCGGTGCGCGCCTCGCGAAGGCCGCGGGTGACGCGGAGCGGTTCGCTCGGGCGGTCCTGGGGCTGGCCGATCTGTCTCGCGAGGGGCGATCGATCTTCTCTCCCACGGGGAGCGACCGGGTGCGGCGCCGCTTGGAGGAGTCGCTGCAGGAGCTCGGGCCCGAACATTCGGTACTGCGTGCGCGAATCCTGGCTAGACACGCCTATGAACTTCACCAAGCGGAGGAATTCGACGCCGCGCGATCCACAATGGAGGAGGCGAATACCCGCGCCGAGAAATCCGACGATCCGACTTTGGGTGTGGAAATCGCTCTTCTGCAACGGACCCTTCGCGACAAGTTCGACGATCTCGCAGCGCGCATTGCGCTATCGGAGCATGCGGCGGATTGCGCGGAACGCGTCGCGAGCCCCGAGTCGATCGATGCACATTTCGCCCTTGCGGCGGACCGACTCGAGGTGGGCGACATGACCGGGGTGGACCGTGAGCTGGCCCGCTGTGAGGCCCTTGCAGTCGACTCGGTCGAACCCCGGATTCAGCATCGGCTGGCCGTGCTTCAAAGTACGCTCGCTTATCTGCGCGGAGATTTTTCCGAGTCTGCACGATTGTCGGAGGCCGCGAGGCTCCGGGGGGGCGGAGTCGATGCGGCGGCAGAAGAGATTTACGCCACTCAGGCGTGCGTCCTGCGACGCGAAATCGGCGACATCGAAAAGCTCGTCCCGCTTACGCAACGGGTGGCCCGGGATTATCTGGAGTCCTCATTGACCCGGGCAACGACGGCCTACTTCTACGCTGGAATCGGCAGAGTGGATGTGGCGCGGCGGGAGTTCCTGCGCCTGGTGGAAAACGAGTTCGAAGAAATTCCGCGAGACGGATTGTGGCTCGCGACACTCGCCACACTGGCGGAAGTGTGTTGGCTGCTTCGGGAGGAAGACCAAGCTGCTGCGCTCTACGAGAGGATGCTCCCCTACGCGGGACGCAATGTCCTGGCGTTCGACGGTGTCGTGGCATTGGGGTCCTCCTGCTACGGATTGGGACTGCTCGCCATCTGCTGTCGCGACTGGAAGGCCGCCGAGGCGCACCTCGAGGAAGCCAAAGCGTTCAACCGCAAGATTGGCGCCGTGGCGTGGGTGGCGCGCACGGTCGCGGCGCTCGGTGTATTGCACCTGGAGCGAGGCGAAGCCGCGGATCCCTCCCGTGCGGTGGAGTTGCTTTCGGAAGCGGTGGTTCGTTGCCGTCAACTCGGGATTCACGCGCTCTTGCCTGTTGTCGAATCCCTCCGCGACGAGGCGAAGGCGCTAGCCTAAGGCGGCGCACGGGTGTCATCGCGACCGTACCTAAGGTCTTGCCCGAAGGGCGCCGAAGCGTGTGTTTGACGCCCCGGGGAGGGTCATTTGGGTTCGAAAGAAGCGACTCCGGAATTTGCCACGGAGCGACGCCAGATTCTGGAAGCCGTGGACGCGGAAGCCGCGGAGGCCCAGGCACTTTCTCACTGGATGGCAGCGCATCCCGAACTCTCTCTCGAAGAACGGGCGACCTCGGCCCGCTATGTCGATTACCTCGAGGCGCGCGGCTTCCGGGTCACCCGCGCAGTCGCGGGCATGGAGACGGCCTTCACCGCGGATCGAATGGGCAGCAAAACGGCCGTTCGGGCTGCGCTCCTGGCCGAAATGGATGCCCTGCCCGGGATTGGTCACGCCTGCGGCCACAACCTCTCGGGCCCCGCAAGTCTGCTCGCCGCCGCGGCGCTTTCGAAGGTCCTCTCGCCGGAGGTTCTCGGCTTGCGCGTCGTGGGATGCCCGGCCGAAGAAACCGGAGTCGGAAAACGGCGACTGGTCGAGTTCGGAACCTTCGCCGACGCCGACGTGGCGATGATGGCCCACGCTTCGGATATGCGACGCGCCCATCGCCTGTTTCTCGGTAACCGGAAATTCGATTTCATCTTCCACGGTCGCGCCGCCCACGCGGCCGCGTATCCCGAGGAGGGCATCAATGCCCTCGATGCCGTCATCCAGCTATTCGTGGCGGTCGGGGGGCTGCGTCAGCAACTGCCGCGCGACGTGCGGATTCACGGCATCATCACCGAAGGCGGGATGGCGCCGAACATCATTCCCGAGCGCGCGGTCGCTCGCTTCTGGGTGAGGGCGCTGGAGACCGAAACGCTGGAACGTGCCGCCCAGCGCGTGGTGGAATGCGGGCAGGCGGCTGCGACGGCCACCGGATCGCGGCTCGAGCTGGTGGAATCGCCGACTTCGTCGCCCCCCATGCGGGTGAATCTGCCTTTGGCGGACTGCTATCGCCGTCAGCTCGACCTCCTGGGACTCGAAGAAACCCCTCACGGCCCCGCCCAGGCCATCGGATCGAGCGACATCACCCATGTCGCTCGCGTCGTCGCCACCATCCATCCCAACTTCCCGATCGGGAAAAAACTCGAGCTTCATACGCGCGAATTTTCGGCGGCGACCGTCACAGCAGAGGGCCAGGAGGGCCTGCTGGAAGGTGCGCGTGCTCTCGCCCTCACGCTCCACGAACTCGCCCGGAATCCCGAAGTTCGCGCTGCCGTCTTGACCAGCTCGGCTGAATCTTCCTAACTTCCCTTCCATCAAGGGGGTGAGGGGTGAGGCGACTCGATGTAGCCGCAGAGGGGGGGTACGCGCGCGCGCGACGCCGTCTGGCGGAGGAACTTTCGAAATCGGGCGTTCGCGACCCACGGGTGCTCGACGCCATGGTGTCGGTCCCCCGGCACCTGCTTCTGCCGGAGGCGATGCGCGATCGCTCCTACGCCGCGGATGCGGCGCTTCCCATCGGTGAAGGGCAGACGATTTCGGCACCGGTGGTGGTGGCGACCATGACCCAGGCCCTCGCCCTCAAGGGCGGTGAGACGGTGCTCGAGATCGGCACCGGGTCGGGCTACCAGACGGCTGTGCTGGCCGCACTGGCTGGGCAGGTGGTGTCGATCGAACGCATCCCGCGTTTGGCGGCCCGCGCCCGCTCTGCCCTGGACAAGATGGGTGTGTTGAACGCAATCGTTCATCTGGGCGATGGGTCGGCGGGGCGGCCGGCAGACGCACCCTTCGACGCCATTCTCGTTACGGCCGGGGCTCCTTCGGTTCCACGCCCGCTGCTCGACCAATTGGCCGTCGGGGGGTATCTGGTGGGCCCCTTCGGGAGTCGAGAGTCTCAATCCCTCCTGCGTTTCTGCCGCAAGGAAGATGGATCCTTCGTGCGAGAGGTCATTGGCCGTTGCAAGTTCGTCGACCTGATCGGCGAGTGGGGTTGGGCAGCCTAGCTTCGACCGGGTTGCTTGGTTGCACGCGTTCTCGCCTGGGTTGCTCGGTCCGTCCCGCCTGCCTGTTGCTGACGCTGGCGCTGGCCCTGGGGTGCGCCGGAAGCGCGGCACCGAAGCGCTCCGAAAATGGGGTGACGCATACCGTGCGGGCCGGTGAGACGGTCTGGCGGATCGCCAAGCACTACGGCGTACCGCTCGAAAGCGTGATCCGCGCCAACCGCATCCGGAACGTCACCCAGGTGCCGATCGGCGCGAAATTGTGGATACCCGAAGCGGCCAGTGTCTCGAGCCGAGGCCCCGTGCTCAACTCAGCCCAACGCAAGGCCATGCTGCAAGCGGACCTCGCTTTTCGCTGGCCCCTGAAGGGACAACTCACGTCGCGCTACGGCAGGCGTCGCGGGCGTCCGCACGAGGGGATCGACCTCGCTGCACCCCAAGGCACGCCCGTGTTTGCCGCCGAGGCGGGCAAAGTGATCTACAGCGGTTCGGGTCTCGGCGACTACGGAAATGTCGTGATCGTGAAGCACGCCGGCTATTACTCGACCGTCTACGCCCACAACCGGCGTAACCGCGTTCGCCGAGGCCGTTTTGTCGAAAAAGGAGAAGTCGTGGCCGAGGTGGGTGCCACGGGAAACGCGTCGGGGCCCCATCTCCATTTCGAGATCCGCCTGCGACGTGAGCCGAAGGACCCATTGTCCTATCTTCCCTGACGCCAAATCACCTGAGGGGAAGTATGAGCTCCGTCGACCTGCGTTCGTTCATCCGCGACGTGCCGGATTTTCCGAAGCCCGGCATTCTTTTTCGCGACATCACGCCACTGTTGTCCGATCCCGATGCACTTCAAGCGGCGGTTCGCGCCGTGGCGGCGCCGTTTCGCGACGCCGGCATCGAGCGGGTGATGGGGATCGAGTCGAGGGGATTCATCTTCGGCGCGCCCCTGGCCCTGGAGCTTGGCGCCGGGCTCACCATCGTGCGCAAGCAGGGCAAACTTCCCTTTGAAACCACCAGCGTGACCTACGATCTCGAGTACGGGACGGACACGGTGGAAATGCACGTCGACGCGGTCAAACAGGGCCAGAAAGTCCTGCTGGCCGACGACCTGATCGCCACGGGTGGGACCGCGGCGGCGGCGGTCAAACTCGCCCGCCAAGCGGGAGCGGACGTGGTGGGTTGCGCGTTTCTGATCGAGCTCGCGGCCCTCGGCGGTCGCAAGCTGCTCGACGTCGACCGCATCCACACGGTCATCGAGTACTAGGTCGAGCCGAGGGTCCGCGCCCTCCTGCGAATTCGTTAGTTTCCGGCCGGCTGCCCTCGTAGCTCAGGGGATAGAGCACTGGTTTCCTAAACCGGGTGTCGAAGGTTCGAGTCCTTCCGAGGGCGCCAGTCTCGCATCGGACTTCCCGCTGCTGCTGCTGGGGCGAGCGACTTCAGCAGCCTGGTCCGACACACGACAACGGGCACGCATCACATTTCGGCCCGGGGGACTGGTTGAAGCGTTGCAACACGCCGATGAAATCGACGCCACCGATGAACCGACCCCGGTTGTCGAGGTCGAAGCGCGAGCACGATTGATTCTGCAGAATTCCGCAATCGGATCCGCTGCGCGCTTTGTTGATGGAGGCGCGCATGTCCGCCAGGTCGCTTCCGCCCACGAAGGCGCCATCCGTATCGAACTTGGGATCGCACGCGTTTCCGAAGCCGTCGTTGTCGTCGTCGAGCTGGCCGCCGGTGGTGGTTTGGAAGGAAGCCCGTTCGGGTTCGCCCAGGGTGCCGAGACGCGGATTGAAGCGGTTCGTGCAATTGTCGCAGCCGTCCGCGACGCCGTCCGCATCCGAATCGACGCCCACGCTGCAGTCGATGAACGAGTTTCCGTCCGCGGCGGAGAGTTTGAGGATGCGAGATCCGGATTCGCCGGGTAGTGCGTCCGCGACCAGGGCGTTTCCAAACCCGTCGACGGCGATCTGGTAGGGAGCGTGGAGCGAACGCTCCCAAAGGAACGGGGTTGCGCCCAGCTCGGGGTCGAGCCGCCGAACGGTGCTGGCGTCGAAAGCCGCCACGTCGCCGCCGGAACCGACGTCGAATCCATCGACGCGGGTTCTCCACAGCTCCACTCCGGAGAAACTCTGGAGCTTGAGCAGGGTTCCGGGTCCGGTGAACACGCCCCCGTCT
>JAJDAL010000017.1 GCA_029261875.1 Deltaproteobacteria bacterium
ATCTTCGTCAATACCGCATCCGATGCCCGCTTGATGCGAGCCAGTATCGACGCAGCGAAAACGTATCGGGGTGAACCCAGCCGCGATGAGATGGAGGCAACCTGGCAGCGGCTCGCAATCGAGCCTCTATTCAGCGAAGGCCTCGATGACGTAGGCCGCGCGGCCTCGTAGTTCCAGTTCTTTCTGACGCTTCGGAAACACTCGGGGTAGCGGCGAGGATGCGCATGCTCCAGGGGTTGCGAGCACGCCTGCGTCTACATGGTGCCGCGTCGGAACGCGGCCAGTACCAGCAAGCCCAGCGGCAGTAGCACTGCAACGGTATCTTTCCCTCCATCTTCCGCTCTGACCCGGCCCGCTTGGCGCGCGGCAAACGCGTTCCATGAATCGCCATCCGTAGGGCGGGCCGCTTCGATTCAAGGTGTAAGAAGTCTCGGAATGGAAGAGCTACCGTTTCCGCCGAATGACGCTCGGTGGAATCTTGACGCCCCGGGTGATTTGGCGCGCGGTGGCGTTCACAGCGAGCGGCTTGGCGCCCAATCCGGAACGAGGCGGCACTCGAGTGGGGTGGACGCAGATGCTCGGAATCTTCTCTCGCGAAATCGACCAGGAACTCCCACGGCGTGTTCGTCCCGCCCCGATCGGTCCCTTTCGAACCGCGTCCAAGCAGCTAGCAGCCTTCCGATTCGTGGATCGCTTCAACGGGATCGAATCGTGATGCACAACCGACGAACCCGGAACCGCCACTTCTACCGACTTTCGATTGCCGTAGCCTTCGCTGCCACATCGGTCTTGTCCGGTTGTTCGTTTCTATTCATGCAGACGACTTTCCAGTCCGACACGCGGATCGAGTTCCACACCCCCCGCGCCGACGTCGAGGCCGGGGTCCGCAACAATCGGAAAGCCTGGCTCTCTTTCGGTCCGCCGATCGTCCCCCTCATCCCCTGGCCTGCGGGGGAGATCCCGCAGCTTTCTCACTGGTCCGCGCTGACCACGAGTGTCCGGGTCGAAAACCCCGAGCAGGTTCTCGTGATCGACTTCGCGGAAGCACACCTCTTGATCAAGGAACAGCGCGTGGCTCCGACGCAGATTCGCGCGAACTGCAAAGACGCGACCCAGACGGGAACCATTGTCCGGCTTCAGCCGCGATCCACCCGTTGCTTCATCGATCTTGCTTTTGGGCTTCCACCCCAGGAACTCACGGAGTTCGACCTCGTGGTTGGGACCGTAATCCTAGGCTCCGAGCGGCATCGCCTTCCGACCGCGCACTTCACCCGGCGATCGAACCTCGACTACAGACCCCTTGCCCTCCCGTTGCTCTAATACACAGCATTGCGGCGAACAGCTCCTCTACGCGGGATCCGTGGAACGGGCGGATCCCGCGTATTCAATTCACCCGGCCACCAGATTCAAGGGGATATTTTCGCCGACACGTGGATGGTGGTCACGTCCCGCGTCTCGAAGTTGACGCCCACGATATAGAAGTCATCGAGGTCGACTTCGTTGTGGGTTTCTCCGGTCTTGTTCAGCGGAACCGAAAAGAGTGCCGGAAAGGTCTGAATACTGCTGCTCTCGAGGACCGTCTTTCTCTCGCTCCAGTTCACGAGGTCGATCGAATACCTCAGTGACACCGCCATGCCCTCACCTTGACCGCTGTAGTGCGTTTCGACTCCGAGGAAGAGAGGGCTATTTGCCAGCTTCGCCACAGCGAACCGATTCACACCCGGCTCGAGAATTACGGTTCCGTTGCTCGGACCTGGAAGATGAAAAAAGTCGTCGATTCGATCGACATCGAAGCCTGCGGGAAGCGCTGGCTCGGTAAAGCCGTGCCCACGTCGCCAAACATGGAAGGTGCCCGGGCGACCGTATTCGCTCAAGGGAGAACGCGCGACCATCACACCGACTCCCTCTTCGATGTAGTACAGGTACACGAAGCCGTCGTGAACGAAAGAAGTTGGGTGGTACACACCGGAGAGGCCCGGCCAGTCGTTGGTCTTAACCCAACCGGCCTGGACATCCCAGCGGCGGTAACCGTTTCGTGGCCAAACCACGGGGCCACGGCTTTCCCATTTTCCCTTTCTTCCCCAGTTGGTCTGACCCGTGAAGGGAATCTCCGACGTTGATACGAAAGCAGCGTAGGAAGGCCAGCACGTTTCCCCGGTCCGCCAATCCTCGATGCATTCCTGCCGTTTTACATGGGTCAGGCTGTTTTGAAACGTTCCCCGACTACCGTATTTTCGGTTGACGTTCTCCGCGTGATTGAATGTGACGAGTCGGGCGTTTGCCCCGTCCCCAATGATCTGTCCCGAGTAGGCTCCTTCATAGTTGCGCCGATGAATCCAGGTCGGGCGGTATCTCTCCTTGGGGTAGAGCTGGGCGAAGAACGGATCCCTTCCGCCCAGCAATGGACCACGGGCATTCGGGAATTCGACCTGTGCACCGTGGGTTTTTCGACGACAATTCGAATCCCCGGAAAATGAAACGGGGCGTTCATAGGGGGCATCGACGTCGATCAGAGTGTCGGGATCGGTGCAGTAGTTCGTCTGCTCGTGCGATACGAGGTAGAAGTTCTTGGTGGGACCGGCGTGGACAATCCACGGGGGAACTTCGGCGTCGGCGCCGTTCCGGCTCGGCGTATGAAACTCATTGTGCCACTGGAAGCTCGTGACCTCGAGCTCGCACGCCGTACCCAATATTGCGAGAAGGATTCCGACTGAAAGCATTTGCAGACGTCTGGAATTCAAGCGAACGGATCGTTGGCAGTTAACGGCACGCGGGATCCGAGAAACGAACATGAGTAGCTCCTGATCTATCTGTCGGATCTAGAACGCCGACGAGCTTGGGGGTTCGGACCCAGGAAAGAACCGCGAAATCACCCCGGGGAATACTCGATGACTGTGGCGAGCAGCGGAGAAGTGTGACCGCAAGCGGTTCAATGCAATGCCAGTGGGCACGGTTTCGTCAGTCCGCGCGTGGGATTGTCCCGGTGATTGCGCAAGCGTGCGCACGCAACGTAGAAATTTTCGGAGGATCGGGCCGGATCCGAACTGATGAAGGTCCCGCGCTCCTTTTGGGGCCTGTCAGAAAGTCGGTCACGCGACAGCGTCTCCCGACACAGTCTCCAGACTCGAAGCGAACGAATCTGGAGTCACCTCATGATTTCTTATCGTGTTTTCCGAATCATCGGCGTTGGAGCTGCGTGTCTGGCACTTCTGACATCACCGGCAGGTGCACTTCCGGAAGGCCCTCCCGGAGCAACCACCGGCGACACCGCCTCGCCCTTGAAGGGGCTCGCGCTACCGGTTTCGGCCGCCTCGAATACCGGTACAGCAACGTTTCGCTTCCCCTTTGAATTGCCCGCCGGACGGAACGGTTTCCAGCCCGACCTGGCGCTCGAGTACGCCCACACACGACCCAACGGACCTTACGGCCCTGGTTGGGATCTGGATCTCCCGCGCATCGAGCGGATCCTTCGCCTGGGAGTTCCGGACTACTCGCGGGACGAGTACAACGCCGTGACGCCGAATGGGAGCGCGGAGTTGGAGAAGATCGGCTTCGTGTCCTACGGAGCGAGGATCGACGAGCATCACTTTCGCACCTGGTTCCAGGGCGACAACAGCTGGAGGCTTCGCGATACGAGCGGAACCATCTACGAATTCGGGACGGATCCCGACGCCCGCATCGGTCCCGACCCTTCTCAGAAAAATGAAACCTTCGCCTGGTACGTCACACGAATCACCGACCGTACCGGCAACACCATCGAGTTCAGCTACGAGAACGACTCGGGATACGTCTATCCTTCCGAGATTCGCTACGGGGGACACACCGCCGGTCAGCAGCATGTTTATCAGGTCAGCTTCCACTACTCCGGCCTCCTGGGCGACAAGGTTCAACTTTCCTACGCGGCGGGTTTCCGGCGTGCAACCCGGCTTCGCGTTTCGGATGTCGAGATCCGAAACATCACGGCGCAGAACCAGCTGATTAGCCGGTATCGGATTGAATGGAAAAGCAGTCCCGCCAACGGCCATTCGCTGATCGACTCCATCCGCATGTTTGGTAGCGACAATGTGTCGTCGCTTCCGCCCACGAGTTTCGAGTATTCGGAAGGAACCAGCATGCCGGTTCCCGGTGCCCCAGGGGCCGTCGACCGGGACGACCCGCTTCCGCCCGGCTTCATCACCACATTCTCCGACTGGAATGTCCAGAACGATCGTCACTGTTTCATCCTTACGGTGGCGGACATCAACGGTGATGGCCTGCCGGACTCCATCTGGTCAAAGGGTGGGGCGACCAAAACCTGGACCGTTCAGTTGAACCAGGGCATTGACGCACCGGAACTCTACGGGCCCGAGATCACCTGGGAAGCCCCCGACGAGTGCCTCACGAGAGAGCACGACCTGGCGAAATCCTGGGACGTCGACAAACGCCGCACGAACCGCGCCCTGGTGGATCTGGATGGCGACGGTGTTGTCGAATACGTCGTGAGCGATTCGGACGATTCCGATTCCGACTGGTTTATCTACTGGGCGCGTGAAGACGGGCGCTTCGAGCTGTCTGCCACGCCGTGGCCTGCCCCTTCCTTGGGAAATCGTCCCCGCCCTATCGCCTATCGAGAATTTCGTGTGAAGGCATCCGGCTCGACGACGGACACGCTGTTCAATGTTACCCGTCAGATCGCCGACCTGCTGGATCTGAATGGTGACGGACGACCGGAGATTGCGCTTGTGGACAAAGAGGGCGGGCTAGTCGTCTATTGGAACGAGGGCGACGGATTCGACCAAGAAGGGGAAACGCTTATCTTGCCGGGGCCCAAGGCCGCCATTCGGGGTGGCCAGGGTGGAGCCGATCGCGGCTTTATCTCGCACATCGACTACGACATCTTCGATCTGAACGGAGATGGCCTTCCGGAGCGAATCCAGGCCGTCGGGATCAAGGACCCGGAAGGCTGGTGCGAGCAGCAGGGGAAGGTTGGAGGGCAGTATTGGTACGTGTGGTATGGAACCGGACGTGGGTTCACGGCCGAGCCGGATTGCTGGGAAGTTGGACGCGCGCGGATTCGACATTGGAACGAGGCGGCGGATGCAACCTGGGCCGACTACGACGCGATCGACGTCAATGGGGACGGTCTGCCCGATCTTGTCGACGACGAGTTCCCGATCGACTCCTTCATGGAGGTCTCGTTCAACACCGGTCGCGGGTTCGCGCCCGCGCACTCCGTCCCGACCCCGGCCCCCCTGCGTTTGAACGGACTCTACAGCGGAATCTTCCCAGTCCCCTATGCCGAGACCATGGACGTAGACGGCAACGGCCGGCCCGACTCCGTGGCCCCAGTCGACGGCCTCGTCTATTTCGGTGACGTCGACGCTCCGCCCCCGAACTTTTTGACGCAGGTCACCAATCCACTCGGCGGTTCCACACGCATCGAATACGCGAGCTCGCCCCGACGGGCCGATCTCGAAACCGTGTTCGACGTAACACCGGAACGTCGCACTCCGTTCGGGGGAGGCCCTCGTTGGTTGGTATCGCGAACGATTCAGCACGATCCGTTGAGCGGCGATACAGCTAACACCACGACCGCCTATCGCTATGGGGGGGCGTATTTCGACTCAAAGAGGCGGGAATTTCGAGGCTACCAAGAGGTCGCCGAGACCGACGACTTCGGGGCGACGCTACAGACCGCCTACTACCAGAGCGAAATCCTGGCGTCGAAGCCGGCGGAAAGAATCCAATATGCGCGCCCCTACTATCTCGAACCGCAGACGCTGGTCGACGGTTATCTCTATAGGGAAGGCTACGAGTACCATTGCGGGACAGGCACCAACTGTCTGGATGTCGACCCTTCCTCAGCGAGTCGCCACTTCCCCGTGTTGTACGCGACCGAACGAGTCGACTACGGGAGCAAGCAGGACGATCCCTGGGAGGTCGATTCCGACAAGCTAACCGCGGAGACCCGTACCACCCGCCAGTACGACGCGTGTGGAAACCTGACCGAAGAGCTTCAGGCCGAGTACGACTGGACGTCCGACGAATGGCAGACGCTCAAGACGCAGCGCTTCGCCCACGCGTCGATCGGTCAGGGATGCAACACCTCTCTTCGGGTCTGTGACGGGATCTGCGACCGAATAGCAAGCGAGGAGGTCGTCGGAGGTTTGAAGAAGACCTTTGATCATGACGCCAAGGGCAATTCGATCCGGGAGACCCGGATAGGAGTGGGGAATCCAAACATCAAGCGGCTATTCGATGGGTACGGAAATCTCCGAGTCGTCAAAGATGCTCGCGGTACGTTCACCGTTACCGAATACGACGTCAATCATCTTCACCCGGTGAAAGAAATCGACGACGTCGGGGGGCTCGAGCACATCACTCTGGCAACCTACGACGACCGCTTCGGCACGATGCTCTCGCGCACAGATCCCGCCGGAGCGAAGTACGAATGGCGTTATGACGTCTTCGGCCGCCTCCAACATGTGATCGAGCCCGGCCAGAGCGAGGACCAGCCAACCCGGACCTACAACTACTTCATTGGTGCGGAGCCGCGGATCGATACGGTTCGCTTCGAGCCGAATCGCGGCACGGATCTCACCGAATCGATCTTCCTGGACGGTTTCGGCCGAATCCTGCAGAAGCAAGAACGTCGGATGGTGGCAGGAAGCGATCAGGTCGTCGTCACCCAGGGGGTGAAGTACGGACTCGGAGGGCGTGTGGTTCGGGAGTACGACACGGTGATCAGCGACGATTGGGTGATCCGGCGTTTCCCGCTAGGTGGAGCCCATGCCACACTTACCTACGATCAGTTCGGTCGCGTGTTGCGGCGCCAATCCGCCGATGGTGCGGTGTCGAGCACTTCCTACGCCACACCGCGGATAGAGAGAGCCTGCGACCCCCGTAGCAACACTGGGGAGAAACAGGGAGCCTGCGTGGCTACCCGCGTGGATGGTCTCGAGCGCGTTGTGGAAACCGTGCGCTGGCTCGCCGGGAGCTTTCTTGCCGATCGCGTCGAATCGCGTACCTACGATGCCGGAGGGCGTCTGACGCGAATTCGCCAGAACAACGACCCCGCCACCGATGTGCATTTTTTCTACGACGCTCTGGACCGGCAAGTCGCCATCAACCATCCCGACCAGGTATCGATCCGTTGGACGCTGCATGACGAGAATGACAATCTGATTACCGAAGCGAGTTCCCGCGGTTCGATTTCGAGGCAGTACGATGCTCTCGATCGTCTACAGGGGTGGGAGCTGAGCGAGGGGGGCGAGGTCACCCAGCAGGCAATGTACGTCTATGACACAGCGGAGGGATACGGCACCGGCCGGTTGCACAATGCCATGTTGTACCGCGGTATCGAGAGCGTAGCGGCCTATCGATCGGTCGAGGAGTATGACGCGCGCGGAAACCCGTTGTCCGAAGGGGAAAGGATCTTCGCGGGCTCCCAGTCTCCCGCCTACATCACCGAGAATAATTACGATGAGATCGGCAGGCTCGTCTCGACGACACTGCCCCACCCCGAAGGCGGAAGCGAAGAGCTGATCTATACCTACGGTCCCACGGGTCAGCTCCAGAGCGTGGGGTCATCCCTCGGTGATGCCTACGTCCAAACCCTGGAGTACGACATGTTCGGTCGATCCGCGCAGACGACCTACGGCAATGGTGCCACGGACGTTTGGACCTATCGGGGAGCCTGGGGCTACGGTGAGCCAGGTGGTGCGCACAAGCTCACGCGTGTTTCCACTTGGGGGCCAACCGGCGCCTTGCACCGTCAGCTCAGCTACGAGTCCTACAATCCGAACGGGCACTTGGTCAGGGTGGACGACCTGACCGACGGCGCACCCTTCGCGGATACACAAGAACAGCACGCGGTGTACGACAACGCATCGCGTCTCACCGGCTGGTTTCAGCGCCCCGGCCAGCCTCTGTTGACCTTTGGACATGACGCGTTCGGAAATCTGACGCGGCTTGGCCTTCACCACTACGAATACTCCGGCTTCGGACCCCACCAGCCGAGCAAAGCAGTCGACGACATCTTCGGCGCTCAATATCCGATCGCCTACGACGACCACGGAAACATGACGCAGCTACCCTTCGGGCGAACGCTCCGCTACGACCCCCTCGACCGCTTGATCGAGGTTCGCAATGACTCTGGGCTGCTGGCCACCTACGCCTACGACGACAACGGACGTCGAGTGCTTTCCGACACCGGTGGAGAGCTGACCTTCTACTTCAAGGACTTCGACCTCACCGGAAACAAGCTGGTCCGACACATTGAGGCTGGAGACCGCGTAGTGGCGTCGTCCACCGTGGACAGCTTCGGCAGCGATCTCCTGTACGGGTCCGCCTCCGCGGGAGGGATCGAAGCCGACATCCGCTACTACCACCCGGACCGACTCGGTCACGTCCAGCTCGCTACGGACGGCTTCGGCAATGCGGTCGAGAATACGGTGTACCGACCCTACGGGCAGACAGCGAGTTACCGAGCCGACGGAACCAGTCAGGCCTCGAATAACCAATTCGCATTCACCGGGCACCGCGCCATCGATGCGTCCGGTCTCATCTACATGAACGCCCGCTACTACGATCCCTGGCTCGGCATGTTTACGAGCCACGATCCAGCGAGCCAGTTTATGAGTCCCTACAGCTACGGAGACGGCAACCCGCTGAACGGTTCCGATCCCACGGGTGAAGTCTTCGGCGTGGACGCAACTCCAGTGATGGTACAGGGCCGCGTGGTGACCGTCGTGGTGACCCCCGAGCGCGCCGCCTTCGAGGCGGGTGCAGGCGACATGGCACGCGTGAACGGCGAACTAATGGATTCTTGCGGTTGTCGAACCAATGAAGAGATCCAGGCCGATATGGATGGGGTTCTCGACAATGGGATGCTGCTCGCGAAGGGTCTCTCGATTCTGGTGCCGGGTGGCGGAGTCGTCATGTCGGGGCTCGAGGCTGCCCAGGGTGGTATTGAGGGCGACTCGACGAAAGCGGCTCTCGGGACTCGCAGCGCAGTGACTGAGGCTGCGAAAGAAGCCGTATCCGATCCCAAACTGAAGACCGCGATCGGCGTCATCAACAAGTTGACCGATGCCATCAGTCAACTTGGGATCGAAGGACCCGCCACCACTGAGCAAGCGCCGACGAGTTTTTTCGACCTGTTTTGAGCCTTTCGCGGTGATTGAGCGTTACCCCGGCGCGCCGTCGCGCGAGTACCTGAACTTCTTCAACCTGGCCGCCACCCCGACACCTTTCGCGTTGCCGATTCTCCATCTGGCAACGATCGAGCAGGTCACCTCCCAACACGAATAGATCGATTTTCTGGACCGAATGGGGCCGCAAGCACCGACACCATGGGCTGCAGTTTCCCGGGGGCATGACGTGCGCGAATACCTTGAGAGCACGAGAACTGATGCCTGCGTCCGTCGCCAACGTTTCGGTAACAGCGCGGCCCACAAAACTGACAACAATTGAGATTCGGACTTCGCACTTGCGATCGATAATGCGTTCCGTGTTGGGGACCCGTCTTATTCTCGTGCTCATCTCGATTCTGATGTGGATAGGGGCGACGAGACCCTCGGAAGGTGCGGAGTACCGCTTCTATCACCCGGATCCGGTTGGGTCGAATCTCCTGGTGACCACACAGGAAGGTCGCATTCTCGAGCGTTCCGTCGTGATGCCATACGGTGAACTCGTCAGTGCAAGCGACGGCGACGGTCGATCCGTGGCCATGAACCAAACCAACACGCGTCATCTCTTTACGGGCGCTGAGCGGGACGCCGAAAGCGGTCTAGACCATATGGGACCCTGCAGCAGGTGCCGAAACTGATCCTTCCGGAGTCCCTATGGGCAGCGCCCACTCGAGGAGGCCCGATGATTCCGAAACAGCCTTTTGGGAATACTGGACACCAAAGCTCCCGTATCATTTTCGGCGCAGCCGCGCTGGCCGCCCAGGATCAAGCTGGCGCCGATCGAATCTTGCAA
>JAJDAL010000018.1 GCA_029261875.1 Deltaproteobacteria bacterium
GGTTTCCCAGGCGGGCAAGTTTGATCTTCTGCATCACGTTCATGCGTTGAATCAGTGAGTGCAGGTTGCCGCGGAGCGATTCTTCGATTTCTCCGTCCGTCTCGTCGAGGAGTTCCTTTGCGATGTCCGAGGCATCGTCGCCCAGCAAGGCCTCGAGCGCCGCTCTCGCTTGAACATCGTCGATCTCCTCGAGTGCGAGCGGGGGCGGTGCCGCGTCGAGGTCGTCTGCGATTTCCCCCTCCGTACGTTCGATCCCCATGAAGGCGAGAATTCGATCGATCGCGGCTTTGCCGGTGAGTGCGTTCTGCCCGAGGGCATCGACGATTTCGGGGCAGCGCAACATGCGTTCCTGATTGTTGGCCACCAGGTCGATGACGGATTTGTGAGAGAGCGTGGCGAGGAACGCCACGGTGGCGTCGTCGGTCTGCGGGTTCAGCGCGATACGCTCGAGGGCGGCGGGGCGGTCTTGATAGGCCCGCGCCAGATAGGAGAGCAAAGCCGAATGGGCGGGCCCGCGCACCACCGCTGCGGCGACGTCCTCGGGCAGGGAGTCGAGGCTTTCCCGGGCCTTTGCCTTGACTTCGGAGTCCGGGTCCTGGAGCAAGACGAACAATACCGTGGCGAGTTCCACGGGCGGCAACGGGAGAGCTCCGCCGGCCGCCATGCGCCGCGCATCCAACGGAGCGTCGCGTCGCGCATAGCGCGCGGCTTCCGGGGAGAGTTGCAGCCGGATCTTTTGCGGCGAGCCTTCCACGTAGAAATTCGAACTCCTGGCAGCCCACCGTTGGACACGCCCTGCGGCGGCGGCGGCGCATTGCCCGCGCCGCTCGAACCGGGCTAGCTGGTTTCCGTTCTCGACGCCTGGGCTTCCGCGACGATCTTTTCCTGAATCTGGCTGGGCACTTCCTCGTAATGGGAGAAGCCCATGTGGAATGCACCTTGCCCCGCCGTGATGCTCGTCAACGAACTCGCGTATTCGAGCATCTCCGCCATCGGGACCTGGGCCTGGATGCGGTGTCCCGAGCCCCGCGCCTCACTGGCCTGCACCCGGCCGCGTCGACTCGAGAGGTCGCCCATGATGTCTCCTACGTATTGCTCCGGAGCCGAGACTTCGACGTTCATGATCGGTTCGAGAATCGTGGGCCTGGCTTGTTCGACCGCGGCCTTGAAGCCGAAGGAAGCGGCCAGCTTGAAGGCCATTTCGTTGGAATCCACCGCATGGTGTTTTCCGTCGATACAACGCACGCGAACGTCGACCACGGGAAAGCCCGCCTGGGGGCCCCGATCGAGGGCTTCGCGAATTCCCTTTTCGACCGCGGGAATCAGTCCGCGCGGAATGGAACCGCCCACGATCTCATCGACGAATTCGAATCCGGTGCCGCGCGGCAGGGGCTCGACGGTGAGGTAACAAACGCCGAACATCCCCTTGCCACCGGTCTGCTTTTTGAGCTTGCCTTCGACGTTCTCGGCTTTTCGTGTGACGGTCTCGCGGTAGGGGACTTTGGGGGTGCTCAGGTCGACTTCGAGTTCGAACAGGCGCCGCAGTTTTTGAATCGTGGTCCGGATGTGGAGTTCCCCCATCCCGGTCAACAAGAACTCGCCCGTGGACGCTTCGCGGCCCAGACCCAGAGTGGGATCCTCCTCCACGAGCCGCGCGAGGGACGAGAACACCTTCTCTTCATCGCCGCGGGCTTTGGCTTCGATCGCGTAGGAGAGAACCCCTTCGGGAATCGCTAGTTCCGCGACGCGCGGGCCACCTTTTTCCGGAATGAGGACGTTTCCCGTGTGCGCATCTTTGAGCTTCGCGACTGCGACGATGTCGCCGGGGCCGGCTTCGGGGACGTCGACGTGTTCTGCGCCGCGAAGGACGAAGAGTTTTCCGAAGCGCTCCTTCGAGCCCGTGGTGGCATTCTGGACACTCGAATCTCCCGTGGCTGTGCCGGAGATCACGCGAAACACCGATAGCTTGCCCGCGAAGCGATCGATGATGGTCTTGAAGACGACCGCCGCGAAGGGACCGTTCGGATCCGCGGTCAATTCCGACTCCGCATCGCCGTCGGCGGCGCGGGCCGCCCAGGCCGGGCGATCCTGGGGCGAAGGAAACAACTCCAACGCGAATTCGAGCAACAGATCCGCGCCCAATCCGGTATTCGCGACGCCGCACAGCACCGGGACGAGCTTGCTCTCGCGGACGCCGGCAACCAGACCGCTGCGGATCTCTTCCGGGGAAAGTTCGCCTTCTTCGAGGTATTTCTCCAAAAGATCGTCATCGCATTCGGCAACGGCCTCGATCAGGTGCTGGCGGGCGGCCGTCGCCTCGTCGGCCATGTCTGCGGGAATCTCTGCATCGCCGGCCGCGGTCCGGGCCCGCATGTTGAGGAGGTCGACGACGCCCTTGAAGTTTTCCCCCGCGCCGATCGGCAGCGCGAGCGGAATCGGGTTGGCCTCGAGCTTTCGCAGGGAGTCGACGGCGGCGAGGAAATCGGCGCGTTCCTTATCCATGCCGTTCACGAAGGCCAATACCGCGAGCGAATGGTTCCGCGCCTGGGTCCACATCCGCTCGGTACCTACTTTGGCGCCGTCCTCGGCGGAAACGACCAGGATGGCGGAATCCAATGCCCCTAATGCGATGTGGGCGTCCGGTTGGAAATTCGGATCGCCGGGCGTGTCGACCAGGGTGACGTGCTTTCCGTCCGCATCGAAGGCGTAGACGGAGGACGTCATCGTGGTGAGGCGTTCCTTCTCCTCGGGAAGCAGGCTGAGATTCGAGGAACCGTCTTCGAGTTTTCCGAGGCTCTGGGTGGCGCCTGCGCTCAAGAGGATGGCTTCGCCGAGGGACGTCTTGCCGTCGTGGGAGTGTCCGATCAGGGCGAAGTTTCGTGTGTCGCGAACGTCGACGTCTTTCATCCTACTCGCTCTCCTTACGCGGGTTTTCGCCGCGTTCCGATCGATTCTTCTCGAAGAGAATTCGTAGACCGTCGAGGGTCAAGAACGGCTCGACCCGTTGAATGGTGGTGGATTCGTCGGCGATTCGGTGCGCGAGTCCGCCGGTGGCGATCACGTTGGCTTCCGCACCGAGTTCGCCACGGATTCGGGTGACCATGGAATCGAGCATTCCCGCGTAGCCGTACAGGAGTCCGGACTGAAGCGACGCGGTGGTCGTTTTCCCGATCACGGATTTCGGTCGCGCGATCTCGACCCGGTGCAGCATCGACGCGCGTTCGAATAGCGCCTCCATGGAAATCATGACGCCTGGGAAGATGGCGCCGCCCAGGTATTCGCCGTTCTTGGAAATGCAGTCGAACGTCGTAGCGGTGCCGAAATCGACCGCAATGGTGGGGCCGCCTACGAGATGGAAAGCCGCGACGGAATTGACGATTCGATCCGCCCCCACTTCCCGCGGATTCTCGTAGCGCACGGGCATGCCGGTCCGCGTGCCCGGGCCCACGATCATCGGGCCGGAATCGAACAGCTTGGTGCAGACCCGTTCCCAGATGGGAAGCAGCGGGGGGACGACGCTCGAGATGATGACGTCGCTGACGTCGTCGATGTCGGAACTCGCGTGCTCGAACAGCGCGCGGACGGTGATCCCGACTTCGTCGGAAGATTGTTCGCGGTGGGTACTGATCCGCCAATGTTCCGTCAGCTTGCCGCTGCCTTCGCGGTAATCGAACAAACCCAATGAGACATTGGTATTGCCGATGTCGATGGTGAGGAGCAAAGGAGAGCTCACGAATTCTCCTTGGCGAGGGTGACGTCTCCCGCGATGACGCGGAATGCGTTGCCGTCGGAACCTTCGAGGCGAAGGGCGCCGTCGCGATCGATACCCAGCACCCGGCCGTCTCGCGGCGGGGCACCGCTTTCGATGACGCGAACCTGGCGCCCCGGCATGCGGAAACGCGCCTCGTAACGGGATCGCAAACTCTCGAATCCTCCGTTTTCGTGGGCCTCGAGCACGGACTCCAGAGTACCGAAAAGTGCCCGCGCAAAGGCGATTCGATCGATGGGTTGGCCGCGGTGGGCGGAAAGACTCGTCGCGGAGGCCCGGAATTCCTCGGGAAACGCATCGGCGGGCACGTTCAGGTTGACCCCGATTCCGAGGATCAAGAATGCCACGCGGGTGGCTTCTGCGCCCATCTCCATCAGGATTCCCGAGGTCTTACGCCCTCCGAGCAGGACGTCGTTCGGCCATTTGAGTTCGACGTCCGCGTCGCCGCAGAAGGCCGCGACGGTCTCCGCCACGGCGACCGCGGAGCTCAGAATCGCCGTGGGGGCGTCCGCGGTGGTGAGCTTCGGGCGCACGATGATCGACGTGTAGATATTGAGATAGGGGGGAGAGTAGAAACTCCGCCCCAAGCGCCCGCGGCCAGCGGTCTGGCCTTCCGCGACCACGGTCGTGCCGTGGGCGGCCCCAGAGCGCGCAAGGTCGTAGGCGACGCGGTTCGTGGAGTCCGTGGAGTCGAAATAGTGGATCTCCCGAGCGAGCCAGCGCGTCTCCAGTCCCGCCTGGATCTCCTCGGGAAACAGGCGGTCGGGCACGGACGCGAGCTTGTAGCCCCCGCCGGGTTCCCCTTCGATCGCGTAACCCCGCTCCCGCAGGTCGCCCACGTGTTTCCAGATCTGGGTGCGGGAAACCCCGAGGCTTTGGGAGAGCGATTCGCCCGAGCAGGGTCGGCCACCGGCGCGTCGCAGAGCATCGAGGACGCGCGCCGAGCCCTGGCTCACGCCGCTACCCCTCCATCGCAGATTTCCAGGGCCACGTCGGCCACGGGGGCCGAATGGGTGAGGGCGCCGATCGAGATCCGGTGCACCCCGGTTTCCGCAACCGCGCGTACGTTGTCGAGATCGATTCCCCCGGAGGCTTCGATGACCAGGCGAGCGCCCAGGCGCTGCGCAATTTCGCGCATCGCGTCCGGGGGAAGGTTGTCGAGCAGAATCGAGTCCGCGCCGGCTTCGGCGGCCGCCACGGCGTCGGCTTGGGATTCGACCTCGGCTTGGAGCCAGAGATGTTTGGGCGCGCGCTCGCGCGCGGTTTTGACCGCCGCCGCGACATCGCCAATGGCCGCAATGTGATTGTCCTTGAGCAAGATGGCATCGAACAACCCGATGCGGTGATTGATCGCGCCCCCCATGGCGGTCGCATACTTGTCGAGCTCGCGCCAACCGGGAATCGTTTTCCGCGTATCGACGATCTTCGCCGATGTGCCCGCGATGGCGTCGACGAAGCGTCGCGTGTGTGTCGCCACGCCGCACAGGCGGCCCAGAAAGTTCAACGCCGTGCGCTCGGCCGCCAGGATGCTGCGCAAGTTGCCGTGGATCTTGGCCAGGACGCTCCCGCCGGACACGCGCTCGCCTTCTCGGGGCACGCAATGGCATTCGAGGCTGGAGTCGACCCGGATGAAGACTTCCCGCGCAACCTCCCAGCCGCAATACACGAGGTCCGAGCGTGCCTCGATCTGCGCCGTAGCGAGTTGGTCGGCGGGAATCGTGAGTTGGCTCGTCACATCTCCGGTGCCGATGTCTTCGCGCAACGCGGTGTCGAGCAAGTCGCTCCACACGGCGGCGGTCGGCAGGGAGGGGGGGGCGCTCACGACCTAGGTACCCGTCAGGCGACCGAGGCCGGCGAGGCGCTCGCGAACGCCCGACAGCTCCGTTTCCAGGTCCGCATGTTTTTCCTGCTCGCCCTCGACGATTTCCGGTTTGGCGCGCTCCACGAATTTGGGATTGTTGAGTTTCTTGGCGACGAACGCGAGATCTTTTTCGAGCGTCGCGGCGACTTTCTGCAGCCGCCGCACTTCTTCCTTCAGGAAGCGGGGATCTTCGAGTTCGACGCGGATCGAAAAACCCGCGGCCTGGGTGACGGCCGCTTCCGGGGGGGCGGGTTCGTCGGAGAATCGCAACTCATCGGTGCGGCAGAGTGCCGAAATCGCGACCGCATGGCTCTCGACGAGGGTTTGGGCGGAATTCGGAAAGGTGACGTGAATCGGCATCCTGGGCGGCAAGCCCAACTCGCCGCGAACCTGGCGCACTCGACTCACGATCTCGGCGAAATTCTCCATCTCCTCGAATTCGTCGCCTTCGAGCCCCTGGGACAAGCGCGGGAAGCGCTCGCGCAGTTCCGTGTAGCGGCGCTCGAGGAGCATTCGGTCATCGTCGCGCGGGAGGGCTTTGAAGATTTCTTCGGTGACGAAAGGCATGATGGGATGCAGGGCTTGGAGGGCGCCGGAAAGCACAGCCACCAACGTGTGTTGGGTGGCGCGGCGCGCATCGGGGTTGTCGCCCTGCAGGCTCTGCTTGGCGAGTTCGATGTACCAATCGCAGAGCTCTCCCCAAACGAAGCGGTAAAGGGTGTTGGCGGCGTCGTTGAAACGGTAGGCGTCGAGTTGTTCCCCGGACTCGCGCAGGGCCAGCTCCAAGCGCGATTGAATCCAACGTTCGTAGAGCGAACCCGGCGGCGCCGGCTCGTTCGAGTCGTATCCCTCGAGGTTCATCAATGCGAAACGCGCGGCATTCCAGAGTTTGGTCACGAAGGCGCGACCGCCGTCGAGTTGGGATTCGCCGAGTTTGATGTCGCGCCCCTGGGCCGACAGGGAGGTCAGCGTGTAGCGCAGCGCATCGGTACCGTGGACCGACATGACCTCGATGGGGTCGATCACATTGCCCTTGGACTTGGACATCTTCTTTCCCTCGGCGTCGCGGATGAGGGGGTGGATGTAGATGTCGCGGAAGGGCACTTCGTCCATGAAGTGGAGTCCCAGCATGATCATGCGCGCGACCCAGAAGAAGATGATGTCGAAGCCCGTCGACAGCACCGACGTGGGGTAGAAGGCGCGCAGGTCGGGTGTATCGTCGGGCCAGCCGAGGGTCGAAAAAGGCCACAATCCCGACGAGAACCAGGTGTCGAGTACGTCGTCTTCCTGGCGCAATTCGGCGGACCCGCAGGACTCGCATCGAGTCGGATCTTCGGCGGAGACGGTCCACGCTTCGCACGCAGCACAGCGCCAGGCGGGAATCCGGTGTCCCCACCACAGCTGCCGCGACAACGTCCAATCGCGAATGTTTTCGAGCCAGTGGAAGTAGGTCTTTTCCCAATTCGGGGGGTGGAAGCGGATGCGGCCTTCGCGCACGGCAGCGATCGCGGGCTTCGCCAATTCCTTCATGCGCATGAACCATTGCTCGGATAGGAGCGGCTCGACGACGGTGTCGCAGCGGTCGCAGTGCGGGACTTCGTGGTCGTGCGGTTTCGATCCCAGCAGGAGCCCCTGGGCTTCGAGGTCCGCGACCACACGCGCGCGCGCATCCGCAACGCGGAGCCCCGCGTAGGGCCCCGCGTTCTCGTTCAAGGTTCCGTTGGGTTCCAGAATGTTGATGGCCGGGAGTTCCTGGCGCTTGGCGCATTCGAAGTCGTTGGGGTCGTGGCCCGGTGTGATCTTCACGGCCCCGGACCCGAACTCCCGATCCACGAAATCGTCGGCCACGATGGGGATTTCGCGGTCGAGCAGGGGAAGGCGCAAGCGCTTTCCAACCGCAGCGTTGTAGCGCTCGTCTTCCGGATGGACCGCGACCGCCGTATCGCCCAGCAGGGTTTCGGGCCGGGTGGTGGCGATTTCGATTCCGCCATCGCCCTCGGCAAAGGCGTAGCGGATCGAATACAGGCGGCCGGCGCTGGATTTGTGCGGGCTTTCGAGGTCCGATAGCACCGTCATGCAGCGCGGGCACCAATTGACCAGGGCGCGATCGCGATAGATCAAGCCTTCGCGGTGCAGGCGAGCGAAGGCTTCGCGCACGGCGCGGGAGAGGCCCTCATCCATGGTGAAACGCTCGCGTTCCCAATCACACGACGCGCCGAGGGCCTTCAGTTGCTCGATGATGCGCGCGCCGGAGTGTTCTTTCCAACGCCAAACTTCCTCGACGAAGGCTTCGCGCCCGATGTCGTGGCGCGTCTTCTTCTTTTGGGCGAGTTGGCGTTCGACGACCACCTGGGTCGCGATGCCGGCGTGATCCGTTCCCGGGAGCCACAGGGTGGCCAGGTCCTGCATGCGCTTGTGTCGTGCCAGGACGTCTTGCAGTGTGTTGTTGAGTGCGTGCCCCAGGTGGAGTGAGCCCGTGACGTTCGGCGGCGGGATCACCATGGAGAAACGCTCGCGCGGGTCGTCCGCGCTGGGATGAAACAGGCCACGCTCGCGCCAGGCCTCGTACCAGCGGCTTTCGGCTTGGGTGGGTTCGAAGCGCTTGGGGAGTGTGTCGGCTTGCGGGGAAACTCCGGTCAATCGTTTTCGCCTTTGAGCCGGCGAATTTCTTCGCGAATGAGCGTGTCCGCCATGCGCGGGATGACTTCCCACGCGATGGCCTCCACGCGCGCAACGATTTCTCGAACGAGCGTCTCGGGCAGTTCGCTGAGGGCCTCCCAAGCCATTTTTTCGAGGGTGTCGTGGATGCGTTGTTGGGCGGACGCGTCGAAGGGGACCGCGGTTTCGGCCGGCGCGGGCCCGCTGTGCGCCAGGTCCGGCGGCGCAGGCGGGGGATCGAAGCCCGCCGCGGCGACATCGAAGCGTTCGGTGCGCTCGAGTTCCGTATGGGTCTCGCGCCGATCCGTATCGCGACCGAGTCCGTCGAACAAGTCCAGGCGGTCCGATCCCCCTTCGTCGGATTCGGGGTTGGGCTCCGCGTCGCGCCCGAGGGCGAACTCGAAATTCTCGGATGCGAGGGGCTCGGGTTTTGCACGTGTTGCGCCCCGGAGGAGTTCGACGCCCAACTCGCGAAGTCCGTGGTCGCCGGTGTCGAGGAACGGATCGCGTTCGGAGCGGTCGATGACCGGAGTGGCGACGGCCGGCGGCCGTTCGAACACGACCGTGGCTTCCGCCTCGAGAGTCGGGCTCGTGTCTCCCCGGATTTCGTCCGCGGGTTCGGCGTCGAGGATTTCGCCCTCCATTTCGGTTTGGGCGATGGTGGCGAGTTCCGCCGGGGCCGGGCGTTCGCGATTCAATAGGGCGGTTACGCGTTCGACCAGCGTGGCCGCCTCGAAAGGTTTGGTGATGTGGGCGTCGGATCCCACGCGGTCCGCACGCGAATCGTCGAAGGCCTCGAAGGCTCCGCTCAAGAGTACGACCGGTACATCGCGGTCGTCTTCGGCCTTGATGGCCTGACACAGGGCGTAGCCGTCCATTCCGGGCAGAGCGACGTCCACGAGCACGAGATCCGGCCGTAGCTCCCGGAAACGGGCCAGGGCATCGTTGCCGTGATCGGCGGTGACGAGGTCCACGTCGGCCTCGGAAAGGCTGATCTCGACCACCTTCTGAATGGTGACGCTGTCGTCTGCGAGCAGGACGGTTCGTGCCACGCGTAAATCCCCCCGTTTGGATCCGAGCGCAAGGAGCGCATCGCACGAGTGAGGGGTTTTACCCTTAGGTGCGCCCTCACCCGTGTGCGCTGGATAGCGCAGAGTCGGCTGATTTTAAGCAGTTTTCGGCTTCTGAGGGAGGGGCGCAAGGGTACAAAACGTCGCATCAAGGGTGCCGAGATGCCTGCCGATAGAAGAGATTGCGCCAGCCCGGCGTCTTGCCGAGGCGTGCGCGCGAATACGGCGAGGTGCCATGAGGATCCGCGTAGGGGCGGCCACCGACGTTGGCCGGCGACGAAAGGAGAACGAGGACTGCCACATCGTGGCGCCCGAGTTGGGCCTTTATCTCGTCGCCGACGGCATGGGGGGACACTCCGCAGGCGAACTCGCGAGCCGCTTGGCGGGCCAGGGCGCGGTCGAGGCGGTTCGCGCTCTTCAGGGCGCCACGTCGAGCATCTCGGAGAAGCTCCGCGGCGCGGTTGCGAGTGCCAACCGTGAAATTTTCACCCGCGCCACCCAAGACCCCGATCTCGCCGGAATGGGAACCACCCTCGTCGCGCTACTGGCGAGCGATCAGCGCGCCGCGCTGGCCCACGTGGGAGATAGCCGCGCGTACCTGGTGCGCAGCGGAGGCATTCGGCAACTGACCGACGACCACTCGGTGGTCGGCGAGCTGTTGCGGCAGAACCAAATCAGCGCGGATGCCGCGCGCGAGCACCCGCATCGCCACATTCTGACTCGGGCCGTCGGCGTGCGTCCGGTGGTGGAGCCAGATCTCGCGGAGCTGAGTCCCAACGTCGACGACGTGTTCGTCATGTGCTCCGACGGACTCACGGACCACGTGCAGGACGAAGAAATCGCCAAGCTCGTGACCGACAACAGCGACGATCTCGACAAATCCACCGCCGATCTGATCGCGCTCGCGAATCAGCGGGGCGGCCTCGACAACATCACCGTCGTCATCGTCCGCTTCGAGGCCGATTAGGGCCTCTTTCTCGAAACGTTTCTGGTTTGTGCGAACCCACCGCCGCGCGGCGCGCAGGCGGCTCGTCGGCTAGCGCTCCGTCATGCCCTTGAGTTTGGCGCGGAGGCGTAGAACCGATTTGGTGTGAATCTGGCAGACGCGGCTCTCTGTGATCCCCAGAATGCCGCCGATCTCTTTCATGTTGAGGTCTTCGTAGTAGTACAGCGAGACCACGAGGCGTTCTTTCTCGGGCAGGGTTCCGATCGTGTCGGCCACGATGGATTTCATTTCCTGAAGTTTCAGTTCCGAATACGGATTCTCGGACTGTCGGTCTTCGATGATGTCCGCGAATCCACCGGAACGCTCGCCGTCGGCGTTGTTGCTGCCGATCTCCTCGAGATTGACGAGGGATATGCCGCGGACCTGGTTCAGGAGTTCGTGAAACTTGTCGAGCTGAATGCCGAGGGAATCGGCCACCTCGTCTTCGTTGGCCGAACGCCCCAGGCGCTGTTCGACTTCGCCGTAGGCGCGTTCGAGCTTGCGGCCCTTCTGGCGCACGCTGCGGGGCACCCAATCGAGGGAGCGAAGCTGGTCGAGGATGGCGCCCTTGATGCGGAATTCCGCATAGGTCTTGAACTTACAGTTCTTCTCCGGGTCGTATTTTTCGATCGCATCCATCAGACCGATGACGCCCGTGTTGTGCAGGTCTTCGAGGTCGATATGCGACGGGAGGCGGACGGCGATTCGATTGACGATGTATCGAATCAAGGGGGTGTGCTCGAGGACGATCTGTTCCTTCAAGGGGTTCGGAACGTCGTCCTCCGTGGTCTTGGCATCTCGGAGCAGCGCTTCCATGCAATCCTCCCGCTACAAGGCCCGGTCCTTGGGCCGCCCGCTGGCCCCCGCGTCGTGCGGGTTTCCTCGGGGCGTGACACCGGACAAAGCAGGCTGCGTGCCAAACGTTTTGATGGGCGCGCACTCGCGTGCATGAATCGCAAAGGGCTGCGCAGCGGGCGTGCGGGAGCGTTCGTAACCGCTGAATACTAAGCGGGTTTTGGGGCGGGGACGGGGGGTTTCAGACTGCAACGCCGCCGCGCGAACGCCTGCCTACCCGCGCGGCGTTTGCCATCCGGGGCCGGCAGAAGCGTCGGCGGACCGACGGCGCAGAGCGTGAAAGCGTTGGGAAATTGGCAGGGGCAAGGGATCGGCAACGGAGCCGAAAGCAGGGCGGGACGGGCTCTCCCCGGTCCTACTTGTCGACGTCGATTCCCTTCTTCTTGATCTTTTCGATCAGGGTCGTGCGATTGAGTTCGAGCAGCTGGGCCGCGCGATTCTTGTTCCAGCCCGTCCGCTCGAGGGCCTGCTCGATCAAATCCGCCTCGAACCGGTCGACCACTTCGTTGAACGACAACCCCGTTTCCGGCAAGCGCGGGGCCCCGCTGGCGGGAGGCGGTGCGCTCGAGAGGAAATGGGCTTCGAGCTGTTCGACGTCGATCTCACCCTCTCCGCTCATGACCACCAGGCGTTCCACCAGGTTTTCGAGTTCTCGCACGTTGCCGGGCCAATCGTGTCGGTAGAGGCGGTCGATGGCGGCTTTCGAGAAGCCGTCGACGGACTTGCCTTTTTCCTGATTCAGCTTGTCCAGGAAGTGTTGGATCAAGAGCGCGACATCTTCCCGGCGTTCGCGCAGGGGCGGGACCTCGATGGGGATGACGTTCAAGCGGTAGAATAGATCCTGGCGGAAACGCCGCTCGCGGATGGCCTGCTCGAGGTTCTGGTTGGTGGCGGCAATCACGCGTACGTCGACCTTCTCGGTTTTCGAGGAACCGACGGGTTCGAAGGTCTGATCCTGAAGGACCCGCAGCAGCTTCACCTGCAGGTTCGGACTCATGTCCCCGATCTCGTCCAGGAAGATCGATCCGCCGTTGGCAACCGTAAAGCGCCCCTCGCGATGGCTCACGGCGTTGGTGAAGGCGCCCCGGACGTGGCCGAACAGCTCGGATTCCAACAGCTCTTCGGGGATTGCACCGCAATTGACGGTGACCAGCATCCGATCGGCTCGGCGGCTGTTGTAGTGGATCGCGCGGGCGATGAGCTCCTTCCCGGTTCCGCTCTCGCCGGTCACCAGCACGGTGCTGTCGGAGTCCGCCACCTTTTCCACGGTTTCGAGCACGCGCCGCAGGGCCGAGCTGTGACCGATGATGCTTTCGAAGCGATACCGGGAGAGAAGCTGATTCTGCAGCATCCGGTTTTCGGTCTTGAGTCGGCGGTACTCGATGGCCTGCTCGACCAGCGCGCGCACGACGTCGAGGTGGTTCTGGTCGAAGGGCTTTTCGAGATACCAGAAGGCACCGGCCTGGAGCGCGTCGACGGAACTCTCGGCGCTTCCGTAGCCGGTGATCACGATGCAGGGGAGGTCCGGATCGACATCGTGGACCTGGCGCACGAGTTCGAGTCCGTTGATGCCGGGCATCTTCACGTCCGTCAGGACGAGATCGAGATTTTGCCCCGAAACCACCGCCATGGCCTCGCCGGCATCGCGCGCGGTGTGGACCGTGTAGCCCACGCGCGCAAGGATCCGTTCGAGGGCTCGGCGGTAGAGTTCCTCGTCGTCGACGACCAAAACGTGAGATTTACGCAGAAGTTTCTCCTCCGCTTCGCGGAGGGGGGCGGGGGGAGATTACGGATTCGGGCTGGGTGCTTCAACTGCCGGGTTTGACCGGATCTCAAGGGTCTCAATTCTGGGACCGATGAAACGGTATGCCTGGAACGACCGCGACGCCCTCCACGCGTGCCCGAGACTCCCTTTCGAACGAAGCGCCGGGCCTGATTCTGCTGGTGGATGACGAGCCCCTGATGCTTCGCGCGCTGGTGCGAACCCTCGAGCCCGACGGACATCGGGTCGTGACGGCGGAGACCACGGAAGCGGCCGAAGTCTTTCTGCGCGATCCGGACCTGGACGTAATCGTCCTGGATCTCGTGATCCGGGGAGCCAGTGGTCGCGAATTCCTGGACCGGATCAAGCGCGAGCGCCCGGAAGTGGAGGTGGTGGTGGCCACGGGGCACGCGTCGGTCACGAGCGCCGTGGAGTGCATGCGCCAAGGTGCCTTCGATTATCTCGCGAAACCCTTCGACGACGTTCCCCGGGTGCGTTCCACGGTGCGGCGGGCGCTGGAGCGGCGTCGCCTGGTGCGCAGGAACCGGGAACTCGAGCAACAGCTCCGGGGCGGCCGGGCATCCCGGCCGGATCTGGTCGGCGAGTCGCCCGCCATGCGGGGCCTGGTGCGCGTGATCGAGAGTCTGCGCGAGAACCAGAGCAATGTGTTGATCCAGGGCGAGAGCGGGACCGGTAAGGAATTGGTAGCGCGGGCGATCCACGCGACCAGCGGTCGCAGCGAGGGACCCTTCGTGCCGGTGGACTGTGGCGCGCTGCCCGAAACCATCATCGAAAGCGAATTGTTCGGCCACGAGCGCGGGGCTTTTACCGGCGCTCTGGGGGCACCGGGGCTGTTTCGGAGAGCCGAGAACGGCACGCTGTTTCTCGACGAGATCGGCGAGGTTCCGGCCCATATGCAGGCGAAGCTGTTGCGGGCGCTTCAGCAGAAGGAGGTGCGACCGGTTGGCGCGGCGGAGGCGCTACCGGTCGACATTCGGGTGGTGTCCGCAACCCATCGCAATCTCGTGGAAATGGCGGAACGCGACGCGTTTCGCATGGACCTGTTCTACCGCTTGAACGTCGTTCGCATCGAGATTCCCGCGCTACGCCAGCGTCGCGAAGACATTCCATTGCTGGTTCACCACTTTCTGAACAAGCATCGCAGGGAACACGGCCCCCTCGAAGGCATCAGCGATGACGCCCTGGCGTTTCTGGTCGAGCGGGATTGGCCCGGGAACGTGCGCGAGCTCGAAAACGTGATCGAATCCGCCCTCGCCCTGGCGCCGGGACGGCGTCTGCGGCTCGCGGACCTCCCGGTAGCGCGGGGAAACGGGGCCCGGGTCCCCGCCCCCACGGCGCGCGTGCCGCTCTCCCTCAAAGCGTATGAGCGCTGTGCGCTCGAGCGCGCCCTGGCCGAGGCGCGCGGTGACGTCAACCTGGCGGCCCGACTGCTGGGCATTGGCCGCAGTACGTTCTATCGCAAGCTTTCTGCTCACGGCCTTCGCGACGCCGAGGGGGGTGGTCGGATCTCCGCGATCCGTTAGCTTCCGCGACCCCCCATCACACGTGGGGGAACCTTTGTCCGAGGCAGACGCCGCAGTACGCATTCTGTTGGTTCAGCCAAACGAAGTCGACCTGCATGGGGTCGGCAATGCGTTGGCGTCGCTGGGCGCTTCGGTCCAGGTCGATATGGCGCCGGACGTGCGACGGGCGCTCCGCCGGATCGCGGACTCGTCTCCTGAACTCGTAGTCGCCCACGCCGAGGGCAACGGCGAAACGAGCGCCTTGCTCGAAGCCCTGCGCGCCACCGGACCGCCGGTCGTGGTCATCACCGCCGATGCGGACAGCACCGAAGTGGCCTTGGACCTGTTCCAGCGCGGCGCCGCCGAATGTGTCGCCGAAGGGCCGGCCTTCGCCGATTTACTGCGCCAAACCGTGCTCGAGCAGATTCAGAAGTGGCGCGAGGTCACCGAACGTCGCGATGCCCGGCGGCGCGTAGACGACTTGCGTCGCTACACCGCGGACGTGGTGCAAACCATGAACGGCGGTTTGGTGGTGCTCGATCCTTCGGGCTGCATCCGCTTCGCCAACGGGGAAGCCGAGCGCCTGTTGGGTGCGAAGTTCGTTCGCCTACAGGGCCGTCCGCTGTCCAACAGTTTCTCCAACGCGGGCGAAGGCGTTGCCATTCTCGAGCGCGCGTTGCGGGGTGGGGAACGGGTTCGGAGCGCCGAAAGTCTTCTGCGCCAGCCCGAGGGGTCCACGGTCCCGGTCGCGATTTCATGCGCACCGCTGCGGGAATCCAGTGGTGCGCGCTCGGGCGCGGTCGCGGTGTTCCAAGACCTTTCGGAAATCAAGCAACTGCAGCGGCAGATGACACAGACGGAAAAGATGGCGTCGATTGGTCAGCTGGCGGCGGGCGTTGCCCACGAAATCAACAACCCCGCAGGTTTCGTCGACGCCAATTTGCGTCAGATGTCCGAATACGCGGCGGACCTTCAGCAGTTGTGGGAGCACGTGACCGGGTTGCGCCGTGCTGCCGAATCCGGATCGATGGAAAAGATTCGCAGCGCCGCTGGCGTGCTCGAGGCCAGCATCGAAGAACTCGACGCAGACTTCTTGATGCGCGACCTGGCCACGGCGATTCGCGAATCCCAGGAGGGCTCGGAACGCATCCGCCACATCGTTCAAGACTTGCGCGACTTCGCCCGGCCGGATCCGGACGAGCCCGAACGCGCCGACCTGATTCACTGCGTCGACTCCACGGCCAACATCGTCTGGAGCATGATGAAGCACTCGGTGATTCTGCAAAAGGACTACCAACCGCTTCCGCCCATCGAATGTTTTCCCATGCAGCTCAAGCAGGTGTTCATGAATCTATTGATGAACGCCTATCAGGCCATTCTGGCCCGCGGCGCCGAGCCGGGTACCGTGAGACTTCGCAGCTCGGACAGGGGCGAACACGTGTGCGTCGAAGTCATCGACGACGGGGTGGGGATTCCGGCCGAAAACCTGGATCGGATTTGCGATCCGTTCTTTACCACCAAGGACGTGGGCGTCGGAATGGGACTGGGCCTCTCCACGGCCTTCTCCATCGTGCGCCGCCACGGAGGAGAACTCGAGATCCACAGCGAGGAGGGCCACGGCACGCGCGTCGAAGTCGTGCTGCCCATCAAGCGTCCGGTCTCGCTTCCGAAACGACGCGCAACCCCGAGGGCTTCGTGAGGGGCCCGGGGAAACTCCTGCTGGTGGACGACGAGCCGCGCGTCCTGTCATCCCTGCGCCGTACCCTGCGCCGCGAGGGTTTCGAGATCTTTACCGCGGAATCCGGTTCCAAGGGGCTGGCATTACTCGAAGAACAGGACGTGGATGTGATCGTCTCCGATCACAAAATGCCGCGGATGGATGGACTGCAGTTCTTGGGGAGGGCCGCACAGCTGCGTCCGCGCGCCGCTCGGTTGATCCTGACGGGCTGGAACGGCGCCGTGACCGAGCGCGATCTGGCGCGCCTGGGCATCTACGCATTGCTTCCCAAGCCCTGGGACGACGGCGAACTCAAGGCCGTGTTGAAATCGGCCTACGCGGCCTCGGCGGCCGCCATCCCCTCGCGCTTGGCCGGTCTTCGCGCACGCATCGCGGGCGCCCGGGCGAGCTAGCTCAAGCGGCTCAGGTATTCGAGATCGGTTTTTTGGGTGTTCTTGGCGCCGATGGCGAGGATGCGAAAGCGCCGCCGCTCGCTATTGCAGTAATAGATGCGCCCCTTGCCCGCAAAACCCAATTCGAAGATGGCGCGTTGCGGCGGAAGCCCGCCCACCTTGCGCCGGATCAATGCGTTTTCGGTCTCGTCCGCCAAGCGTTTGATGCTTTCTTCGGCCTTCAGGCGCATGGTTTCGTCGCGTAGGGCGACGATGTCGGAAATGGCCCGGTCGTCGAATTCGAGCGTCTTGTAGAGCGTGCGCAATCGCTTGCCCCATTGATCGGCTTCGCGGGACCGGCTGCTGCCCGCTCCCGTTTTGGAAGCGCTCTTGAGTCGGTCCTGGAGGCCCCCGATTTCCTCGTCTTTGCGGGAGAGATCGTGGAGTGCCTCTTCGAGCATTTCCTCGAGGGCCTGGTGTTCCTCATCGAGTCCCTGGGAGCGCGACGCCTCGCCGCGCAATTCTTCTTCGCGCCGCGCGACGCTCGCCAGTTTGTCCTGCAGGGCGCTGCGTTCCGCCCGCAGGGCTCGGATCTTCTCCGCTTGATCCTTCTCGATCGGGTTCTTCGCGATCCGCGTGCGGACGGCATCGAGTTCGCGTTCGATCTCCGCGGCGCGCTCCGCGGCGGCGGTTCGCGCGCTCTGTGCCTCGCGGATCAGGGCATCTTCTCGTCGACCGACGGCGCGCGCGTAGACGAATGCGGTGGTCAAGAAGATCGCCGCGTAGGCGACCAGGATGACCGCCGCCAGGAGCGAAGTGTGGGGCAGGGTGACGATCAAATCGCCCACGGTGGCGGGCAGGAGACGGTTGCCTTCGCGGTGGCGCGCGGCGGGATCGTCCGGCAGCGGACCGGGCAGCCACGGACCGCGCGAATAGAGGACGCTCATATCGGCTGCCACGATCGTGGGTGCCACCTTGACGCCCCCGATTCGCGTCCAGCGGGAGTTGTTGATGACGCGCTGGACGCGGCGATTGATCTTGACCGGTACGCGCCCGCCCTCCGGGCTCACATCGATGGCGCGGTTCAACGCCTCGCGAAAGTGGGCATGGAGCCATTGCTCGGTCCAGCTGACGCTTTGCACGTACAGGAAAACGAAGAAGAAGAAGGCGATGTAGGTGACGCGGAAGGAGGCCAGGCGATCGAACGCACCGGGCGCCGAAGCATCGGCTTGGCTTGTCTCGTGGGCCGCAGCAGTTGCCATTGCGGCCCCAAGATATCCTTCTGGGACCAGCGGCGCCCGGTTTGTCTGCGAGCTACGGTCTGGCCCCCATGCGCGTAGTGGACCTCGACCGAGACATGAGCGACGTGATCCCGACGGGGACCACCCGAGACAGCGATTTTCTATTCGATCGCATGACGAACGTTACCTTGCAGCTCGCCCGACCGGACCGCGGGCGGCGGATCTTGGATGTCGCGAGCGGTATCGGCCAGGATGCCATCGCAATGGCGGAGCGCGGCGCACAGGTGGTTGCCGCGGAACCCTCCGCTCGGATGGCCGGTTTGTTTCGCATGAAGAGCGAGGAGTCGGGCGCGCCATTGGCGAGTGTGCGGGGATGGTCCGACGCGCTGCCCTTCGCCTCGGGAACCTTCGACGCGGTGATCTGCAAAGGCGCAATCGATCATTTCGATGCGCCGGAGCAAGCGATCGCCGAGATGGCCCGCGTGACGCGCCCGACCGGGCACGTCGTGCTCACCATCGCGAGTTACGAATCGCTTTCGTGTCGCTTGGGACGCCGCGTGGATACCGTGCGCGAGCGCTGGCTCGGCCGTGCGCCGAGTCGCGGGCGTCGCACCTACGACGTCCCGTCGGATCACTTCACGCGCTACGAATATTCCCTCATGCGCGAGCAGGCGAGCCGTTGGCTGGAACTCGACATCGTGCGCGGTGTCTCGCTCGGATGGGGGATTCCGGTTTGGAGTCGGGGCCTGGAACGCCTGCCGGCGGGAATTGCCGCCGTGGCATTGCGATCCATGGATCAGCTCGCCAAAGCCGTCCCGTCTCTGGCGGACGTGGTGGTTCTTGCCGGAAGACCGCGCGCGACGGCGCAATCTCCGACCAGCTCCCGATAGACCTCTTCCGTAGCTGCGGCGACCCGCGGCCAGGCGTAGAGCGCGTCCGCGCGTTGCCGCCCGCGCGCGCCCAGTTGGGCCCGCGTTTCCGGTTGTTCGAGCAAAGCCTGGATGGCTTTGGCGAGGGAAAGGGCGCTGGCGTCTTCGACGATGACTCCGCCCCCGCAGGCTCTTACGACTTCCGGCAGCGCGCCCACCGCCGTTGCCACCACCGGCGTCCCACACGACATGGCCTCGACGGCCGGTAGGCCGAACCCCTCGTAGCGCGATGGAACGACCACCAGGGCGGCGCGGGAATAGAGATTCACCAGCGTGTCGGTGGAGACGCGTCCGGTCACCTCGACGCGGTCTTCGCAACCCAGGGTCGCCGCCCGCGCTCGGGCGGGATGGGAGGGGCCGTCCTGGTCCACGAGGGTCAGACGCACGTCGTCGGGAAGCTGGGCGAGCGCGTTCACCATGCGGAGGACGCCTTTGGTGGGGTCGCTCGCGCGGGCGACGCACAGCACCTCGCGCTCCCTTCGCATCACGCTCGGTCGCGGTGCGAACAGCGTCGTGTCGACGCCATTTCCCAGCATGCGAAGGCGCTCGGGCGACACGCCGAAATCCTGCTCGATCTGTTTCCCGCTCGCGTGGGAAGAAGTGATGACGCGATCGAGACGGCGGGCGACGAAGGCCTGCATGCCGACCGGGTGAAACTCCATGGTTCCCAGGGCATCCATCAAGCTTTGGTCGCGCACGAAGGAAGCCCGACGATCGACCGAAAGCGGATGATGTACCGTGGTGACCACCGGCAAGCCGAGCGCGCGCAGTCCCAACAAGCCGTAGCCTAAACATTGAACGTCGTGTACGAGGTCGTAGCGCACGCCCCGCCGAAGCTCCTGGGCGAGGCGCGCAAAGGCCCGCACGCTGAAGGCGGCGGGTTCGGGTAGGAAGCCGAGCAGGGAGGCGCCGAGCTCGTAGAAGTTCAGGGGTTCGAAGACGCGAAACGGATTGGGCTCGGGAAAGAATCGCGTACGATCGCCCTCGAACCATTTTCCCCAGAACTGCGGATTCGGAAGCTTCTCCGTGCGGTTCGCAAAGGGCATCGGGTCGGGGTAGGGCGGGCCGACGAATACGTCGATGTGATGTCCGCGGCGCGCCAATTCGCGCGCCAGGAACCAAAGGTAGATCCCCTGTCCACCGCAACGCATGTTTCCGCGGTACGCGACGAAGGCGATGCGGAGGGGGCGCGACACCGGGTTCACCGGGACGATGTCGCTGCAGGGGGTGCGCAGCGATCCGCGTAGAGGATCAAACTCTTCGGGCAAACGAAGTTGAGTGCGCGCTCCAGGAACGCCATGAGTTTCGATGCCGTGGCCCGGATCAGGAAATGCCGGTAGGCGTTCACCAATCCGCTTCCGTCCGCGCGCGGTAAACCCACGATGGAGCGCAATACCCAATAGGGCGTATGGAGTCCGTGGGCGAATCCGACGCCGCGCGTCGCGCAGCCCGCGTCCGCCAGGGCTTTCGCGAGCGCCCGCGGTTTGAAGATGCGAATGTGCCCACCGGGCGACTCGAAGTAATCATCTCCCAGGCGCAGGTAGAGGTGCTCGCTGGTGGCGGTGGGGATCGTGACCGCGATGCGTCCACCGGGTTTGGTGACGCGCGCGAGTTCTCGCGCCGCCTGTCGGTAATCGTGGACGTGCTCCATCACCTCGGAGCAGATGACTTTGTCGAAGGTGGCGTCCGCGAAGGGCAGCATCAGCGTGTTGCCCTGGAGCATGGCGCCGAGGGAATCCTTTTCCCGCGCCCGTGCGCGCAGGGGGGCTGCCGCCGTGGTCAGGGGCTGGCGATCGAAATCGAGGCCCACCACGCGCGCACCGCGCTCCAAGGCGCCAAAACAATGGCGACCCTCTCCGCAACCGGCGTCCAGGACCCGGTCACCTGGGCGGAGGTCAAGCCGCTCGAGATCGACGGTGAGTAGCACGCCGCACCTCTTCAAAGACATCGACGAGGCCCGCCGCCGCGTCACTCCATTGAAACACGCGTTGCACCCGCGCCCGCGCCGCGATGCCCATTTGCCGCGCGCGTTCGGGATCCGCCAGGACGTCCGCGATGGCATCCGCCAGGGCGCGTGGATTGCGCGGCGGTACCAGGCGCCCGGCGCTGCCATCGGTGCCCACGACTTCGGGCAGGGCACCGGCCGCGTTGGCGATCACCGGCAGTCCGCAGGCCATGGCTTCGCTGGCAGGAAATCCGAAGCCTTCGAAGAACGAGGGCACCACCGCGACGCGTGCGGTCGAGTATTGCGCCACCAGGTCTTCGATGCTGAGCATTTCGCGCTGGAGGAGGACGCGATTCTCGAGGCGGAAGCGGCGGATCAAGCGCGGGACCAACCCTTCGTCGGGAATGCGTCCGTCCACGATTTTCAGGGTGATGTTCTCGGGCAATAGTGAAAGCGCTTCCAGCAGCGTTCCAATGCCCTTTTTTCGGTCTTCCGTGCGACCGACGAACAGCAGATCCGCTTCGATGGGTTGTTCGGGCATCGGGTGGAAGCGTTCGAGGTCGGTTCCGTTGTAGACCACCGAGACCTGCTTTTCCGGGATGCCGAAGTAGCGCTCGATTTCGGTTCGCGACGCTTCGCTGACGGTCACGATGCGGTCGAGGCGCGGCGCGACGATTTGTTGCATGAAGAGCGGGAAATACAGGGTGCGCTTGATTTTCATCTTCAGGCGCGGATCGATGGCGAAGTCGGCCTCTCGGTCGATGTGAAGAGGATGGTGGATGGCGGCTACCACCGGAACGCCGGACGCCTTGATGCCGAGCAGGCCCCAGCTCAAGGATTGATTGTCGAACACGACATCGAAGCGATGGCGCTCGTGGAGGCGCTTCCAACGCATGAACAGGCGCAGTCCAAAGCTTTGCATTTCGGGAAAAACCCCGAAGCGCGAAACGCCCAGTTCCCAGAGGTTCAGCGGGGAGAGCAGTTTCAGGGGGTTTTCGCGCCGCGCCCAATCGGGGTGTTGAACGCCGAAGACGTTTTCGTTGGGGATGACGTGCAGCGGGATGCCCGGGTCGAGCTCCGGCAACGGCGGGCCTGCGATCACGTGGACGTCGTGGCCGGCTTGCTTCCATTCCCGGGCGAGGTAGGCGGCATAGATTCCCTGGCCGCCGCAGAACATGTTTCCACGGTACGTCAGTAGTGCGATGCGCATGGCGTGGTTGGACCTAGCTCGAAGTGGGCGAAGACGCCGATTCGGTTTCTTCTTCCGGGTTGCCCGGGTCGACTTCCGGTTCGACCTGAATGGTGGCGATGGTCCAGCCGACCCAGAAGGTCAGCCCGAGGACAAAGGCCACGAGTGCAGCGATGGGGAGCGCGATCGCCCAATAGCTTTCCGCCAGCAATCCCATCAAGAACAGGGCCGCTACGGCAACGGCGGCGATGCAGATCAGGCCCCCCTGGGCTCGCGATGAATCCGTCATGTCGAATCTTCCCTCCTGCTTTGCGCGCTGAAGCGATCCACCCCGGCCGTCGGAAAGAGGCTCAATCCCTGGCAACAAACCAGGTGGGCTCCGTATCGCGGAATCTCGTCCATTCCCCGTCGGGACGAATCCCGAAAGGAGCGGATACCATTGCCGCGAGGCACAGATCCCGGATTAAGCGTTTAACGGGATTCGAGCGCTGTGACTTTCCTAACGTGTCCAGGCAGACCGGGAGCAGAGTATTCGGGCGCCTCGGGGGGATGTCAACGGAGCGGCGGCGCGGCCGCCGGGCCCCGGAGAGCCTAAGATGGGCCCGTGCGAGTCATCGGATTGATGTCGGGAACCTCCGCAGATGGCGTCGATGCGGCTTGTGTCGAATGGCCCGACGATGCCCAAGTGCATCCGTTTCGACTGCAGGCGTTTCACCATTCTCCTTTCGAGCCGGAGCTGCGCCGGCGCATTCACCGCCTGGCGGATGCTCAGCTGGAGGGCGCGCGCGTGCTCGAAGAACTGGCGGCGTTGGATGTGGAACTCGGGGGGCGTTTTGCCGCCGCCGCCGAGGCGGTCGCGCAGGCCAGCGGCGGGCTGGCGAGGGTCGACGCGGTTGCGTCCCACGGCCAAACCGTCGCCCATCATCCGGAGCGGCACGCGTCGCTGCAGATTGGCGATCCTTCGGTGATCGCCGAGCGCACGGGGACCACGACGATCGCGGATTTTCGCGCGCGGGACCTGGCCGCAGGCGGGGAGGGCGCGCCCTTGGCGCCGTTCTTCCATCACGCGGTGTTCACGAGCGCAGCGGAATCGCGCATGGCGCTCAATCTCGGCGGAATCGCGAATCTGACTTGGCTTCCCGCGGACGCCGGACCCGACGACGTCACGGCATTCGACGTGGGACCCGCCAATGCGCTGCTCGACGCCGTCGTGGGGATCTTCTCGGACGGTCGTCTCGGAATGGATCGCGACGGTGCCGGTGCGCTGCGCGGAAGAGCGGATGCCGAGCTGCTCGCACGCCTGCTCGACGACGCCTACCTCGACCGGCCGCCGCCCAAATCGACCGGCCGCGAGCGATACGGTGCGGCCGAAGCCCGGGCACTTGCGGACGAATGGCGAACCCACGCGAGAAACCCCGACGATCTGCTCGCAACCCTGGTCGAATTCAGCGCAGAAGCCGTCGCGCGTGCCCACCGGAATTTGCTGTCCGCGCCGCCACTCGATCGTTTGATCGTGGGAGGCGGTGGCGCGAGAAATCCCGCCCTCATGTCCGCCCTCGCGCAGCGCTTCACCTGTCCCGTCGAGACCTTCGACGCCCACGGGGTTCCCGGAGATGCCGCCGAAGCCATGGCGTTCTCTCTGATGGGGCGAAACGCTCTGCTGGGGATTCCCAATCACCTTCCCCGAACCACCGGCGCCTCCCGGGCCGCGGTGTTGGGCGAGATCGTGCGACCCTGATCGAACGGTTCTTCGGAACCGCTTCGGAGTAGACTGAGGTCCCAGGAGGTTCGCGAATGCAACTGTCGGACGATCTCATCACCACCCGGGAGGTGCTCGATTGGAAGGGGCTTCACCTGCTCCACTTCCAGGGATCGACCTGTTCGCAGAAGGTGCGAATCCTGCTGGCGGAGAAGGGCATCGACTACGCTTCCCATCCGGTCGACCTGCCGGGGCATGAAAATACGCGGCCCCGGTTTCTCGGAATCAATCCGCGCGGTGTGGTTCCGGTGCTGGTCCACGACGGCGTCGTGCACGTCGAGAGCAACGACATTCTCGAATATCTGGATGGACTTCCGTCGGAATTGCCTTCCTTCTTTCCGCGCGACGAAGCCGAGTCGCGTTGGGTCCGGGAATCCCTCGATCTGGAAGACGGTCTGCACATGGATCTCCGCACGCTGACCATGGGGTTCGTGGTGCCCGGGCGCCTGGCGCGCAAGTCCGCCAAGACCCTCGACGCTTTCGCCCGTTCCGGTGCGCCCGATGCGGCGCGCGACCGGGAGGTCGCGTGGTGGCGCAATTTTGCCGAAAACGGCATTCCGGCCGAGCAAGCCCGCGCATCCGCTGCCGCCTACGCGCACGCGTTCGAGGGGCTCGAAAAGCGTTTGCAGGATCGTCCGTGGTTGATCGGCGACCGGATTTCGGTCCTCGAAATTGCCTGGTTCATCTCGTTGCATCGTCTCGGGCTGGCGGGATACCCCCTGGCGCGACATCCGCGACTCGAGCGCCACTACGCGACGTTGTGCGAGCGTCCGAGTTTCGCACGGGAAGTCGCGCAGCCGGGTTTGATGGGTCTGGGCCTGCGCGCCTACGGTCACTATCGAAGACTTTCGAAGACGCGACTTTGCGACGTTCTCTGATTCCATGGCTGGGCGCGGCGTGTCCGAGGCGGTCCCGCTCGTGAAGCCTCGCAACGCGGACGAGCACAATGAAACCGCGCTTCCGATCCTCGTGGCCTACGCCGCGCCGGCTGCGGGGTTCTCCTTCATCTTGTTCTTCGTTCAATTCTATTTCTTGAAATTCGCCACGGACGTTCTGTTGATGGCCCCGGCGCTGATCGGGGTGATGTTCGGACTCGGGCGCGTCTGGGATGCGATCACGGACCCGCTGGTCGGTTTTCTGAGTGATCGCACGCGTTCGCGTTTCGGTCGGCGCCGTCCCTGGATGTTGGCGGGCATCCCCTTGCTCTTGATTTTCTTCGGCATGGTCTGGTCTCCGCCCACATCCCTCTCTCAGGGCGAACTCGCGGTTTGGTGTGCCGTGGCGTTGCTCGGATTCTATGCCGCGTACACGGTCTACACGATCCCCCATCAAGCGCTGGGGGCCGAACTCTCTACGGACCACCACCGCCGTTCGCGCGTGTTCGGGGCTCAGCGCATGGCGTTCGTGTTCGGCATGTTGCTCGCGTTCACGGCGATCGGCTACGCGAGCAACGCCTCGGACCCGCGCGGTGCCGTGTTGTGGATCGCGGGCACGGGTGGGGTGCTGGCAGCGCTGTTCTTGCTCGCGACGCCCCTCCTCGTGGCGGAACGCTCCGAATATGTCGGCCGGGGCGGGGCGAGTCCCTACGCGGCCCTGCGGGATGTCTGGCGCAACCCCCATGCGCGGGTGCTGCTGGTGGCCTGGTTCATCGAGGGGCTCGGCGGCGGGGTGCTCGGGGTGTTGGCTCCCTACGTCTCCGAGTACGTGCTCAAGCGCCCGGATCTGATCGCGGTGATTCCCGCTTTCTTCGTGCTTTCGAGTGTGGCGTCGATTCCGGTTTGGATCGCGCTGTCGCGCCGCATCGGCAAGCGCGACAGCTGGTTGATCGCATTGGTGGGAAGCGGAATTTTCTTTGGGGCTACGTTCTTCGTGGGGCCCGGTGACGTGGTATTGCTGTGCGGGCTCCTGGTGGGAGCCGGTGTGTCCGCGGGTTGCGGCGGCGCGATCGGTCTTTCCATGTTGGCGGACACCATCGACTTCGACGAGTTCACGAGTGGTCAACGCAAAGAGGGCGCCTATTCGGCGGCCTGGGGTTTTGCGCTCAAGCTCGCAATCGGCGGGGTCATCATGTTGACGGGCGTCGCCCTGCAACTCTCGGGGTTCGAACCCAACGTGGAACAGACCCCCACCGCGCAATTGACCTTGCGTGGGCTCTTTGCCGGAGCTCCTCTGATCGGTTCGTTTTGCGCGCTTTGGGTGCTGCGCGGCTTCTCCCTGGACGCGACGGAACACGCGCGCATCCGCGGCGAACTCGATCGCCGCGCGGGTGGGGAATCGGAGCGCTAGATCTTGATGACGAGGCCGTCGTCGGCGGTTTCGAACTCGCAATCCCCGCGCCGTTCGGCCATCTCGGGACCCAGGTGCGTGAGGATCATTCGGCCACAATCGAATTGATCTTTGCGCTCGAGCAGTTCCTCGAGACTCAAATGGAACTCCCAGTCCGGTTGCAGCAGCGTGCATTCGCAAACGAACAGCTGGGCGCCGGCGACGTGTTGCGGGAGTCCGTCGAACCAGCCCGTATCTCCGGAATAAACGAGTTCTTCTCGGCCGAGGTCGACCCGCATGCCGTGCGGGTGAGCATCGCGGTTGTGTCGGGTTTCGAAGGACTTGATGCGCACCGGACCGACGCGGTTCTGGGAGCCTTCTGGAAGTTCAACGAAATCGAGACGGAAGGGCCATTCGCGCGCGCTCAAGTCGTGGCCCAGGGCGATGGCGGCGGCGCGAACGCGGCCTTCGATGCCCGGCGGGCCCGCGATCGTCAGCGGGTGCTTGCGCTGGTCTTCGTAGAGGGCTGCCAGGAGGAACAGGGGAATGCCCCCGAAGTGATCGGCGTGAAAGTGGGAGACCGCAATGGCGTCGATCTCGTTGCGTTCGATGCCGAGAGCAGCGAGCCCGGTGTTCGTCGTACCGCCACAATCGAGCAGCATGGCGCCGCCATCGCCGCGCACGAAGATGGCGGATTGGCGCCGACCTCCCGCACCGAACGCGTCACTCGTTCCTACGAAGACGACATCACTCACGCGCTGGGTTCCCTCTCGTCTTGCGGCCGGTGAAACGCGCCTGCGGCGAAAACGCCGTCCTGTCCGACGAGTCCGGCGGGAACACGCTCGCCGGGCCATACGACGCTACGGCGGAGTTGGGCTCCGGGTTCGAGTTCGGCGCCGGCTCCGAGCACGAGATCGGAATTCGCCCGTGTCCCCATGCGGGTGGCGAGTTCGGAGACGTCGAGCTGGGACACCCGAATATCGGCGAAATTTGCGGACACGTACTCCCCTAGCGTTCCCACGGGCTCCCAGGTGAACTCGCTCGCATCGAGGAGCTCCCCACGAATGTCATCGGCACCTGCCGCGGCAAGTGGAGCCAGCCAATCGTCGAGGTGTCCGAAAACATCGCGTTCGGGCATGTCGTCGAAGACCCGGGCGCTCAATACGTTCACACTCACATACACACCAGCGCGGACTTCTCCCCCCAGGTCGAAGCGGGAACCGATCCTGCGCATGCGTCCAAGGGCATCGACGCCGATCGTACCGAATGCCTCCGCGCGGGGGTCGTTTCCGCGCAACAGCAGCGAAACGCCGCCTCCCCGGCGCCGATGGCGCCGCACCAGATCTGTGAGGTCGCAGTCGATCACCATGTCGCCCGCCAGCACCAGGCAGGGGTCGCTCTCGCGCAGGAAATCGCGCGCCCGCCGCAAACCGCCTCCGGTTCCCAATAAGTGCTCCTCGCGCGAAATCCGCAGGGTCATCCCCGGTGGACGAAAAGCTTCGAGTGCTTCATGAACGGTTTCGGGCAAGTGGTGGAGATTTACCATGACTTCCGTCACACCGTGTTGGGCGAGGAGGGCCAGGGAATACGTGATGATCGGCACCCCGCGTACGGGCAGTGCCGGCTTGGCGCGCCACTGGGTGAGCGGATGGAGCCGGGTCCCCTGGCCGGCGGCGAGAATCATCGCCCGCATCAGGTTCGGGGGCCCAGCAGTTGGGCGAATCGCTCGAGTCGCGGATTGCGCGCGGCGCAACGCTCGGCGGCGCCGCGCAGCAAACGCTCCGTGTGTTCGATGTAGCGCGCGAAGCGCGAATCGCGGGCCGAGGCCTCCAGCAGGCGCGCGTGATCCTTGGCCTTGCGGGCCAGGGCGAGCAGGTCGAAACGACCGCGAAACGTTTCGGGGGATGGCGCGTCGGGGAGCGCGGGTCGCAATCGATCCAACCACGCCGAGCCCATCGCGTCCGGCAACGCGACATAGGAATCCTGCATTAGACACACGGCATCGTATTCCGGCGGTGCGAGCAACGCGCCCTGAATATCGATGACGCGCAGCCGCGGGGAATCCGAGGACGTGTCGACGTAGAGGTTCTGGCTTTGGAAATCGCGATGGGCGAGACGCATCGGCGCGCTGCGAACGCAATCCGCGACACATTCGAAGGCGTCGTACACGCATTCGATTTCCGCCGTGCTGGGCGGCTTCCCGAGCAGGCGCGGAAGGCTGATTGCGGCAAATAGTTCGCCCTTGTAGCGAAGCAAAGGACCGTCGAGTCTTCGCGTAAAAGCGGGTAAGCCCTCGGCTGTGTCCCGGATGTTCTGGATTCCCACGATGATCGCCAGCGCGGCTTCGTACCAGCGATCGCGATCGGCAGCGGAGGCTTTCTGCGCGGCCTCTTCGAGCGAGAGCGGGCCCACGTCCTCCAATAGATCGATGTGCAGGGAAGGGTTCGAGCCGAAACTTTGCGGCACGGGAATCCCGCTGGCTTCCCAATGGCTGCGCAGGGGTTCGAGGGCGGGCTCGGGGTTGGATCCAGCGGGGCGGTTGCGCGGATCCTCCGGTGCATCGATGCGCGCGACGGAATGGGGAATGCGGCTCTTGGGAGCGATGACGCGAACGAAACGCCGCCGCCCCATGCCGCTCGGGATGGATTGCAGGCGGGCGATGGGGGCCTCGAGAACCGACTCGACCCAGGCCACGGCGTCTTCACCCAGAAGCGCTGCGCTTCGGTTGTCCCTCACGTCGTCGACCTTAGCCCCTTAGCCGAAGAACCAATGACACGCGGCGACGGCTCCGAGAAAACCCGCCACGTCTCCCGTCAGGCAGGCCGCCAGTGCGTGACGACCCTGGCGAATGCGCGCCGCTCCGAAATAGAGGGCGAGTACGTAGAAGGTCGTTTCCGTGGAGCCCTGCAGGGTGCTCGCGAGTTGCCCGGCGAAGGAATCGGCGCCGTGGGCGGTCAAGATTTCGCCCATCACGCCAAAGGCACCGGAACCCGACAGGGGGCGGAGCAACGCCATGGGAAGCGCTTCGGGCGGGACCGCGAGCAGGTCGGTCAACGGCCGGATCATCGGAATCACCCAATCGTCCAAGGCGCCCGACGCGCGAAACATGCCGACGGCCACCAGGATCGCGACCAGGTAGGGGGCGATCTT
>JAJDAL010000019.1 GCA_029261875.1 Deltaproteobacteria bacterium
TTGCAAGATTCGATCGGCGCCAGCTTGATCCTGGGCGGCCAGCGCGGCTGCGCCGAAAATGATACGGGAGCTTTGGTGTCCAGTATTCCCAAAAGGCTGTTTCGGAATCATCGGGCCTCCTCGAGTGGGCGCTGCCCATAGACGTTACGGCTTTGTGAGTCTGAGTACACAAGTATGGGCACGGCCCTGGGCGGCCCCTCTACGAGCGCGAGTCGCCACATCGCGGGCATGGGTATTTCAAGCTAGTCCGGGATCACGTCTTCAACGCACCAGACAGGGTGTTGGATCACGCACATGAAGTACGAATATTGGTACAGAGCCAAGCCCTCCAACTGATCAACGATCGAGTTGATATGCATGGTCGGTCCATTACCTAGGACGCCTCCGAAGGTCCACTCACTACAGTTGGGTGAGGCAGAGAGGCCTCCTTCACCGGACCGGATCCACGCCGTGGCGTTCACGGGTGCCCCACTACCGCTATCTTCGAGGGAGCAGAGTAGGAGTCGGGGCATGAGGATTTCCTTCGCGGGAGCAACCTTGCACACTGCGCCCTGCGTTCGTGCCAGGTCAATCCGAAACGGTGCGTCACGAAATATCTGAGGCCCAACCGCAGGTCGCCTGATCCCGCGAAGACCGCAATTGCTGAGGGGAGAGCGAGCACGGCGCGCTTCGCGCGCTGTGCACAGGCTTCGCGACGCCCCAGCATCGCTCACAACCCCCGAAGCACGCGTATCCTCGCCGTGACCCCAAGACTGCTAGCCCGGTGCCCTGATTCTGGAATTCTCTTTCGACTTCAATTGTTTGCACGGTGATCGAGTTTTGAAGTCACTACCTGCGGCGACGGGGCGTTAACCTGTGTCGAAGCTGTGTGGCATCAACGGGCTGTATCCGCAGCTGAGGAAAACGAGGAGGTATCGCGGAATGCGTTCGAAGTACTGGAAGATGACGGGGATGTCGCTGGTGTTGCTGGCCACCGGCGGAAGCGCCTGGGCGGTAGACGGCGTGGTGGAGATCAATGCGGCCCGGGTGGCGGCGGGAGGGATCACGCCGGGCGATACGCCGGGATTTCCGGCCACCATCAGCGAGTCGGGAAGCTACCGGCTCACGGGGTCTCTGGTCGTTCAAGGCGGGGGGCCGGCAATCAAGATCGATGCGGGTTGGGTAACGCTCGACCTCGGTGGATTCGAGCTGCGCTGTTTCGCCGAAGGAGGCTGCGGCCCCGGGCACGGGATCGACGGCTCTCTTGCGGACAACGCGTGGATCTCCAACGGAACGGTGCGCGGATTCGGGAACTCTGGAATTTTTGTCGACGATGAGTCCCGCGTCGAGAGGGTCAACGTGAGAAACAACGCCGATGCCGGTGTCGCCGTGGGTGTTGGTTCCATCATCGCCGGGGTGATCGCATCATTGAACGGGTCGGACGGTATCAATGCGGGCCTCGATAGCACCGTCCGAGATTCGGTCGCCCGAAACAACGGCGACGATGGAATTTCCGTGGGGTTCGGGAGCACCGTGTCCAACTGCTCGGCCCACAGCAACGATGACGACGGGTTCGTTGCCGGCCCCGGAAGTACGCTCGCGAACAACAGCGCATACAACAACGACGAGGACGGGTTCGATCTCGGAATCGAGTTCGGAAACGACAATGTCAACGGCGGACTCGCGATCGGAAACAGCGCCATAGGCAACGCCGCTCTTGGACTCCGCATGGAGGCCACCTGGGGCTTCCGCGAGAACGTGATCAACGGCATCAACCTGGGCTCCAACGTGTGTGGTACCAACACCGTCTGTCCGTAGTGTTCGCGCGCTGTGCGATGGGTTCGCGACGCGAAGCGTCGCTCGAAACCCCAGCCTGGCGGCCCAAGCAGTCCGGCCAGGCTGCATAGTGTTCAGGGGCAGCTACGCGAGATGAACGCCGGGTCGAAACTTCCTCCGGCGGTGTCCAGAGTTCCGGCCGCATCGAATGAGATGCACGCCGCACGACATGCCCGAAGAAAACGCGGATCTATCGTTAGTTGAGTTCGATTTGGGTGAGGAAGGCAGCCCGGGACGGCTCTATGCGGCCCCTCACGAAAACGCGGGATCAGCCTGTTCGACTAACCCCGCGAAAAGAATGGTGGAGCTGGGGGGGATCGAACCCCCGACCCCAAGACTGCCAGTACTCCCCAAGCGTCAGAAATAACGCGTACTTACACGAGAAGCCTGGTCAGGGGCGGTCATACCTGGTCATCGGCGGTCAGCGTGGCGGCCCCACGGCCCTGGGCGGCCTCCAAATCATGTCAAGGAATTGATGAAAGCGGCGGGAGGAACTCGCGGGGAACGACCGACATCTTTTCACAATCGCGATGAAAAGGCTTCTCTGGGAGTGTGCGAGGCGGGCATCCTTTCGGCTCGATACCGCCCCGGCCAGTCTCCGATTCCGTTTGCGCGGGTAAGCTAGGTTCCCACCCGTGGGGAGCTCCTAGGTGCCCGGTTTTCGTCAGATCTAGTCGAAATTAGACACCGCTCAATGAGATTCGTTGCGAATGCCGAGGGATAGCGCTTCTACCTGGACGTTACGGTGTGTCACCCTCAATAAAAGTGGACTTCAAAGTTTCCGTGCGGGACGACACCCAGGGAAAGAGCGGTAGCTACGGTACGACAAAGATGGATTCCCGATCGATGGGGACGTCTCACTTGGAGAAATCCGATGAAGATTCAATTGGTTCGTCTTCTGCTAGTCGGCGTTTTCGTCGTTGCGTTCCAATCCGACGTCGATGCGGAAGTTCCGGAAAGGATGCGTTTCCACGGAACGATTCAGTCGCTGGGTGGATCACCACCGGTTGACGGTACCTACGTCTTCCTTGTCGACGTTTTCGACCAAGCCGCTGGAGGACAGTTGAAACTCCGCAAGCAGGTGAGCGCATCGGTTGTAAATGGGGCATATGGGCTCGTCCTTTCGCCGTCGACCCCCGGAGAGCTGCGAAGCGCTTTTGAAGGGTTTCCTCGTTTTTTGCAGATTACGGTTCTGAGCGGACCGGGCGGTAGCATCAATGAGCCGTTGCTCCCGCGACAGGAGGTCGTGAGCGTGCCCTATGCGCTGAGCGGCTCTGACCCGGAGCCTCCTCCTCCGCCTCCTCTTGTGCCTCGGAGTTACTGGGCTGACAGCGATGGCTGGGTGGCGAGCTCTTCCGAATGGGAGACAATTCCTGGCCTCGAACTCACCTTTGATCTTCCTCAAGGTGCAAAAGTCTCTCTCGATTCGAGCGGTAGCCAATACGCTGCGGCCGGAAGCCCTTGGTGCCAGCAAAACTATCGCTTCTCGGTCGATGACGAACCCATGTCAGCCGAGGGGCAAAGCATCACCGTGAATTCCGCCGCCGATTCGTGGGTCGTTCCATGGTCTGTGCGCGCGCGGGTTCAACTCGTAGCCGGCCCGCACACCATTCGCGTGCAAACACGCGGGACTGACGGACACAACTGTGGCGTTTGTGGTGATGCGGGACTCTCGCAGGCGACGGACTACACGAGTTGCGTCTTCGAAGCTGTGGCGTACTTCGAGTAAGCACGTGTCGAACCGGAATCTTCGCATCGGTCTCTGCGGGTGGGGCTTGGTCCGCCAGGCTCTGACCATTGGTCTTTGCATCCAGCTCGTGATTCCCGCGAATCAAGCGCTCGCGAGGGATGACGGCGACTCTACTCTCCTCATGGAACGTGGGGAAACGGGGCTTTCGGGTACTGGGAACGGATCCTCCGATCCTTTGACCGTCGGCGCAGATGGAAGTGCCAACTACAGCGTTCCCATCCGCGTCCCGGCAGGGACGGGGGGAATGCAGCCGAACCTCGCACTGACCTACTCATCGCACAGTTCTGGAGATACCTGGGTGGGCCATGGCTGGAGCCTGGGACTTGGCTCGATTCAGAGATCGACGAAAGAAGGCGTTCCCTCGTACGGCGCCGGCGACGTCTTCGAACTCGACGGTGAAGAGCTAATCCCGGATCCGGGTGTACCGAATCGATACGCAACAAAGCGGGAATCGTTCTTGCGTATCGACCGAGTGGGAGACCACTGGGAGGTGCGCGCAAAGGACGGCATCGTCTCGCGCTATGGGCTGGATTCAAACTCTCGTTTGGACTCCGATCCACAGAACACATTCGCATGGATGTTGGTCGAGCGCGAAGACCCCAACGGGAATGGTTTCCGCGTTGTGTACGACAAGGATACCGACGCCGGTTACGCCCACCCGAAGGAAATTCGCTACACGCTGCGCCGTACGGCGGCTGGTTTGGTTAGTCTCGATCCAGCAGACCCAGACTCGGTTGATCGGATCGTTACTTTTGAGCTGGAACCGCGTCCCGACGTCAGCGAGAAGTACATCACTCGTTTCCAGCGCTACCTCGGACATCGACTGCACGCGATCGAGATCTCCGCCGCAGGTGATCAGATCCGCCGCTACGTGTTCGACTACGGTCAACCCAGTAGCGACTCGGGTCGATCTCTGTTGCGCGCGGTCAAGGAATACGGGGTCGATTGGCAAGAAACCGCGGCGTCTTTCTCCACTCGATTCGACTATCACTCCAACGCGGATTCAGGGCTTGAGGGCTGGACGAGGGTCTCGGGCCAGTGGGTTCCGCCCGACCAAAGTTGGTTCACTCTGGGTGACGATCGAGATGGTGAACGCCGTCTAGTCGACATCAATAGCGACGGATTCGTCGACCTATACCGTCGTGAAGGCGCTTACCTAAACACAGGAGATTCGTTCAGCTCAACGTTGCGCGGCGAGTGGGCGCTGCCGACGGGATTGGGGCTGGTGGACTCCGACAAGCATTCTACCGGGCACGTGATCACGGATTTCAACGCGGACGGGCGCCCGGATGTCGTTCGACTCCAGGTAATCGGTCGATTCCAGTCCGCTCAAAGCACGTACCAACAATACGCAAGCCAGCACCACAATACTGGAGCGGGGTTTCAACAAGTACATAGCCAGGTCAGTCCCCCGGTTCGCACACCCTCGCCAAGCGTCAGCTGGAACGGCTATTCCTTCGCAATCAAAACTCACAGTGGAAGTGGCCACAATCCTACCGGGGCCGGATCCGGAACCGCGCATCTGGCGGATCTGAACGGCGACGGGCGTCCCGACATCATTAGCCACAGCGTTTGGCGAAATTTGACTGGAGTCTTTCAGGCAGAGCGAAGCTACGCCCTGGCGAGGCGCACGGGGTGGTTTGATAATCGGATGTTGGACCGATTCGCGGTTTGTGGTGGTACCGACGACAATTGCATACACGACTCGATGTCTGTCGAGCATTCGATCCGGTATGTCCCCTACATTGTCCCGATCCCGGTGGGCATCGGTAGAATTCGGCACCTAGGGAAACGCTTCGTCGACATCAATGGCGATGGCCTCGACGACATGATCGTCTCCCATGAACGCAACGGGGCGCCTGGTTGGTATCGGACGTTCCTCAATAATGGCTACGATTTCGTCCGTGCGAGCGATGGATGGAACGCCCAATATCCGTTCGACAAGACGACCAATGACGGGTCCGAGGAAAAAGGAACCCGCATGGTCGACATCAACGGAGATGGACGACTCGACCTCGTTGTCGCCGCGGACACGGTCCCACCGACACCGAATGGAATCTGGCTCAATCGGGGTCACCCGAACTCGGCGGGTGGGATGTGGAAGCTTCTCGATCGCGACAGCCACCCCTGGTACGACCCCATGAAGGGCGCAGACCGGGTGGCTTTCGCTCACTCGGCTATCGACGCGAGCGGCCAACTCGTGGCTGGGCGTGACTCCGGTGTACGAATGGTTGACCTGAACGGCGATGGAATGCCCGACATCATTCGACGTCACCACGGCAAAGGCCATCGGGTCTACCTCAACAAGGGAAGAGTGCCTGACCTCCTCGTGCGAATTACCAATCGCCAAGGCGGAAAGACGTCCTTCACGTACACACCTTCCACGAAGTTCGCAAACACGCACTTGCCCCAAGTCTTGCAGGTGGTGTCCGAGGTCGAAGTGGACTCAGGAGAGGGCGTTACTCAGTTTCGAAGTTTCGACTACGCCGGCGGCTTGCTCGATCCGACCGAGCGCGAATTCCGTGGATTCGCGCGGGTTACGGCGACCCACGGTGACGGAACGGCCATTTCGACCACCTACCACCAAAGCACAGGGCTGGGCGGCCTTCCGATCACCCGCGAAGTTCGCGACGGAAACGGAAACCTGTGGCGAACAACCGAGTTCGAATACGTGGATGATGACACGGCGCCCTTCACGCGGCTCGAGAAGGCCCGAACTGTGCACGAGTACGATGGAGAGAGCACGGAATCTCCACGAACGACGCGTACCGAGCTCGAATATGGAGACTTCGGGAACCTGGTACGGACTACCCTGAAAGGCGACCTGGACCATCCCGATCGGATTGGCGAGACGATCTACACCCAGCCGAATCTAACCGCGTACATTGTGGATCGGGTAGCGCAGCAACGAGCCGTCGATGCGACCGGCACGGTACTCGCCGAAACTTGGCTCTACTACGATGACCTCCCAGGTCTTCGACAGGAACCCACTCAAGGGCGACTTACGCGGCTCGTACGTTGGTTGGATCAAGGTGGGCAAGACCCGGTCACTCTGTACCGTTACGACGCCTATGGAAATCGGATTTCGGAAACGGACCCACGCGGATTCCTTTCCGAAACGGACTTTGATCCCGTTTTTCACACGTTTCCCGTTGAATCGCGAAATGGCCTAGACCCGCCGCATGTTTCGAGGGCCGAGTATTCCGACGCGAGCTGCTCTGTCGCGATTCCGGTGGCGATGGGGCTCGCGCACGTCGAGATCGATGCCAACGGAAACATCGCACGCACCTGCTACGACGGCTTCGGTCGCCCCACTCTCGAGGTGGCCACCGGCAATCTGGCTCGCACGACGATCGTCTACGACGACACGGTGGGCGCGGTGACCGTCAAAACCTGCGAGCGCGTCAACGGCGAGGATACGACGTGTGATTCGGCAAGCGGGGGAGCAACCCGCGATACGCTCGATCACCTCGACGGTCTGGGGCGGATCGTCCGCTCCGAGACCGACGGTCCCCACGGCCGGACGATCGAGGTCCTGACGGAGTACGATTCCCGGGGGCGGGAGTTTCGAAAGTCACTTCCGTTCTTTGCAGGGGACGAACCGGCTTTTTCGGAGACGCACTACGACTCCCTCGATCGCGTATCCAAGCTCATCGAACCAGGCGGTCGTACGACGACAACGAAATACTCCCGCGGGACCGCAACGGGAATCGACGCCAACGGAAACCGACGTGAGGACGATGTAAACCCATTCGGCGAACTGGAAGAGACCCGAGAGTTTCCCGACGGTCCGGAGGGCCCCAGCGTCGCGACTCGTTTCCGGTACGACTTCGCCGGAAATCTGATTCGGGTCGAGCGCGTGCTTCCCGGTCCCGGCGAGTCGCCCGTCCCGCCGACCGTTATAACGCATGACAGTCTCGGTCGAAGAATCAGTATCGATGATCCGGACACCGGGCTTACGACGTTTACGTACAACGGGAACGACTACGTCGAGACGGAAACCAATGCCCTCGGTACGACCAAGCATTTCCGGTACGACGCGATCGACCGATTGACCCGCTCGTGGATGGCCCCCAACATCCCGCTCGAAATCGTGCGTACCTACGACGAGGGCGGCGCCGACGCCAATGCGAACGGCCGGATGACGTCGGTCAGTGATGACAGCGGTACGCATCGTTTTGCTCATGATGAAATGGGACGTGTATCTGAGGAGGTGCACGTCATCGATGGGAAGCGTTTCAGTTTTCGTCAGTCCTTCGACCAGTTGGGCCAGATTCGCGCAAGCGTGTTCCCGGCGAGCGGGCCAGAAGAGGCGATCGTCGTGAACGACTACGACGACGATGGCTACCTTGTGCGCGTCCAGGACTTTCAAGAGTCAATCACCTACGTCAACGACGTCCACTTGGATTCCCAGGGGCGTGTTGTCGCTCTACGTACGGGCGATGGTGTCATCACGAAGGAGCGCTACGACCCGGCCACCAACTTCTTGCGCGATATCGAAGTCCGTCGTGGTTCGGATCTTCTCGAACAGCTCGACTACGCGTTCGACGATGCGGGTCGCGTTCGAGAGATCGTCGATGTGCGGCAGGCTGATCGAAGCCGCAGCTTCACTTACGATGCGCTGAATCGACTTGCCTCGGCGACAGGTCCCTTTGGGCCGTCGTTGTCTCCAGCGAATCTAGAGTATGGATACGATCGATACGGAAACCTGACGGAGAAGGACGGAATCGCCCGCAGATACGGAGAGAATGGCTTCGGTCCGCACGCGCTTACGAGCATCGGCGACTCCTCGCTTGTTTACGATGAAACCGGGAATTTGGTTGAATTCGGTTCTCGCCGCTATGTCTGGAACGCGCGCGGGCAACTCAGCGCGGTACTCGACGGAGAACGATCCGCATCCTATGTGTACGATTACAACGGCCGCCGCATCAAGGCGGTTGGTTCGTCAGGGGAGACGCGGTATTTCGTCGGAACGAGTCTCGAATGGGATGGAGAAAAGGCCACCATTCACGTTTTCGCTGCGGACCGCCGAGTCGCAAGTCGACGCTTCGACTACACGCCGCCCACCGAGGTGGCACAAGCGGCGCCCGTGGAGACGATCCGTGCGCCTCTGCCTGCTTTGGGGACGATTGCGCTAGGGCCGCCTTTGCTCTTGGTCGCGTTCCTGGGGCTTACGGTAGTGCGAAGGCGCGAAACGGGACTCCGCACCCATTCCGCCACAGCGGTCTTGTCTCTCGTGTCGTTTTGGCTGGCACTGACAATGCCCACCTGGGCCCGGGCGAATCGGGATACGGATCGCGACGGTTTGCCGGATGCGGACGAGTATGCCTACTACCACTCCGATCCGCTGGTGTTCGACAGCGACGGTGATGGTCACTCCGATGGTCAAGAGGTCGCGGTTGGGTCGTGTCCCGGGGATGCCGCTTCGATTCCCCCACCTCAATTGGGAACCTGGGCCGCCGCGGGCAATTCCTCCCTCACCCTCGACCACCTCTCCGACGCAGGGGTGACAAGTGGCGCCACTCTCGTTGGTCGGATGGGATTTGGCTTCGCGCGAAGGAACCTTGCGGGGATCGGATTCAGCGGGTTGAGTAGCGAAGATCTCGATGGCGATGGCATCTGCAACGCGGTGGATGACGACGTTGATGGCGATGGAGTCATCAACGCGCTCGATCCCGACGACGACAACGATGGTTTGACCGATCAACTGGAGTTCATCTTTGGAACCCAACCCTACAATCCAGATACGGATGGAGATGGGCTACGAGACGGCGCCGAGACCCAGCTCGGGACGAATCCCCTCCTGGCCGACTCAGACGGCGATGGAGTCTCGGATCTCCACGACGCTGTGCCACTGGATGGCAACGAGACCTCAACGGTTCTCCTGCTAGCGAAGGGCGACGTGAATGACGATGGGCGACTGGACGCTGGCGATGCCGTGCTCGCCTTTCGCATGGCAGCGGATTCCTCGCAGCAATCGGAACCTTGGATTAGTCGCGGCGATGTTGCGCCGGCTTCGACCCACGGCGACGGAGTTCTCGATACATCCGATGCTTTGATGATCGCGCGCGCCCTCACCGTGGATCTGGACGGCGATGGGCTGATTGGCGATATCGAGTTGGCGCATGGGGCCAGCCCCTTCCTAGCGGACACCGATGGGGACGGATTGAACGATGCCGAAGAGATTTTTCCGCCGGAAGGGCGGTTTCCCACTTCCCCGACCGAACGAGACACCGATCACGATGGCCTACTAGACACGGAGGAAATTGCGCTTGGCTCGGACGGTCGAATTAGCGACCCACTCGATCCGGATAGCGACGATGACGGCATTCTCGACGGAGAGGATACGCAACCCAATCAAAAGATCGTTTTCTATCACGGTGACCACCTCGCGAGCACTGTACTCGAGACGAATATTCAGGGTACGGTGATTGGCCGCTACACCTACAAGCCCTACGGTGAGCTACTCGTCGAGACCGGCGACGCGCCCGATTTCGGTTTCACGGGTCAACGCTATGAAGCCGATTTTCGCATCTACGACTATGGCGCGCGCTTCTACGATCCCGCCATCGGCCGATTCCTGGGTCCCGACAGCTTTGTTCCAGAGCCCGGGGATCCCCAGAGTCTCAACCGATACAGCTATGTCCGCAACAACCCCCTGTCCCGCATTGACCCTGATGGGAACATTGATCGGGGCATCACAACGCGGGTCAAGAGCTACTTGAGCGACAGCTTGGGCGACAAGTTCGGCGGTTTCGTCTATGGAGCGGGCGTGGGCCTCGCATTCGGCGCAGGCGCCGCGGTTTGCATCGCTTTCGTCTATTGTGCACTGGCGGCAGGTGGAGCGGCTGCCTTTGGGGCTGGCGCTTTTCTAGGTTCTGAAATCAACAGCGGATTTGCGGGCTCGAAAGAAGCGATTTCTGCCGTTTCCGGGTCAACTCGGAGAATCGCAAGCGGAGAGGGCACATTCGACGACTACGCCGGCTTTGCCTCTCTGGCTGGCGGTGGTAGCGGCGCGGTTTCGCGCCAAGCCTTGAGGAAGGCACTATCTTCAAAAGCGGTGGAGGGGCTCAGAAGTTCCCTCTATTCTCTCGGGTCGAAGCGCGCAGGTGCCACAAGGGGAGAGACGCTTCTTCCCGATTCCTACTGGATCAACCGGAAGGCCCCGACGCAGGTCACCCCGGGCACGCGTACGGTGAACTACGAGAAGCCGAGCTCAAGGGGCGGCACGTACCACCGAACGGATCACTACGATGAGTATGGTCGGCAGATCGGCAGGACGGACCGAACGCACCATGGCTACAAGGATCCGGACAGTCCGCAGTTCCATCCGAATCCGCACCATCATCGGCGCGACCCGGTGACCGGTGAGGAGCTGAGGAACCCGACTACGGGAGACCGTACGTGGCCTGGACTGTTTGGTCAGGGAGGAAGATGAAGTGCCCCCCGGCCTCGTAATTCTCTTTGCGATTCTCGACTCCGGCTTCTGGTGTTGGGAGAGGGTCGCCTCGTGGGCCGATGTGCTGCTGCAAGACACGAACCAACCGCAGAGCTGGTTGATCGAGCTGAGCATGGCTGGGTCGCTTCCGGCTGCTCTTGAGGTTGTGAGGGGAGAGCTGGCGCGACGGCAGCTCGTGTTGCCGCCGGAAGTCGGAGCGTTGCTTGCCGGGTTCGTGTACTGCGCTTTCGAAGACGGCAAGGTTGATTCGAGTCGGATGGTGAAGGAGCTCGTTGACTGCTGCGACGCGTACGACGTGTCAGGAATAGCTCTCAGTGAGCTCCGAGACCTCGAAGCTCCTGAGGGCAGCATGGAGCGGGTGCGCTGTGAGTCTCTGCGAGAATCAATGCATGCTCTGGCCGCGACTAGCAGGAGTTGCGCCAGCTATCTGGAGAGCGATGACCTGCGGAGGCGTGAGCCAAATCTGATTGAGCAGTAACCACAGGGGGCGGGACCGCGCGCAGTTCATAAGAACTCTCTCGACTATGTTGGCGAGCCCCATGTCTATCGAGTCAGAGGTCCCGATGGTAAGCCCAAGGTGTTCGGGTTCGAGACGGAGCCTCAATTCGGGCCGAGCAGCAAGCACACCGACTCACCGGCGAGACCGAAGACGTGTACACGGGCCGATATCAGACGAACCTTCTCCGACAAGGCCTCTGCTCGAAGAGAGACTGCAGTACGCGAGGGACCGGACAAGGGCCGTGGTCGAAGAAGCACTGAAGGAGGTCCGGGAGGCGCTCCCATCGACTGGCAGGACCCAGTCTTGGTGCTTTCCGGCAAAGAATGGAACCTGAGCTGCAGCTGCGCTTGGCGGGTCTCCAGAGAGGGCGTCTTGCTCTTCGGATGCTGGGATCGGGAGGCAGGGGGCGGATCGGCGGGAGGCGGATCCGCGAGTCCCGACGCCCCGCGGTTCGCAAGGAGAGTGGATATAGCCGGGGCGGGCGAAGGCACGAGCCCCATAGCAAGTTACACGATGAGAAGTGGAGTCGGGACGCGACACGGTCTAGCTCGTACGTTCCACATCGCGACTACCGGATTGGGCCGATGGGGTCGTAGTTCCAGGGCACGCTCACCGGTTCTCCGTCAAGCGTGTAGAACGAGCTCGTGGCAGCGTGCCAGGTGAAGTCGCTGGGGTCGACGACGTGCTCCCAGTGCGGATCCCTCTGCTGGAAGACGACCGCGAGGACCAACTGCGATTCCGGGTGGGGGTTGACGTAATGGATCCGCAGGCGATCGGGTGGTTCGAGCTCATAGTCCGCAAAGATGCGGTGTCCGGCGATGTCGTCCACGAAGACCCCTTCGATCGTGGCCTTCTCGACGGGGTAGCTGAGCTCGATCGTCGCAGCAGCGGGCGGACCGACTCCGTTCCCGAATACGGGAAGGCGAACCAGGAGCTTCGGGAGAGGAAGCGTTGCAGTGATGCCTTCCAGCACCTCGTCGCTGAATACATCAGAACCTATTCCATACTGCGATCCGGCGAGTTCTGTAAAGGCTTCGACGCAGTCCTCGTCGCGCTCGACGTGGATGTGGCGCAACTCGTTTTCCGTCAGAGCGGATGTGGCGAGCGTCTCGAACGTGTCGGGACCAACCTGGACCCGGTTGAATGCGGAAATATCGTAGTGGCCTGAGAGCACCTCACACGGGATGTCCACGACCGCGAGGACTTGGTGCATGCGAACGAAACCGCCCAACGGGACGCCCCAAAGGCCGTCCAGGCCGGCTCGGCTGGCTGGATCGGGTACGGTCCGAGTGACAAGGCGCGTGCCGAGTTCGTAGGTAGATGTTTCGTCCGAAAGGGTGAAAACGAGCTTTCCACGCTGATCGTTGAGGCCAACGAAGTCGCTGCCATAGCCGATGTGTTCGGTGACGTCGCCCTCGCCGCCGATGGCGAGAGCGAATGAGGTTCCCGACTTGGCAACCATCGGAACCGGCGCCGAACCGCAGGCGGCCACCAGGAACGATCCTGAAGCGATCCAGAGAGAGAGGCAGGGAACGAGGTGACGGCGCCGAGTTAGCATGAGCGCCTCCCTGCGAACGTGATGGCGTGCCTCGAGGTCAGCAGCAGTGTTACGTTGCGTTGGTTTCTGCGTCGCGAGAATCGGCACACGAAGCTCCTAGTGTCGTTCGGCTCTGATTTACGAACCGTTACATACGAACCCCGGTGTGATCAACTGCGAATCGAAGCAGCGGTAGACGAAATGGGTTCGTAAATGGCCGAAAGTGTCGAAAGGTGAAGCGCGTTGGGTTTTGGTGAACCTGGCAACGCGAATCGAGCTTTAGGGCGCCAATTGCAGAGACGGGGTTGGCGTCTGAACGCTAACCCCGCAAGAAGTTTGGTGGAGCTGGGGGGGATCGAACCCCCGACCCCAAGACTGCCAGTACTCCCGAAGCGCCTGAGATAACGCGTACTTACACGAGAAGCCTGGTCAGGGGCGGTCATAGGCGGTCAGGAGCGGTCAGCGTGACGGCCCCGCGGCCCTGGGCGGCCCCCAGAAGGCTGAGTCTTTTCGGTTCGCCTGCCACCCATGGGTCCCGGAAGTGTGAATCGCTCTACCCACTCCAGCAATGAATCGAAGGAAGACAACTTGACCTCTCACGATCGGAACAACAGCGCCGTTCGTAGCGAAATTTCGTGAAGTTGCGTTCGGGCTGCGTGCAGGATGACGTTGGCGCGCGGTTTGCTTTTCTCCGGCCTACCCATTGATTGGAGAAAATCATGTCTCTACGCGTATTGCGGCCTGGATTGATCGGCGCCCTTCTACTAACCCTCACCGGCTGTTGGATCGAGGATACGAAGTTTGTAATCGACGAATTCGGATTTCAGCACCCGTTCTATGCATCGAACAGCTTTTCGGGGCACGGATTTCTCGATGCTGACGAACCCGCCGACACCTGGGAAATCAAATTTAATCGGTTTGTAGACACACCAGATGACTTCTACTTGTGGCTGAGTAAGGACGCTTCCGTGACGCTTGCTGTCGCTGTGGCTTATGGTGGGACTCCAGTCCCCTGGGAGTCGGGTGCCCAAGTCGCCGAGATTGAGTGCGATGAGTTCTCCGAAGAATACAGCTCAACCCTAGATGCCTGTTACTACTCGAATTTGTGGATGTCGGATAGAGGTTTCCCGCCTGTAGAGGATATTGTGCAGGGAACGGTGCAGTTGTACAGCACGGACTCTGCGGAGTACTACTTCCTACTAGCTCCCGCGTCAGAGTGATCGGCGAAGGTCCAGTTTTCCCAGCAACGGTGCCGGTCGTTGACGCGCTCAGCAGGACTCGAACCTGTGCCCCTCCTCAACCAAAACGCGGGATCAGCCCGGTCGGCTGACCCCGCGAAGAGGAGCGAAAGAGTGAGGACCGCGCTGCGCACGGTCCCAAGCCTTCTTGTCGCTAATCGCTGAGGGGATGAAGGGTGGGCGACGGTGCTCCGCACCGTCCCACGTCTTCTGACCCCTGGCGGTATTGTTGGTGGAGCTGGGGGGGATCGAACCCCCGACCCCAAGACTGCCAGCCTTGTGCTCTCCCAGCTGAGCTACAGCCCCCACCGGACGCGCGAAATTACCGCTGGCGGTGGTGACTGTCAAAAGGGTGGGGTGGGGCGTTCGAATTGGGGGCGGAAATCGCTTCTCAGCGGTGATCCGGGCTCTTCGCTATTTACCGTCCGTGCCGGCCGCGAATGTCCCTCGTTAGCTTTTTCCGGCCTGAGCCGTCGCGGCCGGGGCAGGAACGGACCGAATCGCTCGATGGGCTGCGGGGGGTGGCGGTCCTGTTGGTCCTGCTCAGCCACCTCAGCAACGCGGGGTTCGATCTTCACGCAGGGCTGCGGTTCCGGGGCGCCGGGAAACCCGGTGTCTTTCTCTTCTTCGTACTGAGCGGGTTTCTCCTGACGCGCCAGTTCTTGCAAGGGGACCGCGAGCGCGTCTTCTCGAGAGCGGTTTGGCTCGACTACGCGCGCAAGCGCGCTCTGCGCATTCTGCCCTTGTTCGCGGTTGCGCTGCTGACGAGCGCGCTCGTTTCCCAATACGTCTATGCGGATTTCGAGATTCCACTGACCTGGTCCGAGGTGGGCGCGCATCTGCGATTGCAGCAGGGCAAGAGTATTTTTTGGACGATTCCCGTCGAAGTGAAATATTACGCCTGCCTTCCGCTCGTCGTGCTCGTGATGCGCGGATTGTTTCGGAGTCGGCTGCTGCTTTGTTCGGTCGTCCTGCTGGGCGTTCTCGTGTTTCTGGAGCTGGCTTCGCCGGCAGCGGAATCCGACCTCAACGGAATCAGACTCGCTCCCTACCTGCCGATTTTTCTGACCGGATCCCTTTCCGCACTTTTATACGGAAAGCTCGAAGCAGCGCGGTTTGCGCGCAGCCGCGGGTTCCGGGCCGGTTCCGAGGGGGCCGCGATCCTCTTGTTCGCGGGGGTTCTACTCACGATCCCGGACATCTACAACCGAATTTTCGACGTGCCGGTACTCGGGACACATTTTCACCGGGACTATGGGCTCTACGCTGGCCTTTGGTCCCTGTTTCTCGTAACGCAGTTGTTGGGGACGGGGAGGATCCGGTCGATCCTGAGTGCAGCGCCTTTGCGCTTTCTCGGGAACATCAGTTTCAGCGTGTATCTCTGGCACTATCCGATCATTCCCTGGGTCAAGCACGACCTTCCGGTGGCCGACGTCGCGCAGTTCCCGCTGATCGCAATCCTGGTGCTCTCGATCTCGACGCTGACCTATCACGGCATCGAGAAACCCTTCATTCGCTGGGGACGCAATTGGGATCCGAAGGAACGCTAGGTGTAGTTGCCTTCGGTTTCGGGGCCCACGGAGTCGAGGGATTCCTCGATGTGGTTGGCGACGCGAGTCGGGCGGTCGAAGCTGGCGATGTGGTAGAGCGCATCGCCTTCGTTCACCAAGGGCAGCATGGTTTTTCCGATGATGACGCCGCCGTGATTGGCGGGGACTTCGAATTCCTCTCGGCCCAGCGGGTCTGCGATGATCCCGATGGTCTGCCCTTTCTTGACCGCTCCCCCGAGTTCGATTCGATTGCGCAGGATGCCGCTTTCCGGTGCGCGCACCCAATAGCTCGAGTGGGCAATGTAGGGTTCCGTTTTCTTGGCCTTCTTGGTGGATTCGGGGAGCATCTTGAGCGCCCGCATGACCTGGAACACGCCGCGGGCGCCGGCGCGGATCGAGGCTTCGTCGAAGCGCAGCGCCTCGCCGGCTTCGTAGACGAGCATCGGGATTTCGCGTTCCATCACCGCTTGGCGCATGGAACCGTCGCGCAAGTTCGCGTTCAACACCACGGGCGCACCGAAGGCGCGGGCCAGGCGCTCGGTTTCGGGTTGATCGAGGCAGGCGCGAATCTGGGGCAGGTTGTAGCGGTGGATCGCGCCGGTATGGAGATCGATGCCGTGGGTCGATTTGGAAACGATTTCCTTCAGGAAGGTGTAGGCCAGGCGTCCCGCGAGCGAGCCTTTTTCGGTGCCCGGGAAAGAGCGGTTGAGGTCCCGCCGGTCCGGGAGGTAGCGGCTCAAGCCGATGAATCCGTAGATGTTGACGATCGGTACCGCGATGATGGTGCCCGAAAGATCGCGCATGGAGCGACGCAGCACGCGCCGGATGATCTCGACTCCGTTGATTTCGTCGCCGTGAATGGCAGCGCTGATGAACAGGCTCGGCCCCGGTCGCCGTCCGTGAACGATTTCGACGGGGAGGACGAGTTCTGCCCGGGTCGAGCGACGCCCGACGGGAATCTCGACGATGCGACGCTTTCCCGGAGAAACCTCGACGCCTGCGAACTGGAAAGGCTCAACCATTCCCGGTCTCTGTGCTCGCGCCGCGCGCCTGCCTCATTGCTTCTTTTTCTTCTTCTTCTTTTCGGTTTTCGGTGGGGCGAAGCCTTTGAGGGTCAGGGTCTTGCCGAAACACAACAGCACGTCGCCCGCCAAGATTTCGCGGGAGCCTTTCGGATTGGGGATCGTCACGCTTTCGCGTTGGATCGTGAGCACCATGATGTCCCGATCGCGCAGGGCCGATGACGAGACCGTCTTGCCGCAGAGTTCCGAGCGCGGATCGACCGGGACTTCCATTACGCCGTAACCGCTTTGCAGCGTCAGGCGCTGGCGAATGTCGATTTCGGGGAACAGGACCTCGTCTTCGATCAATTTGATCACGTGGTCCGACACGTCGATCTCCGTGGACGTTTCGATGCCCTCGAGTCCCGGCGACGAGTTGACCTCCATCAAGACCGGCCCCTTTTCGCCTTCGAGCATGTCGACACCGGCGAAGCGCAAGCCCATCACCTGGGCGGCGTGGACGGCCACGCGTTCGTACTCGGGGTCGAGTTTCACGATTTCCGCTCGCCCGCCGCGGTGAATGTTGCTCCGGAATTCGTCGCCTTCGGCGACCCGGCGCATGGCCGCCACCACGTGATTCCCCACCACCAGGGCCCGGATGTCGCGCCCGCGGCTCTCTTTCACGAACTGCTGCAGGAGAACCATCATCTTGGCGGGTCCCGAAAGCGTCTCGATGATGGCTTCGGCCACCTTCGTGGTGTCGGCGAGAATCACGCCCACACCCTGGGTGCCCTCGAGGAGTTTCACGACCACCGGTGTGCCGCCCAGGCGCTCGATCGCCGGCAGAATCTCCCGGCTGTGCCGAACGAACATGGTTTTGGGAATGCCGACCTGGTGGCGGGACAAGACCTGCAGGGCGCGCAATTTGTCGCGCGAGACCGAGATGCCGTGGGAGGGGTTCACGCAGAACACACCCATCTGCTCGAACTGGCGAACCACCGCCGTACCGAAGAAGGTGATCGAGGCGCCGATGCGGGGAATCACCGCGTCGTAGTGGGAGAGCTCTTTGTTCCGGTAGTAGAGCCGCGGCTCGCCGCGCTCGACCTCGATGGAGAAATCCATCGTGTCGAGGACGCGGGCTTTGTGGCCTCGCTTTTCGGCGGCTTCGACCAGGCGTTTGGTTGAATACAGCTTCTTTCCACGTGAAAGGATGGCAATGCGCACGGTAGGCCCCCCGGTCCAACGGTTGTTTCTTCGTTGGAGACGGCACACGGTAGCCCCTTAGAAATAAAAGAGAAATCGAGCACCCGGCTCCCCTCGGGGGCTGGTCAGGGGGGTGGGGCGTGGTATCCTCGGCCGCCGCCGGCCGGAGTGGCGGAATTGGCATACGCAGGGGATTCAAAATCCCCCGGTGGTAACACCTTGCGGGTTCGAGTCCCGCCTCCGGTACCACCATTTTGTGACGTTCGGGTCGGCGGGTGAATTGAGTAGGTTGGAAAGTCGTCGAAAATGGCGACTGCGCCGAGCGGCCGGGGTGACCCGCGCCCCGGGTGAGAAGAAGGAGATCACAATGCGAAGAACGAATTTCATGTTTGGCTTCCTCTTGTTCGCGCTCGTCGCTGCGCCGCTCGCGTTCGCGACACCGGCCGCGGCCAAGATGCTTCGAACCTTCGAGGGCGAGCTTCAGAAGATCAAAGGCAGCAAGATCATCGTCGACAACAAGAAGGGCGACAAAATCACCTTCAACAAGGTCGATGAAACTGAAGTCTCCGGCGAGAAGGAAGCCTGGGACGACCTGAAGAAGAACGACTGGGTCACCGTCCACTCCGACATGTTCGAAAAACCGCGCAAGGCCTACAAGATCGAGGTCATGCCCGATCCGAAGGACGAAGCGGAAGACGAGGACTAATTGCGATCCCCATCGAGCGAGGGTTCGACGACCCTGGTTCGACGGATTCGAAGGCCCCGGCGAGTTCGCGGGGCCTTTTCTTTTGGATCGGTCCCGAAGCAGGGCTCCGCGGGGGCGCTTGGCGGCTCCGGGGGGCGTCCGATAGCGTCTATCGGTATGGGGTCCTCGCCGCTCTTTCGTCCCGATCAGTTCGATCGCTACAAGCGGCACCTGTCGCTTCCGGAGCTCGGGGCCGACGGTCAGCGCCGGCTGCTCGAAACCCGGATTCTGTTGATCGGGGCCGGGGGCCTGGGATGTCCGCTCGCCCAATATCTGGCCGCGGCGGGGGTCGGCACCCTGGGTCTGGTCGATTTCGATGTGGTCGATGCCAGCAACCTGCAACGTCAGATCCTCTACAGCACCGCGGACATCGGCCGACCGAAGATCGAAGTGGCGCGGGAGCGCATCGACGCCCTCAATCCGGACGTTCAGGTGAACCTGCATCCGGTGCAGCTGACTTCCGAGAACGCCCTCGAGATCTTTGGGGCCTACGACATCATCGTCGATGGCACCGACAATTTCCCCACGCGCTACCTGAGCAACGATGCCTGCGTGATGTTGGGCAAACCGAACGTCTACGGTTCGGTGTTGCGTTTCGAAGGCCAGGCCACGGTGTTCGATGCCCGTCACGGTCCGTGTTACCGCTGTCTGTTTCCGGAGCCCCCTCCGCCCGGTTTGGTTCCGTCGTGCGCGGAAGGCGGCGTACTCGGCGTGTTGCCGGGAATGGTGGCGATGATCCAGGCGACCGAGGCGATCAAGCTGGCCGCTGGGATCGGAGAGCCGCTGTATGGGCGCTTACTTCAATACAACGCCCTCGATATGGAGTTCACGGAGTTTCGTTTGCGCAAGGAGCCCGAGTGTTCCGTGTGCGGCGAGCACCCGAGTGTGACGCAATTGATCGATTACCAGGGATTCTGTGGCGTGAGCCGCGAAGAGGGGGATCGCGTGGAGATACTGGAACTTTCGGCCGCCGACGTTGCGAGCATGCGCGAGCGCGGTCACGATTTCTTGCTGCTCGACGTTCGCGAGCACGACGAATACGCGACCGCGAAAATCGAGAATTCGACGCTGATTCCCCTGGGCGAAGTGGAGGAACGGGCCTCGGAGATCGCCGAGTGGAAGAACCGTAGCCTGGTGGTCCACTGCCACCACGGCATGCGCAGTGCGGCGGCGTGTCAGGTGCTCGCTTCGCTTGGATTCGAGAAAGTCTTCAATCTCAGCGGTGGCATCGATGCTTGGTCCTTGACCGTCGATGCCTCCGTGCCGCGCTACTAGGTCGCGCCGATGGCCAAGAGCAAGATTCCGAGCCCGCTCGATCGGCGCCATTTGATCGAGAAAGACCTCGACGCCAAGCAGGCGATGAAGATCGCCGACGCGTACCTCGAGCAAGAGATGTTGGTCGATGCCGTCGCGTTTCTCGAGAAGGCAGAAGCGGTCGACCGATTGGGGGAGCTGCGCGACCGGGCGATCGAAACCGGCGACGTGTTTCTCCTGACCACCGTGGCGCGCGCGTTGGGGGAAGATCCCGGGCCGGATCAGTGGCGCAGTCTGGCGGCGGCGGCCGAGCAAGCGGGCAAGGCCGAGTATGCGGTCACCGCGCTCCGCCTGGCGGAACGTGACTCGGACTAGCGCGCGGCCCCGCGCCGGGCCCGACTCCGAAGCGCGCGCCGCGGCCGCGCAAAACCCGCGCGCCGCGACCGAGATCCGCATCGAGAATGCCCGCTCCCACAACCTGAAGGGCGTGAGTTGCCGGATTCCCCTGGGTGCCCTCACGGTGGTGAGCGGTGTGTCGGGCTCGGGGAAGTCGACGCTGGTGTTCGACACGCTGTACGCGGAAGGGCAGCGCCGCTACGTGGCCTCGCTCTCCACCTATGCGCGCCAGTTCCTGGAACGTTTGCCGCGTCCCGAAGTCGACCATATCTCCAACCTCCCGCCCGCCATCGCGATTGAACAGCGCAATCGCGTGACCAATGCGCGTTCCACCGTGGGGACCGCGACGGAGATCCTCGATCACCTGCGCCTGCTGTTTGCGAAAGTCGGCGAAACCCATTGCGGGGCCTGTGACGCGCCCGTGGACGCGGGAACCGTGGAGTCGGTGGCGGAACGCATGCGCGCGCGCTGGGATGGCGCGCGCGTTTCACTGGGGACGGCGATCGTGCGGGCGAAGGGCGAGTCGGCCGCGGAGCATCGCGAGCGTCTGCTCCGCGACGGATTCGCGCGACTGTTGACCCCCGACGGAAGCGTGGTCGATCTGGCGGAAACGTCCGCCACGGCGTTTTCGAAACTTCGGAACAAGGCCTGGTTGTTGGTGGACCGATTGCGCGTGGACGCCGGGGGAAGCCGTGCGCGTCTCGCGGAGGCGGTGTCGGCTTGCTTTGGGCGCGGCGGCGGGGAGCTGGTGGCGGTCGTGGAGGGCGGGGAAATCGCTCGCTACCACGAGGGTTTCGTTTGCGACGGCTGCGGCGCGCGGTTTCTCAAACCGCAACCGGCGCTGTTCGCCTTCAACAGTCCATTGGGGGCATGCGAGACGTGTCAGGGGTTTGGTCGCGTTCCGGGACTCGACCTCGAACGCGTGATCCCGGACCGCCGGAAGTCGCTCGAAGGGTTGGCGATCGTGCCTTTTTCCACCAAGGCCGGCCGCAAGCTGCAGCGCGATCTGCTGCGCGCGTGTCGCGACAAACGCATCCCCACGGCCAAACCCTATGAGGAGTTGTCCGAGAGCCAGCAGCGTTTCGTGGTCGATGGTGACGACGAGAGTTGGTACGGCATCCGTGGCTATTTCGAATGGCTCGAGAAGAAACGCTATCGGGTGAGCGCGCGGGTTCAGATCGCCCGCTATCGGCGTTTCGATCCGTGTCCGGATTGCCGGGCGACGCGTCTGCGGCCCGAGGCGTTGGCGGTCCGCGTGGACGGGAAGACGATCGCGGATGTCTCGCAGCTGACCATCGACGACCTGGCTGCCTGGCTGCACGGGCTGGCTCTGGTTCCCGCGCAGCAGGCCAAGGTCAAGCGCCTGCTCGACGCGCTGCGGGTGCGGGTCGAGACCGCGCGGGAAGTCGGCTTGGGGTACCTCTCCCTGGCCCGTCAGGCGCGTACGCTTTCGGGTGGCGAAGCCCAGCGGATTCAACTCGCCACCGCGCTGGGCGGTACGTTGACCGCGTCGCTCTACGTGCTCGACGAGCCTTCGATCGGTTTGCACCCGCGCGATGTCGATCGGTTGTTGGGCGTCATGCGCTCGATTCGCGATCACGGCAATACGGTGGTGGTGGTCGAACATGCGCCGGAAATCGTCGAGGCGGCGGACTACGTGATCGAATTGGGCCCCGCGGCCGGGCGACGCGGGGGCGAACTCATTGTCGAAGGCGATGTCGCAGCGATCCGTCGGCACGCGACTTCCGCGACCGGGCGGGCCTTGCGCGGAGATTTCCAGGCGCAACCCGTCGCGTCTTCGGTCTTGAAATTCGACGCGGGTCGGCTTCGGATTCGCGGCGCACGCGCGAACAACTTGAAGAACATCGATGTCGAAATCCCGCTCGGTTGCCTGGTGGCGGTGACGGGGGTCTCGGGTGCAGGCAAGACGTCGCTGATTCGCTCGGTGTTGGTGGGGAATCTGGAACGCGATCCCGAGCGCGGCGAATGCAAGTCCATCGACGGCGCCGAACGGGTGGCGGGTGTCGTGTTGGTGGATCCGGTGCCTCCGGCGCGCAGTCCGCGTTCGAACCCCGCCACGGTGACGAAGGCCTTCGAGGGCATCCGCAAGCGTTTCGCTGCGACGCGCGAGGCAAAAGCCAAGGGCGCCACGCCGGGCTGGTTCTCTTTCAATACCGTGGGCGGGCGCTGTGAGACGTGCGAGGGAGCCGGCGAGATCCTGGTCGACATGCAGTTCCTGGAAAACCTGCGCGTGCCGTGCGAGCAATGTGAAGGCAAACGCTACAAACCCGAAGCCCTGGCGGTACGCCTCGAGGGCCGGACCATCGCCGATGTGCTCGAGTTGACGGTCGAGGAAGCCCTGGTGGTTTTCGCGCGCGATCGGCTGGTCGCTTCGCGCCTCGAACCGTTGGCGCGCGTCGGATTGAGTTACATCACCCTGGGGCAACCGCTGTCGACGCTTTCCGGAGGCGAATCCCAGCGGCTGCGCATTGCGCTCGCCCTGGCCCAGGGGCATTCGCGTACCCTCTACGTGCTCGACGAACCCACGACGGGTTTGCATCCGTCGGACATCGAAGTCTTGATCCGCTGCCTGCGCGACCTGATCGACGCCGGCGGCAGTGTCATCACCATCGAACACAATCTGGAATTCATCCGCGCCGCGGATCACGTCATCGACATCGGGCCCGAAGGCGGACCCGGCGGGGGCGAACTCGTGTGTGCGGGGACGCCGGCTGCGGTGGCGGCGTGTTCGACGTCCCACACGGGCGCGGCGCTGCGCGGAGAATTCTAGTGCGCGAGCGCCCGCAACCGCCGGCCGATATCTCGCCGGAAGCGTTCTTCACGCAATGGGTGCCCGAAGCCGTGGCCTCGGACGAAGACCGGCGCCGGCGCCTGGGCGATACGGACGCGTGCATCTGTTTCGAATTGACGGGGGAAGGCGGCGGCACCTTCACGATCGAAATCGACCGCGCGGGCGTACAGGGCCGGGTGGGCCCCGTCCCCGATCCGAACTTGCGGGTGTTCGTCGACGTGGCGACCTGGCGCCAACTCAATGCGGGAGAGATCTCCGCCCCCGAAGCGCTCTTGAAACGGCGCATTCGGATGGAGGGCAACTTCCTGTTGGCGATCAAGCTCCACTTGATCCTGGGCTAGGACCGATCGAGCACGAATTCTAATCGCTCTTGGGACTCGATTTCTGGGCCTTGCGTCGGTTTACAAAAATCCGTTTGTCGTGATTCTTGCGCAATTGCCGTTCGAGTTTGATGAGCAAGCGGTCTGCGGCCTGGGACATCTCGATCGCCGCGGCGTGGGTGGCGATCGGCCCGAGTTGACTCGTTACTTCGCCGTGTGCGGTATGGCCGGAGCCATCGGGAGCCAACGTGATCTCGAAGCGGTGTATCTCGGGAAACTCTTCCGAGAGCGCCGCGCAACGCAGCTCGATATGATTGCGCACGCCCTCATTGCTCTCCATATCCTTGAAACTCACTTGAACGCGAAGCTCGTCAGTCAATTCAACCTCCCAGGCAAAGCGGAATTGGCGGAAGCGGACGGGAATCGAACCCGCCGGGAGCGTGTCGCCACACTCCCCACCGGATTTGAAGTCCGGGGCCCGCACCAGCGCAGCAGACGCTTCCAAACATGAGTTTAGCTCGCCCGCAAAAGCGTGCCGCACTTGCGCAACCGAAAGAAATTTCGGAACCATCGTGAAAACTTCGCGATCGTTCATGCACGCGTTGTAAGCTCACACGTCTCCGGGGGGCGAATTCGAGCTATGGCTTATCGCAGAAGTCACGCGGCGCGTCTGCTGCGTGTTTCGGCAGATCGCTTGCGATACTGGGAGCGCACGGACCTGATCGAGCCGAGCGCGCGCGTCGACCAGCGCCCGGCCTTCGGTTTTGGCGATCTCGCGACAGCGAAGCGTCTGGTCGCTCTGTTGCGCGAAGGTGTGTCGCTGGGTCGCATTCGGCGCAGTACGCGTGCGGTCAAGCGTCTGGTTCCCGAGGTCGAACAGCCGCTCGACGTCTTGCGCACCTGGGTCCCGGGTTCGCAACGGGTCGTGCTTCGGGTCGAGAACGCCTTGATGGAGCCCAACGGCCAAACGGTGATTGATTTTTCTGGGTCCGGCGCGGCGTCCGTCCCGAGTGCCGTCACGCAGCTGCACGGTCCGGCCATGGGCGCGCCCCTGACCGACCCCAACGAAGCCCTCGAATGGTTCGAACGGGGCTGCGCGCTGGATTCGAACCCCAAGACCCACGCCGAGGCGATCGAGGCCTACCGGAAATCGCTGGCGGCGGATCCGCAATTTGCCGACGCCTACTGCAACCTCGGCGCGATCTATTACAACCAGCGACGTCGCGATGCCGCCACGGACGCCTTCGAGCGGGCCCTGGCGATCGACCCGGACCACCTGGAAGCCAATCTCAACCTCGCGAACCTACTCGAGGACGCCAATCGCAACGCGGCGGCGCTGCGGCATTACAAAATCGCCATGCGGAACGATCCCCTGCACCCGGACGTTCAGCTCAACCTGGCTCTGCTGTACGAGAAACTGGGCCTGGGGGGCAAGGCGCGCGGCCATTGGCGCCGCTATCTGCAAGTGGATCCGTCGGGCACGTGGGCGGAGATCGCGCGCAATCGCCTCGAGCCGGGTTCGCCCTAGCGGGCGAGGGTGACTTCGCTCTGCTCCACCACGTCTCCCTCGAGCAGTAGCGCGATTTCCCAGACGCCCGCTTCCCCGACTTCCGGGGACAATTCGAGGGCCGACGCGACGAAAACCCGACCGCGTCGATCGACGCGTTCTTCTTGCACGACGTTTCCCGCCGGGTCGGTCCAGCGCACGGACATGCGTTTGCGGTGGGGTACGAAGTGACTCCCGATCTGGGCCCACCAGGCCATCGTCTCGTCTGCGGGTTCGAAGCGCTCGCGCGCCCAGCCCGCGACCGTGTTGCTGTCATCCGGGTCCGTGCCGTCTGCGAAGCCCGAGTTGGCCACTACCGGGAAAACCAGCTTCTCGATCTCGAACCCCGCGCGTTTGCGATTGGAACTCCGGCCCTGAAAGCGCCGCATCGCCTGGTCGTAGTAGAAGAACGCGTGGACCCGGTCGCCGCTGGCCTTGTAGGCATCCGCCAGTCGAAGGTGCGTGAGCGCGGTACCGGGTTGTAGATGCAGAGCGCGAAGGTAGGCGCTCGTCGCTTCGCGATGCCGGCCGGCGGAAACCAGCGCTTCCCCGCGCCGAAACGGAACCCGGGGGTCGTGGGGTTCTGCGGCTTCGCCTTCTTCGAACAGCGTCAGGGCCGGTCCCAAACGACCTTGCTCGAGCAATTTCTCGGCCTGGTCGAGGTAGGGCTGAGTGAGGTGGCGCTTGGGGGACGGGTACTTGGACGGCAGCGTCGTGCGATCGGATTCGATCAAGAACGACAGGCGCGTCTGGATGGCATGGAATTCCGCGTCGTTGACGCGACGCCGCCCGCTGTTGCGCAGAAAACCATCGGTCTGGTTCTCCATGTAGGCCTTGCGGTCTTCGACGTCCGGGTGGCTGTACAGGTAGGGCGGGATCTCGATGGGGTTCTGGCGCTCCGCCTGCAAGATGCGATCGAAGAAGCGCGAGACGTGTTGCGGATCGTAACCCGCCCGGGTCATGAAGATGACGCCGCTTTCGTCCGCTTCGGATTCGAAGGCGCGTTGGAAATGAAGGCGCAGGGCGACGTTGGCGGCAGGGGCCACAACCGCCGCCGTGGGGTCGCGGGTCGCGACGCTGACCGCAGCGCCGCCCAGGCTGCTGATCAGGTTGGGGATGGCCATTTTCTCCTCGGCGCGCGCGTGGTGGCGGCGTTTGACGTGAGCGACCTCGTGGGCGATCACGCCCACCAGCTCGTCGATGCTGCCGGCGGAAAGAATGGTTTCACTGTGGAGGTAGATGAAGCCGGCGGGCAGCGCGAAGGCGTTGAGGCGCGGGTCTTCGATCACGCGAAAGTTGTACAAGAAAGGCTGCGGCTCGATTTCGTGCACCACGTCCTGACCGAGATCGTTGATGAAGCCCGCGACGAGCGGGTCGTCGATCAAGCGCACGTGTTGCGAGATCGCGACATCGGCCTGGAAGCCCGCTTCGCGTTCCTCGCTCTGGTTGACGGTGACGAAATCCGTGAACGGATTCATGCGCGTGCCGTCGTCTTGAATACAGCCGAGGCCGAGCGCGATGGCGATGAGGGCAGGACTTCGAAGCCTGCCGAAGCCCGTTAGTCGCTCGGGGCTTGCCATCGAAGAATCGGACGGCGAGCCGCTTGGGTCTCGTCGAGGCGCCGCAGGCGCGTGTTGTGGGGAGCGCCGCGCAGCAATTCCGGGTCTTCCTGGGCTTCGCGTGAAATGGTGAGCAGGGTTTCGACGAAGCGGTCGAGCCCCTCGAGGCTTTCGCTCTCGGTCGGCTCGATCATCAGCGCGCCGTGGACGATCAGGGGGAAATAGATCGTGGGCGGGTGGTAGCCGTAATCGATCAGGCGCTTGGCGACGTCCAGGGTGGTGACGCCGGTGGCCTCGAGGGACTTGTCGGAAAACACGCATTCGTGCATGACCGCGCCCTCGTAGGGGACACTGAAGATGTCGCGCAGCCGCGCTTGGAGGTAGTTGGCGTTCAACACCGCCATCTCGGCACAACGCCGCAATCCGTCGGGCCCCAGACTGCGAATGTACGCGAAGGCGCGCACCATCATGCCGACGTTGCCGAAGTTGGCGTGCAGTCGACCGATGCTGTGCGGAAATTCGTAATCGAGAGCGAAGCGCTCGCCCTCGGGCCCCGCGACCTTGGCGACCACGGGAACCGGGAGGTATGGGGCCAATTGGTTGACCACGCCCACCGGGCCGGCACCGGGCCCGCCGCCGCCGTGGGGCGTCGAAAACGTCTTGTGAAGGTTGAAGTGCATCACATCGATGCCGAGGTCGCCCGGACGCGCGACGCCCAAGATGGCGTTCAGGTTGGCGCCATCGCCATACACGAGCCCGCCCTTGGAATGCACGATTTCCGCGATGCGGACCATATGGCTTTCGAAGAAGCCCAGGGTGTTGGGGTTCGTGAGCATCAGCGCCGCCACGTCATCCGCCATGGCGGCTTCGACGGCTTCCGGGTGCAAGATCCCGTCGTCTCCGGACGGAATCGGCACGACGCTGTAGCCGTTCAAGGCCGCGCTGGCGGGGTTGGTGCCGTGGGCGGAATCGGGAATCAAGACCTTCGTGCGGCCTTCGCCGCGCTGTTCGTGATAGGCGCGGATCATCATGATTCCCGCCAACTCGCCCTGGGCGCCGGCGGCGGGTTGCAGAGTGACGCGGTCCATGCCGGAGATTTCCGCCAGTTGGCGTTCGAGCATGTAACACAGTCGCAGCAGCCCCTGGGCGAGTCCCGCGGGTTGCATGGGGTGTGCGGCGGCGAAGCCCGGCAGGCGGGCCACGACTTCGTTGATCTTCGGGTTGTACTTCATGGTGCACGACCCCAGCGGGTAGAGGCCGTGATCCACGGAGGTGTTCCAGGTGGACAGGCGCGTGAAGTGGCGGATCACGTCGACTTCCGACAGCTCGGGCAGGTCCGCGAGTTCTTCGCGCAAGAGATCTGACGGGATGGCGGCCAGGGCCGCGCGTTCCTCGGCGTTCAATTCCGGGAGCGAATAGCCCACGCGACCGGGCCGGCTGCGTTCGAACGACAGCGGTTCTTCATAGGAGATGCCGCGGGTCGCATTGGCGTTGTCGTTGGGGGCGGTCACGCTGCGCCTCCCGCCAGGCAAGTGGCCAAGGTTTCGAACCGATCCGTGGGGCTTTGCTCCGTGGCGCACACCAGCACGGCGGGGCCCAGCTCCGCGTCGAAGGGCCGCAAATCGAGTCCGCCCACCATCCCGGCGCCGAGGGCGCGCTCGAGGGCCGCTTCCCCGGAATCCGGAACCCGAACCGTGAACTCGTTGAAGGTGGGGGCCGAGAAGGGAAGGGCGAGCCCCTGGGCGCGAAGGGCCGACTTCAGGGTTTCGGCGCGGGCCAGGTTGAGCTCTGCGAGGCGGCGCAATCCGACGCGCCCGAGAAGCGAGAGATAGACCGTGGCCATCAGCAGGCAGAGTCCCTGATTGGTGCAGATGTTCGACGTCGCGCGCTCGCGGCGGATGTGCTGTTCGCGGGTCGAGAGCGTCAACACGAAGCCGCGTCTCCCCGCGGAATCGACGGTTTGTCCCGCAATGCGACCGGGGATCTGACGCACGTGCTTGTCGCGGGCGGCGAGGAACCCCAAATGGGGTCCGCCAAAACCGAGCGGGACGCCGAAGCTTTGGGCTTCTCCGCATACGATGTCCGCGCCGGCCTCACCCGGGGATCGCAATAGGGCGAGGCTCAGCGCCTCGGTGACCACGACGATCAACAGAGCGCCGCGCGCGTGGGCGGCGGCCGCCGCCGATTCCAGGTCTTCGATGCAGCCAAAGAAGTTCGGCTGCTGGACGACCACGCAGGCCGTGGTGTCGTCGACGGCCTCCGCCAGGACTTCGGTCTGGCCGCTTGCGCTCCGCGGCAGGGTTGCGATTTCCGTGTCGAGGCCGTCCAGGTAGGTGCGCACGACTTCGCGGTAGTGGGGGTGGAGCGTTTCGGCGACCACGACACGTTTGCGCCGTGTGACCCGCAGGGCCATCAACACCGCTTCCGCGGCGGCCGAGGCGCCGTCGTAGAGCGAGGCGTTGGATACGTCGAGTCCCGTCAGGGACGAGATCATCGTCTGCCATTCGAAGATGGTCTGCAGCGTTCCCTGGCTGATTTCCGGTTGGTAGGGCGTGTAGGAAGTGTAGAACTCCGAGCGGGAAACGATGGCGTCGACGGCGCTGGGCGCAAAGTGCGCGTAGGCGCCGCCACCCAGAAACCAACCGTGGGTGTGACTGCTCGCGTTTTCTTCCGCCAGCGCGCGCAGCTCCGCGAGAACTTCTTGTTCCGTCGCCGCGGCGGTGATGTCGAGCGGGCGACGCAACTGGAGCTTTTCGGGGATGGACTGAAACAGGTCCTCGACTGAATCTGCGCCGATGCGGTCCAACATGGTGCGGACGTCGGCTTCCGTGTGGGGGATGTAGCGCATGCGTCCTAGGTCTGACGCTCGGCCACGTGCTTCTGGTAGGCCTGCGCGTCCAATAGGCTCACCTGCTCCGCCGCGTCCACGCTCTCGATGGCGATCATCCAGCCGTCGCCGTAGCAATCTTCGTTGACGGCTTCCGGGCGCTCGGTGAGTTCCCCGTTGATCTCGGAAATCGTGCCGGAAACCGGGGCGTAGAGATCGGATACCGCTTTGACGGACTCGATCACGCCGAAGGGGTCACCGCGTTCCACGCGCGTACCCACTTCGGGAAGTTCCACGAACACGATGTCGCCGAGCTGTTGCTGGGCAAAATCCGTCACGCCGATCACCGCGCGACCCTCTTCCAGCCGCACCCATTCGTCTTCGTTCGTGTAACGAAGGCCTTCCGGAATATCGATCTCGTCCACCGCGCCCTCCTCCAGTGCGCAGGCTAGAGAAACGGAGTCTCCACCACCTGGGCTTTCACGGGCCGCCCGCGAATCGAGATGTCGAGCGCGGTCCCCAACTCGGCCAGTGCGGTCGGAACGTAGCCGAGCCCAATCGACTTGCCGAGCGTGGGCGAGTGCGCGCCGGAAGTGACTCGACCCACGTCCGCACCCGCGTGTTGAATCGGGTATTCCGCGCGGGCGATTCCGCGCTCCACCATGTGGAAGCCCACCAATTTTCGCGTGTGGCCCGCGCGGGCCCGCCGCGCGATGGCCTCGGCGCCGATAAAGCCGCCGGTATTCAGTTTTACGAAGCGATCGAGGCCGGCTTCGAGGGGCGAGGTCGTATCGTCGAGCTCGTGGCCGTAAAGGGGAAGGGCGGCTTCCAGGCGCAGGGTATCGCGGGCGCCGAGGCCCGCGGGCGAACAATGTTCCGATTCCAGCAGGGCTTCGAAGGTTGCGCTGGCCGCTTCCGCGGGGAGGTAGATCTCGAAACCGTCGGATCCCGTGTAGCCGGTTCGGGAGATCCAGGCCGACACGTCCCCCACGCGGCCCGGTGCGAAGCGGAAGCGCTTGAGCTGGCCGAGGTCGAATTCCGTGATGCGGGCCAGCACCGCGGCACTGCGGGGCCCCTGGAGTGCGAGCAGCCCCGTGTCGTTGCTGCGATCCGTGAGTTCGACATCGCCGCTGATCTGCTTTTCGCACCAGGTGCGATCCTTGTCGATGTTCGAAGCGTTGACGCACAGGAAGATTTCCTCGGGACCGACCCGGTAAACCGTGACGTCGTCCACCACACCGCCTTCTTCGTTGCACAGGACGCCATAGCGGATGCGTCCTTCGCCCAGGCTGGCGACGGGGCAACTGACGAGCCGCTCTACCGCGGAGACCGCGTCGCCGCCGCGGAACCAGAGCTGGCCCATGTGGGAAACGTCGAACAGGCCGGCGCTTTCGCGCACGGCTTTGTGTTCCGCCAGGATCGAGGTGTATTGAACCGGCATCTCGAAGCCCGCGAATTCCACCATGCGGCCGCCGAGCTTGCGGTGTAGATCGACCAGGGGGGTGTGTTTGAGTGCGGACATGCGGTCCTAGCTTGAGTTGGTGCGCGACTCGTAGGCGCGCAGGGTGTTGCACAACAACATGGTGATCGTCATGGGGCCGACACCGCCCCGCGGCGGCGTGATGAGGCCCGCAACGTCTTTGGCTGCGTCGAAGTCCACGTCGCCCACCAGCACGCCGTCGATGGGGTTCACGCCCACGTCGATCACCGCGGCACCGGGCTTGATCCAATCGCCCTTCACCATGCGGGCGCTGCCCGCCGCAGCCACCAGGATGTCGGCTTCGCGCGTTACGGCGGCCAAATCGCGCGTGCGCGAATGGCAGAACGTGACCGTGGCGTGTTGTTGCAACAGGAGAATGCCGACGGGTTTGCCCACGATGGCGCTGCGTCCGATCACGACGGCGCGCGCACCCTGCATGTCGATTTCGTGGCGCTTCAGGATTTCGATGATTCCCAGGGGCGTGCAGGGCACCAGGCCGGGTTGACCCGACAGCAGGCGTCCCGCATTGATGGGATGCAGACCGTCGACATCCTTCGCGGGGTCCGTGGCTTCGGCGATCGCTTCGGCGCGAATCCCCGCCGGCAGGGGCAATTGGACCAGGATGCCGTCGACCTCCGGATCGCGATTGAGGCCTTCGATCAGGGCGAGCACATCGCGTTCGCGCACGTTGGCGGGAAGCCGGTGTTCGACGGATTCGAAGCCGATGCGCGTACAGGCCCGTTGTTTTCCCTTGATGTAGGACGCGCTGGCGGGGTCATCGCCGACCAGGACGACGCACAGGCACGGCGGTCGTTGTCCCGCGCGGCCCAGTTCCGTTACGCGGTTCGCCAATTCCGAACGGATGTCGTTCGCGAGCGCCTTCCCGTCGACGACGATGGCCTGCTGCCGCTCCACTGCCTTGCCCCCCGGTTCCAGTGGGCCGCAGTATACACGCGGATCGATCGCGAGGTGGCTGGGTAGGGCTTCGGGGACCCGCGCGGGGCCGCCTGCCTAGGCCGCGGATTTCTTGGATTCGCTTTTGCTTTTTTTGGTTCCGTCTTTGGACGCGCCGCCGCTGTCCTTGGAACTGCTCTTCGAACTCGAATCGCTGCTGCTCGCGCTTTCACCGTCGCCACTCGCGCTGCTGCTGCTGCCGCCGCTATCGGTGCTGCTCGAGGAACTGCTGGAGCCGGCGCCGGAGGAGGAGTAGAGGTCCTTGTACCAGCCGCCGCCCTTCAGGACGAACGAGGTATTCGAAATCAGGCGCTTGACCTTCTGGGCCTTGCACTCCGGGCATTTCTTGATCGGGTCTTCGATGATGCGCTGCTCGCGCTCGAACTCGTGCCCGCACTTCTGACACGCGTATTCGTAGATCGGCATTCTTCCTCGTCCCCGCTGCTGGTCCCGTGGGGGAGCGCCGGAAATTTGGCTTCGCGGAGCTGGAAGTCAAGCGTCGGGCTGGGTTTCCGTCAACTCGGCCGAATTTCCCTCCCCGAGCAGGGCGGTACAAGTCTCCGGGCCCGGATCCTCCCCGGGGGTCTCCACCTCCGAGGGGTCGCGCTCGATTTCGGCCTGGGGCGGTAGGTAGGTGACCGGGGCGCCCACCGGGCGATCGTCGAGACCGTCCTCGGAGAGGCTCTCCAGCAGCTGGAGGTGGGTTTCGCAGGATCCGCGAATCGCGCCTTCGAGGCGGGTTCGCATGACCCGCATCTCGCGAATCTCGGAGGCCAGTCCCGCCGCGCGCCGCTGGGCGGTCTCCAGGATCGTTTCAGCCCGGAGTTCGGCTGCTCCGAGGGTCAGTTCCGCTTCCTTCTTCGCCCGTTCCTTGAGCTCTTCGCACAAGCCTTGGGTCGTGACGAGGGTCTCGCGCAGGGCGCGCTCGTTGGCGCTCTGTTCCTCCACCCGTTCCTCGAGACTTCGCACCTGGTCGCGCAGGGAATGGGTTTCGCGCACGAGGGCTTCGTAATCCTCGGCGACCAGCTCCATGAAGCTGTTGACCTCGGAGCGGTCGAAACCCGACAACCGCTTGGTGAATTGGTGGCCCCGGATGTCGAGCGCGGTGATGCGCATCGCTGCCTCCTTCGCTTGCGCGTTCGTTATGCGGCAAGGGATCGGTGGAACCCGCCGAATTCTTTAGGCCGGGGCCACAGGGGGGCTGGGCCGGGAAATCAGCCCTGACCCAACTCCTTGGAGCGCGCGGTGGCGGCCTGGACGGCCTCGTAGAGGGCAGCCCGGAAGCCGCCGGCCTCCAGGCGCTCGAGGCCCGCGATGGTGGTGCCTCCGGGCGAGGTCACCTGGTCCTTCAAGGAAGCCGGGTGCCGACCGGTTTCGAGGACGAGCTTCGCGGCCCCGTAGGCGGTTTGCGCGGCCAGCGCGTTGGCGGCTTCGCGCGGCAGGCCCGCGCGGACTCCGGCGTCCGCCAGGGCTTCGAGGAACACGAACACGTAGGCGGGACCGCTGCCGGAAAGACCCGTGACGGCGTCCAGCAGGCCCTCGTTCGGGGCCTCCCACGCGGTACCCACGGACAGGAACATCTGGCGGGCGAGATCGCGGTCTGTGCGCTTCGCCCGCGCGTTCCCCACGAACGCGGTTGCCCCGCAATGCACCAGCGCCGGCGTGTTGGGCATGGCGCGTACGATGCGCGCGCCGGATCCCAACGCGCGTTCCATGGCCGAGATCGTGACGCCGGCGGCGATCGAGATCCAAAGCGGGTGATTCAGGGCTGCGGGTTCCATTCCATCGGCAAGGCTTTCGAGCACGCCGCCCACGACGCCGGGCTTGACCGCGATCACCACGGCGTCGCGGCCCGCGACGGCTTCCGCGTTGTCGGCGGTCGTGGTCAGGCCGAGTTTCGTCTCGAGGTGTTTTCGCCGGGCCGGGTCGGGTTCGGCAACGGTGATGTCGACGTCCGCGGCGTCGGGGCCGCGCAGGCCCCCGATCAGGGCTTCCGCCATGGCGCCGCCGCCGATGAAGCCGATGCGTCGTGTCTCTCCGGAAGACTGTTTTCGAGTCATTGCGCGGTCTCCTCGCGAGCGCCGAAAATCGCCGTGCCCACGCGCACGATCGTAGCTCCTTCCTGGATCGCGACCTCGAAGTCGCCCGACATCCCCATCGAGAGTTGTTCGATGCGAGCGCCGCCGGGAAGATCGCGCAGGCGGTCGCGCAATTGGGCCAACTGCGCGAAACGCGCTCGACTCGCCTCGGCCTCCGATTGCGCTTCGGGGATGGCCATCAAGCCCACCACCGTCAGCGCGGGCCACTCCGCGCAACGGGCCAGCAGTGCGGGGACGGCGTCGGGGGCGAGGCCCGCCTTCTGGGTTTCCCGGCCGAGGTTCACTTGAAGCAGGACTTCGAGCGGCGCGCTGCGGTCGGCGGCGCGGCGGGCCAGCTCTTCGGCGAGGGACTCCCGATCGACGCTCTGAATGCAGGAGAAGAGCGCGGCTGCCGGCTTCGACTTGTTGCGCTGGAGGGGGCCGATCAGGTGCCAGCGGGGCGTCGGAAGGTCAGAACCTTCAAGTAAAGCTTTCAGTTCTTCGTGCTTGGCGACGGCCTCCTGGACGTAGTTCTCGCCGAAATCGCGCAAGCCCGCGCGCAGGCCCGCCAGCACGGCCGCCGCCGGCTTGCGCTTGCTGACCGCCAGCAACTGGATCTCGGCCGGGTCCCGCTCGACACTCTCTGCGGCCCGCGCGATGCGCGCGCGAACATCCGCCAAGCGGCCGGCGATGTCGCTCATGACAACGCACCGACTTCGCGCAGCAGGCTCAGGGTTTCGTCCATGGGGAGTCCGATGACGTTGGTCTCACTTCCCTCGATGCGTTCGATGAAGCGGCGCCCTTTGCCTTGGGCCGCGTAGGCGCCGGCCTTGTCCAGGGACTCACCGGTGGCGACGTAGCGTGCGATCTCGTCGGGGTCGGCCTCGCGCATCACGACTGTGGATTCGACCGCTTGGAGGCGCGGCAGCAGCGCGTCGCTCGCCACGATCGCGACTCCGGTGACGACGACGTGGGTGCGACCGACCAGACTCCCCAGCAAGCGTCGCGCGTGGGCGGCGTCATCGGGTTTTCCCAGTCCCGCGCCATCGAGCACCACGACCGTGTCGGCGCCGAGTACCCAGCGGCGCGTTTGGGGTCCGACCCGCCGTGCGATCGCGACCGCTTTCTCGCCCGCCAGGCGCATGGCACATTCAGCGGGGGACTCGTCCGCCAGCGGCGTTTCATCGATGTCCGCCGGCTGGATCTCGAATGCGACCCCCGATTGCGCGAGCAGGTCGCGCCGCCGCGGGGAGGCACTGGCCAGAATCAGGGGCGTGTTGGGCGAGCCGGGGGACATGGGGCGGAAGTACCGAGACCGGTGTGGGACGTCAAGCGGATTGCGGTAGTTTGGGGCCGAGGTCGAGTCTTGAGCGAAGCACGACAATGGACCCTGGCGTCCGCCCGCGAGATGTTGGGTGAGGTGCGCGAACGCACCGGCAAGGCGGTCGAAGAAGTAGAGGCGTTGCTCGTCGAGCGTCAGAAGCTCCCGAATGGCACGCCGCAAGCCGCCGCCGCGGACCGCACCGTGGCCGAACGCGTCGGGCGTTGGGCGCGCGAAATGGAAGCGCTGGGCGCCGATGTGAAGGGACCCTGGCTCGTCGATTTCGACAACGGCAGCGGTTATTTCTGCTGGCGCTGGCCCGAGGAGAGTCTCGACTACTTCCACGGCTACGACGAAGGCTTCGCCGGACGCCGACGCATCCAGTAACAAACCCTCGCGTTACACCCGCGGAACGAAGATGTGCCAGCGCAGCGGGTAGGGCTCGGCGTCCGCGGCTTTGGGGTTGACGACGTCCGCTTCGATGCGGCTCACGCCGTGGGCCTCGCTCTGCAGGGCGGCGAAGCGGCGCACCAGGTCGAGGGCTTCCACGAGCACGCCTTCCTCGACGTTGAACAACGTCACGCGCGGATCCACGACTTCGACGATGACGTGATCGATGCTGCGACGCACGGTCGGACGGAACGCCCGCAAGGCGCGGGTTTCCACCAGCATCTCGGGGCCGGTATCCGTCGCCGGCGCTGCGGGAAATGCGAACAGCGCGGGCGCTTCTTCGCGCAGGTCCAGCAACAGGTTTTCGCGCAGGATTTCGGGGATCTCCACCTCGCGCGCGTAATTCGGGTGGTCGATGCACAGATGCGCCGGGACGTTGCGGTCCGCGAGGGCTTCGATCTGCGCGCGAGCAAAGCCGAAGCGGACGTATTGGACGGCGGAAATCCGGTCTGCCTCCATCTGCTTGGCATCGAACTGCGCCGGGATGCGTTGTCGGTTGTCGCCGGCGCCGAGCTGGATCGACACGTGTTCGTCGATCCCGATCAGCCGGTCGAGCTCCGGGCGAATCTCCTCGAGGTCCGTGATCTCCACGAACAGGGTGGCGGAGAGCTGGTGGGGGCCGGGCACGAGCTCGTTGTAGACGTCGAGCTCCTGCTGGATGGCCTCGGCGGAACGGATGCGCTCGATCCGGATCATCTCCTGGATCTGGAAGCGAATCGTCTCGCGGTTCTCGAAAACCAGCGTGACCCGCTCGCCGATCGCGATCCGCCGATCGCGTTTGTAGGCGATCAGGCGCTGGCGAAAATCCTCGCGGCAGGCTTCATAGCGTTCGATGTCGACGAGATCCGAGGCTTCGAGCGTTTTCATTCTTCCAGTCCGTACGCGCGCTCGAAGAGCACGATGGGGTGGTGGGCCTTGCGACCCAATCCTTCTTCGATGCGGAGTGCCGACAGCGGGCAGTCCGTGGCGATTTCGTCGGCACTGGCGGCATCGAGGGCGCCCAGCATCTTGCGCGCGACTTTCATGGATTCTTCGTGGAAACGAGCCTGCATCCCCCAGGTACCGTCGACGCCGGAACAGGCATCCACCAGGGTGATTTCGGCGCCCGCCAGCCGCAGCAGGTCGGCGGAGCGGAAGCCAATGTTCTGGGCGCGCAGGTGACACGGTGCGTGGTAGGCGACTTTGCCCAGAGGGTGCTTGAAGTCGCGCTCGAGCTTCTTTGCCTTGGCGAGGTCGTAGACGTGTTCCATCAGGTCGACGACCGCGGCCGCCAATCGCTCGGAATCCTCACCCGGAACGAGGGAGGGATATTCGGTCTTCATCAGGAGCGAGCACGAAGGCCCGGGAACCGCGACGACGGCGCCCCGGTCCACGAAGGGCTTGAGGAGCGCGATGGTACGCCGGGCGCTCTTGCGCGCGGCCTCGAGATCCCCGGTATCCGTGGACGGCATACCGCAGCAGCCGCCGTAGACGACTTCCACCTTGACGCCGCTGTGTTCGAGTACCCGTACCGCGGCCCGGCCCGCATCGGTATCGCTGTAGTTCACGCTGCAGGTCGCGAACAGGGCGACCTCGCCATTGCGACCGTTTCCCCGGGGCCCGCGTCGGCGAAACCAGCGCGTGAGGGTCTCGGCGTAGTAGCGCGGTTGCACCCAATCGCGGTGGATGCCCAGCGTCTTCTCCAGCATCACGCGCGAGGGGCGATTGCGGTTCATGAAGTTCATCAGTGGCGCCGTCAGGGCTCCGATACGACCGATCCAATCGGTTTTCGTCGTCAAGCGACGCGCGAGGGAAACGCCGTCGCGTTCGGCCCGCGCGATCTGCTGGCGGCGCATGAGCGCCGGGAAATCGATGTCCCACTCGTGGGGCGGCGTGTAGGGGCAGTGGTTGTAACAGAGCTTGCAGTGGAAGCAGAGTTCGTTGACGGCGTCGAGATCCCCACGCGACAGGCCCGCGACTTCATCCGGGCTGGCATCGACCAGGTCGAAGAGTTTCGGGAACGAGGGGCACAGCGGCAGGCAGCGGCGGCATTGGTGGCACACATCTGCAACGCGGCGAAGTTCCGCTTCGAGCGATTCGGAATTCGTGTAGTCGGGGTCGTCGTAGGTCAGCATGCGGAGGCCGGGCGGCGGCGTTCGTCCGCCGCCACCCGGAACATCGACTTACAGTTTTTCCAGGCTGTCCAACGCCTTTTGGAAGCGTCCAGCATGGGACTTCTCCGCCTTGGCGAGCGTCTCGAACCACTCGGCAATGTCCGCGTGTTGTTCCTCGCGGGCGGTCTTGGCCATCCCCGGGTACATCTCCGTGTACTCGTAGGTTTCGCCCGCGACCGCGGCTTCGAGGTTCTGGTCCGTGGGGCCGATGGGCTTGTCGGTGGCGGGATCGCCTACGGCCTTCAGGTAGTCGAGGTGCCCGTGGGCATGGCCGGTTTCCGCTTCGGCGGTATCGCGGAACAGCCCGCCGACATCCGGATGACCTTCGATGTCGGCTTGGCGCGCAAAATACAGGTAGCGGCGATTCGCCTGGGACTCGCCGGCGAACGCTGCCTTCAGATTGTCGTGTGTCTTCGTGCCTTTCAGTTCGGCCATGATTTCCTCCTTGAGAACGAGACAGTGTACCCGCCTCGCGGGCGGATCCCAGTGGACGCGAACCGAATCCCGCGCAGGGTCCGGGTCAATTGCGCCGGGTGCGGGGCGCTGCCACGTCGGGTAGGCCGCGAAAGTCGACCCAGCGGGGCTCGTCCTTGTCGATGTGGCGGATGCTCTGGCGCAGGAAGGGTGTGATGCGCGCCTGCCACGAGACCGCACTCGGGACCGACAGCGCGGCGTAACCCAGGCTCAGGGCACCGAGAATCGCCGCCGCAAAGCCGGCCGCGGGTCCGGAAACGATCTTTCCGGAGATGCGCCACAGAATCAGGAAAGCGGCGGGCCACGCCAGCACCACGAGCCGCGTAAAGTCGAGCGCCCCGCGCGTCCCGCTCAGGGAAACGTGGGGGATCACGATCGCCAATATCCAGACCGGGAAGATCCAGAGCGCGCGGTCGCGTGCGCGAAATCCCAACAGCACGCAGACGAGGTAGAAGGCGACGGAGAGATAGGTGAGTTCGAAGAAGGGATACGCCTTCGGCCAGAGGTTTTCGCTCGCGATGCGCCACAGGGTTTGGAAGGGCCACACGAGATCGGTTTCCCAGAAGACGCTGTGGGTTTCGAAGAAACCCGCGAACTCCGGCGCGCGCCAGCGAAGGTACGCGTGAAACAATCCGAACGCGAGGACCGGGCAGGCGAGAAACGCGAAATTGCGCCAGGTCCAGGCCCCGCGCACGAGAAGTACGCCGAACGCCATGGGGGCGATCAACAGGAGTGCCGGAAATCGGACCCAGACCGCGAGGGACAACCAGAGTGCGGCGAACGGTAGTGAGCCCCGCAGGTAGGCGATCGCGAATGCGATTGCGAGCAACATGGCGAGGGGTTCCGGGTGCGGTGTCGCGGACAAGGTGAACCAGCGCGGATTCGCGAGAAAGAACAGAATGCTGCCCCAAAAAGGCGGAGCGCCGACTTGTTTGCACAAGAGGTAGAAAGCGGGAACGCACGCCGCTCCGGGAATCCAAGCCGCAAGCATTGCAAGGGCGCCCCAATTGATGGCGTCGGGGGTGAGCCAACGGCCCAGGTAGATCAAGGCCGGGTAACCCGGGGCGTGGGTGAGGTAGTCGAGTCCCGCGTCCGCGTAGGGGAGCGGGAAAGAACGCGCGATTTCGAGGTAGAGATGACCGTCGAAATACACGCCGAGTGCCGAAAGCCGCATTCCGATTTCGCGCGTGGCGATCCAGGCCGTCAGGGCTTCCGCGCACAGAGCGCCGAGGAACAGGCCCGCGAGAATGCGGCGTTCTCGACTCACGGGCGCAGCGCCGCCAGGACCTGAAAGTCGACCCAATGGGGCTCGTCGGAATTCAATCGCGCGCGGGCCTGCTCGAGAAAGGGTTGCGCTTGGAACTGCCAGGGAATCGCACTACTGATCAGCATGCGCGAGATCCCGATCCCATAGATCGCCATGACGGCGCAGGCGAAGGCCGTGGGGGCACCGGCCATGTGGCGTCCGATCCAATGCCAGAAGATCAAGACCGCTGCGGGCCAGGCGAGAATCGCCAGGCGCGTGAAATCGATGGCTCCGTGGATCTGGCTGAGGGACGCATGGAAGAGCACGATGGTCGCCACCCACCCGGATAGAAGCCAATGGCGCTGGGCGTTGGGTCGCAATCCCAGCGCGATTGCGATCAGGTAAATCGCGACGAACGCATACGTGATGGCGGCGTCGGGGTAGAAGGGAGACCACAGCGCACTGCCCGAGGATTCGATCAGCGCGCGAAAGGGAAGCGTCCACTCGGTATTCCAGAAGACCTGGTGGGAGTCGAAGACGCTCAGGAAGTCCGGCACCCGCCAGCGCAGGTAGACGTGAAGCGCGACGAGCGACAGCGCCGGGGTCGCGAGCCAGGCGAGGGCGCGGACCCCGCGGCGTTCGTACAACGCGTAGAGTCCCAATGGAACGACGAGCAAGACCGACGGGAAACGCGTGAGGGCGGCGAGGGAAAACCACAGGCCGCAGCGGGGCCACGATTCGCGCAAGAACGCGCTGAGACCCAGAATGCAAAACAGCATCGCCAGGGGTTCGGGATGCGCGGCGGCGGAGAGCGGAACCCAACGCGGGTTCGCGGTGATGAACAACAGGGAGGGCCACAAGGGCGCGGCGGTAAAGAGCGACGCCAGTCGGTAGAAGGCGGGCCCGCACAGCGCACCCGCGATCCAACTGCACCCCACCGCGAGGAGGCCCCAGTCCAGGTACGCATCCGGCGTCAGGATTCGCGCGAGGTAGAGGACGGCGGGATATCCCGGGGCCTGGCCGAGATAGTCGGGTCCTTCGGGCGCGTAGGGGAGGGGAAACGACCGCGCAATTTCGAGATACAGGTGTCCGTCGAAGTAAACGCCGAGCGACGACAGTGTTTCCGCGGACCCACGGATTCCGAGCCACGAGGTCGCGACCTCGAGTGCCAGACCCAGCCCAAAGAGCAACCACAACTGTCGTCGGTCGACCCGCCCGATACCCGTCTCAGCGACCGTCATCCGTCGCACCCGTTATACGCGGTTTCGCGCGGAAAAGGGGCGCGTGGGCCGGATGTGGGCCCGCGGAACGCTCTGGAGCGCGATCCGTGTAAGATTCCGCCATGACGGCGCGACATTGGCTCCTTTTGCTGTTCGCGGTGGCGGCCATCCTTCGCGTCCACAATGCCTGGGTCGCGCCACCGCTTTCGGGTTTCGACGGTCCGTATCACGCAGCCTATGTCTCGATCTTGCTCGACGAAGCGCGCATCCCCTACGCGGATGAGGGTTGGTCGACGTTTCATCCGCCTTTCTATTACGCGCTGTGCGCTGGGATCTGGTGGTTGCTTCCGGACGCGACGCCGCCCATCGGGGTGTTGTTCGCGATGCGGATGCTGGGCGTCGTCGCGAGTCTCTTTCTCGGGTTCGCCGCCGCGGGGTGTGCGAGGCTGTTGTTTCCCGGGAAACTTCATTTGCCCGTCTACGCCGCATTGCTCACTTGGTTTCTACCCATGCACGTAGGGGCCGCTTCTCTGCTTGGGAACGAGATGCCCGCCGCGGCCCTGGCCGCCGCCAGTATCTGGCTGACGCTTCGCTGCTTGCAGGAACCCCCATCGCGTGCGCGTGTTCTCGGGCTGGGACTCGTGCTCGGGCTGGGGGTGCTCACGAAATTCAGCGTCCTGGTGCCGCTCGCCGTTTCGACGGGTGCCTTGGCGTGGTCCGGTGTTCGGCGCTACGGAATGACGCTCCACGCCTTGCAGGCCTCGATGTTGGTGTTGGTCGTGGCCAGCGTGGTCTCGGGTTGGTACTTCGCCCGGAACGTCGAGCGCTACGGGACACCGGTCGTCATGCAGGTCGAAAAAGTGGCGCGCGTGATGCGTCTGCAGGGTTACGGTCCGCCCCGAAAGCTCGAGACGTATGTTGCATTTCCGACGGCGATCCTGCGCAACCCCGCGGACCGATCGCCCGAGGCCCTGGGTGCCGTGTGGCCCCTGACGTTTGCGACCACCTGGTACGACACCTATGGAACGCTGATCCATGTCGATAGTGCGGCCGGGCGCGCGTTCGGCCAGTTGTTGTTCGCCTGCGGCGGTGTCGCGATGGTGCTGATGGCCGTGGGAGTCGTCGCCCTTGCGACTTCCGCCCGCGTTGCCGTGCCGCACGGCGCGTTGGCGATCTTCGCGCTTGCGGGGCTGACCGTGCTCTCCTACGTGCTGTTCACCTACCGCGTTGCAGCCTTCACGGCGCTCAAAGGCACCTATTTGTCCTCGGGAACTGTGGCGTTCGCGCTATTCGTCGCGCTCGGGATCGAGCGCGTCGAACAGCTGGGTGAGTTCGTGCAAGGCAGTTTGCGCGGATTCCTGGGGATCTTCGTGGTCGCGGTCACGGCGATCTTCTGGTCCGGAGGGCTGGCGCCGCTGCCCGCGAATCCGGCGCATTTCTACCTGACCGCCTACAAGGACGCCCCGACCCTCAAAACGTTTCGCTTCTTCGTGGGCGGAGACCGCGGCCGCCTACCGCTTGCGAAATAGCGCGATTCGAAACCCCTGGCCGCTCGTCGCCAGGGTCTCGCGCACGTAGTCGCGCTGGATCCAAGCGATCAGGCTACGCGCGTAGTCGACCCCGAAACCACGGCTACCGAATTCGCGCAGGTCGCGCGTCACGATGGCGATGCGGTCCGGTGCCGCGGCCTCGAGTTCGCGCAGCATGCGCGCTTCGGTTTCCGCATCGGGGATCTCCGGCGGCGTGAAGAGCAGGTAGGCGGTGGGATTGGGGACGCCGGTGAAGTAATTCAGTGTCGCGCCCTCGGGAAATACCACGAGACTCTGGGGATGCGGCGGCCGCTCGAAGGATTCGAGCAGGGCTCGAATGGAATGCGTGCGCCCCACCGGGTCGTCGCGCAGCGTGCCGCGCGGGGTCACGAGCGCACTCGTTTTCGCCGCGGGGATCTGCCACAGCGCGTATTCCGAGCGCGCCAACAAGCACGCGAGCCACACGCAGAGCACGGCGAGTGCGGCCCGCGGCGCGGGCAGTCGTTCGGGCAGTCGAACGCCCAAGCCATAGACGAGCAGAGGGTATGCGGGCAGGCTGAGGGTGAAGCCGTACCAGATGGGGTGGTATTCGAGCAGGATGCGGGGCGCCGAGCCCAGGGCGAAGACCGCCAACAGCAGCAGCGGGTCCCGGCGATCGCGAAGCAGGCACAATGCGATCAACACCGGCGCTGCGAAGACTACGGCACCCATGACGCGCAGTTGTGCGAGCCACCACAACAACGCGACCCCGGCGAGACCCAGCAGGGCGCCTCCGAGCCACGCGAGCGCAGGCCTCTGACTACGCCATGCCCGGAGTCGCGGCCCTTGCTGGGATGCGGCGATCAAGAGCCCCATGCCCACCAGAAAGCCCAGGTTTGCGGCGATCGAATGCCACGGGCGCTCGAGTCCGGCGACGCGAAGAAAGAACGGGTCCGTCAAGGCCTGGCCCGAAAACTTGAACAAGCTCTCGTGCAATATGTGGTGCTCTTCCGGCGACCGGGGCCAGAACGCGAGCAACACGCCGGCCGAGGCGATCGCCAGGGCCCCCACACTGGAGGCGGCGACTTTGAGAGAAACGCGATGGGTCGCGTACGCGACGAGGTGGACCACAAGAATCGCCAGTCCGGCTTCGAGCTTCGTCCACACCGCGAGGATCAAGAACAAGACGCTTACGAGGACGTTGCGAGTGCTGCGACCGGCGTACAGATAGCGTTCCAGAAATGCAAAAGAGATCAGCGCGAAGGTGATGCCGAAGGTTGCCGCGTAGGCGTAGGGGAGCACGAAGTTGCTCCCCCAGGTGGTGTTCGCGAATGCGTGCAGTGCGATGAAGCACAGGGCGCTTGCGAAACCTGCGCCGATGCCGCCGAGACGGAGGCCGATGCAGTAGAGGGTTGCGGCCGCGACCCCGGCACTGAGTAGCCCCACGGATTCGAAGACCCGCAGGGAATCCCCGAACAGCGCCACCACCGACGCGAGCAGGTAGGGGGTCACGGGGCCGTAGTTGTAGAGCAGGTCGCGGTAGAGGCTGCGGCCCTCGAGGAGCTGACCGGGCAGGACCAGATCGCGTCCGAGATCGATCAGGGGATGGCCCCAGGTTTCGAAGGAGTGTTGGTAGAGGATTGCCGCCACGGCTCCGAGCAGGACGGTGGGAAGCACGTGTTGGCGCATCAGGGGCGCACCCGTCGAAAGATTTCAAACCCGTGCCCGGCCCGTTCGGGAAGCGGTGTGGTGAAGAGGTGGGTCACCGGCGCGTCGCTCCCAATCGAGAGCGACGGGATGTTGTTGTAGGGAAGTTCTCGCACGGGCAGGACGACGCGCTGGTAGCGACCGCGCTGCAGGAAGCCCTCGACGCGGGCAAGGTGTTGGGGACGGGTTTTGCGCGGAATGACGACGTCGGGCAGGCTGCGCAGGTCCGCAGGCAGATTGTTGCCCGTGAATCCCACCACCACGCGGCTGCCCAGGTAGTACATGAATGCGGTGGATTCATAGTTGGTGGCGATCACGAGTTGGTCGGGCGCCGGGTAGGTGTCTTGGATATGGCGAATGGCGAAATCTAGGGGGCCCCGCATGGGCTGCATGAGCTCTTGGAACCGACCCTGCAACGCGTCGCCCCGCAATGCGAGGGCGACGATCACCGACGCGACCAGACCGAAGGCGACTTTCTTTCTTTGCTCGGAATCCGCCGCTGCGCGGTCGAGCAAGCGGCTGGCATCGAGCAGGAAGATCAACACCAGAAGCGGACTGAGCACCACGAAGTAGCGTTCGAAGAAGAGCGGATTTCGCGCGGCGAGGGCCGCGTACACGATGCAAATCCGCGTGAGCGCCCGCGAAACCCGACGCCGTAGATCCGGGTCCCCGAGCGTACCGGGGACGCGGAGGGCGAGACCGGCTTTGGCGACGGCTGCCGGGATGAGCCATTCGTATTGCCCGAAATGGAGCAGCAAGCTGACCCAGTGCAGGCCGTATTGATTGATTCCGAATTCGAATCCCGCGAGAACCGCGCTCGACAAACGCAGCGTGTCGTAGAAGATCATCAGAGGCACGACGGCCACCAGGGAGATCGCGATGGGAGAAAGGCGGCGGGCGAGGGCGCCCCAGGGCTCGCGCCGAGTCGAGCGATGCCACTCCGCAAGGGCATCCCAGATCAAGCCGAGGGAAAACGCGACGTAGGCGGGATAGAAGATGTTGAACAGTGCGACCAATCCGAGCGATTCGAAGACCAGGTACGTCGCGAAGCGCCCGCGTCGATACACCGCCTGGCGCAGGTAGAGCGCCACCACGACGCCGGCTCCCAATACGAGCAACGGGTAGTAGCGCGCTTCGCGCAGGTGCAAGACCAGTGAAATCGATAATCCGCACAGGAGCAACGCCAGGGCCGCCAACCCGTTGCCGTTTTCCGGGAAGGCGCGTCGCACGCTGGCGGCCAGCAACACCACACCAAGCCAGCCCGCCAGTGCGAAGGGCAGACGCACGCGCAGGGTCTTGGCGTAGACGTCATCGACGCCGCGGGCGAGCCATACGCCCAGGGCCCCCACGTAGTAGTGGCCCCAGGTCGTGCCGATGTAGGCATCGGAATTCCGCCGAACCGCCAGTGCCATGGGTCCGTCGAATTCGTAGACCACGTTCTTGTCGCCGTGGACCTTCGGGTATCCGTAATCGAGCACGCGTTCTGCGTACATGGCGGTTTCGGCTTCGTCGTTCCAAAACAGCGGATAGGCGAGATGGCGCAGCAACAGTAGAGCGAAGACCAGTGCCGCCAGTGCGAACACCGCGATCGGTAGCGATGTGCCCGGACGCGCGGTCGGCGTCATGCACCCCCCGCCCGACTCGTCGGGAATGCCAGGGCGCGCCGCAGAGTCCAGTCACAGGGCGTGCGAAACGCCTCCGGGCCCGCGAGGGCAAGGGATTCCCCGTTCCAGAGCAGCATGCTGCGGCGTCCGACCGCGTATTCGGTGATGTCTCCCCGGCCGATTCCATGGGGAAAGTCGCGCGGCGGCGTGCAGGCGGCTCGTGTGCTTTGGGCTGCGACCTCGGATACGGCGCCCGGGTTCGATCGCGCGAGGAGTGTTTCCAGGTTTCGCCAGGCCGGAACGAGGTTCGGAGCGTGACGCAAGGCGGTGCGAAAATCGTCCTCCGCCAGGGGGACGCCCATCTGCGCGCGAATCGCACCTCGATTGACGAAGGCTTCGGGGCTCGGTTGTCGAGCAAGCGAGCGTCCGAGGGCGGCCAGGGCACTTTCGTATTGGCCGTCGAGTGCCAGGGCGACGGCGAGTTGGTTGAGTCGCGGGGCACTGGGATCCGGTCGAACCAGTCGGCGGTAGAGTTCGATGGCGCGCTTCAGATTGCCGCCGGCCAGGTGGGTTGCTGCCGCGTTCTCGATCCAATGCGAAGCGCTGGGGTCGTTGGGCAGACGCAGGGAGTAGATTTTTCGCGCGGACTCGTATTCGCCGAAAAAGAATTGGACCGCGCTGGCTCCGGGGTTGTCTTTGCGTCGCGGGAGGAGCAAGCCCACGCTGTTCACCGCGACCGAGGCCAGCGCGGCGCTGAGGCACGCGGCGATGGCGAGGGTGCGCATTCCCTTCCCCCGCATCGCGAGGCCTTCGAAGGCCCGGGCGAGAAACACGCCGAAGGGGATGCTGAGCCCCATGAGGTACGTGGCTTTGACCGCCGAGAAATGGGGGACGCGAATCGCGAAGGCGATGAAGGCCAACAGTGCGAGGGACGCATAGGCGAACAAAGGTTCGTACAGCGCGCGTCGCCGTCCGGCGGCGACGTCGCCGGCGGCCCAGACGGCGCCCAGAATACCGAGCAGGGTGGGGAGTAGCCCGAGCGCCGCCATCACTCCGTGGATTCGCAAGACCCGCGGGTTTACGTCGAGGGCTGGCAGGCGATCCGACTCGCGAAACCCATCGGACCAGACGTTGAGATGGATCGTGCCCCAGATCGATCCCACGAGCGCGGGCGACAACGGATTGGGATGGGTGAAGATTTCGTGGGGAAAGGAAACGAAGTGGCGCCAAGTGCGTTTGCCCGGCGGCTGGGAACGTTCGACTGCACTGACCAGCGCATAATCGCGACTGAGTTTGAAGGGCGTGTCGAACTCCGCGGTGTTTCGCGCGAGATAGGGACCGCACACGAGCAGGGCCGACACGCAGATGATGAAGCCCCGTACGCCGTTGCGCACGAACCCGCGCACCCGGTCCGGTGCGCGCCAGGCGCGTAGAAAGAGCGCGACCCCGACGGCTCCGAGCACCAACAAGCCCGAAAATTTCGTCAGCATCGCGAGACCGATCAGGAGCCCCAAACCAAAATCGCCAATGCCGCCCCGGCCGCGGCGTTCGCGTGCGACGAGGGCCAACAGCGCGGCCCCGGAGATCAGGCTGGCGGTCATTTCGTTGCCCGGCATGGGGCTGGTGTAGAGATGCACGGGCAACAGCGCGACCGCGCTGAAGGCGACGAGGGAGGCCCAGGGGGGGGCGTTGTCCGCGCGGCCCGCCAGGCGCGCAGCCAGGAACGCGATGCCGAGACTGGCCGCGCTTCCCATCAACGCGAGTCCGCGGATCAGGACTTCACTGTCGCCCTCCCGCGCGAGCGGCGATGCCAATAGATAGTGGAGGGGTGGATGGAAGTAGGACCAACCCTGATCCGCGTACGGGACCGCGTGATAGAGATCGAGAAACAGCACGTAGGCGACGTGCCCCCAGGCGTCGTAGCCCCACATGAGTGGGCCTTCGAGGGCGTTCCAGAGCCGCACTCCCAGCGCCGCGCCAAGCGCCAGGATCCAGGCTGCGATTCGGAACCGCGGACCCATGGATCAGCGCGGCTCGCGACAGATCGCGAGCAGGTCCAGGCATTCCGCATCGCAGGGTCCGATGGGAAAGTCGCTCCAGGTGACTTGCGGCAGGCCGCCGGCACCGCTTTGGATGCCGCGCCGCACCAGGACGGCGAAGCGGGCAAACAACCACTCGACGAGACCCTGGGGGAGACGGTGTCGCAACCGCAACGGGTCGATGCGGACGATGCGCGCGATCCGTTCGCGGCGTTCGGCGTAGAAACGAGCAGCGGGTGGCGTCGCGCCGACGCCGTGCATCTCGACCGTGCGGAAATGTTTGCGCAGACACGTCGCGAGTTCTTCGGCCTCGTATTCGTGGACGTGGTAGGGATTCTCTCCATCGGAGGTGAGGAGGTTGGGCGTGGTGATGACGACGGTGCCGGTCTCGGTCAGCGCGTTCGCCATCCCGTTCAGGTAATCCGTGGGGTCGACCAGGTGCTCGATCACCTGGAACGAAAGCGCCCACTCGAATTGCCGGGCCGCAATGGGTGAGCGCGTCAGGTCGGCGCGGACGAAGTTCGCCGCCGGACGTCGATTCTGTGCGTCGGGTCGGATGCGGTCCACCGCCACCACCGTGGCGCCCGCATCGGACAGGGCCGCGGCGCCGTAACCGGAACCGCTTCCCCAATCGAGAATGCGCGCTCCCGCCACTCGCTCCGCGGCGAAGCGATAGGCGGCGTCGTGCCGGGCCAGGTCCACGGCGAAGAGATCGTCGCCGCGGTGCAGCCGTTCGCCGGTGAATTCTTCGTCGCTCACGTTTCTTCCTGTGCCTGCTTCTGGGCTTCCACCGCTTCGCGTGCATATTCGCGGGCAAAGACCATGCCGATCCCCACCCGCATCGCGATCATCCCAACCGAGAGCATGACGTTGCAAGCCAAGAGCACGGCTTCGGGGGCGTTGTCCTCGAAGGCCTGTACGAAGGCAATCTGGCCGGTGCCGAGGCCCGCCACGGCGATCGGCAACGCGGCCACCACGGTGACGATGGAGGTCTTGACCACCAGGCCCGGAATACTGAAGGGAATGTCATAGGCGTACAGCGCGGTTCCCACGGCGGCGAAGAAGAGGAAAACCAGGCTGATTCGGAGCAACAGCAATTGGACCAGCGCCAAAAACGGAGTCAGCCGCAAAGCGCGAAACAGCGGACGCGAGCGGAGGGATTCGAGGGGACCCCAGGGAATCGGGCTGCGCACCAGGATGACGCCGGTGACGGCCGCCGCGACCCAGCCGATCAATAAACCCATGCGCAATTGCAGCGCCTCGGTTTCGAACAGGGTGACGGCCACGATGCAGGCGGAAAGCACCAGGCCGAAGTCGACGGCGGTGATGACGAGGACGGCGCCCGCGGCATCTTCGAGACTGAGCCCGGAGCGTCGTCGCAGCAGCACCGACAGGGCGCCGGCACCGAACAGATAGTTGACGATGCCCACCAGGTAGCTGGCCGCCTTGGCGCGGGCGGCTTCGAGCCAGCTGAAGCCCCGGACGCTTGGCGGCACGAGGAGGACGAGGGAAGAGGCCTCGATGGCGAGGGTAATGCCCCCGTAGGCGAGGATCGCCGGCAGCAGGATCCACACGGCGTCCCAGCGCAGCGCGCGCGCCACTTCGCCGGGGTTGATGGCGGAAAAAAGCCAAACCAGTGTGATGGCGCTGACCAGCAACGGAAGCCAGCGGCGTGTCTCGGAGGCTCGGCTCAAGGGAGCGCCTCCGGTTGCCAGTGGAGCCCCGCGAGTTCCAGTTTGTCGAAGAAGACGCCGAAGCTGCACGCCGCAACGACCAGGGCCAGGAGCAGGGCGAGGGCAACGGCCAAACCGGTTCTGCTGGGTCCCGCTTTGCGCAAGCCGCCCGACAACACTTCGCTCGCATAGAAGGCGAACGGGATGCTGAGTCCCAGCAGGTAGGTGCCTTTCAGGACGGCGAAGGTCGGATTTTGCCAGGTGAACAGCACGTATCCCGCCAAGGTGATCGCGATGAGAAAGAGAAGGGGCAGGTCTCCGCTGCCCGGAGCCCGCAAGGCGCGCAGCATACCGCGGAAGATTCCCAGGGCGAAGGCGAGACTGGGAATCAGGGCGAGAAACAACAGGGCACCGCCCAAAAGGCTCACCGCCGGGTCGCGGGCGGGCAGAAACATGCGGTGGCCGTCGAACCAGAGCGTCGCGTAGGTGCTGCCCCAGATGGAGCGCAAGAGGTCCGGGGCCAGGAGCTGGGGGTCCGTGAAGGTGGCCAGCGGCAAGCGGAAGTAGTCCGCGGCCATTCGCACCCCCGGCGGCATCGTGAACATCACTTCGTGGACGGGGAGCGACTGGGGGTAGAGGTAACCGAAGTTGAACCAATTGCGCGCGTAATACCAACCCCCCACCGCCAACGCCACGACACACAGGACCGCGACGTTCTTGAACGTGCCGGCGGTGCGGCGTGCGCGCAGTCCTTCGACGAGTTCCGCGAGGGCGACCGCGGCCAGGGTCAAGGCGCCGGTGAGCTTGGTCAGCCACGCCAATCCGCCCGCAAGCCCCATGGCGACGAAGCGGCTGCCTTTGTCGGAACGCGCCCGGGTCCCGCGAAACGAGGCGTAGACCGCGAGGGAGCTGAAGGTGGCGACCCAGATTTCTTCGTGGAACATGCCGCTCAAGTAGATGTGGGCGGGTGTGAAGAGAACCAGCGCGGCTGCAAGACGTGCGCGCAATACATCGCCCGGGGCCACGCTGCGCACGCAGGCGGCGGCGAGCCAGGCCATCAAGAGACCCGCCAAACTACCGATCAAGCGAACCCCCACGACTTCGAGCCGGGGTTGCCGATCCGCGAATTCGGGTAGGGCGCGAACCAGCGCCGCGGAAACGTAGTAGAAGAGCGGCGGATGCGAGGTCGACCAACCGGCTTCGGGGTCCGGCAATTCCCAACTTTCGGTCAAGCTCTCTACGTACTGCCAGTTGTACAACGCGTCGTAGCCCATCAGGGGATACTGGAACGCGTTGTGGACGCGAATCCCACACGCCAAAACGACGATCGCGATCCACAGGACGTGGCCGGAAGATTTACTCAACCGCGAATCCGGGCGCTCTCGATCGCCGCTTCCATCAATTGTGCCGCGCGATCCCAGGTGAAGTTGCGGGACCAGCGGGCGGCGTGTTCCGCCATGCGCGTCGCCCGCGCTTCGTCGCCGAGCAGGGATTGAATCCGTTCCGTGAATCCGGCCAGGTCGTCGGGGGGGACGAGGAGGCCGGTTTCTCCTTCTTGAATGGCGTCGTGCAAGCCCGGTGCGTCGCTCGCGACGACCGGAACGCCCAGGGCATTGGCTTCGATCACGGTGATCCCCCAGCCTTCTTTCAGTGAAGGGCAGACGCACACCCTTGTGTCGGCGAGGATCTCGTCGCGTTCTTCGTCGCTCACGAAACCGACGAAGCGCGTGCGTTGCGCGAGGCCCAGCGCATCGGCCTCGCGGACCAGGGCGTCTTCGCTCTTTCCGCGTCCGATGACGACGATTTCGAGCTTCGGGAATCGTTCGACCAGGGGAGCCAGGGCTCGGAACATCCACTCGACTCGCTTGTAGGGCTCGAGTCGTCCGAGATAGGCCACGCGTACGGGGCGCTCGGACCACGGGCGCGGCGCTCTGCGGGGCGTCTGGATTCCGTTGTGGACGATACGGATGCGCTCGGAGCGGACGCCGCGCCTTATCAGGTCTTGCTTGGTGCTCTCGGAAACGGCAACGAATTCGAGACCGCGATAGAGCCGCGGGATGAGTTTTTCTACGCCCACGACCGTGGCTGCGATGGGCCACGGGACCTGTGCAAAGGCGGTCCGCCCAAACAGGTGATGGCAGACCGCAACGACCGGGACCTGGGAATAGATGGGCGACAGATGCGGGAGCTTGCAGAGATGCTCGACCACGATGTCGAAGTTGCCTGAGCGCGTCTCGCGCCGGGTCTCCTGGGCGGCCCGAAGGTAGTAGCTGGGAACCTTGGCCAGGCGCCGCACCCGCATGCCCGCAAGCTCGTCGCGCTCGCTTGCACCCGGGAAAAGCGAAGAGAACAGCGTGATTTCGAAGCCCCGCTCGACCAGGCGCTGGCCGATTTCTTGGACGTGAACTTCCGCGCCCCCGGCAGCGGGATGACGGGAGTCGCGCTCGTTCAGGATCAGAACGCGCGGGCGGCTCGGCATTCCCTCAGAGCCGCCCCAGCCACGCGGCGACGCGCAGCCAGGGGGCGATCCACAGGGCTTCGAGGCCGATCCGCAGGTTGAGTTTGGAAGCGCCGCGGGTTCGGTCCAAGAAAAGGAAGGGAACTTCCTTCACGCGCAGCCCGTAATAGGTGTAGCGGTAGTTCATCTCGATCTGGAACGCATACCCGTCCGAGCGAATCTTCTCGAAATTGATCTTCTCCAGCGCCGTGCGGCGGCTGCACCGAAAACCACCCGTTGTGTCCGAAACCGAAATTCCGGTCAAGCGTCGCACGTATTGATTTCCGAAGTAGCTGAGGAGGATCCGCTCGATGGGCCAGTTGACGACGGTAATGCCGTTCAGATACCGCGAGCCCAGCACCACGTCGTAGTCTTCGATTTCGCGCAGCAGATCCGGCACGGTTTCCGGCGGATGCGAGAAATCCGCATCCATCTGCACGACGATGTCGGCCCCGAGATCCAGGGCCTTGCGCAAGCCCGCTCGATAGGCGGCTCCCAGGCCTTCTTTGCGCTGGCGGTGGAGTACGTGGATGCGCGGATCTTCCTCTACCAGGTCGTCGGCAATTCCGCCGGTACCGTCCGGCGAGTTGTCGTCCACGACCAGGATCTCGATCCGCGGATCCTGCTCGAGGACCCGGGGAACCAACAGCGGGAGGTTTTCCGCCTCGTTGTAGGTGGGGATGATGGTGAAGACGCGTTCCATGGCTGAGCGATTGTAACCAAATCGCAGCGAGACTTGAGTCCCCCGCGCGAAGTTCCGGTGTGGGGTCTAGGGGATTTCGCTGGCGGGTTCGAGGTAGACACCCAAGGGCCCTCGCGGAACGTAGACGCGTACGGTCTGCCCCCCCCGGATGACATCCACCGCAACCAGGCGTCCCGCCTCGCCCTGGGTGGTCTGATAGCGGATCTCGCCGGGTGTGTAGACGCGTGTTTCGTCGTAGGCGACGATGACGTCTCCGGGCTGAACGCCGGCGGCCGCGGCCGGCGATTCTTGCATCACTTCACCCACCACCGAGCGATTGGTTTGACCGGCGTTGTAGAGCAGGAAGTCGTAGACGTCTTCGCCGACGTCGCTGCGAAATTCCTGGCGCAACGCGCGATCCTCGGAGGCGAAGCGGCCCGTCCGAAACCATTTCTCCCGACTGGCGGTGTTGTGGAGCTGAAGGCGGTCCATCTCGAATCGCTCGTAGCGCTCTCGGAGCCAGGCGACGTCCGAACGGGGAATTCCGAATTCCACCAACCGATCGGGATCGAGTCCAAAATCTTTCTTGCCGCGCTTGGAGGTTTTCTTCTGGGGGGCGCCAGCGCGCCGGGCTTCTTCGGCGAACGCTCGGGAATCGGCATCGAGCGCGAAGTCGAGCTCTTCCCGCGTCTCCGCCAGCTTGTGTTCGAGCTGGACGCGAGCTTCGGTGGCTTCGGCGAGGGCGTCGTAGAGATCCGCCAGGGCGCGGTCTTTCGAGTCCATGCCCGGATTGGAATCTGCGTTCGGCGTCGGATCGGTCGCCTCGGCGGTGGCGCCGGCTGCGGGGGGCCGGGGCGAGGGTGCCTGGAGGATTGCCCAGGCGAAACCGGCGCCGGTGATTGCGCCCAGGAAGAAGAAAAGTACGCGGCCCATGTTCATAGGATACCTGAGGGGGGGCAATTTATTCGATGATGGCAATTCGCGGGCTGCCAAACCAGGCGAGCGTGCCGGCTTGGATGGGTTTTGCGGGATCGAATTCCATGCGCAGCGTCACGGCCTCTCCGGCGAATTCTGCCAGGTCGATGCGCACGCGGCGCCAGCGCCCGCCCTGGTTCGGCGCATCGCTGATGGGAACCCGGCGGAGTAGGCGCGTTTCGCCGTCTTGCAGGATCGAGAATACCGCCGGCGTCTCCGGCGGATGCTCGTGGAAATCGTCGACGGATCCCATGGTGCGAATGCCGACGCCCGCTTGAAACTCTGCGTTGTCGGGAACTTCGATCTGAAAATCGATGCCGCCACCCCGGGGCCCGAGGCGAACCGACAAGGGGCGACCCAATAGACGCGCCTGGAGCCGCGGCGCCGGCATTCGGGGGGGCTGCACCGTTGCGTTGCGACCGCGGATGAAGCGCTCGCCACGCTGCTGTTCGCGAACGAAGTCGAGATGAGTGGCGCCGCGATCCTTGCCGTGTTCCAACACGAGCATCCACGCAAATTGATCGATCTGGAACCCGATGGGAATCCGGAAGTAGCGCTCGAGGTGATCGAGTACGCCCGGCAGTTCGTCGCCGTAGTAGTGGTACTGGGGTTGATCGATGTCGCTCAGAACCACGTACTTCACGCGCGGCAGCGCTTCGAGGATGATGCGTTCCTGCATCTCGTGCAGGCCCGCGATGACGCCTTCGAAGGGGGTTGGGTTGCTCGTCTCGGTTGCGAAATAGATCAACGGCTCCTGGCGTGCGACGAAAATCGGGTCGCCGGGTTCGGTGTTATTGCGGATGAAGCGGATGACGCGTTGAACCGCCGGTGTCTGATAGGTGGGCGAGACCGCCCACAAGGGCACCTTGGGGCCCAGGATGGGCGGGATCGAAGAGCGGTGCAGAAAGGTTCCGACATCCGCACACAGGGCCGCGAGCCCGACGACCAGGAAGCCCGCGATGGCGTGGGGTGCGCCGGGCAGACCCTCGCGTGGCGTGCGGCGGAAACTCGAAATCAACAGGAGCTGAACACCCGCTGCGGGGATCGCATAGACGGCGTGGCCCCAATCGGATCGCGGGAACAAGTTGCCGATCATGGCCGCCAACAACGCTCCGTGGATCCAGACCGCCGGCGGCAGTTTTCCGCCCAGGCGTCGCAGGAACGTCAACCCGACCACGAGAAACGGAAGCCCGTAGAGAAACTGCGTCACCGCGATCATCGCGCTGGAAATCCCCACCCAGAACCCCACGCGCAGGAAGTAGAGATTGGGGAGGTAGACCGCAGCGTTGTCATTGAAGGCTTTGTCGAGAACGCCGGGCGGCCAGAGATTCGGGAAGGGGGCGCGAAAGGATTCTCCCAGAGCAAAGGGTAGCACCGCGACGGCGTTGACGAAGTCGCCGAGGGTGCCGCGCAGCGCGAACAGCGCGAGCGTGGCGAGGGCGGTCGCGGCGCCTCCCGCCGCGATCGCCCTCGCGATGGCCTTGCGTTGCTCGCGGGGTGCCGTGAGCAACGTCGTGGCGAAGAGTCCCAGGGCCAGAAATACGCCGAGGTTTTGCTTGCACAGCGCGGAAGCGGCGATCAGAACACCACAGCCGAACGCCCAGCGACCGGAAGTCTGACCGCGCAGGGCTGCGTAGACCGCCAGGATGGCGAGGTGGTAGGTGATGGGTGTGTAGAAATAGAACGTGTAGAAGGGGAATCCCAGGATCGGCGCGCTCGCCACCAGCGCCGCCGCCGCGTGGGCGATGGGGCCGCTGCCCGCGCGGCGTGCAATCGCGAAGGTGGTTCCTGTCCCCAGCGCCGCGAGGGCGACCATGACTCCGCGCGCCACGAACAGGTGTTCGCCGAGGATTCGAAACAACAGGGCCAGGAATTCGAAGGGGAGGGGGCCCGTGAAGAACAGCACGTCGCGGTACAGCTGTTCGCCGTTGGCCAGTCGCTGGGCGACGTGCACCAGAAATCCCTCTTCGAGCAAGACGGGCTCGAGGCGGATCACCGCGGCGGCGGTCGCACCGCCGGTCGTGGCCCATAGGATTCCCGGGTTCGGCATTTTCATCGGGCGTGCATGGTATCAGGCGGATGCGGAGAGAACGCTACCGTAGTGACGATGGCCGATGGAACCAATCGATGGCGCGGACTCCTGGCTTCGCTGTTGCTCGCGCTGGTGAGCATTGCGGGCGTATTGGCGGTGGGGGAACTCATCGCCCGCCATACCTGGCAAGAGCCCGCGCCGAACACCTGGCCGGAGCGCGCCCCGCTGGATCCCGATCTGCCGGAAATTAATTCCGTGGCCGAACTCGTGACGCCCAACATGCGGGGTCGCCGGCGCGGCGTCTTGCATCAGACCAATAGCCTGGGGGTTCGGGGACCCGAATATACACGTCAGCCGGATCCCGGTGTGTTTCGAATCGCCATCGCCGGAGATTCCGTGACCATGGGGTCCGGCGTCGATGTCGAACAGGCCTACTCGGCTCAACTCGAGGAACTCCTCAACGCCAGATCCAATGGAACGCATTACGAGGTCGTCAATCTGGGAATTTCCGGCCTCGATATCCGGCACAGCGTGCGCCGAATGAAGAAGATCGGTTCTCAATATTTCCCGCATCTGATCGTGTACGGCTTCACCATCAACGACATCGAGGGCAAGCCCTACAAGCGCTTCGTGCGCGAGGTCGGGCTGATGGAATATCGCGCCCGCTACCGAAGATTCGACGACTCTCCCTCGTACTTGTGGCGGATGATCTGGCCGCGCCTTCTGACCGCCGTGGATTTGGTGCGACCCCCCGAAGGCAGTTATCTCCACGAAGTTCTCTTCAACTACTTCGAGAACCCCGACGCCTGGGCGTGGTTCGAAAGCGAACTCCAGGCCTTCGCGCGCCTCGCGCAGGAACACGATGTCTGCGCCCACGTGTTTCTCCACACCCAGCTCACGCGACTGGGGTCGCTGCATCCCTTCCAACCCGTCTACGACAAGGTGGGGAAGGCGGCTGTGGAGTTGGGTCTGACCGTGTCGTCGCCGGGTACCGTCATTTCCGGCGTCGACGAAAACCGCTTGCGCTTGAGTGTCTGGGACCCGCACCCCAGTCCCTACGGTCATCGACTGTTTGCCGAGGCGCTGCGCAACGCGCTCGACGATTTGCCGAGTGAATGCTGGAATCCGAAGCGGGGACGCCGGCGCTAATCGCGCCGCAATCCCAGGATGCTCAGGAAGAAGCTCGAATAGACGGTCTGCACACCGAGGGTGAGGAGCACGGCGCCGGGCACGAGCTGGCGCATGGTCACCCGCGGATCCAAGCCGCCAAACTCGGCGGATTGCCAGCCGAGAACGGCGGCAATCACGAGCGCCAGGCCCGCCAGGGACATGGCGAGTCCCGCGAGAATCCCGGTTTCGAGATTCACGTAGCGAAAGATCCAATCGAAATAGCGGGGCGAGGGGTAGAAACCCTCGACGATGGCGAAGGATTTCGTGAACACCGCGAAGATCATCAACTGGTAGCCCAGCATGCAGGCCAACCCGGCGACGAACAGGGAGTGGACGTCGAATACGACGGACCCGATCACGACGCGCCCCAATAGAAGGGCGATGCCTCCCACCAGGCCGATTCCGAAAATGAGCAGACCCGGCATCAGGAACAACCAGCGCGGGCTGTAGAGGAGCATGAAGCGCAGATGCCTCCACCCATCGTGCCAGGTGCGCAGGTGCGGTGGGCGCGAGCGACCGTCGGGCCGCAACGTCGTCGGGACTTCGGCGATCCGAAACCCGTGGAGTGAACTCTTGATGATCATCTCGCTCGCGAATTCCATACCGGTCGTTCGCAGGCCCAGGGCCGCGTAGCGCTCCCGGCGGATGCCCCGCAGCCCGCAGTGAAAGTCGCCGGCGGGCGACCGGAAGAACACCCGGCCCAAGGCGGTGAGGACGGGATTGCCGAGGAAACGGTGCAGCCACGGCATGGCGCCTGGGGCGATCCCGCCCTGGAAGCGGTTGCCGATCACCACGTCGTAGCCCGATCGCAGCTTTTCGACGAAGGGCGTCAGGTTGGAGAAGTCGTAGCTGTCATCGGCGTCACCCATGATGACGTAGGTGCCGAGGGCGGCCTCGATTCCGCCGCGCAGCGCGCTGCCGTAGCCCTTGGCGGCCACCGGTACCACCCGGGCGCCCGCGGCACGGGCGATGTCCTGGGACCCGTCCGTGCTGCCGTTGTCGGCCACGAGGACTTCGCCCGCGATCCCCGATTCCCGCAGGAAGGCCTTGGCCTTCTGGATGCAGATCTCCAGGGTTTCGGCCTCGTTGAGGCAGGGCATCAGGATCGAGAGTTCGAGGCTTGTTTCAGGCATTCATGGACCGTCGGATCGGCAGAGCTTCCCAGGCCCGGCCAAGATGTGCAACATGTCACGCCCATGCGCGTGCGACGACTCCTTTGGTTGACCAGCTTCGTCCTGGTGGTGGGTGGCGGCCTGTCCGTCACCTATGGGGACGTCTGGCGCGAGGGGATCGTCCAATTCGTTCCGTCCCAATGGGGCGAGGAGAAAATGGGTCCGATCGTGCGCGCGGACCAGCGCTTCGTGGTCTGGGGCGTGAGCCGCAACGCACGCGCGCTGCTCCACCACCCGCAGCGCTTGTTCGACGCGGAGCAGTGTTACCCGGCGGAGAACAGCCTTGCGCTCGGTGAGCCGCTCCTGAGTATGGGGTTGCTGGGAACGCTTCCCTGGGCCCTCACGGGCGAACCGATTTTTACCTACAACGCGGTATTGGCGCTGATGAGTGTGCTCGCGGCACTCGCGATGTTCGCCCTGGTTCGGGATTGGACCGGTCAATCTTCCGCGGGGCTGGTTGCGGCGATTCTCTACGCCTTTCACCCGATCGCCCTGCGCGACGTGATTCACCCCTATTCGTCGGACACGACCTGGGTGGTGTTCGCGTTGTTCTTCGGCCGTCGCTGGTTCGCGAAAGGGCAATGGCGAGACGCGCTGGGGCTCGGGGCCTCTGCATCGCTCCAGATGGCGACCAGCTTCTATCCCTTCCTGGCGTCCTGCGTGCTCGCGCTTCCCGTCGGCCTGTGGTTGCTGTGGCGCTTTCGATTGCGCGAAATTCGGCTCGTGCAACTCGCGTTCGTGTTGGCCGCCATCGCGCTCACGGCGCTGCTGGTATTCGGTCCCTACGTGGAATTGCGGGCCGCCGGGGAGCTGGAGGAGCGCGGTCGCCAAACCTTTCAAGGGTTGATCGCCTACCTGCCCGGACGCAAATTGTTCTTCGGTTGGCTGGGGAGCGCGCTGTTGCTGTTGGCGCTCCTCGTTCCGCGCCGTCTTTCCCTCGCCGGGATCGCAGGCGATCCGCGCTGGGCGCTGCTGTTGGGCGGCCTGCTCGTGGTCGGTGTCGCGGCGGGTCCGCGTTTGGCGCGATTGGGATTTCCGAACCTCTACGACGCGCTCGCGTTGCTCGTGCCGGGCCTCGACAACGTGCGGATCCCACTCAAGATCGCGATCGGTGCACATCCCGCCCAATGCATTCTCGCGGGCATCGGGTTTGCGGGATTGTTGCGGCTGTGGCGCTGGCGTGGCGGATGGCTCGTCGGGCTCGTGTGCGTGGCGCTCGTGTTCGTGGAAGTGGTGCGCCCGCCGTTCCTGGGTCTGACACCGGCCGTCGTGTACGAAAGCTTCGACGCGCGGCCCCGCCAACTCGACATCCAGTTCTACGAACAATTGGAGGCGCGCGGAAATCGCGGACCCTTGTTCGAAATTCCGATTCCGAAAACACCGAAGGGCTATTTCTGGCCCGGCACCTCGCCGGATATCCTGCTGTCCGCGTATCACCATCGACGAACCTCCGCATGCTATGCTTCCTACCGGCAACCACATCGCAGTCAACTCGAATCCATTTCCGAGCGCTTGCCGAGTCGCGAAGCCATGGAAGAGCTGCGGCAGTTCGGATTTACGACCATTACGCTGAAGTACTCCATGCGCGGAAAAAACCAACGACAAGAAGACGCCTTCCGCAGCGCGCAGCAGCGCGGCGAGCTTCGCCACATCCTTTCGTTGGCGCGTCGCAGCGCCTTTGCCCTCGAGCCCGGCGATCATGAGTGAAGCGAGTCGTGAGCAATTCGATCGCATCGCGGATCGCTACCACGAGGCTGCGGAATCCTGGAACGGTCTGTACGAACAGATTGCGGTCCACGTGAATCCGCTGCTGGCCGACAAGGTCGTGCTCGACGTGGGCAATGGCGGGCATTTCGCATACGACCCGGCGATCGCGCGCCGTGTGATTGCGCTCGACATCTCGGCCGAAATGGTGGCGCGGATCCAACTGCCCGGGATCGCGAAGGTGGTGGGCGATGCGCGGGATCTGACGGGGATCGATGATGCGTCGGTGGACGTCATCGCCTTCGTCTTCTCGCTGCACCACATCACGGGCCGGAACCTGCAGGAGACCTTCAGCACCCTCGATCGCGTGCTCGCGTCCGCGCAACGCAAGCTGCGGCCCGGCGGTACGTTGGTGATCGCCGAACCCGTCCTGCCCGGATGGCTGTTTCGCCTCCAGACGTGGGTTTTCCCCGCGTCCCACGCCTTGCTCGAGCGGCTTCGGGTGGGAATGATTTTTTTCTACTCGCTGCGCCAATTGCGCGAGCGGATTGCGGCGCGGGTTCCGTGTCGGCGCGGGGAAATGCGAACCTTCCCCTTGCCCGTCAAAGGACGGATCGATCCACTGGGCGGAAGCTTTCCCGGACGCATTTCGATTCCATCCTGGTTGCACCCCCTGCGCTATCGCTTGATCACGGTTCCCGTCGCGGCGGATTTCGAGCGTTGAGATCGCGTTGGGCTCGGGCGCTCGGCGCCATTGCCTTCGCCGCCGTTGCGTCGGGTTGCGGCGAACCGCCCGGCGATATTCTGTTGATCTCCGTCGATACGCTGCGGGCCGACCACACGGGCCTCTACGGCTATGAAAGGGACACCACCCCGGCCATCGATGCCTGGTTCGAGGCGGGTGCGATCTATACGCGCGCCTATGCGACGGATGCCAGCACCACGCCCTCGATGTTGAGCATGTTGAGCGGAAAGCTGCCTCAGGATCACGGAGTCCGGCTTTTCTTTCAGGTGCTCGAAGACGCGATCCCGTTGATTCCAGACCGATTGCCGGCGAACTATCAATCGGCTGCGTTCGTATCCAACATGGTGTTGACCGACGAGGCGGTCGGGATCGCCGATCGCTTCGACCACTTTGACGATTTCGTCGATCAGCCGGAATCCGATCGCGATGTGTTCGAGCGCAACGCCGCGCGAACCACGGATGCGGTTCTCGGTTGGTTGGCGGAGGAGCGCGACGAAGATCGACCGTTGTTCCTCTGGGTTCACTACGTCGATCCGCACGGTCCCTATCGCCCCCCCGCGGACGCGCCGGTCTCTTTTGCCGCACAGGGAGAGCGTGTGATTCCAAGCGCCAGGATTCCCGCCTACATCCGCGAACCAGAGGTCGACAACGGATTGGAATACGTGGCGCGCTACGACGCCGAGATCGCGTATCTCGATCAGCAGCTGGATCGGTTGCTTCGCGGATATGCGGTAGAGCGTTCGCTCGACTCGGCACTTCTCATCTTCACTGCGGACCACGGGGAGAGTCTGATGGACCACGAGTTGTGGTTCAGCCACGGCTATCAGGTCTACGATGAGATCGTGCGGGTGCCTTTGGCGCTGCGCGGTCCCGGAGTTGCGGGAGGCAAACGCGGGGGCCTGGTTTCCCTGGTGGATGTCTACGCGACGGTGCTCTTGCACGCGGGCGTCGCGCCCGAAGGCGCTTCCGCGGTCGATCTTCGCGATGGTTCGGGCATCGCGGCGGACCGCGTGGTGTTTTCCGAAGCGCGCGACTACAAGTTTCAATGGCGCGCCGCCATCCGTGGAGATGAAAAATGGGTGCTCGGGGTGGATCGCAAGGGCCAGCCCACGGACCGTCGGCGTTTCTACGATCTCGGGGACGACCCGCAGGAATCGAGCGCCAGAACCTGGGGCGAGGACGACGCGGACGTCACCCGACGTCTATTGGAACTACAATCGGCGGATCCCGATCCCGGAGGCGTTCCCGTCCGCTACGCGCGTGGGCGTCGTCTGGCGGGTCCGAAGGTGGCACCGGACCTGACGCCGGAAGTTCTCGATCGCCTTCGCGCGTTGGGATACGTGGATGCGCCCGAAGGCGCAGAGGCGACGGCCCCTTAGGCTTCGGGTTTCTCGGCGCCGAGCAGCAAGAAGGGCAGAATTCCCTGCAACCAGCGCCAGCGTTCCACCCTCGCTTCGAACGCCCGCGCGGCGCCGATCCGGTTCAAGACCTGGGGCGGAAAGAAACCGAAGCGTTCCGTGGGTTGCAGGGTCAATTGCGCCGCGCGGTAGGCCGACTCCACTTTGCGCGCACTGAGGGTGAACATTCCCTTTTCGTCGCTCCAGGGCATGTCGGGGCAACACGCGACCTGCGCGAGAAACAGCGGGTTCCGGCGGTTGGGCTCGAGGAACGCCATGCGTCCGCCAGGAGCCAACAGGCGGGCGAGCCGCTTCAGCGTGCCGGGGAAGTCCGGTAGGTGGTGGAGGAAGAAGAACCCGACGATGCGATCGTAGGTTCGGGGCGAAGCGTCCAGCGCGTCGACATCGGAAACGAGCGTGTCACAACGCTCCGCAGGGATTTCGCGTTCGTCGCGGGTCGCGGCCAGGGAAGCGAGCAGGCGCTCCGATAGATCCAAGGCGGTAACGCTCTGGCAATTCTGCAGCACTTCGAAGGTGAAGCGTCCAAAACCGGCGCCGACTTCGAGCACGCGGTGATGCGGGCGCAGATCCGTGTAGCGCGCCAGGCCGTCCGCGAGTTTCTCGGCGTAGAAATCGCCGGCCTGGGGCCGAAGGTGCGCGTGTTCCCCGCAAGAGTAGA
>JAJDAL010000020.1 GCA_029261875.1 Deltaproteobacteria bacterium
GGTGGATTCCGCGGTGGTAAAGGCTTCGAAGGACAAGCCCGAGATCGCGATCGCGTCGCCGGTGCTGAAGTTGGTGGTGACGTTGACGACGAGGGTGGCACCCGCATCTTCGTAGGCGACGGTGGTGGAGACCTTGCTGGACGCGGCGCCGCCGATGGTGGCGGTGGTGTCCGCCGTATCCCAGGTCATGCCGAAGCCCGAGGGGATCCGGATGCGGATCTCGTCCGTCGTATTGATGGTGGCGGTCGTGCCGTCTTCCGTCACCGTGATGGCACTGATCGCCGTGGTGGCGTCGCCCACCGTGAAGGTCTGGTTGGCGGCGGAGGAAATCGTGGGCGCCCCGATCGCGATGGTCTTGTCATCCGTGCCCGCCACCGTTCCGGCGTTGGTGACTTCGAGCTCGAGGTTGTCTGCGGCTTCCGCCGCGGTGAAGGCCTCGAAAGAGAGCCCGGAAATCGTGATGATGTCACCCGTGCCAAAGTTGGTGGTGACGTTCACGACCAACGTTCGGTCCGTATCCTCGTAGGAGACCGTGGTCGATACCTTGGTCGAGGCCGCACCACCGATGGTCGCCGTGGTGTCCGCCGTGTCCCAGGTCATGTTGAATCCGCTGGGAATCGTGACCCGGATCTCGTCCGTGGTGTTGATGGTGGCGTTCGACCCGTCTTCGGTGATCGCGATGGTGCTGATCGCCGTGGTGGCGTCGCCCACCGAAAAGCTCTGGTTGGCCGCCGAGGAGATCGTGGGCGCGCTGATCGCGATGGACTCCGAGGCGGTAGCCGTGGCGGTTCCCTGGTTGCTGGCTTCGAGCTCGAGGTTGTCCCCGGCTTCGCCGGCGGTGAAGGCCTCGAAGGAGAGAGCCGAGATGGTGATCACGTCGCCGGCCGCGAAGTTGGTTGTGACGTCGACGACCAGGGTGGCGCCCGCGTCCTCGTAGGAGACCGTGGTCGAGACCTTGCTGGACGCAGCGCCGCCAATGGTGGCGGTGGTGTCCGCGGTGTCCCACGTCATATCGAAACCCGAGGGGATGCGGATGCGGATCTCATCGGTGGTGTTGATGGTGGCGTCGGACGCGTCTTCCGTGACCGTGATCGTACTGATCGCCGTGGTGCCATCGCCCACGACGAAGACCTGGTTGCCCGCTACGGAAATCGTGGGCGCACTGATGGTGATCGTCTTGTCGTCGGTCGAGGCCACGGTCCCGCCGTTGTCGACCTCGAGCTCCAGGTTGTCTGCGGCTTCATCCGCGCTGAAGGCTTCGAAGGAGAGGTCCGCGATGGTGATCGCGTCGCTCCCGGCGAAATCGGTCGTGACGTTGATGACCGCGGTCCGGTCGGAATCCTCGTAGGAGACCGTGGTCGAGACCTTGCTCGAGGCGGCACCGCCGATGGTCGCGGTGGTGTCCGCTGTGTCCCACGTCATGTTGAAGCCGCTTGGAATCGTGATGCGGATGTCGTTCGCGGCTGTGATTGCAGGCGTTGCGACGTCGGTTACCGTGAGGGTCGAGATCGCCGTGGTGGCATCGTTGATCACGAAAGTCTGATTCGCCGCGCTCGAGATTGTGGGGTTGGCGGCGGCCAAGACCTCGATGGTGGTGTTGTCGTCGTCGTTCGCGTTGCCGAGGTTGTCGACTTCGAGCTCGAGGTTGTCGGCCGCGGACACACCCGAGAAGGCCTCGAAGGACAGATCCGCGATGGTGATCGCATCGCCGGCCGCGAAATCGGTGGTGACGTTGACGACCAGGGTCTGACTCGTGTCCTCGTAGGAGACGGTGGTCGAAACCTTCGAGGACGCGGCACCGCCGATGGTGGCCGTGGTATCCGCCGTATCCCAGGTCATGTTGAAACCCGATGGAATCCGGATGCGAATGTTGTCCGTGGTGTTGATGGTCGCGGTGGTGGCATCATCGGTCACCGTGATGGTGTTGATCGCCGTCGTTCCGTCACCCACGTTGAAGGACTGATTGCCCGAGGAGGAGATCGTCGGTGCACCGATGGCGATGGTCTGCGCATCGGTATCTGCCACGTTCCCTTCGTTCTTGACCTCGAGCTCGAGATTGTCCGCGGCTTCCGCGGCCGTGAAGGCCTCGAAGGAAAGTCCGGAGATCGTGATCGAATCCGATCCGGCGAAATCCGTCGTGACGTTGAGCACGGCGGTTCGGTCCGAATCCTCGTAGGAGACCGTGGTCGAGACTTTCGACGAGGCCGCGCCGCCAATGACCGCGGTCGTATCCGCCGTATCCCAGGTCATATTGAAACCCGATGGGATCGTGAGCCGGATGTCGTTGGCGGCCGTGATCGAGGCCACGGCGCTTTCCGTGAGGGTGATGGTGCTCATCGCCTGGGTGGGTGCGTTGAGGGCGAACACCTGGTTCGCCGCGGATGCGATGGTGGGAGCCGCTACGGAAGTCGTTTCGGGAGCCGTTCCAGAGACGCCGCCTCCGGGCTCCGTTCGAACGAACATGTTCGAAACCGCATTCTGAGCCGAGGTGAAGTTGGCCATGCTGATGCCCGAGATGGTGATCGAATCGCCCGCAACGAAGTCCGTCGTCACGTCGAAGTCCATTTGAATCCCGGAGGTGTAGCTGATCGTGGTGCTCACCTTGGTCGACGCGGCACCACCGATGATCGCCGTCGTATCCGATGTGTCCCAGGTGAAAGCACCCGCGAAGGTCAGAAGATTGAAATCGTCTGCCGCGGTGATGGTGGGAGACGTGGCGTCATCGGTGACGGTGAACGACACCGCCGTAGGGGAATCGCCCGTTACAAAGGCGTAACTGGAACCCGCTGCGAATGTAGGCGCGTCGATGTTGATCGTCTTGTCATCGGTGGCGACGCTCGAGCCGTTGTTGCGGGTTTCGAGCTCGAGATTGTCCGTGCCTCCGGGGCCGACGATGCTCTTGAACGAGAGTCCAGAAACTGTAATCGCGTCACTCCCGCTGAACGCGGTCGTCACGTCGATGACGAGGGTATCGTTGGTGTCCTCGTAGGAGACGGTGGTGGAGACCTTGGTCGACGCGGCTCCGCCGATGGTTGCGGTCGTGTCCGACGAATCCCATTTCATGTTCAAGGCCGAGGGGATCTTGATCCGGATGTCGTCCGCAGTGGTGATCGAACCGATCGAGTCGTCGGTGATCGTGATCGTACTGATCGCGGTGGTGGCCTGCCCCCCGTCGAAGTCCTGATTCGCCGCCGAGGAGATCGTTGGGGGGGTGGCGACGGCGACGGTGGTCGTTTCCGTATCGTCGTCGTCCGTGTGGAAGTAGAACGGAATGAAGGGCTCGCTTCCCGCGCGAATCATCGGGAGAGAAACCGTGTTGTAGTTGTTCTGGTTCGTGTCGACGTCGATCTCGCTGCTCCAGGTCGTCATGTCGTCGACCGAGCGCTTGTAGAAGATCTGCGTGGTACCGCCTGAGCCTCCGGTGCGTCGCGCGTAGGCGTTGTAGATATGGCCCGTTGCCGAATCGAGCATCATCGCCGTGCCCTGAAGGGCGTCGTCGGTGAAGAGCGCCGTCTTCGCGGTCCAGCGGCTACCGTTGGCTTGGCTCGGGTCGTAGATGCCGGTATTGAGATCGTCGTTCGACCCGATGGTGCTGTTGTCTCGGACGTAGGCGACGTAGAACTTTCCATCCGTGGGATGTGCGATCGCGCTGAAGGAGGCCGAGTAGATGCCCGTGTTGGTGCCGTTCGCGTAGGTGTCGAGGACCTCGGCCGCCTCCATGCTGTCGGCCGACGCGTCGTAGTAGCGCGCGGTCAGTTCGTCGTCGCTGTAGTTTTCGTAGAGGAGAACGATATCGCCGCCGGCCGCGGGCAAGAGCATGACGGCGTCGTTGTCATCCTCATCCCAGGGGTCTGCGCGGTCGCTCCAATTTCCCCCGGTCGTACAGGTCGTATTGCAGCGTCGTAGGACGTCTCCTCCCTGCGCGTCGTTGACTGTGATGTAGAGGTAGCCGTCCGTCGACTTGGTGATGCCCGGGGTGTTCGCATCGTTGAGGCTGGTCACGGTGTTCGACGCGATGGCGGTGGTCGAGGTCGAGTCGTCGGACGTATCGAGTTGCGTATACCACAAGCCATCCGCGCCCGTGTCGCTTGTGATGACGTGGATCAGGTCGCCGCTGTCCCCCGGTGTCCATTGGTCGTACCAGACCACAATCTTTCGGCAATCGTCGTTGATGGAGTCGATGTCGCCCTGCGGTGTCCAATTCGCCCCGCTGTCGGTCGTCTTCGCCCAGTCGCAAGTCGCTCCGCTGTCGTTGTAGAAGGCGTAACAGACCGTGGAGGAGGTGCAGACGATTCGATTCTGAGCGGTCGGATGATAGGTCCCGTTGGTATTCGAGGTGGCGTCGACATCGACACCCGCATGGGCTGGCAATGCAACGATGAACGGAACCAGCAAGGCGAGCACGCGCAGGGCGAACGCCCAGCGTCGCGCACGTTTCGTTCCGCGCACGCACTTCGACCCTACGTCGACGCCCACGCCGACGCGTTCACCAAACTGCAATTTCTGATTACAAACCAGCGAGACGAACCCCTCCCGTTCGCACACGCTTTACGCGCTGTCTCTTTTCTATTTCCGTTCGTGAAACCGCGGAGGAGTCCGTGGCCGGACGCCCCCCAATTCCGCGTGCGGAGGTCTGCCGTACTTATCGGCGGATTGGACTTAAATCTTTGGAAATCCAAGTGGTTAGGAGCGCAGAGGGGACGTGTGATGCGCTCTGGGGAGGGGGGTTCGCCCCCTCCGTCATTACCCTGAGTCGCGAGGGGACTGGCCTACAGGCAAAGCCCGAGGTTCGGGCGCCGGGAAAGTACGGACGGGCCTGGGGAGGAACGACGATTCGCGTTCAAATCCCTACGTGCAGAGGCGAAGGGGATTCCCTTCGCCGGGTCAAATGCCCTCGGAAGGGCCGGCCGGAGGATTCGACGGTTCGAGGGCTTCGGGCAGGTCGGCGAAGGGGAAAGGCGGCGCATCGTCGTTGTAGGTCACGTAGCGAATCACGCGGTAGAGGTAACTCGCCGCGCGATTGGCGAACTCTTTGACGGAATCCGAAGGTTCGCGCCGCGTGACGAGTGCGTAGACGAGATTGAAGACCACCACCAAACCGAGCACGGCTTCGATCAATTGGGCGATGACGACGAAGAGCAGCGTGTAGCCGACGCGCCACCCGGTTTCGGGCCGTTCGATTTCGACTTCGGGGATTTCTTCGGCGGTTTGCATCGGGGTGGATTCCGTCATTTTGAAGCTCCGTGGGCACGCGCGTTCAACGGGTACTACGCGCGAACCGCGCCGGAGGTTCATTTCGAAGGAGATTCAAATTTCCTTCTGGAACCAGCTGCTTGGAAGGGTGAAAAGCTTACTTTCCGTCGGGAAACAGCACACGGCGGGCGTTTTCGTAGAGGTATTTCTCGAGCACACCCGGGCGGAGATCCAGGGCCTTGGCCTCGCTCAGCGCGCGCTCGAGCGGCAACACCGGGTGATCCGTGGCGAATAGGATCTTGTGTTTTCCGCGCGTGTTCATGAAGTGAATCAGTTCCGGGGGGAAATACTTGGGCGCGTAGGCGGACGTCATCAGGTAGAGGTTTTCGTACTTGAGCATCAAGCGAATCGCGACGTTCCACCACGGGTCCGCGCCGTGGGCCATTACGATCTTGAGCTCGGGAAAGAACAGGCAAACGTCGTCGAGGTACATCGGGTCCTGGACTTTCCCCGGCATGGGAGGGCCCGGAATCCCGGTATTGATGGAAACCGGAAGATCGAGGTCGATGCAGCGCGTGTAGAGCGGATAGTAGACGCGGTCGTTGGGGGGCAGGTTGATGAGGAAGGGAACCACGCGCGCGATGGCGACGGGATGATGCTGGACCAGGGATTCGAGAGCGCGCAGGGGTTTCATTCCGCGCCGGGGATCGAGGGAAGGGGCCAGGGAAAAGCGCTCCGGATGCGCCGCGCAAAAGCCCAGAACGTCGTCGCTGGGTTGTTCGGCGTCGATGGCCAACAGGGCGCGTTCCACTTCGAGTCGATCCATCAACGCGATCAGTTCATCGATGCTGAAGCTGGTGAAGAAGTTGTCCGTATTCTTGAAGTAATCCTGGGAGACGCGCACCATGAAATCCGGGCGTCCCATGTCCCCCATGGTGACGTTGACCCAACAATCGATGGCTCGCACGGCGTCTCCTCCCACAAAGGCCTTGCCTTCGCTGGCCACGGATAGTAAACGAACGATCGTATCCATGGCGAATTCGACCCCGAGCACCGCTCTATCGAACGAGGGCCCCACCGCGGAGCGGATTCTCGACGCCGCCGAGGCGCTCTTTGCGGAAAAGGGATTCGCGGGCACGGCGGTGCGGGATATCGCGAGCGCCGTCGACCTCACCCCCGCGAGCCTGTACAACCACTTTGCCAACAAGCAAGCGCTGTACGAAGCCGTCCTCGAACGCGGAATTCGCCCCTTGATCGCGCAGCTCGAATCCGTGGCGCGCGAGGGCGGGAGCGTCGAAACCGTCGAGCAGCTGGTGGCTCAACTCCGGCGCACGCCGCATTTGCCGCGCCTGATTCATCACGAAGCCGTGACGGGTGGGGAGCATCTCGTCCGCGTCGCCCGGGGTTTCATTCAACCGCTCTACAATCAGGCGTTGCTGGCGCTGCAGCGCAATCCCAATGGCGCCTGGGAGACCGCGGAACTTCCGCTTTTGATCGAGCTGTTCCTGAACGTCATTTTCGGGCGCTTCGCCATGGCTTCGCTGCTCGGCGAGGTCGTGGGGGAGGACCTGTTGTCCGAGGCCAATCTGGATCGCCACACGGAGTTTCTCCGTAAGGTCATCGCCCGCCTGCTGGATCGCGAACGCGAGGCGCCGGACGAAGGCGGCTGAAGGTGCTCGTTTCCTACCCGCGGCCTGCTTGCGAATTGCCTGCGGGAGACCCAAGTCTCAGGTGGCCGACCGGGTGTGCCGATTCAGAATCCAGTACTCCCAATGGAGGCCACACCCGTGCGTCAACTCGTTCTCGTCGTTCTTACACTTTGTCTCGTGATCCCCAGCACGTCGAATGCCGACGAAGCCGGCTATCCCGTGCGCGCTGTATCCAAGTTTTCCCGGGGGATCATGAACATCGTGATGTGTCCCATCGAGATCCCGGTCAACTTCTTCAAGGAAGGCAAGCGCGCGTCGGATGAAGACGTGAATGCCGCCTACACGATCGGCGGTCTGATGACGGGCCTGATCACCGGCACCGGTTACATGATCGCGCGCGCGGGCTCGGGCGTCTGGGATGTCGCCACCTTCGTCTGGCCCACGGAACCCTTGATGGAACCCGCCACGCCCGATGGGTTCATCGAGACGATCGCGAAATCCAAGGAGCCCACGCGCCCGGCGGGAACCGCCACCGCGCACACCGGCATGTAGCGTCGCCTCCGGTTTCTCGGTCTGCGATATGATGCGCGGACGGAGGAACCACCATGAAAGTCGATGCACCGCTGCTCGAAGGCGACTTGGCCCGTGTGCCCGAGGTCGTCCAGCGCCTCGAAGAGCTGGGCTTCGACGGCGCCTATAGCTACGAAGGCCCCCACGACCCGTTCTTTCCCCTGGTGGTGGCCGCCGGTCAAACCGAGCGAATCGAGCTCCTGACCGGCATTGCGGTCGCTTTTGCGCGCAACCCGATGGTGCTGGCCAACATCGGTTACGACCTCCAGGCCTACTCCCGCGGTCGCTTCATCCTGGGTCTCGGGTCTCAGATCAAGGCGCACATCGAGAAACGCTTCAGCTCCGAATGGAGCAAGCCCGCCGCGCGCATGCGCGAACTCGTGCTGGCGATTCGCGCCATCTGGAGCAACTGGCAAGAAGGCACGAAGCTCGATTTCCGGGGCGAGTTCTACCGCCACACCTTGATGACGCCGTTCTTCAATCCCGGACCGAACCCCTATGGATTGCCCCGCATCTTCATCGCGGGCGTGGGCCCGAAGATGACCGAGATCTGCGGGGAGGTGGGGGATGGCTATTTCCTGCATCCCTTCCATTCCCAGAAGTTCGTGGCGGAAACCACGAAGCCCGCCCTCGAAAAAGGCCTCGCTGCGGCGGGACGGGCTTGGAAAGACTTCGAGGTTTCTGCTCAGATCATGGTTGCGACCGGACCGACGGAAGAAGCGCTCGCGCAATCCGCGGCCGCCATCAAGACCCAGATCTCCTTCTACGGTTCGACTCCCGCCTACCGTCCGGTGCTCGAGGCGCACGGCTGGGGGGCGCTCCAGGAAGAGCTCAACGCGTTGTCGAAGCAGGGCAAGTGGGAAGCCATGGCGGAATGCATCGACGACGAAGTCCTCAATACCATCGCCATCGTCGCGGAACCCCAGGACGTCGCGAAGAAGATTCGCGAACGTTACGGAGATTTCCCCGATCGGGTGAGTCTGTTTTCGCTCACGGTTCAAGACCCGGCGTATTGGGTCGATGTGACGCGCGACCTGCGAGACTAGTTTTTCCGGAGACTATGCCCCGGACAGCCAAGCGCGTAGGGCGGCCAAGCGGCGCACGGTGAGGCTCGGAAGGTGGTCCTCGAAGGGGAAGGGGGCGTCTTTGGGATTGATCCAGGCCGTGCGCATGCCCGCTCTGCCGCCGCCCCAGATGTCCGCGCGGGCGGAATCTCCGACGTGGAGCGCGTTCTCGGCCTGGGTGTCGAGGCTGCGCAGCGCCGTCTGAAAGATCCGTTCATCGGGTTTGCAGATTCCCAGATCTTCCGAAACGATCAGTTCTTCGAGGGTTCCTTCGAGGTCGGTTCCCTCGAGAATCCAGGGCACCGCTTCGGTGCATTCGAAGTTCGAAATCAACGCCACGCGGAGTCCCCGCTCGCGGACCGCTTCGAGTAAATCCCGCGCTCCTTCCACGGCAACCAGGGAATCCGCGAGCATCCGCATGTGTCGTTCCGCGAGAATTTCGGCGCGCGCGTTTCGGATCGCGTCGTCCACGTCCGGTGCCACGCGTTCCAGGATGCGCGTCATGCGCTGATTCGTCGAGATCTCGACGGTGCTGGCCGTTTTTTCGGCACCGATTTCCCGCGATACTTCGATGGCTCCGGCGAGGTATTGATCGAAGGAAAGATCCCCCAGCAGATCTTTCGCTTCCGAGAACAACACCGGTGCCGTGGAGGGCACGTGTTGACCCTTCCATTCGACGCTGGGAAGCCGGGACCCGTCGACGCGCACCAGCGTGTCGAACAGGTCGAAGAAGACGGCTTCGATTCCGGCGAAGACATCGGCCTGGGACGCGATCATCGGGTCTGCGGATTCTCGACCAGCTCGGGTCGGTATTCGGGATGTTGGTTCAACCAATCCGAAAGACGGCGCATGGACTCTTCGTTCTTGCGGTTGATGAAGCGATACAGGGGACCTTCGAACCATTTCCAGGGGGCGCGCGTCAGGTGGTAGCGCTCTTCGAAATGCAGGCGGGTCAGGTTGGGTCCCAGGCGTTCGAGCCGGACGCGCCCCGTCTGATCGTTCCCGGGTTCGCGACCGATCATGGTGTATCGGTAGCCCTTCTCCGGCTCGACCTCGGTGACGAGTTCCAGGGCTGCGCCGCGACGCCCCAATGGCATCGTGTAGATCACCCGGCGCAAGAGCCCGTTGCCCGTGGGGTCGCCCGGATGAAGGACCTGGACCTCGGTCACCATGGGCGCGTATTCCGTCCAGCGATCGTAGTCCTGCATCAACGCCCACAGGCGGGCCGGGGAATGGGGGAAGTCGACGTTGTAGCGGTGCTCGCGCACGATTTCCGCAGGATAGCCCATGGAAGGTCGGGCATCGTCGGAAACTTCTACCCGGGATCCCCTGGCGAAGATACGCGGCGTGAATCGCTTGTGGGTTCGATCTGGCTAGGCGTTCTGTTTGGGGAGGGAAAGCCAGAGCACGACGTAGAAGAATACGCCCGGAACCATCGCGGTCGCGACCGTGACACACAGGTAGAGGGCCCGGAGTGTGCCTACTTTCCAGCCGAAGCGATCGGCGATTCCGCCACAAACCCCAGCGATCAGGGAATGGCGCTTGGATCGGCAGAGCCCGCGAAGGCTCTCCTCGGGCTCACCCGATGACGCAGTTGCGCCCGGCGTGTTTCGCGGCGTAGAGATTGTCATCGACGACCTTGATGAAGGCGGTGGGGTCCGTGATGTCGCCGCGATCGGCCACACCGACGGAAATGGTCACCGGAATGACTTCCGTGTCGAACGTGAACTGATGCTCCGCGATCAACATCCGCACTTGCTCGGCAAAAGCGCGAGCGCCTTCGAGGTCGCTGTCGGGGAGGACTGCGGCGAACTCTTCGCCTCCGTAGCGCGCAAAACATTGCTCCTTGCGCACTCTCGCCTGGACGATGCGGGCGACGTCGCGCAGGACGTAGTCTCCTGCCGTGTGTCCGAACTCGTCATTCGTCTTCTTGAAGTAGTCGATGTCGAACATCACCAGGGTTAGCGGGCGATCGTGTCGTGAGCAGCGGGCGAGTTCGCGTTCGAGAAATTCCACGAAAAAGCGCCGGTTGTAGATCTGTGTCAGACCGTCGATGATGGTCGTTCGGTAAATTTCTTCGTGATAGAGCGTCTCGACGTTGCCGCCAAACAAGAATTTGTAGATCGCTCCACCGACGCGAATCAAGTCGCCGCTGCGGAGAATGACTTCTTGCTGAGCCGGGATCGGTTCGTCGTTGAGGTAGGTCCCGTTGGTGGATCCCAGGTCCTGCAGCAGGAAGCTTCCGTCGCGGGACTGAATCCGGCAGTGATTGCGGGATACGTCGTGGAGCATGACGCTGATCTGGTTGTACGGGTCCCGTCCGATGTTCACCTCGTGGCGATCGAGCAGGAACTTCTGACCCAGATCCGGGCCATAGATCATTACGAGACAACTCTCTCCCTGGGCGGAAAGGGCCGTGCGCGGCACATCCTGCAGGATGGTTGTTGAATCGTTTGCGTCCTCAGACATACATCCACTCCGCGTCTCCCACCCAATGGGAGCGCTTACCCACTATTCGGTTGGAACCCGCGGTACCTGAACCGCCGGTGGGATTCGAAATCGACTCGATTCGATTTATCGAACGCGTAGTGAAATCGGCGAACTCGCGGGGAATTTGCCGGTGGGGGATGGCGCGCCTCAGGTGTTCCCCGGTTCGAAGAACCGCTCGATACAGTGGTCGTGCCAGGTCGGCCGTTCGTTTCGGCTGTGAAATCCCACATGCCCGCCCCCGGGCGCCAATAGCGCTTGGAGATAAGGATGGGAGGCCCAATCCACTCGGTGATAGGCGTCGATCGGGATCCATGGATCGTCCTGGGCGTGGATCAGCAGGGTTCGGGTGCGAATTTCCGGAAGCCTTGGGCCCGAGGCGTTTTCGGCGTAGTAGTGGGGCGCATCGCGATACCCGTTGCGCGGTGCCACGATCTGATCGTCGAATGCGTAAACCGAATCCACCGAACGAACGACTTCGCGCTCGGCTTCGTTCAGGCCCGCCGAGGGATGGAGCGCTTCCTCGCGCATTCGGATCAACAAGTAACGCTGATACAGGGCGTTGCGGGGTTTGGCGATCTGGGCGGAGGCGGCGGCGAGGTCGATGGGCGCCGACACCGAGACGGCGGCGGCGATCCGCATGCCGTGGCAGTCCTCGGATAGAAATTTGAGCAGGAGATTTCCGCCCAGGGAATAGCCGACGCAAAACAGCGGGAGCGCGGCGAACTCGGGGGCCTCTTTGCGGAGGCGGTGTAGCGCTTGGCCGAGGTCCGCGGTCCGTCCCGCGTGATAGCGCTCGCGGCACAGGGCGCGGGTCGGACCGGCACCGCGAAGATTCAGGCGCGCTACCGCGTAGCCCCGTTGCCGCAGGTGAGCGGCGGAGACCCGCACGTACCCGCTGTCCTCGGACCCGCCGAGACCGTGAATCAGCACCACGAGCCCGCGGGGCGTGGGATTCGAGCAGGCGAGGGGGGCGAGCAGGACGTCGCCCGTCGCGTCGGCCAGGGGCAGCCGCACGACGCGTTCCCCGGGAAAAGGGGCGAGCGACGGGGGCCGCAGGGAATTGCGAATCGTCTGCAAATCGGCGCCCCACCAAGGAGCCCGGGCCTGAAATCGAGGGAATCGAGTACTCGCCATGGGGCCCAGTGTATAGCCAATGGATTTTCGCGTCCCGCGGATCGTTTCGAGATCCGCCGCGGTTTGGTACCTCTTGCCGCGCGATGCAACTCGACCCATCGACGCCCTGGCGCGTGGGAAACAGGTGGGGAAAGTAGTGGCGAAGGGAAAAAAGCAGAAGCTCACGGCACGAACCGCGGATCGGCACGATCTCTACGAACAATCGGTTCAGGATACCGAGGGCGATCTCGAGATCATCGACCGTGCCTATCGGCGCGAGCACGGCAAGCTTCCCCAAAGCCTGCGCGAAGATTTTTGCGGCACGGCGCTCTTGTGCGCGGAATGGGTGAAGAGTCGCCCGACGCGAACCGCGGTTGGAATCGACCTCGACCGCAAGACGTTGGATTATGCGGCCAAGCATCGCATCGAGCCGCTCGGCGACGCTGCCGCGCGCGTCCAATTGGTTCGCGCCAACGTGCTCGAAGTCGGCGGTGCACAGGTCGACGTGATCGCGGCGTTCAATTTTTCCTATTGCGTCTTCTTCGAGCGTCGCGATCTGCTGCGCTATTTCGAGGCCGCGCACAAATCCCTGTCACCCGGAGGGGCGCTGTTCCTCGACAACCACAGTGGCCCCGAGGCGTTCGAAGACCTGATCGAGCCGCGACGCTGCAAGGGCTTCACCTACGTGTGGGAGCAGAAACCCTTGAACGCCATCACCAACCGCTCGAAGCGCTACATCCATTTTCGGTTTCCCGACGGGACGGAATTGAAGCGGGCCTTTCGCTACGACTGGCGGATCTGGACCGTGCCGGAATTGCGCGACCTGCTCGAAGAGGCCGGATTTCGCCGTACGGACATCTATTGCGAGGACTTCGATGACGACGAAAGCAGCAACGGTTTTCGGCGCGTGAAGAAGATCACCCACGATCAATCCTGGATCCCGTATCTCGTGGCCTGGAAGTAGGTCGCACTCGACCCCCGTCCCGAGATTCGTGTAGCATCGGCTCGTGCTCGCGGAGTCCTATCCCTTCTATCTCGCCAACCGCCCCGTCGCGCCCAACGCGGACCTCGAGGTGCGGGACAAGTTCAGCGGCGAAGTGGCCACGCGTGTGGCGTTGGCGGACGCTGAGACAATCGATCGCGCGATCGATTTCGCCACCCGGGCTGCGGCCCCCATGGCGGCCATGCCCGCCTACGCGCGCCAGGCCGTTCTGCAGCATTGTGTCCGGCGGTTCGAGGAACGCTTCGACGAATTCGCCATGGCACTTTGCGTGGAGGCGGGAAAGCCCATCAACGACAGCCGAGGTGAGGTCACGCGGCTGATCGACACCTTTCGAATCGCCGCGGAAGAGTCGGTCCGCATGCTGGGCGAAGTCATGCCCCTCGACGTGAGTCCCCGGGCGCGCGACTACACGGGGATGTGGAAGCGCGTACCGATCGGTCCGTGTTCCTTCATTTCCCCCTTCAACTTCCCGCTGAATCTCGCGGCCCACAAGATTGCGCCGGCTCTCGCGGTCGGCTGTCCCTTCGTCCTCAAACCCGCAAGCCTCACGCCGATCGGAGCGCTCTTGATCGGCGAGGTATTGGCGGAGACGGAGCTTCCGATCGGTGCCTTCTCGATTCTTCCCTGCCGACGCGATGGGGCGGATCTGTTCACCGAAGACGATCGCTTGAAGCTGTTGAGCTTTACGGGATCGCCGGGAGTGGGGTGGGCGCTCAAGAGTCGGGCCGGTAAGAAGAAGGTCGTCCTCGAACTCGGCGGCAATGCGGCAGTGATCGTCGATGCGGACGCGGATCTCGACGATGCGGTGACGCGCATTCTGTTCGGAGCGTTCTATCAATCGGGCCAGAGTTGCATCGGCGTTCAGCGCATCTTGATCCACGCTTCGATCTACGAGGAGTGTCGAGATCGATTGGTTGCCGAAGCTTCGAAGCTCAAAATGGGCGATCCGAAGCGCGACGATACCTTCATCGGTCCCATCATCTCCGAGAAGGAAGCGCAACGTCTCGAGACCTGGATTCGATCTGCCGTCGCTGCCGGCGGCACGCTGCTCTGCGGCGGAGCGCGCAACGGAGCCATGCTGGAAGCGACCTTGTTGGAAGGGGTGCCGGATTCGGAGGCGTTGGTCTGTCAAGAAGCCTTCGGTCCCGTGGCAGTGCTGTCGCGCTTCGACGACTTCGATGCGGCGCTCGAAGAGGTCAACAACAGCGACTTCGGCCTGCAGGCGGGGATCTTCACGCGGGATCTCTACAAGGCCCAACGCGCCTGGAACCAACTCGAGGTCGGAGGCGTCGTGATCGGTGATGTTCCATCCTGGCGCGTGGACCACATGCCCTACGGAGGCGTCAAAGACAGTGGCCTCGGACGCGAGGGCATCCGCTTCGCCATGGAAGACATGACCGAGATACGCCTACTCGTCATCCGCACGCCCGGTTAGGTTCCGCCCGCCGAATCAGATCGTTGCCTCTCGCGCGGATATCCACGCAGTGGGCGAATTCTCGAGGCTTCGAACCAAGAGCGACTGACTCGCGCGACCCAGCACGCCATGGCGATCCGAGAGTCTCGCGCTCGCGGTACCCGCACCGCGTTCGTCGTAGCCGACGTCGGATTCGAGGAATAGCCATTCGCCGCGCAGGGGGCGATGGAGATGAATCGTGGTTTCGGGATTGATGGCCATGAAGCCGCGTTGGCGCAGGGTTTCCGAATCGTGATGCATGCGGCGCAGCAACGGCAGGGAATAGGTGAAATCCGCCGCCAACGCGATGCGTTCGAGGGCGCTGGGCGGGTCACCGGAAACCAGCGGCAGGCGCACCCGAATCCATGCGCTGGGCTCCTCGAACTCGGCCACCGGGCGCAACTCGATGGCGTGATGCAGCGCATCGTTGCCCTGGCCGTCGCTCCAAGAAAAATTCGGCAGCGGATCCGCCACCGTGCGTAACGGTTTCGGCGCCAGGTCCTCGGGGTTCTCGGGAAGTTCGACCTGACCCACGGCCATGCGTAACGCGGTGGCGCGGGCCATGAGCGCTCCGTCGGCGCACAATTGCGCCTCCAGGAACTCGACGTTCTTGCCCTTGCGCAAGGGATCGACGCGGACGGTCACCCGCGCCATGGGCGCGGCCTGCAGCAGATCGACGGAAATTCGTGTCACCTGCATGGGGGACGGAGAGGGATGTCTTTCGAGGGAGCGCGCCAGCAGGGCGCCGACCGCACCCCCGTGTTGGGTGTTGGGATACCACGGTCCGCGCGCGAGTCCGGAAGGCTCGAAGGTCGCAATCGGTGAGTCGGCGACGCAGCGATAGATGGCTTCGGCGTGAGGTCGGTCGTTCATGGCGCGCCAGTGTACAATCCCGCGCGATGAATGCAGGAATTCGAAGTGCGCTGCGGTGGTTTGCAGCCGTTGGGTTTTTCTGCGCGGCCTGCGGGTGTGCGCAGTGGATCCCCGAAACCGGGAAGGGTACGCGAGATCAGGTGTTGTTCTGGTTTGGCTGGCCGCTCGATCTCGCCGCCCAGGTCGAAACACGAATCCAAATCAATCGAACGGACTCGGGTCGTACGGAGAAGCGATCCCTGGGTGGGACCTACACCATGCGCGTAGAAGGGGCCCCCGAAGGCCTTCGGGTCCGACACGAGAACTTCGATCTCCAGCCCATGGGTCGAGAAACGTTTCGGTCATCACCGGGCGACGCGCTTCTGAACCTCGGACAAGACAAGAACCTGCCGTTGGCGATTCTCCGCCCGGACCTGTTGGTGAACGCCCAGGGCGACGTCGCTCGCGTTCTCGGCGGGGAGGGGGTTCGAAGCGATTGGAACCGGATTCTCGACGCGGCAGAAGGTCTCCCTTCCGCTCAGCGCGCGTCACTCGCGGATCTATTTGCGAATGGTTGGCTCGACGTTCGAGCGACGGACGATTGGAATTCCATGGTGGCGATCTGGTCCGGTGCAGAATTCGAAATCGGGAATCCCTACGAATTCGATGAGCCCGATGGCTACCAGCTCGGTGTCCTGGGGAAGCTCCCCGCACGGGGCATTTTTCGCGCCCGACGTTTTCTTCCCTGTGGTACGCCCCACGGCTCGATTGCTTGCGTCGAGCTGGAGCTTCGCATGGAGGTCCACCGAGAAGCGGCCACTCGAGCCTTCGCCCGCTGGTATCGCGACACCGCTCACACACTCTTGCCGGGTTCCCTGGGCCCGGCGACCCTCGAGAAGACCATCGATTTCTTCGATTATCGCGAGTACGTGGTGCTCGTGACGAACCCCGCGGGTCTGATTCCGTATCGCCTTTCGATGCGTCGGGAAACGAGCCTGGGGATTCGAACGGCTGCGGGGAAGGTCGAGACCCTGTCGGAAGCGGAGTTGGTCGAGACTTCGTTTCGCTACGACCGCCCACTCTAGGTCGAAACCAGGTCGAATCGCGCGACGCCTACTCGATCCCGTCCAAGTGCGCCGTTTGATTGAACTCGAGCAACACCGTTTTTGGCGTGAGGGCGAGTTGGCTGACCGCACAGTTATCCATCACACGCCGCCAGGTGGATAGGGTCTCGTCCAACAACCAACCCAGGCCGAGGGTCAACGCACCGCCGTGAGCAACCACGACGACGTCTTCTCCCGGATGCGCCTGGGCGATGCGGAGCAGAGCACCCGAGAAGCGCTCGGTGACCTGGCGTACGGATTCCGCCCCGTCCGGCGCGAAATCCGGGTCCTCTTGGATGCGCTGGAAGAAGCGGTGGGTCTTGTTTAGCTCCGCATAGGTTTTCCCCTCCCAACTTCCCAAGTGGTACTCGGATAGGTTGCGTTCGATTTGCGGTTCGAGATCCAGCACGCGGCCGATGGCCGCGGCGGTGTGGGCAGCCCGTTGCAGTGGACTGGTGTAGATGGCGGCCGCACCCGTCAGGCGCGAGCCCAGCAACTTCGCTACGCGGCGGGCCTGTTCCTGGCCGCGGTCCGTGAGCGGCGTATCGATGGAGCCGTGCCAGACGCCGTCGACGTTGGCGGAGGTTTCTCCGTGGCGTACGAGGTGGAGAACGGTGCGCGCGCCTTCCATTCAGCCGGCGAACTTTTGGCGCAGATTGCCGATTCCGTTGTTGTAGATTCCGCTCAAGATCGCGATGGCCTGGGCCTCCTCCATGCCAGCGGGCTCGAAGCTGCCCGTCCATTCCAGACGACAGCGCGAGGCGGAGATTTCCGAAACCCGCATCGTGGCGTAGTAGTCTCGGATGGGAAGGGGACTCTTTCCTTCGAAGGAGTAACTGAACGATCGTTCCGTCGGGTCGTGGGCCTCGAGCTTCTCGCGCACCTGGAAGCCGCCCTGCATACCGAGGGTGCGAATCGCCCCCACGCCCTGGCCTTCGACTTCGCAGCTCGCGAGTTCCGGACCCGACCAGGCGAGCACGCCGCCGAAATCGCCGATCAAGGACCAGATCTGCTCCGCGGATGCGGGGAGCTCTTCGCTGATGTGGACGCGAGACACATTCGACTCCTCTTCGAGTTCCGGTCGATTTTAGGCCGGTTACGGAAGTCCGACACCCGGGACTTCGACCTGCGCCGCTTCGATCCTTCCGGTGCGCTTCGCAAGGGTGACGGAGGAAAGGTGTGTTTCCGCAGTGCAGATGAAGAGCGTCTTTCGATCGTCGCCCCCCAACATACACGCGTAGGCCTGGTTTTCGACGGCGATGCGCTGCGTGACCTCGCCCCCGGCCCGAATCCGCAGCACTTCTTGGCTGATCGGTGAAGCGGCCCAGATGCAGTCCTCGGCATCGAGGCAGATTCCGTCGGGAACCGCACCTTCGAGTGTGGCGAAGATGCGATGGTTGCTGAGATTGCCGTCGTCTTCGATGTCGAACTCGGAGAGCCGCGCGCCGTAGGTCTCGGCCACGATCAGGCTGCGCCCATCCGGGCGAATGACGCAGCCGTTGGGAAATTGGAGGTCCTTGCCGACGGTTCGCGCTGGGCGCCCGGGCTCCACGAGGATCAGGGGAACTGCGATCGGGATTTCTCCGCCTTCGATGTCCGATCCGAAATTTCCGATGTACGCCCGTCCCCGCGCGTCCACCACCATGTCGTTGCAGTGATGGGGAGCGAGTTGACGGAGGTCCGCCTCTTCGCGAAGTGTGTCGCCGTCGTATCGCAACAATTTTCGGTCCAGCATGCTGGCGATCAGCAAGTGTCCATCCGGGTCCCAACCGAGGCCGGACGGTTGGGCGGGCACCGCGAGCACTTTTTCGTGGATCCCCGCGGTGTCGAGCGTGTGGATCCAGCCGTCGTGTTGGTCCGAGAACCAGAGCTTCCCTGCATGCCAGCGCGGTCCCTCGGGAAAAGCCAGGTTGTCGAGCAGGACTTTTGTGCGCGAATCGGTCATTTCGAAATCTCCTCATCCGACTCGCCGGAAGCGGCGCTCGGCGGTACTGTCAGGGCCGACCGAGTTTACGCCAGGAGGAGAAGGTTCGATGCAGTTTTCCGAAGTTCGCCAGGGGCTGTGGTCAGGAGCAGCACTGCTGCTCGCCGGGGCCTGGGGCAGCTTCCTGGTCCCCGAGAGTGCTCGCGCGGAAGACGCGGTGGTGAAGCTGGGCCACGATCACCTGATGCCGGCGGAAGTCCGGGTCGATGTCGGGGAAAGCGTGACGTTCCACAACCTTCACAAGATGCCCGGTGGACACTCGGTCAAGGCCCTGGACGCATCGTTCGCGAGCCCGCCGCTGGACAAGGACGAGCGTTGGTCCCACACCTTCGAAGTACCGGGTCGCTACCCCTATTACGTCGTCGAGCATCCCGCATCCAAGGGTGTCGTCGAAGTTCGCGACCCCTCCGAGTCGGAGTAGGCGCGGCGCATGGATCTCCTGGGTCGAGTTGCGTTCATTACCGGAGGCGCCAGCGGCATCGGTCGCGCCATGGCCCAATGCTTCGGTCGCGCGGGAATGCGGGTTGCGATCCTCGACATCGAGGCCGCCGCGCTTGCGGAATCCGAGGCGATCCTGCGAGACGAGGGGATTCCCGTGCGCGCCCTACACTGCGATGTGACGGATCGCGCTGCGATGCGGGAGGCGGCCGCGCAAGTTCAGCAAGAGTTCACCGAGATTCACCTGCTGTGCAACAACGCCGGCGTTGCGATGACGGGGCCGATCGACGAGATGACCGACGGCGATTGGGATTGGGTGTTGTCCGTCAATCTCGGTGGCGTAGTCAACGGATTGCTGAGTGTTCTCCCCATCCTGCGAGCACAGGGTGGCGAAGGGCACGTCGTCAACACGGCTTCCCTCGCGGGTTTGATCACCGCGCCGCAATTGGGTGTCTATTCTGCAAGCAAGTTCGCCGTGGTGGGGCTTTCGGAATGTCTACGCGCGGAACTGGAACCGCACGGGATCGGCGTTTCGGTGCTGTGTCCGGGATTCGTCCGCACGCGCATCGACCAGGCGAGCCGCAACCGCCCGGACAAGTTCGGTGGGCCGGGCAATCCCGAACCGTCGGATTTCATCCAGGCCGCCATGGAGCCCGATCGCGTCGCCGAGCGGGTGCGGGGTGCGGTCGAACGCAATGAGTTCTACATCCTGACGCACCCGGAAGCGGCGCCCGTCATCGAACAGCGCTCGGCCGATATCCTGAATTCCTTTCGCGACGAGTAGGTGCACCGATCGCTCCGGCTCCGCCGCGTGCGCGACATGGGTGGAGTGCTAGAGCAGCTGCGCCAGGCGCTCGAGTAGGGCATCTCCCTCGCGGTGCAGGTATTCCGTGGCCAATCGGGACAAGGCTTCGATGTTTTCGGGGCTCGCGTCGTCCAAATCGTCGTCGGCGCCCATCAGGGACGTTTCGAGTCGAACGTAGTTCTCGTCCTGCAGAATGGCGCGAGCGATGTAGTCGACGGATTCCGAGCTGGCACCCAACAATACGTCGATGATCGGCCCCGCCCACTGCAGGCGGCCCCAGGAACGCGCCTCTTCGGAGCTGATGGGGCGCGTCGTGTCTCCGGCGCCGAAAGAGCCGACGACGAATTCCCGGAGGATGACGCTCTTGCCCGAACGGGTGCGCCGACGCCGCACGCCTTCGGCGAGGGCGCTTGCCGTGGGATTGCTCGAGACCACGCCGCCGTCGATCAACGGGATCTGTGAACCGTCGATGTCCATGACGTGGGCGGGGAAGTAGGTGGGGGCCGATGCGGAAGCTTTGCAGACCTCCCATACGAGAAGGTCCTGGTGTTCAGGCTTGTTGTTCTTGAACATGACCGGGCGCCGGTGGAGCGTGTCGTAGGTAGGGACGAGAACCTGGTCGACTCCGAGATCCCCCATGCGCGTGTCGCCGAAGACGTCCCGCAGGACGCGTTCGAGTCCGGCCTCGTCGTAGCGCGGGGCGCTCAATCCCTGTTGGAAGATACGTCCGATGCGGTTCCACCAGCGCGAGGAAGCCGCCGGGAAGACGTCCCGGACTTCGTTCTTGAAGATCTCCACAAGCGTCCGGGCTTCGATGTCGAGCGCGATCGCGCAGGCGATCAGGGCTCCGCTGGAAGTGCCCGCGATCAGGTCGATTCGTTTGGACAAAGGGGTGTCGAGTTTCGATTCCAATCGCTCGAGCCAGGTCGCGGTCAGCAATCCGCGGACCCCGCCGCCGTCGAGGGAAATGATCCGAAAAGGTTGGACTTCGGAAGTCACTCGGCAGAACCGCTTTCCGTCGCGGCTTCGGTGATCTCGAGGTGGTCGACGACCAACAAGGTTCCTCCGATGACCGAGGGTACGATCAACAAGGGCCCGAGGCCCGGAATCGCGAGACCCAAGAAGACCGCCAGGGAAAATCCCAGTCCCAGGAAGGCTCGCGCGCGAAGCCAATGAAGCTTCTGCGACAAGGTCCAGTGGCGTCGCGCGAGGGGATAGTCGAGGAAGTCGACGCCCGTGGCCACTCCACCCAGCAGGTAGGCCGCGACGGGGCCGATCCAGGGAATCCATCCCAGGAGCAGGGCACCGATCCAGAGCCCGATCTTGAAGCCCAGCAATTTGATGCCTTCGAGGAGTGCCCGAAAGGCATTCTTCCAGAAACGCAGGCTCGTGAGCTCATCGAGAAAGCCGGGTCCGCGCGGCAGGCTGCCGCGTTCCTCCTCGGTCTGCTCACTCAACCAATCGAGCAGGGGGGCCAAGAACGCGATTCCGATCTGGAGCACGAAGACACTCGAGGCAACGGCCCACTCGAGGGCGGTGATGGCGAATCGCGACCACAGGGAGGCGGGGCCTTCGGGGATCAGCAGCAGGTCCATCGCCGTCAAGACCGCGACCGCCGCGCCGACGGCCAGGAGCGGCGCGGAGTAGATCCAAAGACTCCGATGCTGCGCCAGGTAGAGCGCGCCGCGCGCCGGAGCGGCGGCGCCCCGCAGAAACTCCGAGAGCGCGCGGGATTCCACCGATGTTGCGACCGGACGACGCTCTAGCAAGCGACTCCTACTTTCCGTTCGAAGTATCCGCGTGAGCCCATGAGCAACTCTGCGTGGAAACCGCCGACCCTGCATTTTGCATCAAGACCGCCCGAGTCCGGCCGATAGCGCAATTAGTATTCCACCCCAGGAGGGTATGCGATGAATATTGCCGACGCCGGCAACGCGCAACATGCCTTGGCCGCCGCGAGTTTGGGAAAAGTCCACCAGAGTTCCCAAGCCTCTGCACAAGGGGCGCTTCGTTTGATCGAAGCCGCCGGCGAGGTTCCGAAGGCGACTCAGTCCAACGACGGTAGTCGCGGTCAGAACTTCGAAGCTTTCGCCTAATCCCATTTGCGCACCGGGAACCCGCAGGAGTCGAATGGCTCCGGTTCCTGCAATCCAGCGCTTTCGAATCAGTAGCCCAGGGCTCGGTCGACGAGTCCCGCGAGGGGTTCGCCGGCGAGGTAGCGCCGGAGATTGGCGCCGAAGGTTTCGACGATGGCGTCGAGCGCGCCGGGCATGCACCAGGAAATATGAGCCGACAGGGCGACCCGGGGGTGGGAGTAGAGCCAATGTCCGGCGGGCAGCGGTTCGGGCTCGACGGTGTCGAGCGAGGCTCGCGCAACCCGGCCGTCCTCCAAAGCAGGGCGCAGCGCGTCGAGGTCGACCAGCGCTCCGCGTGAAACGTTCACCAGATGCAAGCCGGGTTTTACCCGGGCCAGCATTTCGCGATTGATGCAATAGCGCGTGGCATCGGTCACCGGTGAGGCGAGCACCAGGTGGTCGACCTCGGGGATCAATTCTTCGAGACTTTCGACGACTTCGACGGCCTCCAGCGGACTGGGCGCTCGCGTGCGGCGCACGGCGCGTACCTTCATCCCAAACGGGAGCGCGCGCTGCGCGACGGCAACCCCGATGCCGCCGAGTCCCAAGATGCCCAGCGTACGTCCGTAGAGGGCTCCGAGGGGCACGATGTTCCATTGTTTGGGGGGCTCCCGGAGCCAGTTCTCCGGCAGATTCTTCTCGAAGGCGAGCATCATCGCGAGTGCCCACTCGGCGATGGGGATGGCGCTGACTCCGCGCGCGCAGGTCAGGGTGCGCTCGCCCAGGTGTTCGAAAGGGAAGCGTTCGACGCCGGTTCCGATGGTGTGAATCCAGCGCACGCCGCGCGCGACGACGTCGCCCAGATTGGGAGCGCCTTCCGTAAAGGTCAGCAGCACCTCGCCCGTGGCGGATTCGGGAATGGGTCCCTCCATCGGTACATGGATCAATTCCACACCCGACAGACCATCGACCGCGCGGCGCACGCCGTCGACGGGTAGATGGGAAAGGATGCGCAGGGGCGGCTTCGTCACGCCTTCGAAGGTTGGGTGGCCCACCACGCCCAGGCGATGAAGACCAATTGGAAAGGAAGCCGCGCCCACAGGGCGAAGGGCGAGCCGGGCAGCCCCTCGATCTGGACCTGGTGGATCGCCATGTGGAGGTTGGCGGGGAAAACCGCGACCAAAAGGGCGATCAATCCCAAGCCCGCCAAACGCTGGGTTTTGGGGTGAAACACGCCGAGGCCTCCGGCGATTTCGAAAACGCCGCTCAAGTAAACGAGTTCCAAGTGAAAGGGGAGGTAGGGGGGCATCATGCCGACGTAGGTCTGCGGATTGATGAAGTGGAGTACTCCCGCGAAGATGAAGAATGCGCCGAGAACGATGCGTGCGCCGGTGCGAAGCATGGGGCCCCTATCGCGTTCGCAGGGCGCGCAGGCCGCGCGCCGCAATTGCGCCGACCAGAACCAGCGTGCCCCAGAGCGGTAGCAGGGGTACCGCGGTCGGACCCACGATCCGGAAGATCTCCCCGTCGGTACCGTTGCCGCGGTCGACGATGTAGAGC
>JAJDAL010000021.1 GCA_029261875.1 Deltaproteobacteria bacterium
CACTTTCGCTCATGGCTCGCTCGGCGGCTTGCTGGTTGGTTCGTGTCGTTTTTTGCGTGGCTTCGAGCTGGATGCTCGCTGCGCTTTCCTTCGCTGCAGTGCCCATGCCCCCGCGCGCGGCGGGTGCGGGCCGGTGTCGTACTTGCCGTTCGGCAGGTGCGTTCTGTCTCTAGCCGATTCCCATGAACGTCAGGAATTGTTCGAGGGTTGTAACTCGTAAGAAAGGGTTGCTGCGTTTTTGTTCGCCCATGGTGGAGTGGGGGTCCGTGGAGTAGAGGTGGCCGGGGTAGAGGAGGGTTTCGTCCGGGAGTTGGCGGAGGGTGCCGGAGAGGCTTTGGTACATGGCTTCGGGGTCGCTGCCGGGGAGGTCGACGCGGCCACAGCTGCCGAGGAAGAGGGTGTCGCCGGAAACGAGACTGACGGGGCGACCGGCTTCTTCCACTAGGAAACATTGGGAACCCGGAGTGTGGCCCGGCGTGTGGAGGAAGCGGATCGTGAGGGCGCCGAGTTGCAACGTGTCGCCGCCTTCGTGGGTGCGGAGGTCGTTGGCCGAGACGCCGGTGACCTGGCGCACGCCGTGGGCTTCGTCGCGATGGGTGTGGAGCGGGACGGGGCAGCGCTCGAGGAGTTGAGGGAGACCCTCGATGGAGTGTCCGAAGAGTTCTCCGCCGATGTGGTCCGGGTGGTAATGGGTAATCAGGGCCCCGGTAATCGTCATACCGTCGCCTTCGGCGCGATCGATCAATGCGCCCACGTTCCAAGCCGGATCGACCAATACGGCTTCCCGGGTCGAACGGCTGCCAATCGCGTAGGCGAAATTCGCCATCTCCCCGACGGCTTCCTGGCGGAAATAGAGATCGCTGGTGTCGCTCATCGTTAGCCGGGGAAGAGGTTCGTTATGGGGCCCGCGACGAGAAGCGCGGCAATCAGGGCGAGTCCGCAGGTTACGAGGGCGCGAAGCGCTTCGCTCTCTTCCACGCGGCGGGTGGCGATCACGAAGGCGCTGAAGACCAGCACCCACTTGGCCAACCAGAACAGGCCTCCCAGAAATGGGAGGTTTTCGAGCAAACCCAGACCGAATGGGGCGGCGGCGAATCCCAGGGCGCGAAACAGCCCCGCAAAGTTGCTCCGCTCACCGACGAGGATCGCCGTAGCTTGAATCACCACTACCCAGACTCCCCAGATGACGAGCAGCTCCAACACGCCGCGCAGGAAACCCGCGATTCCACCGCCCAGATCCCCGACGCCTTCGAGGAAAGCGGCGCCGAAGACGACGAGGAGAGCCGGGCCCGTGGCCCCGGAATCGCGCGCGGTGTCGGCGTAGATGTCGGCTTCGAGGCTGAAGACGCGGTTGAGCTGTTCGACTGTGGGGAGTGTCACGTGTGTCGTTCTAACCGAGTGTCTTCTGAATCCACGAATCGAGTGTGGTGAGAATTTCGTGTTGCACGTCTTCGACCGTACGCGGGGACTTCTTCGGCACCTTGAAGGTGCGATCCGCGTCGTCGACGATGTGAAGTGTAGTGGGGGCACCGATCCGCACCATGGTTTGTTTCAAAACCGGGATGTCGCAGGTGCGATCGCGGCTGCCCTGCACGAACAGCATGGGACAGATGATCCGGAACAGGGGCTCGGCTTTGGGCTCTTCCGGTTTCCCGAGGGCGTGGAGGGGGTAGCCGAGCAGCGCCATGGCTTCGACGCGCACCTGGGTGGCCGCGACGTTGCACGCCACCTGGGCCCCCAACCCGTGACCGCCGAGAATCAAGTGGGCGGGTGCGGCGGTCGGGTCCCGGCCCAGGATCGAGATCGCCGAGCGGAATGTTCGTTCGAGCACCGCGTTGGCATCCGCGCGCTTCTTTCCCGCTTCCGCGAAGGGAAAATTGAAGCGGAGGGTCAGGTATTTGCGTTCTGTCAGCTCGCGCTGGAGGTGGACGAAGAGGTCGTTTCCGAGGTGGCTGGCGCTGGCATGGCCCAGGACGATGCCGACCCGTGCACCGGTGGGCCACCATTCAGGAATTCCCAAGACGCCCGAAACCGCATCCAGGCCGTGGACGGTCTCGGTCAAGGGGATCTTTACATCCTCGAATCGGGCTCCGGGCTCCACCTATGCCTCCCTCGGGGGGCTCTATATAGCACGACCCGGCGCCGGGTGATGTAGATGCGGGTCCGGCCACGGGGTACCCTAGGGCCGCAACTCCCCGGAGTTTCGATGGAAAAAGTACTGATTACAGGCATATCCGGCGGCCAGGGCCGACTGCTCACGCGGCGGCTTTTGGAGAACTACGCGGTCTGCGGCGCGGACCGGGTGGCCTGGGAGGGACGTCCGCCGGGCGTGAATGTCCATCAGGTGGATCTGCGGAAACGCAAGTTCCAAGACGTCATCCGCACCGAAAATCCGACCGCCATCGTCCACATGGGCTTCATCCGCCATTTCCGATCCAACGAGCGCTTGCGGCATGACGTCAACGTGCGCGGTACCCAGCAGCTGCTCGAACATTGCGCCCGCTACGGGGTTCGCAAACTGATCGTGGTTTCGAGCGGCTACGTGTACGGGGCCTTTCCCGAGAATCCGTACTTCATGAACGAGGACCATCCACTTTCTGCCAGCCGCGCGTACCCGGAGATTCGCGACCTGGTGGAGGTCGACACCTTGGCGTCGGCGTTCATTTGGAAGTACCCGCAAATTCGAACCTCGGTGCTGCGCCCGGTGAACGTGCTCGGGTACTACGTGCACTCGATGATGAATGAATATTTGCGCCATCGGCCCATCACAATGATGGGGTTCAACCCCATGATGCAGTTCATTCACGAGGAGGATTTGTGCGAGGCCATCGCGCTAGCTCTCGAGCAAGGTCTTCAGGGCGTCTACAACGTCACGGGTCCCGGCGAAGTGCCGCTCCACACGGCGATTCGAGAGACAGGCGCTACCCCCATTCCGTTGCCGGAGCCGATTGTTCGTCCCCTGTTCCGCCGAATGTTCGATTGGGGGGCTTGGCCGTACCCGGACGGGGCGATCGATTATCTCAAGTACCCCGTCACGCTGGCGGGCGAACGGTTCGTCGAAGCCACGGGGTTTCGCCCCCTCTACGGCCTGGAAGAAATCTTCCGAAGCGTGAGGAGGTAGTCATGGCGAATCGAATGCCGCGTCCGATCTCCGCGCTGTTGGATTTTCTCGGCGCTTTCGTGCCGCTCAATTTTCGCGATCTCGAGAGCGAGATCGACGACCGCTTGCGCAAGATTCCGACGACGTTGAACGAATACGGGTACGACCCCTACGGGCTGCATCCGGAATCCGCTCGCAGCATGATTCGGATGGCGGCGCTCCTGTATCGCTATTACTTCCGGGTCGAGACCTTCGACATCGAGAACGTGCCCTCCGGCCGCGTGCTCATCATCGCGAATCATGCGGGGCAGATCGCCTTCGATGGCGGCATGCTGGGAACGGCACTGCTCCTGGAAGCCAAACCGCCCCGGATTGCGCGCGCCATGGGGGAATACTGGATTCCGCAGATTCCCTATTTCAACATCCTCGCCGCGCGCATCGGTGCGCTGGTGGGAACGCCGGAAAATTGCGTCTCCATGCTCAATTCCGGAGAGTGCGTGGTGGCTTTTCCCGAAGGCGTGCGCGGCATGAACAAGACGTTTCAGCAGCGCTACCAATTGCAGCGATTCGGTCTCGGTTTCATGCGCCTCGCGCTCGAAACCAATACGCCGATCGTTCCCGTTGGCATCGTGGGTTCCGAGGAACAGCAAATCGGTTTGGCCAACCTCGAGGGCCTCGGGAAACTGTTCGGTATGCCGGCGTTTCCCATCACCGCCACGTTTCCCTGGCTGGGACCGCTGGGTCTGTGGCCCATGCCCGTGAAGTACCGCATGTACTTCGGCGCACCGATGCATTTCGAGGGAGACCCCTTTGACGAAGATGCAGCGATTCAAAAGAATGTCGATGTCGTGAAAGGGGCGATTGCCGAAATGCTCGACCGAGGACGCCGCGAACGCACGGGAATCTTTTCTTGAGGGCAGTGCTCCCTGCGCGGCGCTTTCGCGCGTCGCACGTCGTTGGAATGGTGTCGTTGCTTTGCGCGGCGTGCGGTCCGTTGGTGCCGCCGCGCGCCCCGTCCATCGCGTTGCCGGAATCCGATCCCGCTTCGCGCCGCCTGTCGAGCGTGATCTTGATCTCGGTTTCGGGTCTGACGGCCAAAATGATCAACCCGGATACCATGCCGACCCTGAGCGCGTTGGCGCGCGCGGGCGTCACTGCGGAATTCGTCGAACCCGTGGCTCCCGCCAGCGCGTTTCCCGCCCACGCCACGTTGGTGACGGGGACGCGGCCTTCGCAGCACGGGATCCCCGCGGATCGCCTCTTGGGCGATCACGGGGTGCGGCGCGCATCCTATTCCCATGCCTCTCAACTGCGTTCGCCTGCACTCTGGCAGGTTGCCCAGGAAAGGGGTCTGGCGGTGGCGGCAATCGGCTGGCCGGGCACCGTGGGGGCCGCCATCGGCGCGTTGCTTCCGGAGATCTACCCCACGCGCGATGGCGAAAGCATCGTTTCGGTAATCGAAGAATCCTCCACCGCCTGGCTCATGGACGAGGCTCGAACCGTGGGCGGGGACGTTCCCGGCAACTGGATTCCCGGCAGCGAACGGGATCGGATTCACGCCCACGTCGCCTGTCGCGTGGCCGAAACCGGCATGCCCCATCTCTTGATGCTGCGTTTGTCCGAGACGCATCCCCCGTTGACGACCTTTGGGCCCGGCACCGGTGAGGTGCGGGCGGCTTTCACGTCCGTCGACGCCAAGCTGGGCGATTTCCTGCGCTGTCTGGAAGGCGCCGGGCGTCTCGGGAATTCGGCCGTCTTCGTGGTCGGGGACCACGGCACGCGCACGGTTCATACCCAGGTAAACCCCAACGTGGCCCTCGAAGCGGCCGGGTTGTTGTCCCTCGAGCCGCTGAACAAGGGGGTTCGCCAGTGGTCCGCGATTGCACGCTCGAACGGAGGCTCGGCGTTCGTCTATGCCCGCGCGGAGGCAGACGCCTTGCTCGCGCGTCGTGCGTTGCGTGAGATGGCGATAAAAACAGGAGCCTTTCGACTCGTACCCGCGGAAGAAATGCTGCGGATGGGTGCGGACCCAACGGCTTGGTTCGGACTCGAAGCGTCTCCGGGGTACCGTTTTGGCGATGGGGTCCATGGCCCCGTGTTGCGCGCGGCGGACGTACGGGGAGAGTCGGGCTACCTGACCGTCCGACGGGAGATCGCGCCGGCCCTGGTGGCTTGGGGGGCGGGCGTTCGGTCGCGCGTTATCGTGTCGGACATGCGTCTGACCGATGTCGCCCCGACCCTGGGTTCGCTGCTGGGGCTCGACTTGTTTGCCGCGGAAGGCCGCGCACTGGTCGGGATTCTGTCGCAACCCAGCGTGGGGTCGGGCCCCATGGGGTTCTGAGCGTGACGCAAAGCACGGACACGCCGGTCACGATCGAACTCAATCCCAAAGAGCAACGTCTCTACGATCGTTTGCGCTCGCGCGTAGTGGAGGTTCAACCGGGCGAGGGAACCAGCATCAAGGATCTGCTGTTTCTGCTCCCGGACTTGACCCTTCTCCTGATGCGCCTGCTGCGCGACGACCGCGTACCGGTTGGGGGCAAGGCGCTCGCCGTACTGGGTATCGGTTATGTGCTTTCGCCCATCGACCTGATGCCCACCTTCTTGTTGGGCCCGATCGGCCTCGTCGACGATCTCCTGATCCTGGGGACGACGCTTTCCCGCCTCCTCAACTACGTGCATCCCGACGTCGTTCGATCCCATTGGTCGGGTAAGGGCGACGCGTTGGACGCCATTCAGCGCGTGACCGCGTGGTCGGAAGACCAGGTCGTCGGTCGCGTGCGTCGTGCCGTTCGGAGCCTCTTCCCCTAGGCGCTTGCGGGTTCCCGCCGACGGGCGAAACCCAAGCGAACCTACCCGGAAATGGCCGAACCCTTCCCGTGGCGTGTAACCGATCGTCCCGGGCCGGCGTATAGCGCACGATGGATCTCCGTTTTCGCACCGCGTTTTTCGTCGCGTTCGCGCTGCTTGCCGCGGATGCGGACGCGAGCCCCCGCACCCCGAACGGCTTTTCTCTGGAAAACGCGTCGATTCCCAGCGAAGAAATCCTCCGCGGTGGTCCCGAGCGCGACGGCATCCCAGCGCTCGATCACCCTCCCAGCGTGTCCGCCGCGGAGTCTCCCTGGCCGGACCATGAAATCGTCGTAGGGATCGAGATCGACGGAGTGGCACGCGCCTACCCCCTGTCGATTCTGGTGTGGCACGAACTGGTGAACGACACCCTCGGAAGCCGCCCCGTGCTGATCTCCTATTGCCCGCTGTGTGGGACGGCGATGGTGTTCGATCGCCGTATCGGCGGTATCACGCGACGATTCGGTGTTTCGGGGCTGCTCTACCTATCCGACATGCTCCTATTCGATCGGGAGACCGAGAGTCTCTGGTCCCAGATTCGCGGTGAAGCGGTGACCGGCTCATCCCGCGGCCAGCGATTCTCGCTGATGCGATCCCGGCAGATGTCCTGGGGAGATTGGAAGCGGCTTCAACCGGCAACGCAGGTGCTTTCGAAGCAAACCGGCCATCGACGGGACTACGGCAAGTCTCCCTACGGCGATTATGCGACCAACGAACGGCTGATCTTTCCGGTTCCCCTGGACCGTCGCTACCACCCGAAAACTCCGACCTTGGGACTGCGCGAGGTCGACGGGGCGAGTCGCGCGTATCCCGCCGTAGAGCTGGTGCGCGCCGGGGGGCGAATTCGAGAAGCGTTCGCGGGTAAGCCCGTAAGCGTCGCCTACGACGGGGACGCACAGATTTTTCAATTCGAAGCGCCGCCCGAGATCGAAGTGGTCGAGGGGTATTGGTTCGCCTGGATGGCGTTCCACCCGGAAAGCACCGTTTACCGCGCGCCCGCCGCGCGCACCGAAGGAGAGGTTCCGTGAACTCGAAACGAACGTCCGCGCATTGGATGCAGATCGCTGCAACCCTCGTCTTGGCTATGAGCCTGTCGGGCTGGCAAGCTTCGGCCGCCGACTTGAATCCCTGCGCTGCCAAGACGCTGAACCCGTGCGCAGCGAAGACCTTGAACCCGTGCGCCGCGAAGACGCTGAACCCCTGCGCGGCGAAGACCTTGAATCCGTGCGCCGCGAAGACGCTGAACCCCTGCGCGGCGAAGACCTTGAATCCGTGCGCTGCGAAGACGCTGAACCCCTGCGCGGCGAAGACCTTGAATCCGTGCGCTGCTAAGACGCTGAACCCCTGCGCGGCAAAGACCTTGAATCCGTGCGCCGCGAAGACCCTCAACCCCTGTGCCGCCAAGGCGCTGAATCCGTGCTCGGCGAAGCGCCTCAATCCCTGCGCGGGGAAGAGCAATCCCTGCTCCGCCAAAGCCAATCCGTGCAACCCGTGTGGTGCGGGAAACCCGTGTAATCCCTGCGCTGGGGCACCGATCGACGCGGCGCGGTTTCAGCAGTCTGCCGCCGAGAAGCTCGCCCTGCGCGCGAAGCTGGCAGTGGGTCGAAAGGCGCTCGTCACCGAAGGGGAGCAGCTCTGGAACGACCGCGAACTGGGGAAATCCGGTGTCGCGTGTGCGACCTGCCACTACGACAACTACGGCCAGATGCAGTCGACATTCGCAGAGCCCTATCCCCACTATGTCGCGATGCCGCATCAGCGATCCGGAGTGTCCGAAGTGACCGCCGCCGAGATGGTGAATTTCTGCATGATCGTCCCCATGATGGGCGAGCCGCTCGAAGACGACTCCCGCGAACTCGCGGCGTTGACCGCCTACGTCGAAAATATCCGACCGGGCTTCAAGGCCGCAGCGAATCCCTGCAATCCGTGCGGGGCCGTGGGGAATCCCGGCAACCCGTGTGGGGCGAAGCGAAACCCGTGTGGTTACTGAGCGATCGACTCGCGAAATTCGTACAGGGTGTATTCGGACTCGGCGATCAACACGAGGGCTTCGCGGATTTTCGCGAGGGCTTCCGCGTGGGTCAATTGCGTGAGTAGCGTCGAATACACACCGCGATAGAAGTAATCCGGATCGACGCGCACGCGGCCGACGAGGGTGGTCGCGCGGGCGCCCGCGGTTGCGGCGTAGTCGAGTTTGACGGACTCGCCGGGCAGTACGCGGGTGTCCCAGAGTTCTTCCCACGCCCCGAGGTCGACCTCTCGGGCGATGACCGCCGATTCTCGTGTGTCTGCGATTTCTTCTCCCGCAGCGTCCTCCTGCCAGATGTGAAGCCAGACTCGCGGCGTCACATAGGTGGGAAACGCATGACCCACACCGGTATTTTGCAGCACGAGCGCGGCGCGGATTTGCGTCGGAGTTCGTTCGTGAACGAATAGAGCGGATTCGACCCCCGACCGAACCGTTTCGGGATCGTGAATTCCCCGCCAGAGGTGTGCGCGATCCGGCATGTGGCAATTCTGGCAAGTGCGGCCGGCTTTTGCGGCAGGGCTCACGACCCATTCCGCGTAGGTGTTCTCGAGGGGCTTCCCATTGATGCCGGGGTCGTCGAAGAATTGATGACACGGGGCGCAGAATCGACTCTCTGCGAACTCGGCGCGCGCTTCAAAGCCCGCGTGGGGCACGGGAGTCGCGATTTCGGGGAGCCCGGCACGTCGAGGCGGTCCGAAACGCGCATGGGCGCGGACGTGGCAGGCGGCGCACACGATTCCCTGTTGCCGAAGCGCGGAGTCGAAAGCGGGTTCCGCTGCGAGGGCGGCGTTGACGGGTTGTTGCTCGGAAAGCGGGGCGTGGCAGGTCTGGCATTGGCGCAATTCGTGGGGCGCGGCGAGGTCGCCCTCGATCAATTGTCCGGAAAAACCGGGGGAGAAGGCCTTGGCGTGGAAAGAGGATTGCCACTCGTGCCATTGCTTTGGATGGCAGGCGCCGCAGCGGGTGGGATCCAGGGACGACTCGGTGCTGGAAAAATGACTCGGCGGCTCGCCCTGCAGGGGAACGGGCAAGCGCCAATGTTGAGAGAGGAACGCGCCCAGGACCTGTTCGCGTTCCGAGACCGGCTCCGCGTCGGTGCGGGCTGCGGCGGGGGCTTGGGATTCGGCTTGGCAAGCCGTGAGCGCGCTCACGGCCGCAATGGCGATCCAGCATCGGAATCCGCGAAGGGTTCGATTCAGAAATTGTCCTTGAGCGTTCGAATGCGTCCCAATTCCTCGGCATTGGATGCGCGCAGGAAAGGATTGGTTTCGTGCTCGTCGCCGATCGTCGAAGGAATCGTCATCTCGCTGGGCGTGGCGTCGTGCCAATCCGCGGCCTTGCCGGCTCGAATCGCTTCGACCCGCGCGAGCTTTTCGCGGACCGCCGCGTTTTCGGGCTCGACGTGGGCGGCGAAGCGAAGGTTGCTTTCGGTGTACTCGTGTCCGCAATAGACGCGCATGTCGTGCGGGAGTTTTCCGAGCTTCTCGCAGAGCGCCGTATACATCATCTCCGGGGTGCCCTCGAAGAGCCGCCCGCAGCCGCCGGCGAAAAGCGTGTCCCCGCAAAAGACCGCCTTGGCTTCGTCGAACACGTAGGCGATGTGGCCCGTCGTATGGGCGGGAATGAAGAAAATCCGCGCTTCGTTTTCTCCGACGGAGATCGTGTCGCCTTCTTCCAGAGGATCCGTCAGGCCCGGTAGACGCCCGGCGTCCGAAGTATGGCCGAAGACCGGCGCCGAATAGCGCTTCGCGAGTTCCGGGTTTGCGGCCGAATGATCCGGGTGATGATGGGTCGAGAGGATTTTCGTCACGCGCGCGCCGCACGATTCCACGCGGGCGATGACGGGTGCGGCTTCGGGGGCGTCGACCACCGCCGCGTCGCCGCTGCTCTCACAGATCAACAGGTAGGTGTAGTTGTCGCCAAAAGTCGGAATGCGTTCGATGCGAAGTCCCATGCGGCGAGTCTAGGAGCCTGTTTGCGGATGCACAACGGGAATCGCGGCGTCGAAACCACGGGGTCTAGAACAGCGCCAACTGTCCCGGTTCGGCGACCGCTTCCGGGGCGTCCGACGCAACGGTTGCGACCGGCGGCTCGAGGGCAGGCGGGGGCTTGGCGGCGGCGGGTTCTTCGCGCCCGCCACCGACCGGGCAGCGACTTCGGTATTCGCACCAACCGCAAAGCGCCGAGGGACGTGCGGGGAATTCCGTGGCGTCCTCGATCTGATCGATCAGCCGAATGGTGTCGTCGCGCAGCTCCTGCAGTTGTGTTTCGCTGCGCGTCGAGATGCGGATCGTGTTGTTCAACAGATAATCCCAAACGAGGCGGATCTCCTTCGACTCGGACACGAAACGCTCGCCGAGGCCGATCTGATACAGGGCGAGCTGTCGGTCGCGATCGAGGGCCGATTGGGAGGGGACGCGGCGGCCGGTCTTGTAGTCGTGAATCTCGATCGCGCCGTCGCGGGCGCGCACCACGCGGTCGATGATGCCGTTCATGCGATAGCGATCTTCGACGTCGAGAGAAAACTGGACCCGTTCCTCTACGGCCAGGGTTTCGTCCCGGTCGAAGGGATAGTCGCGGCGGTAGAAATGGTTCAGGCAGCGGATGCCGGATTCGCGATAGAACTCCGGCGGGTTTTCCGAGCGCACGATGCGAATGCGCTGCTCATCGTATTCCTTGTCCCAAAGCGCCTGGAAACGCTTGTGAACCTGATCGAGGGGCGGGACGTTTCCTTTGGCGACGGCGAGGTGCACGCGCTCGATCACTTCGTGTACGCGCTTGCCCATGAAGGCTTCGATGGATTCGGAATCGGCAGGGATGTGCTGGATGTAGCGGTAGTGGAATTGCAGCGGACATTTCTCGTAGGAAGAAAGCCGCGAGTGACTGTAGGCCGTTCGCACGAACACCTCGGGGACTCCTGCGCTGCGCGCGCGTTCGGACTCCCGGTACTGCAACGCGGCGGGGGGACGCCGTGTGGGTGGAGGAAGCGGGATTATAGGCGTGCTGTAGGGCTCGGGTCCAGCTCTCGGATCAGCTTCTCGCGCAAACAGATCCGACGATAGTTACAGCGCCGACACAGGCGCGGTGAATCCACGGCTGGGAAGTCTTCCTCGCTCGCCGCATTGGATTCGGGGCTATCGACTTTTTGCAGCATGTCGCGAATGCTGTTCTGGATGCGCGAAAGCGCCGCATCGAGGGCGCGTTTTTCCAGACGCAGGGTTTGAATCTCGCCGCTGGCCAGGTAGACGAGCTGGGTTTCCACCTGTTCCGGCGGCACGCCCCAGCGCTGGGAGGCGTAGAGGACGTAGGTGGCGATCTGCATCGAGTGATCGTCGCCGCGCGCCCGGCCCGTCTTCCAATCGATGATGACGATTTCGCCGGATTCCGTGCGATAGGAGGCGTCGAGTTTGACGAAAACCTTCACGTTTTCGAGCTCGAAGGATTGCAGGGACTCGACTTCGAGCCAGCGGTCCGAAGGAAGAGAACGCAGTTGCTCGTAGAGGGGCAGGCGGTAGAACGTCGCGAGGCAACGCCGGACGTGTTCCGCGTTGGCGCGCCACTGCGCGTCCGGGACCGGGATCGCGTATTCGTGCTCCGTGAGCCGCTCTTTGACGTCTCCCGAGCGCGAGCGTGCCCATTCGTCGCGCATGGATTGGATCGTGGCGTCGATGGCCGCCTGGGGGTCGAGGGGCTCGATCCCACGCCGGAGATTCGTGAGGGCGCGCTCGCAACAGCGGTGGACGACATCGCCCGCCCACATCTCCTTGCTGCGGACGTTCTTCAGGCGGTAGATCTCTTTGTTGCGATCGGGCGCTGCGGCGTCCCAGCCCCCCCAGGACCCGTAATAATGGAACCAGTACGCGCGCAGGCATTCGCGAAACTTTCCGTCTCGCGATTTCGACCAGGAGATATCGTTGCGAAAATCCGCCATGCGGCTTGCACCCTACCACCCCGTAGAGTGGGATCAAAGCGCGGCGGTGGCACTCGAGCGAAACCGGGTTTGGGTATTCGGGGAGGGGCTTTTGTGGAACGGCGGTATCGCTCCTAAGCTCGCAAATCATGGACCGCGACCCGGCTTTCGACCCCAGTTCCCTCGTCGAGGATCTCGAGTCCGTGCGGGAACGCATCGCGACGCGCCTCGCGAACGTGGGGCGAACCATCGCGGTCATGAGCGGCAAAGGCGGTGTGGGGAAGAGTGCGGTCGCGGTGAATCTCTCCTTGGCGCTCGCCCGCCAGGGACAGCGCGTGGCGCTGCTCGACGCCGACTTGAACGGCCCTTCGCTGGGGAAGATGCTGGGATTGCGGGGACAGCCCGTGCGCGTGGTCGGGAGCTCGCTGCGTCCGGTGATCGGGCCGCTCGAGGTTGCGGTCCAAAGCATGGATTTCTTCCTGCAGGGCAATCAGCCCCTCGATTGGGACGGGCCCGATGCATCCGGGTCGCCGCTGCGCAGCGCCTTCGAGGATGCTGCGATCGCGGACCTGCTGGGCGGCACGGATTGGGGAGAGCGCGACATCTTGCTGATCGATCTCGCCCCCGGGGCCGAACGCCTGCCCGCCTTGACGCGGCTGCTCCCGTCTCTGCTCGGTGCCCTGGCGGTCACGATCCCGACGCAAGTCGCGCTGCTGGCCGTCGAGCGCTCCCTACGCCGGGCCCGCGAGGCCGGAATCGCCCTGATTGGGATGGTGGAGAACATGGGGAGTTCGGTCTGTTCCGCCTGTGGACACGAAGCGCCGCTGTTCCGCGAAGCGCCCGTCGAACAGCTGGCCCGCGACCTCGACGTGCCGGTAGTGGCGCGGATTCCCTTCGAAGCCGATCTGGCGGCGGCCGCGGACGCCGGGGAGCCCTATGTTCCCCACGGCAATCAACGCTCCCCCGCCCAGGGGCAGTTCGAAGCGCTCGCGCGCGCGGTCGTGCGCTGGGTGCCACCGGACCCGGAGGTCGACGCATGGTAAATCGAGCCTTTCTCGTTGCGGTCGTTCTCGCCGCGACTGGCGTTGCGTCTCCGAGTCCCGCCCAGGAGAACGTCTGGGCGTTTGGCCTCGCCTACGAGATCATGAGTCCGTTTTGTCCCGGACGAACCCTTGCGGATTGTCCCAGTGACCAGGCGACGCAGCTGCGCCTGTGGATCGCGCAACAGGAACTCGACGGGCGAACCCAGGACGAGGTCGTGGCCGAGCTGATCTCGCGCTACGGCGAAGACGTCCGCGCCCGCCCCGAAGCCAAGGGACTGGGGCTCGCCGCCTACCTGATTCCCGTCGTGGCACTGCTGCTGGGAGGCGGTGGCATTGCGTGGTATTTGCGGCGCCAGGTGCGGGAAGTGGAATCGGAACCCATCCAGAGCGACGCGGCACCGGATCCGGAATTTCTGCGTCGCGTGGACGAAGAATTGCGGGAGCGCGCGCGGTGAAGATCTACACACGCCGGGGAGACGGCGGGGAAACGGACCTGTTTGGCGGCGATCGGGTGACCAAAGATCACCTGCGCGTCGAGGCCTACGGCGCGGTGGACGAATTGAATGCGGCGTTGGGTGTGGCGGCGTCACACCTGAGCGATCCCGCGTCGCGTGCGCGCATCGAAGTCGTTCAGGAAGCGCTGTTCGATCTCGGCGCGTATTTGGCGGCTCCCTCGCTGGAACGCCGGGAAAAGGCTTCGATCGCCGAGCCGACCCTCGAGGGCGTGGAAGCCCTCGAGGCCGAAATCGATCGCCTCGAAAGTGAATTGAAACCGCTGAAGCGTTTCGTGCTTCCCGGCGGCACTCCGTCCGCGGCGGCGCTCCACCTGGCGCGAACCATCTGCCGCCGGGCCGAACGCCGCTCGGTCGCACTGCATCGCGAACAAGCGCTTGCCCCTGCGGCGTTGCGCTATTTGAATCGCCTATCCGATTGGTTGTTCGTGTTGGCGCGGTTCGAGAATCACCGCGCTGGCGTAGCGGACGTCGAGTGGGTAGGTCGGCGCTGATCCGATGTAGCGGACCGGTCGTTCCATGCGCGTCCGGATCCAGAGCCCGATGGCGAACCCGATCAAGAGTGAAATCAAGAGCGTCAGCAGGAACGATCGCAGTGCCTTGGCCATGGGCGCCTCCGGTTCAGTGGTTAGCCCTTTCTCAGGCGATCTTCGATCTCGGCACTCAGTTTTCGCAACAGGTTGAACGCGCCTTCGGGGGCTGCGTTGAGTCGTTCGGCCGCCGCCGCGCGCCCGCCGATGCCGTCGAGGCCGAAGCCCCCGTAGCGGCGTTCGAGCGCATCGAGCACCGCGGCGCTGGCACCGCGGCGGCGCCGCGCATCGAGTGTGTCGGTGTCCAGGAGGTGTTGCCGGTGGGCGTCGAGGGTCGCCATCAATTCCGCAATCCCGGTTCCGTCGCGCGCGGAAACCGCGAGCACCGGGGGCGTCCAACCGGCGTCGCGTTCGCTCATCCCCAGGGCATTTTCGAGTTCGTTGCGCGTGCGTTCCGCCGGGGGACCGAGGTCCGATTTGTTGACGGCGAACACGTCGGGGATTTCCATCAGCCCGGCCTTCATGAATTGCAGGGTGTCGCCGGCGCCGGGTTGCGCGGCGAATAGCAGCGAATCGCAAACCATCTCCACGTCGGCTTCGGATTGTCCCACTCCGACGGTTTCGATGAACACGTAGTCGAATACGACGCCCAGCACGGTGACGCTTGCGTGCGTGGCGTCCGCCAGGCCGCCGAGGCGTTCCCGCGACGCCATGGAGCGGAAGAAAACGCCGGGGTCCGCGGCACCGGCGCGAACCCGCACGCGATCTCCCAGCAGTGCGCCGCCCGTGCGGCGACTCGAAGGGTCGATGGCGACGATGCCGACGGTTCGACCCTGATCGCGCAAATTGCGCACGATGGCGTCGAGCAGCGTGGATTTTCCGGCGCCGGGCGCCCCGGTGACGCCGATGCGTCGCGCCCCGGGTGCCGGCGCGTCGGATTCGAGGACTTCGAGAAGATCGAGGGCTTCGCGCCGCCGCTCCGGGCGCGTGTCGTCGAGAAGATTCAATGCCGGCGCAACGGCGCCCCGGTCACGGGCGAGCAATCGCTTCGCCAGTTCAGGCGGCAGCGGCGGACTCCGACACCACGTCGACGATCTCGCCCATGATGCGAGCGAGGTCGAAGTCTTTGGGTGTGTAGACGCGCCGTACGCCAGCCGCGCGCAGGGCCTCGGCGTCTTCCTCGGGAATGATGCCGCCGACCACGACGGGAATGCCGTCCAGTTTCTCGGAGCGCAGCAATTCCAGGACGTCTTTGACCAATACGCCGTGCGAGCCCGACAAGATCGAAAGGCCGATCACGTGCACACCTTCGTCGCGCGCGGAATGGACGATTTCTTCCGGGGTCAAGCGAATGCCTTCGTACACGACCTCCATCCCCACGTCGCGGGCCTTCACGGCGATTTGTTCGGCGCCGTTGCTGTGGCCGTCGAGTCCGGGTTTTCCGACGAGAATCTTGAGCGGGCGGCCGAGATCCTTCCGCAGGGCGTGAACCCGCTCGCGCACGGAGCGCGTCGTCTCGCTGCCGCCTTCGGCTTTGCCCGCCACGACACCGGTGGGGGCGCGGTATTCGCCGAACAAGCCGCGCAGGGTCTCGGCCCATTCTCCCGTGGTGACACCCGATTGCGCCGCGCGAATCGAAGGCGGCATGATGTTGCCCCCCGAGGCCACCACGTCCTTTAGGTTGCGGAGCGCGGCTTCGACTTCCGCGCCGTTGCGCTTGGCGCGGAACGCTTCCAAGCGTTCGATCTGTTCGCGTTCCGCCGAAGCGTCGACCTTCAGGATGGATTGCGCGCCGCCGTCCGCGAGCAGCGACGGCTCGCTCTCGGTGTAGAGGTTGACGCCGACCACCGGGAGCTCGCCGGATTCGATCGCGAGTACGCGCTGGGTATGGGATTCCACCAGTCGCTGTTTCATGTAGGCGTTTTCGACCGCGGCGACGGCGCCCCCCATGGAGAGCACTTTTTCGAGCTCCGCGCGCGAACCCTCGATCAATTCGTTCACCTTCGACTCGATGGCGGTCGATCCGTCGAAGATGTCGGGGAATTCGAGCAGGTCGGTCTCGTAGGCGAGAATCTGCTGGATGCGCAGGGACCACTGCTGATCCCAGGGACGCGGCAGACCCAGGGCTTCGTTCCATGCCGGCAGCTGCAGGGCGCGGCAGCGCGCCTTCTTCGAAAGCGTCACACCCAGGGATTCGAGCACGATGCGGATCACGTTGTTTTCGGGTTGGGCTTCGGTCAAGCCCAGGCTGTTGACCTGAACCCCGTAGCGGAAGCGGCGCAGTTTCTCTTCCTCGACGCCGTAGCGCTGGGAGGTGATCTCATCCCAGAGTTCCGCCATCGCGCGCACTTTGCAGATTTCTTCCACGAAGCGGATTCCGGCGTTCAAGAAAAACGAAATGCGCCCGACGATGCGCGGGATCTGCTCGGCCGCGATATCGGACCGTTCGCGCACCGCGTCGAGGACAGCGATCGCCGTGGCCATCGAATAGGCGATCTCTTGCTGGGGCGTGGCACCCGCTTCTTGCAGGTGGTAGGAGCAAACGTTGGTGGGGTTCCATTTGGGAATCTCGTCCACCGAATACGCGACCATGTCGCTGATGAGCCGCATGGAGGGGGCCGGCGGGAACACGTAGGTGCCGCGCGACAGGTATTCCTTGATCAGATCGTTCTGGGTCGTGCCCTGGAGCTGCTTGGCGTCGACACCCTGGCGTTCACCGACCGCCACGTAGAGCGACAGCAACCAGGCCGCCGTGGCGTTGATGGTCATCGAGGTGTTCATGCGGTCGAGGGGGATGTTCTCGAACAAGGTCTGCATGTCGTCGATGTGGCCGATGGGAACGCCGACCTTTCCCACCTCACCGCGGGCCAGGGGGTGGTCCGAGTCGTATCCCGTCTGGGTCGGGAGATCGAAGGCCACCGACAACCCGGTTTGGCCCTTCCCCAGGTTGGAGCGATACAGCGCGTTGCTCGCCTGGGCGGAGGAGTGACCGGAGTAGGTTCGGAAAACCCAGGGGCGGTCGCGTTTCGGATCCGAGGGGGTCGACATGGGCTTGGCCTCTGACGCAAGTGCCTGAAAAAGCTAGCGAAAGCGGCATCTCGCAGCAACGAGGCGACTCCTCGTGCCCGCTTATGCGCCTCCGGGCTCTAACGCTACCATCGGCCCATGACGGCCACCCCTTTCACGGGTTCTGAAAAAGAATCCTTCCCGGACGATCTCGAGGCGGCAATTCGCCAGCTCAAGGAAGACCGCAACGCGATCCTCCTGGCCCACTACTACCAAGAAGATGAGATCCAGGACCTGGCCGACGTGGTGGGCGACTCCCTCGCCCTGGCGGCGGCGGCCCAAAAGGTAGACCGCGACGTCATCGTCTTCTGCGGCGTCCACTTCATGGCCGAGACGGCGAAGATCTTGAACCCGGATCGCAAGGTGGTAATTCCGGATCTCGAAGCGGGTTGCTCCCTGGCGGACGGTTGTCCGGCTCCGGAGTTCAAAGAATTCATCGCCGATCACCCGGGTGCGGCCGTGGTGTCCTACATCAATTGCTCCGCCGAAGTGAAGGCGCTTTCGGATTTGATCTGCACTTCCGCCAACGCGGCCAAGATGGTTCGACACTTCGGTGACCAGCCGCTGATCTTTGCGCCGGATCGACATCTGGGGCGCTGGGTGGCGAAGGAAGCCAATCGACCGGACCTGATCCTGTGGCCGGGCAGCTGCATCGTCCACGAACAGTTCAGCGCCAAGGGACTCGCGCAGTTGAAGGTGCGCCACCCGGATGCGGAAGTGCTCGCCCATCCGGAGTGCGAGGAAGCGGTGCTCGACCAGGCGGACCTCATTGCATCCACAACGGGCATCATCAATCGCTCGGTGGAGTCACCCGCCAAGACGCTCATCATCGCCACCGAAGACGGCGTCTTCCACCAGATCGAGAAGCAGGTGCCCGACAAAGTGTTGATCCAGGCCCCGGGCATGGACGAGAGCTGCGCGTGCAACCGCTGTCCCTACATGCGCCTCAATACGCTCGAGAAGCTCTACCTGTGCCTGCGCGACCTGAAGCCCGAAGTCACGGTTCCCGAGGAGATCCGCCGCAAGGCCGTGATCCCCATCGAGCGCATGCTCGAGCTTTCCTGAATCGGTTCGCGCGCACGCGCGAACTCCCCACGCGGGCTCAATCGAGATCAATGCCTTCGCAGTCGCGCGCAGTGGCGGCCCAGGCTTCGCGGTTCGCGAGGTTCTGCGGCCAGAAGGGAAAGCTGCGGCACTGCTTCGGACGGGCTTCGTAGACGCGACACTTCTGGTCGAGCAGGAAAACGCATTCTCCGGTGGCGGCGTTTTCGAGTAGCGCGTAGCGCGATCCGACGCGCCGCAGGTATTTGCGACCGAACGCTTCGACACTCGTCTGTAAATGCTGCGCGAGGTTTTGGATCTCGCTTTCGTCGAGCCAGACGTAGCCGCGCTTTCCCGTGCAACAGCGCCCGCATTGGGTGCACGCGAAGTGCAGGTCCGCGGGGTCGAGCGGAGGAATCGTCCTAGTCCTCGAAGCCGTATTGCGCCTTCAGGTCGGGCTCGTTTTCCGAGAGCATCTTGGCCAGGGCGACCATCACGCGGCACTGCTTCACGGTGGCGTCGTCCTGCATCTTGCCGTCGATCATGACCGTGCCGGTTCCGTCGCCCATTTCTTCGAGGACGCGAACCGCGAACTTCACTTCGTCGACGGGCGGCGAGAACACGCGCCGGGCGATATCGATCTGTCCCGGGTGCAGGGACCAGGCGCCCACGCAGCCCATGAGGAACGCGTTGCGGAATTGGTCTTCGCAGGCCTGGCTGTCGGCGATGTCGCCGAAGGGACCGTAGAAGGGAAGGGCGCCCGTGGCCGCGCAGGCGTCGACCATGCGCGCCATGGTGTAGTGCCATAGATCCTGTTGCGCGGTGGCGCGCGCGGCGTCGGGATTGTTGGGATCCGGATCCGTGCGCACGAGGTAGCCCGGGTGTCCGCCGCCGACGCGCGTGGTCTTCATGCGTCGAGAGGCGGCGAGATCCGCCGGCCCCAGGCTCATGCCCTGCATGCGGGGGCTCGCGGTAGCGATTTCTTCGACGTTGGCGACGCCCAGGGCGGTCTCGAGAATGGCGTGTACCTGCAGGGGCTGCTTGATACCGGCGCGCGCTTCGAGCTGCGCGAGCAATTGATCGACGTAATGGATGTCCCAGGGTCCTTCGACTTTGGGGATCATGATGACGTCGAGCTTGTCGCCGATTTCCGCTACGAGCTGGATCAAGTCGTCGAGCACCCAGGGGCTGTCGAGGCTGTTCACGCGAGTCCAGAACTGGGTGTTTCCGAATTCCGTTTCGCGACCGATCTTGATCAGGCCTTCGCGCGCGGCGACTTTGTTCTTGGCCTCGATGGCGTCTTCCAGGTTGCCGAGCAGGATGTCGACCTTCTTGACGATGTCGGGAACCTTGACCGCCATGCGGGGATTGCTGGGGTCGAAGAAGTGGATCATCCGCGAGGGGCGGACGGGGATGTCGGCGTCCGGGGTCGGGGCGCCGACGGCCAGGGGCTTGCGGAAATCTCGGGGGCTACGCATGGCTTACTCCGTTTCGTAGAGCTTCTTGACTTGAACGCTGCCGCTGGGCGCGGCCTCGATGCACAAATCGCATAGAACGCACTCGTCCAGGTTCTCTTCGGCGATTTTCAGCGTTCCGTTACCGTTGACGGCGAAAATTGCGACCGGGCACACTTCCGTGAGCTTGGCCGCCAGGTCCTTGTCTTTCGCGACTTCGGGCGCGACGACGACGTCGATGAACATGCCGGCCATTAGGCTGCCTCCGCCAGGCGCTCTTTGATGAGCGCGGGAATGTCTTCGATGCGTTCTGCGACGGCGATGCCGGCTTCGCGCATGCGTTCGATTTTTTCGGCGGTGGTGTCGGCCTTGCCTTCGACGATGGTGCCCGCGTGGCCGAAGCGCATGCCCGGCATCTCGTCCATGAAGCGTCCGGCCATGAAGGCCACGACCGGGAGGCGCGAGTTGTTCTCGCGCACCCATTCCGCCAACTCGGCTTCCATGCGTCCGCCGGGTTCGCTGTAGATCGCGATGGCCTTGGTCTCCGGGTCCGCCTCGAAGAGCGGCATGATCTCCGCATACGAAGAACCGATGATCGCGTCGCCGCCGATCGATACGGCGGTGGATTGCCCCAGGCCTGCGGCCGTCAGGGTGTTGGCGATCTCCGTCGTCATGCCGCCCGAGCGCGACATGATGCCGACCGGGCCGCTCGAATAGGCCTTGCGGGTGTCGTCCGCGGGGCCCCCGACGCCGCCCATCTTGCATTGGCCGGGTGTGATGATGCCGAGGCAATTGGGGCCGATGATGCGCGCGCCGCGCAGATTCGCGAGCTCGACCATCTGCGCGACCTCTTGGCGCGGAATGCGTTCGGTGACGATCACGATGGTCTCGATCCCGTTCTCGATGGCTTCGAAGACCGCATCGCGGGTGAACTTTGGCGGTACCGAGACCACGGCACCGTTCACCTTCATGCGCTTCGTAATGTCGCGCACGCAGTCGAAGACCGGGACGCCGTAGATCTCGCGTCCGGCGCGGCCGGGCGTGACGCCGCCCACTACTTTGCTGCCGTAGTTCAAGCATTCGCGGGTCATGTTCACGGCTTCGCGGCCGGTGATGCCCTGAATGATGAAGGTCGTGTCTTTGTCGATCAGAATGGACATGGTTGATCCCGTTAACTCATTTTGGCGACGGCTCGGCCCGCCGCTTCGTACATCGAGACGCTGCGATCGCAGAATTCCACGTTGTATTTCTTGAGAATCTTGAAGCCTTCGTCTTCCCAGGAACCGGGGATGCGGAAGATCGCGATGGTCTCCGCCGGGTCGCGACCCGACTCGATGCAACCCTTGATGACGGCGCGCGCCACGATGTCGACGCGCGTGTTGGACACGACGTTCATCATCACGGCGATCTTTTCGACGCCGGGTTTCGAGAGAATGAGTTTGGTGAGTTCCTTGGCCTTCTTGACCGACGGGTTGCCGCCGATTTCGCAGTAGTTGGCGGGTTTGCCGCCGTGCTTGCGGACCGCGTCGAACAGCGTGAGGGAGCCACCGCCGGCACCGATCACGAGTCCCAGGTTGCCATCGAAGCCCACCACGTTGCCCGCGACGCCGCGGTGATCCGAAGCGTCCACCTGCGCGCCCTTGATTTCGAAATCCGTGGGCGGGCGCGCCTGGCGGGTTTCTTCGGGTTGGATGCCCAGGTCGTCGAGCAGCGCTTTGTGCTTGTCGCGCGCTTCGGCCTCCATGTCGACATGCCCGTCGAGCACGATGAACTTGCCGTTTTCGAGCTGGGCGAGGGGATTGATCTCCGCGAGCGTGAGGTCGTAATGGAGAAAGATCTCGACCAGGGTCGAGATGATGGGCGTGAGTCGGTTGAGTTCCGAGCCCGTGACCCCCACGGCGCCAATGGCTTCCTTCGCCACGCGCGGCGAGAAGGGCAGGATGGTCGAGATGTGGGTCTTCGAGACATGCTCGGGATGGGTCTCCGCCACCTCTTCGATGTCGATGCCCCCCATGTCGCTGAAGATCAGCACCGGCAGCTTGCGGCGCCCATCCCACGTGATGCCGACGTAGTACTCCTTGGCGATGGGGCTCTTGGATTCCACCAGCACCGAGCGGGCGTTCTGGCCGTTCACCACGATCGGCATGATGGCGTCGAAGTGGGCCGCGGCTTCGTCCGGGGTATCGGCGAATTTTACGGCGCCGGCCTTCATGCGGCCGCCCGAGAGCACCTGGCTCTTCAGCACCACCGAGCCCCCGATGTCGGCGGCGGCCTGGCGCGCCTGATCGGCGGATTCCGCCACCGCGCGCTGCCCCAGCGGCAGACCGTGGCGGGCGAAAAGTTCCTTGGATTCGTACTCGTAAAAGCGCATAGCTGCGTGTTTCCGTCGGCGTTGAAGGGGTGACGGTGCGGCCTGGCGACGACTGTTCGCCGGCCCTTGTAACCGCGCGAACGGTATTGCGTTTTGGGGTCTGGGGCAACTCCGGGATGGGGCCTGGGGCGCGGCCTCTTGACGCATCATCAGATCGCCGGTTTAGTGCCGCAGCGGCAAGGGCTTCGCAGCCCGCGCCCGACGAACAACGATCGCCGCGACGCGACCCCATCCTTCCTGGAGCCCCACATGCCGAAGACCCAAGCCTATTTCATCAGCGCCGAGAACGTCGCCAAAGAGAACGCCCGCGTGGGCGGAGACGTGCACAAGGTCAACGTCGCGAACGTGATCGAATTGGGTGAGCTCGAGCTGCGCGATGTGGGCCCGAAAGACGTCTACATGCGCATCCTGGCGGCGTCCGGCGAACACAACATCGACCACGCCGCCATGGCGGATACGGTGAACATCGCCGAGGCGCGGGGCGGGAAGATGTATCCCGGCAACTCCGCGGTGGGCGAAGTGCTGTCGGTGGGTTCCGAAGTGACGAAGTTCAAAGAGGGCGACGTCGTCATCACCCACTGCAACGGCGAGCCCGACGAGTACGGCTACCCGCTGCGCATCTGGGCCTACGACCAACCCGACTCCATCGGTTGGTATTCGAAGGAAGCCGTCGTGGAAGAGTGGCAACTCGTGAAGGCGCCCCTCGACTGCGGTCTGAACCTGTGGGAGATCGCCGCGCTGCCGTTGCGCGCGCCGACCGCCTACCACTTGTGGCGCCGCGGGCTCGGGATCTATCGCATCAAGGTATCGCGCGAGCAGAAGGCGATTCTGAACGTGCTCGGCTTCGGTGGCGGTGTCTCGGAACTCTTCCTGCAACTCGCCAAGGCCGAAGGCCACAACGCTTTCTTCTGCTCCGGCAGCCCGGCGCGACGCGAAGCCCTCGAATCCCAGGGCATCGTGGGCATCGACCAGAAGCAGTTCAACCGCTTCGCCGACAAGGGCGACGTGAAGGCCTTCTCGAAGGAAGTGAAGAAGCTCACCGGCGGCGAAGGCATGCACATCGTCTGCGACATGCTCCGCGGCCCGGTCTGGCCCGCCGGCTTCGCGGTCGCCGCGCGCCAGGGCGTCAACGTCTCCGCCGGCTGGCAGCTCTCCCAGGTCATCGATTACAACTCGACCATCGCCTCCGTGAAACAACTGACCATCGACCACACCCACTACGAAACCCCCCCAGGCTGCGACGCCGCCACCGAACTCTACGGCCGCGTGTTTCGCCCCACAGTCCACAGCGAAATCTACGCCTTCGAAGACCTCCCGCGTTCGTTCGAGGAAATGCACCAGAACACCCAGACGGGAATTCCCATCATTCGGGTTGCGAAGGACCTGCCTGAGAGCCTCAAGTCGAGAACCGACTAAGGCGCGACTCCCGAATGGCGGCGGTGGCTTTTCCACTCGTGAGAGTCGGAAGGTTTATCACTATCGCTTCTAGGGGAATCTGCCGATGAATTAGGGGAATACCGAACGGCGATTGCGTCCGCGCGATTGTCAGGGGCCCCGTCGATGATTGATCCGTTTCGGCGACTACGAAGCCGAGCCGCACCGGACACGACCGACGTAGATTCGGGTCTGCGCGTCCTAGTGTTGACCACATCCTTTCCGCTGAATGCGGATTCTTCCAGCGGCATTTTTGTCGCGCGTTTTCTCGACCACTTGCCTGCGGAAATTTCCGCCATCGTATTGACTCCTGCGACGCCATCGGTGGTCTCTCCTCTTCGCCGTGGGCGCCACGTCGTATATCCGGTTGCCTACGCGCCACGGAGATATCAAAACCTCGCACAGGAACCCGGAGGAATTCCTGCGGCGGTGGGTCGAAACCCGATGTTGTGGGTCTTCGTGCCATGCCTGTTCGCTTCGCTGTTGATCCAGACGGTTCGCAAGGCACGCGAATGCGATCTGATTCACGCAAACTGGTCCGTCTGCGGTGTGATCGCCGTCCTGGTCGGAAAAACTCTCGGAGTTCCGGTTGTTACTACGCTTCGTGGTGAGGACGTTTCTCGAGCAATTCGCGGTGGGTTCGCACGAGCGGTTTTGAAAGTGTGCGCAAAGTGGAGCGAGAGGGTCGTCGCGGTAGGGATCGGGGTCGCACGTAACGTGCTGACTATCGCACCACGCGTGCGTGGACTTTGCGTGATTCCCAACGGAACTGCACCGCCGGCCGAACGAACCGAATCCGAAGCGAAACGGACCGAAGTCGGTCTGACGTTGATCACCGTAGGGAGTTTGATTCCCCGAAAAGGCATCGGGACGACGCTTCGAGCCCTGTCCCTACTCGACGGCCGGGTGAGTGCGAGACTGATCATCGTTGGTGATGGAGCGGATCGCGAAGCTCTCGAAGCGTTGGCTTGCTCGTTTGGCGTCCGGGACCGTGTGTGCTTTGCGGGACTCGTCGCTCCGGAGGATGTCTCCGGTTTTCTTGAACAAGCGGATGTCTTCGTATCTACGAGCCTCGGAGAGGGGCGTCCAAACGCTGTCGTTGAGGCGATGGCGATGGGGCTTCCGGTCATTGCTTCGGACATCGACGGCTTCCGAGAGCTCGTTGAGAACGGCCGCACTGGTTTCCTCGTCCCCCTGGGCGAACCCGAGCCCTTGGCCGACAGAATCTCTCAGCTTGCATCCGAGCCGTGTCTTCGGGACACGCTCCGGAGGAACACGCTCGCGTTTGCGAGGTCAAAGTTTCTGACCTGGTCCGAAACCGCCGGCCAGTACGCCGATCTGTACGAAGAGGTGATCCGGGGCTGCTCGTACGGTGACAACTCGGAACTTCCTATTGCCAAGGTTGCCGAGTAATGTGCGGCATCGTCTTCATGTACCGCCCGGATCTTTCCAAGAGTGAAATGGAGCATCGTGGTGCCGATGCGCTGAGAAGCATTCGTCATCGCGGTCCTGACGAGCGCGGGCTCCACTGTGATCCCACTTCCCTTGTTGGTCACGCCCGTCTATCCATTATTGACCTGTCGAGTAGTCATCAGCCCATGCTCGATCCATCAGGACGATTCGTATTGTCCTACAACGGCGAGGTCTACAACTTTCTCGAACTCCGCAAGCACCTGCAAGGGCGCTGGGAATTTCTCACCGAGGGTGACACCGAAACGGTCCTCGCCGGATTGACTGCATTAGGAAGCTCGTTTCTTGATTCCATGGAAGGAATGTGGGCACTTGCCCTTTGGGACCGACGCGACCGCAAGTTGCTACTCGCCCGGGATCGAATGGGAAAGAAGCCACTCTATTTTCGTGAAATTCGAGGAGGGATTGCGTGCGCTTCTGAACTTCCCGCGTTGGCCCGCCTTACAAGGGAGAATGATTGGGAAGAGGATCTAGACAGCACCGCTGACTACTTCCGATACGGATACTATCTGCCCGGAACGACTGCCTATCGTGATGTCCGCGAAGTTCTTCCCGCGCATACCCTTACCTGGTCACCCGAAGAGGGCGTTTCTTCGCAACGCTACTGGTCACTGCCCGTGGGCTCCTATCAGGGAACGCGTGGTGAGGCGCGTCGCCAGCTTCGACAAAAGCTGCGCAACTCCATCGAGCGCCGCCTGGTTTCTGATGTCGAAGTGGGTGCGTTTCTGTCCGGTGGTGTCGATTCGTCGCTCGTCGTCAGCCTACTCGCGAAAGAACTCGGTATCCGTCCCAAGACTTTCACGATTGGTTTCAGCGATCCTGCTTTCGACGAAAGCTCGTTTGCGAGACAAGTGGCGGCGAATTGTGCCACGGACCACTACGAAGATCGTCTTGAATCGTGGGACTCCGGCCAACTAGAAGACCTCGTTTTGGATCACATCGGTCAGCCCTTTGCCGATTCGTCCTTGTTGCCCACGACTCTCGTGTCAGGCCTTGCGTCAAAGCACGTCAAGGTCGCGCTGTCGGGCGACGGCGGGGACGAACTATTCAGTGGCTATCAGCGCTATCAAGCTCGGGCGATACTGAGTTGGTACACCCGCCTGCCTCCTCCCCTTCGGTCCTCGCTGGAACGGGTAATCCGGGCGATCCCTGAACCGATGGCGCATCACAGCCGAAGCCTGCTCAAGAAGGCCCATTTGTTTACGGACACAATTGGGCGTCTGGACTCCGAAACGCCATACGTAGGTCCTGTAATGTATTCAGCTGCGGGTTTCGCCGCACTGGTTCCGGATCTCGTCGGCCGAGGCCACAAGCCCCCTGTGCTTCCGTCCGAATGTCGACTCGATGACATCCACCAAATGATGGTCTCGGACGCTCTCGTGTATCTGCCCCAGGACATTCTCGCCAAGGTGGACCGGGCATCCATGGCGCACTCCATCGAGACCCGAGCGCCCTTTCTCGACCGAGCTCTCGTCGAATTCGCGTTCCAGCTACCCCGCTACTGGCATCGGCGGGGGTTGAGTGGCAAGCGGATGCTGAAAGAGACCTTTCGAGACCTTCTGCCGGGTCGAATCTGGAATCGTCGAAAGCAGGGTTTTGGAGTCCCTGTCCATCGTTGGTTCAGAAAGGAGCTCGGACACGAACTGGAACGACTCTTGGTCGAGTCCCAGGCACCCTTGAGCATTATCGCGGTGAAAAGGATTTTGGAAGATCACCGAAATTCTCGCCGTGATCACGGGAACCGTTTGTGGGCTCTCTACGTCTACTTGCTGTGGAGACAGAGGGGGCGGCCTAACCGCTAGTCCCGATTTTTCTAGACGAGGCGCCCTTGGGTCGTCTCGCTAGCGATGGGTTCTGGATGCTTGAAGAAGGTCAACAGCGAAAGCGCGTTCTCTTCGTCAGCAACCTGCTGGGTGCTGGCGGTGCGGAACGCTTTATCAGTACGGTGTTGTCGCACCTGGACCGATCGAAGTTCGATCTTCGCCTGTGCACTTTCCGACCGATCGTTAGCTATCCGCTACCCGATGACGTGCCGTTGAACGTGTTGCACCGAGAGGTTGTCCACAAGAACCAGCACATACCCATCATGATCTGGCGGTTGGCTCGTCTCGTAGCCGAACAGAAACCAGACGTGATTCTCAGTGCCTATTCGTATCCCAGCTTCATTGTCGGCTGTGCGCTTCTTCTGCTAAGGCGTCGTCCGAGGTGGATCGCCCGAGTTTCCAACGACCCGGACAAAGAAGAGTCCGGAATCCGGCGATGTTTGATGCGATTTCTCTACCGGCGAGCTGGTCTGGTTGTTGCGAATTCTGAGGCATTAGCAAGTGAGTTCGCCCGGATATATTCCCTTCCTCGAACAATGGTTGCATACCTTCCAAACGCCGCTGATTTCTCTCGCATAGATCATCTTGCCAGAGAACCCCTCCAAGAGAAGGCGCCGGATGGTCCCCTCGTCGTAGCGGTTGGCCGGCTTTCCCCACAGAAGCGGGTCGACCTACTGATCGACGCGATTGCTCAGGTGAGAAAGAAGGCCTCGATCCATTTGGTGATCTGTGGAGATGGGTCGCTCCGGGGCGATCTCGAGGAGAGGGTTCGGGCTTTGGGGCTCGAAGCGAATGTGACCCTCATTGGATTTCAATCAAACCCGTTCCGTTGGATGGCGGCCGCGGATATCTATGTTTTGTGTAGCGACTACGAGGGCTCACCAAACGCACTGATCGAAGCTCAAGGGCTGCGATTACCCGCGATTGCAACCAACTGCGATTTCGGAGTGAACGAGATTATCGATTCGGGAGTAACTGGCTTGCTCGTTCCGCCAGGGGACGTGGAGAAACTAGCCGACGCGATTCACTCTCTCGTAGTTGACTCAACCCGACGTTTCGAGATGGGCGCGGCGGGAGAGCGACGCGTGCGGCGGCTGTTCGATGCAGAATCGGTATGTGCGAAGCTCGCTTCGTATCTTTTCGCGGAGACGTGATGGAAAAAGAAAACGGGGCGCTTTCTTCAAGAAACGGGCCTGGGCCTCTTTCGGTACTGTTTTTCCTGGAGGGCCGAGAAGTACCCGCCACCCGATTTAGAGTGAATGCATTTGCACGGCATATGCAGTCACGCGGGATCGTGTTCAAGACCTTGTACACGCGTCCCTCCAAGTATTTGCACTATCCCCGTTTCATCCGAAGAACTCCGCTCGTCCTTTTTTGGGCGGGGGCGTGTCTGGCGGCAGTTTCAATGACGCGAGTTTTCCAAATCGTCGTCTACTCGAACAGATACGACGTCATCTTCTTGCAGCGTTCGATGTTGCATCGAATAAATATTCCGATTCTGGAAGCGCTTCTCTTCAGATACATCCGCCGAAAACGTCTCGCGGGGAAGTGTGCCGTCGTGTTCGACGTCGATGACGCTATCTATCTCGGGAAATCTGGCGAAGAGTCCTTCGATAGCGTTTCCGACTACATCGCGCGAAACTCCGATCTAGTCATCTGCGGAAATACTCATCTTTTCCGCCACTTTTCGATTCTCTCAGATTCCGTCGTTATCCCCACGTGTATTGATCGACATCGATACAGGCAGAAGGATTGGAGTCGCTTGGCCAATCCTGACCATCGTGTTGTCATTGGATGGACGGGGCTCGCTTCGAATATCCGGTACCTCAAAACTCTCCGAGGTGTGTTCGAGGGGCTTGAGAAGCGCTTCGATTTTCGGATTCTTGTGATCTGCGAACAAGGAACTCCCAATCCCTTTCCGAATTCCAACCTGGAAGTCGAGATGCGGCCATGGAGTGCGGAAACGGAAATCGAAGATCTATCTGAAATCGATATCGGCATAATGCCTCTTTCCGACGATGCCTGGGCGAAAGGGAAATGTGGGCTCAAGTTGATTCAGTATATGGCGATCGGAATACCTTCGGTGGCCTCTTGCACAGGCGTAAACGCTGAGATCGTCAAGCCCGGAGAGACCGGGTACCTCGTCGCGAGCGAAAGTGAGTGGTCGAAAGGTCTATCGAGTCTTCTTTCGGACCGATCTCGAATGAAGGAATTCGGAGCGGCCGGAAGGCGGGTGGCTACGGCGAATTTCACCACCGATCGATGGTTCGACGCGTTTCTTGATGCGTTGATTCACCAAAAGATGCCCGCAAAGATCGGAGCGGCCGCTCCGGTACCTCGGCCTGAATGAGTTCATCGATCTTCAGAAACATCTTTTCCAACTGGCTGGGTCTTGCTGCGGCAGCATTGGTGGGGCTTGCGATCTCCCCATTTGTCATTCATTCACTTGGAAAAGAATCCTATGGTCTCCTGGTTATCGCAGTTTCGATTGCGAGCCAGTTCGCAATCTTTGACCTTGGCGTGCGAAACGCCGTTGTCAAATACACCGCTCAGTATCGCGCGTCCAGCGACACGTTAGCGCTCAACCGACTCGTGTCGTCGTCATTGGGATTCAACTGCGTTACATCAATTCCGATCATCGCCATCTCGATCGCTATCCTGCCGTTTTTCGGACCATGGTTCGACGTCGATCCATCCGTCCTGCGAATCGGAATCGTAGTACTTCTAGTTCTTGCTGCTGATGCAATTGTCGAACATATACTGGGTCTCTATCAAGGCGTCCTAGCGGGATGCGAACGATACGACCTTATCAACATGTCGAATGTTTTCCGCCTCCTATTCAATGCGGTGTGCGTAGTTGCGGTTCTCAAAAGTGGATTTGGAATCATCGGCGTGGCGTTCGCGGCCTTCTTTTCGCGTTTGGTGTATCGACTGGCCGTGTTGTTCCTTGCTAAGCAACAAGTCCCGTCGTTGAGAGTGAGTCCAAGGAGTTTCGACAACAAGACAGTTGGGCGGGTTGTAGGGTACGGGTTGTGGGCCTGCGTGATCGTCGTGGCGAGTCGCCTCATCTATCAGTTCGACCTTCTAGTTGTGGGAACGTTCGAGGGAGCGGCGGCAGTGTCTATCTATGCGGTCGCGGTCATTCTGGTAGACCAGTTTCGCCTGCTAGCCGAAGGTACGAGTACGGTTCTTACTCCAAGATTCAGCAGTTTGATCGCGGTCGGGGAAATCGATGTGATCGAACGGTTGGTCGAAAAATGGGCGTCGTATGGGGAGCTACTGAGCCTATCAATCTGTATTCCGCTGTTGGTAACTGGCGCCGACTTCATACGATTGTGGATGGGCGTTTCATTCGCTGATTCGGTACCGATTCTTTGGGTGCTGACTATTCCGTTTCTGTTGAGTTTCCCCCCAATGGCCCTAGCTAGTCTTCTCTACGCGCGAAGCGAACACAAATTGAACGCGGTTATTGTCGGTGCGGAGGCGATTTGCAACGTTGGGTTGTCCATAGTTCTCGCCAGGTATTTTGGGCTTCTCGGTGTGGCATTGGGGACACTCGGGCCATCAGTAGTCTCACGCGGGATTGTTCTTCCGCTATTGGCGACCAAGCGGACGGGACTCTCCATGAGAAGCTACGTCTACCACGCCTACATCAAGTGTGTACCGGCGGCGATTGTCCTCTGCGGAGCTCTGGTTGGATTGAAAGCTCTGATTGGAGCTGAATCATGGTTCCAGTTTGTTTCGGTCAACGCACTGGGTTTGATTGTCTATGCAGCGAGTGTGTGTCTCTTCTACGTTGCCGATGAGGATTGGTTGTACATCAAGAGAAGAGTGATGGGGCCACGCCGGTGACTGTCGGAATGCTCGCGTCAATATTCATTCGCGCTCGCAATGAAGAGTCTCACATTGAGGATTGTCTTAAGCAGGTTTTCGACCAACGAACGAAGTCGAGTATCGAAGTGATTCTTCTGGATTGCAGTTCAACCGATCGGACTGTTGAATTGGCCTCTAAGTATCCTGTGGCGATTTTTTCGCTTCCACAAAAGCACTTTGAGTATTCGAGTTCATTGAACTTCGGTTTAAAGATATCGAAAGGCGAATTCTTCGTGCCGTTATCGGCGCATAGCGTTCCCGTAGACGACAAATGGCTTGATCGACTGTTGGAGAGTGTTGCGAGAGACGATCGTTTCGGGGCATCTTATTCGAGGCAAATTCCGTGGGACGACGCTTCCCTGCCCGAACGCCGCTGGTTTTTGAATCAATTCCCAACGGAAGCGCATTCCCAAACGCGCAACGAGTTTTCCTCGGCGGCGGATATCGGTCGGGAACCATTCGATGTTCTTTCGTTCTCCAATGCGAGTTCGTGTATCAGGAGGGAGGTCGCTACTCGCTTTCCGTTTCGTTCTGTTCCGTTCGCCGAGGACCGAGCGTTCGCGTTGGACTGTCTCGCGGGTGGATACTCGCTGCACTACTCAGCCGAGTCCATCGTTCATCATTCGCATCCACCAAGAATGTCGGACTATTTTTCGATCGCTGAACGCGCGACGATCTCTCGTGTGATGATCAACGAATCTGCCTTTGGCATGTTTCCGACGTGGAGAACGTCCTTGGGTGTGCGAAGGGCGCGCGAGCCACTTCTGCACCCTGAAAAAATCATTAACGGCGTTGTGAATGGCGTGACTGCGCTGATGGATCCGAATGAGAAGAATCGGCGGCGCGCGTTGAGATTCGGGGTTTGCTCTATCGGAACGACGATCGGAAAGATGAAAGGAATGCGCGAGGCAGCGAAACTGACGAACGCCGGTACAGCACCGATCGCATCCTGTGAAGAAATTGCTTGCAATGTGGTACGAGTGAAGTGAGTTCACTCGACTTGCCTCGCAGCTACGGAAAAGCCAACGATGGAGTGGAGGAACATCTGGCGATTGTTCGAGATTGCATTATCGGATCGGGACTGAAACCGATTGCACTGGTTCTTGGAGGTAGCTTTGGACGCGGAGAGGGTGGTATCCGGAGGGATGGCGCGGGGAATCGGCTGCCCGTCAACGACTATGATGTGTATATCGTCACAGAAGGTGACCTTTCGCCGGTTGCTCGGTTCAAACTACGGCATCTAGGCAGAGCTCTAGCGTCGAAGCTAGGGATATGGCACGTCGACCTGATTCCCGTGAATCGCCACGATTTGATCGGGGGTCGAGTAAGGATGGCTTTCTATGATTTGAAGTGTGGATCGCGCGTGTTCTTTGGAGATCCTAGTGTGATCTCCGAGATTCCGTACGAAGCGAACGGGCGAATTCCAAGCGAGGAAGTCAGGGATCTTCTGATCAATCGGATGGTCACTTTGATGGAGGGGCATCCGACCGTCAGTCCGAACCTCCCATCGGATCAGAAAGCTCGCCAGATCGCGAAGGTCTATTTCGCAATAACCGATTCGCGTCTAGTCGAACATGGTGTCTATGAAACGCTTTACCGTGAAAAAACGAAACGACTCAGAGAAATGTCGAGAATCGACGCCGTTGGATCGGTGATAGCCTCGAAAATTGATTGGTGTTGGAGAAGTTGGCACTGTGATATGGAAGCGAACGAGCTCTGCGATCATCAATTGCTCTCTGAATGGAATCAGGCGCGGTCGCTGTTGATTGGCGAGCTAGTGAGAATATCCGAGTTGTTGGATTCGTGTTCGTACCGACAGGATTTCGAAGAACTGATTAGCAACTGGAGAGGTTCCCCCCCTGCCTCCAGGCGAGAACGCGTTCGGCAGGCAGTGCTTCTCGCACTGCAACGGAAGCGAAGTCGACGGTCGATAGAAGTGCGGATGTTTGCGTTGTTGAAGGTGTACCCCGAAGAGAAGGTCTTCGAAAACCTGAGGCTGCGTGTACCTCGAGGGCCTTCATCGAAGAATGGTGCCATTGTGGCAGGGACCACGTGGAGTTCTTGTGCCCAGGATCTTGTGGAGGGTTGGTACGGCTCATGAAGAGTTGTGATTCGGACTTTATTATCCTGATCGACGCTCTGAGGTACGACTTCATCGACGAGAAGCGGTCACCGTTTCTCTATAGGTTGAAGAAGGCAGGAATCCACGGCGACGTTTTGGAGACATACGCATTTCAGACAAGGCCAGCGTATTTCGCAGGACTCGAACCCCAGAGAAGCAATGTCTGCAATTTGTTCCAATATGATCCAGACCAATCTCCGTTTGGGTTTCTGAGAAAGTTGGAGCCGGTTGCATCTTTGATCGAACGATCGGGAGTGTCATGGCCGTTTCGAAAAGTAATTAAGCGAATCGGAAGATGGAGTGAACGGCGAAAAGGAAACGTTGCGTCGGCTGAAGTATTGTCCACGGACCAGATACCTTTGAACCTGCTTCACTTTTTTTCGCTGAGTGAGAAACGCCACTCGGACACTGAAGGAGTGTATGGGGACGACGATACGATTTTTGACGCATTTAGGAGGTCGGGGAAAACCTGGTCGTGGTTCGGCTATCCGAGAGACTTTGGGAGCACGACTTCGATTCTGAGTCGGTATCGGGAGAGCTCGCACGCGGACGTTGTGTACATGCATTTCTCGGAAATAGATTGGGTTGGTCATCGTTTCGGACCTGATTCGGCGGAAATGGATGAGGCGATCACGCAGATGGACAATACGGTGAGGGAGGTACTGGAAGAACCGCTCCGGCGAGGGCGAAGAGCGGTCATTTTCGGTGACCACGGTATGGTGAAGATAAAGTACGTGCTCGATCTCAAGAGAGTTTTGGGCAATCTTCCGCTTAAGCTCGGGCACGACTACCTATATTTTCTCGACAGCACTCAGGTGCGGTTGTGGTTCTTTACGAGTGCGGCAGAGGACATTGTGAGAGAGGCACTAACCGAAATCGATGGCGGTCGGGTATTGGATTGTGATGAGCGAAAACGATTGGGCATTGATTTCGCCGACCGGCGGTACGGCGACATGTTGTTCGCCGTCGATGGCCCGGGACTAATCCACCCTTCGTTTTTTTCGAGAGGGAAGAGCACTCCCCTTGGGATGCATGGATACATGCCTTCGGTAAGAGAGAATGCGACTCAAGTGATTGCGATAGGGTCCGGGATAGCGCCGAGAGACCTCGGAACCATCGAGATGACAGAGATCTACCACATCATTCTGGAGACGTTGGTGGGTTAACCGTTTGGTCGGGTGTTTATCACCTCGCCCCTGCTCACTGTCTACCTTGGAATACAACGATTCAGAACTTGATCGAAAATCCCGATTCTTCCGATGTGGGTAACGCAATCCAAATCGGTGCTCGTTTCAATGCACATTTGGCGTTCGTCGTTTTCCTCGCATTGCTACTGAGAATTACAGGGGCGACCTGGGGATTACCGGACGACCCCGGTTGGGCGGGGGGCCCCTTCCATCCCGACGAGGGAGTTGCGTTCAAGCAAGGGGGGGAACTCTACTCGAATCCGGACTCGGTCACGTTTGGGTGGGGGGGCGCGTTCTTCTTCCGAATTGCGTTTCTGGCCCGACTGCTTGCTGGCTCACTGGCAGAATCATTCTCCCGTTCTGAGTTCGCCACGACTCTGCTCTTGATGCGAGCACTCTGTGTAACTTTGGGAACTGCCACGGTTGCCATCGTGGGACGTTTGGCCGCCGGGGCATTCGGGCCCACTGTCGGGCTCGTCGCGGCAGCACTGCTGGCCTGCTTCCCGAACGCCGTTCTCTCGAGTCATTTCGCCAGGCCAGACACGATTCAGATGTTTCTATGCACTGTGGCACTCGCCTGTGCTTTCCGTTTCAGCCAATCGGGAAGTCAACGATATCTATTCGCCGGTGGCCTCGTCGCGGGACTCGGATTGGCGACGAGCGCTTGGGGACTTGTGGCTTTCGCGCCGCTGGGTGTGGCTTGGATCGTGCGCCGAATGGAGGGACCGGTTCCTTGGCCTACGTGCTTGCCGATCATGGGAGCCGCGGGATACGTGCTCGGAAGCTTCGAAACCTTCCTCTATTGGGACGCGGTTCGGGCAGCGTTTCAGCGAACCACGCAAATGCACGACACCGGGGCATTCCAATTCCCGACGGCGCTTCTATCGACCGTTTCGTTCTACGGATTCGGAACGCTGGCAACCGTAAGCGCATGGATCGGAATGGTGATGATCGCGGCTCGTCGGAAACGCACTGATTGGGTCATTCTCGGATACTTTCTGTTTGCGTGCTTCATCCTGAGCCGCATGGGTTCCGGAATGATGCGACACGTTCTCATCCTGGCTCCCGTCTTCGCGATGGCTGCATCGCTCGCTTTGGTCACATTTGCCCGGTGGCTACCGGTTCGGTTCCTGAAATCGAATGTTCGCATCGCCCTCGTCACAGGCGCGGTTGTACTGTTTACTCTTCATCTCTCGCTTTCCTACGTTCTTCCGATGCAGTTTCGCGACGACCCGCGGGTCGAAGTTGGCCGGTGGTTTGCGCAGAACGCACGACCGGGATCGCTCGTTGGCGTGACGCAGAGCTTCTACGGCGACGATACCTACATTCCCCGTTTTCCAAGGAATCATGATCTGCGAATAGCGCCGTTACAACTCCGACGGAACGTTGATGCTTCTCGCTATCTCGATTTTCCTCTCGACTACATTGCAACGACCGACTATGCAATCGACCGTGCGGCGGGTCCCACCGCGCCCGAGTTTTTCAGAGAGCTTCAGGAGAGCCCCCGATATCGTCTTGCACACGTTGTTTCCCTCGGGAAACCGTTCTTCCGTCTCGCGGATCGATTCGATCCGAAAGCGCCGGGTGACCTGATGTATTTGCGCTCTTCACACCGCGTCTATGAAAGAGAGGGGGCAGTACCCATCTCGGACGCCCGGTTCTGATCCTATTGCCCGGCCGTTCTAGGGTTGGAGAGCGCTGACGTTGGTTTGAGAATCCATCGGCTCCGGTTCGTCGAGTTCGTAGATTCGGCCATCGCCAACGTCCATGATTCGCCGTAGTGCGAGTCGTTTCTCCAGCTCTACAGGGGTGGGGAGGTACCAGCGATGTCCAATCATTCTGAAATAGACAACGACGCCTTTTTCGTCTCGTAGGTGTCGTTCCATTCGCTGTAGATCTTCCTCGTAGGTAGGGACGGGTCGACGAGTGTTTGGGTCCGAATGCCTGGGAATCGTGCGCGAATCCCGACCCGCAAGTAAGTCGATGACATCCCTGCCATTGGTGTAGATCAGTCGCGACGGCGCGAGTTCTCGAATCCCCTTCAGGATTGCCATCCGTTGCCAGTAGGGACTCTCGTAAAAGCGTCCATGCTGCCGCCATTGTCTCGCGTCGCCGAGGGCCGTCTGCGTTTGAATCAAAAAGAAAAAAACGGCAATGCAGGCAATCCCCGTTCGTGAGATTCTTCCGAATCGCGCCGACGCGAGGAGTTCCGAACAAAGAATGACCGCGGCCGGAATTGCGAAAAGAAACAGTGGTGAGAGGATTCTTTGGGAAAGCGGTGTGTGAGCGTCAACGAAAGAAATCGAAAAGACCAAGAAGGCTGGATAGATAACTAGAAAAACTAGCGCCGGCGCTGTAAAGGGCTTTCTAAGTTGCGGTGTGCGCCGTAGGGCAGCTAGCGTTCCGATGGTCAAGAAGAGGAAGAACCCGACCAACGCGGCAACGTTCACCGAATACGGGTTCGTCGCCGGAAGAGACAGTCCTTCCATGAGGACGCCAAGTCCTCGGTGGATGGCTTGCATCGGGATAGGGTGGTACGCAAGTGTGCGATTGGTGGCTGTATCTGCGACCACGAGATTTCGGACCATCCACGCCACTGCTGGTGCAACTGAGAGCGAAAAGAACAGACTCGCGCGAAGGAACCATCGGTTTCTTTCACCGAATAGAACGACCGATAGACTCGCGGCGACGATTAGTGCAGCACCAGCAAAGCGAGTCAAGAACGCCAATGCGGCGAGCGCCGCCGCACAACACAGCCATTTCCAGCCGACCTCTCCCAAGGCGCGTGTCAAACACGTCATCGCCCCGAGGCTCAATAGGAAGAAGAGAGATTCGCTCCAGACCATCGCCTCGACACTGAGAATAGTGGGTGAGGTTGTGAAGAGGAGGCCGGCCAAGGCTGCTGCGATCCAGCGACGTTGGGTCTCCGTCCAAACGACGAATGAAATCAACGCTCCGGTCAACCCAAACAAGATCGCGTGCAGGAAGCGAGCCCAGTGCCGAGGTTCTTCTCCACCCAATGCGAGAACGAGCGAGTAGAGCGGCTGATGATGTGTGAGGGGTTTTCCGTCGGCGACGGAGAAACCCAAGCCGTCCTGAAGTCGCTGCGCGACTCGAACGAAGTCTGAAGAGTCAGGAGAAAGGCCGAGTCCCCAAGGAGTAGCGAAAAACAGAAGGGCCGCGGCGAAGCAGAAAATGACGCTTGCCACCATGGAGATCCGAAAACGGCTCGGCTGTCCTGAGTCTGCCGCCCCGAGTAGCGCATTTTCCTCAATCATCGCTGGGTCTCGGGATCAACATCGTGAATCACGATGTCAAAGAATTCGAGGGTGCTGTCTTCGAAGACTACGTTGGCCCCGTCGATAGACCGGATCGACGGTCGCGGGTGGGCGATTGCGATTTTCGATCGATTCGTCGCGTAGACCGCGAATCCGCCGTTCTTGAGTTGATCAGCTGCATTGGCGACGAGCGCTGAACTCCCGTCGAACAGAATCCGGCCGCTTTCGGAGTTGAGAAGCTTTCGGATCTGTTCTGGGTCGCGGTATTCGTTCACGAGGAGGGAAGGGATCTGGTGGCGCTGATGCTGCGCGCTCCAGCGTTTCCGGCGAGGAGGCCGCTGCAGTCGTTGGTGAAAAAGAATCTCCTCCAGGTAGACGCGGTGGCGCTTGAGGAGGTCGCCGATCAATCCCATGTACGCCATCAAGAGAGAGGACCCGACGAAGCCAGCCCCCAGTACGCCGGACCATTTGTGAGGCGATAGGGATCCGCTCTCCAGGTAGTGAATCAACAGAAATCCCCAGAGCATGATTCCCGGGACAATAAGGGCTGCTGCGATACCGCCGAAGAATCTCATAGGGTGATAGTCGCGGTACGCGCGAAATATGATCCGAAAAGTTCGAACCGCGTAGGCCCAAAGATTCGAGGCAATCTTGCTGTTGCCGTGTTCGCGTTCCCCGCGCACCGCAATGGGGACCTCCGCAATACGCAGGTCCTTGAACGCCAGATTGAGGAAGACTTCCTGGGTGTAGGTGAAGCGTCCCATCAGGTTCAGGTTCAGCAAGGCTCGGCGGCTGTAGCAGCGCATACCACAGGAAACGTCATGGAAGACCTGCCCGGTGAGGCTTGAGATGAGACGGCTCATCTGACGATTGCCCCAGCGTTTGAGCCACGGCATCTCTGGTTCGAGTGCAGGGTCGACGAATCGCGAAGCTGTCGAGAAGTCGGCGCGGCCGCCGACAACGGGCTCGATGAGCTTCGGAATATCGGCCGGATTGAACTGACCGTCCGCATCCAGGGTCACGAGGAGATCCGCACCCGAGTCGATGGCCTCGCGGACAGTCGTTCTGAACGCGGATCCAGCGCCCATGTTTCGGGCGTGACGGATTACACGGGCGCCGGCCTGGTGGGAAAGTTCGGAAGTGGCGTCCGAGCTGCCATCATCAACCACCAGAACGTCCACACTCCGTGCACCCGAGAGGGAGCGAGGGACGCTGGATACGACCCGCCCAACCGTGACGGCTTCGTCGAAAGCCGGAATCGCGACGAGGATCGCAATTCCTTCCGGCGCACCGATCGCGTGCGATGAATAATCGTCGTACTGGTTCGCAGCCGTGGGCAAACCCATTCCTCAGCCGGGTGCTTTTGCACTCGATTCATGAAAACTCAGCCCTACTGGTTGCGTCCTAACGGGCGCGCATCTTGAGGCGTATGGGATTGGAATCTGGGCGGAAGGTCTACCCGGCGTAGTGGCTGCGCCGCTTCACCGCCAAGTGGCGATCCAGCTCAAAGATCTGGGTCTTTTTCCACCCCTTTGGGGCGTCGTCGGAGGCGGGTTCGCCGTCGGCCTTTTCGAATTTAAAGCCCAGGAGCTGGCATTCGAGGATTCCCAAGTCCGGGCGTTCCGGGTAGTCGCGTTTGCCCAGGATCCGCGTGGCGGCGAAGACGGTATCGCCGGCGAAGAGCGGGGCGGTGTGGCGGCCGGTGGGATAGAGGATGTCGCCCAGGGTGTTGTCCCCCACATCCGGGCAGGAGAGGCCCAGGCAGAGGGTAAAGGGGATGCCGCCGAAGATGATCAGCTGGCCGCCCACGTACTGCTTGGGGTTCAGGTCGATCATGTACTGGTTGCAGTGCACCTGGCTGGTGTTGTCGAGGATGGCGGTCAGGTGGATGTGCTCGTCGGTGACGGTTCGGCCGCGCGAGTGCTCGATGGTGGTGCCGGGCTCGAAATCCTCGAAATAGCTGTCGGGGCTCGTGAGGTGGGCCATGGACTTGTAGTCCACCGACGGGTCGTAGGCGGGGAGCTGGAGTTCGCAGGGCACGGAATCCGGCTCGGCCTCTCCGGGATGGAGCTCCGCCTCCATGTCGTCCTTCCAAACCTGAACCTTGCGCTGCCAGGTCATCACCACTGCTTCGCTCGGGTCGCCGACGTTCTTGCGGGCGGTGGACTGGACGTGGACGATGCCGAGGTTCGGCCGGCTCGAAGAAGGTCGCACGCTCAGCACCTTGGTCTCGACCTCGAGGGTGTCGCCCACATAGGCGGGGGCTCCAAACCGCATATCGATGTATTCCAGGTTGGCCCGGGCGTTTTCCGAGACGTCCTCGACGGTCTGGCTGAAGGCCACCAGCATGGTGAGGCCCGGAGGGCAAACCAGGCCGTCGAAACCGTAGGCCCGGGCGTAGCGGGCGTTCTTCGCGAGGGGGTTCGTGGTCATCGAGAACTCGGTGAAGGTGGTGAACAGACCCTCGGTGATGGTCTTTCCGCCCTTGTGGCGAAACACGTGACCCGGCCGGAAGTCTTCGAGGAAGTTGCCGGTTTTCTTCCGGATGATTCGAGCGTTTTCGGACACCATGGCCTCCCGATTCCCACTTCGTGGGGTGTGCGGCCGCGGGTCGCGGGGCCTCCCCATTTCGGTTGAAGGGCGCACAACGTAGCGCAGGGTCCGGGCGGCGGAGGGCCGGGAGCTGGCTTATAGTGCCGCCCCGCAAGAGGGTTCGACTGTGATCATCGCCGTCCCCAAAGAAACCGCTCCCGGAGAACGCCGCGTCGCTCTGATTCCCGACATGGTGCGCCAGCTCGTGAAGCAGGAGCTCGAAGTCGTGGTCGAGCGCGGTGCCGGGGCCGAAGCCACGTTTTCCGACGACGCCTACGAGACCGCCGGAGCCAAGATCGAGTCCGATGTGGCGGCGCTGTTCGGCCGGGCCGACGTCGTTCTGAAAGTACAGCCGCCGGGCGAAACCGGTTCCGGCGGCCACGAAGCGGACCTGATCCGAGAGGGCAGCGTCGCGATCGGGTTCATGAAACCCCTCGATGAGCCCGAGCTGGCGGGGCGGATGGCGAAGGGCGGAATCACGTCGTTCGCCCTCGAGCTGATGCCCCGCATCACGCGCGCCCAGAGCATGGACGTACTCTCTTCCCAGAACACGGTCCAGGGCTACCGCGCGGTGCTGCTCGCCGCCCAAGCGCTGCCGCGTCTGTTCCCCATGATGGTGACGGCGGCCGGCACGATTTCTCCGGCCCGCGTGCTCATCGTCGGTGCGGGGGTCGCGGGACTGCAGGCGATTGCGACCGCGCGACGTTTGGGTGCGGTGGTCGAGGCCTACGACACGCGCCCGGCGGTGAAGGAACAAGTGCAGAGTCTCGGTGCACGTTTCGTCGAACTCGAGATCGAAGCCGAAGACGCCGAGGATGCCGGCGGATACGCGCGCGCCCAGACGGAAGAGTTCTACGCCAAGCAACGCGAGTTGTTGGGCCAGCGTGTGCGGGCTGCGGACGTCGTCATCACGACGGCGCTGGTGCCCGGGCAAACGGCGCCGCGCTTGATCGAAGAAGACGTCGTGCGCGACATGAAGCCCGGCTCGGTGATCGTCGATCTCGCGGCCGAAAAGGGCGGCAACTGCGCGGTCACCAAGGAGAACCAGGTCGTGTTCGCCCACGGTGTCCAGGTCATGGGCCCGACGAATCTGCCCAGCACCGCGCCGTTCCACGCCAGTCAGCTCTATTCGAAGAACATCACCACCTATCTCAATCACCTCGTGAAAGAAGGGAAGCTCATCGTCGACCTCGAGGACGAGCTGACCCGCGCACCGCTGCTCACCTATCGGGGTGAGGTGATGCACGAGGAAACGAAATCGCGCCTGGATTCGGGAGGAGACTGATGCTCGAGGACCCCGCAGTAGCGCTTACCATTTTCGTCCTGGCTCTTTTCGTCGGCATCGAAGTGATCTCCAAGGTGCCGCCGTTGCTCCACACGCCGCTGATGTCGGGTTCGAACGCGATCTCGGGCATCACCATCGTGGGCGCGATTCTGGCCGCCGGCGCGGAGCATCGAACGCTCGCCACCTGGCTGGGACTGGTGGCCATCATCGTCGCCACCATCAACGTGGTGGGCGGTTTCATGGTCACGAACCGCATGCTCGAGATGTTCGAGAAGAAACCCAAGAAATCATGAGCGGAACCATCGTTCAGCTCGCCTACCTCCTGGCCGCGGTGCTCTTCATCATGGGCATGTCGCGGCTTTCCTCGGCCAAGACCGCGCGCTCGGGAAACAGCATGGCGGCCGTCGGCATGCTGATCGCCATCGTCGCCACGCTGTTGAAAGCCGACGTCGTCGATTACGTCACGGTTGCCGCGGGTGTGGTGATCGGTTCGGCGCTCGGTGCCGTCCTTGCGACGCGCATCGAGATGACCGCGATGCCCCAGATGGTGGCGTTGTTGAATGGCTTTGGGGGTCTCGCCTCGGCGTTGGTCGCGTCCGCGGAACTCTATAATTACTTCCGTGCGGGAGAGACGCCCACCGGCATCGTACCCATCGCGATCGTGTTGGGCGCGTTGATCGGCGCCATCACGTTCACCGGCAGCCTGGTGGCGTTCGCGAAGCTCCAGGAACTGATGAGCGGATCGCCCATTACCTATCCCGGGCAGCAGGTCGTCAATGCGCTCACGGGTGTAGGCGCCCTCGCCCTGTGCGGAATGATCGTCGCGGACCCGGGGAACATGCAGGCCTACATCGGCTTGCTCGCCATTGCATCGATACTCGGTGTCACCCTCGTCATTCCGATCGGCGGTGCCGACATGCCGGTCGTGATTTCGCTGTTGAACTCCTATTCGGGTCTGGCGGCGTGCGCGACGGGTTTCGCGATCGGGAATTCGGGCTTGGTGATCAGTGGCTCCCTGGTCGGTGCATCGGGGATCATTCTCACGAAGATCATGTGCGATGCCATGAATCGCTCGCTCGCCAACGTGCTGTTCAGTGCCTTCGGTCAAGCGGTGGCTTCCACCGCTGGCAGCGGCGAAAAGAAGACCGTGCCGCGCTACACGCCCGACGATGCCGCCATCGTGTTCAATTCCGCGAGCAATGTCATCATCGTGCCCGGGTACGGCATGGCGGTCGCCCAGGCCCAGCACGCCATCACCGAACTCGCGGAATTGCTCGAGTCCAAAGGGATCAAGGTTCAGTTCGCCATTCACCCCGTGGCGGGGCGTATGCCGGGCCACATGAACGTGCTTCTGGCGGAAGCCAACGTCCCCTACGAGAAACTCGTCGAAATGGACGACATCAACCCGCAATTCGCCGAAGCGGACGTGGCGCTCGTGCTGGGGGCCAACGATGTGGTGAACCCCGACGCCCGCAACGCGCCGGACAGCCCCATCTACGGCATGCCGATTCTCGATGTCGACTACGCGGGGCACGTCATGGTGATCAAGCGCAGCCTGAGCCCGGGCTTTGCGGGCATCGATAACCCGCTCTTCTACAACGACAACACCATGATGATTTTCGGCGACGCCAAGGGGATCTCGCTGGCGCTGGCAGAAGCCGTCAAGGCGCTCGACTAGGACCTTTTCGGGGTTGGTGGATTCGGGCGCCGTTGCGTTCGCGGGCGACCGCTAGCCCTCGTCCTTCGCACGCGCTTTCTCGCGCTCACAGAAGAGTTCGACCAGCGGCGCGGGCCCGGCGGCCATGAAGGCGTTGATCAACGGGTCGGCCTGATTGTAGATGCGCGGTGCCCCTTCGAAATCCACGTAGGTTCCGCCGGCTTCGCGTACCAGCACGTCGCCCGCACACACATCCCATTCGTTCTTCGGTGCCTTCGAGACGTTCAGGTCCCCCTCGCCCGAAGCGATGCAGGCGAGCTTCCACGCGATGGAGCCCACCGGCCGAATTTCTCGAAACCAGCCCTCGTAGGGCTCGAATTTGTTGCGCGAGATCTCCGTGCGGCTTGCGATCACCACCGCATCTTCCAGCTTCTGACACGGGTTGACGTGCACCCGCTGGCCGTCGCGAAACGTCCCCGCACCTTTGGACGCCCAGACTTCGGAGCCGGCAGCCGGATTCAGGATCACGCCCACCACGGGCTCGCCGCGGTCCACGAGCGCGATGGAGACACCGAACTCCGGGATCTTCTGGGTAAATTCCTTGGTGCCGTCCATGGGATCGACGATCCAGGCCCGCTGCTTGTCGATGCGTGACGGCTCGCTGACCGTCTCCTCGGAAAGCATTCCGTCCTCGGGAAACGCTTCCCGCAGCAGGGCTGCAATCGCCCGGTCGGATTCGAGATCCGCCAGGGTGACGGGGTTGTCCTCGGATTTCTCCCAGGTTTTGGTCCCGCCTTCGTAGTGGCGTTTCAGAATTTCACCCGCCACACGTGCGGCTTCCCGGGCAACTTCGAGTTCTCGTTCGTACGACATGGCGCGCGAGTATACTCCCTTCCATGCAGATCGAGAGCGCCGAAACCGATTTGGGCTATTTCTCCCGCCCCCGCGAAGGCACGCATCCGGGTGTCGTCCTGATCCCCGATGTGCGCGGCATCTACGCGCATTTTCTCGAGCTCGCCCAACGCTTGACCCGGGAAGGTTTCGCAGTGTTGCTGGTCAACGTATATCGCCGCATCGGCACGCCGGAAATCACCGACGTCGAATCCGCCATGCGCTGGATCCGCCAACTTTCCGACCCGGTGGTCCTGGCCGAGATCCAAGCGGCCCGAGACTACCTCGCTACCCACGATGCCGTGGCGGGAAAACCGGTCGGCGTGATGGGGTTCTGTATGGGCGGCCAATACGCAATCCTGGCCGCCTGTGAATTGTTGGGTTTTTCCGCCTGCGTGCCGTTCTACGGCATGCTTCGCTACGCCGATGATCTCGACCCTCGGAAGAAACCGCGGTCTCCCCTCGACGCCATCGGGGATCTGTCGTGTCCGCTACTCGGGCTATACGGCGAAGAAGACGGACTGATCCCTTTAGCGGACGTTCGGGAATTCGAAGCGCGCTTGGCTACGTCGGCCCAGCCCGGAGAAATCCGCCTCTACGCCGATGCCGGGCACGCCTTTCTCAATGACTCGCGGCCCGAAACGTTTCGCGCATCCGCCGCGGCGGATGCGTGGCCGCGCGCGGTCGCGTTCCTTCACGACCAGCTCGACCGATAACGGCCCCTAGGCCTCGGGGGGAACGACCGAGCGCGCGACCACCAGGGCGAGGGAGCCTTCGCGGCGGTTCATTCGGGTGACGGTGGCTTCGATGGGCACCGTCATGCCGCTCGTGTGTCGCACCTGGGATTGGAAGCGGCGCGATTCGTCGCTTTCGCCCAGGGCTTCGAGTTCGACCCACCAATTTTCCTGGCACTCGGGCGGGATGAAGCTGCGCGCGTTGCGGCCCAGCAGGGCATCGCGCGCGACGCCACACAAGGCGCCGGCGGCGGGGTTGGCATCGGCGATCGTACCCGTGTCCGGATCGATGGCGAAGAACGCGTCCGAGATGCGATCGATGGCCGCGGAAACCGCGCGGCGCCGGGTGCGCGCCACACCGCGCTTGCGGCGAGCGGGTGTGCTGACGCAAAGCGAAGATTGGAATTGTGCCACCAGGGGCTCGATGGATTCGCGCAGGGCGGAGCCATCGGGACCGGCGAGTTCGTAGACGGATTCCGACCAGGTGTGGAGTAGCTTCGAAACGCGCGCCTCGTCGACCCGCACGCCGTCGAGGGACGGCGGAGGTACGCTGCCCCGCGCCAAGGCCGCGCCGGTGAAAGCGCGAAAGCGCCGCAAGGCCTCGAACTCGGCCGGGGAGAGGCGATCCCCGCCGAGCTTCTCCATCAAACGGTCTTCGATCTTTGCGCGTCGGGCGAAGAGCCAGCCTGCGAGTTGCGGCCTGCGCTCCATGCGACGTCCTCCGTCGAAGTCAGCTCGGGTTCGAATGCCGAATCCAACGAACCCTATTTTCTACCCACGTTCTTGAAGATGGGCAGGTTCGCTTCGGTCGCGACGTAGATCACATTGGGATTCTGGTTCAACGTCTGAATCCACAGATACTGGAGATAGGAGTCGGACAGCGTTTCGCGGATGATGCGCTGGGCTTGGGCCGCACCCTCCGCGCGCGCTACTTCGATCTCCGCGTCTTTGCGCGCCTGCTCGAGTTCGAATTGTTTCTGTTGCACGCGTTGTTCCGCGGTCAGCTTGGCTTCGATGCTCTCCTTGAAGCGCGCCGGCAAGACGACATCGCGCAACAACACGTCGACCACCGTGATGCCCTCGGGTTCGAGGGTTTCTTTCAGAAACGTTTCGACGCGCTCGGCAATCTGGCGCCTGCCTTCTTCGGCGTAGATGTTCTTCACCTGGTAGCCACTGACCACGTCGCGAATCGCATTGCGGAAGTAGGGTTGAATCAGCAGGTTGAAATAATTGCGCCCGATGGTCTTGCGGATTCGCGGGGCCATTTCGGGAACGACGCGAAACAGAAGCGACGTGTCGAGACCGATGATGAGACCTTCCGAAGACGGAACCTGCGCCGTCTCCTTGATCTCCTGTAGCTTCACATCCCAGGTTTCGACCTGGCGCGCGATGGGGATTTGAATCGCAACGCCCTGGGGAACCGTGATGTCGTCGATGGTTCCGAAGCTCTTCGAGACACCCACCTCACCGTCTTCGATGATTACGCACCCGGTGCCCCAGCATGCCATCAGAATCAGCGCGATCGCGCTTGATCGTCTCACTTCCGCTCCTCCTCGTTGTGCGTTGTTAGGGGGATACTGGCAAAGCGCGGCGGGTTCCGCTTCCTGGCGCGCTGGGGTGGTCGTGTGGTTGACGGGCCCCAGGGGCGCCGATAGCGTCGCCCGGGGAGGGCACCCGCATGCACGCATTCCAAACGGCGTCGGTTCACGCCAACGGTCTCGATTTCGCCACCCTGCAAGCCGGCCCCGAGGATGCCCCGCTCGCGTTGTGCCTCCACGGCTTTCCCGATCATGCGCGGACCTGGCGTTTGCTCCTGCCCGCGCTTGCGGAAGCCGGATATCGCGCCGTTGCACCGTACATGCGCGGCTACGCGCCCACGGCGATTCCCGCGGATGGGCGCTATCAAACCGCGGTTCTATCTCAGGATGTGGGGGCCCTGATTTCCGCCCTCGGCGCCGAGAGCGCCGTGGTGATCGGACACGACTGGGGGGCGATCGCGGCGCACGGTGCGGCCATTCTGGCGCCGCAGCAAGTCCGCAAACTCGTCACGATGTCCGTTCCTCACCGCAATGCCGGTCTGGCGCTCGCGACCCAATACGCCCAGCAGAAACGCTCCTGGTACATGTTCTTCTTTCAGAGTTTTCTGGCCGATGCCGCCGTCGCGGCCAACGATTTCGCCTTCATCGATGAACTCTGGCGCGATTGGTCCCCGAACTACCGCCTGGAAGCCGAGGAACGCGAAGCCCTGATGCGAACTTTCCGCACCGAGGGCGTGCTGGGCGCGGCGCTTGGCTACTACCGGGCCATGTTCGATCCGTCCCGGCAGGACCCGTCGCTCGCGGTTGCGCAAGCGCAGGTGCTGGTCGCCGACATCCCCGTGGAGACGCTTTATCTTCACGGGGCGCAGGACGGTTGCATGGGGATCGATACGGTCGATGGTCTCGAAGCGGCGTTCCCGAAAGGATTGGAGAAAGTGATTCTCGAAAAGGCCGGGCACTTTCTGCACCTCGAGCAACCGGACCCCGTCCATCGCGCGATACTGGAGTTCTTGGGAGAAGCGCGGGACTAGCGCGCGTTCCAGATTTAACCGCGCTTGCCCGGGTGGCGTGCGCGAATGGAGGCACAGCCCCGTTGTCCGAAGACGCCTGGCGCGAATTCAAGTTACTCGCTCCGACTCCGGAGCACGAACTGCTGGCCGAAACTCTGGGAGAGTTCGTGCGCCGGGAAGTCGAACCCCAGGCGGCCCAGCACGATCGGGAAGAACGGTTCAATCACGCGCTGTTCCTGCGCGCGGGCGAGCTGGGCTTGCTGGGTGTGACGCTGCCCGAAGAATTCGGTGGCGCGGGTATGGACGCCACGGCTGCCGTGCAGGTTTGCGAAGCGCTCTCGACCTCCGACCCGGGCTTCGGCTTGTCGGTGCTCGCCCACGCCTTGTTGTTCGCCCAGAACCTGTCCATCAACGGAAACGAAGAACAGCGCAAACGAATCCTCCCGAAGGTGGCGAACGGGGAATGGGTCGGCGGCTTGTGTATGACCGAGCCCGAAGTGGGAACCGATGTGCTGTCCCTCGCCACGAAGGCACGACGCGACGGCGATGGCTACGTGATCGACGGTACGAAAACCTTCATCACCAACTCGGGCATCGACGATCAAACGCCCGGCGACGTATTCATCGTGTATGCCAGCACGGCGCCGCAGAAGATCAGCTCCTTCCTGGTCGAGCGCGGCATGCCGGGCTTTGGGCTCGGCCAGAAGTGGAAGGACAAGTTGGGAATGCGGGCGTCGTTCACGGGCGAGCTGGTGTTCGATGGCGTGCGCGTACCCGTCGCCAACCGTTTGGGGGATGAGGGCGAGGGAACGTTGCACATGATGCGCAACCTCGAGATCGAACGCCTGGCGCTGTCCGCCATGTCGGTGGGGATCGCCCAGCGCTGCCTGGAGGTGATGATCGCCTACGCGAACGAACGCAAGACCTTTGGTGCCCTGATCCGCGACCACGGACAAATTCAACGCTACATCGCGGAATCCTTCGCGGAGTACCGCGCCGCGCGCGTTTTCGTGTACGACACCGCCCGACGAATTCGTCTCGACCAGGCGGGACAACGCGTCGACGCCGACGCCACCAAATTGTTCGCCTCGCAGGCGGCGAAGCGGGCGGCGGACGCCGCGATTCAAGTGCTCGGGGGCTACGGCTACATGGGAGAATACGTGGTCGAGCGCCTCTGGCGCGACGCCAAGCTGATCGAGATCGGTGGTGGAACCCTCGAAGCGCACCACAGGAACCTCGTCAAAGATCTTTCCCGGGATCCGGGATTGGTGCGCCGCTAGGCTTCATGGCGAAGCCCGCACTTTCTCCCGAAGCGATCGCGGCGAAACTCGTGTCCTTCATTGCCGAGTGTGAGGGAATCCCGCCGGGCGACGTTCGGGTCGAGGGCCTGCAACCCATGGCGGGGGGTGCATCGCGCGAACTCTGGTCGTTGAACGCAACTCTTCCGCAGCGAAGCCTCGAATTGGTATTGCGCCGCGATCCACCGGGACGCTCGGATGAAAGCGATCGCGGTCTGGAATTCGAACTCCTGCGTGCGGCGCGAGCGGTACGGGTGCCGGTTCCCGAGGTGCATTGGTGTTGCCGGGATGCCCGTGTGCTGGGCTCGCCGTTCTTCCTCATGGAACGTGTGGCGGGTGAGACGATTCCGCGGCGGCTCCTGCGCGATCCGGAATACGCGAAGACGCGCGAGAATCTGGTGAGTCAGATGGGCGCCATCCTGGCGCGAATCCATACCCTCGATTGGCGAGACCCGGCTTTGTCGGGTCTCGCTGTTCCCCCGGAAGGCACCGAACCGGCGCGCACGGAGGTCATGCGCTTGGCGGAGGCGGCTCGCACCTTCGCCGCCGAGCCACACCCGGTGTTGGACCTGGCCGAGCGCTGGTTGCTCGAGCGGATTCCCGCGACGCGGCGCCGGACGCTGGTCCATGGGGACTATCGGGTCGGGAACGTGATTTTCGACACCGAGGGGGTGTGCGCGATTCTCGATTGGGAACTCGCCCACGTCGGCGATCCGGTCGAAGACCTGGGTTGGTTTTGTGTGCGCGCCTGGCGTTTCGGAAACGATGATCGCGCCGCGGGTGGGGTAGGAGACCGCGAGCAGTGGTTGAACGCCTATGGCGAGGCCGGTGGTGACCCGGTCGACCGGGAAGCGTTGCGTTTCTGGGAAGCGCTCGGAAATTTCAAGGTCGCGTTGGTGTTCATCCAACAGGCCCACACGTTTCTTTCGGGACGCGTGCCGTCCCTCGAGCTGGCATCCCTTGGGCGGCGCACCGCCGAGGCCGAAGCGGAGTTGCTGCACTTGATGGAGGAGGGTTCATGAACGATCAACCCGATGCGCCGACGCTCCTGCGTGCGGTCGAGGGATTCCTCGAGCATCAAGTCGTCCCGAAGCTCAACGGACCCGCCCGCTACCACGCACGCGTGGCCGCCAACGTCGTGGCCATCGTGGCCCGCGAGATCGAGACCGAGGAATCCCATTGGGCCGCGGAGTGGGAGCGCTTGGGTGGCCTTCTCGGCGAGCAAACGAGTCCGCCGGATTCCCGAGACGCATATCGTGACGCGTTGCGCGCGCGAAACGAAGAATTGGCCGCACGCATTCGCGAGGGGAAAGCGGATCGCGGTGAATGGCGCCGCGCGGTGGTGGCCCACTTGCGCGAAACCGTGGACGCCAAGCTCGCCGTGTCCCGCCCCCCGCGGCAGGGCCGGTCGTGAGCGCGCTGACCAAAGATCAACGCGCGTCCTGGGAAGCGAACGGCTTCATTCGAATCGACGGTTTCGCGAGTCGCCAAACCTGTGACGCCATGCTCGAGCGGGTGATCGAGATTGCCCGCCAATCCGGCGGCGCGGGGTTGCAGGGAGGCGCCCTCGTGATGCCCGAGCAGAAGCCCAACCCGAATGCGCAACATCCCGAAGACCGCGTCTCCAAGGTGTTCAAGCTCCATCGCGACTCGGTGTTCCACGAGTTCGCCAAGGCGCCGGAACTCGTGGATCGGGTCGAGGAACTCCTGGTGCCGGAGCTCGATTGTTTTCTCTCGCAGTTCATCTTCAAGAGCCCTGGTGCGATGGGGCAGCCCTGGCATCAGGATGCCCACTACTTTCCCTTCGACCGCCCCCCCCAAGTGGGAGCTTGGCTCGCGGTGAGCGAGGCCACCCTCGAAAACGGACCGCTCTACGTCCTGCCGGGTTCGCACCGGAAGGGATTGTGCGAGCACGTCCCCGACCCGCGTCCCGGTTCCAATTTCGGCTACATGGAGGTTCAAAGCGAGGACACGAGCGCCCAGGTGCCGCTGCTCATGGAGCCCGGCGATCTACTGTTGTTCCACAGTGATCTGATGCATCGATCGACGGACAACGTTTCGCAAGTGCGCCGGGCCGCCATGGTGTACCACTTCGCAGACGCGGGCACGGCCCAGCGGGGGCCGGAAAACTTCGTGAACGACTGGATGCCCGTGCGGCGGGCGGCGACAGCGAGTACGCGAAGCTAGGACCAGATTCGGAACAGGCGTCCGATGGGGCCGTCTTCCTCTTCGTCGCGATGGCGCTTTTCCTGGATTTTGGCGCGGATGCGTTTGCGCTTTTCGAGCAACGCGTTCTCGAGTTCGTCGCGATCGGATTTGGCGGGATAGCGCTGGATCATGGCGCCGCGATGTTGGCAGAATTCCTCGTACCCCTGAATCTCTTCTTTGAACTCCTGGGCGACGAGTTCGATCACGATCGCGTCGTCGAGAAAGCCCAGCACCGGGGCGTGGTCGGGAATCATGTCGTCGGGACTCAGAAAGTACGCGAGCGCGCCGCATACCTGGATGCGCACGGATTGGGGAAGCGCCCATTCGCGATCCCGGAGCATGGTGGCGAGCACTTCGAGGGTGGCGATGCGTTCGCGGATGTAATTCGGGAGCTGCCCCGCCCGGGCTCGCTTGGCGGCTTCCAGGGCCGCTCTCCCCAGTTCGTCTTCGCTCTTGTCCTTGGCCTTGTCCGCGGTGGTCTGCATGACCCTTCGCAGTCGGGACAGGTCCTCGTCGTCGAGCTGAAAGGTGATCTTCATGTCGGGCGGGCTAGCTGGACTTGGCTTCGCGCTCGGCGTTCTTCTGGCGCAGTTTTTCGATCAGTTTTTCGGGGCCGACGTCGCTCAGGATGTCCTGGGTCTGCGCCCGGAAATTTTGAATCAAGCTGACGCCTTCGATGATGACATCGATGACGCGCCAATCGTCGCTCGCCTTGCGCAAGCGGTAGTCGACCAGGATGGGCTCCGCCCCGGATCCTTTGATTTGTGTTCGGACCGTGACGTCTTTGTTCTTCTCCGAGCGGGTGCTCGTGAAGTTCACTTTCTGATCCTTGTAATCTTTCAGGGTTCGGCCGTAGGTGAGCGAGAGGTGGTGCTTGAATTCGATCACGAAATCGTCGCGTTGGCTGGCGGAGAGTTTCTTCCAGTTCCGCGCCAGGACGAGTTTCGAGATCGTGTCGAAATCGAAACGAGCGTAGACGATCTGTTCGATCTGGTATTGTTTCGCGGAGGTGGCGTCTTCGCTCCGGAGAACGTCGATGACCGCGCCCACGGTGTCACTGATGACCTCCTTGGCGGCCGATTCGTCTTCGACGGCCGCGCTGGCGCTGCCCGCGATCCCCCAAACGAGCGTGGCGACCACGACGGCGCAAATGGGTGTGCGCCGAGCGCTATTCGGAATTGTCGGTCTGTTCATCGATCTCAACCTCATACATCAGATTCCGATCGATCTCGTAGAGTTCGTCGGAGGAACCAGCTGCGTCGCCCAGGGTATTGAGCACCTGGGCGTTGCGACGCTGAATGTAGGCGTCGCGTACGAACACGTAATAGTCGAGTGCGGTCTCTTCCGCCAAGTCGATCTGGGGCGCCGCGATGGCGCGGGAATTGACGAGCGCCACCGGCGTGCCGAACCAGGGCAACAGGTTGAACACGGAATCGAAGAAGAAGCCTACCAGATCTCGCGGGCTGGATGGGCCCACGATCGGGACCATCCAATAGGCGCCCGATGGAATTCCCCAGCGACCGAACATTTGACCAAAGTCTTCCTCGTAAAAACCGATCCCCATGGGGGTGGCGAGATCGAAGAAGCCGAGGATCCCGATCGTGGTATTGACGATGAAACGTCCCACCTCCGCGCCGGATTGCACGATCTCGCCCTGCCCGAGATTGGTCAAGAAGCGAACCGGGAATTTGAGATTCGTGAAGAAGCGATCGAATGCAACGACCAGTCCGTTGGGCGTAATGAACGCCCAGCCATCCGCGACGGGTTCGAGTACGTATTCATCGAGACCGCGGTTGAAGCTGAAGACCCCGCGATTCGAGCCCTCGACGGGATCGTGGTTGATGCTTCCATCCGGGTAGCGGGTCGTCGCGCAGCCCACGAGTAGCGTCGCCAGAAATACCACCACGATTCGCTTGGTCATTACTCTACCCCGATGTTTTGGACGAGCTTGCCGATCAGCCGTTCGAGTATCAACGCGCCCTGTGTGAATTGGATCTCGTCACCCGGAGACAGGGGGATCTCTTCGGCCCCGGGTTCTAATGCGATGTATTGGTCACCGAGAATGCCTTGCGTGAGGATGGATGCGGACGTGTCCGAGGGTAGGTTCAGGGAGGGGTCGAGGTCCAAGCTGACGCGCGCCCGCAGGTCTTCGTCCAACTCGACGGAATCCACCTGGCCCACCTTGACTCCACCCACTACGACCTGGGCTCGTGGTTTGAGTCCACCAACCTCATCGAATGTGGCGATCACTTCGAGGCCCCCCTCCCCGCGGTAATTGGCTCCTCCCAGCGATACCGATAGGTATGCAATGGCCAAGAAACCGGCAAGGACGAAGAGGCCCACCAGGGCATCTCGTGTGGGTGATTCCGTCATGTCAGACCCCCCAAAGCGCAGTGATGAGATAATCGAAAATCAACGTCGTCACCGATGCGATCACGACCGTGGACGTCGTGGCGGCGCTCACTCCCGCCGAATGCGGATCCGCGGTGTAGCCGCGGTAGGTGGAGATCACCGCCACCAGAAGGCCGAAGACGAAGCCCTTGATGAGGCTGCCCACGACGTCGCTGCGGAAGTCGATGGACGCCTCGAGGGCGGAAAGATAGCTCCCGGGGTCGACGCCCAGGAAGAGGACGCCCACCAGATACCCCCCCATGAGGCCGAGCACCGTGAAGAGCGCTGCCAGAAGCGGCATCGCGATCACCATGGCGAGGGCTTTGGGCCCTACGATGAAGTCGAGGGGGTCGACGGAAAGCATGCGCAGGCCGTCGAGTTGTTCCGTGACCACCATGGATCCCAGTTCGGCCGCGATGGCGGACCCTGCGCGGCCGGTCACCAACAGGGCGGTCAAAACCGGCCCGAGTTCGCGAATCAGACTCAAGCCCACGACGGCGCCCAAACTTTCCTCGGCGCCGAAACGCACCAGTGTGTTGTAGCCCTGCAGGCCGAGCACCATGCCGACCGCGACACCGGATACGATTACGATGGCGAGGGAGAGCACACCGATGTTGTACAGCTCGTCCATCAGACGGCGGAAGCGAAAGGGGCGGCGAAAGGCGGCTTTGAGCAATTGCCCAGAGAAGAGGGTGATCTTGCCCAACCCCAACACGAAGTCCGTCGTGCTTCGTCCCAATCTCTCCGCGGGGCCGAAGGTCATGCGAATGCCGATTCCGGAACTGAATCCGCGAAAAAACTGCGGATTCGGTCGTCGTCGCTGGCAAGGAGTTCCCGAGGGGTCCCGCAGAGCGCCTTGCCTTCCATGAGCAGCACGATGTTCGATGCCATGCGAAAGGTCGAGGGGATCTCGTGGGAGGTGATGAGCATGGTGATCCCCAGGCGGTGATTGACTTCCATCAAGAGCGCTTCCACCAAACGCACGGTGCGCGGGTCGAGCCCCGAGAACGGTTCGTCGCAGACCAGAATCGCCGGCTCCATGATCAAGGCTCGCGCCAACGCCGCTCGTTTCAGCATGCCTCCGGACAGTTCGCCCGGAAGTAGATGATTGACTTCGTGCAGTCCGACGGATTCGAATACCTGCTCGACTTTCTTGCGGATCTCGTCCTCTTTGCTTTCGGTGTGCTCGCGCAGGGGGAGGGCGGTGTTTTCGTAGACCGACATCGAATCGAGCAGCGCGCCGTCCTGGAACATCATTCCGATGTTTCGTCGATACCGCCGGGCCTGGCTCTCGGGCATGCAGGTGAGTTCGGTTTCGCCGTCGATCCAGATGTCACCGCTGTCGGGCTTGGCGAGGCAGCCGATCATGCGCAGCAGCGTGCTCTTGCCCGATCCACTGCCGCCGAGAATCACGCTGATCTGCGCGCGCGGGAATCCGCAGGAGAGATCTTTGAAGATCTCCCGTCGTCCTCGCGCAAATCGCAATTCGCGGACGTCTACGTGGTAGGCCGAAATTGAGTCTCCCCCCAAACGCGTTCGGCTATTCGGTCGGTCCAGGCAATACGCTGACTTTGATCGAGCCCGACTTGCGATCGCTTGCAAGTTGGTAGCCCCGGCGGATCTCCGCCAACGGCACACAATGGGTCACCATGGCGCGAAGTCGCTCGCGTTCATCGCACACGATCTGCACGGCGTCTTCGAAATCGATGCCCGACTCTCCGTGGGAATAGCAATTCGACCAGCCGAGCGTGATTTCCTTCAGAAATGCACCGAGCCCATTGATGGATACGGATCCCATGAACAAGCCCAGTACGGATATGCTGCCGCCCGGGCGTACGGCCTGCAGCGCGTGAGCAAGCGTCGGCGCATTGCCTCCGACGGTTTCGAGCACGAGGTCGAAGTCGGCGTTGCGTCCGAGTTCCGAGAGCTCGGCATCGCCGGTGTCGGCTTCGCGCAGTACGCGGGATGCGCCCAGTTCCCGGGCGAGATCGGCCTGGTGGGCGTGGCGGGCCGTAATGGAAATTTCTTTCGCACCCAGATGTCGGGCCACCACCACCGAGAGCAAACCGATGGTTCCAGCGCCGAGCACGAGGACGCGCTGGCCGCTCGAAAAGTTTCCGCGACGCATTCCATGCAATACGACCGCGAGCGGTTCCGTGAGGGCGGCGACTTCCGGCGGGACGTCCTCCGAGATCGGGAATACGCGCCGGGCGGGGACGGTGACGGTCTCCGCGAAGCCCCCGTTCACGTGCACGCCGACATTTTGAACTTCCGGGCAGATCGCGGAACGGCCGCTCGCGCAATAAACGCATTTTCCGCAGGAGAGCAGGGGCTCGACGACGACCGGGGTGCCGACTTCCGGGGCTTCGGTCTGATCGCCGATGGCTTCGACGACACCGGTGATTTCGTGTCCGGGCGTCAGCCCGGGAGGAATGAGCCCCGCGTGGGCCAGGTGAAGGTCCGTGCCGCAGATTCCGCAGGCGCGAACGCCCACGCGAACGGAGCCCTTGGGCGGATCCTCGCACTCTCGATCTTCGATTTGGAGCGCACCTTCTCGCCAGGCCGCTGCACGCATGGTCAATCCCCGCTGTTCCAAAACCGACACGCGCAGGAGAGTAACACGGTAGATTCCCGCCTGTGGGTCAACTCATCCTGATTCGGCACGGACAAAGCATCGCGAACGCCGAGCGGCGCTTCACGACCGGACCCGATGAAGCACTGTCCGATCTGGGGCGCGCGGAAGCCGATGAAACAGGTGTTCAGATTCGCCGTCGCTATGACCCCGTGGCTTTGTACGCCAGTCCCTTCGCCCGGGCGTTCGAAACCGGGGAACGCGTAGGGCGCCATTTGGGCCTGGCACCCCAGGTGGTGGAGGACCTTCGGGAGCAATTCTTTGGGGAGCTTCGGGGCCGGCCCTATGACGATTATCGCGTGGATCCGTCGGCCACCGGGGTCGGTCGCTGGTCGCACCGGCCACCGGGCGGGGAGAGTCTCGCCGAGGTGGCGATTCGCGCGGGCACGGCGCTGGATCAGATCGCCCGACGTCATGTCGGCGAATCTGTCGTGGTGGTAAGTCACGGGGGGGTGATGGCGGCGCTGCGCGCCCACGTGGCGGGGGGGTACGACGCGCCCCCGCAACCGACTCGCAATGCCTACGGGTATCTGTTGCGATTCGAATCCGGTGTGTACACGGGACCGTTGGATCTCGAATTCGATTCCTAGGTGCCCACGCGTTCTGCGACGGCCATGACGATCAGGGGCCAGGCGATCGTTGCGTCGGCGAACACTTCGGCGAAGCGCCCCCCTTCGGCTTCGGGCACGAACTTTCCCCAGGAGACTCCCTCGGTGTAGCTGCAACCCGAGAGCCCGCCCCAGTGCTCAGGTTCGGGACAGATGCGCACGGCATATTTGTAACGTCGAACCGGTTCGTCCTTGTGCAAACGCTTGCGAAGGATCTCCAGGTAGGGTCCGACTTGTTGGGCCCAGTTGCGTGGCACCCCCCCGCCGATGGTGAAGATTCCGAGCGTCTCGTGTTGGCGCACGAGGTCGGCGAAATGGTCCAGGTCCAAGAACGGGTCGAAGCGAAAACCCTCGCCGCGCTTGCTGGCCCGGGTGTGGTTGTAGATGGCGACGTCGAGTCCCAACTCCGAATCCGTGAAGGCCGGAACGTAGATCGGAACGTCGCGTTGCACGGCACTCTTCAGAATGGCGCGGCCGGGAACGTTCTTGTCGAGATATCGGCCCAGGCGTTCGTTGATCAACCGGCTCGACAGCACGGTTTCGTCGGGTAGGTCATCCAGGGCTTGTTGGAGGATCTGTTCGGCGTCGTCGAGGTTCTGCTCGAGTTCGATGGTGTCGTAGACGCGGTTGTAGCCTTTTTGGTAGAGCAGTTCGTCCTTCATCCGCGGATTGTGCTTGTAGTGCACCATGCCCGCGCCTTCGACGAAGCCGTGGGTCATGAGGGCACCCGTGCTCACGATCGCGTTGACCCAGCCGCGATCGATCATCTCGCACAAGAGCAGCCCTTGTTTCGCGATCGTCATGGCGCCCGATACGGTAACGACACGAAAACAATCGGAATCGTTCACCATCGCTTCCAGAACGTCAGCGGCTTCACCGAGTCGGCGGCCTCCAAAAGCCGTCTTTCCCATGGCGCGCACGAGTTCGTCGATGGACTGGATGGATCGCGGGTCGAGAGGGCTCAGGGGCTCGAGCTGGTCGTCATGGCCCTTTCCGAACTGCGAACCATCACGGACTTTTGACATGCGGGAACCTCCGGACCGGGCGGTCGCGGCACACTAGCAAGCTGGCGCTTTTCATGCCTCGAAGTCGGAAGGATCGGTGATCGGCAAGGAACACGTCGTGCCGTGACAGATGAACGCCGTGGGCTTTCCGTCCACGGGTTCTCTGCCGAGTAGCCAGGTTGCGTCGATTCCCGTCGGAGTGGGAGCTCCGGGCGCGACGACGACCACGGCGTCATCGGGCGTCAGGACTTGCCGCGCGCGTTGGGCGAGTCGACGGGTCTGCGGGTCTGCCTCTTCTCCGATCACGACGGCGACCGACGATCCGCGTTCGGCCAGCGTCGCCGCGCGCAGCAGCGTCGGATAAGCGTGGGGAACGCGTTCGAGCACGAAGGCATGGGTTCGGATCGTGGCTTCTGCGGCGTGCAAGAGTGGAGGTCGTCCCGATAGTGTGGCGGCTCTCAACAAACCCAGGCTGGCGAGTCCGCAGGAGTGCGGCGTGGCGCCATCGTGGTCGGAGCGCGGACGATGAACGAGACGCTCGCCATCCGCAGGAGTGAGGAAGAAGTCGTTCTCGTTTGCGTCGAAGAAGCGTTCGACCAGGCTTTCGGCGATCCCCAATCCGCTTTCGAGAAAGCGTTCTCCGGCACCCGCGCGATACAGATCGAGGAGTCCGTCGAGCAGCGCTGCGTGATCGTCGAGGAACGCGCTCGTGTGGCGTTTCTCTTCGTTGTAGACGCGTAGGAGCTGATTGTTTTCGTCCGTCATGCGCTCGAGTAGGAAATCGGCGACGGCGACGGCGTCTGCGAGCATGGCTTCGTCTTCGAGCAGGCTTCCGGCCCGGGCGAGTCCGGAGACCGCATAGCCATTCCAGCTGGTGAGGCGCTTGCGATCCGTTGCCGGTGGAATGCGCGCGGCGCGCGCCTTGCGCAGGGCCAGGCGTTCGTTCGTGAAGGTGTTTCGGTCGAGGTTCGGGCGCTGGCGAAGCTGTGACGTGCCGTGCTCGAAGTTCCCAATCTCGCTGACCCCGTAGGCGTCCGCGAAGGAAGCCGCGCGCTCCTCGCCCAGGATGTCGCGAAGCTCTGCGGGGGTAAAGACGTAGAACTTTCCTTCTTCGCCCTCGCTATCGGCATCCTGGCTGGCGAAGAAGCCTCCGTCCGGCGCCAACATCTCGCGGCGCAGGTACTCGACGGTTTCCGTGATCGGCCAGCGCAGGGACGCATCGCAAAGATCGGTTCGGCGCAGGGTTTCGGCGAACGAGCGCAGGAGGAGTCCCTGGTCGTAGAGCATCTTCTCGAAATGGGGAATCACCCAATCCGCATCGACGCAATAGCGATGAAATCCCCCGCCGATGTGATCGAAGAGTCCCCCGCGCGACATTTCACGACACGTAAACACCACGTGATCGAGGGCGGCTCGACTGCGCTCGGCGGGCAGCACGTCGACGGCGGCCAAAAGCAGATCCAGATTCGTCGGAGTGGGAAATTTGGGCGCGGAACCGAATCCGCCGTGGTCCGTATCGGCGTTCGAGAGCAATTGCTCCGCCGCCTCCGCGAGTTGTTTTGCACCGGGCAACGCGTTCGCGACGCCGCGCGGGTGCTCGCTCAACGCTTCGAGAATGCTTCCCGCGCTCTTCTCGACTTCCGCTCGTTGGCTTCGATAGGCGTGCTCGACGGATTCGAGCACCTGACGGAAGGCCGGCATACCGTGGCGGGGTTCCGGGGGATAGTAGGTTCCGCCGTAGAAGGGTCGGCCGTCGGGCATGCAGAAGACCGTGAGTGGCCAGCCCCCGTGGCCCGTCAAGCGAACGACCGTGTCCATGTAGATCTGGTCGATGTCCGGTCGTTCTTCGCGGTCCACTTTGATGTTGATGAAAAGGCGATTCATCAAGGCGGCGGTTTCTTCGTCTTCGAAGGATTCGCGCTCCATGACGTGGCACCAGTGGCACGCGCTATAGCCGATGGAAACCAGCAGCGGCCGGTCTTCCGCCTGGGCGCGCTCGAGCGCTTCTGCGCTCCAGGGATACCAATCGACGGGATTGTTCTGATGTTGTTGGAGGTATGCGCTGGTTTCGTCGGCGAGGTGGTTCATCGGACTCACGTTCGCACAATTGCGTCCCCGGGGACAACGATGAGATATGGTGTGGCGATGCCGCAATCGACCGAGAAAGCGATGTCGGGCGCTGTGCGCTTCGTCGCGGAGCACGGGGACGAACTCGACCAACGGAGGATCTGCGCTCTGCAGGGACGCTGCCCGGTCGCACACGTCTACGACGCCATGAAGGCCGAACTCGCGGTTGCGTTGAAGGGGGAGATGGATTCGCTGCTGGTGTGTTTCGAGATACTCGATGAACTGGATGACTTGGAGGGCGAGATCGCCAAATCCCTGGCACGGGTCGCGACCGAGGCACAACGGGATGACGGTTCCTGGCCGGCAGCGGAACGCGATGCGGGTGTTACCGCGGCGTTGGTGGGGGGCTACCTGGGGCGGAGTCCCTGGCGGCGTCCGTCCACGGCCGATCGGGCGTCCCGGTTTCTTGCGCGAGTCTGGTCTCCGGACGCGCTGGGCGATGGCGATTGGCGAAAGGTCGGAGCGTTTGCGCCGTTCTATGCGTTTTCCGAAGACGATGTCGCGGACGGCGCATTGCAATGGTGTGGTCGGGAACTCGAGAAGGGTTTTCGCGCGGGATTGTTCTCCGCCGTCCAGGTCGCCACGGTCTTGCGGCGTTGCCGCGCGCTGGCGCTGCCGGGCGCTGCGGTGGATGCGGTCGAGCTGCGGGGCGCCCTCGCGCGCGAGCAGGCCCCGGATGGGGGCTTCGCCGAGGGGGCCGCGCTGCCGGCCCGTGTCGCCGCTACGCTGCGGGCCGCAGCGGGCATCCGCTGGCTTTATCCCGAGGAACCGGAAGTTACGCCATGAACCTTGCCGCCAACCACGAAGCCATTGCTGCAACCATTCCGGAGCGCGAATGCATCGTCTATCGCGATCGGCGGCTCAGTTGGGCGGACGTGACCGACCGCACCCGGCGCCTTGCCGCCGTCTTGCGCGCCCACGGTCTGTGCACCCATCGCGAGCGTGCCAAGCTCGAGAATTGGGAGTCGGGCCAGGATCACGTCGCTCTCTATCTCCACAACGGAAACGAATATCTCGAAGGCATGCTGGGATCCTTCAAGGCGCGAACGGTTCCCTTCAACGTCAATTATCGATACGTCGACGAAGAACTCATTTATCTGTTTCGCAACGCCGACGCCCGGGCCGTGATCTTTCACGCGAGTTTTGCCCCGACGCTCGCGCGCATCCAAGCGGAACTCGGCAACGTTCGTTTGTGGTTGCAGGTCGAGGATGAATCCGGCGCGTCGTTGCTGCCCGGTGCCCTCGAGTACGAAGCGGCCCTCGCAGAGGCCAAGCCCGAAGCACCCGAAGGCCTATCGCCCGACGATCTCTACATGCTCTATACCGGTGGCACGACGGGTATGCCCAAAGGCGTACTCTGGCGCCAGGACGACATCTACAAGGCCGCGTTGTCTCCGGGGTCTCCGCGCAGCCGTCCCAAGACGCTGGAGGAGCTGGTGGCGCGTGCGGAACGCGGCGGCATTCGAGCGCTGCCCGCGGCGCCCTTCATGCACGGAGCCGCGCATTGGGTGGCGTTCACGATGTGGCACGCCGGAGGCACCATCTTCATCCAATCGGATCCGCGAAAGCTCGATCCCCACGATCTTCTCGAGACGATCGAACGCGAGAAAATCGAAGCCCTCAGCATCGTGGGTGATGCGTTCGGCCGACCGATTCTGGATCAGCTCGACCGGGGCGCCTACGACTTGTCGAGTTTGAAACTCCTGAGTTCCGGCGGCGCGATTCTCACGGCGACTTTGAAGCAAGCGTTCCTCGACCGGCTTCCCGATCTTCGTATTCTCGATGCGCTGGGTTCATCGGAAAGCGGCGCGCAGGCCGGGCAGGTTTCGACGGCGGATCGCGCTACGACGACCGGTGATTTCCAGATGAACCCCGACAACGTGGTGCTCAGCGCCGAACTCGATCGCGTGATCGAGCCCGGCGACGACGAAGAAGGCTGGCTGGCCCGCCGCGGCCACGTTCCCTTGGGATATCTCGGGGATCCAGAGAAGAGCCGTCGAACCTTTCCGGAGATATCCGGTGTCCGCTATTCCGTGCCCGGCGACCGCGCGCGGCTCGCAGCCGACGGCACACTTCAGTTGCTCGGTCGCGATTCGGTCACCATCAATACCGGGGGAGAAAAAGTATTCGCCGAAGAAGTGGAGCACGCCCTGAAGCACCACCCCGAGGTCTACGACGCTGTCGTCGTCGGGACGCCCCACGAGCGTTGGGGGCAGCAGGTGAATGCCATCGTGCGACTTCGCGAGGGGGCCTTTGTGTCCGAGGCGGAGTTGAAGGACACCGCGTCGAAACACATTGCGGCCTACAAGCTTCCGAAGCGATTCATCTTCACCGACGAGATCGTGCGCTCGCCCAGCGGGAAAGCCGATTATCGCTGGGCGAAGCAGCGCGCGCTGGAATCAACGGCCGGTTGATACCGCGGAAAGGTCGCTTTCCGTCAAGCTGGCGGAGAAGGTGCGGATCCGCTGGGCGTTGGCCCCCATGTCGCCGCGACCGTCGCGTGACTTCGAACGGACATCGATCAACGATCCCGTGGGTGTCGGGCGAATCCGGACCACGATGTCGTCGACGAATCGAAATACCTCTGTGGTTTCCGTGGCCTCGATGCGTCCTCGGCTCGCATCCGAAGCCGTTACGGTCCAACCCAGGGCGCTGGCCGTCGTCAATGCGCGTTGAAAAGCGACTTCCGGCGGATCCGTCACGGCGATCGGGCGCAGATCCGGATATCCCTTGCGCTGGACTGCGGCGAACTCGGCCGGGTAGGCGAGATCCCGGCCGCGATTGCTGGGGTCGCTTTCCGCGACTTCGAACTTCGGCGGGTCTCCTACGTCTGTCGTGATGTCGTTGATGATCGGGTAGTCCCGGGAAGGTCCGGCCAACACCGCGATCGCGACGACGACACCGAGGCCGATCAGTGTGCCGGTCCAGGCTTGCCCGCGGGCAGCGCGTCGCGGACCTCGGCGCGTTGCGAACAGGGCGATGACGCCCATCACCAATGCCAGAACCCCGAGCAGCGCACCGATCCCAAAGACACGGAACCCGACGAAGCCCGAGACGACGCCGCCTTGGATCGCCAAGGGGCCGAGGAGGAGGGCAGCCAACGCCGCGCCACCCAGGAAGGCCGAGAATCTTGCCACCGATGATCGTTTTTCTGTCACTTGGGTACCTCTTGACGCAGGTTACCACGAGGGTATCCGGGGCGATATCCTAAGTGCCGCGGTGTTTCGAATCCGCCACAAACGCGAGGTACACGGACTCATGACGGAACTGGTTACGCTCGAACGCCGCGGCAACCTGGCGATTGCCTCCCTGAATCGCCCGGACGTCCTGAACGCCCTGAGCCCGGCGGTGCTGGGCGCCATCGAAGCCCGCGTGGCGGAGGTCGCGGCGGATTCCAGCCTGCGCGCATTGGTGGTGACGGGCGAGGGGCGCGCCTTCGCGGCGGGCGCCGACATTGGCGAGTTCAATAAATTCGATACCCAGGCCGCACTCGAATTTTCGCGGCTCGGGCACCGCGCCTTCGGGGCCCTCGAAGCCTTGACGATCCCCACGATCGCAGCGGTCAACGGCGTCGCACTCGGCGGCGGTTGCGAACTCGCCCTGGCGTGCGACTGGATCTACGCCTCACGCAAAGCGCGCTTCGGGCAACCGGAAGTCAAGCTCGGCTTGATTCCCGGTTTCGGCGGAACGAGTCGGCTCGTGCGCCGGGTGGGTGTGGCGTGGGCGAAGGAACTGGTACTCGGCGGGGATCCGATTGACGCCGACACGGCGCTGCGGATCGGTCTCGCCAACCGCGTCTATGAACCGGAGGAGCTGATGGAAAAGGCGATCGGATCCGCCGAGTCCGTGGCCGCGCGCGGCCCCATTGCGGTGTCCGAGGCGAAGCGACTCCTCGAAGAAGGTCAGGACGCGGACGTTCGCGTGGCTCACGCGATGGAGCAAGCGGCTTTCGCGACGGTTTTCTCGAGCGCGGATCGCGAAGAGGGTGTGCGGGCGTTCCTGGAAAAACGCGACGCCAAATTCGAAGGACGCTAGAACGTCGCGCGCTCTCGCTATTGGAAGTTGCGCACGTAGGGAAGCTGATTCGCGGTGGCTTCGATCTCCTGGCCGGCTTCGATCAGGATCGCGGTGGCGTCCCAGGACCCTTCGATCAACTGCTTCTTCGGACCGGGGCGTTGATGGGCCTTTACGGTGCCCGCACGTGAAGTCAGCTGATCGCTGCGGAAGTCGATCACGATCTCCTGAGACGGGTCGAGTTCGACACTGTCCATCAGGGCTGCAAGATCGTGCTTGTCGAGGGTGATGCAGGGCAGGCCCAGGGCCGTGCAATTGCCTGCAAAGATCTCGGCGAAAGACAGGCCGACGAACGCCTGGAAGCCGAACCGCAGCAGGGATTGCGGCGCGTGCTCCCGCGACGAGCCGCAGCCGAAGTTCTCTCCCACGATCAAGATGTTCGCGCCCGCCATGTCTTCGTTGTCGAGCGGGTGGTTGCCCTTGGCCTGCTCGCGGTCGTCCTCGAAGGCGTGTTCTCCGAGTCCGTCGAAGGTCACACAGCGCAGGAAGCGGGCGGGGATGATGCGATCCGTATCGATGTCGTCGCCGCGCAACACACAGCCTCGACCAGTGATTCGTTCCACCGCTTGCGGTGCCATTAGAGGTACTCCCGTGCGTCGACGACTTTCCCGTCGAGTGCGGCGGCGGCCACCATGACGGGAGACATCAAGAGTGTCCGACCCATCGGCGAACCCTGACGCCCCTTGAAATTGCGGTTGCTGGACGACGCGCAGAGCTCGTCCCCCTTGAGCTTGTCGGGATTCATGGCCAAGCACATGGAGCAACCGGCTTTGCGCCATTCGAATCCGGCCGCGCGAAAAATCTCGTCCAGTCCCTCGGCTTCGGCTTGGCGCGCTACGTCCTGAGAACCCGGAACCACCAGGGCCTTGACGTTGGCGGCGACGTGGCCACGCTTGGCCACCTCCGCTGCCTCGCGCAAGTCCGAAAGACGACCATTGGTGCAGGAACCGATGAACGCCACGTTGATCGGCGTGCCGACGATGGCTTGTCCGGCGCGCAATTGCATGTGGTCGAGGGCTTCGGCGAAGCCCGGGCGTTCGTCGTCGGGGACGTCGGAGAGCAGCGGAATGTTTTCGTTGACGCCGATGTTCTGTCCCGGGTTGATCCCCCAGGTGACCGTCGGTTCGATGACGTTTCCGTCGATGGTGATGCGGTCCGCGTAGGCGGCGTCGGGATCGCTCGCCATGGAGCGCCACCATTCAACGGCTCGATCGAAGGCATCGCCCTGCGGTGCGTAGCGACGGCCGCGCAGGTATTCGAACGTCTTCTCGTCGGGATTCACGTAGCCCACGCGAGCGCCGCCCTCGATCGACATGTTGCACAACGTCATGCGCTGTTCGAGGGACATGGCGTCCACCACATCGCCCGCGTATTCGTAGGCGTGCCCCACACCCCCCTTGACGCCCAGGCGCCGGATGATCGAGAGAATCACATCTTTGGCGTAGACGCCGGGACGGAGCGCGCCCGTCACCTCGATCCGGCGCACCTTCAGCCGATCGAGGGAGAGGCACTGGGTGGCGAGAATGTCGCGGACCTGGCTGGTGCCGATTCCGAACGCGACGGCGCCAAAGGCGCCGTGAGTCGACGTGTGGCTGTCCCCGCACGCGATTGTCATGCCCGGTTGCGTTAGGCCCAGCTCCGGACCCACCACGTGGACGATGCCCTGATCGCCGGATTCCGGATCGAACAGCGGGATGCCGCGCTGCTGGGTGTTCCGCTCGAGCGCCACCATCATCGATTCCGCGAGATCGTCCGCCAGCGGTCGGGCCTGGGATTGCGTCGGGATGATGTGGTCCACGGTGGCGAAGGTGCGCTCGGGAAAGCGCACCTCGAGACCGCGCTCGCGCAACATCGCGAAGGCCTGGGGGCTCGTGACTTCGTGGATCAGGTGCAGCCCGATGAAGAGTTGGGTTTGTCCGTTGGGAAGCTCGCGCACGCTGTGCGTGTCCCAGACTTTGTCGAAAAGGCTTTTGCTCACGGCCTGAGAATAGCTCGGGCGCTCGGGCGCGCATCGCGTATGCTCGGGCGCCATGAATCTACTCCACACCGCCCACGTCCCCACCGGTCCCGGCCCGTTCATGACGATCCTCGCGTTGCACGGCTGGGGGGCCAGCGCGCACGATCTGATCGGACTTTCGCCGATCATCGAGGCGGGCGAGGCGCTGGTGTTGTGTCCTCAAGGTCCCGTCGAAGTGCCCGTCGGCCCCCAGATGAAGGGCTTTGGCTGGTTTCCCATCGCCGCCGGGGCGCCGCCGGATCCGGGCGAATTCCAGCTCGGCGCCGTGGCGGTCAAAGACTTCCTGGAAGAAGCCAAGGAGATCTATCCCATCGATCCGCGAAAGATCGTGGTGCTCGGTTTCAGTCAGGGCGGCGTGATGGCCTACGACCTGGTTCTACGCAATCCCGGTGAATTTGCGGGGCTTGCCGCGCTTTCCTCGTGGCTACCGGAAACCCTGGCCGGAACCATCCCGAAATCGCCCGAGCACGAGAACTTTCCCGTTCTCGTTTTGCACGGAACCGAAGACCCGATGATCCCCATCGATCGCGCGCGCGAATCCCGCGACGCGCTGCTTCCCCTCGGTGTTTCCCTCACCTACCGCGAGCACGAAATGGAGCACGGCATCTCTCCCGAGGCGCTGCGCGACCTGGTGATGTGGATCCGGGAGAAGGTCGCGAGCCCCATCATCGTCGCCTAGGCGCGGACGGGCGGCGCAAAGTCTCTACAGCAAACGCCCCTGGTTCGGTCCCGGCCCCCAGACTTCGCGCATGAAGCGATCGAGATCGCGGGCCTCTCCCATGACGACCAGGGTGTCGCCGGGGTTGAGCGCTCGATCGGGTTCGACGCCCTGATCGACTCCATCGATCCGCAACGCAATCACCGAGACCTTCCAGCGGCTGCGGACGTCGAGGCTTCGCACGGTCTGGCCGGTCAGCGGACCGCGCACGTCGAGGGTGCGGAGATCGAGGCCGCGCGTGAGTCGCAGCCCTTGGCGGTCGCGGGTGCCGGTCTGTTCCGCGGCAGCGGCGGTTACGCCCACGACTTCGCCGCGCAGGGCTCTGCGGGCAATCACGTCGATGGTACTGCGCAAGGTCAGCGCGCCCACGAGCTTTCCATCCTCATCGGTTACGCCGATGACTTCGCGACCCTCGCGCGAGAGTACGTCGAGGGCGTCGGCGAGGCTGCGACTCTGACGCACCGTGGCCACGCTCTCGCACACGTCCCCTGCCACCACGATGGCGCCCAGCGCATCCGGGTCCCCGATCGCGCTCTTGATGTCGTGGATCGAGGTTTGTCCCACGGGAAATCCATCGGGGTTGGTGACGAACACGGCGCCGAAGTCGCTGTTCAGAAAATTGGCGAGAACCACGTCCAGGGGCGCATCGGAACGCACCGCTGGCGGTTGCTTGTGCATGACTTCCGACACGCGGATGCCGCGCAAGACGAGATCTTCCCGGCGATCGAGATCGATTCCGCGCTGGGTGAGTTTCTCCGTGTAGATCGAATCGCGTTTCAGGCCGCGCGCCACCAGGGTCGCGACCGCGGTCGCGAGCATGACCGGAAGGATCACCACGTAATCCTGGGTCATCTCGAAGGCCAGCAACAACGCGGTAATCGGCGCGTGGGAGGTTCCGGCGAGTACCGCCGCCATGCCCACGAGTGCGTACGCGCCCTGGGATGTCGTGGTTTCGGGAAAGACGGCGTTGACCGCGATACCGAACAGTCCACCCGCCAAGCCACCCACGTAGAGAGATGGGAGGAAGACGCCTCCGGAGCCCCCCGAGGCCAGCGTGATGGAAGTCGCCAACGGTTTGAGGGCCAGCAGGAAAGCGAGTTCCCGCCAGGGAAGGTTGCCGCTCAAGGTGGCGTCCATCGTTTCGTAGCCGACGCCGTAGAGCTCGGGAAATTTCAGGAGCAGGACACCCAGCAAGAGCCCACCCAAGGCAGGCTTCACCAACGCGGGCGTGGGGATGCGTTCGAAAAATCGTTCCAGCGCGCCCAGCACACCGATGAACCCGAGGGAAACGAACCCACAAATGAGCCCCAACACCAGGGCAAGGGGAGTTTCCCAAAGCGGTCCCATTTGAAACGGCGGAACTTCGAAAGCGGGTGAGTCGCCGAAGTACGCGCGCGAAACCAGGGTCGCGAAAACCGCGCACAACACCACGGGCCCGAAGGTGGGGGTGGCGAAGTTTCGCGCGATCACCTCCAGGGCGAAGAACGCCCCGGCGATGGGTGCGTTGAACGCAGCCGCGATCCCACCGGCGGCGCCGGCGGAGGTCAGCGTGCGCAAGCGATCCGCCGAGAGTCCCAGCGCCTGACCCACGGCCGAGCCGACGCTGGCGCCGATCTGAACGATCGGCCCCTCGCGTCCGACGGAACCACCGGTGCCGATCGTGAGCGCGGAGGCGACGGATTTCGCCACCGCCACGCGTTTGCGAATGCGTCCTCCGCGCAGGGCGACGGCTTCCATCACTTCGGGAACACCGTGCCCCCGTACCTCGCGCGACAGGTAATGGCCGATCACGCCCACCGCCAAACCGCCTGCTGCGGGTACCAGGAGGACCTGCGCCCAGGGCAAGGCGGGAAGCACCAGGACCGGGAGGTCCGCGGCGCCGATGGCGAGCACCTGTACCAGGTGAATCATCTCCGCGAGCGCGATGGAGGCCAAGCCCGTGAGAAGCCCGACGAAACAGGCCGCTACGACAAAACGCGGTTCTCCTGCGGCGGAAACCACGTCGCGCATGCGCGTCCGAAAGCGTTGAATCCAAATCCGTAGGTCGGGCACGGCGCGGAAGGTATCACGGGCCGCTACCTTCCCAGTCCAGAGGCCTTCTGATAGCCTGGATCCCTGATTTTCGACGAGATTTCCGGGGTGTAGCTCAGTGGCCAGAGCCTGAACTTTGGGGGTTCAGCGTCGTGGGTTCGAATCCCACCACCCCGACCAGAAACCGTTGTACCAGCGGAACCAACTTCCAGGAGATTCAAAAAAGCGATGGCAGGCGAACCCGACGCGGCGTTGCGCAACCAAGTCATTAACACCATCCGTTTCCTTGCGGTGGACGCCGTCGAGCGGGCGAAGTCCGGTCATCCCGGCACGCCCATGGCGTTGGCGGGACCCACATTCGAATTGTGGGATCGCTTCTTGCGTTTCGATCCCACGGACCCGAGTTGGCCCCTGCGCGACCGCTTCGTTCTGTCCGCCGGTCACGCATCGATGTTGCAGTACGCACTGCTGCATCTGTTCGGGTACGGATTGTCCCTCGATGATCTCCGGAATTTCCGTCAGCTGGGTTCGCCGACGGCAGGCCACCCGGAATACGGACACGCACCGGGTGTCGAACTGACCACGGGACCCCTGGGGCAAGGCTTTGCCCACGGCGTGGGTATGGCGTTGGCGGCGAAGCTCACCGAGGCGCGTTTCGCGCGCGATGGCGAAGGACCCGGGCGTCATTTCGTGTACGGCATCTGCAGTGACGGCGACTTGATGGAAGGGATCTCCGCCGAGGCGGGTTCGCTCGCCGGTCACTGGGGTCTCGGGAATCTCATCTATCTCTACGACGACAACCGCATCACGATCGATGGATCGACGGACCTCTCGTTCAGTGAAGATGTGGCCAAGCGCTTCGACGCGCAGCGTTGGCACGTCGAGCACGTCGCCGAAGAGGACGTGAACGGGTTGTGCGCGGCCATCGAGCGCGCGCGTTCGGAGACCGAACGGCCCTCGTTGTTGGTGTGCCGCACGACCATCGGAATCGGAAGCCCCAACAAAGCGGGCACCAGCTCGGCGCACGGTGCACCGCTCGGCGGCGATGAGGTGGCACTCACGAAAGAAGCGCTCGGTTGGCCCAAAGAGCCGGAATTCTACGTTCCCGACGAAGTGCGGGCCTATTTCGCCGAACGGATCGAAACCAAGCGCAAGGAGCGCGCCGCGGAAGACGCGCGGCTTGCGGGTTGGCGGGATCGGAATTCGGAACTGGCGAGCCAGTGGGATGATTTTCGCGCCCGCCGGCTGCCCGCGGATCTCGCGGTGCGCCTGGCCGAGGGACTCGAAGACCGGGAAGCCGCCACGCGCAAACACTCCAATGAAATCATCCAGCGCCTGGCCGAGGCGGTGCCGTTCGTGGTGGGGGGATCCGCGGATCTGGCCGAGTCGAATCTGACGCGCATCAAGACCGGAGGCGACGTGGGGCCGGCGGCCGGATCCCTGGATCCGTTTGTCGGACGCAACATTCACTTCGGGATTCGCGAACACTCCATGGGCGCCATCGCCAACGGCATTGCCCTCGATGGAACCTTTCTACCGTACTGCAGCACGTTCTTGATCTTCAGCGACTACATGCGGCCCGCCATCCGGTTGGCGGCGCTGATGGGGGTGCGGTCGACGTTCGTCTTTACGCACGATTCGATCTTCCTCGGAGAAGATGGGCCCACCCATCAACCGATCGAGCATCTCGATGCCCTGCGCGGGATTCCGGGGCTCGTCGTGTTTCGTCCGGCGGACGCAATCGAAACCGCCATGGCGTGGTGCTGGGTGGCTTCCCAGGCCGAGGGGCCGGCGCTGTTCGCCCTCACACGGCAGGGTCTACCCGCATTGCGCCGTCCGACGGGGTTCAAAAACGAAGATGTATGGCGGGGCGCATACACGGTTCAGGATGCGGACGGAGCAGCGCAAGTCGTATTGGCCGGGTCGGGTTCCGAGGTTTCCCTGTGTCTCGCTGCCGCGAGCAAACTCGGTGCAGCGGGAATCTCGGCGCGCGTCGTCTCGCTTCCGTCTCTGGAACTTTTCGAAAATCAGTCGGAGGAGTACCGCGCCGCGGTGTTTCCCCAAGGCGTTCCCGTCGTGGCGGTCGAAGCCGCGCGCGGCGTGAGCCTGCAATCCCTGGTGGGATCCGCGGGCTTCGTTCACGGGATCAATCGCTTCGGGGCGTCGGCTCCGGCCGGGGCTCTGGCAGAGGCCTACGGCTTCACCCCGGACGCGTTGGCCGACGCGGTTCGCGAGCACCTGCGCAAGGGATGAATTTGGAAATTCTCAAGTACATCGGGATCGCAGCGCTTTCGGTTCTAGGGCTCGCTTGGCTGTTCGTTTCCTTCACCAAGCCCAATCGGGCACGTGCGGTCGTCGAGTGGTTGGCCGCGACCGCGATGTACGCCGCATTGATTTCTCTTTTCGTGTCCCTGTCGCTGCGCGCCTACGCGGATGACTTCCTGCTGGGAATCGTCGCGTTTGGGTTTCTGCTGGCGGTCTTCGGGATCGGCGCGGTGATCTCCGTCGTGCGCCTTTTTCAGGCCCTGGCGGGAGGTCCGGGTGGTGGCGATTCGGGTGCAACGAATTAATTCGTCGATCCAGCGCTCGCCATGACGAACGCCTTCCAACCGTACGCAGAAAAAATGCAGGTCGAGGGCCTTCCTGAACTCGCCATCGAGACCTTTCGGCATTACTACGATGCCTTGCGCTCGGGGGCGACGGGATCGCTCACCCGACGTGAGATCGACCCGCCGGGCGAGATCCCGCACGTCGACAGTCTGGCGGATCACACGAGCGACGGGCGTGCGGCGCTCGCCCGGGCCGTTGTCATCAAACTGAACGGTGGGCTGGGAACGAGCATGGGGATGACCCGGGCGAAGTCGTTGCTTCCGGTCAAAGATGGGCTGACGTTTCTAGACATCATCGTCCGACAGGTGCTCCATCTGCGCGAAACCCACAACTGTCAACTTCCCCTGCTGCTGATGAACAGCTTTCGGACACGTGAAGATTCGCTTCGCGCTCTGGACGCGTACCCGGAAATCGAATGCGGGATTCCGCTCGATTTCGTGCAACACAAAGTACCGCGCATTCGCGCCGACGATCTCCGCCCCTTGGATTGGCCCCGGGACCCGTCGCTCGAGTGGTGTCCGCCGGGCCACGGAGACCTCTATACCGCGCTCGTCACTTCCGGGACCCTCGACCTGCTGCTCGATCGCGGTTTCGAATATGCATTCGTTTCGAACGCCGACAACCTCGGCGCGGCCTTGGATCTGCGGGTGTTGGGGCACTTCGCCCGGGAGGCAGCGCCGTTCTTGATGGAGGTCTGCGATCGCAGTCCTGCGGACAAGAAGGGCGGACATCTCGCGCGCTTGAAGGATGGGCGCCTCGCATTGCGCGAAACCGCCCAATGTCCCGAAGACGAGTGGCACGAGTTTACGGACGTGGGCGTGTTTCCCTATTTCAATACCAACAATCTTTGGATGCACTTGCCTTCGCTGCGCAGCGTTCTCCACGAACGCGAATCGATCCTCGACCTGCCCATGATCCGCAACGAAAAAACCGCGGATCCCCGGGACCCGACCTCGCCGGCGGTGATCCAGCTGGAAACCGCGATGGGGGCGGCGGTATCGGCCTTCGAGGGCGCGATTGCCCTGGGGGTTCCGCGTCCGCGTTTTGCTCCGGTCAAGACGACGAACGACCTGTTGATGCTCTGGTCGGATCTCTATCGGCTTGCGGAAGACTTCCGTGTCGTACCGGCCGGAAACCTGCACGCCCGCGACATCGCCGTCGATTTGGATCCGGGCTACTACCAGAAGATCGACGATCTCACGGCGCGTTTTCCCAAGGGACCCCCGTCGCTTCTGGCCTGCACGAGCCTCGAGATTCGAGGAGACGTTCACTTTGGCGCATCGGTGGTGCTGGAAGGCGACGTTTCGATTCACAGCAAGGGAGACGCTCCTCACCATGTTCCCGACAACGCGCGTTTGGGGTCCTAGGATGATCGGCCGAAGCATTCGACGCGTCGTTTGCACGGCGCTGGTCTGCGGCACGGTACTGACGGCGGGGGTGGCACGCGCCCACGGTCCGACGGTGCGGGTTTCCTACGGGCGGATCGTGCCCGAGATCGTTGCCATTCGGGTGGGGTCGACGATTCATTTTCACAATGCCAATCGCAGCGGAGCGCCCTGCACGATCACGGCGGCGGACGGTTCCTTCGAGAGCCCCACGCTCGAGCGCGCGGGCGATTGGCACTACACCTTCGAAACCACCGGGCAGTTCGTGTATTCCGTGCGCGAATATTCGGGTGCCCAGGGTCGAATCGTCGTCACCGAAGAATAAAGTCTGCGCCGGGGTGCCGGCCCCATCGGAGGCCCCGTTCCCCGCGACTGATTTCGTGAGCAATGGTACGCTTGGGCCGCGCCCCAAAGGAGACCGCAGTGTTCGGCCAGCTCCGAGTAGTTCTCATGCTTTCTCTTTTCGCCTTCGCCGCCCCGGTGGCCTGCGGGATTCGCGAGAGTCCGGACCGCGTCGCCGATGGATTCTGGCGCGCCATTCAGGCGGGCGACCTCGAAACCGCGCAGGAACTCTCCACCGCGGCGGGGACCGACCCCCTCGCAACGCTGTCGGGAGAGCGAGCGATCCAGCGTGTCGAGCTGGGGACCGCACTCCAGAACGAGACCGATGCCCTGGTCCCCACCTCTCTCGCGCACGCGGACAGTGAACATCTCGTGGAGTTCAACACGCATCTCACGCGCTTCGAGGACGAATGGCGTGTGGATGTACGGAAAACGCGCCGGGAACTCAATCAGGCTGCCCTCGCAGCCTCGATCCACGAGATCGAGGATTCGTTGCGCGAGAGCGGCGAAGCGCTCAGCGACGCGCTTTCCGAAGGGGCGCGAGATGCCGCGGACGCCATCCGGGAAGCACTGGAAAATCTTCAGCAAGCGCTCGAGGGGGGGACTCCACTCTAGGCATGGCGAACGAATCCAATTCGCACGACGAGACGGTTCTGGAAGTTGCGCTGCTCGACGTTCGCTCGGGGCAGGAAGCTGAATTCGAAGCCGCATTTGGCGAGGCTCAGGCGCTGGTGGCTTCGATGCCGGGCTATCGGGGACATCAATTGCGCCGCTGTGCGGAACGCGCCGGGCGCTACTTGCTCTTGATCGGGTGGGACACGCTCCTGCACCACACGGAGGGGTTTCGCGGCTCCGCGGAATATCAGAAGTGGAAGGCGCTACTACATCATTTCTATGAACCCTTTCCCGAGGTCGAGCACTACACGGCTTTCCTCCAAGGGGAAACGGGCGAAGTGATCCGCTGACCGCATGACGAATCCCAACCGCACGATCGAGTTCTATTTCGATTACATCTCGTCCAACGCCTATTTGGCCTGGGTTGCCCTCGAGCCGCTGGCGGAACGCTACGGCTATCGCGTCGAGCCCACCCCCACGCTCTTTGCCGGGTACCTCGAAGCCTACGGGCAGCTCGGCCCTGCGGAAATTCCCGTGAAGGCGATCTGGATGGCGAAGAACAATCTCCGCAAAGCCGCTTTGTTGGGCGTGCCGTTGAATCCTCCGGTCCACCACCCCTTCAATCCGCTTCTGGCGCTTCGGGTTTCGTCCCTCGAAATGGGAGAAGTCGCTCGCGCGAAATTGATTCGGGCGCTGTTCGAAGCCGTCTGGGTCAACGGACTGCATGTGAGCGAGCCCGCTGTCGTGGCCGGTGTCGCACAGGATGTTGGGCTCGACGGCGAGGCACTCGTTCACGCGGCGCAGCAGCCCGAAGCCAAGCTTCGATTGCGCAATCAAACCGATGCGGCGATCAAGGCGGGTGCCTTCGGCGTTCCTTCCATGCGCGTAGGCACGGAGCTCTTCTGGGGATACGACGATTTCCCCTACATGGAACGCGTGCTCGCCGGGGAAGACCCGATGCCGGCGGGAGAGCTGGCGAAATGGACCCGCGCAGCGCGGCCGTCTGCCATGCGGAAGCGGGTTCGCGAAATGCGCGGGGAAGACGTTTCGTAGGGATCGATCGCGTCGCTCGAATCGACGACGATGTGCCCGCCGCTGAACGCCTAGGTGCTCTTTTCTTCAGATCGCCGATCCGCGACGCCAATGAGCGCGGGCAAGAACACCAAACAGGAAACCAATGCCGCGAGAATCGCCAGCCCACTCAGGAGCCCGAATCGCGCGAGACTCTGCCAGGTTGACACCGTCAGCGTGAACCATCCGAGGGTGAGCGCGATGGAGGTCGTGACGACCGCCCGGCCGACGTGAAGGGTGGCTTGTTGAATCGCCTCCCGCGGTCCCACGCCCCGGTGTCGAAGCAAGCGGTATTGGGTCAGGAGGTGGACGACATCGTCCACCCCGATGCCGATCATGATCGCGGCGATCATCGCATTGGCTACGTCGAGCGGGATTCCCCAAAATCCCATGGCGCCCAATACCAATAGAACGGGGAGCAGGGTCGGGAGCATGCCCAGGAGCGCCCAATAGACCGACCGGAAAAAGAAGGCCAGCAGCACAAAGACCACCACCCCCGCGGTGGCGAAGCTGCGAAGTTGCGTTCGCTGAATCTCGCCGAGTTGATAGCCGCTGAGCGCCATCGGACCCGTCAGTGAATAATTCCAATCGGCGGGAAGCTCTTCGTCGATGTAGCGGTCGATATTCGAAAGAATCTCCACGCGACGCTCTTGCGTCACGATCTCCGCTTCCGTGGAGATTCGAACGTGGGTCTGATCCAAGGTGATCCAGCGGTCGAGGGTGTCCCCGCCTTGTAGGGCGAGGAGGAGGAAGAGTTCCGCGTTTCCCTCCGGTGTTTCTGCGATTCGCTCGTAGGCGGGATCGTCGTCGTGCAGCAAACGATTCGCCCAGCGGAGGGGATCCAGGGCGCTGCGGGTTCGGCCCAGCCCCTCTTCCGAAGAGAGGTATTTCGCCAGGGCGTCGAGGGCGTGCAGTGATTCCGGAAGTTCGAGGGTGGTTTCGTCGGGCAATTGAATGTCGATTTCCAGGGTGTCGGGTCGACGCAAGTGCTGTTCGACGAACCTTGCCCAGCGGACGACGTTTCTTTCTTCGCCATACAATCCGTAGCGGTCGACATCGACGCGAATCTGGGAGAAGCCGAGCCATGAAACGAACGCCAGTACAGCGGCGAAGAGGAGCACCAGGGAACGCCGTCGGTCCGTCGCGTGAACGATGGCTTGGAGCGATTGGTCGAGTGCCACACTGCCGGCCCAGGATCGAATCGGAGATTTCGCGGCCCGTAGAACGATGGGCAGCAAAGAGAATGTCAGAAACAGCGCTGCGATCACACCGATGGAAGCGATCACTCCGAAGCGCAAGAAACTCTCGAGCCCACTGGTCGCGAAGGAGAGGAATCCACCGACGGTGGTCAGTGATGTCATGACGCAGGCGCGTCCGATTTGCTGCGAGGTGTCGAGCAATGCCCCATCGACGTCGGATCGATCGGTGGTGGAGATTCGGAGCGCGGCGAATCGCGAAATGAAGTGAACCGAATCGCAGACGGCGATGACCAAGATGACGGGGGCGAGAACCTGGCTGAATGGAGTCTGTGGCCAGTCGAGCCAGCCGCGGATGCCGAAGGCCCATAGGGTCGCGACACCGACCGTCGCCAATGTGGCGATTACGACGTTCCAGGACCGGAAGAGAAAGAAGATCACGGCGGAGATCAGGACGATCATCGCTGGGGTGAGACGTGCGGAGTCCAAGCGCAGGTCCCGTTCGGTGATGGCGAGCTCGATGGGAATCCCGACGAGGTGGTAGCGGAATCCCTGCTCCTCGTAGGGGGTCAATTGTTCCGTGAGATAATCGAGAAAAGCCAGATTCAGGTCGCTGTCGGTGGAGACGAGTTCGACGAAGATCGCGCCGACCGCGGCGTCGCTCGAAACGAGGTTACCGAGCCAGAGTGGGTCGATGGTGGCGCGTCTTGCGAGTTCGTCGATGTCCGGGGGCCTCGCGTTGTTTTCGATGAAATGACGTATGTCGAATCCATCCGGCGTGGGGAAGAGCAGGTTGCTGGTGGCGGGGCTCTCCACCCGACGGACGCTCGGATGCAGGGCGATGACGCTCGAGACCGCTTCGTCCATGACCAGGGAAGCTTCATCGAAAACGCTTTCGCACAGCGTGGTTTGATCGCAACTCCAAGCGACGATGACGGGGTAGCCCCCACCGAAGCGCTCGATGAACTCGTCCATCCGCGTGATCATGGGATGATTCGCGCCGAGGTAGGCGCGGAACCCCAGGTCGTTCTTGAGACGCAATAGGCCGGTCCCGAGGCCCACGGTGATGAGCAGGGTAATGGCCAGTACGATTTTCGGATAACGAAGTGAAAAGGCAGTCAGACGGGTCATCGCTGCCTCTCGAACCCAGGCGTCGAGTGCGTGCTTCGATCTTGTCGCGGCGGCGTCAACGGTTGCATGACGCTACTTGCCTCGGGGTTTGGGCAAGAGTCCAAATTTCTGCGCACGGTAGGTGACGGCGCCGCGACTGAGATCCAGGCGCCGGGCTACTTCAGCAATGTTGCCGCCGCACTGTTCGAAGAGCGCCACGAGTTCCTCGCGTTGTTCGCGGGTCCGGCGCTCGCGCAAGGAGCGAACATTGCGTTGGCTTTGGCCGAGAATTTCCTCGACCTGGTCCTCGGTCACCCGACCCGAATTCGTGAAAGCGATGACGCGCTCGAGGGTTTGGGCGAGTTCGCGGACATTGCCGGGCCACGCGTGCGCCTTCAGGGCCTTCAGGGCATCGGGCGCAACGTGGATCGAATCGCGGCCCATGGCGTTGCCGATCTGATTCACGAGCAAGGGGACGAGCTGGTCGAGGTCGTCGATCCGGTCGCGGAGCGGCACGAGGGGAACCGTGAAACGAACGAGTTGGGCGGCGAGTTCTGTGAGAAACTCTCCGTGGGTGGCTTGCTCGACCAAATCGCGCGACGTGGAGGCGTAGAGCCGTCCGATGGAGTTTTCTCGATGTTCCATTTCCTGGATCTGGTTGAACCAGAAAGCTTGTGCGTCCATGGGAAAATGCTCGACGTGATCGAGAAAGACGGATTCGTTTTCGCGCCGAAGCGGGCGAGGTTCGTCCGGGTCGGCGAGCACGATGCGCTCGCGACTGCCGTTTCCCAGCAGGTGGAGCGTACTCACGACTTGGCTGCGCCCGCTGCCCGCTTCTCCGGCGACCAGGATGGGGACGCGCAGCGGAGCCAGACCGACGATTCGTTCGCGAACCCGGCGCATCGCCTCACTCTTTCCCGTGATGCGCCCCTCGATCTCTTCGGTTTCCGCCTCCCGATGGCTCGATTGCACGAGCGCCATGGCCCGCTCCACGAGTGCCTTCAGATCGTCGGGGAATGTGAAAAACTCCTGGGCTCCGCCCTTCATGGCGGTTACCGCCGTCGGAACGTCGCCATAGGCGGTGATCAAGACCACCGGCACGCTCGAGATCTCGCGAATTCGACGCAATAGCTGGATGCCATCGGAGCGCGGCATCCGGAGATCCGTCACCACGAGGTCGGGCTTGGTCTCTTGGAATCGCTTCCAGCCGTGGATTCCATCTTCCGCTTCGACGACTTCGAATCCCGCTTCTTCCAAACGCGCGCCGATGGCCGCACGCGCTTCGATTCGATCGTCGACCAGGAGAACCGTGTTTTCTTGGGTCATTTGCGCCGCTCTGCACCCGCTGTTCGGTCGTTCGAATTCTAGACCGTCGACGTGCTCGAAGTCGCCGCAATTCAACTGCATTCTCGACACTCTCCCGCTTCGATGCCGCGCGACCCGAGGGCATCGAGAAGCTTGCCCGTCCCACGGAGGACGGGGTAGGCATCGCGGACGCAAATGCGCGCGGATCGCCGGACAAAACGTCCAAAAACGACGGATTCTGGCCAATAGCGTCGGGTGGGTTCGCGTCGGTGGGGAACTACCGCGGCCACGGTGGACGCGTGTCTTGGAAGGTCACGCGCCGCCGCAAGCGTCGCTAGTCGCAGGGGCCGATGTGTTTGCCCGTCCACTTGTGGTCGAAGGTCATCTTCTGGTTTCCGATGGACATGGTGAGACGCATGTTGCCTTCGATGCGATCACCGCGGGATGTGAAGGAAGCTTTGCCGGTGGATTGTCCCTGGAGTCCCGGGCACGACATGCTCCATTCCATGGAGGTGTCGGTCACTTTTTCGTTTTCGGAAACGCAGCCCTTGCTGTCCTTCAAGAAAGCCTTCGGCGTGACTTCTCCCGCTTCGAAACATTCGGTCGATGTCTCGATCTTGTTCTTCGGCATCATCGGATTACTGGCTTCGCTTTGGAATTCCCATTTTCCCGGTTTCATCTTCATGCCCGCATGCGCGTTGTCCGGAGCGAGGACGACCGCGAGCAATGTGAGTCCGAGCCAAGGGATCGAAATGAAGTTCCGCACGGGTCTACCTCCAGTCGGTTGCGCGGAAATTCGGTCCGCGGGAACTCGAGGATAGCCAAACTCGGCGTCGATCTCTTTGATAGGATCTACTCCCACGGGAGATTTTCATGGAATTCATCGAGCCGCCCGATCATCCCTACCGGATTTCCTTCGACGGAGATTTTTCCGTCTCCCGCGCGCCAGCGGTTCCGAAAGCCACGGCGCCGGACGATCGAGAATGCAAGAAGCAGCTCGAAGAAGTGATCGATCGCCTGCGCGAGTACCAGCGGCGCCTCTACGCGGAGAACCGTCAAGCGCTGCTCCTCGTGTTCCAGGCGATGGATGCGGCGGGCAAGGACTCGACGATTCGCGCGGTCACGAGCGGGTTGAACCCGGCGGGTTTTCAGGTTTTTTCCTTCAAGCAACCTTCGAGCGAAGAACTCGATCACGATTTCCTGTGGCGCACCACCCGCCGGCTGCCCGAGCGGGGGAGGATCGGCATCTTCAATCGAAGCTACTACGAAGAGACGCTGATCGTTCGGGTCCATCCGGAATATCTCGATCCGCAACGCTTGCCGGCCTGGCAGGATCGCGACGGCATCTGGGAGCGCCGCTTCGAGTCGATTCGAGAACACGAACGGCACCTGGCGCGCAACGGCACCGTGATCGTCAAGTTCTGGCTCAACGTCTCGAGAGACGAACAGAAGCGCCGTTTCCTGGACCGGATCGAAAAAAAGAAGAAACGCTGGAAGTTCTCGCACTCGGACGTCGAAGAGCGGCAGTATTGGCCCAGCTACATGGAGGCCTATGAAGATCTGATCAATGCCACATCGAGGCCGTGGGCACCCTGGTATGGAATCCCGGCCGATCGCAAGCCCTTCATGCGATTGACGGTCGCGAAGATCCTCGAAAGCACGTTCGACCGGATGGACCCGAGGTTTCCCAAGCTCGACCCGAAGCACGACCAGAAACTATCGGCCGCCAAAAAACAGCTCGAGGGTGAGGGCTAGCGATCGGCGCCATGCGCAGGGTTTTCGTCGCCGTCGCTCTTTTGATTCCGTTGGCCTGCGGTCCGCCGGTGGCGGAAGAAATGCCACGACGCCTCAATGTGTTGCTGATTTCGATCGACACGCTGCGCGCGGATCATTTGGGAACCTATGGTTATTCCCGACCCACGAGTCCGCGGATCGATGCGCTCGCGGCTTCGGGCGTGCGTTTCGATTGGGTGTTCAGTCAATCGCCCAAAACCGCCCCGTCCCACATGACGCTGCTGACGGGTCTCTATCCCCAATCCCACGGCATCTCGAACCTGGGCCCGAGCGAGAACCGCCGCCTCGCGGACGATGTCGAAACGCTGGCCGAGTTGTTCCGATCGAACGGATATCGGACCGCAGCGTATACGGGGGGTGGCCACATCAGCGAGGAAGTGGGATTTGCCCGGGGCTTCGAGCGGTTCGCAGGCCCACTCGGGATCGGCAAGAGCACAAAGGCCGTGCGCGAAGTGTTGTCGGAATGGGCGGACGAGCCTTTCTTCGTGTTTCTCCATACCTATGCGGTGCACGATCCCTATACCCCGAGCGGCGAATACCGGGATTTGTTCGTCGATCCCGCGTATTCGGGGCAGATCGTGAGTTCCGCGGCGCGCTTGCGCGAACTCGCGGGGCCGTCCTGGGCGGATCGACATCGTCTCTATTGGTCGAAAGTGAAGCGCGAATCCCCGGCCGATCGCCAACACTTGATCGATCTATACGACGCATCGATCCGGCACGCGGACGAAAGAGTCGGGAACGTCCTCGACTCCCTTCGAGCCAACGGACTGCACGATCGCACCCTCGTCGTGTTGCTCAGCGACCACGGTGAAATGTTCTGGGAGCATCGTGACTATCTCCACAACGCACTCTATGAAGAGATACTCCGCGTGCCCCTCGTGATGCAGATTCCCGACGCGTTCGCGCCCGGCGGCCGGACCCTCGCCGGGCAATCGGTTCGGGTCCGGGTTCGTTTGATCGACGTCATGCCGACTTTGCTCCAACTCGCGCACGTTCCGGTTCCGTTTCGGGTGCAGGGAGAGTCGCTGGTTCCTCTGCTCGAGGGGCGGGAAGGGGAGTCGCGCGATGTCGCGAGTCTCTGGCCGCGCGCCAACCTCCAGGCCCTGCGCCGCGGCCCCTGGAAACTCATCCGCGCAGGCAAGGAATCGGAAGCGTCGCGGGTCGAACTCTACGATTTGGAAGGCGATCCCGGCGAGACCCGGAATATCGCCCAGGAGCGCGAGGCCGTGCGCGACGTGCTGCTCGAGCGGATGAAGCGTTTCGATCGCGAATGGAACGCGCTGCGGGGTGACTCCCCGCGGCCCGCTGCTGCGCTCGACCGCGAAACGCGGGATGCACTCGAGGCATTGGGATACCTCGGCGGTGCGAACGATCCCGCGTCCCCGGAACGCCCGCTACCCTAGAGGGCAACATGTTTCACGTGACCAACGGTGATTCGGCGGCGGCGCTGATCGAAGCCTCTGGCGTCCCCGGTGAAGTCCTTCCCTGGCGCGATGTGCTCCACGAAGGTCCCGTTCCCGTACTTCCGGATGCAGCGCTTCGCCGCGTGCGTGCAACGTATCTCGCCGCGCTGTCGGGCCATTCCGAGCCCGTCATTCTGCGCTCGCTCGAGGAGCGGGACCAGCGGTTCGAGAAAGCGATCGAGAACGAAGAGGTCGTACTTTGGTTCGAGCACGATCTCTACGACCAACTTCAGTTGCTTCAGATTCTGGACCGCATCGCACGGCTCGGTGCTTCCTTGTCGGGGGTTCGCTTGATCTGCATTGGCGATCATCCGACGCAAGCGCGTTTCGAGGGGCTGGGCAATCTGGAGCCAGTCGATTTTCCTGAACTGTTCGAACAACGCGAAAGGGTCTCCCCCGAACAAGTCGCGCTCGCGCAGGCCGCCTGGCAGGCATTTTGCTCGAATGAGCCCATGCACCTCGCGCTGTCGCTCCGCCAGGAGACGCCATCGCTGCCCTTTCTCGCGCCGGCCCTGCGACGCCACCTCGAGCAGTATCCGTCGACCCGCGGCGGTGTGCGTCGCACGGACCACACGACCCTCGACGCGCTCGCGCAGGGAGTGGAACGCGGAAGGGATCTCTTTCAGTTTCAGTCCCGCGCCGAAGAGGCGCCGTTTCTAGGGGACCTCGTGTTCTGGACCTATCTCGACCAATTGACTCGAGGGCCGCGTCCGTTGCTTTGCCAACGCACAACGGGGCCCATGTCCGCGGATTCGATCCTGGGATTGACGCAAGACGGCAAGCGCGTGCAGTCTGGGGAAGGCGATGCCATCGCGTGGAACGGAATCGATCGCTGGTGGGGAGGCGTTCACCAAACCGGGGACCGCGCGCGCTGGCGTTGGGATCGCCAACGCGCGCAGCTCGTCGAGGACAGGTAGAGGGGTAGGAGAACGTGTCGGCCCGAGTCACCACGAAGTCCGCGCTGTTGGATCGATTCTTCGATGCCGTTCCGCTGCGTCCGTATTGGATCGCGTTGTTGCTCGCGATCGTATTCGTTGCGTCCCTCGCATTCATCGTCACCCTGAGCGGAGACATGGCGGAGTTCGTGGCCGAGGAAAGGCGTTGGTGGGAGTTGCGCGACGCCCGCCTCGGCATTCTGCTCGCGCTCCTGGCCGCCTGGCTGCCCACGGTCAGGCGCTACGAGCGAATGGGCGCGCGGAACAATTTGGAAGAATTGCGCACGTCGGTGAGTTGGCGACCGGGCGATTTCGAAGCCGCCGAGCGCGCGTTCTCGCAACCCGACTCGAAGCGCATGCTGCGCTGGTCGTCGGTGGGACTGCTGCTGCCTCCGATTTTCGCCTTGCTCGTCGACCGAGATCCCACGCTCTACTTCCGAGAGGATGCCTACTGGGGGGCGCCGCAAGTCTGGTCGTGGAGTATGGGGGCAATTGCGGGTTGGAATGCAGGTGCGCTCGTCTACCTGATTGCATTTCATCGTCGTTGCTTTGGCGGGCTCGCGGCCTCGATTCCGAAAATTGATTTCTTCGAGTTGGGAAAACTGGCGCCGTTTACGCGTCAAGCACTTCGCGCGTGTATTCCGGGGCTTCTGCTGCTCTCCTTCGTCGCGTTTCAGAGTGTCGATTCGGGCTTCATCTGGGTGGTGGGGGTGATCGGTCCGATCGCGTTGGCGTTGGCGGTGGTTCCGCCGGTCGTGATGCTGCGTGGAATCGCGCAGCGTCTGCGCCGGGCGAAGTCCGATGAACTGCTTCGCATCGCACAGGCACTGCGCGGCGATAGCGATGCCATGCGCGGGTCGAGCTTGGGCGAGCGCGCCACCGAGCTCGGATTCGGCGATCTACTCGCCTATCGAAGCTTCGTCTCCAACGTTCCGGAATGGCCGACGGATGGGACGTTGCGATTTCGCGTGCTGGTCTACGCCGCGATCCCCATCGGTTCCTGGCTCGGAGGCGCGTTCGTCGAGCGTCTCCTGGATGTCGCGCTCGATTGAACGGTCCATCACAAGGTTGCGAAGATCGAGACAGCGGCGCCGAGCGCCAGCGCTCCATCGAGCACCAGCAAGCCGAAACGTTCCGTCGGCTCGAACAGAAACACGGCCAATAGCGTCGTCGCCGGAACGGCCATGAGGGCGCGGATGGCGTCGGGCGAGAGCAGGCTCACGAGCAGTCCCAGCAGGGCGAAGCCCCGCGCGGCGGCGAGGGTGCGCACGGGACCAAAGTGTTCAGCGGCGGCCTCCTGGTCCCGAATGCTCGAGGCCACGACGTTCGAGAAAACCGACAGCCCCAGGATCGCCGTGACCCAACCGGTGTGCCGAGGGTCCGCGGCCGACAGGGCGGGAACGCCGATCACGACGGCGAGCCACGCGCCGCTGATGTAACCGGCCTTGATCATCGGAATCGTCTTGAGACGTCGATGGAAGAGTCCCAGCGCCAAGACGATCGCGAGCAGCAGCAGGGGCGCGGGACCCAGTTGAATGGCGAAGGTCGCAGCCCCGATTCCGGCGAGCACGCACGCGGCGACCAGGCGCGGAGCGTGGCGCGCGATGAACGCGCTGCGAATCGGCGCGGTCTTTCGATCGCGTTCGAGGTCGCGCAGGCGGTCGATGTTGTAGATCAAGAAGGCGCCGCACATGGCGATGCCGACGCTGGCGGCCTGCGGGCGTAGCCCGATGGCCAGGGAGACGGCGGTGCAGAGTGTGCCCGCCACGAGGGCGACCCACAGGCTGGAGAAGATCAGGGCGTCGAGGAGCCTCTGCATGGCTCGGCCGGGGCCTCGCGCCAGACGCGGTCCGAAACGACGAGACTACTCGGACTCGACTCCGGGAATGATCGCGTAGCGGGGTTCTGGACTCAGGATCGGAAACACCCAGAAGGGAGAAAGCACCACATCGAAGAGCCCCATGGTGGCGCGATAAAATCCGAGTCCAAAGCCGGTCACGAGCCCGGCCATGGGTTGGGTTACCTGGTGGAGCGCAAACGATTCGAACTCTTCGGGCGGATTGACGGTCTCCATCACCGGGTCCGCGGGGAACGTGAGCAGACTGTTCAGGCCGTATAGGAGGTTGTCGAAACCCTCGGCACGAGCCGTCGAGGCCACCGCGAAACAAGCGAGCACAGCCAAAACCGCCATCGGACGACGCATATTCGAATCCTCCCCCTTAGGACAGCGACTCGAATGCGAGTCACTGCGCAACGCGCGTTTCCCCGTCTGTGCGGGACGCGCAGTTTATCACTTGGAATTCTCCGAGTCCGGATTAACCGCGGGTTGACGCACGTGGGCAGGGATGGTATTAGAAAGCAAGCGCTTGCTTCCAAGGAGTTCGCCATGTCCCAATCGCTCGTCTCCGCGGCCCCCACCGAGCGCGGCCAGCGTTCGCGGACGCGGATCCTGGCGGCGGCCACGGAACTGTTCGCCGCCCACGGTTACGAGGGCGTTACCATGCGCGCCATCGGGAATGCTGCGGGGCTCGACAACAGCAGCTTGTACAAGCACTTCTCCAGCAAGGCCGAGCTCGCCAATGCGATCCTCGACGCTTCATCGGAAGCGTTGCTCTCGGTGGTCGACCCGCTCGAAAGCAGTGGGGAGCCGCGGCTCGAACAATTGGTCGAGACCGCGGTGGCGGTGACCGAGTATCTGTCGCAATACCCGGCGACCGCACGCTTGCTGATTTTCTTCATGACGACTCCGGCATCCTCGGAATCGGGTTTCAACATTCACGTAGGGGCGAGCGATGGGGGGCCATCGGTCGAATTGGTGGGGCGTTGGTTTCGTTGGTTGCTGCGGGCACGCAAGAGTGGTGTGATTCGACGCGTCAACGTGATCGAGGCCGCGGTGAATCTGATTGCGTTGTTGGTGTTTCGCCCGGCTACGGCCGGGAATTTTCTCTCGGCGATCGAGGGGGACCCGTTCGAGCCCGCCGCACGCCGCGCGCGCGCCCGCGAAGTGGAGGCGTTCGTTCGCGCTGCCTTTGCCCCGGAGGCGACATGAGGGGCGTCGAGCGTTTTCGGAGTGCAATCCGTTCACGAGGCGTGCAACTCCTGGTCGGAACCGTCGTGTTTGCCTACCTACTCCTACGGGGTTTGTACGAAATGGGTGGCCCCGCGGCGGTCGAAGCCCGCTTCGGTTGGGCGACGGCGGGGGTCTTGATCCCCGTGCAGGCCCTGGTCGCCGTATCCCCCATGCCCGGCGAACTCGTCGCCTTGGCGAACAGTGCGGTCTACGGCTTCTGGCTCGGATTCGTGTTCAACTGGATCGGTTGGATGCTGGCCGCGTTTCTCGAATACGGCCTGTTTCACCGTCTGGCTCGCGACTTCGATGCGGATCGCGCCTTCGCGCGGCTGCCCGAGTGGCTGCGTCGCTTTCCCGTCGAGCACCCGTTGTTTCAGATCGTGGGTCGGTTCTTGCCCTACGGGGGGCATCTGGTCGGTGTTTCCTCGGGTGCCTTTCGCGTTCCCCTGTGGCGCTATGGGTGGTGCGCGGCCCTGGGACTCGTCCCGGGAGCGTTGCTGATTTCGGCCCTGGCCAATGGGCTGTGGAGAGGCTTGACGTAATCCCTAGCGATAATTGTGGCCGTCGGGCATGGCGGTGTCCGCGGCGGGACCGGCGAGGGGCAAAAGTTCGTTCACGCGCACGTGGATGACGTCGTCGACGTTCTGCAGGGGCCCCGCGATTTCGACGATGGCGGCGTCGTGCAGGGGAACGCGAAAGCGCCGGAACACATCGGGTGTGAGGACTGCGTTCGAAGTCCCCGTCTCGTCCTCCAAGGTGAGAAAGCAAAAGCCTTTGGCGGAGCCGGGACGTTGGCGCACGATGACGTGTCCCGCCGTGCGGACGAATCGTCCATTGGGCAAGTCGCGCAAATCGCAGGCGCGCAGGAGTCCGCGCCCGGACAGGTCTTCGCGCAAGTACGACATGATGTGAGGGCCCAGTGTGATGCCGCTGCTGCGATAATCCGAGAGGGTCGCGTCGAAGGCGTTCATCTCCGGCAGTGGGGAAGGGCTCGTGCGTGGTGCAACACCGGCGAAGAGCGAACGCGGGTCGCGCTCGAGGGCAGCGACTTGCCAGAGAGCCGAGCGACGGGTGCGGCTCGGCGGGTCGACTCCGCGTAGCGCCCCCAGTTCCGCCAGAACTTCGAGTTCGTCGCGATGCAGTGCCGCGCGCTTCGCCAGGTCGCCCATGTCGCAAAAGGCTTGCTCGCGGCGTGCTTGCGCAATGGCCTGCCCCGCGGGTTCCCGCAAGCCCGCCACGTAGCGCAAACCCAAACGCACCGCCGGGCGCGCTTGCGTGGTTTCCAAGCTGCAGCGCCAATCGGAATAGTGAACGTCGATGGGACGCACGAGCACGCCGTGGCGTTGGGCGTCCTTCACCAGGGTGGCGGGACTGTAGAACCCCATGGGGTAGGCGTTCAGCAGACCCGCGAGAAAGGCTTCCGGGTGATGGGCTTTCAAGTACGCCGACGCGTAGGCGATCAACGCGAAAGACGCCGAGTGCGATTCGGGAAAGCCGTAGAGGGCAAAGGAATTGATACCCCGCAGAATCTCTTCCTGGTTCTCTCCCACGATGCCGCGTTCGTCCATGCCCCGGCGCAGACGCTCTTCCAAGCGTTGCATCTTTTCCGCTGAACGCTTGAACCCCATGGCGCGGCGCAGCTCTTCGGATTCTCCGCCGCTGAACCCCGCGGCCGTCATGGCGATGCGCAGCAGCTGTTCCTGGAAAATGGGTACCCCCAGGGTGCGTTTCAAGATGGGCTCCAGGGAGGGGTGGGGATAGTGGACCGCTTCTCTTCCCGCGCGACGGTTCAGGTAGGGGTTCACCATCTGTCCCACGATGGGGCCCGGACGAATGATCGCGACCTCGACCACCAGGTCATAGAAATTGCGGGGCTTCATGCGCGGCAGTGTCGCCATCTGCGCACGGCTCTCGATCTGGAAGACGCCGATGGTGTCGGCTTTGCAGATCATGTCGTAGGTGGCGGGGTCGTCGGCGGGGATGTGGGCCATGTCGACGTTCTTGCCTTCGTGTTCGCGAATGAATGCCGTGGCGCCCTCGATGGCGTTCAACATGCCGAGCCCCAGTAGATCGATCTTGATCAACCCCAGGTCCGCGCAATCGTCCTTGTCCCATTGCAGAACCCGACGCTCCGCCATGCTGGCGGGTTCGATGGGGACGACTTCGTCCAAGCGCCCCGCGGCAATCACGATGCCGCCCGTGTGTTGTCCGAGATGGCGGGGCAGGCCGCGCACGCTCTCCACCAACGCGAGGAGCGTGCGGATCCGCGGTGCCTCGGGATCCACACGGGCTTGGCGTAGGGCTTCGGCAATGGGAGGGCGCGTTTCGTCGCGCTCCCAGCTCGAAAGAATCTTGGACAAGCGGTCGATGGCATCGTTGCCGAGGCTCAAGACCTTGCCCATCTCGCGCACGGCGGAACGCATGCGGTAGGTGATGGTGGTGGCCGTCATGGCCGCCCCGTTCGCGCCGTATTTGTCGAACACGTATTGAATGACGGATTCGCGCGGCGCTCCCGAGGGAAGGTCGAGGTCGATGTCGGGCCATTCGCCGCGTTCCTCCGAGAGAAAACGCTCGAACAGGAGATCCATCCCCACGGCGTCGACGGCGGTGATCCCCAGGGCGTAACAGACCGCGCTGTTGGCCGCGGAGCCGCGCCCCTGGGAGAGAATCTTGTTTTCCCGCGCGTAGCGCGCGATGTCGTGAACGATCAAGAAGTAGCCGCACAGGTCGAGCTTCTCGATCACGGCGAGCTCGTGTTCGAGCTGCGCGCGCACCTTCGTGCGAAGCGGATGGCCGTAGCGTCCCCGGGCTCCTTCGGTCGTAAGGCGGCGCAGCCACGTGGCTTGGGGTTCCCCTTCCGGGGTGGGAAATTCGGGGAAGCGATAGCCCAGGTCGTCCAGCGTGAACGCGCAGCGCTCGGCGATGGCCTGCGACGCGCGAATCCAACCCGGCTGGTCGGCAAAGCATTCCGCCATGGCGGCGGCGGATTTCAAATATCGCTCGTGGTTGCGCGCGAGCTTGCGGCCCGCGCGATCGAGCACGGTCTTCTCGCGCAGACACGTAAAGGCATCGAGCAGTCTGCGCCCTTGGGGGCGCGCGAAGGCGACGTCGTTGCTGGCCACGATGGGAACGCCGCTGGCTTCGGCGAGGGCAATGCCCCAGCGCGTTTCCGCTTCCCCCGCGCGATCCAGGTGGCGGACGACGTCGATCCAAACCTGTCCCGGTCCAAAAACCCCGAGCGTGCGATCGAGGAACCCGGGCGAAAGGGAACCGTCGCCACGCAGTAGAGCGAGAAGCCCCCGCGCATGGGCTTCCACTTCTTCCCACAAAACCCAGCAGGTTCCCTTGGGCGCGCGCGCCTGGCCGCGCGTGATCAAGCGGCAGAGATTGCGATACCCGGCCTGGCTTTCGACCAACAACAAAAGCCGCCGCGCCTCGGGCCCCGCCCGGACCTCGACCTCGGCGCCCACGATGGCGCGCAGCCCCGCGGCCCGCGCCGCCTGATGGAAACGCGGAATCCCATAAACCCCATCCCGATCCGCCAGGGCGAGGGTCGAAAACCCAAGCTCCACGGCCCGCTCGACCAGGTCCTCGGGATTGGAAGCGCCCTCCAGAAAGGAAAAAGCACTCTTACAGCGCAGCTCGACGTATTCACCCACTCCATTCCGGAGTTTCGTCTTTTCTTCGCCTTTGTGTCAAGCAGATTTCAGATGCACCGATCGCCGGATTCGAACCGCTTTCGACGTTTTCGGATACCGAAAGATATCCACCGCATATCGAAACGAAGGAATTCGGCACACTGCGAGCGGGTAATCGCGCAGTATCGCGTTGTGAGTTCGGGTACGTGCGATTTCGGCACCGGTCAGGAAAATGGACGATTCGGCGTCGTCTTGGTTCTTGCGCTCGTCATGGGCAGCACCGGGTGTGCCACGTCGCCGGAGATCTATTCCCTACCCGACGGGTATTACCGCGAGAACCAGATCGATTTCGAAGATGAGCCCCAGATTGAACGCGGGAGACCGTTTCTCCCCTTCGACGCCCTCAATCACTACATCCTCAGTCTTCCCTCGAAATTGATTCTGTGGAACTGGCAGTTGCTCGACCACAAACTGCCCGAGCGCAACGAAAAGGTCCTGGGCCACTATCTCAAACTGAATGGATTGGAGTCCGTCAAGGTTCGGCACAATCAATGGGATCCGATCGGACAGTTTCGCCGGCTTACGAAGAACAGCGAGGTCGGTGCTCTATACCGCTACACATTCGGGTTGCTCAACTGGATTCGCTACACGCTGATTCCCGATCGAATTTTCGCGGGCGTTCCGCTGATTGGCGTCGGGGATCACTTCGACCCCTTCACCAACACCATCAACGTCTACTCCGGTGACTTGACCATCTTGCTGCACGAGGGGGGGCATGCGAAGGACTATCTCCAACGCGACGCCAAGGGCACCATGGCCATGATGCGGTTGCTTCCCGGCATCGATTTGGTCGAAGAAGCCAGCGCGACTGCCGATGCGATTCAATACCTGCAGTGCATTCGAGATCGGGAGAATGAGCTTCGCGCCTATCGGACTTTGATTCCCGCTTACTCGACCTACATCGCCGGCTACTTCGGTGGAGGGCTCGAGGTAACGCTCCCTGTGGTGCTGGTCGGCCACATCACTGGCCGAGCACAGGCCAGCGCGCGCGAAGCCGCGATGGCTGCGGACTACCTCAGAGACGATGGGGAATTTACCCGTGAGGATTTTCTGCCTGACTTCTGTACACCAGTCGACTGACCGTCCTTTGTGGAGGAGAAACGCGATGAATAGTCGCCTTCGTATTGCCTCGGTTTTCTTTCTGACAATCGCATTGGGATGTTCCCACGCGTTGCAGGTGAAGAATCGAGAGATGTACACCGTGGCGTTGAAGCTGGGATCAGCGGATACGACGAAGCCTGTCGTCGCGATCCTGCCGTTTAGCGGATCCGCGGATTCCCTCTTCTACTTCAACGCCCTCGTCGAGCGACTTTCCATGGATCCGGCCATTGGAGAAGTGCGGACCGACTATATGGCCCATCTTGCGAAGGACGCCATGAAGAAACCGGATTTGATCCTCTCGGTTCAGCCAAATGTCGAATATCGAAGCTCCGGCTGGAACTTCGTGATCAATTGGCCCGGCTTCTTGATCTTTACACCGGCGTGGAACGGCTACGTCTATCACGCTGACATCATGACGTCTGTGGTGATCCACGATCCGGATGGAAACGCGTTGGACCAGATGAGCATTCCTGTCAGCTACAACCTTCGCCACGCCGATTTCGATCGAACTGTATTCACGGGATTGACTTGGCTCGAGGTATCGGCCCTGGCACTCATTGGCGGCATCTACAACGCGAATGCTTTTGATCGAGATGTAATTGCCCCGCTTCAGCTTCAAGTCAAGGACAACTACTCGAACTACGTGCTCGCTCAGGTGCAGGGGCGCGTTCGATCGATCGCGAAGTCGATCGACAGCGCTGAGGCCGAGCCGAATCCGTAAGCGGCGTGCAACTACGAATTCAGGGAATCGGCCAGCGTCTCGGCCTCCCCGACCATCTCTTCGAGGATCGCGAGGCCGCCGTCCCAGAAGCTGGGGTCGGTGATGTCGATGTCGAGCTTTTTCAGCAGGGCGGGGGGAGAGTCGGATCCGCCCGCGGCCAGTAGGTCGAGGTAGCGGGGGACGAAGGCTTCGCCTTGTTCGTCGTAGCGCTTGAGCAGGGCGAGTACGAGCAGCTCGCCGAACGCGTAGGCGTAGCAGTAGAAGGGCGAGTGCACGAAGTGGGGGATGTAGAGCCACCACCAGCCGTAGTCGTCCCGCAGGTTCACCGAGTCCTGGAACATGGCGCGGTTCGCTGCGAGCCAGATTTCGTTTACGCGTTCCACGGGGAGTTCGCCTTCGCTGCGTCGCGCGTGGTGGAGCTGTTCCTCGAAGCGGGTCATGACGACCTGGCGGAAGACCGTCGCGAAGGCATCTTCGAGTTTCCCGCACAGGAGTCCAAGGCGCGTCTTGGGGTCGCTTTCCTCGCGCATGAGTCGGCGGAACACCAACATCTCGCCGAATACGCTCGCGGTTTCGGCGGTCGTAAGGGGCGTGTCCTGTCCGAAGAGCCCCTGTTTGCGCGCGAGGAACTGGTGGACCCCGTGTCCCAGCTCGTGGGCCACGGTCATGACATCGCGCAGGTTGCCCGTGTAGTTGAGAAACACGTAGGGGTGCACGCTCGGCAGGGTCGACGCCGAGAAGGCGCCGCCGCGTTTGCCGGGGCGAAGCTCCGCATCGATCCAGTTGCGTTCGAAGAACTGGCCGGCGATCTCCGCCATCTGCGGTGCGAAGTCCCCGTAGGCGTCGAGCACGATGCGTTTCGCCTGGCCGAAATCCCGCTCCCCGTCGCCTTCGAGCACCGGGGCGTAGCGGTCGTAATCCTCGAGCTGTTCGATGCCGAGCAAGCGACCCTTCAGGCGGTAGTAGCGCTGGACCACCGGGTAGCCGCGCTCACAGGCCGAGAGCAGGGCCTGCACGGTTTCGCCATCGATCTCGTTGGCGAGGTTTCGCTCCTGGATCGGATCCGCGTAGCTGCGCAAGCGGTCGTTCGTCGCCTTGTCCTGAACCAGGGTGTTGAAGATGAAACCGAGCACCCGGGCGTTCTCGCGCAATCCGGCGGTCAAGGAGTCCGAAGCGGCGCGGCGCATGGAGCGCTCGGGCACGTACAATCGCGAGAGCACTTCTTCTTCACTGAGATTTTCGGAGTTGCCCGCGTGGTCGAGGGTAAACCGCATGCTGGCGAGGATTTCGTCGAACAAGCGACCGAAGGCGCGCCCACCGGTGTTGGCGGTTTCTTCGAGGACGCGTTCGACGGGTTCCGACAACACGTGAGGCCGGTAGCGCCGCATGGATTCGAGAAAATGGCGCCGCCCGGCGAGCGCCGGATCGTCCATCAGGCGCTGGGCCGCAGCGGGTTCGAGTCCCACCCATTCCAACTGGAAGAAGAGCAGGGCGTTCTGAATCGCGCTGCCGCGTTCCTGGACGTGTTGCATCAACGCGCCGTGACGCGCGACGCCGGTGTCGGCCGCGAACAACAGCCCGGCGAAGTTACCCGCCCGCGAAGCGTTTTCTTCGAGGGTCTCGATCTCGTCGATGAGCGTGCCGAGCTCCGGAGCGGAAAGTTCGCCGATCCGGCCGCGGTAGCGTTCCGCCAGGGATCCGGCCTGGCGTTCGGCGGCGTCGAGGTCCGCATCGATCTTGGGATCGTCGGCGGATTGGTAGAGTTCGCTGAGGTCCCAGACCACGCCGGCGGCGGGTCCGGATCCACGGGATTCGGCGGTTGTGGCTTCGCTCATGGGCGCGCAACATAACGAAGTTCTCGCCCGGGAGATGCTTTGACTCACCCTCGCACGATCCTCCACGCCGATATGGACGCCTTCTACGCGTCCATCGAACAGCGGGATGATCCGTCCCTGCGCGGCAAACCCGTCATGGTGGGCGGGACCTCGAACCGCGGTGTGGTCTCGGCGGCGAGCTACGAGGCGCGGCGCTTCGGCGTGCATTCCGCGATGCCGACCGTCGAGGCGCGCCGTCTGTGTCCCCATGGGGTCTTCCTGCGCGGAGACATGCGTCGCTACCGCGCGGAGTCGACGCGCATCTTTGCCCTGTTTCGCCGCTTCACGCCGCGGGTCGAAGGCCTCTCCCTCGACGAAGCCTTCCTGGACCTGACGGGGACGACCCGTCTGCTCGGGCCGGCGCGCAAAGTGGGCGAGCAATTGCGCGCCTGCGTGCGCGAGGAAACCGGCTTGGCGATTTCCGTCGGCATCGCGCCCATCAAGATGGCGGCCAAGCTCGCCAGCGATCTATGCAAGCCCGACGGACTGCTCGAGATCCCGGAGTCGGGTCTGCGCGACTTCCTCGATCCGCTTCCGGTGGGCCGGTTGTGGGGAGTGGGCGCGGTGGGGCGCAGCCGGCTCGAGAAAGCCGGCTTCCACACGGTGGGGGATCTGGCGCGCGCGGACCCGGTGGCCCTGGAGCAAGCCCTGGGGGCCTGGGGGGCGTCGCTGGCGCGCCTCGCGCGCGGGCAGGATTCACGCGACGTCGAGTCTTATCGCGACCCGGTGTCGTGCAGCGAAGAAAATACCTTTGCGACGGACGTGAGTGACCCCGTCACCCTCGAGTCCGCGATTCGCACCCACGCGGAAGCCGTGGCCCGTCGCCTGCGCAATTCCGGGCTACGCGCACGCACGGTGGTCCTCAAGTTGAAACTTTCGCGTCGGGTTTCCGAAGGCCCGCGCGGTTATCCGCTGTTGACGCGTCGAACCACGCTGGCGGACCCCAGCGATGACGGAGAGGTGTTCGCGCGCACCGCGCGTCAGCTGCTGCGCAAAGCTGCGCTTGCCGAGCCCGTGCGGTTGTTGGGTGTGGGGACGACCAATCTCGAGCGCAGTAGCGAGGCGCAGCTCGATCTGTTCGGGGGGCAACGCTCGGCTCCCCGACGCGACCGATTGAATCGCGCCCTCGACGAAATCAGCGAACGCTTCGGGAACCACGCCGTAAAGCGCGGGAGCGATGGGGCCGCGGAACGCGCGGGACTTTCGCTTCAGATCAAGCGGGGTGAGGAGCCGGAACCTTCTTCTGCCAGCGGTAGACCCGCATCGGAGGAACGTTGAGCAGCTCGGTCTGGACCTTGGCCTTCCCGAAGACCTGCCGGCCCAGAATTTCCACGCGGTCGCGCACCTGGTAGGCGACGAACAGCCCATCGGGCTCCAACACGTCGTGAGCGGATTGGATGATCTCGATGCCGAGCGAGCGGGGCATGGTGGAGAACGGAATGCCCGACAGCACTACGTCCGGCGCCGGAAGCGCGTGCTCTTCGAGGGCTTCGCGAATGTCCGTGGCACTGCCCGTATGTACGATGAGTCGCGGGTCGACGATGCTCTTGCGGATGTTGTGGGTGAAGCGCGGGTTGATCTCGATGGCGAGCAACTTGGCGTCGGGCCGCATGGCGCGCAGCAGCGCGCGCGTCGTACCGCCGGTGCCGGGGCCGAGTTCGACCACGGTATGGGCCGTGGCGACATCCGCGCAGCGGACCACGCGTCGCTCGAGAAAGCGCGAGCTGGGAATAATGGACGCCACCTCGGTCGGCCGTTGGAAGAAATTCTGAATGAACAGGAGGTCGGAGCCGAATCGGGATTGGTTCTGGGCGCGCTTGGTCGTTTCCATGCCGTCCTTCGATATGAGGTTGAGGCTGTGATGAATGCGGGCGGAGTGTACCTCAGTCGTAGACCGCATCGATAAGCCATTTTCGGGCGACCCGATCGAAGCACAAACGGGACAAAGTGCCATCGCTGGTCTGCACGTCGTAGCTGTCGAGGGCAAAGCGCTCCTCCTGGGCCCACCAGCCGCCACTGGTGCGCCAGGGCCCTGCACATTCGAGCACTTCCCCATTCGCTGCAGCGCTTCTCACCCACTCCGGGTGCCCGTGGGGGGCCCGCACCTGGGCGGGAATCGGGGGGCGCAGGGCGCGCAGGGCCAGGGGCATGGGGGCAATGGCGGCCGGGGCCGCGTCGTCCGTCGGGGACGGCTCTCCGAAGGGCGCCGTCGCGAAGGCGTGTGGGTGATGGCGGTCCGCTACGGCGGGGGAGCCCACGTGCTCGGTCCGACACAGGGAAGCCAGCTCCGCCAAGGTGTGGCTCAGTTTGTCGGGTGCCGGTCCCGCGGGTCGGAACAGGTCCAGTTGATCGGCCCGCCCGGGCCGCCCGCGGGCGAACAGGGCCACGCTCTGGACGGGAGCGGCCGGCGCGCGCTGTTCGACGCACAGGCAAACCAAGCGTTCGAGTACGCGCACATCGAGGGTGGGGGCCGCGATCCCGACCCGCCGGATGTCTTGGCGCCCGCCCTCCAACCCCAGGCCGAGTTCGAGCTCGCCGCAGGCCAGGTGGCGCAAGTCGAGGCGTTGGACGAGCTGAACCAGCAGGCGGTGCAAGATGAAGCGCAGGGGTTCGAGGCGCTCGATCGCGTAGTCGAGGTCGACCGCTTCTTCCAGGCGACGTTCCCGCGGGACCGGGAGCTCGGCGAAACGTTCGCGCCCGCGCGCCAGGGCGAGCAAGCGCAAAGCTTCCGGGCCGACTCGTGTGGCGAGGGCGCGTTCGGGCAGTCGCAGGAGATCGCCCACCCGGCGCACGCCAAAGCGCGTCAGGGCTTCATGGGTGCGGTCGTCGGGTTCGATCAGATCCAAAGGGAGAGGGGCGAGGAATCGTTCTTCGGTTCCACGCGCAATGACGCAGACGCTGTCCGGTGGAGTGAGGGTGCGTGTGGCCACGCGCGCAACGCCGGGGGAGGCGGCGACGGCCGCAATGGCGGAAAAGCCGATGCGCTCCGCACGCGCGACCAGGGCGCTGGCGAGTCCGGATTCACTACCGAAGAGTGCGTCGCACCCGGAAGCATCGAGGAACGCCGCGCCTTCCGCCGCGTAAGCGCCGTTGCTGGGTGGAGCGATCTGGGCGCGCGGCGAACACGAGAGCGCGATGTCGAGCAAAGCGTCGCGGGCGGCGCGCTCGCGGGCGGGGTTGAGTACGCGAACCTGCAGTGCGGAACAGCGCGCTCGGGCGTGAACCACGCTCGAAAAGGGACGTACCCCCGCGTGTTGGGCGACCGGCGAAACGGCGATGATTTCCGAGCGGGGTTCTCCCCCGGTGGCAATGGCGAAGGGCTCGTGGAGGAGTTCCGGGTGCGCGCGCAGCTCCGAAGCCAAAGGCAGGTTCGGAATACGCAGGCAGGCGATGCGCGTCACGCGGCGCGTGCAGAGCGCAGCAGCGATATCCGGGTGCTGCGCTCGGGGAATTCCCCCCGGCTCCGGACCAGGGCGATCCGTGTGTCCATGCCTTCGAGTAGGGCGGGGGTGCCGGTGAAGTGCGTCCGCGCCGCTTCGAGCTCGATGGAGAGGTCCGAGAACGTTCCGGCCAGACGCGTTTCCGAAAGAATCACGAGGGCACTGGCCGCGCAGGCGGCGGTGCGCCGCAGGCGCAACCAGCTCGCGGTTGCGATCGGCTGCGGGGATGCGTGGAGGGTTGCGGCGTCGAGGATCACCAGGGCGAAGCCTTCGGTTCGCAGCAGGCGGTCGACGCATTGCAGGGCTTCGGTCAGCCCGGGCGGACGCACCCACAACACGCGCGAAAGTTCGACCTCGCAGGCGACGGCGGAGTTCGGGTCGAAACAATTCGCGAGATCGATCCAGGCCGTGCACTCGCCGGCGGTGGTGGCGGCAGACAAAAGTCGCAGGGCCAGGGAGGTGCGTCCGGAAGATCGGGGCCCGGCGATTTCCCCCACCCGGCCGCGCGGGAAGCCCCCTTGCAGGAGACGGTCGACTTCCGGAATACGGGTAGGACAGCGGGGTAGGGACTCGGCGGAGAGCCCTCCGCGTTGAACCTGGGGTCCCAAGTCGCGCAGCACGATTTCGAGGGCCCCGGCCCCGTCGGAGCCGTCGCGGGGGGCAACCCTTCTTTCGACGACTCCAACAAGACCGAGGCCCCCCGATCGGGGGGTGGGGGGCATAGAGCGAGTTTCGCTTTATTTTCGCCTTCGGTCAATGAGGGGGTTCGCCGTCTATTGCTCGATCACGGCCTCGAAGCTTTGGAGCTTGGGGTGTCCGACGAGAATGCCTTCGGGCGTGCGGGCCTGGGCGTGGGCTTTGCGAAACGCTTCGGATTTCGTCCACGCCTCGAAGGCCTCGCGGCTCTCCCAGGTCGAGTGGGAGATGTAGCTGCCGGGCTCGTCGCCGCGCAGCAGCGCGAAGCGCAGGAAGCCCGGCACTTGCTCGAGATAGCTTTTGCGTTGGCTCCAGTGCGCCTCGAAGTCCGCGCCCCGGTCCGGATTGACTTGGAAATGATTCATCGCAATGAAGGTGGCCATGGGGGCAGGCTACGCGAGATCAATCGGCTTGACACCCGCTGCGCGCGCATAGTATTTAACCAATGGGTTAAATAAATAGGAGGTCCCCATGTCCACCCAACCCGTGAACCCCCCCGCCGGCTGGCCGCAGATTTCACCGGCACTCTTTTACGAAGACGCCCCGGCTGCATTGGAGTGGCTCGCCAAAGCCTTCGGATGCGCGACGCGGATCAAAGTCGAGAATCCCGAAGGGGGCATCGTTCACTCGGAACTCGAGTTGGGCGCGGGCATCGTGATGGTGTCATCGGTCAACGACGACCACGCAAACCCCAACCGGAAGGCGAAGAGTCCGAAGATGATGGACGGCGCCTTTTCCCAGGGGCTCTACGTTTTCGTCGACGACATCGATGCGCACTGCGAGCGTGCCCGCGCGGCCGGGGCGGTGATCCTGCAGGAGCCGGTTACCCAGGACTACGGGGATCGCACCTACGGCGCGGAAGATTGTGAAGGTCATCGCTGGTGGTTTGGCCAGCGCGTGAAGAACTAGGAGGTATTGCGACATGTTGGAAAACCCCTTGGGCGGCCCGCAGCGGATCTCTCCGTATCTCGCCTACGCGGATGCGCCGGCGGCGATCGAGTTTCTCTGCAAGGCGTTTGGTTTCGAAGAGAGCTTCCGCTTGCCCATGCCCGACGGCCGGATCGGGCACGCGACGCTTCTCTATCAAGAAAACAGCATCATGCTGGCGTCGGTCTACGAAGAAATGGGTCAGGCGAGTCCGCGGGACTTGCCGGCGAGCCACTGCCAGATGCACGTCTACGTCGACGATGTCGATGCCCACTATGCGCGCGCCCAGGCCGCCGGGGCGACCATCATCGCGGAGCCCGAAGACCAGTTCTATGGCGACCGCGTCTATCGCGCCCTGGATCCCGAAGGCCATCGGTGGATCTTTGCGACCCACGTGCGCGATGTGGCGCCGGAAGACATGCAGCCCCCGGCCTGAGCGCGTGGCGAATCTCGACAATACGCTCGCCGCACTCGCGGATCCGACCCGGCGACGGGTCGTGGATCTGCTTCGCGATGGGCCGCGGCGCGCGGGGGAGCTCGCCGCCGCGTCCCGCATGAGCGCGCCGGCCATGAGTCGGCATTTGCGGGTGTTGCGCACCCGGGGCCTGATCGAGGAGGAGCGCGCGCCCGACGATGCACGGGCGCGCGTCTACCGATTGCGCCACAAACCCTTTCGCGATCTTGGCGTCTGGCTGGACGAAGTCGAAGCGTTCTGGGCCGATCAACTCAGCGCTTTCAAGAAGCACGCGGAAAGTAAACGCGGGCGTCGATGAACCCGGCGTCCGAGAGCCGAAATCCTTTCGCGTCCGGACGCTTCACCCATTGGTGGCTCGGCTCGTTGGTCGTTGGCACCGGGGTCGGGATCCAAACTGTGACGGTTCCGCTGTTCATTCGGGATCGCGTGGATTCCGAAGACCGCGCGTTCGCGATTGCGGCGGCTCTGGTGGCGCAAACCCTTCCCGGCGCGCTGCTGGCACTCGTGGGAGGGACCGTGGCGGACCGCGTGGACCGGCGGAAGATCCTGTTTCGTACGTATTCCATCGCAGCGGTGGTTTCCATCGCCTACGTGTTCCTGTCGGGTTTCGATGTGCGCGCGATCTGGCCGGTGTTTCCGCTCGCCGCCGTCGTCGGATCCGCGTCGGTGTTCACCAATCCCGCTCGCCAGAGCATGCTGCCGCTCTTGGTCGAGCGTTCTCAACTCCAGAACGGCGTGATCTTCGGAACCATGGGATTCATGGCCAGTCTGCAGTTCCTGGGGCCGTCGCTGGCCGGACTCTTGGTGGAATTCCAGGGGCTCACATTTGGATTCGCGACGGAAACGGTTCTGCTGGCCATCGGCGCGGTCGTGTTCTCGCGTATCTACGTGGCTCCGCCCACACCCACGGGCCGCAATGTGTTTCAAGATCTCGCGGAAGGGGTTCGCTACGTGATCGGCGAACCCGCCATTCGCGGTCTGCTGCTCCTGGCGTTGGTTCCCGGCGTGTTCTTCATCGGCCCGTTCTCGGTCACGGTGCCGATTCTCGTGCCGGATCTGTTCGCGGTCGGGGACAAATGGGTTGGGCTCTTGTGGGGATGTTTTGGTGCCGGTGTGTTCGCCGGCTCGGTCGCGCTGACGATCCGCCCCTTCCCTCGTCGTGGGTTGGCGACCTGCGTGTCGATCTTGAGCGGTGGTGTGGTGCTCGTGCTCTATTCCCAGAGCGAAGATCTGTTGGTTTCGGCGCTGCTGCTGGTGGTGTGGGGATTCGGCGCATCGGTGTTCATGAACTACGCTGTCTCCTTGATTCAAGAGAACACGGACCCGCGCATGATGGGACGCGTAATGAGCATGTACACACTCGCTTTCTTCGCCTCCATGCCCATCGGCTACGCCCAGGCGGGTTTCGTGACGACCGCCTTCGACCCCCAGGTCACGCTGCTTTCGAGCGGCATCGTTTCCGCCATCATCGGCGTGGTGGGTATCGTCTTCTCGCGCGCGGTCCGCAGTCTCGAGTAGTGGAATCATGAACCCCGAAACCCGTCCTTCCGCCGATAGCGTGAGCGTCACCACGGACATCGCGATTGCCCCGGAGACCGCCTTCGAGGCGTTTACGAAGGACGTGGACGTCTGGTGGAAGCGCGGTCCCCGTTACCGCCCCGGCATGAATCGGCCCAGTCGCATGGGTTTCGAGCCCGCGGAGGCGGGAGGCCGTTTCCTGGAGATCTACGAGGATGAAGAGGGTGGGGCCTTCGAGATCGGTCGCATCCTCGAATGGGAAGAGGGCGTGCGCCTCGTATTCGAATACCGCGCGCGAAATTTCGAGCCCGGGCAATTGACGGAAGTCGAGATCCGCTTCCAGCCGACCCAGGACGGAACGCGCGTCACGCTGATTCACCGCGGCTGGGACGGGCTTCCGGTCAACCATCCCGCGCGTCACGACCTCGACGGTCCGGCTTTCACCCAGATGATCGGCGTGTGGTGGGCGGACCTGGTGGTTGCGGCGCGGACCCACGCGATTGCGCTGCGCGAAGGCAAGTAGGGCGCGGCCTGGGCCGCCCGCCTAATCGGTTCGAACGCGCCGACCTTCGATTTTCAGGCGTCCGGCGGCGAACAGGCGGATTGCTTCGGGGACGAGTCTTCGCTCCACGGCCTGGACGCGTTCTGCCAGCGTGTCCGGCGTGTCATCGTCGCGCACCGCTACGGCTTCCTGCAAAACGATGGGACCGTGGTCGTATTCCGCGTCGACGAAATGCACCGTGGCGCCGGACAGCTTCACGCCGGAATCGATGACGGCCTGGTGGACCCGGTGGCCATAGAACCCCTTGCCGCAAAATGCGGGAATCAGGGCCGGGTGAACGTTGAGCGCACGTCCCTCGAAATTCCGCAATTCGAACAGAGACAAGAAGCCCAAACACACCACGAGATCGATTTCATGTTTCGCCAGCTCCGCGTGCAAGGCATCGTTGAAGCTGCGCGAACCCGCGTAGGATTTGCGTGCGATCGCCACGGCGGGAATGCCGCGCCGCTCCGCGCGTGCCAGCCCTCCGGCGTCGACCTTGGAAGAGAGTACCAGCGCGACACGCGCATCGAGTTTCCCTGCGTCGATCTGTTCGAATAAATTCTGAAGGCTCGTGCCCTCGCCCGAGAGCAGGACCGCCAAGCGAAGCGGCGAGGGTTCTGCGCTCACCCGAACAGATTCTCGAAGATGCGTCGCGTCGCCGGCGATTGGTTCAGCGTGTAGAAATGGATCCCCGGCGCGCCGCGGGCCAGGAGTTCGCGACACTGGAGCGTCGCCCACTCGACCCCCACCGCCAGAGTGGCTTCGGCGTCTTCTCCGGCGGCGTCGAGTTCGCGTTGGAGCTCTTCGGGAATCGAGGCGCCGCTCAAGCTCGCCATGCGGCGTACGTTCTTGGCACTGACGACCGGCATGATGCCCGGCACGATCGGAATTTCGATGCCCGCGCCCCGCGCGCGTTCGACGAACGCGAAGTATTTCGCATTGTCGAAGAACAGCTGTGTGACGAGGAAGTCGCTGCCGGATTTCACCTTGCGCACGAGATTCGCGAGATCGACGTCCGCATTGGGGGCGTCCGTGTGGGTTTCCGGATAACAGGCTCCCCCCAGACACAGGTCCCAACGCGTGCGGATGAAAGCGGTGAGTTCGTTCGCGTAACCGAAGCCGCCGGCGGGGGCGACGAAATCGACGGCGTCCTTGGGCGGATCGCCGCGAAGGGGCAATACGTTCTCGATGCCTTCACTTTGCAAACGGTCGAGGATCTCCGCGATTTCTTCCCGGGGCAGGCCCACGCAAGTGAGGTGTGCCATGGCGGTGAGCCCGACTTCGCGCTGGATCCGACTGACGATTTCGATGGTCTTGGCTCGGGTGGAGCCGCCCGCCCCCCAGGTAACCGACACGAACGCCGGATCGAGTCGTTTCAGCTCGGCGATCGTCTCGAAGAGCTTCGTGAAGCCGCCATCCGTTCGGGGCGGGAAGAATTCGAAGGAAACAACCGGCCGGTCTCGTTTGAAGAATTCGGTGATTCGCACGGGGTTAGTTTACCATTGCCCCCTGGCAGCGCCGTAGGGCGCGGTAGACTACGAGCGACCGCGCAATGGGGTGCGGGGGAGGGGTGGATGTCGATACTCGTAACGGGCTCGTTGGCCCTCGATCACGTGATGGTCTTTCCGGACCGCTTCAAGAACCACATTCTCCCGGACAAAATTCATCAAATCAACGTCTCCTTCAACGTTCCGACCCTGGATGTCCACTTCGGGGGCACGGCGGGCAACATCGCCTACCACCTGCGATTGCTCGGGGAAGATCCGCTGCTGCTCGCCACGGTGGGGGAAGATTTTGGCCCCTACGCGGAGTGGCTCGACAAGCACGGAATCCGGCGGGATGGGATCAAGGTCCTCAAGGACACGAAGACCGCCCAGGCTTTCGTCACCACGGATCTGGACGACAACCAGATTTGGGCCTTCCACGAAGGGGCCCTGGGGCGGGCCCACGAAGCCCGGCTCGCGGACGTGACGGCGCCGTACTCCATGGCGATCATTTCCTCCACCACGCGCCAGGCCATGCTGGAATACGGGCGCGAGCTGAAGGAACGGGGAATCCCCACCGCCGTCGATCCGAGCCACGCCCTGCCGATCCTCGATGGACCGGACTTGATCGAACTCATCACGGGCTCGGCGATCTATATCGTGAACGATTACGAGTGGGCGATGACGCTCGAGAAGACCGGCATGCGGGAAGACGAGATCGCGAAGATCACCGACGCGATCGTGATCACGCTGGGTGCCGAGGGTTCCAAGATTCGCCAGGGAGACGATACGATCGAGATTCCACCGGCTTCGGCGGACAAGATCGTCGATCCGACCGCGTGCGGCGATGCCTACCGCGCCGGCCTCCTGTGCGGTAGGTCGCGTGGACTGCCCTTCGAGGTGGCGGGTCGCATGGGGAGCATGATGGGCGCTTTGGTGGTGGGAAGTCACGGGACGCAGAGCCTGGAGCTGGATGTCGAGACTTTCCGAGAGCGCTTGAAACGAGAGTTCGACGTAACCTATTAGGCCTGTGAGCAACGGCGCTTATCCGCGTTCCCGAAAGCGGGACCTGCTGTGGTTCGTATGGGCCACGGCGTTGCCCGTTCCCTGGGTCGTCGCCAATGCCTGGGGCGGCCTCAGCATTCCCGAGGAAGTCGTTGCGATCCTGACGGGGCTCGCGATCGTCGGCGGTGCTTTCATCCTGTCTTGGGCGACGGAACTCGCCGAGCGCGACGTCCCTCAAGCCCTGGCGCTACTGGTACTCGCGCTCGTCAGTGTCCTTCCCGAGTACGCCATCGATCTCCAATTTGCCTGGAAGGCCGGCAAGGATCCCAGCTACGCCGCCTATGCGGTGGCGAACATGACCGGGGCGAACCGCATTCTGATCGGGCTCGGTTGGGCTGCGGTGGTGCTGATTGCGTGTCATCGCGCGGGGACCAACGAGTTGGCCCTGGATCCGCGTCAACGACTGGAGATGCGTTTTCTGTTGGTCGCTACCCTGTATTCCTTCTTCATTCCCATCGATCACCAGATCTCGATGTTCGACGCGTTCGTGTTGCTGTCCTTGTTTCTCGCTTACGTGGTGAGTGCCGTGTTGGGAGAAGCGGCGGAAGTCGAGCTGGTGGGACCCTCGGCGCTGATCGACGGCGAGTTCGGCGATCGTGGGCGCCGAATGTGGGCGACGCTGATGTTGGTGTTCGCCGCGTACGCGATCTTCGCATCCGCTGAGCCCTTCGCCGAGAGCCTGGTCCACATCGGCCGCAATTACGCGGTGGACGAGTTCCTGCTCGTGCAGTGGATCGCGCCGCTCGCATCGGAATCGCCCGAGTTCGTCATCGCGATCCTGTTCGCCATGCGCTTGCGGGGATCCGTCGGAATGGGGGCGTTGATCTCTTCCAAGGTGAATCAATGGACGCTGTTGGTGGGTGCCATTCCGATCGCCTACGCGTTTTCCTCTCAGCAGATACAGGGACTTCCGCTGGACGCGCGCCAATCCGAAGAGCTTTGGCTGACTTCTGCCCAATCGCTCTTTGCAACGGTCGTGATCTGCAACCTACGGTTCAGCCGCATGGAGGCGATGGTGATTGCGGGGTTGTTCCTCGGTCAGTTCGCCTTTTCCAGCACGGAGGTCCGGTACTGGTTCATTCTCGCGTACGGGGCGATCACCCTGGGCCTGCTGCTGGTCGGCGGGCGCGAACGCCGGGACGCTTTCTTTGGGCTGTTGGCGTTCTGGCGCCCATTCAATCCGAAAGCTTCGGAATGACGCGTTGAGTGAGCGCGATGCGGACGTCGTGGTCATCGGCGCGGGCGTGGTCGGGCTGGCGTGTGCAGCGGCCCTCGCCCGGACCGGGCGGCGCGTTCTGGTCCTGGAGCGGCACGCAAAAATTGCCCAGGAGACCACGAGTCGAAATAGTGAGGTGATCCACGCGGGCATCTACTATCCCGCGGATTCTCTGAAGGCCGCGTTGTGCGTCGCCGGTCGCGAGCTTCTGTACGCCCGCTGTGCGAAGTACCACATTCCCCACAAGCCGATCGGGAAATTGATCGTTGCCACCCAGACGTCGGAGATCGAAGTCTTGGAGGATTTGCAGAAACGCGGCACGGCGAACGGTGTGCCCAGGCTCGAGATGATCAGCGAGGCTCGCGTGAACGCACTGGAGCCGGCGGTGCGGGCCGTCGCCGCATTGCATTCGCCGGTCACGGGGATCGTCGACGGCCACGCGCTTTCGCTCTCCTACGCCGCGGAAGCCGAATCCCACGACGCAACGATTCTTCTCGGCCACGCGGTGATCGCCATCGAACCCGCATCCCGCGGTGGCTACCGGGTGGACGCGCGTTCGCTCGACGGGGAACTCGGTTCGCTGCATTGCGAGGGGGTCGTCAATTCCGCGGGCCTTTCCAGCGACGCGGTCGCCGCACTCGCCGGCTTCGATGTCGATCGCCTCGGATACCGCTTGCATTTGTGCAAGGGCGATTATTTCAGCCTCGCTCCAAGTGCGCCCGTGAAGCTTTCGCACCTGATCTACCCCGTGCCTGCGAAAGCGGGACTCGGCGTGCACGCAACGCTGGATCTCGGCGGGCGTATCCGTTTCGGACCCGATACGGAATACGTCGAGGCCATCGACTACGGAGTGGATGCGGCGAAGGCACACGGCTTTGGCGAAGCGGTTCGCCGCTACCTCCCGACGCTTTCGTCGGATTGGTTGGCGCCCGACTATGCGGGAATTCGGCCCAAACTCGCGGCGCCGGGCGAAGGCTTTCGGGATTTCGTGATCGACGACGGGGCGGATTGTGGGAAGCCGGGCTTCGTGAATCTGATTGGGATCGAATCGCCAGGTCTCACCTCCGCGGGTGCCATCGCGGAACGGGTTCGAGAACTCCTCGCCTGATTACGCGCGGCGAACGGCACCGCTGCCGGTCCATAGGACCGCGCAGGCGACGTTGTCCCCCGACGAATTCTGGCGATGTGCCTCGAGGGCGGTTTCGACCAGCGTGCGAGCGGATTCGATGGCCGCGAGCGCGGGTTTCGCTTGGGTCCCGCGGGCAACCGCCTCCGCGACGGCACGGTCCGGATCATCGACACCCACGAGCGGTTCGGAGAGTCCATCCGTGACGAGCACGATGGCTCGCGCGTCACCCAAGCGATCCGCGTAGACGATGCACTTTTCCTCGATGGATTCGGCGGACTCTTCGCTGGCACCGAGAAAGAACGCTTCACCGTCGCGGGATTTGTCCCAAGCCAGATCGAGGACTTCCGTATCGGTCACCCGGAATACGTGGCTGTCGCCGATCGACATCGCGAGCAACAAGTCATCTCCCGGCCGCGCGAGAGCGACGGCCAGGGTGGTTCGGGGGCCGCGGCCGTCGGGGCCGATGGGGCATCCGAGAATCGAGCGATTGGCTTCGAGGAGCACGGAGCGCGCGAGGTCCGGCCAATGGGTCTCGTCGATTCCGGGTTCCTCCGTCCAGGCATGGGCGTGGTTCTGCAGGATGGTTTGAAGTGCGTTCTCGGCCCCCAAACTGCCACCGTGCCCGTCGGCGACGGCCGCCGCCCATCCGTGAACTCCGAGTGCGAAGAATGCCGCGTCTTCGTTGTGGTCGGTGTGGGAATAGATCTTCGCGGCGCCGCCGCGCGACAGCGCGATGGCGGCGGGCCCTTCGGCGACGATCTCGATGTCGGCGATCTCGACGTGATCTCGTCCCAGGAGCTCGGCTTGGCGCAAGCGCTGGTCCTCCGGCGTGATGCAGTTTCCGCGACATGATCTAGCATAACGCGCCGCCGCAGTAGACCTTCGAAACCCGTGTCGAGCTTGGATTCGCGGGGTTCGTGATCGAGAGGGGATTCGGGATGGATCAGCAACACGGCGATTCGGGCGCGCGCGGCACTGCGGAAGCGCGGGGTTCGTTCTTGCTCTGGGGTGGAATCGCCGTGGGTGTGGTTCTTTCCGCGCTCGGGATATTGCGCTCGGGGGCCACGGAGGCGCCACCGCTCGAGGGTGCCATCGCGAGCGTCAACGGGCGATCCATCCCGGAAGCCACCTATGTGCGGTTGGTGGAGGCGGTGGCCGAAGAGCGTCGCTTGGCGGAACTCGGTATCGATGAGCGCCGGCGCATCCTCGAGCGCATGGTGGACGAAGAGCTCCTGCTGCAGCGCGGAATCAGCCTGGGACTCGCGCGGCACGAACCCACGGCGCGCCGCGCCATCGTCCAAGCCGTGATCGCATCGATCACCGGGGCTGCGGAAGCCGCCGAACCCGAGGAATCCGAATTGCGGTCGTTTTACGACGAAGCGCGCGACCGGTTCGTGAAACTCGGTCGGATGGCGATCGATCCGCTCTTTTTCTCGAATCTCGCCGATGGACACGAAGCCGCGCGCACGCGTGCGGAAGGCGCGGTCGTTCGACTGCGCGCAGGGGAGGCCGTCGCCCAGGTCCGCGAGTCGATCGCAGACGAGATGACCCTCACACTGCCGGGACAGGCTTTGCCGCTCGAAACGATTCGCCAGTATCTCGGGCCGTCGGTGGCAAGAACCGTCGCAGGCCTGGAGGTTGGCGACGTATCCGAACCGGTGGCGGGTGCCGGCGGATACTACGTCGTCTTCGTGCGCGAGCGGACACCGGACGAGGCCTTGCCCTTCGAAGAGGTTCGCCCGCAGGTTCGCGCGGAACTGCTTCGGACCCGCGGAGAAACGGCCCTGCGGGATTACCTCGTCGAATTGAGAGACGTGGGCGACGTCGCGATCTTGGATCCGGAACTCACGGGTCCATGATGCGCACTGGGTGGGTCGCGCTCGCTTCCGCCTTACTCCTCCTTCCGTCTCTCGCTGCCGAGGCACATCCTCGCTCCACGTCGACTTCCGCCTGGGAGGTTTCGAGCGACGACCCGGCCCGTGCGCGGGTCGTCGTGGGGGTTGCGTGGAGTGAAGTCCAGCGCGCCGTACCCGCCGTCGGGGGGCTCGTGATCGACGCGGTGCTCGCAAACCCGCGCTTGCTCGCCCAGGTCGATCGCTATTTCCTCGACCACGTCGCATTCACGTCGAACGGCGCGCCGTGTGGGGCCGTGGGCTCCCTCGTCCATGTCCCCTCGTCGGATCCGACGCATTTCGGTCGCCGCTTTGCGTTGCTTTGCGGGGATTCAGGAAGCCTCGGAATTTCCGTGGATCTGTTCCGCGAGACGGCACCGTCTCACCTTCACATCGCGCGCGTTCGGGTCGATGGGGGGGCGTCGATCGAACGGGTTCTCGTGCTCGGAAACGCTTCGTTCACGCTGTCGGGTTCCCCGGCGGAGCAAGCCCGTCAAGGAAGTTCGTTTCTGGATTATCTGGGCCTTGGGATCGAACACATTGCAACGGGCTACGACCATCTCGTGTTCTTGCTCGTATTGCTGCTTGCGGGCGGAAGCTTGCGCCAGGTGGCGGGCGTCGTGACGGGCTTCACGGCGGCCCACAGTGTGACCCTTGCGTTGGGGGTCCTCGGTGTGGTGCGGCCCTTGCCGGGCGCCATCGAGGCGTTGATCGGCCTTTCCATCGTGGTGGTCGCACTCGAAAACTTCGCGGCCACCAGCGGTCCGCCGGAACGCCGACGCATCTTCGTGTTGCTCGCTCTCGGAATCCTGGGATCCGTGGCCGCGGCCCTCTTCGGTGTGTTGGCGATTCCCGCGACCGCGCTTGCGGGCATCGGGGTGTTCTCGCTCTGCTACCTGGGGCTGGAGGCGCGAAGCCCGGGCGTGGCTTCCCTGCGTTGGCTGGTGGCTTTCGTGTTCGGATTGATTCACGGATTCGGGTTCGCGGGAATCCTGGTGGAGACCGGGCTTCCGCCGGGACGCGTGGCGCCCGCCCTATTGGGCTTCAACCTCGGCGTCGAAGCAGGCCAGCTCGCCATCGTTCTCGCAGTTTGGCCCTTTTTGAGCCGGGCCCTGAGGCGACCCGGGTGGCGTCCGACGCTGGTTCAAGTGGGATCCGCGCCCGCGCTCGCGGCGGGGTTGTTCTGGTTCTTGACGCGCGCGTTCGGGTGACGGCGTTTGCCAAAGGGTGGTAGGCTCGCGCGTTGGATTTTGGCTGGAGGGGAGCGCAGATGGACGAAGAAAAGATCAAAGAACTCGTTCGAAACATGGTGTTCTGGAACGGCAAGAAAGACATGGCGATCGACGAGATCGCCATGGTGCAGCCGGGGCTGGCCATCATCATGCCGCAGATCGGTGACCGCACCTGGAAGCTGTATTACGCCGTGAAGGCGGGCAACTGGGACAACGCGCGCTGGCAATGGAAAGAGGCGCGCAAGCTCTTCGAACTCGGTGCGGTGATGCGGCCGAAACACGAAGCGGCCCTGGAAGAATATCTACGCGACGACTGGGCCCCGCTCGGAACCGCGATCGAGGCCAAAGACAGCGACGGCTTCTTCCAGGCCTTCGACAAGGCCGTGGACTCTGCGAACGCCTGGCACGAGAAGAAGGACGTGCACCACATCCGCTGGAAGGTGCCGGACCACCCGCCTCCGGACCTGGACCTGACGCCGCGACGCTAGGCGGCCTTGGGGAGCTCGGCGGCTTCGGGTTTCAAGATCGAAGCCGGGGGCTCGCGTAGGTCGCGGACGACACCGATCGCGGCCAGGCCGCGCAAGATGTAGTAGGTGGCGTCGACTTCCCACCAGAAGAAACCCTGTCGCGTGCTCGCCATATAGCGGTGGTGGTTGTTGTGCCACCCCTCACCCATGGTGAGGAGCGCCAGGAACCAGTTGTTGCGGCTGTCGTCGCCGGTGTCGTAGCGGCGCGTGCCCCAAACGTGGGCCAGGGAGTTGATGGTGTACGTGCTGTGCCACAGCAGCGTGGTGGAGATCACGTAGCCCCACACGAGTCCCGGCCAACCCCCGATGACAAAGCAGAGCACCGCCAGCAGGAGCGGGGGAATGAAGTGGTATTTGTTGAGCCACACGAGTTCCGGGTAACGCGCCAGGTCCGGGACTTCTTCGCCCGGCGTCTGATCCCATTGGTGGTCGAAGATCCAACCTTGATGGGAATACCAGAAACCCTTGTTCGGAGAATGGCGGTCACCCGGGCCGTCGGAATGGCGGTGATGGGCGCGGTGATGTCCCGCCCACCACAGGGGACCTTTCTGGGTGGCGCTGGTGCCGAGCACACCGAGTAGGAACTGGAAGGCTCGACTGGTCTTGTAGGTTCGGTGAGAGAAGTAGCGGTGGTAGCCGCCCGTGATGGCCCACATCCGCACCCAGAACGTGATGAGGAACAGCGTGATCGCCGTACTGTTCACTCCGGTCCACAACGCCGCGAAGCAGGCCAAATGGATGCCCCAGTAAATGGCCCGCGCGTAATTTCCGGCGTTGATCCAGAAACCGTCGCTTTCGGGAATGACCAGGGATTGACTCGTGCTCTCGGCCACGCTCGCTCCTCTCTGCTCTCGCTCGATGCGGTGGATGGGTGTCGAGGATCTTAGGGGTCCGTCGGACAGAATTGGATGGCTGCGTGTGAAACTTGTGTGAAAGGGCGAGAACCCTGGAGAAACAGGCACTTCGCGTCGGCTGGAAGCCCCCCGCCCGGCATCGCTACACTGCTCCCCCGCCATGGACCGCACTGCTCTCCGCCTATCGGACGAAGAACGGCTCCTCTACCGGGAGCAGGGTTATTTCGTGCGCCGCCGGCTGTTTTCCCCCGACGAGCTCGATGCGCTCCGGGACGCGGCGGAGTGCTCCGTGGCCGTGGCGCGCGCGGCATCCGACCGCGGCAGAGATGAATACGCCATCGATGGCAATGTCTACCGCGAGGCCGGCGGCACGACGATTCAGTTGGAACACCGCAATGATTCCGAAACGGTGCGCGTGCTCGAGCCCTTCCATCACCTGGATCCGCGCTTCAGCACTTTGCTCGATGACCCGCGTTTCGTGGAGCCCATGTGCGGCCTGGTGGGGACGCGCCCGGTGGCGGTCTTCACCGACAAGCTCAATCTGAAGCGGCCACGTGAGGGATCGCAATTCCGCTGGCATCAGGATTCGCCGTATTGGAACCACGCCACGCCGCACGTCGACCGATTACCCAACGCGATGTTGGTGCTCGATGATGCGGACATCGCAAACGGTTGCTTGCGGATGATTCCGGGCAGCCATCGCAAGGGAATGCTGCCGGGACTCGAGGGCGATGGCACCCTCGGGCCTTTGTTTACGGACCCGCGCTACTTCGACGCGTCGACCCAGGTTCCGGTCGAGCTCGAAGCCGGCGGGATGTTGTTCTTCAGCCCGCACATGGTCCACGGTTCCCAACCGAACGATTCCGACCGGGCGCGGCGCGCATTGATCGTGACCTACCAACCGGCGGGTCACCGCATGTTCAAGGTCGACGCAAAACGCGAAGCGGGTTGACAACCCCCGCTACCGCCGGGCCGCGTCAGGGCTGATACGGCGGATCCGCGATCGAGCGCATGAAGGCGATGATGTCGCAGATCTGTGCGTCGTTGATCGATCCGCCCCAGCCCGCCATGAGGGGCGATTTTCCAACCGCGGGCCCGCCGAGTTTGACGACCTTGAACAGGTGTTCGTCGGAGAGGGCGTTCATGTAGGCACCGTCGTTGTGCTGTGCGGGCTTGGGGTTGAGCGCGGCCGCCATGGGGCCGTCGGCGGCGCCATCTTCGCCGTGGCAAGACGCACAGAAGGTCACGTAGACGGGTTTGCCTTTTGCTGCGATCCCCGGCTGCGCGCAGCCCTCTTTGGCGGCTTGGGCCGGCGGCGGGGTCGGAGCCGGCTTTGCGGTTTTGGCGGGCGCCGGAGCTTCTGCCGGGGTCGGTTTTGCAGGGGTGCCGGAGTTCGAATCTTCGGATCCACCGCACCCGAGTGTGAAGACGAGCGAGGCAAACGCGAGTGCCGTAATTGAACGAACCATGGTTCCTCCTAGTTGTTTTTGGTTGCGCGCAAAATTTCGCGCAGGAGTTCTTCGTAGCTGCGAGTTACCGGATACTGGGGAAACTCGCGAATGACGTTGTCCGGGGGGCGGAACAGGATTCCCGCGTGGGCGACTTCGAGCATGGATGTGTCGTTGTAGGAATCCCCGGCTGCGACCACGCCGAATTCCAGTGAGCGCAACGCCAGCACGGCTTTGCGTTTCTGATCCGGTTGCCGCAGATGGTAGTCGATAATTCGTCCGTCCGGGGCGACCTCGAGGCGGTGACAGAACAGCGTCGGCCAGCCGAGTTGCTGCATGAGTGGCGCTGCGAATTCGTAGAAAGTGTCCGAAAGGATGATGACCGAATGCCGGGCGCGCAGCTCGTCGAGGAAACGACGCGCTCCTTCGAGTGGCGTCAGCTCGCCGATCACTTCCTGAATCTGCGGCAGACCGAGATCGTTGTCGGCGAGGATCCGCAGCCGGTGCTGCATGAGCTCGTCGTAATCCTGAATATCCCGGGTGGTGAGCCGGAGTTCCGCGATCCCGGTTCTCTCGGCAAAGGCGATCCAGATCTCGGGGATCAGCACCCCTTCGAGATCCAAGCACACCAGAAAACTGGGATCCGGCACCGCGCACTCCCCCCGTGATGGCGCGCAAGCATAGCGGGGGGGCCGGCGGCTGTGCCGCCCGGCGTGGGCTAGCATCGTCCCGTTGCGCCCAAGGCCCCCGGCTGGACTGCCCAAATGACTCAAGTATCTGAAAATAAAGGCCTTTTGTTATTTTTGGGCGTGCTGCTGACCGGTCTGTCCCAGAGCGTCGGCTGTCACGATTCCTCGAATGCAATCGCCAAAGAGCCGAGCCCGGTCACCGTCGAGCTGCTCCGCCTCGAACCGGAGCTGCTGCTGGAGACCGTGGATCTGGTCGGGCAGATCGAATCCGAAGGGACCGTCATCGTCAAACCGGAAATCGAGGGCGTCATCGCGTCGATCGATTTCACCGAAGGGCATCGCGTCGAAAAGGACCAGGTTCTCTACCGCCTGCGCAATGGCGAACAAAAGGCGCTCCTCCACGAGGCGGAAGCGCAACGCGCGCTCGCCGAAGCCACCTACAAACGAACCAAGAAGCTCGCCAAACGCGACGTCTCTTCCGCCGCGCAACTCGAGCGGGCGCTGGCGGAGCGGGCCGTGGCCGACGCGCGCGTCGAACTCGCCAAAGTGATTCTCGACCGAACGGAAATCCGCGCCCCCTATTCGGGCTTGGTGGGCGACAGCCTGGTGTTCGTGGGAGCGAGTGTTTCCGAAGAAACCTCGCTGGTGCGTCTGGATTCCATCGACCACGTGCAATTGTTCTTTTCGGTTCCCGAACGCGCGGTGGGGCTGGCGCGAATGGGGATTCCGATCGAAGCCAAAGTGGCCACGTATCCAGGCGAGACATTCCCGGGTGAGGTTTTCTTCATCTCGCCTTCCTTGGATCGCGAGACCCGACGCATGCTCATCAAGGCCTGGATGCCGAATCCCGGCCACAAGCTGCGCCCGGGGATGTTCGCGAAGGTGAAGGTCGAAATCGGTCGAAAGGAAGGCGCACTCCTCGTTCCCGAAGCCTCCGTGGTCTACAGCCGCGAGGGACAGTTCGTTTGGCGGGTCGGCGACGGGAACAAAGCGGAACGCGTCATGGTCACCTTGGGCGCCCGCCAGGCGGGGCGGGTCGAAGTGGTTTCGGGCCTCTCGTCCGGGGACGAGATCGTTACGGCCGGAACCAACAAGGTCGAAGTGGGGCGAACCCTGCTCCCGCCGGAGTCTCAACCCGCTGAAGCCAGCGTGGAAGAGGCCGGCGCGCGGGAAGGTTCGTGAAGTTTTCCCAGGTTTGCATCGATCGGCCCGTTCTGGCGACGGTGATGTCGCTGCTGATTTTTCTGTTCGGGTTGATTTGTCTTGGACGCCTGCCGAATCGGTCCATGCCCGACGTGGATCCGCCGATCGTTTCCATTACGACGGTATTCCCGGGAGCCGCACCGGAAGTCGTAGAGACTTCCGTTACCCAACAGATCGAAGATCAGGTGATCGGTATCGAGGGCGTCAAGCACGTCACGTCGACCAGTCGCGAGCAGGTTTCCAGTATCAGCATCGAGTTCGAACTCGGTCGGGACATGGAGGCGGCGGCCAACGACGTGCGCGACCGCGTGGCGCGCGCGCGCAGCCAGCTGCCAGACGAAGTCGAAGACCCGGTGGTGGCCAAGCGCGAATCGGACGCGAACGCCATCATCTGGCTGGCGCTTTCGGGCGAGCACTACGATCAGGTCCGCCTGACCTCGATTGCCGAGCGCTACATCGTCGATCGGATTGGAAAGCTACCGGGCGTTTCCACGGTGCTGGTGGGCGGCGAGCGCCGCTATTCCATGCGGGTTTGGATCGACAACGAACGCCTGACCTCGCATCAGCTCACGATCTCGGACGTCGTCGCGGCCCTCGGCCGGGAGAACGTCGACTTGCCTTCCGGGCGAGTTGAAAGTTCGAGTGTCGAATTTACGGTTCGCAGTTTGGGCGAACTGCAAACCGCCGAGTCCTACAGCAGATTGATCGTCGCCAATGTGTCGGGCAATCCGATCCGTCTGGAAGACATCGCCGACGTGGAAGTAGGCGCCGAGGACGACCGCAAGATCGTCCGCTACAACGGCGTCCCGGGTCTCGGACTGGGAATCGTCAAACAATCCAAGGCCAACACCCTGTCGGTGGCAGACGCCGTAAAGGCGGAAATGGAGCGCCTGCGCGGCGACCTGCCCGCTGGCGTCAAGCTGGAAATCGCCTTTGATTCCTCGGTCTTCATCCGTGATTCCCTGAGCGACGTAACGCGCACGATTTTCGAAGCGGCGTTACTGGTGGTGATCGTCATCTATGGCTTCTTGCGCTCGGCGCGCGCGACCATCATCCCGGCGGTGACGATCCCGGTGTCGATCGTCGGTGCGTTTGCGGCTTTGTATATCTTCGATTTTTCGATCAACACGTTGACCTTGATGGGCGTCACGCTCGCGATCGGACTCGTGGTCGACGATGCCATCGTGGTTCTCGAAAACATCACGCGTTGGATCGAAGATGGCCATTCGCCCCTCGAAGCTTCGCGTCGCGGGATGCAGGAGATTTCGTTCGCCGTGGTTTCGGCGACGGTTTCCGCGGTCGCGGTCTTCCTCCCGCTGACGTTTCTCACGGACACCACGGGGCGGCTGTTTCGCGAGTTCGCCGTCACCGTCGCGACCGCCGTTGGGATCTCGGGCTTCGTTGCGCTCACACTTTCTCCAGCCCTTTGCGCCATCGTGTTGCGGCGTTCCAGGGAAGAAACCGGCCTGAAGGCCGTCTTGGGGCGAAGCTTCGATCGCCTGTCCGAGGGGTATGGTCGCCGCCTGCGGGGTGCAATCGCGCGTCCGAGGTTGTGGGTCGTCCTGGGGCTCGTCTGGACCGTCATGGGTGGGTTCCTGTTCATCAACATCGATCAGGAGTTGGTACCGCGAGCGGACCGCGGCGTGGTGATCGGCTGGACCCGTGCACCCGAGGGCAGCACCATCGAATACACCGACCGCTATCAGCGACAAGCGGAGCAGGTCTTCCTCTCGACGCCCGAAGTGGCCCGGGTTTTCTCCGTGGTGGCATTGGGGATCGGCACGCCGGGGCTCGTCAACCAGGGAGCGCTGTTCACCATGCTGCATCCGAAGGCAGACCGCGAGCGCGCGGATATTTCGGACACGGTGGGGCACTTGATGGGCGGTCTGAAGGGGATTGCCGGAATTCAGGCCTGGGCGGTTCTGCCGTCCCCGCTGCGCGGATTCACCGCGTCGCCGGTTTCCCTGGTGATTCAGGGCGACGATGTGCACGAGCTCGCGCGCCACGCCGAAGAGATCAAAAGACGCCTGGAAGAGATGGGGGGCTTCGCAAACGTCGACACCGATCTTTTCCTCAATAAGCCGCAACTCGAAATCGAAATCGATCGCGATCGCGCGAGCGATCTCGGGGTTTCCGTGCGCGACATCGCGACCACGCTCCAAATCCTCCTGGGTGGAGTGGATATCTCGACCTTCAAGCTGAGCGGGGAGACCTACGACGTCATCGCTCAACTCCGGCGCGAGTCGCGTTCCAATCCCCAAGACCTGCTCGGTCTCTACGTCAACGGCGAGAACCAGCAATTGGTGCCGCTGTATTCCGTGGTCGACGCGCGCGAGACCATCGCGCCCCGCGATCTTCCGCACTTCGACCGTTTGCGCTCCGTGACCCTCACTTCCGATTTGTCGGACCTGTCCCAGGGCGAAGCCTTGGAGAGAGTCGAAGAAGTGGCGGCCGCGGTATTACCGAGGGACGAGGGGTATCGCATGGCGTTCTCCGGTGAGTCCGAGCGTTTCTTCGAATCCGGCAATGCGCTGTTGTTCGCCTACGCGCTGGCGGTTTTGATCGTCTACCTCGTGCTCGCCGCGCAGTTCGAGAGTTTCGTCCATCCGATCACGATTCTGGTGGCGGTGGCGCTTTCCTTCACCGGCGCGTTGCTGACGCTCTACGTGTGCGGTGCGATGGGGGTGTCTGGAACTTCCCTCAACTTGTTCAGCAAGATTGGCTTGGTGATGTTGGTGGGCTTGGTGACGAAGAATTCGATCTTGATCGTGGAGTTTGCCAATCAGTTGAGAGAGCGGGGCCTCGGTGTCGCGGAGGCGACGCTGGAGGCGTCTCGAAGCCGCTTCCGCCCGATTCTGATGACCGCACTCGCCACCATCGCGGGCATCACGCCGATTGCTTTGGGGCTCGGCGCCGGTGGCGAATCGCGCCGGGGCTTGGGGGTTGCGGTCGTGGGCGGCATGTTCTTTTCCACCTTGTTCACTTTCTTCATCGTCCCGGCGACCTATGTCGCGGTCGAGAAATTCCGCGAGCGGATTGCTCCCGAAGCGTTGGACGCAGCTCCGGAATCCACCCCTGCGGTGAACGCTTAGTCGATGACTGATTTCGAAGCGATCTGGCTGGGACTCGTTCAAGGCCTCACTGAATTTCTTCCGGTCTCCAGCTCCGGACACCTCGTGCTCGTCAGCACGGTGATGGGGGTCGTGACCCAGGGAATCGTGTTCGAAGTAGCGCTCCACGTAGCGACGCTGGTCGCGGTGTTGGCGTTCTATCGGCGCCGCGTGGGTGCGCTTTTGTCGGGGGCGCTGCGCGGGGATCGGGAAGCGATTCAGTACGGGCTGAAGCTCGGTGTCGCGACTCTGCCGCTCGGCCTCGCCCTGTTGATCCAAGACCAGATCGAATCGGCTTTCGAGTCTCCGGCTTTGGTCGCGGTAGCGCTGCTCGTCACCGGTGCTCTGGTTTTTTCGACGCGGCGAACCGCCCCGGCCGCAAATCGCGACGCGCTGACCTGGGGCGGCGCGTTCTTGGTTGGAATCGCCCAGCTCTTCGCCATTACCCCGGGCATCTCGCGCAGCGGATCGACGGTGGCGGCGGCCCTCGCCTTGGGGGTTCGTCCCGTGGTGGCGGCCGAGTTTTCCTTTTTGTTGTCGGTGATCGCGGTGTCGGGCGCGGCGGCGGTCAAGCTGCCGGAGGTGCAGGATGCGTCGGGGCAGGATTTGCGCGCGATTGCGTTCGGGTGTTTGGCGGCGCTCGTGTCCGGGGTGTTTGCGCTGGCGCTGTTCGTTCGGTTGCTGCGGGATGGGCGGTTTTATCGGTTTGCTTATTACGCCTGGGCGGTGGGGGTGGGGTTTTTGGTTTGGAGGTGGGTTGGCTGAGGCGAGCTTGGGTTAAAAGAAAAGGGGTCGAGTGCGAAGAGCACTCGACCCCGGATTGTTTGACCGCCTGCCGGCCGTGATGGGTGGAGTCGAGCGTGGGAACGCTCGACTCTCGACCGTTTGACCGCCTGTCGGCTGTCTAGGGCTCTAGGATCGGATGCAGCCTTTGCGCCGGGGTCGTTTCCCGGAGCTTTTTCAGGGCTCGGGCTTCGAGTTGGCGCACGCGTTCTCGGGACAGACCCAGGGATTGCCCGATCTGTTCGAGAGTGTGCTCCTCTTCGCCACCCAGGCCGTAGCGAAGCCGCAGAATCAGCTGCTCGCGCGGGGCGAGGCATCCGATCAGCAGGCCCACGCCCGACTGCATTCGGTCATCATCGATGCCGTCATCCGGTTCCACCGCGGTGGGGTCGGCAACGAAATCATCGAGTCGCTTCTCTGTGCCGGCGACGGTCGACTCCAAGGAGATCGCCTCGCGGGACAGCAGGTCGAGCGCTTCGATGGCGTCCGTGTCCGTTCCCAGGGCCGGGGCCAACTCGCCGGGTGTCGGGTCGCGCCCGAGTTTTCCGGTGAGTTCCGCGCGTACCCGCTGGCTGCGTTGCAGCCGATCGTGCACGTGCGACGGCAGGCGGATGGTTCGCGAGTGATTCTGAATCGCTCGCACCAGCGCCTGTCGGATCCACCAAACCGCATAGGTGGAGAACTTGAATCCTCGACGGTGGTCGAACTTCTCGACTGCGCGGATGAGCCCAAGGTTGCCTTCCTGGATCAGGTCCGGGAAGGAAAGCCCGAGGTTCCGGTAGTCCTTGGCGATGGCCACCACCAGCTTCAGATTGTGCTCAATGAAGCGGTTCTTTACGTCCGTCATGCGGGCGTGTGCGTTTTCCACTCCGTTGATGAGCTCATTCATCTGTTCGCGGGAAACCCCAGCCAGCTCCTCGTACTCCTTGTACTTCTTCGTCCCTTTGCGCGTCTTGCGCAGGAGAGTCGAAAGCCACAAGGCGCGTTCGCGCAGCTCGGCCAGGAGAGCGAGAGAAAGATGTGCACTCTGCATGTCCTTGGACATCCGAACGTCGATGCGCTCCAAAGCCCGGGTACTGTTCCGGCGCTTGTGCGTGCGATCGCGTTCTGTCAGGACTGAGCGCAATCGCTTGACCGCACGTTGCACGCGCGCAGCGATCTCACCCGTCTCCTCATCCCCCATGGACTCCGACAGCTTTGCACCGGTGTGGGAGAGCGCCTTCAGCGCATCCCAGCGGGCCACAACATGGCGAGCGGAATAGGGGATGGAGTAGAGCGACTTGCGAAGTTCCGCCGTGGCGGCCTCGAGCTCCTTCGCCAGGAGGACTTCTTCCTCTCGGCTCAGAGTCCGCGTGCCACCAATCTCCTGGAAGTAGGACTCGAGCGGACGCCGTTCCCGGCCCGGGTCGAGTTCTTCCACAGCGACGGCCGGCTTCGCGCCAGTCGCAGTCTTGCGCACCGAATCGTCACCGGTGCTTTCCTTTTGTCGATCCTCCAGCTTCACGGGATTCCCTCTGGCTCCCCCAAGTGCACTCCCGACCCTTAAGTCGGATACCGCCCGGGGGGATCCGGTTTCACACAGATTGTTGGTCTGCTGCCTGCTGCCTTCCGAGCGCCTGCCTAATGGGCCTGGCTTGATTCGCCGGGATTGGGGTACGCAACTGGGTGCGTCCGTCGCCGGCGACGGTCTATGAGCCCATTGGACGTCGAAAAGCTGCCGATTCTTCGGCCTGCAACCGAGTAGCCCATCATGGTGGGGCTTCAACGGAAAAACCGCCAGCCCTTTTTTCAGTCAGCCGCGCGTTCCCCTAGGGGGGACGTGTCTGGATCGATTCAGACTCCCTTTTAGGACGCGCGATTACGGGTCGTTTATACCACGGACTGGCTCCGCGAGGGCCTAAAATCGTTCGACCGGTCGGTCTGGTGGGATTTCAGGAGGTTGTTTCGACCCTGTCGGGCCCGGCCCACGGGCCTCCATTTACAACCTCGATTTTCCGTAGAATACTGACTGGTCAGTACTCTCGTCCATTTCGGGACGAGCGGAAGGACGAATTTCATGGGAACCGAATCCGAGGACGTCGGCGCCGCCACGAAGCGCGTGCGGATCCTCCACGCCGCGCGCGAGGTGTGCGCCCGCCGGGGCTACGACGGCGCTCGGATGGAGGAGATCGCCAGTGCGGCCCGGGTTTCGAAGGGGACGCTCTACAACTTCTTCGAGAACAAAGAGGACTTGTTCTTGAACGCCGTGCTCGAGTCCTATGAGCGGGCGCGCCGCTTGCTCCGCGCGGAAACCCGCGCGCCGGGAGGTCCCGCTGAACGGTTGGAGGGGATCTGCGCCGCGATGGCGAAGGCAATCCCGATCATTTCCGAGGAAATGCCCGTCAATTTTCAGATCTGGGGTGTGATGGCGCGGGACGAGAAGGCCCGCCAACGCATGTTCGAGGCGCTGCGTCGGATCTACGCCGAACAGGCCGACGAAATCCAATCGATTCTCCGGGAAGGTCAGCAAGCCGGCGTGTTCGCCGCGCACTTCGATCCGGAGGCCATCGTTACCGCGATCCACGGAATCTTCGACGGCCAGATCTATCGATCGGCCTTCGACCCCGAGAACGCCAATTCCACCCGACTGGGGGCGGCGCTCGAGGCTCTGCTTCGCCATGCTGTCCTTCCAAAGCGCGCCCGCCTTGGGGAGTCCGCCGATGGATGAATCGGTTACTCGAAGTCCCGGGCTGCAGCGCGTTCTCGTGGTGTCGCTCGTGCTGCTCGTGGTCGGGGGCAGTGTCATGTACGCCACCGCCGAAGATCCGCAAACGGTTTCCGCAGCCGGCGCCGAATCCACCCAGATCGAAGTCTCGACGCTTCGCATCGAGAGCTATGCCATTCGCCCGCGTGCGGAGGCGTCGGTCATGCTCGAGCCTCGACGGCAGGTCGAACTGTTCTCGGAGACCTCCGGACGCGTGATCGAGGTCGGAGCAGAAGAACTCGAACGGGTCGAGGAGGGCCTCGTTCTGGTTCGCCTCGATCCGCTTCTCGCCAAGGTGGCGGTGGAGAAAGCGGAAGCCGCGGTCGCGCGCAGTCAAAGCGAACTCGCTCTCGCCCAATCGAATCTGAAACGCCGGAGTTCCCTGGCGGACCGCAAGGTCGTTTCCCATTCCGCCCTGGACGATGCGCAGAATGCGGAACGCATCGCTTCGGCGGCGCTGCGCGAATCCATGGCGGCGCGCGATGAAGCGCACGATCAACTCGAAAAAAAGGAGATGCGCGCTCCATTCTCCGGAGTGCTGCGTTCGTTTCCCATCGAGATCGGCGAATACGTCCGTCAGGGGGAACAGATCGCTGAGCTCTTGGACGTGTCTACGGCGCGCGCGACCGTGGGACTCGCGGATCGCGAGATCGTGGCCGTTCGCGCGGGCGAGTCTGTGCGACTCGCAGTCGAGGCCTATCCCAACGAAAGATTCGAGGGAAAGATCATCCACGTGGGTGCCGCGGCGGATGAGAAGACGAAGAAGTTCCCCGTGGAAGTCGAGGTCCCCAACGAGCAGGGCCGTTTGTTGCCCGGAATGGTCGCGCGCGTTCACCTCGATCTGGGCAAACCGATTTCGCGAACCGTGGTGCCCCGCGATGCCACGGTTCACGAATTCGGCTTGCGCTTCGTGTTCGTCGTCGTCGAGGAGACACCGGGCGCCTTCGTGGCCCGGCGTCGGCGAGTGATCGTTCGCGAGTTGCCGTTCCGGCCCGCCGAGTATGAGGTCGTCGAGGGACTCGAAATCGGCGAGGAAGTGGCCACGACGGGCATTCGGCAGCTTTCTGACGGGACGCCGGTACGCCGGCGCGGGAAACGCGCTTCGTGAGCCTGCCGCGTTTCGCCGTACGCCAAGTCGTTCTCGTCAATCTGCTCTTCGTCATTCTGATGGTGGGGGGGTGGCTCGTCGCGCGCGGGATTCCGCTCGACGTATTTCCCGACATCTCCTTCAACACCGCGATCGTGACCACGCCCTGGCGCGGTGCTTCGGCGGGGGAAGTCGAGCGGCTCGTCACCACCAAGCTCGAAGAAGAGATCGACGGAATTCTCGGCATCAAGGAATTCTTCAGCTTTTCGAGTGCAGGCCTGTCTTCCATCAACATTCAATGGCAGGAAACGCTTTCCGAAATCGAATACGAAGCCGCGCTCAACGATTTGAGGGCCGCGATCGACCGAGTCGACGACCTGCCCGAAGATGCCGAGGAGCCGATCCTCCTCGAGTTGTCGGTTTCCGAGGTCTACAACATCTGTATGGTCGCGGTGACGGACGTCGCGGGTGTCGGCGAGTTCGCCATGCGGGAGGTCGCGATGGATTTTCGCGATCGACTCGAACGGGTGCCGGGACTGAGGAAGGCGGAGCTGCGCGGGGAGCGCGACCGGGAGTTGCGCGTTCTGGTCGATCGGAACCGCGCGCTTCAATACGACCTGACCCTCGCGGAAATCTACGCGGTCGTGCGCGGGAACAATCAGAACATTCCCGGCGGCTCGTTCAACAATCTCTACAACCAGGAAATCACCGTGCGGGGGCTCGGGAATTTCGTCTCCGCCCAAACGCTATCGGAAACCGTGGTCAAGAAAAACGCGGACGGGAACCATGTTCGACTTCGCGATCTGGCCGAGATCACCGACGGTTTCGAAAAACGCGTGGTCAGTGGGCGTTTCAACGGCTTTCCCACCATTCTGATCGGCGTTTCGAAGGAGGCCGATCGCGACGTCATCGAACTCGTCGATGCGGTCAAAGTCGTCATTGCGGAGTTCGAGCCCCGACTGCCGCCGGGCATCGAACTCACCTTGACACTGGACAGCTCGGATTACGTCGCCGCGCGAATCGACCTGATGACTTCGAACCTCCTGTTGGGGATCGCGCTCGTGGTGTTGATCTTGTGGATGACGCTGGGCTTCCGCAATGCACTTCTCGCCATCATTGGTGTTCCGTTTTCCTTCCTGGTGGCCTTCTTGCTGTTCCCGATCTTCGGGATCACGATCAACTCCCTTTCGCTGATTGGCTTCATCATGGTCTCGGGAATGTTGGTGGATGACGCCATCATCATCGTGGAGAACATCTACCGCCATATCGAGGCCGGCGAACCTCTGCAGGAGGCCGTGGTGCGCGGTGCCGAAGAGGTGATGTGGCCCGTCATTGCGGCGGTGACGACCACCATGGCGGCCTTCATCCCCATGCTCACCATCGCGGGGACGAGCGGCGAGTTCATGTCGATTCTTCCCAAGACCACCATCGTGTGCCTGTTGGGTTCGCTCATCGAAGCCCTCTTGATCCTGCCCGCCCACTACCTGGACTGGGGGAGTCGAAAAAGGCCGGGGACCGGAGATTCGCGCGTCGAATCGAAGTTCTTCCTTCGGCGATTCAGCGATCAGATGCGGCTACGCGTGGACGTCGGGCTGGATCGGCTGCGGGACGTCTACCTGTCCGGACAGTCTCGGGTTCTCGCCCATCGAAACCTCTTCCTGGCCGTGAGCGTTGCGGCGCTCTTCTTCGCGTGTGGCGTTTCCACGCGGGTTCCCGTCAATCTGTTTCCGAGCGACTTCAATCAACTCTTCATCACGGTCCAGACTCCAACGGATTTCGGCATCGATCAAACCGAAGAGGTCATGAAGGCAGTCGAGCGCCGCCTGGCCGATTTGTCGGATGAGCTGGTGGATTATTCGGGCTACGTAGGAATGGGGATGAGCGCCGACGAGGTGCCCATCTTCGGCGTCAACTACGCGGTCCTCTACGCGACGTTTCCCAATACCGAGGCGAATATCGCGAATCCGGACCGGGTGCTGAATCTCGTGAAGGCGAGCCTCGAGGAATATCGGGCCGACTACCCGGAGAACTTCCAAGGCCTGATCGTTTCGCCGCCCCGCAACGGCCCGCCGGTCGGGAAACCGGTAGCCGTTCGCGTTCAAGCGGATGACTATCTGCTCGCCAAGAAGGTTGCGGAGATTCTCAAGGCGGAGCTCGCCACGTTCCCCGGCGTCTACAACATCGAAGACAACGTCCCGATCGGACCCCGGGAATTGCAGGTGACCCTGGACGAACACCGCGGATCGATTCACGGCTTGACCTTCGACGACGTCGGCTTCGCGCTGGCTGCGGCCAACGACGGCGTGGTTCCCTCCACGTTCAAGGATCCCACGGACGATGAGGACATCGACATTCGGATCATGCTGCGCGAGGAGCAGCGCCGGAGCATCGGAGACCTGCTCGACGTCGATCTGAGGACGCCCGGCGGGTATCTCGTCAAACTCGGAGACGTGGCGAGCATCGAGTTGGAACGGGGGTTCCAACGCCTCTATCACTACGACGGATTGCGCACCGTGGTGGTGTATGCGGACGTCGACAACATCGAAGCGACGTCGACATCGGTGAATCAAGAACTGCAGGCGCGCTTCGGAAACATGAGCGAGCGCTACCCCGGAGTGAACCTGATCTTCGGTGGCGAATTCCAGGTCACCGACGACACCATGGCGGCCATGCGTCGCGCTTTCCTGATCGCGCTGCTCGCCATCTACGCCATCCTGGCGGCGCAATTTCGCTCCTACCTCCAGCCGCTGGTGGTCATGAGCGTTGTTTTCTTCTCACTGATTGGCGTCATTCTCGGCATGTTCGCGATGGATAACCTGAGCGAGTCGGGTTACCCGATGTCGATGTACGTCATCTACGCAATCGTGGGCTTAGCCGGGATCGTGGTGAACGATTCCCTGGTCCTGATCGATTTCGTGAACCAGGAACGCCGCAGGGGCACCGGGGTCTTCGAAGCGGTTCGCCTGGCGAGCTTCAAGCGCTTCCGTCCCATCCTGTTGACCACCGTGACCACGGTCGCGGGACTCATGCCCATGGCGCTGGGATTGACGGGGTATTCGCGGGTCTTCGGGCCGTTCGCGGCGGCTTTGGTGTTCGGACTTTCCGTGGCGAGTGTCCTCACTCTGTTCGTGGTTCCGTGTCTCTATCTCTTTACGGAGGACGTCACGGGCTTGTTCCGCACGCGCCGGAGTTCTGCACCGGCGGACGAATCCGCCTACGCGTTGAGGGCGCGGCAGATCGCTCCCTGATTTCCGATTCCTAGAAACCCCAGATGATGGGGATCAGGAGCAACGCCACGATTCCGCACAGGATGTCGAGGGGAAGACCCACCCGGACGAAGTCCATGAATCGGTAGCGCCCGGGGCCCATGACGATGAGGTGGGTCTGGTAGCTGACCGGCGAAGCGAAGGAGCAGCTCGCCGCAACCGTCACGGCCATGATGAAGCCGCGGGGTTCGACGACCAATTCTCCCGCCGAGGCAACGGCGATCGGAAACATGATGGCCGCGGCAGCCGTGTGGTTCAGCGATTCCGTCAGCGCCAGGGTGACGATGTAGATCACCGCGAGCGTGGCCAGGGGCCCGTAGGGACCCGCGTTTCCCACCAGCAGATGCGCGATGAAACCCGCCGCGCCGGTTTTCTGCATGGCCAGGGCGATGCCCAATCCAGCGCCGATCACGATGAGAACCGGCCACTGCACGCTGCGGCGTGCACCCGGGCCGTTGATGCAGCGAGTCACGAGCAACGCGCCGGCCGCCAGAAAGGCGGCCACGGAAATCGAGAGAATATTGAGGGTAACGACCGCGACCATCGCGACCATGACGCCAATCGCGACCCATGCGCGATCGAAGCGCGGGGGTTCCGAATCCGACAACTCACTGACGAGATAGAAGTCCGAGCTGTTGCTGTGCGCCCGCGCGAAGCCTGGACCGACTTGGAGTAGCAATGTGTCGCCGGGACGGATCACGATGTCGCCAATCTTTCCCCCGACCCGCGCCGCGTTGCGATGTACGGCGACCACCGCCGCGTCGTACACGGTCCGAAAATTCGCATCGCGAATCGAGCGATTGACGAGCGGCGAAGAATCCGAAACGACGGCCTCCGCGAGATTGCGTTCGGGATCGCTGATGGGCGCTCCCTCTTCCACCGCCGCCGGCACGAGCCCGCGGATTCGTTGCAAGTCGACGATGGTCGCGACCACGCCCGCAAAAACCAGCTGGTCGTTGGCCTGAATGGTGTCGTCCGGAGCCACCGGCGAAATCATGCGTCCGTCTCGATCGATCTCGATCAAGAAAAGTCCCGGCAAATGGCGAAGTCCCGCTTCTTCGACGGTTTGGCCGACCAGCGGACAATCGCTCTCGACCCGCATGGCGGAGGTATATTCCCGCCGCCGCTCGCCGAGTTCTTCCCCGTCGTCCCGGCGCGGCAGCAGCCGCGGAGCGACGAAGATCAGATACAGCAGGCCCACGAGACAAATGGGAAGCCCGACGGCGCCGATTTCGAAGAACGCCATGGGGGGCATGTCGGCATCGAGGATCAAGCCGGCGACGAGCAACGTCGTGCTGGTCCCCATGAGGGTCGTGACTCCACCCAGGATCGACGAATAACTGAGCGGGATGAGAAAACGACTCGGCGAGAACCGGTGGCGTCGTGCCCAGTCCATGACGACCGGCGTCGTCATGGCCACGACCGTGGTGTTGTTGAGGAAGGCCGAAAGAAACGCCAAGGGGGGAAACATGCGGATCAATCCGCTGCGTTCATTCTCGGCGCGGACGAAAATGCGTCCCAGGGTGGCTTCGAGGGCGCCGGTCTCCCGCAGGGCGGCGGACAGAATGAAAACCGCGCCCACGGTGGCGAGGGCGGGATTCGCGAAGCCGGAAAACGTCTCGACCGGCGACAGGATCCCCACGGCGGCGAGGGTCAGGAGGCCCGCCATCATGACGAGATCCGGCCCAGCAAAGCCACGCAGCATCCCGACCAGGACGCCGCCGACCACCGCAAGAGTGAACCAACCCTGCCAGTCCATTGGCGCCGCACCATACCCGCTGGCCAGCGTGGCCGCGAGGCCGCGACAAATTCGCAACACTGGGGCCGTGGAACGCGAACCGATTTCAGGTGCCGAGGCGGCTTTTTCGGAGAAGGACTTCTATCTGGGGGAGTTCCGGGGGCGAACCCTCGCCTTGGCGGTTTCGGGTGCGGACCTGGCGGATTCCTCGGCGCTGCGGGGCGTGCTCGCGGACCTGGCGGCCAACGGAACCCAGGTCGTGGTGCTCTGCCCGGATCGCGGCCCCTTGGACAAGCTGCTCGATGGGCGTGTGCTTTCGGACTCAGTCCCCAGCCTGCCGGCCGCGGTTTGGCGGCGGCTCTCCGAGAATCCGCAGCTGGGGATTCAAGTGGAAAACCCGGTCGGTTTCCTCGAGGCCTGCCACGGACTCGCCATCGCCCTGTCGGTCTTCAAGTTGATCTGGATCGATTCGGCGGGGGGGATGGAGCGCCCGCAGGGGGGCGCCGATTCCTTCGTCCACCTCGAAGAGCTGCAAGCCTATCTGGGTTCCGCGGAAGCGAATTCCAATCCCCGACTCGCCTTGCTCGAACAGATCCGGGACATGCTCGAGGAAGGCGTTTCCGCGGTGAACCTGTGCCGGGTCGAGGAACTCGCCGACGAACTCTTCACCTACGCGGGCGCGGGCACGTTGTTCACCCGCCAGCGCTACATCGACGTGCGCCGCCTGGGAATCACCGATTTCGACGCCGCCAACCACTTGATCGCGCGCGGCGTCGACGAGGGCTATCTGGCCCCGCGCGCGCCGGAAGAAATGGACCGGGTTCTCACCCACGGCTTCGGCGCCTTCGTCGAAGGCCGGCACCTGGCGGGGATCGCGGCGCTGCTTCCGATTGGGGACCCCCAACTGGGAGAGATCGTTTCCCTCTATACGCTGACGCGTTTTCTCGGCGAAGGGGTAGGGGATCACCTCGTCGCCTTCGCGCTCGAGCGCGCGCGCGCCCAGGGGTTTTCCGGCGTCTTCGCGTGTACGACTTCCGCGCGGGTGGGCGCGTTCTTCGAGCGCCACGGTTTCGCGTGCGTCGACGAGGGCGCGATCCCCGGCGAGAAATGGGCCCACTACGACCCCGAGCGCCGAGCCGCCGTGCGCTGCTTTCTCCGCAAACCTTGATCTCGCGTTAGACCCAGCGCTTGCCGAAGATCGGTTTGTCTTCCTCGATGAGGGGGACGAACGAATCGCGTGAGTGCATGCGATCGATGAAGGCGTCGAGTTTCGGCCAACGTGCCGGGTCCGGCCGCACGCCCGCCAAGCGCATGCTCGCGAAGGGGCTCGCGACCGCAATGTCGGCGATGCTCAAGCGGTCCCCGATGAAGAACTCCCGGTCGCCGAGACTCCGTTCCAGGTATTCGAGCAGCGGCGGAAGCGTTTCGTCGATGCATTTCTGGGCGCGTTCCTCGTCGGGCTCGACGCCGGATAGGAGCGGTTTCAGCACCAGGGCCTGGAAGATGTTGGGCCCGACGGCCGGAACGACGCCGCCGTCCATGTATTCCTCGATCCACAGCGCCTTTGCGTAGTCAGCGTCGTCCTTCGGGTACAACGCCGGGTTCGGGAACTTCCGCTCGAGGTAGGCGCAGATCACCGAGGAATCCGGCAGGGTGAGGTCGCCGTCGCGGAACGCCGGGATCCGTCCCAGGGGACTCACGTCCCGCCAGCCTTCGGGGGGCGAGAAGGGGTTGATGGGCTCGTGCTTGTAGTCGAGCCCCTTCTCCGACAGGAACACGCGAACCTTGCGTACGAAGGGCGAAACACCACCACCAAGAACCGTAAGCGACATTGGAATCCTCCTGGCGCGCGAGAACAGGGTAGCCGCGGTTTCCAGCCAGTACGACCCCGCGCGACGCACGATGGCGAGCCGGTTCGCGAAATCGATCTCGACGGGAAGCGGCCCCGTTCGATTCTTCGTTCGAGCGGCTTCGCACTCCGACATAATGAAGCAAGACCGCGATCGAATCTCGGACCGAGGGAGACCCCCATGCGCGAGGAAATCTTCGACCCCCAGCGTTGCTTTGCCAAAGCGAAGTTTGTTCGCAGGCGGATTCCACGGGCGAGCCGCGGCGGAATCCTCGCGTTGGTCGTGCTCTCGCAAGCGCTGCTCGGCGTCGATTGCAGCGGGATCAAGCAGCGCATGTATGAGCCCGCGGATCGCGACCGCTGGCAGCAACCCGAGCGCGTGATCGCGTCGCTTGCGATCGAACCCGGCCAGCGGGTCGCCGACCTGGGTGCGGGCGGTGGCTACTTCACGTTCCATTTGGCGAAGGCGGTGGGGCTGGAGGGGCGGGTCTACGCCATCGACGTAGACCCGGACATGACCGCGTTGCTCGAGCGCAGCGTGGCCGAAGGCAATCACAGCAACGTGGAAGTGTTGCTCGTCGACCCAACGGAACCGGAACTACCGGACGTCGGATTCGATCTGATCTTCACGTGCAACACGTATCACCATATCGACGAGCGAACGGCGTATTTCGAACGCGTGAAGTCAACTCTCAATCGCGGCGGTCGGGTCGCCATCATCGACCACAAGCCGGAAGGTTGGTTTCAGAAGATCTTCCCCCACTCGTCACAGCGAGAGTCGATTCGCAGCGAGATGGATGCGGCGGGTTACCGCCTCGATCGCGACTACGACTACCTCTCCAAGCAGAGCTTTCTCGTCTTCTCGCCCGAGCCCGATTGAGAGGGAAGGGGTTGCTGGAGAGCCCGGGGGCGTGGCTTGCGCTTCTTCCCCCGGGCGCCGCCCGCGTGAGCGGGCCGCTGTGGACTGTAAGCCGGGTCCTGTCCCGACTGCGCGTTACCGCGCGGCCGGCGAGGATCATTCATCTAGGCGACACATTGCTGTGCCGCTCGAGCACTCTTACCCGGACACTGGCAGCTTTAGGCTGCTTGGGCGGGCCACCCTCGGCAGTGTCCCTATTCGAGCTTGCTCCGGGAGGGGCTTGCCGCGCCGCCGGTCACCCGGCTTTCGCGCGTGGGCTCTTACCCCACGATTTCACCCTTGCCTGTGCCTCCACCACGCGCTCCTCTCAAAGCCCGCGGCTTCATCGGCCATCGGCGGTTTGCTTTCTGTTGCGCTTTCCCTCGAGTCACCCCGGGTCGCCGTTAACGACCTCCCTGCCCTGTGGAGCCCGGACTTTCCTCCCGCGAGATTTCTCCCGCCGGCGATCCTCCGTCCACCTCCAGCGCCGAAAAGCTACGCGGTTTCAAGGGTTTCGACAAATAGTATGCGCCTGCGTGTAAAGAAGTTCCCCTGGGGACGAATTCAAATATTCCGTTGACTCACCGATCAGTATCTATATGATACTGGTCCAATGATCGACAAGGCAGTCCCCGTCCAGCAGGGCGCAGTGCCCATTCCGCGACCCGGCGAGATTTACGACCCGGTGGCGCGCGCCCTCGACCAGGTGGGGGACCGCTGGACCCTCGTATTGGTGCGTCACCTGCTCGGCGGACCCCAGGGGTTCCAAGAGCTGCGCTCCCGAACCGGGATCGCGCCGCGGGTCTTGTCCGCGCGCCTGCGCGAACTGGCGGCCGACGGCTTCGTCGAGACCACGCGAATCGGCTCGCGTTCCCTCTACGCCGTGACGGAGAACGGTCGCTCCCTGGAACCCATCATTGCCGCCATCGCGCGTTGGTGGGTGGTTCGCGCCGTCGAAGACCAGGACATCGATACGCGTTCCTTCACCGCCACAGTGCCCCAATCCATTCTCGAGACGCTTCCCTTCGTCGTGCGCGAAGACCGTTCGCGCGGCGTCGACATCACCTTCGAGATCCGGCTGACCGGAACCGGCGGCGGGGTCTGGACGGTTCGCGTGCACGACGGCCACTGCACGGTGACGCGCGGTTTCGCCCAGCGTGCAGACGTTCGATACACCGCCGATGCCCGCGCCTGGTGCAGCGTCGTGCTCGGAAGAATGGATGCCCGAGACGCGGTGAAGCGCGATTTGATGTCCAAGGAAGGCGGCCGAGAGGCCATCGATTTCTATTTCCACCTGATTGCGCGGCCCGGCTCGTCTGCCGGTCGCGAAGAGTTCGACTCGAAAGAATCGAAAAGGAGAAAAGCGTGATCTCGTTTGGACCGACTGAAGAACAAGAACTCGTACGCGATACGCTGCGCGAGTTCGCCAATGAAGAAATTCGCAAGCCTGCGCGCGAGTGCGACGAAGCCAGTGAAATCCCCACTGCGTTTTTGGACAAGGTCTGGGAAATGGGATTGACGACGACCCAGATTCCCGCCGAGTACGGCGGGGGCGGCGAAGCGCGTTCCCCGATCATGAACGCAATCGCTCTCGAAGAGCTCGCCTACGGCGACGTGACGCTGGCCGCTGCCGCGTTGGCACCGTCGCTCTCGGCCATGACGATCCTCGACCACGGGACCGACGAGCAGAAGAAAACCTACTTGCCCGCCTATTGCGGCGACAAGTGGGTCGCTGGCTCCCTCGCGCTGGTGGAGCCGTCGCCGGCTTTCGATGCGCTGAATCTGCGCACGCTCGCGGAACCCAAGGGCGATAACTTCACTCTGACGGGGACCAAGACCTTCGTGCCCTTTGGCGACCGAGCGGATCACTTCATCGTCGTTGCCCGCAATGCCCAGGACGGTTTTGCGGGTCTCGAAGCCTTCATCGTTCCGCGGGACGCCAAGGGTCTCCGCATCTCGGAAAACGAGAAGAACATGGGGCTTCGAGGTCTTGCGACGTCGCGACTCGAGCTCGAGAAGGTCGAAGTGTCGGCTGCAAACCGGCTGGGTGGCGAAAAGGGAATCGACGGACGCCGGTTGATCAATAGTTCGCGGGTCGCCACGGGAGCTGCTCTCGTGGGTCTCTCTCGCGCGGTGCTCGAATACGTCGTGCCCTACGCGAAGGAACGCGAGGCTTTCGATCAAGCCATCGCACAGAAGCAAGCCATCGCCTTCATGTGTGCAGACATGAAGATCGAAGTCGAATCCATGCGTTGGTTGGTTTGGAAGGCCGCGAGTCAGCTCGAGCAGAGCCTCGACGCGACCCGCAGCGCACACCACGCCCACATCTACACGACGGACCATGCGGTCACGATCGCGGACAATGGGATTCAGGTCCTCGGTGGCCACGGATTCATTCGCGAGCATCCGGTCGAGATGTGGTACCGCAACGCTCAATCCCTTGCCGTGCTCGAAGGCACGTTCGCCCTCTAGGTGACAGGAGAAATTCAATGATCGATTTTGAACTGACGAAGAAGGATCAAGAGATCCTGGATGAAATCCGTCGCCAAGCGCTCGTTGCGCGAGAACACGCCCGTTATTACGACGAGAACGAGCACGAGTTCCCGCCCGACAAGCTGCCCGAGGCCGACGATTTTCCCCACGCCCACGGTCTGTTCGCGGGCCGCGAAGAGGGCAAGGACACGTCCGTCGGCATCATGAGCATGCTGCTCGCTGCGGGGGAGACCTGGGGCGATTACTCCGTGCGCATGCGGCGCGGCAGCGGTGGCTTGGGGAACGCGGCCCTGCGCGCGGCGGGAACGCCCGAGCAGCAGGCCAAGTGGGGCGACATGACCCTCGCCATGGCGATCACCGAACCGGGTTGCGGGTCGGATCCCTCCAAGGTGCAGATGACCGCGGTGCTGGACGGCGACGAATGGGTGTTGAACGGGGAGAAGATCTTCGTCACCACCGGTTGCCGCGCCGGCGGCGTGATCGTTTGGGCGACCATCGACAAGTCCGCGGGCCGCGCGGGGATCAAGTCGTTTCTGGTCGAGAAGGAAACGCCCGGTTTCATCGTGGCTCACAAGGAAAAGAAGCTCGGGATTCGCGCGGACGATACGGCGGCCTACGTGTTCCAGGATTGCCGCATTCCCCGCGAGAATCTGCTGGGCTTGAACGAAGAGATCCCGAAGGCATCTTCGGGTGGCTTCCGCGGCGTCATGAAGACCTTCAACATGACGCGCCCGGGTGTCGCGGCCATCGGACTGGGAATTTCCCAAGCCGCCCTCGACTTCACCCGCGATCAGCTCGCTGAAGCGGGAATCGAAATCGAGTACGGCGCCTCCCTGCAGGGTCAATCCGCGGTCGTGGACAAATTCTGCCGCCTCGAGGCGCTGCAGGAAGCGTCCATGCTCACGGTCATGCGCGCGGCGTGGTTGGCGGGCGAAGGCAAGATCAACAACGACGAGGCTTCGATCTGCAAAGCCAAGGGCGGATCTGCGGTTCGCGAGATCACCCAGGGATGCATCGATATTCTCGGGCCCATGGGGGTTTCGCGCGAGCACTTGCTCGAGAAATGGTTCCGCGATGTCCGCATTACGGACATCTACGAAGGAACCGGGCAGATCCAGCGCATGATCATCGCGCGCTCGCTGTTCGACTACACCCGAGCGGAGCTCAATTAGTGCACGGGGAACGATCGATCTCGAAAGGTCGATCGTTCCCCGGTCGCATCGCCACCCCTACGTTGGTAGCCTGACCCCATGCGAGCCATCGTCGTCGACGAACCGGGAGATGAAAACGCTCTTCAGTTGAAGGACGTCGAAGCGCCGGATCTCGGACCCGGGGATTTGCGGATTGGCGTCGTTGCCGCCGGTGTGAATCGCGCAGACCTGATGCAACGCCAGGGCTTCTATCCCCCGCCGCCGGGCGCATCCCCCATCATCGGTTTGGAATGCAGTGGCGAAGTCCTCGAAACGGGCTCCGACGTGAAGGGGTTCAAGGTCGGGGATCGCGTCATGGCGCTGCTGGCCGGCGGCGCGTATGCGGAGCAGGTCGTCGTCGACGCCGGTTCGGCGATCCACGTGCCGGATGCGTTTTCGATGGAAGAAGCGGCGGTCTTTCCTGAAGTTTATCTGACGGTCTTTCTCAACGTGTTCCGGTTGGCGGGCTTGCCGAAGGGCGGCGCGGCGTTGGTGCACGGTGGAGGGAGCGGTATCGGGACCGCGAGTATCCAGCTCGTCAAAGCCTCGGGCGGGAAGATCATCGTGACCGCCGGGTCCGACGAAAAATGTGCCCGTTGCCGCGAACTCGGCGCCGATGTGGCGGTGAACTACCGCGAAGGCGACTTCGTTGCGGGCGCCAAACAAGCCACGGACGGTCGCGGTGTCGACGTCGTGCTCGACTCGATCGGAGCCCCTTACCTCGCCCAGAATTTGAAGGCGCTCGATGTGGGGGGGCGATTGGTATTGATCGGATTGATGGGGGGCGCCAAGGCGGAGATCGGCTTGGGCGAACTTCTGGTTCGACGTCTACAGATCATCGGGTCTACGCTTCGCGCGCGTCCGGTTGGCGAGAAGGCCGACATCGTGCGGGAATTTCTGGAACGCTTTGGGTCGGAGATCGGAAGCAGCCTGCGTCCCATCGTCGATCGCGTGATGCCGCTCGACCAGGTCGCGGAAGCACACCGCATCATGAAAGCCAGCACGCATTTCGGGAAGATCGTCCTCAAAGTCGCATAGCGACGAAGCGGGTCGCGTCGTCCGACACACCCTTCGCCTCTAGGAGCCCTTCGGAATGGACCTCTCGTACACACCGGAAGAAGAAGCGTTTCGAAAGCGCGTGCGCGATTGGGTGGAGGCCAACAAGCCGACGCGCGAAGAGCGCGGCTCCCACGGCGGGCATCTAGCCTGGCAGGCGCGCCTCCACGAGGCGGGATTTCTCGGCGCCTCTTGGCCCGTCGAGCACGGTGGGGCCGGGCTCAGCGAAATGGAACAGGCGATTCTCACCGAGGAGATGGCTCGGGGCGATGCGCCGCAGCCCGTCGGCACCATGGGGATAACCTGGGTCGGCCCCGCGATTCTCAAATACGGCAGCGATGCACAGAAGAAACGCTTCGTCTCGCGGATTCTATCCGGCGAAGACCTTTGGGCCACGGGCTACTCCGAACCCAACGCGGGTAGCGACATGTTCAATACCCAGACCCGCGCCGTACCCGACGGCGACGACTACGTGATCAATGGCCAGAAGGTCTGGACCACCCAGGCCCACGTGGCGAATTGGTTCTTTCTGTTGGTGCGGACCTCGAGCGACGGCCACAAAGTGGCGGGGCTCACGGTATTGCTGATCCCCATGGACACGCCGGGCGTCGAGGTGCGTCCCATTCAACAGATCACCGGGGACAGCGAGTTCAATGAAGTGTTTCTGCGCGATGTGCGGGTGCCGCGGGATTCGATTCTGGGGAACGAGGGCCAGGGATACGAGATCGTCTCGAGCGCACTCATCAACGAACGCGCGGGCATTGCTTCGGGAATTCGCTTCGACCGCAGTCTCGAGCAATTGATCGACACGGCCCGCGCACGCGGCGTGTCGAAAGACCCGGTCTGGCGCCAAGAGATCGCGGACCTGGCCATCAAGGCGCGCATCATGCGCGCGTCCGGGCTGCGGGTCTTGTCCGACCAGCTCCACGGTCGGTTCACTCCCCATACCTCCGCCGCCATGAAGTGCATCTCGACCCTGCTCACCCAGCGTTTTTCGGAAACGGGCGTCGCGATCGAGGGGGCGAAGGGGGTGCTCCTCGAGGGCGAGGGCCGCGAGGGCGTGGATTGGGCCTACCGCTACCTCTCCGACCGCATGTACACGATCGCGGGCGGGACCAGCGAGATTCAGCGCAATATCGTGGCCGAACGCATTCTGGGCCTCCCCCGGCGCTAGCGGGGAGTACGCTCGCCGCGTCGCCGAAAGCCCTCTTTTCTTTTCGCGGGGTTCTGCCGATGGGGGTGCATGGCAGAATCATCGCCGGAACCCGTCGATCATCGCGAAGGCGTGGCCGAATTCGCAGCGCTGAACCGGCGCCGCCTGTTCGGGTCGCCGCCTCTGAACGTCGAGGAACTCGAACGTTGGGCCCAGCTCCGGGATTCCCTGGAGGCCCGGTTCGGGGTCGAAGAGGGCCCCCAGGAGGGTTCGGACCGGCGGATTCAATTCCGCATCCCGACCCACCTGGAAGTGCGTTTCGAATCCGGGGCGGCGCTTCAGTCCGCCTATCTATCCAACATTTCGACGGGTGGGCTCTTCATCGCGACCGATGCCCCCCTGGAGCCGGGGACTCCGATTGCCCTGTCGCTCTCCGCGGGCGACGATCGCCTCCAGCTGCAGGGGACCGTGGCGTGGATCGGTCGGGCCCGGGAGAACGAAGGGCCCGAGGGGATGGGGGTGCGGTTCGAGCAGCTCACGCCGGACCAGCGCCGAATGATTCGCGCGATACTCGATCGCGAACTCGACTGAATCCCGTCGCCGAGCGCCGCTTGCGTGTTGCGAATCTCCGCCCAGGCTCCTAGTCTGCTCGCCCCAATCGATCCCGATTACCGGCTTACCAGGAGAATGCAATGGCGGTGGAGAGAACCCTTTCGATCGTAAAACCCGATGCCGTGGCGAAGGGCGCAACAGGAGAAATCCTGCGCCGATTCGAAGCCGCCGGGCTGAAAGTGATCGCACTCAAGATGAAGCAGTTGAGCGTCCAGGAAGCGCGTGGATTCTACGCGGTTCACAAGGCGCGGCCCTTCTTCGACTCGCTCGTGGAGTTCATGACCTCGGGACCGGTGGTGGTGAGCATTCTCGAAGGCGAGAATGCCATCGCGAAGAACCGCGAGCTGATGGGCGCGACGAACCCCGCCGAGGCGGATGCCGGAACCATTCGCAAGGATTTCGGCGGGGACATCGAGAAGAACGCGTGCCACGGATCCGATGCGCCGGAAACGGCGAAGATCGAGACCGCCTATTTCTTCAACGCTTCGGAAGTGCAGGCGCCCATCGAGGCGCTCTAGCGGACGCGCGCCACGCAAAGCGGGCCGAAGCCCGCTTTGCGCATCTACGCGTAGACGCGTGCCACCAAGAGAATCAGTCCCACATAGGCGAGCGCCAGCCAAAGGCTCGGGCTGCGGATCGCGCGGCTCATGGGCTAGTCCGCGGACCGGCGCAAAAACGCCGGCCGGTCGCGGTCTTCCTCTTCGTCGTCGGACTGGCCGCCCCTTCGCAGGAAGGTCGGCACGTCGAGTTCGTCCTCCTCGAAGGGCGAGAGCCACGCCTCGGGCGCGGCTTCCCGCTCGGCCGCGGGCTCGATGTCGAGTTCGAGCTCGGGTGCCTCGCTCACCGCCTGGGCGGCAGGAGCCCCCTCGGCCATGCTGGGTTGATCGCGATGGAGTGGCGTCACATTGGCGAAGTCTTCGCGCGCGAAGTCCTGCGGGAGCTTCTTGCGCGAATGGCCGTCGTCGAGCCCCGTGGCGATCACCGTCACGCGGAGTTCGCCTTCTTCCATGGTCTCGTCGATCACCGCACCGAAGATGATGTTGGCATCTTCGTGGGCAGCCTCCTGGACCAGCGTCGAGGCCTCGTTGACCTCGAAGAGCGTCATGTCGTTGCCACCGGTGATGTTGATCAGCACACCGCGAGCCCCGTCGATGGAGAGATCCTCCAGCAGCGGGCTCGAGATCGCCGAGCGGGCCGCATCGGCGGAGCGGGTTTCGCCCTTGCCGATCCCGGTTCCCATCAGCGCCATGCCCATCTCGTTCATGATCGTCCGCACGTCGGCGAAATCGAGATTCACGAGACCGTGGACGGTGATGAGGTCCGAGATGCCCCGGACGGCGTTCAGCAGCACGTCATCCGCAAGTCGGAACGCGTCCTTGACCAACGCCGTCTTACCCGCCAGAGCGAGCACGCGGTGATTGGGAATCGTGATCAGGGTATCGACGACCCGGTGCAGCTCATCGAGTCCGCGTTCGGCGTGACGCGATCGCACGCGACCCTCGAACGGAAACGGTTTGGTCACCACGGCGACCGTGAGTGCTCCGAGTTCGCGTGCGACTTCCGCCACGATGGGTGCGGCACCGGTTCCCGTTCCACCGCCCAATCCGGCCGTGACGAAAACCATGTCCGACCCGGTCAGAAGTTCGCGAATGCGTTCGCGACCTTCGAGCGCGGCGTCTCGTCCGCGATCCGGGTTGGCACCGCAGCCCAAGCCGCGCGTCACTTCCGGACCCAGCTGTAGCTTGACGGGTGCCAGATTGTGATCGAGCGCCTGGGCGTCGGTATTGGCGGCGACGAATTCGACGCCAGCCAGACCCGAGCGAATCATGTTCGAAAGGGCGTTGCCGCCCGCACCCCCGACACCGATGACCTTGATATTGGCCTGGAGCTGCGTCGAAGTTTCGAATTCGAGCAGGTCCGAATCATCGGATTTGCGAGGAGACGACTGTTGCTTATCCGACCCAGACTGAGTCTTGCTGTCGCCTTGTTTCGAACCGTTGTTAGACCGGTTGCGATTGCGCATCTCTCACCCCCCAGTGCGATGCAATCTAGGCCCCCAATTTAACACGATTTCTTCGCTCGTGCGCCCGTTTAGCCCCAAAGTTGCGAGCGGGGCAAAAGACCCTCGGTTGAGGTGGCGGAGGCGAGCCGCCGGGTTCAGGCAAATTCGCCGTAGAACCAATCGCGCATGCGCTGTTTGACGCGGCGAAAAATCGAGTCGTCGCGGATGCGAAAGCGACTGGGGTGCCGCGGTCGATTGTGCGAACTGCCGAACACAACCAAACCGACGCCTGTCGCATACATGGGACTGCGTACGACGTCTTGAAGTCCGCCTACATTCGTCGGTGTACCGCGTCGCACGGGCGCTTCGAAAATTTCTTCTGCGAGTTCGACGATGCCTTCGAGTGCGGAACAACCGCCGGTCAAAACGACACCCGACGGAATGCGATCTTCGAGTCCGCCTTTCGAAATTTCTTGTCGCGCGAGACTCAGGATTTCATCCACACGCGGTTCGATGATCTCGCATAGGATTTTTCTCGACACTTCGCGCGGACGACGTCCCCCGACGCTCGGTACCGTTATGACGTCGTCGCTCGACAAGTAACGCGCAGACGCCATTCCGAATTTCTTCTTGATGCGTTCGGCTTCGTCGAAGGGTGTGCGCAAACCGACGGCGATGTCGTTGGTAACGTGATAGCCACCGAGTCCGAGCACCGACGTGTGCTTGATGGAACCGTCCGCGAAAACCGCGATGTCCGTCGTTCCGCCACCGATGTCGATTACGCAAACCCCCAGGCTGCGTTCGTCGTTCGCCAGGACCGCATCGGCCGATGCGAGCGGTTCCAAGACGATGTCGATCACATTCAGGCCGGCCTTGTTGGCACACTTCACGATGTTCTGGGCGCTGGTAACCGCCGCCGTGACGATGTGAATCCGTCCCTCCAAACGAACGCCGCTCATGCCCAGCGGTTCGCGAATGCCATCCTGGTCGTCGATGATGAATTCCTGGGGGATGACGTGGATGACTTCGCGGTCCATGGGAATGGCGACCGCCTTGGCGGCGTCGATCACGCGCTTGATGTCGTTCTCCGCGACTTCGCGATCTTTGACCGCAACCACGCCGTGGGAATTGAATCCGCGGATGTGCCCGCCCGCGATGCCCGCGTAGACGGAAGTGATCTCGCAGTCCGCCATCAGCTCCGCTTCTTCCATTGCGTGCTTGATGGATTCGACCGTTGAATCGATGTCGACCACTACACCCTTGCGCAGACCGCGCGAAGGATGCGTTCCAATGCCGATGACGTCGACGCCCGTTGCGGTTCTCTCGCCAACGATGGCGCAGATCTTGGTGGTCCCAATATCCAGGCCGACGACCAGGTCGTCTTTGCGTGCCATACTTCTCTCACCCCCCCGTGTTGTTGGGCCGCCGAATCACCCGGCCGGCCCTCGCTTGGCAGAATTTCGCATCTCGCGATCTTCCGCCCCGGACGTTCCTTCGAGAACGTCTTTCCGCAGCACCGCTCGCTGCGCGAATCGCAAATCGATGGTCTTGGCGTCCGCGAGCTCCGGAAGCTCCGCACGCAACAACCGCCCCAATCGATCGAGCTTGGGATCGACGTCACCGCGCCCGAGAACGACTTCGCTCTCCACACCCGCCAGTCTGATGGTGATCCCGCGCGGATCCGAATCCCGGGTGATTCGCACGGACTGAAGTCTCGGCAGGTCTTCCCCCGCAACCTGTTTCATCAATGCAACGCACGCTGTCAACCGCAGATCCGCTTGTCCCGGTTGAGCGGGGGGGTCCAATTCGAAGCGCACCCGCTCCTCCTGGGAGGTCGGGAACGCCGGCGCGAACGCCGTGCCCGAGGCGTCGACGAAATAGGGCCCGTGCTCGGTGGGCGTCACGGCACCGGGTTGGCGTTCGGAAATGTCGATCAACAAGCGGCCGGGGGGGAGTCGAGTGAGAGTGGCGGAGGCGATCCACGGATGGCTCGTGAGCCGTCGTTCGATTTCTGCGAGGTCGAGATCGATCAATCGCTGCCCGGCGCGGACGGAGCTGGCGGCGGCCACTTCCTGGGCACTCAGGTGCGAGGCCCCCCCCACCGCGATCGACTCCAACGCGAATCGATCGCCGCGCATCCACTGCCCGGCTTGCCGCGCCCCCCAAGGTACGAGGCCCCCCATGCCACACAGGAGCAAGACGCCGGCGATCCACGCGAGGGAACGATGCGAATCTCGGCCGCGCGGTTGGCCGCGGCGCGGAGGATTCGGATGTCGTTTTCCAGCTCGAATCAAACCGCTCTTCCAAGAATTCGAACCTCGGTTTCGAGGCGAATTCCACATTTGGCGTGAACGGTTTCCCGAGCACGCTCGATCAGAGTCAGGACGTCGGCGGCGGTGGCCCCACCGGAATTAATGATGAAATTCGCGTGCAAAGTCGAGATCTGGGCCCCACCCACCCGAAGGCCCTTGAGTCCTGCAGCCTCGATCAGGCGGCCAGCGTAGTCGCCGGCGGGGTTCTTGAATACGGATCCACAGGAGGGAACGTCGATGGGCTGGGTGTCGGTGCGGTGGTCGAGGTGGCGTCGAACTTCCGCACGCACGCGCTCGGAATCACTCAATTCCACCTTGAAGTGGGTGGCAAGAACCACGCTTCCTCGCGGCAGGCTGCGCAGGGACCGGTAATCGAAGTCGAGTTCGACCCCTTCGATCCACTCTGTTTCCGACTCGCCTGCGCGCAGAACCTCGATCGCACTCACCGTATGGGACATGTCCCGCTCGCCGATGCCGGCATTCATCGCCATCCAACCGCCGACGGTCCCGGGAATGCCCGCGGCGAACTCGAGGCCCGACAGTCCGCGCTCGATGCATAAGTTGGTGACCTGGCTGTGGGAGGCGCCAGCGCCGGCGTACAAGCGGTCCGGGGCGGACATTTCGATCTTTCGAAAGCGGCGCAGCTGGATCACCACGCCTTCGACGCCGCCATCGAGCACGAGGGTGTTGAAGCCGCCGCCCACCAAGGTGTGGGGCAGCTGAAATTCGCCACACAGTCTCAAGAGGGCGATCAGCTGGGCCCGGTCCTCCGGCGCCGCGAGTGCGTCGGCCTTGCCCCCGATACACAGAGAAGTGTTGCGGGCCAGGGAGGCGTCGAAGCGAATGGAGTCGCTCAGGGCGTTTTCGAGCGCCGCTCGTGCGGGGCCGTCGATCAACGCGTCGATTCTCCGAGCGCCGTGAGCAGGCGCGGGCCGAGACCCGAGATGTTTCCGGCACCGAGGGTCAACACCCAATCGCCGGGTTCGAGCTCGCGGACCAAGGTCTCGATGACTGCGTCGAACTCCCCCACGAAGCGCGCGTCGCGGTGGCCGCGCGCTCGCGTGGCTGCCACCAGGGCCTCGGACTCGATTCCGGGGATTTTTTCTTCGCCAGCGGCGTAGATGGGAGTGAAGAACACGCTGTCGGCAGCGTGAAAAACCGATGCGAAGTCGTCGAAGAGATCGCGCGTCCGCGTGTAACGGTGCGGCTGGAAGACGACGAAGATCCGCCCGGCGTGAAGCTCTCGCGCGGCTTCCAGGGTGGCGCGGATTTCCGCCGGATGATGGCCGTAATCGTCGACGACCCGCACGCCGCGCGCTTCGCCGCGGGTTTGGAAGCGGCGCTCGATCCCCACGAAGCTGCCGAGCGCTCGGGCCGCGGCATCGAACGGGACGTCGAGTTCGAGGGCGACGGCCAGCGTCGCCAGGGCATTGGCGACGTTGTGTCTGCCCGGGAGTGCGACGCGGACATAGCCCAGGTCTTTGCCGCGCAGGCGCACGCGGAATCGCATGCCGAAGCCGTCGACCTCGATATCGCTTGCCACCAGTTCCGCTTGCGAAGAGAAGCCGTAGGTCATGGTTCGCCGCGTGATGCGGGGCAAGATCTTCTGCACGCCGGGGTGGTCGAGGCAGACCACCGACAATCCCCAGAACGGAACCTGGTTCGCGAAGGTCGCGAAGGCGTCGCAGACCGCTTCGTAATCCCCGTAGTGGTCGAGATGTTCGGGGTCGACATTCGTCACCACGGCGATGACGGGGGTGAGCCGAAGGAACGATCCGTCGCTCTCATCGGCTTCGGCGACCAGCACGTCGCTGCCCCCCAGGCGCGCACCGGTCGGATCCGCGTCGCTCGTCAATACGCGCCCGCCGATGATGGCCGTAGGGTCGATACCGGTGGCGGAGAGAACGTGGGCGATGAGTGAAGTCGTGGTCGTCTTTCCGTGACTTCCCGCGACCGCGATGGCGTCCTTCATCCGCATCACTTCCGCGAGCATCTCCGCGCGCGGGATGACGGGAATCTTGCGCCGCAAGGCTTCGGCGAGCTCCGGGTTGTCGCCGCGGATCGCCGAGGAATGCACCACCACGTCGGCGTCGCCGACCTGGGCTGGGTCGTGGCCGATGGCGACTTCGATCCCGAGTCCGCGCAAACGCTCGATGGTGGGGCCATCGCGCAGATCGGAACCGGTGATGCGGTGACCGTGATCGTGGAGCAGTTCGGCGAGGCCGCACATCCCGATGCCGCCCACGCCCAGAAAATGGATGCGTTGGATCCTGCGAAACACTTCTTCCTCTCGATTCAGCGAGCGATCAGCCGGAACGTTTCCTCGACCACCGCTTGGGCGGCCTCGGGCTTGGCGAGTGCCGCCGCATTCTCACTCATGCGACGAATCTGATCGGGAGCGGCGGCCAACGATTCGAGTGTCTCGACGACGCTCTTGGTCTCCAACTCTCGGCCATCCAACAACAGTCCAGCGCCTTTTTCCACCAGCGCCCGCGCGTTGGCGGCCTGGTGGTCGTCGGCCGCGTAAGGATAGGGCACGAAGACCGCCGCGAGACCTGCCAGCGTGAGTTCGGCCACGGTAATGGCTCCGGCTCGGCACAGGGCCAGGTCCGCCCAGCGGTAGCGGCGGGGCATGTCGGGTTCGAATTCGACGACTTCCGCCTCGATGCCCGCGGCCGAATAGGCGTCGCGAAGTGCGGGGCCGTCGTTGGGTCCGGATTGGTGAAAGATCGCGAAGCGTCCCCGGCCGAGTTGGGAGGCGGCCTCGAGCATCGCGCGGTTGATCTGTCGCGCTCCCTGACTCCCGCCGAAGATCAACAGATGGATTGGCGGCTTGGGGGTGTCGCGCGGCTCACTGCCCGCGAAGGCGTCGACCAGTGCGCGGCGCAGGGGCATTCCGACCGTTCGGATCCGGTCCGCCATGCGCGCAGGGAAGATTCCACTGGCGGATTCGAACCCCAGGAAGATGCGGCGAGCGAAGCGGGCCGCCATCCGGTTCGCGCGACCGGGGATGGCATTGGGTTCCAGCAGTACCACGGGGGTCCTGCGCGCAACGGCAGCCAACATTCCGGGAACCGCAGCGTAGCCGCCCACGGACACCACGACGTCGGGACGGAAACGCGCCAGCGCGCGCCAGGCCGTCCGGGTGGTCGACACCAATCCGAGTGCGCCCGCCACGCGTTCCCGGACGCCGCGCCCCATGATGGGTTGGGAATCCACGGAGATCAGTTCGTAGCCCGCCTGGGGGACCAGGCGCGTTTCGAGCCCGCGCTTCGACCCGAGAAACAACACCACATCGCCGCGTTCGGAAATGACTTCGGCCAAAGCCAGCGCGGGTGTCACGTGACCGCCGGTGCCGCCACCGGCCAATACCCAGCGCGTCAACGTCTCCACCTTTGAAGAAGCTCTGCACCCCCGACTCCCGCTTTTGCCGGAGCCGATTCGAAGCGAGCCAAGCGCAACAACATCCCCACGCAGATGAAGCTCACCAAGGTTGCGCTGCCACCGTAGGAGAGAAAGGGCAGGGGCAGTCCTTTGGGCGGAAGTAAGCCGGTCACGACGGCGGCGTTGGCGCCCGCGGGCAGGGCGATCAGGGCCGTCATCGCGAATGCCACGAGCAGCGAGAACCGATCCTGTGCCCGGCCCGCGATCCGCAAGCCCGCAACCGCGAAGGCCGCGAAGCCACCCAAGACCACCAGCACGCCCACGAACCCGAGTTCTTCGCCAACGGCCGCCAGCATGAAGTCCGTGTGGGCTTCCGGGAGATAGAAGAGTTTCTGGCGACCGTCGCCGATCCCCACACCGAAGAATCCGCCCCGACCGAACGCTACGAAAGACTGCACCAACTGGAAGCCCTGGGTTTCCGCTGTGGCCCAGGGGTCGCGAAAGCCGAGCCAACGGTCGAGTGCATAGGGTTTGGCTTGTACGTAGGCGGCGAGGCCGAGCGCGCCGAGGGCGCCGGGAATCGTAAATAGACGCAACGGAGCGCCGGCGACGAACAGCAACAAGCCCACGAGGAGGATGAGGATTGCGGCGTTGCCCATGTCGGGCTGCAGGAGCAGCAGGCTGGCGGGAACCAGCGCAAAGCCGAAGGTGGCAAGCGTGACGCGTGGATGGCGAACTTCGCGGCCCGGTTTGCCCGCCAGGAATGCGGCCACCACCATCAGGGTCGCCCATTTCGTGAGTTCCGCGGGCTGGAATCGCATGCCGATCCCCGGGATGTCGAGCCAACGCTGCGCGCCATTCACCCGCACGCCCGCGAACGCGGTAACGATCAACAGGAGGATGGAGACGATCCACAAGGGGAGGGCCCAGCGATGCCATAGGGCGAGGGGAACTCGGGCGACCGCCCACGCACAACCGATCCCCAGTGCGAGCATGAAGCAATGGCGTACCCAGTGGGAGGGGATCGCACTTCCCGGGGACAGCGGCGCAGTGGTGCTGTAGATCATCACGAAGCCCAAGCCGGCCAGGATTGCGGTGGCGGCGATGATCCCACCGTCGAGCCCGTGGCTCGACGGCGGCTCGACGGATTCATTCCGGCGCGTGCCATATTTCATGAACCGTCTCCTGCGGGGCGAATCGATTCCACGGCGCGCGCGAAACAATCCCCGCGATCCTCGAAATCTCGGAACTGATCGAAACTCGCGCAAGCCGGCGACAACAGAACCACGTCTCCAGATTTAGCCATTTTCGCCGCGCTGGCGACGGCGGCCTCCAGGGATTCGGCCCGCTGGGTGGGGATGCGACCCACGAGCGCCGCTTCGAGCAGCGGTGTGGCGCGCCCGATCAGCACGGCGTCGCGAACGCGTGCGGCCGCGATCTCGGCCAGGCAATCGTAGTCGAGGCCTTTGTCTGCACCGCCGGCAATCCAGATCACCGGGCGGTCGATGCTCGAAAGCGAGCGCAGGGCAGCCCCGGGATTGGTGGCTTTCGAATCGTTTACGTAGTCGACACCGCGCAGGGTCGCCACGTGCTGCATGCGATGGGGGAGCCCGCGAAAACCGAACAAGCCCTCCGCGGCTTTGTCGACGCCTACGCCCAGGGCAGCCACGGCCGCGATGGCGGCAAGGGGGTTTTCGAGGGGCCGCAGGAACGTCGTGTCGAGGTTTTCGAGGGCGATGCGATGGGTCGTGCCCGAGGCGCGATGCAGGATCGAATGGGCGTCGAGCCAGCTTCCCGACTCCACCGGCGCAGACCGTCGGAACCATCGCACGGGACAGGGGATTCGGTCCGCCAGCGCCGCTACCGCGGGATCGTCGCCGTTCAATACCGCGCTGTCGCCCTCGCCCTGGGTGGCGAAGATCCGCGCTTTCGCCGCCGCGTAGGCGTCGAAGCTTCCGTGGCGATCGAGGTGGTCGGGGCTGAGGTTGAGGAGTACCGAAACGCGCGGGCGGAAGGCTTCGACGGTTTCCAATTGAAAAGACGAAACCTCGAGGACCGCGACGTCGAGGGGCTCGCCCACCAGGGACAAGGCGGGCGTGCCGATGTTTCCCGCGGCCCGTGCGCGCAACCCCGCGGCGCGGAGGCAAGCTTCGATCAGCGTGCAGGTGGTGGACTTTCCATTGGTTCCCGTCACGGCCACGATCGGAATCGACAGGGCGCGGTAGGCGATTTCCAGATCGCCCCAGACGCGAACCGCGCGCTCGGCGTAGCGCTCCCGGGGGACGCCCGGGCTCGGAACCACGAGGTCGAATTCCGCCGGATCCGGGAACGGTTCACCGATGCGAAGGTCGTTGGCGGCGATGGATTCCAGGTTCGACAAGGCTTCGCGCGGGCGCTCGTCCGCACCCACCACCTGTGCGGCGTGGTCGCGGCAAAACTCGACGACGCTGCGCCCGGTCCGGCCCAGGCCCAAGACCAATACGCGTTTGCCCGCAAGCTCGCGCACTAGCGAAGTTTCAGGGAGGAGATGGCGACCAGGCCGAGGATGATCGAAATGATCCAGAAACGAACGACGATCTTTTGCTCGGGCCAGCCCAGCTGTTCGAAGTGGTGGTGGATGGGCGCCATGCGGAACACGCGCTTGCCCGTCAATTTGAAGGAAGCCACTTGAATCATGACCGACAGCGCTTCCATGACGAAGATCCCCCCCACGACGCCGAGCAGGATTTCCTGACGAATCACCACCGCAATCGTCCCCAGGGCGCCGCCCAGGGCGAGGGATCCCACGTCGCCCATGAAGAGTTGGGCGGGATAGGTGTTGAACCAAAGAAAGCCCAACCCGCCTCCCACGAGGGCGCCGCAAAAAATGGCCAGCTGACCGCTCCCGGACACATGCTTGATGGCCAGGTATTCCGCGATTCCCGAATGGCCGGCAGCGTACGAGAGCACGACGAAGCTTCCGGCGGCGATCATGACGGGTCCGATGGCGAGGCCGTCGAGGCCGTCCGTGAGATTGACCGCGTTGCTGGCGCCGACGATGATGAGTGCGGCCAGGGGGACGTACGCCCATCCCAAGTTGGGTGTGAAGTCCTTGAAGAAGGGAACCGCGAGTTCCTTGTCGAAACTCGGGTCCAAGTAGATTGCGACGGCGACCACGATGGCGATCGAGAACTGCCAGAAGAGTTTGGTTCGCGCTCGAATCCCCTCGTTCTTCCCGCTGCGGACTTTGATGAAGTCGTCGACGAAACCCAACGCGCCGTAGCCCGTGGTTACCGCCAGCACGATCCAAACGAAGCGGTTGGTGAGTTCGGACCACAACAATACGGCGACCAGCAGCGACAGGAGAATCAACAGTCCGCCCATGGTGGGCGTTCCGGCCTTGTCCTGGTGGGCCGGGCCGATTTCGCGGATCGGTTGGCCGACGCGAAGCCGGGAGAGCGCGCGGATGAGCGGTGGCCCGACGGCGAAGGAGATGAAGAGCGCCGTCAACGCCGCGGCCGCGGTGCGGAAGGTGATGTAGCGAACGACGTTGAATCCCCCGAACTCGGCGGCGAGGGGATAAAGCAAGTGATAGAGCATCTAGCTCCTTTTCTCCCCGCAGAGGTCTTCGACGATCCGTTCCATCTGCATCGATCGCGAACCTTTGACGAGCACCCAATCGTTTCCCTGCAGCATTTCGCGAAGTCCGCGGCTGGCTTCTGCGTGATTCTTTGCCACGCGCACGCGATCGCGCGCCATTCCCGCGGTCGTGGCGCCCATTGCGACGTCTTCCGCATGGGCGCCGATGGCGAACACGAAATCCAGTTCGAGTTCGGCAAGCAGTTGACCCGTGGCGCGGTGCGCGGCTTGGGAGGTCGCGCCGAGTTCGCCCATGTCGCCCAATACGGCGATGCCCCGGGAAGTTCCCTTGAGTTCCGCCAGGCTGCGCAGGGCGACTTCCATGGATTGCGGATTGGCGTTGTAGGTGTCGTTGATGACGATGATGTTGCGGGGGAGGGTGACGGATTCCATGCGGCCACCGATCGGGCGGTAATGGGCCAGTCCCGCCACCACGTCGTCGAGGCTGGCGCCGGCCGCCATGGCGCCGGCGGCTGCCGCGAGCGCGTTGGCGACGTTCACCTCCGAAAGTCCCGCGACGTGGGCGGCCGACGTGCCGGCGGGCGTCACGAGTTGAAACGCGTGTCCGCGTTCGCCGAGGGTTCGCAGGTCGACGGCGCGGAAATCCGCGTCGCCGCCCAGCCCGAACGTCCAGCAGCGGGCTTGGGTTCGTTGGGATTGCGCCATCACGCGCGGGTCGTCGGCGTTCACGACGGCGGTGCCCTTGGGGTCGAGGCGCGCGAGCAGGTCGCCTTTCTCGTCGGCGATGGCCTCTTGGGTTCCCAGGTTTTCGATGTGGGCGGTGCCCACGTTGGTCACGATGGCCACGGTAGGGTTTGCGATGTCGGCCAGGGGGGCGATCTCGCCGCGGTGGTTCATCCCGATCTCGACCACGATCGAGCGGCAATCGGCATCGCGTCGCAACAGGGCGAGGGGAAGGCCGTAGGCGTTGTTCCAATTTCCAGGATTCTTGAGGCACGGCTGTGAAACACTCAAGATCGATGCACACATTTCTTTGGTGGTGGTTTTCCCGTTGCTTCCGGTGATGGCCACTACCGGCCCGTCGAAGCCAGCCCGATGGGCTTTGGCGAGGAGGCCGAGCGCGAGCGTGGTGTCGTCGCATTCGACGATGCAATGGTGGTTGCCCTTCGATGCAAGCGGCTTCGCCGCCCCGCGTTCCACCAGGAGTCCCGTGACGCCGGTCGCGATGGCTTGTTCGAGATAATCGTGGCCGTCGTTGCGCGGTCCCCGGATGGCCACGAAGAGTTGGCCGGATTCGACTTCGCGGCTGTCGATGGAGACGCCGCGGAAGCGCGCGTCGGGTTGACCCTCGAGCAGCCTGCCACCGGTCCAATCGGCGAGCTCCTTGGCAGAAAAGGGCAGCGTCATCCGTCTCCTCTTCGACCCAGGGCCGCCAGGGCTTCGATTCGGTCGTCGAACGGGAGGCGTTCCCGTCCGATGATTTGGTAGTCCTCGTGGCCCTTTCCCGCCACGATTACCGTGTCTTCGGGCTTCGCGAGTGCCACCGCCAGGGCAATGGCGGCGCGCCGATCCGGGATCACCGTGTAGGCTGCGCCCGTGCGGTCCAGCGCCTCGGCCGCGACGCGCTCGAGGGTGCCGAGGCCCGCCTCCACGTCCCGTAGGATCGCCAGGGGGTCTTCGGTGCGCGGATTGTCGGAGGTTGCGATCACGCGGTCGCTGTAGCGCGTGACCGCCTGGGCCATCAGGGGCCGCTTGCCGCGGTCCCGGTCGCCTCCACAACCGAAAACCGTAATCAACCGGGCTCGGGCCAGGGGCCGCATGGCGCGCAGCACCTTGTCCACCGCATCCGGTGTGTGGGCGTAATCCACGATGACGGTCGGGGAGTTGGGAAGCTCCGCTCCGACACGCTCGACGCGGCCCGGCACCTGGGGACATTCCGCAATCCCCTGGACGATGGCGGCATTCGCAATCCCGAGCGCGTGCGCCAGTCCCACGGCCAGCAACATGTTTTCGAGATTGAAATCGCCGACCAACGGAAGATCGAGGGCGAGGACGGCTCCGTCGGGCATTTGGAGTTGTGCGCAGCTTCCGTCGAGAGACACGCGGGATTGGGCGAGTCGGATGTCGGCACCGGTGTCCGATCGGCGGGAAACCGTGAGAATGCGCGCGCCGGCTTTGCGCGCCCGGTCGATGAACACGCTCGATGCATCGTCGTCGAGGTTGATCACCGCACTACCGCCGGGCGCGATGTGGCGCTCGAACAGCAGGGCCTTGGCGTCGCGGTAGGCGTCCATGTTCTCGTGAAAATCGAGATGGTCCTGGGTGAGATTCGTAATGCCCGCCACAACGAATTGGCAGCCCTCGACGCGCCCCACTTCGAGTCCGTGGGACGAGACCTCCATGCTCACGGCCTCCACGCCGTGGGTCAGCATGGCGCGCAGGGTGTGCTGGAGATCGAGACTCTCGGGCGTGGTGTTGAGTGCGGGAATGCGTTCTGCGCCGTAGCGAATCTCGACGGTTCCAATGACGCCGGTTCGGATGCCCGCCGCGCGCAGAATCGAATCGATCAGATACGACGTACTCGTCTTTCCGTTGGTGCCCGTGATTCCGACGAGCTTGAGCTCGCGCGCCGGGTGGCCGTAATACGCCGTCGCGAGGTGGGCGAGAGCCCGACGCGAGTTGGGGACCAGGACGCGCGCACAATCTCCCCAATCGATTTCCGCGGGTTCACTCTCGACCACGACCGCGGCGGCGCCGTGTTCGAGCGCGCCCGGAATGAATGCGTGGCCGTCCGCTTCGGCCCCGCGTAGGGCGACGAAGAGTTCGCCGGAGGTGACCTTTCTCGAGTCGTACTCGATACCGCGGATGACCGGGTCCTGGGACGGTGAGACGCGCGCTGCAAGGGTTTCCGGCAAAGCTTCCAATAACCGCGACAGCTTCACCGTGGCCTAACCTTCGCTCGGTTCGAAGCGTACCCGCACGCGTTGTTGTTGCCCGGCCACGATCGTTCCCGCGACGGGTTCTTGGTCCACCGCGCGCCCGTCGCCGATGACTTCGAGAATCAACGAACGCTGCTCACTCAGTTTTTGGACTTGAGGAAGCGTGAGTCCCTGAAAGTCGGGCAGTAGAAAACGCTCCCGTTTCACTTCCGGAACCACGGGCTTCGGGCGCGCTGCGGCGACGTTCTCCATATCGTAGACCGGCGTGGTTGCGATGCCGCGGTGGGTCAAGTGTGCGGCCGCGGTGGCGGCGAAAAGCGGCGCGGCGACCACGCCGCCCGTGTGCAGGTTCTGCCGCGGTGTGTCGAGGGCCACCACCACAGCGAGTTCCGGATCTTCGGCGGGGACGAGGCCCACGAACCACGCGATGTAGTCGTCCATCGAGTAGCTGCCGGTTTCCAGGTCGAACTTCTGTGCCGTACCGGTTTTTCCCGCGACGCTTACACCGCGCAATTGGGCGCGTCGCCCGGTTCCGTCCGGCCCCGTTGCCAGTTCCATCATGCGCCGAACTTCGCGCGCGGTTTCGGGGCTGATGACCCTTCGTACCTTCTCGGGCACGCCGTAGCGCCAGGGGCCGCCGGGTACGCGCCGCGCCGAGATCAGGCGGGGCTTGACCAGGATTCCGCCGTTTGCGAGTACCGCGGCGGCGCTGGCGATCTGCATCGCCGTAACGCTGATGCCCTGTCCAAAGGAAATCGTCGCGAAATCGACCGGACGCCAGTTCTTCCAACTGCGAATCAACCCCGACGATTCGTCGGGGAACCCACTTCCGGTCGATCGACCGAATCCGAAGCGTCGCAAGTTGTCGTATAGGGGTTCGGCACCCAAGGCGTGACCGATCTTGACGGCGCCGACGTTGCTCGATACCCGAATGATACTCGCGACATCGATCAGACCGTGGGCGCTGACATCGCGAATGACTTTGCCGGGAACCTGGAAGGTACCGCTCTCGCAGTCGAAAACGTCCGAAGGCTCGACGGCTTCGCGCTCGAGCGCTCCCGCCACGAGAAACACTTTGAGGATCGAGCCGGGTTCGTAGGCATCGAGCAGTGCCCGCGCCCGGGTCTCGACGTACTCGACGTTGCGAAAGCGGTTCGGGTTGAAGGTCGGGCGTTCCGCCAGGGAGAGTACTTCCCCCGTGTGGGGGTCGAGGGTGAGGACGATCCCGCCTTCCGCTTCGGAGAGTGCGATGGCGTGGTCGAGGGCCGCCTCGGCATCGGCTTGTAGCGCCGCATCGATGGTCAGCGCAATGTCCCCGCCGGCCGTAGAGAGCGCATCGATATTCGATACGGCGAGCAGGCGTCCGCGGGCGTCGCGTTCGACGGGGTAGCGCCGGGCGCTGCCCTGCAGCCAATCGTCTTCCTGTTGCTCGATACCGCGTACGCCGACACCGTCGATGTTCGCGAAGCCCAAGACCTGGGCGGCGAGCTCGTCGTAGGGATACGAGCGTCCGGCCTCGCGCACGATGCCGATCCCTTTCAGGTCGAGCGCGTCGATCCGCAGCGCCGCTTCTTCCGACACCCACCGCGACAGAAAGACGAAGGGTTGATCGACCGCCAAACGTTTGCGCAAACTGGACGATTTGGTGTCGAGAATGGGAGCCAGGGCCGTGGCGGTCGCGTCCACGGATCCGATTTGACGCGGAAGGGCGAACACGGACGGATGCTCGATCGAGAGCGTCAGCTCGGCAAGGTTGCGATCGAAGATGGTGCCGCGTTCGGCCGCGAGGCGAATGGCGGTCTGGGTCTGTTGTACGCCGCGTCGGGCACCGCGCGTATCGATCACCGCGAGTTGCCCCGCGCGAATCGCCACCAGAACGAAGCCAACCAGCAGAAGCACGCGCATTACCGCGAGGCGGCGCGAGGCGATCCGCAGGTCGGGTGATCTCATGGTTTCGGTGTTGACACGCGTTGCGGGGGAAGCTCGATTACACGCTCGGGCGGAACCAATCCAAGCTCGCGCGCCTGAACGGCGAGTTGTTTGGGATCGTGGAGACGTCGGGTGCGGGCCGCGAGCTCTCTGCGGGCCTTGCCGAGCTCCGTCACCTGGGTGAGGGAATTCGCGAGGTCATAACGCAACCGGATGATCTCGACGCGCACGGCCGCCAGGATCAAGCCGGCCAGAAGTACGCCGACGAGGGCCGGCGTTCGGTAGGGCCTGAGCCGTTCTGCCAGGGCGATCCGGGGCGAGCGCCGTGCGCTCCAAGCGGACGTTCCCATCCCTCCCACCGCAGCGGACGCGAGCGCCCCCTGTCGGGCACGCACGTGTGCGCGTCGACGAATCCCCATCATGCGGCTTCCTCCAAACGGGAGGCAATGCGCAGTCGCGCGGACCGGGACCGCGGATTGCGCCGGATTTCTTCGTCGCTGGCGCCGATCGGACGCTTTGTGATCAAGCGCAGCTCGGGCTTGCGACCGCAGCAACAAACCGGAAGCCGCGGCGGGCAAACACAACCCCGGACCGCATCGCGCAGGCGATTTTTGACGATTCGATCTTCCAGCGAGTGATACGCGATGACGGCGATCCGCCCCCCACCCCGCAAGCTCGCAATGGCTTGATCGATTCCCGCTTCGAGCGCACCGAGTTCGTCGTTGACCGCGATGCGCAGAGCCTGGAAGGCGAGGGTGGCGGGATTGTGTCGTCGGCCACGACCGACGCCCGCGCGCTGGATCAGATCGAGGAAGTCTCCCGCCGTCGCCACGGGGTGGAGCTTTCGCTCTTCCACGATCGCTTTGGCGAGGCGCCGCGAGCCGGGCAACTCACCGTATTCGCGAAAGATTCGCTCCAGCTCCGGCTGGGACTCACGTGCGAGCCAATCTGCGGCGGTGGACTCGCCGCGGCGATCCATCCGCATGTCGAGGGGGGTCTCGGAGGCGGTTTCGGCCCCGAAGCGGAAGCCGCGTTCCGCCGCGTCGAGCTGGCGGGAAGACACGCCCAGGTCGAAGAGCACCGCGTCCACGGACTCGATACCGAGTGTCGTCAGGGCATTGCGCAGCTCGCGAAACGAGGCGCGCACCAAATCGACTTGCGCACCCATCGGGGCCAATCTCTGTTTGCAATGGGCCAAAGCTTCATCGTCCACGTCGAATCCCACCAATCGACCTTCGGGTCCAATTTCGCGAAGCAATGCTTCCGCGTGGCCTCCACCACCGAGGGTGGTGTCGACTACGCACTGCCCGGTCTGCAACGCCAGGCCTTGAATGACTTCTTGAGTGAGAACAGGCTCGTGCTGGAAAGAAACGTCAGACACGATATGCCAAGTGTGATTCCTAAGAGGTCTGGGGTGCCCCGGAGCATCGAACCCTCAGGGACGAGTCGCACCCCCCAACACTTCCCGCCCACCGTGGACAGATACTCCGGGGACACCCCAACCTCTTGATCCGGAGGAAATGTCTCCTCCGACCCCCCTAAACTAGAACCTCCTACGATCCGAGCTGCGCCACCGCCGAGGAGATCTCATGGAAGCGCTCGCGCGTCTCTCCAAGCTCCCGGTCGAAGCGTGCCTTGTTCCACAACTCGATATGCGGGCCCACGCCCGCGATCGTGACTTCTTTCTCCAGCTCCAGCGCCGCATGCTCCCGCAGGTGCGTGCGCACCTGGATGCGACCCTGGGAATCGATCGGGCACTCGACTGCGCCCGAAACCAGAAAACGTTGCATGCGCTGAACTTCGGGATGGATGGGAGAGGCGCGTCGCAGGCGCTCTTCGATCTCCATCCAGTCTTCGTACGGGTACAGCGCGAGGCACTCGACCAGATTGGTCAGGATCGGTGCTTTCTTGCGCTTCTTCAGGTCCACCCGAAACTCCGACGGCACGCTGACGCGGCCTTTGTTATCCATCGTGTGTGCAAATCGACCGCGAAACATAATCGGGGGCTGCTTCCTTACCGCTTCCATCCGCTATGGGCCCGGATCCCACTCAGCTACCACTGCTCCCCACTGCGACCCACTATTACCCAGCGCCGCGCAGAAAATCAACGCAAATGGCCGATAAATCTGAGTTTTTTTTGGCGATGGAATTTCCAAGCATTCATCCACAAGATCTTGGTGTGTGGCGAAGGCTCGGCCACTAGATCTGGAGGTGGGGGACGGCGGCGTTTTTCGGACGGATCGCGTTTTTTTTCAGCGAGCGCGGAGGCCGGGGAAATTCGAACCGTGAATCGCCTCTACGCGCTCGAGAAGCCCGTAGAGCGTAGATCCTCGCTCCACGGGACCCGAGGTGGGAGGCGGTGGGGGAGTGGGATCGATCAGCGCGTCGAGCACGGCGCCGGTTCCCTCCAGGAGCCCCGAAGCCGCATACCCGCCCTCGAGCACGAAGGCGATCCGTCCACCGCACAGTTCGTCCGCGAGACGGCGAACGATGCGAGACATGGCCTGGAAGCCCCCTTCGCTGATTTCCATCGAAGCCAGGGGGTCGTCGCGATGGGCATCGAAGCCGCAGGAGACGAGGATGAAATCCGGGGCATAGCGCTGCGCCACGGGCACCAACACGCGCTGGAGGACGCCGACGTATTCGCGGTCGCCGCAGCCCGGGGGCATGGGGACATTGACCGTCGTACCGAGGCCGCGATCGACCCCAATCTCCTCGAAAGCCCCGGTTCCCGGGTAATAGGGGAATTGATGGGTGGAGAAATACAGCACGCTCGGGTCGTTCTCGAACATGTGCTGGGTTCCATTGCCGTGATGGACGTCCCAATCGATCAAGAGGATGCGCTCGACGCCGTCCATTCGCTGCAGCGCCCGCGCCGCGATGGCGGCGTTATTGAACAAACAAAACCCCATGGCGCGCGAGGCTTCCGCGTGGTGGCCCGGCGGACGCACGGCGGCGATGCCCGAGCGAATCTCCCCCGAAACGACGCTGCGTACGAGCTCCACCGCGCCCCCCGCCGCCAGCCGGGCGACTTCGAGGCTGGCCTCGCTCATGTACGTGTCGGCATCGATCCGTGTGGGGGCGTGGCGAGCGGCCTCCTGGATGGCTTTCAGGTGCCCGGGAGCGTGAACCCAGAGAATTTCGTCGTCCCCGGCGGGTCGCGCGGCGATGGGAGTCAGCTTGTCCGCTCGGGCTCGGATGGCTTGTCCGACGGCGCGAACCCGCATTTCGCATTCCGGATGCCCGGGGGGTGCGCGGTGCTCGAGGAAGCGATCGTCCTCGACGACGCCCGTGGGTCGCGTGTCGGTCATGCTTCTGGAATGATATCCGCAAGATGAGTGGCCCGCGAAGCATAGCGATCACCGGTGTCGGCACGTTTTTGGGCGATGCCCTGGCGCATCGACTGTTGTCCGCCAAGGAACCGGTCCGCTTGGTGGGGATCGACGCCCGAAGGCCTTATCGCCTCGAGGGCCGGATTCGGTTCCACAAAGTCGATTTCACGGACCCCACCGCCGACAGTCGACTCGCGGAAATCCTCCAACGCGAATCCATCGAAGCCGTGGTCCACGCGGCGTTTCGCCAAGCACCGACTTCCGACATCGAGTACGACCACGAACTCGAGACGTTGGGAAGCTTGCACGTCATGAACGCGTGCGCGGCGGCGAAGGTGCGACGTCTGGTCGTGTCTTCCTCCACCATGCTCTACGGGCCGCGCCCCGACAATCCGAACTTTCTCACGGAAGCGCACCCGTTGCGTGGACACAAGGATGCGCATTGCGTGCAAAACCGCGTCGAAGTGGAGTCCTTGCTCGACGCCTGGCGCATCAAACATCCCGACACCGAAGTTACGGTCCTGCGTCCGTGTTGGATCATGGGGCCGAGTGTCTCCGACGCGGTGGTGCGATATTTCGCGCGTCCGGTGGTCCCCACACTGATGGGATACGACCCGTTATTGCAGTTCGTCCACGAAGAGGATTGCCTGCACGCCTTCGAGACGGCGGTGACTTGCGGGCGACCGGGTGTCTTCAACGTGGTCGGTCCGGGCGTGGCACCGCTATCGACTCTGCTGCGGCTCGCGGGCAAGACGATTCTGCCACTGCCGCCCGCGGTGCTGTACCGCCTGCGCTACTACCCGTCCCAGGCGCAGTCCGGTGACGCTCCTGCAGGCTTCTACGACTACCTGCGCTATCTGTGGGTTGCGGACGGCGAACGCGGCTGGGAGGCGTTCGGCGAGCCGGTCTACACGACCCGCGAAGCGTGGATCTCCTTCGTTTCTTCCCGCCGCATGAAGCGGTATCGGTGAGATCTCCCGTGCCTGACCAACGAGACGAAAGCGAACCCGAAGAGGAATTCGATAGCGATCTGTCGGGTGCGCTCGACAATGCGCTCGAAGAACTGAGACGCGAGATTCGCGATCGTTTTCCCGCGGCCGCTCAGCCCGTGCGCGACGTGGATTGGTTCGCGCTGTTCGACGAGCTGCGCCAACGCCTCAATACCTTTGGCATGGTCGAACGCTCGGGCGAAGTCGACGAATTCGGCATGGATGAGGTCGTCTTGCGTCGCTCGCGCCCCCTGCTCGATTTCATGCAGGATCAGTATTGGCGCATCGATGTTTCGGGACTTGCGTCTCTGCCCACCAAGGGGCCTTGTCTGTTGGTTTCGAACCGCTCGGGGATGCTTCCCTACGACGGGTTGATGATTTCTCACGCGGTTTCGCGATGGCAGGGCCACGGCGCGAGACCGCGCTTTCTGGTGGCGGATTGGCTGATTACGTTGCCCTTCGTACAACCCTACCTCGCGCAATTGGGCGGTGTGCGGGCGTGTCGGGAAAACGCCGAACGCATCCTTCGACGAGCGGGTTGGGTCGTGGCATTCCCCGAAGGCGTGAAGGGCGCGGCGAAGGTGTATCGCGATCGCTATCGGCTCCAACGCTTTGGTCGGGGTGGGGTGGTTCGTGTGGCGATCGAAGCGGGGGCGCCTCTCGTGCCGGTGGCCGTGGTGGGCGCCGAAGAAGTCCACCCCGTGTTGTTCAAGATCGAGACGCTGGCGCGGTCCATCGGCCTGCCCTTCGTCCCCGTGACGCCGACGTTCCCCCTATTGGGCCCCATGGGGCTGCTGCCGTTGCCGTCGAAGTGGAGGATTCGCTTCGGGGAACCGATTCCGGTTCACACGCTGGGACCCGATGCGGCCCAGGATGAGCTGTTGATTTCGCGGCTCACCGAGGAACTGCGCGAGCGCATTCAATCGATGTTGAATCAAGCTTTGCGGGCGCGGGAGTCGGTCTGGAGCTAGCCGCCGAAGATACGCGGCGAGGATACGCGGCGAGGATACGCGGCGAGGATACGCGGCGAAGATACGCTTGCGGCGTCGGGTGACCTAGCTGCGCCGGGGCGGCGCGGCGTCGCTGTCTTCTTCGATCACGGTGGCGGGGCGCGCGTCTTCGATGGATTCGAGCGCGCGAGCAACGCGCTCGAGGTTTTCGTTGAGCGCTTCGACATCTCGACGCCGCGGTAGATCGAGCAAGCGAAAGACCCGCTCGACCGAACCCTGAAAGATTTTTTCGAGTTCGGAAACGCCGTCGCCGCGGTTTCCAGCATTTTCCGGGTGTTCTTCCGCTTCGCCTTCGCGCGTGCGAACCAGCTTTCGCACGTTGCGTTGGAACTCGGTGATGCCTTCGCTGGCGTCGTCCATGCCGCGGCGCAGGGCGCTGTAGAGGACGTCGCCGCCGCGATGAATCAACTCGGTGAGGACCGAGCCCGGGACCGTGCGATTCGTGCGCTCGTTGTCGACCAGAATTTGCGATAGAGCGACGGACGTGATGTCTTCGCCCGTCTCATTGTCCACCACGCGAATTTCCTGGCCGTCCTCGATGAGTTCGGCGATGCCCTTCAACGTGATGTACCGACTCGTCTCGGTGTTGTAGAGCTTTCGATTGGCGTAGCGCTTGATTAGAACGGACATGATGTGGCCCTCAGCATAGCGCGGTCCCTATCCCTCGACCGGGACTTTCTGAATACGCGGAGGCGGACGCCGGGTGCGGGAGTGGGGCTCCCGCTTGGGGCGCTTTGGGCTCGTCTCTTGCGGGGAATCCGGGGGACGACGGATTCCGACCTCCCAAAGGATCTCGCGCAGGCCGAGGAATGCGCGCAATACGGCTCGCGCCTCGGGATCCGCGTCGGCCTGCGTTTGCCAACGGGCGATTTCGGAATCGAGTGCGTCCACAATGGCGGAAAACAGCGGATTCGAGGTCTGGCCGGACTCACTGGCCAGGTTTTGTGAAACGTCTTCGAGTGCCTTGCTGAGCAGGGAAAGGTAGCGGTTGTGCTCGCTCGCGTTGCCCGAAAGGGAGATGGACCCGGCGTCCAGAAGGGCCTGGGTGGCGAGCAGTGCTTCGCTGACCGCGCGTCGGCCGTGGGTGCGCGCACGCTGAAGGGCTTCTTCGCTGCTGGGGCGGCGCGGGGCACTCATTTCGCGCTTTCCGGATCCCGGGGATCTTTCATCAGCTGGACGGCGACCTCCCGCAGACCGTCCACGTCGCACACATCCGTCGAAAGCTCTGGAATGGCGTGCCAGAGCAACCCCTGACGTTGGGCTTCCTCGCGCAGGGAAGCGATCGCGATCTGGTCTTCGTTCACGAGGGAAGCGTAGTGCGAAGCGGCGCGAATCGCCGCCTCGCATGCGCGGTCCGCGGGGAACGTGTCGCCGTGGGTGGCGCGAAGCGCATGGGTGAGCGCGCTCCTGGCGGCGTCGCCATGGCGGGCTTCGGGAACTTCCGCGGGGCACGGCCCGCCACCGGGCCAGGCTCGCACCCGGTTGGCGAGGATTCCCGCCAGGGGGAGTTCGGCTTCGCGCAGGCGTTCGAGGAAACCGGACGCGGGGTCGCTGGTGAGTCGCGCGGGGCCGGTCACGACGAAGAACGCGGCATCCGGACCCACCAGAAGTTCGCGCACTTTGCGCGCCCGGTTGCGAAAGCCTTCGGACATGCCCTCGAATTCGAGCAAGAAGTTCGAGATCTCTTCCAGGAACCCCATGCCCGAAACCCGCTCGATCACCTGCAAGACGCGCTGAATTCCGCGCTGGAAGAGTCGCAAGCCGAAGCGGCCCGCGGAGAATGCCGGGTGCACGAGGAGTGTGACGACGGGGCTGTCGAGGAACTCTAGCAAGCGTTGCGGCGCTTCGAGGAAATCGAGGGCGTGTTGCGAGGGCGGAGTATCGACGATGACGAGGTCGAATTTTTGGCTCTCCATCACCTCGTACACCTTCTCCATGGCGGAGTACTCCGCGCTGCCGGCAAGGGCCTCCGAAACGTGTTGATAGATGCGGTTGCCGAGGATCCGTTCGCGCGCCTCGGTGCTTTCCGCGAAGCGTTCGACCAGGTCGTCGAAGGTGCGCTTCATGTCCAGCATCATGGCGAAGATCTCGCCCTGGGGGGGAACGTCGAGGGTGTCGAGCACTTCGCGCGACAACGCGGCCGGTTCGTTGCCCAGGTCCCGCACGCCGAGGGCGTCGGCGAGCCGGCGTGCCGGATCGATGGTGATCACCAGTGTGCGGCGGCCGAGTTTGGCGCCCACCAACGCGAGGGACGCCGCGACGGTGGTCTTGCCGACTCCACCGGCGCCCAAACACACGACGATGCGTTTCGAGAGGATCAACGCCTCGAGTTGGCGTGACATTACGCCGCCGCCGCGGATTCGCGGGGACACAGCGCGTCCGCCACGCGATCGAGTGCAGCGGGCGATTGAATCCCACCCGGCAGGTAGGGGACGACGACCGTGGGGTAGTGGGTTACCTCCGCAATCTCGGCCACGTAGCGTCGATTGAGTTCGTAGCGCGAGCGAAGATGTCGAGCGCACGCGGCGAGTACGGGGGCGTTGGGAAGCCCCTCGAGTGCGGTGTCTGCGGGAATCGCGTCCAAATGGCGATCCAAATCGCGGAGTTCTTCGGGGAACGGGAGCTGCGTCACGGCGTTCACCACCACGCGGTCCACCGCGATCGTGCCGTGGTCCTTCACGCGCTGGACGAGTTGCGACGTTTCGCGCGCCGAGAGCTCCTCGGCGAGGGCGACCGGAAGCAGCAAGGTCCGCGAACTGTCGCGAATCATTTCCTCGACCCAACCGGCGTGCCGGTGCAAGGGGCCCGAGCGAACGGCCGACAGCACGACCCCCGGGACCTCGAGAAAGGGCAGGCCGTGTCCCGTCGCCGGCGCGTCGATGACGATCAGATCGAAGCGAGGAGCGCCGTTTTCGTCGCGCATCTGTTCGAGGTGCCAGACCTTCCCCAAGGTGATGAGTTCGCGCCAACCCGGCGAAGCGTCCAGGAATTGATGAAAGGCGGGGTTGGCGAGCACACGGCGCACGAGACCGCGGACGCCGATCTGCAACCCCAGATATTCCGCCAGGGCTTCATAGGGATCGATGCGCATCAGCTGCAGTCCTGGCTCGATCTCGCAGCCCGCGTAGCCAGCCGGTTCCTTGCGCCCGAACAGGCCCGGCAGCTGCTCCCCGAAGCCCATTTCGGCGACCAGCGCTCGCTGGCCGTTCTGGGCCGCGGCCCGACCCAGGGCCGCCGCAACCGTGGTCTTTCCGGTTCCGCCTTTGCCGGTGACCACGATCAGGCGCTTTTCGAGAAGCGAGGAAATCACGAAAAAACCTCCCAAGTCGGAAACTTAGCGGAGACTGCCCGGATCGGACGGATGCCGTCTCAAGCCCTCCCCGAGGCCTCCCGAAAAGAGAGCTGGACTCGAAGGTTCATCGATCCCTTGCGTATTCCGGAGCCAAATTGGTCACCCGCTGCCCGCATTGTGGCGCCCGATTCGAATTCGAAGAACCCCGTATCCCGAAGAAGGGAGCCGGAGTTCGCTGCTCTTCCTGCGAGCAAGCCTTCTTCATTCCGTCGCGTTGGATGCGAACCTGGCGGAAGAAAGTGGGCAATACGCTGGGCTGGGGGATCACCGCGCCTCTGCTGGTGTTGGCCGCGTTCGTTGCGGTGCGAGCCGCAAACCCTCCGGAGCCACCGGTACCGACGCTCGAAGTCGCGGGCCTCACCGCCCAGGACGTGCGGGGGCGCGTGGTGGAGAATGCCGTGGACGGCTTCCTCTACGTCGTCTCGGGCGTGCTGCGAAACAATTCGGGCGAACCGCTCGTCACGCGAACCAAGGTGCGGGTCAAGCTGTTGGACGACGACCAGGCACCCCTCGAGGGCGTTACCGCCCTGGCGGGGGAGGCGTTGGCAGAAGAATCGCTTCGCGAATTGCCCGTGAGCGAAATTCGCGCGCGTTTGGGACGCAGCGCGCGGAAATGGGCCTGGCGTCGGATCGCGGTGGGAGAACAGCTGCGTTTCGACGCGGTGTTCGAGGAACTACCGCCGGGTGCGGTTCACTTCACCCTGGATGGAACCGCCGCCCAGGCGCCGCGCTTCGCGGCGCGAAACGGCACGCCCTAGGGGGGCGACCCGCTTGGGTTTCCCGACGCCGCCAGCCGCTAGTCGCCGTCGCCGACCTTTTCTTTTTCCGGGGTGACGTCGATTTCGTCTTTGCCCGTAACCCCGGACTTGAAATTCTTGATGGCCTTCCCCATGCCGGATCCGATTTCCGGTAGCCGCCGGGCACCGAAAATCACCGTGACGATCAGCAGGATGACGAGCAATTCGGTGATGCCGATGGGGAACAAAGGGATCGTGTACATGGGGATAAGGTGCCGGGGCGACGGGGCGGGGTCAACCCGCCTGGGGGGGACTCTATTGAGCCGGCCTACGAGGTAGGTAGACTCCCGGCCGTGTCGATCTTCAAAGCCTATGACATTCGTGGCGTCGTACCCGATCAGCTGACGGCGGAAGACGCCTACGCGATCGGTCGGGGAACGGCTCGTTTTCTTCAAGCGTCCGAGATCGCCATCGGCCGCGACGCCCGGGAGAGCTCGCCCGAGATGGCCGAGGCGCTGCGTCGGGGAATGAACGACGAAGGCGTTTCGGTGGTGGACCTCGGGTGCGTCAGTACGCCGATGCTCTACTTCGCGGTCGAAGAACTCGGTGTGGGGGGCGGCGTCATCGTCACCGCGTCCCACAATCCTTCCCAGTACAACGGTTTCAAAATCTGTCGCGAACACGCCATTCCGATCGGGGGGGAAACGGGGCTGAAGGAAATCGAAGCGCTTTCGCGCGAACGCGCGAAAGCGCCGCTCGCCGACCCGCGCGGAGGGTCCCGGGAAGTCGACGTGACCGACGGCTATGTCGAGCACGTGCTTTCCGTGGGCGGGCGTTGTCCCGAACTCAAGCTCGCGATCGATTGCGGAAACGGGATGGCGGGTGTGGCGCTCGAGCCGCTACTCGCGCACTGGCCCGTGCAGGTGGAACGCCTGTATTTCGAACCCGACGGTCGTTTCCCCAATCACGAAGCCGACCCGTTGAAGCGCGAAAATCTCGACGATGTCGTAGCGGCGGTCAATCGAACCGGGGCAGACGTCGGCATCGCGTTCGATGGGGACGGGGACCGCGCGATCTTCGTGGACGAAAAGGGCGAGCCGATTTCCGCGGACTTGATGACGGGCCTGCTCGCCCAGGCCCAATTGCGGCGCTACCCGGGTGGACGCGTGCTCTACGATCTGCGCTCGAGCCGCGCAACCGCCGAAGCCATCGAAGCCGCCGGTGGGGTGGCGGAGATGTCGCGCGTGGGTCACTCGATCGTGAAGGCGCGCATGCGGGAGTGTGGCGCGATTTTTGCCGGCGAATTGTCCGGCCACCATTATTTCCGCTTTTCCGACACCCTGATTGCCGACGACGGAACCGCCGCGATGGTGGCCTTGTTGGATCTGATGGCCGCCGAAGGGAAACCGCTTTCGGAACTCATCGATCCCCTGCGGCGCTACGTGGCGAGCGGCGAGATCAATCGTCGGGTCGAGAATATTCCAGCCCTGCTGGATGCCATTGAGGCGGAGCACAAGGACGCCGAGGAGATCTCCCGCCTCGACGGACTCCTCGTCCGCTACCCGGACTGGTGGTTCAACTTGCGACCGTCGAATACCGAGCCGGTATTGCGTCTCAACTGCGAAGCCGCGTCCGAGGAAGAGATGGCCGCCCACCGCGACCGGATCCTCGACCGCATCGCCCGTCCCGCCGGGTAATCGCCCGCCGCCTAGGAGCTGCCGAGGCGGCTCAACTCGTCGTCGATCAGACGTACGAACTCGTCGATGGGTACGGCGCCGGACAGCATCAATCCGTTTACGAAGAACGCAGGCGTACCGTTGACTCCAACCGACTGGGCCTCCTCCAGGTCGGAGGTGACGACGGACGCGAAGCGCCGCTCGCCCGTGCAAGCTTTGAAACCATCGACATCGAGTTCGGTTTCTTCGGCGAGCCGAAGGAGATCCGCGTCTTCGAAGGCGTTGTTGGAAAACAGCGCCTCGTGGTAGGCCCAAAACTTCCCTTGCTCGTCCGCGCAGGCCGCGGCTTCGGCGGCGGGGCGGGCGCGGGGGTGGATCGATTCCAGGGGGAAGTGGCGATACACGAAGCGAATCTTTCCCGGGTAACGCTTGAGCACTTCTTTCACCGTGTCTTCGGCGCTGCGGCAGAACGGGCACTGGTAGTCGCTGAACTCGATGATCGTAATCGGGGCGTCGTCGGGGCCCATGGACGGACCATTGGCCGCAACCTCGACCCGCGGACGTTCGAGGTTCACGACCGCGTTGGCGGAGTCGCGCAGACTTCGAACGAAACTTCCCTGGGCTTCGGACGCCGCTTGCTGGGTGAGGTACTGCTCGATCGCCGGTCGCAGCTCGTCCAGGTCGGAGTTGGGGGGCATTCGATGCTGGTTCTGCTCGAAAAAGGTTTGAATCGCCTGGTCGTCGACGGGCGGGATCGTTTGGGCTTGTTGAGTCAGCAACTCTTCGATCGAAACGCCCCGGCTTTCCGCTTCCGCGGTCAAGACGCGTTCGGTAATCCACTGGTCGACATATTGAGAACGGGTTTCGAATTGAGCCTGTGCGTCCTGGCCCGAAACGTTCTCTTCGAACAACTGTTCTTTGATCCAAGCGTCGAGTTCGTTCGCTGTGAGCGGCGTCCCTCCGACCTCGGCCACCACCGGACTCGCGTCCGCCGCACCGGTTTTGGCCGGCGGGCTCGCGGCGGTCTCCGATTCGGACGGCTCCTGGGTGGCCGGGGAACAGGCGGTCAGGGCAATCGAGATGACTCCGCTCGAAAGAGCGCGGGCTAGGCGGTTCACTGAGTTTCTCCTGGATGAATAGAGCCGTGATTATAGGGCGGACGCGCGAGTCCGCTTTCGCGAACTCGTTATCGGCTTTTCGCGACGGCGGTTTCGAGGAATAGCCACATGGACTTCAGGGCGTTTCCGGGTAGCGAATTGTGTCCGGCGTCGAACCACTCGAGGGCCTTGGGTTCGCGGGCGGCTTCGAAAAGCGCTTCGGTCGCCGCCCGGGGGATGGTTTCGTCGTTTCGCGCCCCCACGAAAAGCAGCGGACGCGGTGCGAACCGCGCGATGTGCTGGGCCGGGTCCGCTTCCGGAGGGCCCCAGCCGCCACCGCCGAGAGCGAGCGCCGCAGCCCGCGGGCGCGGGTCGGCGCCGCAGAAGATGGATCCCAGGATCGCTCCGAGGCTGAAACCCGCATAGGCGAGGCGAGATCCGTCCAACCGCGGGTGGCGCTCGAGCACGTCGCAAAGACGCTGCAGGTCCGCCACGGATTGGCGGACGAAAGAAAGCCACAACCCAACATCCTCTGCCGCCATCGCGTCGGGGCGTTGCAGCAACCGCGCGAAGGACTGGACGAGGGCGCCGCTGAGCTTCGCGCTCGTACGCTCTCCGTGCAGGGGGAAGTCGAGCGTGGCGACCGCCACCCCCTTCCGCACCCACGGGCTGGCGGTGGCTTCGATGTAGTCGGCTTCTTTGTTTCCGTGCAAGCCGTGCTGCAGGACGACCACCGGCAGATTCTGCGTCGACCCCGGAGGCAGCATCAAGCGCGCGGGCACGCGATCGCCGCGGCTCGAAAACTCGAGGCGCTCGCAGGTCAGATCCGGCGCGTTGTCGGGCGGGTCGCACGGGCGAAACCAAAGATTGATCGGTTCGTGGGGGTCTCGCTGGAGCGGATCGGCTTGGTTCACAGTGATGCGGAGTCTAGCGCCACGGGCCTGCGTGGCAGGGGCTAGCGCGCCAGCAGCAGTTTGCGCGCGCGGTAGAGATTGGATTTGACGGCATTCTCGCTCTTGGCCAGGGAAAGCGCGATTTCCTGGATCGAGTGGTCCTCGAGGTGGTGCCTGCGAACCAGGTCCCACTGTTCGGAGCTGAGATCCTCGCCCGCCGCCCGGGACATACGGGCAATGCGCTCCTGGCATTCGTAGGCCTCGTGGGGGTTGAAGGTCTGGGGGGACGTGAAGGGACTGAGGTCTCCGCCTTCACCCATTTCCGGGTCCAAGGGAACCGTGGGATGTTGCTTGCGTTTGAAGCGATTGGCGATGGTGCGTCGCGTCAGCCCAAAGACCCAGGCGCCGAAAGCCGCGTCGCCGCGAAAGGAATCCAGCGAGGAAAAGAGTCGAAAGAACACCTCTTGAACCGTCTCTTCGGTGTCGGCTCGATTGCGCAAGCGCCGATCCACGTAGTGGAAGACGCGCGACCAATAGCGCTCGTAGAGGACGTCGAAGGCGGCCCGGTCCCCGGCGCAGATGCGCTCGACGATGATTTCATCGGTCGTTTGTGTGGTGTCGATGAAAACGGATTCCAAGAATGCTGCCGCCGTCCGAATGCTTCTTTGGTCCGGGGAGTGGGCCACGATCGTGGCGAAATCCCCCGGTTCGAAGGGGCTAGTGAAGTCTTTTTGGGGTCGAAAAGCAACACCGATCTGCTGCCAATCCGACAATAATCCGCCCGAATCGGGGAAGGTCCGGTCTGAGTGGAAGCTGTGCCAGGTTTGGCGCGGCCTGGACGCCTATTCGAACTCGGCGCGCTCGGCGGGGCTCAGCCCAAGCTCCGTATCCGAAAGGCCGGATCGGAAGGGAGTGCTGAGGGGAGGGGAATGGTCGTCCGGGGAGCGGGCGTCCCGACCATCTACCCAGATGGGTTCCAGGACCACGTTGACCCCGGATCCGTTCGCGAGGCAGCGAAAACGGAGCAGATCGATGTCGCCGGAGTCGATCGAGCGAACCGCTGCCCGGACCCGGTCGTCGAAATGCGGGGCGATCAGGAGGAGCTGCGGCGCGACCTCGGATTGCAGGCCCCGGTCGGGGGCCAACTGAACCCAGTCTCGAATGCGCGGCGCGACCCAGGCGCGATGGGCCAGGCCGTCCGCCAGAATCTCGCGCGCGTCGCCCGAATCGCGCACGACGACCAACACCACCCGCCCCTGGCCATCGGCGAGCACCAGGTCGATGGGCCCGTCTGCGGCCAACACGTCTCGCGCAATGGAGCGTGTGCCGTACCCCATTTCCGACAGACCGCGTTCGATCCGATCGATCAATTGGGTATGGGGCGGGGGCGGCGCGATCGACAAACTAGACAACGGCAGCCATCTCCTTGGCGTCTCCGAGAAACAAGCGCGCGACATCTTGTAGCGCGCGGGCCGCAACCGATTGCGGATTCGATAATCCGACCGGGCGACGACTCACGATCGAGCGATAGATTTGCAGTTCGTCCGCCAGAAGGCCATAGCTCACGAGTTCCAGATCCAGGTGGCGATGCGACACATCGGCGAGTTTGCAGAACGCGCGTTCCGCCGCCGCTCGACTGCGCGCTCCGTGGAACGTGACGCCGACCGCTGACGGCGAGCCGTTCGCGCACGCGCGTTTGATCAATGCATAGTTGTTCATCAGATCCCGGCGCTCGGGGGTCGAAAAAACCAACAACCAGCGCAATAGGAGCTTGAAGTTCCGCGTGTTCTGCTCCGCGATCCACGTGGGAGGCACACAGACCCAGGTCAGTTCCGGATCGTCGCCCCCTTCGTGTTCCAGCTCGCTCGCAGCGTCGTCGAGTTCGATCAGGCTTTCCGCAGGCGTTGCGACGAAGCGGGCGCCCAGCGGCCGATCCCGGGGCTCGGGCCAGGGATTTCCCGTCGAATCCGCCAGCGGCGCCAGCACGCGCGTGCGCGCGCCGAGGCGCGCCGCCTCCACGGCGAGATTCCACACGAAGGCTTGCCGGACGACGTCGTCGGCGGCTACGGGAACCGAAACGATCGGTGCGTTTTCCGCTGCGGCGGGCGCTTCTTCCGGCATGAGGTAGTGGAGAACATCACCCAGCTCTTTTGCCAAGCTACCGCACCACCAGCACCGAATTGCGCGAACCCGCAGGGCCGGATTCGACGTGCGGGTTTGCGGGGTCTTCGCGCCACTCGCCATCGATGATGTAGCGGTAGTGATAGGTCCCGGGGCGCAAACGCAGAACCTTGGTCCAGACGCGTGTTTCGCCCGTCGATTCGATGCGCGAGTTCACGTCTTTGTCGGGGACCCAACCGTTGAAGTCGCCGGCGATTCGCACGTCACTGGCCGCCGGGTCGCGAAAGTGGATGACGACTTCCCGGTCGTTGTCGAGGGGGTTGGCCGGGCGATCCGCCGGGTGGTCCGACGGTGGACCGGCGGCTTCGAGCTCCACCGCCAAGGAGCCGTAGTCTCGCGCTCCGTTGGAGGAGGGGGAGTAACCCGATATCGGCAGGCCGCGCCGCGCGGCTTCGCGGAGCTTCACGTTGGTTCGGATGACGGTGTCGAAGCAGACATCTTTGAAGAGGTCTCGGATCTCCGTCAGCGTTTCGCGGGAATAGCGCGTTCGTCCATCATAAAGGGTGGGAAGAATCCGCACGGTGAGTTCGTGGCCGATGCGGTCCGCGAGCAGTCCGATGGTTTCGAGTAGTTTTTGTACACCCTGGATTGCGAAGAAACTCGTCTCGAGGGGAACGATCACTTCGCGCGCGACGCGAAGGGCATTGAAGGTGAGCAGGCCCACGTTGGGCGGACAATCGATCAGAACGAAATCGTATTCGTTCGGAAGCGTTGCAACCGCGTCGGCCAGGCGTTCCGTACGGCGTTCGGCGCGTTCGCCTGCCAGCTTCTGCTCGAGTGCCGACAGCACGATGCCCGACGGTGCCAGGTCGAGATTGTCGTCGATGGCGACGAGGATTCGGTCCAGTTTGTCGGCGCCTTGGGGCTCCGCGAGGACTTCGTAGAGGTTCTCGTCGAGTTCTTCGGGATCCATTCCGAGAGCCAAAGTGGAATGGGCCTGGGGATCCATGTCGATCACGAGAACGCTGGCTCCCCCGTCGACGAGGCATCCCGCGAGATTCACCGTGGTCGTGGTTTTTCCGCAGCCGCCCTTTTGGTTGACGATGGCAATGGTTCGCACCCTGAATCCCCCCCGTGGCTTTCGAAAAAGCCGTATGGCGTCACCGCTAAATGTGCGACGTATCGCCGCACTGTTCGCTGCATTCACCGGCAATGTCCTTGCGGTCATCGTTCGGTTTCTTGCGGAGCGAAATTTTCGCTGGCGAGGCGGCCCGGGGCCCAGGAGCCACCGGACAAGGTCAGCGTTCTCAGTGTGTGCGAACCGTTACTGCACTTCGGATCCGCTGGACCGAGACGCCAGCGTCGTTCTTGTCCGTTTCGCGAACCACCATTCGCGAAAATCGCTGGAACGTATTAGCGGTTAGGCCCTCCCGAGCAGGGACGTGGGAGGAGCGGCGGAACTGCAAGACACCCCCCCGGGTCCCACGTTCTGCAGTTGGAAAGTCATGAACCTGCGTTAGAAAGTCAACATGGGAGATGTCGGACTCCGGTCGATAACCGATCGCGTGTTTATTGCTACACCCGAAATCCGCTCCCGGACGATTCGCCGGGTTCGGGGCACTGGGGTAGTTTCGGGGCGTGGAACGGCGCGAATCCGGGAGCAAACGCGGGAAGCAGTTGTCCGACAGCCGTCTAGCGGTCGAGGACGAAGCCGGTCGGCGCCCGTTCATGCGCGGGATCATGATCCATTCTCTTATGTCCCGCGGGATCTCCTTCGAGGATGCCTTCGAGACCGCCAATCGGGTTCGAGACGGCTTGAAGGGCGAGGGAGTCGTTACCCGAGGGGAACTCGCGACCGCGATTCGGGACCTGTTGGGCGAATTGGATGCCCCCGAGGAGGCCCAACCGCTTCCGCCGCCGGTCATGATCCGCGAAAAAGGCCAGCGCCGGGGCACGCCCTTCTCCAAGGGACTTCTGTCTCAGTCGCTGCTTGCGGCGGCGATCGATCCGCAGGATGCCTTCGATGTCGCGCTCGAAATCGAAGGCGAGCTTTCGATGGCGGGTTTGCGGGAATGCGAGCGTCGCGACCTACGTCGCCTGGCGTTCGAAACCTTGCGGCGTCGCCTGGGGGAGAATCCCGCTCAGCGATATCTCGTGTGGCGCCACTACCAGTCGCCGGACCGACCCGTGATGATTCTGTTGGGGGGCGCCCCGGGGGCGGGCAAGACGACGCTTTCTCTCGAGGTGGCTCGCCGCCTGGGGATTTGGCGCGTGCTCTCCACGGACTCGATTCGCCAGATCTTGCGCCTGGTGCTGTCTCGGGAGCTGGTCCCCGCCATTCATGCCTCCTCGTTCGACGCGTATCGCGTCGCGGGCGACGCCATCGGCGATTCTCCGGTGATCGAAGGCTTCCGCTCTCAGGCCTCGATCGTGTCGGTCGGGGCGCGCGCGATGATGGACCGCGCGGTGGAAGAGAACACCAGCATGGTGATGGACGGGGTTTCCCTGGTTCCGGGGTTGATCGATCTGTCCGCCTACGACGACAAGGCGGACGTGATTTCGGTCGTCATCGCGAATCTCGACACGGACGCCTACCGCGAGCGATTCGAATCCCGGGCGCGCGAGCGCACGCCCCAGAAGTATCTCGAGAACCTGACTGGGATTCTCGAGATTCAAGAATACTTTCTCGAATCGGCGGACCAATTCGGGGTGCCGATCGTCGATAATGCGTCTTTCGAAAAATCCGTGCGGCTGATTCTGCGGCATGTGACCGACACGCTGCGTAAGAAGGGGCAATTCGATGCAGCAGCCTTGCTCTAGATTCCGGGTACTGGCGGCGGTTTGGCTGTTGACCGCCATCGGTTCGGGTTGCGGAACCCTATCGGTTGCGGACGAAAAGGCGTTGGGCGCGGAATTCTCCCGCGAAGCGCGCAAGGAACTCACTTTCGTCCGAGACGACGTGGTCGTGGGTTATGTCGACGGCTTGGGCCGCGAGATCCTCGCCGCCGCGCCCCCCCAGGCCTTCGAATACCAGTTTTACGTGGTGGAAGATGACGCCATCAACGCCTTCGCTGCACCGGGCGGATACATCTACATCCACACCGAAACGATCTTGAAATCGACCAATGTGAGCGAGCTTGCGGGCGTCATGGCGCACGAGATTGGCCATGTCGCCAAGCGCCACATCGCGCACAACTACAATCGACAGCGCAGCACGGGCTACGCCCACCAAGTCGCGGTGCTGGCGACGAACGTATTGCTCGGCGGCGCCGCGGCGGGGGCGGTCAACCTGGGCGGCGGACTGGCGGCGAGTGCGTATCTCAACAGCTTTGGCCGCGATGCAGAGCGCGAAGCCGATGCCTTTGCGGTCCAGGTGATGCCGGGAGCCGGATACCACCCGGAAGGTCTCGTGAGCTTCTTCCGGATTCTGCAGAGCGAAGGCGGCGGCGGTGTTCCGGAATTCCTCTCGAGCCACCCGGCAACCAGCGAACGCATGGCGAACACGCGGCGCATGATTCGGGAGCAGCAGCTGCCACCCGGACTCAAGACCAACGACGGTGGAAAGCTCGAGATCATCCAACGTCGTATCCGTCTGTTGACCGGGAAAACCGGCGCGTCCGAATGACCCGATCTCCCCCGGCTCCCCGCACCCTCGGCGAGCTCCGCGCTACGGGGTATCGCGTGCGTACCGTGCGCGAAGAAGTCCGGGCCAATTTGTTGCAGCGGATCCGATCCAAGCAGGCGCTCTTCCCCGGGATCCTCGGATACGAAGAAAGTGTGGTGCCTGCGGTCGAAAACGCGCTCTTGTGCGGTCACGATCTGATCTTTCTCGGCGAACGCGGACAAGCCAAATCGCGCATGATTCGCGCACTCGTGGGCCTGCTCGATGAGTGGGTACCCGCGGTGGCGGGCAGCGAGATCTTCGACGATCCCCTGGCGCCGATCTCGGCGTTCGGTCGCCGGCGCATTCAGGAAGCGGGCGATGCAACGGAGATCGTCTGGGTCGCGCGCGAGGATCGCTTCGTGGAGAAGCTCGCGACCCCGGACGTTTCGATCGCAGACTTGATCGGTGACGTCGATCCCATCAAGGTCGCCCAGGGGCGCACGCTTTCGGATGAAGAAACCATCCACTTCGGCCTGATTCCGCGCACGCACCGCGGAATCTTCTGCATCAACGAACTCCCGGACCTGACGGAAAAGGTTCAGGTCGGACTCTTCAACATCATGGAAGAGCGCGACGTGCAGGTGAAGGGATACCGCGTGCGTCTGCCGCTGGACGTCTGGGTGGTGGCGAGCGCGAACCCCGAGGACTATACGAGCCGCGGCCGCATCATCACACCGCTCAAGGATCGATACGCGGCGCAGATTCGCACCCACTATCCGCAGACGCGCGCGCTGGAGCTCGCGGTGGTGCACCAGGAGGCGGAGATTCCCGAGATCGAGGGCATCGAGGTCGCGGTTCCCGGCTTCGTGGCAGACATCGTGGGCGAACTCACGATGGCCTCGCGGCACAGTCCCGACGTCAACCAGGCTTCGGGCGTGTCGGTCCGGATGTCGATCGCCAACTACGAGACGCTGATCGCCAACGCTCTGCGTCGGGCGCTCCATTTGAGCGAAGACCTGGCGGTTCCGCGGATTTCGGATCTCGCCGCGCTGCGCGCGTCGGTGCTGGGCAAGCTCGAACTCGAGTATGGGGGCATCGATCGCAGCGAAAGCGAAATCGTCGAAGAACTGATCAAGCGCGCGGTCAAGACCGTATTCGACGAACTCGTTCCTGCCGATGCCCTGGCGTCGATCGTGGAAGCCTTCGATGCGGGCTGGAAGATCGAAGTCTCCGCCGCGATGCCCTCGAACGACTACACCGCCGGCCTCGATCAGGTCGGCCCCCTGCGCGATGTGGCGTTGAAGCTCGCGGGCAGCGAATCCCCGCCCCAACTCGCTTCGGCGGTGGAGTTCATTCTCGAAGGCCTGCACCTTTCCAATCGGCTCAACAAGAGCTGTCGCGAGGACGCGACCCTCTACCAGAGCGCATGAAGCGCTTCCTCTACAGCCGCTGGGACGGAACCCACGAGCGCTATTCGCTCGATGCCAATCGCGCACTCGATGTGGTCTCGGATCTGCTGATGGAAGGCCTGACCCTCCAAGAGGCGCTCGAGTACATGCGCAGTCAGGGTTTCGAACTCGGTGGCCTGGACATGCGGGTGATGGGGGCCGATGAACTGGCGCGGGAACTGCGCCAGGAAACGCAGGCGCTCTACGATCGATACCGCATGGATCAGGCCCAGGAGGACCCCCGCCGGCGACTCGACGATTTGCTGGGCCGCGAAGAGCAGACTCTGCGCGAAAGTCAGGGCTACGAATCCGCCCGCATGAACGATTTTCTCGACCGGCGCCACGGGCCCAGCCAATCCCTGGCGGATCGCATCGAGCGTTTTCGCGACTACGACTTCGAGAACCCGGCGGCGGCCGAAGAGTTTGCGGCGCTGCTTTCGGAGCTCGATCGGATGCAAAAACTCGAATCGTTCTTGAAGGAACGGGGTTCGCGTTTTCGGGGCAACCAGTCCGCCGATTACGACACAGCGCAAGAGATCCGCGAACGCATCGAAGCCCTCGAATCGGCGGCCGAGGCGCTCGAATCCGGCGACTTCTCGGGCATCGATCCCCAACAGCTCAAGGCGATGTTGGGCTCCGACGCCGCGCAATCGCTGATCTTCCTGCGCGATCTCAACGCGAGTCTCGAACGCTCGGGGTACCTGCGAGAAGGGCAGGGCGGTCCGGAACTCACCCCGCGCGCCATTCGTCGTCTGGGTTCCCAAGCTGTGGCGTCGGTCTACGGTGCCTTGCGCAAAGGGCGCGAGGGGCAGCACGAGACCGATGCGCGCGGGGTCGCACTTCCGCAGCCCGATGCCACCAAACCCTACGCGTTTGGCGATCCCTTCGATGTGGACGTGGTGCGCACGCTCCTGGGCGCGGTGCGCCGCGGCGCGGCGGCCCACCCCGGAGAAGCCGTTCCGCTACCCGTACCGATCGGACTCGACGATTTCGAGATCCGCGAATCGGACTACACGACCCAGACGACGACGGTGTTGTTGCTCGACATGAGTTGGTCCATGTCCTGGGGCGGGCGTTTCGCCGCCGCCAAGCGCGTCGCCATGGCGCTCGATCACATCATCCGCAGCCGTTTTCCCCGCGACCATTTCTTCGTGGTGGGGTTCTATACGCGTGCGGTGGAGCTTTCGACGCGGAGCTTGCCGGAAGCCACTTGGAACATGGGAGACCCCTTCACGAATTTGCAGGAGGGGCTGATGGTCGCCCAGCGCCTGATCGCGAAATACCCGAGTCCGAACCCGCAGATCCTGGTCGTGACCGACGGACAACCCACGGCCTATTTCGCGGACCGGGAACTCCACGTCGAATGGCCCATGGGGTTCGGCGGCGTCTCGCCCCGTGCGGCCGCCGCCACCCTGCGCGAGGTTCGACGTGTCACGCGCCGCGGGATCACGATCAATACCTTCATGCTCGACGATGCGCCGGAATTGATCGAATTCGTCGGGCAGATGACGCGTATCAATCGCGGTCGGGCCTTCTATTCGAACCCCAGCCAGCTGGGTTCCTACCTGATGGTCGACTACCTGTCCCGCAAGCGGCGCACACAACTGCGATAGAACGCACGGAATCGCCCCAGGGAGCCATCGCCCGCTGGATTCGACGGACTGGCCTCAGACGATCTACCATCGACAGACCTTATGAATACACCGATCCGATTCGCCAAACGTCTTGGGCAAAACACCTTGCACGCCGCTCGCCTCGGGCTCGCCGAAGCGATATTGCCCCGGGAACCCTTTTGGCTCCACGTCAAACTCAAGCCGCCCCTCGATGATCTCCGCACCTTCTCTCTCACCGGCGGTCGTTCGAGTGCCTTGACGTTTCTCGACCTCCTGCAAACCCTCACCGCGGTTGCGGGGGACCGCCGAGTGGCGGGAGTCCTCGTCCAGTTGAAGGGCGCTCCGCGAGGGTGGGGCAAAGTGACTGCCGTGCGCCGCGCGGTGGCCGCGCTGGTAGAAGGCGGAACGCCCGTGGTCGCCTATGGCGAGGTACTGGGTGCGGAAGATCTGTTGATCGCGAGTGCGGCGAGCCAAGTGTGGATGCCCGAAGCCGGTGGCGTTTCGCTGGTGGGCTTGCGGGCAGAATCTCTGTTCCTGCGCGGCGTGTTGGAACGACTGAAAATTCAACCGGACGTAGTGCGGGTCGGCAGTCACAAGTCCGCTGCGGAATTTCTGACCCGCGAAGAGATGTCGCCGGAAAACCGCGAGCAGATGGAAGCGCTGCTCGACGATCTCTACGAGGAGTTGGTTCAAGGCATTGCGCAGGGACGCCAGCTCGAAGCCAGTCAGGTGAAGGAGCTGATCGACCGAGGTCCCTACACGTCGCTTACGGCGAAGGATGCGGGTCTGATCGATGCCTGCCTCTACCCCGACGAAGTGGAAGAGAAACTGGCGGACGTCGTGCCCGCGACGGCCCTCGAAAAGGACGGCAAACGGAGCGTCCGAAGCGTCGATGCGGTCAACTATCATGTCTTGCGCGTTGCGGACCGTCACTGGCGCCCGGTGTTTTCCGAGCTTCCGCGCGTGGGATACCTGGTGGCGTCCGGGCTCATTCACAGCGGTACCGGTGCGCGCGGTGTCGCGAGTGAAACGTTCCGGCGCCTGATCGATCGCCTGCGTGAGGACGATCGCGTGCGCGGCGTGTTACTCCGCATCGACTCCGGCGGCGGGGAACCCCTGGCGTCGGACTTGATCTGGCGCGCGCTGCATCTGACGGCCCAGGAGAAACCGGTGGTGGTCTCCATGGGGGACGCCGCGGCATCCGGGGGCTATTACCTCGCCACCGCGGCCCATTCCATCTTCGCGGAACCCGGAACCGTGACCGGCTCGATTGGCGTCATCGGTGGGAAACTCAACCTCGAGGGTTTGTACGCGCAACTCGGCGTGGTACGCGACGGCGTCGAACGCGGCGCGCGCGCGGGGATCTATTCCGAACGGCGCTCCTTCACGCCCGACGAGCGCGCCGCTGTCCGCAAAGACATGGGCGAGTTCTACGACCGTTTCGTCGACCGCGTGGCGGAAAGTCGCGGTCTTACGCGCGAAGCCGTGGAAAAGGTGGCCCAGGGCCGCGTGTGGAGCGGTGTGCGGGCGCGGGTGCACGGCCTCGTGGACGAGTTGGGCGGACCCCTCGAGGCTTTGGCGGAAGTGTTGCGCCGCGCGGGACTTGCCGCCGGCGACGACTTCGTAGTCGATACGCTTCCGCGAATGAGCGGCATCTCGAGCCTGCGCGCCATGGCGGGTGGGGCGATTTTGGGAATCGGGCGATGACGCGCGCGTTGCGCCAGGACATGCCGGGTCCCGACTGGCGGATCAGCGCGGAAGACCTTCGTTCCAAGGGGTTTGCTGGAGTGTTTTCCGGGCACGCCGATTCCAGCCGCCTCGTGGTGGAGATCGGTTTTGGAGGCGGTGAGTTCTTGCTGAGTCTGGCCCGTCGCGACCCGCAGTCGGCACATCTGGGAATCGAAGTCTCCGCAAAGCGCGTACTGAAGACGGCCCGCCGGCTGGCGCGTACGGACCTCGCCAATGTGCGGTTGCTCGAAATCCCCGCCCAGGACGCGGTGCGAGAACTGATCGAGAAGCAGAGCCTCGACGCCGTGTGGATCAATTTTCCCGATCCCTGGCCGAAAAAGCGCCACGAAAAGCGCCGTTTGATCGCCCCGCCCCTGGTTCGAGAGCTGGCGGATCGCTTGCGACCGGGCGGACTGTTGCAAGTGGCGACGGATCACGCGGGCTATGCGGAAGCCATCGACGGGTTTCTGGTCGCAGAGCCGATGCTCGAAAACGCCAATCATCCCCGCCGGTTTCTGCGCGAAGTGCCGGGGCGTCCGGTCACGAAATACGAGATCGAATGGCGTATCGAAGGTCGCTCCCTGTTTTTCTGGACCTACCGTCGCTGTTGCGATTCGTAGCCGGTAGGATCCTGCGACCATGGGCGAGCCCCTTTCCCTGAAAAATCATGCGCCTGAGTCCCTGCGTTCGGAACTCGCCGCTATCGGTGTCGAACCCTATCGCGCCGAACAGATTGCGAACTGGATCTACGTGCGCGGCGTCGAGGACTTCGACGCCATGACGGATTTGGGGCGCGATCTGCGCGTCCGTCTCGCGCAGCTGGCCACCACACGGGTTCTCACGTTCGTGCGGTCGGAGACCGGTGCCGACGGTACGACCAAAGGCGTTCTGCGAACCGCAGAGGGGCACGTGATCGAAGCGGTCACGATTCCCGAAGAGCGCCGTACGACGCTGTGCCTTTCGACTCAGGTGGGTTGTCCGCTCGCTTGCAGCTTCTGCGCCACGGGCGCCATGGGGTTCACCCGCAACCTCACGACTGCCGAAATCATCGACCAGGTCTGCCGCATGCGGGAACTGCTTCCCGAGGGCCAGTCGATCACCAACGTCGTTTTCATGGGCATGGGCGAGCCGCTCCTGAATCTTCCGGCCGTGGTCGAAGCGGTCAAGATCCTCCTGCACCCCAAAGCCTTCGCGCTCGCACCGCGCCGCGTGACGGTTTCTACGGCGGGATTGGTTCCCAAAATTCCGGAGCTGCTCGAACAAGTTCCCGTGAACCTGGCGGTATCCCTCCACGCCACGACGGATGCGGTGCGCGACGTCCTGGTGCCCCTGAATCGCCGCTTTCCCATCCGGGTGTTGATGGAAACCCTGCGCGGACTCGAGTCCATTACCCGCCGGCGGCCGGTGTTCTTCGAATACACCCTGCTCGAAGGCGTCAACGATTCGCCGGAAGACGCGCGCCGCCTTGCGACCCTCCTGAAGCCGCTCCCGGCCAAGATCAACGTCATCCCCATGAATTCCCACACGGATTCCCCCCACCGGCCTCCGGCGGCGGACGTAATCGACCGATTCATGGCAGAGCTCGCCTTGCAACGGATGACCGTGACGTTGCGGCGAAGCCGCGGAGAAGACATCGATGCCGCGTGCGGACAGTTGGCCGCCCGCGAAACGGGAAGTGGACCCAGGGAATGCTCTACGCCATAGGCGACATCCACGGCGAGATTCGCAAACTCGAACGCCTGCTCGACCACCTCCCGTTGGAGAAGGAAGACCGTTTGGTCTTCATCGGCGACTACATCGACCGCGGTCCCGACCCCAAGGCCGTCGTGGACTACCTGATCGACTTCCGCGAGCAACACGATTGCGTTTTCCTGCTCGGTAACCACGAATCGATGTTCCTCGATTTTCTCGGTTGGGAGGCGGAGGAATATTTCGCCGGTCACGCGTTCCTGTTGAATGGCGGCGAACGAACGCTGGAGAGTTATGGCCTGCTGACGGAACCGGCTCGCGATCCCAGCGAAATGTCGCTTCCGCGCTCTCACGAGGACTTCTTGCGAGATCTCGTGCTTTATCACCATCAGGGGGGCCACCTCTTCGTGCACGCGGGGATCGGTCGGGGCCTCGAGGGCGTGTCGCGGACGGCCGATGCGATCGCCCAATTCGCGCCACGTGACGTGCTGTGGGATCGAACCAGCTTCGAATCCGAGCACGGTCTCCCGGACGTGGTCGTGTACGGTCACACGCCGGCACCGGATTTCGCGGTTCGCTGGAATCTCCCCCACAGCGTCGGCATCGATACCGGCGCCGTCTTCGGCGGGCCGCTTACGGCGCTTCGCATCGATGACCGACAGTTGTTTCAGGTCAACGGCTAAGCGCCGGACCGTACTCAGGAGCTGCCTTGCGAAATCGATTCCGCGGAAGACGGCTGATCCCGGGGCTTCTGGCGGCGATGGGTTTCGCGTGTTCGGATGGCGGGGAACGCGATCCCCGGGCGCTGGAGAACGCGATGGCTGCGGTGCTCGCGCGCGGGGACGCGCTCGTCGCGAGAGCCGAGCGTTTCGACCCGCAGGAAAGGCTGGTGAATCTTCCCCGCAATGCCAAGACCGGGAGGGTTTTCCGTTTCGACGATCACCTCGATCAGGCCCGTGTGCGGCAGGAGAAGGACTCCGTCTCCCGACCTGGGGGAGAGCCGGTGCTGTCCTTCGAGTTCGACGGATCCGATGCGACGCCGATGCGGACCGCGGGGAACGCCGTGCAGGAAAGCGGGACGCTGCGTTGGTCTTTCCGCGCGGGGGATGTTCTCCGAGCGGGTGGGCTGTCCTTGCGACGCGATCCGATCGGAGAGATTCGGGTTCGCGTGAAGGTCGAGCGCTCACCCGCCTTGTTGCTTTCCTGGAGTTCCGAGAAGGCTACGGCCGAAAGCCCGGCGAACCGCGTGCGCGGAGCCGGTACGCGAATTCCGATCCAACCCGACGGGGAGTTCCACGAATACCGCGTTCCGGCCTCGGCGCTGCAGCGAAAATGGTATTTGAGCGAATCGATGACCACGCTCGAGATCGTCCCCGAATCGGAGGAAGACGAGATCGAACTCGACTTCCTGCGCTTCCTCGACAAGGGTGCCCCCTACGCGGACGCCGCGGTCGGCACGAGATTCGTGCAACGCGGAGCGGAACTCCGGAAGGCGATCTTCGCCCACAGTGGCGTTGCGCTGGACTACGACGTGAAGATTCCCACGCACTCGCCGGAAATTCGCGTCGGTTTGGGGATCCTCCGCGACGGTGAACCCGTTCGTTTCAAAATCGCGCTCCGAAAAGACGGCGAATCCGTAACGCTGCTGAATCGGGTGTCCGTGCGAAACTCGGCTTGGCGGGATGTCGCGCTGGATCTTTCTCCCTGGGCGGGACAGCGTGTTCGCCTGGTCTTTCGAACCGATAGCGGAGACGGCAATCTGGGATTCTGGGCGAATCCATTCCTCGCGGAACCCCCACCCGAGCCCTTCAACGTGATCGTCGTGCTCGAAGACACGTTGCGAGCCGATCACTTGTCGTTCTACGGGCACCATCGCGAGACTTCTCCCGCGAAGGATCGGCTGGCGAAAGCCGGTGTGGTGTTCGATCGGATGTTCGCGACGGCCTCCCAGACACAACGTTCTTGCGCAAGCCTGATGACGTCGCTCTACCCCAGCGCGACGGGGTTGTGGAGAGGTCAGGACCGCCTTTCCGAGCGCTACCTGACGCTTGCGGAGATTCTTCGCCATCAGGGTTTCGCGACGGGTGCGTTCGTTCAGAATCCGAAAGCCGGTCGATCCGTTGGATTGCATCAAGGCTTCAGCTTGCACAACGAAGAAGTTGCGTTCGGTGCCGACCACCTCTACGGCGTCGAAGTGGAACAATGGGTTTATCGACATCGCGACCGAAATTTCTTCCTCTACCTGCACAACATCGATCCGCATGGGACCTATGCACCGAAAGCACCGTTCGATCGTTGGTTTCGCGAACTCGGGTCGGTCCCTCGAGACGTGGAACGAGACGACCGACTCGACCCCGGCTTCGTCCAAACGCCGAGCCGCGAGGGACGCCTGCGACGCTACGACGGAGAGATTCTGCGCAACGACCACTATTTGGATCGATTGCTGAAGCGCCTCGAAACGCTCGGGATTCTCGACCACACCCTGATCGTGTTTCTCTCGGATCACGGCGAATACATGGGGGAGCGGGGCTATTGGGCGCATCGCGACCCTGTCTTTGTTCCCGTTACGCGGATTCCGTTGTTGATGCATTTGCCCGGACGGATTCCAGCTGGCGTGCGCGTGTCGACGCCGGTTTCTCTCGTCGACGTCGCACCGACGATTCTTGAGCTGGCCGGGGTCGATACCCGCTCGCTCTTTTCCCAGGGGCGATCGGTCGCGAACCTGTGGGACGAGGGGGACCGCGTCGATGACGCTCGTCTGGTTGCGTCCGAGGAACTGGCCGAAGGCGGTGGGGCGATCGCATTCGGGCGCTTCTATTTTGCCCGCGACGCCGCCGGGCGCAACGTCGAAGGATTCGACCTCGCCATGGACCCGAATGGGGTAGCGCCGCTGGACCTGGATGCGGAAAGAAAAACACAAATTTCGGATTTTCTGTTGGCCATCCGGCGACAGGGGGCGTCGATCAGCGGAACGCTCGCCGACCGTGGTGATCTCGTAAACGCAGACCCCGACTACGTAGAACGCCTGCGCGCACTGGGCTACGCGGAATAGCAATCCTGACCGGGAGATCCGAAGTTGGATTTCCCAAAGCCTTCGAATCATCGAGTTTCTTCGTTTTGGTAGGTTCTCGATTCATGCTTCGACAGCGTGGTTCTGTCGGGGCGAATTGGGGGGACGCCGGATGCCGATTGCGATTGAACCGGTGGGTCGTGTGCAGGCCAATCGAAAGCGGGCCGAAGATGATTTCTGGGGCGGTGAGGAATCCTGCATCGTTCTTTCCGAACGTTTCGAGGCCGAGGCCATGCAGGGAATCGAAGAATTTTCCCACGCGGAAGTGTTGTTTTTGTTCGACCGGGTCGATTCGGAAAAGATCGCCTGGGGCGCGCGTCATCCGCGGAACAACCGGGAATGGCCGGCTGTGGGAATCTTTGCGCAACGCGGGAAGAATCGACCCAATCGAATCGGAAGTACTATGTGTCGAATTCTTCGTCGCGAAGATCGGCGGCTCTACGTCGCCGAACTGGATGCGATCGATGGCACACCGGTACTCGATATCAAACCCGTCATGCAGGAGTTTCTGCCTCGCGAAGCGGTGAGGCAGCCCGAATGGTCTCGAGAACTCATGCGGCAGTATTGGGAATCGAGTGCGAACTCGACCTAGGCCGGACGGAAGGGGAGCGTTTCCTGCCGGCTAGGTCGATTCCCGCGTGTCCACGCGCGGGATGCGGATTCGGGTGCCGGGTTGTAGGGCGCTGAAGTTGACGCCGGGGTTGTAGTGGTGGAGTAGCCAGATCGGGACCGCGTAGCGGCCGCGGGCCAGGTGCCAGAGCGTGTCGCCGGGTTCGAGTACGTGTTCTTCCAGGGTGTGGACTTCGAACCAGCGGAAAAATTCCGTGTGCATGGCGCGGTGGTAGGCGACGCGGCGGCGCTGGAATTCTTCGGCGTCGACCTTCGAATAGTCGACGCGCACCTTGCGCCCGATTGCGAGGGGCGTGCGGTGCCCCATGTGGTTCAGGTCGCGCAGGCGCTGGGTCGGAAGCTCGAGCCAATCGGCGTAGTGGCCCAGGGTTTCTTCGGGCTCCGCAACGATGGATTCGCCTGTGGGGTCGAAGCGCGCCGGATTGAAGGGGAAGGCGCTCGGTGCCAGGTTGCTGGTGGCCGCCGCGGGCTTGCTGGGGACCGCGGGGATCTCGGTTTCGGTCGGAGCGGGCGTTTCCGCCGCCGCCAATCCGATCGTCTCCGGTCGCAATCGGATCTCTTGTCCGATGGCGATGCGGTTCGCGTTTCGAATCTTGTTCCATTCTTTCAGCTGTTTTTCGTCAGCACCGAAACGGGCGGCGATGATGGAAAGTGTATCCCCGCGTTTGACCCGATAGATGCCGTCTTCGGGCGTGGGGGCGGGTTGCATGACGAGCGGCGCCCGGCGCGTGCTGGCGACGGACACCGGCGCGTGGCGGTTCGGCAATTTCAATTTCTGACCGACGTGAATGCGGTGGCGGCTGCGCAGGCCGTTGATTTCTACCAGCTGGCTCTGGCTCACGCCGAAGCGGCGCGCGATGACCGATAGGGTGTCCCCGCGGCGTACCTTGTAATTCCGGTCGGGAATCTGCTTGGCGAAGCGGAATTTGGCCGGGATTGCAGCGAGGGACCGATTCGCCGGAGATTCGGCGCGGCGTGGAATTCGCAATTCGAAATTTCGGGGAACCAACTTCTGTCCGCTCCAAACCGGTGCGAGCAGGGAAGGGTTCAAGGTCTTCAAAACCTCGAGATCGAGACTGAGCGCGTGGTGGAGCGTCTCGGCAGGGTAATAGTGATCGAGGCGCACGACCTCGACTTCGAACTCGGGGCTGAGTTCCAGGGGTCCGAAGTATTTCTCGGCGTTTTGTTGGATCTCGAGCGCGGCCAGGAACTCCGTATAGAAGTTTCTCGACGCAAACCCAAAGGTTCGCCCGTTGTAAGATTTGACGATGGTCGCGATGTCCCGCGTGCCCAGCTGGCGGGCTGCCCGGCGCATGCCCGCCGCGCCGTGGTTGTAGGCCGTAATGGCCAGGGGCCAGGAACCGGTGATCTCGTAATTTTCCTTCAGGAGGCGCGCGGCAGCTTCCGTCGCGAGATAAGGATCCCAGCGCTCATCGATGACGTGATCGACGCGCATGAAGCGTCGACCGGTCGCGCGCGTGAATTGCCAAATCCCCGCCGCGCCGGCGCTCGAGCGCGCGGTCGGGGTGAAGGAGGATTCCACGTGGGGTAGCGCGGCGAGCTCCTGTGGGAGTCCGTGACGCGCGAAGACCTGTTGGATGTGGCGCATCCATTTTCCCGAGCGAACGATGCCGGTTCGGAACTTGTCCGCCTGGCCGAGCTGAAAGCGTACCCGGTGCGCGGCACTACTGAGCTGTTTGTTGGTGACGCCCGCGGGCCAGAGTGCGAGGACGCGCGACTCCTCGCTGCTGAGCGATTTGCGTTTGCCCTTGGCGAGTCGCTTCAGAATGTTCGCGTAGTTTTTCTTGACCGCTTCGAGCTTCCGCTCGCGCGCCCGGTACGAGAGACCCGCCGGAAAGCGCAGATGTTCGTAAACGACATCCATGTGCCGCGTGTCGTGAATCAGACCCCCCTGGCCATCGACTTCGGTGTAGATGCGGGTCCAGAAATCGACTTGGGGTTGCAGTTCGGCGGGACGCGGAAACAGTTCGCCGGACGCGCGGCCGGCGGGTGCAAGCAGCAGGCAAACCAAAGCGACCGCGTATTTGGCACGTAGCCCCATTGACCCACCATGGATCGGCAACTTCAGCACAAAACCTGATGCCGAGACCGGGTAAAAGTCCAGGAAAACCCCGTATGGTCGGGGTTTTTTCGCGTCACCCCGGAAATCGCCGCTTATTTGCGTCGTCCCTTCCTGCGGGACTTACGCGCTTGCTTTCGCTTCTTCTTGTTTTGGGCGCTCTTTCGCTTCGTTTCGCGCTTGCCCGGCGCGATTGCACGGGGCCCGCCGCCCATGAGCGCGCTCGGATCCAAATCCCCGAGGCCCCCCATGCCTCCGGCCCCGGCGAGGCGCCCCATGCCGGGGATCTTGCCCAGCAATCCGCCCCCACCGGAACCCAACTGCCCCATCATCTCACGCATCTGCTCGAAGCGGGTGACGAGATCGCGAACTTCTTTGCTGCGGGTTCCACTGCCGCGTGCGATTCGCGACGCGCGGCTCTTGTTGATGACTTCGGGCTCCGCGCGCTCTTTCGGCGTCATGGAAAGAATCATCGCTTCGACTCGGGTGAGGTTGCCCTCGTCGGCCTGGTCGGCCATCTGCCCAAAGAACGGCAGCTTCGAGAACACTTCTTTGATCGAGCCCATCTTCTGAATGGTGCGAAGCTGGTTGAGCAGGTCCTGCATGCCGAACTGGCCTTTGAGCATGCGCTCGGCGTCTTTTTCGGCTTGTTCCGCGTCGGCCACGGCTTCGAAATCCTGGACCAGCCCCACCACGTCGCCCATCCCGAGGATTCGCGACGCGAGTCCCTCGGGACGGAAGGCTTCCAACCGGTCGACGGATTCGCCCGTCCCCAGGAACTTGATGGGCACACCCGTTACGGCTTTGACCGCGAGCGCGGCACCACCGCGGGCGTCGCCGTCGAGCTTGGTCAGCACCAAACCGTCGATATCGAGTTTTTCGTTGAAGGCCTGGGCGACGTTGACGGCGTCGCGGCCCATGAGCGCGTCGCAAACCAGAATCGTGTTGGCCGGTTTCGTCGCGGTTACGATCTTCTCGAGCTCTTGCATGAGCTCGTCGTCGATGGCGAGGCGGCCCGCGGTATCGAGGATCAGCGCATCGAAACCTTCGCGTTGCGCGCGTTCGAGCGCCGCCGCACAAATCGATTCCGGGGCTTCGCCTTCGGCCCCGATGTGGACGGGAACGTCGATGGATTCGCCCAGGCGTTGCAGCTGCAATACGGCGGCGGGGCGGTAGGTGTCGGCCGCCGCCAGGAGCGGCTTCTTGCCCTCCCGCTGGAGGTGGCGCGCGAGCTTGGCCGCCACGGTTGTCTTCCCGACGCCCTGCAGCCCCAGCAGCATGATGGAGGTGAGGCCCTTGGCGTCTTGGGAAAGACTCGGGTCCACCGGGCCCATGAGCTGTGTCAGTTCTTGCTCGCAGGTGGCGACGAAGTGCTGCCCGGGGGTGACGCGGACCTGGCGTCCCTGGGCGTCCCGGGCCCGGGTGCCGACCTTTTCGCCAAGGGCCCGCTCTTTGACCTTGGCGAGGAAATCGCGGACCACGGCGAAATCGACGTCCGCTTCGAGCAGCGACATACGGACGTCGCGGAGCGAGTCCTCGATATTTTCTTCGGTGAGCTCGCGAACGCCTCCCAGGCGCTCTCGAGCGTTTTTGAAGCCCTGTGTCAGTGTCTCGAGCACGAAATCTGCCCCCGAAGCCAGCATAGCGAAGGGCCTCGCTTGATCTCAGCGACGCCGTCGTGCTACATGGCGCCCAGCGATTCGCAGTAAGGAGAGGCGCGTGACGACCCAGGTCGAAGCACAGATCACCGGAAATATCTGGAAGATCGAGAAGGCGGTCGGCGATTCCGTGTCCGACGGCGACGTCATCATGATCCTGGAATCCATGAAGATGGAGATCCCTGTGGAAGCGCCCTGTTCGGGCAAGATCACTGCGATTCAAGTGGAAGAGGGCCAGAGCATCGAAGAAGGCGCGGTCCTCGCTGTCATCGAGTGACCCGTTCCTTTCTGGGGTCCATGCGTCGTGCTTGGGGAGAGCCGGTTGTGAGCTCGCACCGTGAGGCGGACGCCGCGATCCGTGTGAAGGAGCTGCGCGCCAGCGATCGCGACCTGGCGCTCGAATTCCTCCGACCCCGAGCCCGGGAAAATCTGTTGTTGGTCGATTCCCTGGAGCGCCTGGGGACGGACCCCCCCCTGGCGGAGGCTGCCCCGGAGGTGCTGGCGGCCTGGCGCGAGGGCCGGCTGGTGGGCATCGCATCTCTGCGACCCAGTCTGCTGATCGACGATGTGGCTCCCCCGGCCGTGGTGGATGCCTTTTCCCCGTATGTGACCCGGATGCGATCCGGATTGGTCCGCAGTACACCGGAAATCGTGGAACGACTCTGGCGCCATCTCGGCGCGAAGAGCCTCGAAGCCATCGTGGATCGTCGGGAAAAGGGGTACGCGCTCGACGCGAGCCGTGCGCACCTGGCCCAGCGCGCCACGGAAGTCGAGGTGCGACCGGCGGTCCGTGAAGATGTGCCGGAATTGGTGGTCGCCGCGCGGGCGAGTCTGCGGGAAGAGAACCGTCCGGACCCCTACGACGGGGCTCCCGCCCATTTTCGTCGTTGGGTGCGCGGCCGGATGTCGCGCGCCCGCGTGGTGGAGTGGGATGGGCGAATCGCCTGGGTGGGGTACGCGGACGTCCAGCGCCCGGAGGGCTGGCTGATCCAGGGGGTCTACACGTTCCCGGCCGTTCGGCGCCGGGGATTCGCCGCTGCGGGGATCTCGGCCCTTTGCGCCGAGGCGTTCGAGGTGGGCGCGGATCACGTGCAGCTCGCCGTGGTCGAAGACAACGAACCCGGCGAGGCGCTCTACCATACCCTCGGATTCGAGCCTTTCTGTGAACTGCGCACGGTTCTGTTCGGGTAGGATTTCCCGGCGAATCGGATTGGAAGAGGAGACGACATGGGTGTTTTGGACGGGAAAGTCGTGATCGTAACGGGAGCCGGCGGCGGCATTGGCCGGGAGCACGCCCTGGCGATCGCGGCCGCGGGCGCGCAGGTGGTGGTGAACGATCTCGGGGGTTCGCGCGACGGTTCGGGGGATGGAACCGCCATGGCGGACGAGGTGGTGAAGGAGATCACCGAGGCCGGCGGGGAAGCGGTTGCGAATTACGACAACGTTGCCAGCATGGAGGGCGGTGCGGCCATCGCCCAGACCGCCATCGATCGCTTCGGCAAGATCGACGCACTCGTGAATAACGCCGGCATCTTGCGCGACAAAACCCTATCGAAGATGGAAGAGGGGCTGTGGGATTCCGTCATCGCGGTGCACCTGAAGGGGACGTTTTGCGTCACGCAACCGGTCTTCAATCACATGAAGGAGCGGGGGCAGGGCGGTTCCATCATCAACACTTCGTCGACTTCGGGACTCGAAGGCAATTTCGGCCAGACGAATTACGGTGCCGCCAAGGCGGGGATCGCGGGCTTTACGCGCTGTCTCGCCCTCGAAGGGCAGCGGGCGGGGATTCGCGCCAACGCGATCGCACCGGTGGCCTTCACGCGCATGACCGAGGATCTTCAGTTCATGGGCAAAGAGGGGATGAAGGATCGCCTCGATCCGAAGCTCGTGGCTCCCCTGGTCGTTTACCTCGCCAGCGATCTCTCGAAGGAAATCACCAAGCGGGTCTTCTACGTGGGGGGAGGAACGATCTCCGAGATGCGCATGGTGCGAACCGCTGGCGTGACGAAGAAAGACAACGACGGACTCTGGGATCCGGAAGAGATCGCCGGCAGCATCGATCAAATCCTCGCTTAGGCGCGTCTGTGCCCCGGCGCATCGCGCGAGGCGGTTCCGGGCGACGACGCCCCGCGTCACGCCTCGTGGGCTCGTTACGACCCGTTTCAATTGCCGGGTGTTGTCGCCCGTGGTACACCTGAAGCCATGGGGGAGCTGACCACGAAGCCTGCTGCTCCTGCCGCGGTCCACGACGACACTGCGGACCTGTTGTCCGCGATGACACCCCGGTTCAATCTGCTTTTCCGCGCGTTCGCGCGCTATTTCTTCCGCCATTTCCAGCTCGATTCTCGAACCGCCGAGCGCATGCGGGTTCTCGAGTCCAAGGGCTCGGTCATCTACGTGATGCGCTATTCGAGCCGCCTCGACTACTTCCTTTTCAACTTCCTGTTCCGTCGCGAAGGGCTGCGCCTGTCGCAGTTCGCGAATGGGCTCCATTTCTACTACTACCGGCCCGTCGCGGAAATCATTGGGATTCTGTTCGGGCGTTTGCGTCGCGATCCGAGCCACGCCGGAGAAACCCGCCACGAAGAGCAGCTGCGCAGTGTGCGCAAGCTGGTGGCGAGTGGGAAATCGATGTTTCTGTTCCTGCGAACCGCGCGGCGTCGGGGACGTGGCAAGAGTGAAACCAAGGCGCGGGAGCGAAGCTTTCTCGAAGAGATCGTTCAAACCGTCAGTGCGAACAACGACCGTCCGGTCTTCGTCGTGCCCCTTGCCATCTTCTGGCGCAAGGGGCCGCGCAGTGAGCGACGCTTCCTGAACCTTGCCTACGGGTCTTCCACGCGGCCGTCGGATTTCGCCAAGGTGGGTTCGTTCATCACCACCTACCGGAGCCTGCACATCAAAGTCGGCGACCCCATCGAACTCGACAAGTTCGTGGAAGAGCGGCGCAAAGACGGCACTTCCCTGATTGCGCGCACCGTGCGTCGGGTGCTGCTGATCTTCTTCTACCGCGAGGAGAAGGTGGTCGAGGGGCCGACCCTGCGCTCACCCTACAAGGTGCAGGAAATCGTACTCGGCGATCCCGAGGTGCGCGACGTGATCGCGCGCCGCGCGGAAGAGAAGAACATTCCGGTCGAGCGGGTTCACGCGGAGGCGGAAAAGATCTTCTACGAGATCGCCGCCAACATGAATTCCACCTTCCTCGCGATCCTGAACGTGATTCTCAATTCCATCTTCAAGCGCATGTTTCAATCGATCGAGATCACGGGCCTCGAAAAAGTGGCGGAATACGCCAAGCGCCATCCGTTGGTGTTGGTCCCGAGTCACAAGTCCTATTTCGACTTCCTGATTCTTTCGAAACTCTTCTATTCCCACTATCTGGTTCCGCCCCACATCGCGGCCCGCGAGAACATGGCGTTCGGCCCCTTCGGCTTCATCTTTCGCCGGGCCGGTGCCTTCTTCCTGCGCAAGAACCTCGACGATCCCCTCTACAAGGAGATCTTCCGCAACTACGTGGGCTACCTGGTGCGCGAGGGGTATACCCAGGAATTCTTCATCGAAGGCGGGCGCTCGCGTACGGGCAAGACCCTGGCCCCCAAGATGGGAATGTTGTCCTGGAATGTCGAAGCGTTTCTCAGCAGTCCGCGACGTGACCTCTTCTTCGTTCCGATCGCCATCACCTACGAACGTCTGGTCGAAGAAGGCGCCATGGTGCACGAACTCGAGGGCGGTGGGAAAACCGAAGAAAGCATGCTGAGCCTGGTGCGGGCGCGGAAATTTCTGCAGCGGCGTTTCGGTAGCGTGCACGTGAACTTCGGCGAGCCCATCTCGATGGCGGAAGCGTTGGCGGGCCGGCGCGAGCGTTTCGTGCGGCGCGAGACGCCGGAAGACGCGGAAGAGCTCCGGAAGTTGATCGAGAGCATCGGGAGCCGCATCGTCGAACGCATCAACTGGGCGACCGTCGGAAGTGCCACCGCGGTGGCGGCCTGTGCACTCCTGGGCGACTCGCGCCGGGGTTTGTTTCGCCACGAGTTTGCCGAGCGCATGCGCCACGTGACCGAGCTGTTGCGCCTGCAGGACGTGCGGATCACGCCCGCGTTGATGCACGACGTGGGCGAGTTTCGCGAGGCGACGAACTTCCTTCTGCGAACGGGATTGGTGCAGACGGTTTCCGACCCGCGCGGCGAGATTCTGTTCTTCGATGAAAAGGATCGCCGGGCCCTCGATCTCTACCGCAACATGATCATCCACTTCCTGGTGGCGCCGAGCTTGATGGCGCGTTGGCTGTTGCGCGGTGCCACCGCGTCGGAGATGCGAAACGAACTCGTGACCTGGCTCGATTTGTTCGAGCAAGAGTTCTTCGTGCCGCGCGGCGAAGTGCTCGCCGCCCACTTCGACGGCTTCATCGATTACTTCGAGCGCTCGGGTCATCTCGAGCGTACGGGCGACGCCCTGCGCTCCACGGAAAAGGGGGTGCCCTATTTCCGCTTCTTGGCGGATCACACCTGCGGCGTCATCGAGGCGTATTACGCGACCTTCGCGGCGGTGTCGGCCAGCGAGGATGGCGTATCGCGCAAACAGCTGTTGGCGGAGTGCTCGAGCCAATTCGATCGCGCCCAGCTCGTGGGCGAAGTCATTCGCCGGGAAGCCGCCAATCCCGTCACCTTCGGTGGCGCGTTGGATCTGTTGGTGCGCCGAGAGGTCCTGGTGCGCACCAAGCTGCCCGGAGCCCGGGAGGGCAAGGAAGAGATCGGCTTTTCCCGAGGTCCCGCGTTCCAGACCCTACCGGGCCTGTTGGAACGCCTGGCGAGCGCTCTACTCCCCCGTTAACGTCCGCCCTTCATGAGTCTCATGGAAGCCGTCGATTTCGAGAAGGGCGGGGGCCTGATCACCGCCATCGCCCAGGACGCAGCCTCGGGAGAAATCCTGATGGTGGCGTTCATGAACGAAGAGTCCCTGCGCCTCACCCTCGAGAAGCGCGAAGTCCATTATTGGAGCCGTTCTCGCCAGAAGCTCTGGCACAAAGGCGAGGAGAGCGGCAATACCCAGGCGCTCAAAGACATCTTCATCGACTGTGACGGCGACGTCGTGTTGCTCAAGGTCGAGCAGCGGGGCGAAGCGGCGTGCCACACGGGTAAGCGCAGTTGCTTCTTTCGCCGCGAAGAAAACGGATCCCTCGTCGACGTCGGCGTTCAGATCTTCGATCCCGATGAGGTGTACAAGAAATGAGCGCCGCGGACGCAATGCTCACCCTGGGACTCCCGAAGGGCAGCCTGCAGAAAACGACCGAACGATTGTTCGAGCTGGCGGGCTTCACGATCCGCACGGCATCGCGGTCCTACTATCCCGAGATCGACGATCCCGAAATGTCGTGCATTCTGATCCGCGCCCAGGAAATGGCGCGTTACGTCGAGCAGGGCGTCATGGATATCGGGATCACGGGCCGCGACTGGGTGATCGAAAACCGGGCGGACGTCGAGGAACTCGCAGACTTGACCGCGCCCTGGCCCAACTACCGAACCGTGCGCTGGGTACTGGCGGTCAAAGAAAATTCACCGATTCAAACCGCCAAGGATCTCGAAGGCAAACACATCGCGACGGAAGCCGTCGGTCTCACCAAGAGCTATCTCGAAAAACACGGCGTCAACGCCTCCGTGGAATTCTCCTGGGGAGCGACCGAGGTCAAGCCGCCGGTGCTCGCGGACGCCATCGTCGACGTTTCGGAAACCGGCTCGAGTCTGCGGGCGAATTCCCTTCGCGTCATCGACGTCGTGCTCGAAAGCACGCCGCGTTTGATCGCGAATCGCGCCGCCTATGCGGATCCGTGGAAACGCCAAAAGATGGAGCGGCTGCTCATGCTGCTGCGCGGTGCGATTCGCGCTGCGGACCGCGTCGGCCTGATGCTCAACGCGCCGCGCGCGAGCCTCGCCGAAATCCTCAAGATCCTGCCCGCCTTGGCGACCCCCACGATCTCGAACCTGGCGGACGATTCCTGGGTGGCGATCAACAGCATCGTCGAGGAACGACAGGTCCGCGATCTCATTCCCAAGCTCTCCGAAGCCGGGGCTCAGGGCATCGTCGAGTTTCCGCTCAACAAGATCGTGGAATAGCCTTTGCCCCGCCGGCTCCTCGCCCTGGCGGAAATCATCCCCGCCTACGCCAAGATCGGTTGGTGGGGACTCTTCTCTCCAAGATTCGAGCGCGCGCCGCTGGAAATCGTTCAAGCCGCCATCGTCGACCAGGGCCAGATCTTCCTGTGCATCCGCGGCGGCGACCTGCGCGGTTGGGAACTCCCCGGCGGCGGCCTCCACCCCAATGAGGCAGCGCAGGACGGCCTGATCCGCGAGGTGCGCGAAGAAACCGGTCTCGCGGTGGAGGTGGGCCCCCTGATCGGAACCTACACCCGCACGGGCATCCGCCCCCACACCGCCCGGGTCTACGCATGCAAGATCACGGGCGGGAGCTTCGAACCCAGCGCCGAATCCCACGCCGCCCAATGGTTCCCCCCCAACCAACTCCCCGAAACCCTACTCCCCTGGTGCCGCGCCCCGATCGAAGACGCTTTTTCAACAACCGAAAAACCCGTCCAGCGAACCGAAAGCCAAACAACGAGCCACGTCCTAAAAACCTTCCTCATCGACCTGAAAATGCGCCTCACCCCCCCAACCGCGGGACCTGTTGACGCAACCCGAAGCACTCCGTCGCGACCGCCAAGCGAAGGACCGCTTGTGGGGGGGCGGGGGGGCTGCAGCGAAGTAAAGCGCAGCGAGCAGTAAGCACCCCCCCACGCGTCGAGCCACGAAGGTCCAACAAGCTAGAACGCGAGCGAGCCATTAGCGAAAGCCCCCCCCGCCCCCCCCACGAGCGCGCAAAAGAAAACCGCCCGAGAGAGCCACTTCCCGGGCGGTATCCGTCTCAATAATCGAGACGCACGAAAAAATTTTGGTTGCTAGCGCTGGGTCTCCCGGAGACCGCTCGCCTCCCATTCCTTGCTCAACTGCTGAAGCTTTCGCGAAAACTCGTCGAACTCGTCGTCAAAGGAAAGGATGATTTCAGTAGTGCGGGGAATCTCGTCGCCATTGAGCAAACCGCGGTAGCGATTGAGATTGGCGAGAATCGCCTCGGCGACCTTCAGTGCGCGCTTTTCCGTCTTGATGAGCGGCGACTGCAACGTGTAGACGTTGTTTCGACCCCAGAGACTCTCGTCGCGAACGATCCCGATCTCCCGATAGACCCCGTTGATGGGATCGTAGTTGTATTCCACACGGACTTCCTTGAAGACATCCGAGTTGCCCGTGTAAAAGCCGCGCTCTTTCTCGACTTTGCCGAGTTGGCGGCAGCGGGGGCAATAAAAGGTGTCACCGTGGTTGAGGAGGAACACGCCCTTGGCGTAATCCTCGCAGTCCGTGTTCTCGCAGTAGCCGACGCCTCGCTTCATGCTGGCCATACCTTTCTGAAGCTCCTCTCAGGCCCTGTCGGAAACCAATTCGATGAACCGCCTACGTACCGCGTCGTGCTCCCGGGCCACTGGGAGAACATCGCAATCCGTATGCCAGAACAACGGGATGGAAACCGAAACAGAGCCGCGTCGAGGGGGTTGGAGTGAGCTGTTGCCCGTTCTCTGCTTAGCCGCGCGACCCCGAGAGTCTCCCGCCCGTACACCCGAAAGCACGCGAATAGGAACTGAATTCCACACAACTGCTGCTGCTGCTTTGGAGCTCGCAAATTTCGTCATAACCAGGCTGAGCTGCCCTCTTCAAGGCACACGAGCCCGACCGGGGGGTGGGGTCGATGTATTTGCAAATAGACGAAAAAGCCGTTCAACCGCCGTAGCTTACGGGGCTTTCTATTAATACTGCCGCGGGGGGGCGGTTGTCAACCGCGATTCTAATTCTGACGCCGGGGGGGCTCAATCCGGCCGCTTCGCCAGTTGTTTTCGCAGCTCCCGGCGCTGGCGTTCGAGGTGGAGCCCATATCCCAGAACGCCCACGATCACGACCCCATAGGCAGCGAGTACGTAGCTCACGTGCACTCTCCCCCATCCGGGGCTTCGCGCCGGCGCTGGAGCCAGATCGCTCGAAGGGATTCCACCTCGATGCGGCAGGCGATCAAATAGAGACTGCCCAGGATCGCGACTACGGCGCCCACCAGGAAGGGCCATCCCATCCCGTCCCCGAGGCTGCCCTGTTCCAGGTTCTCCGGATGGATCGCCCGCCCCCGGAAGAGTTCGATCACGAAGTAGTTGAGGACCATCACGGGGGCCCCGAGGATGCCGTAGACCGCCGCGAAGCGGGCCCCGCGCGCGGGGTCTTCGGTGAAGCTCCGAACCAGGAGCGTCGCGATGTAGACGAACCAGAGCAGCATGGTGACCGTGAGCCGCGGATCCCAGGACCACCAGCGGCCCCAGGTCCCCTTACCCCAGATGGGTCCGGTGATGATGTTGAGGGTGCAGAAGAGGACGCCCACCTGGGCCGCCGCGAGCGCCAGGCGATCGTATTGCTCTTCGCCCCGCCACAAATAGAGTGCCCCCGCGACCGCGGTGATGAGAAATCCCAAATACGCGGCAAACGCCATGGCGGGATGGACGTAGAGGATCTTTTGAATGATGCCCTGAACGCGATCGAGCGGGGCATTCATCACCAGCACCGCGTAGGCGACGCTGAGCGGTACCAGGGAGAGGCCGAGAATCGGTCGGAAGCGAGCGGCGGTGCGATCGATGGCGGATTCGTGCATGGTCATTCGTCCAGGACGTATTCGAAGGTGATGAAAGAAAGTATCGCAAACACGGCGTCGATCACGAGCAGGGTACGGATCGGCCCATCCGGGAGGACGCCGCTTTCCAGCAATACCGCGGTGGCGCGCACGGCGGACAACAGGATCGGAATCAAGAGCGGGAGCAGCAGCAGGGGGAGCATGACCTCGCGGTAGCGGGTCCGGACCGCGATGGCGGCGAAAAGCGTGCCGACGGAGGAAAGTCCAACGGCGCCGAGGCCGGCCACCAGGGCAAGTCGTCCGGCGACGGGCGTGAAATCGATATCGAACAGCAATCCGAAGAAGACCGCCGTCGCGAATTGGACACCGGACAGGATCAGCAGGTTCGCGAGCGCTTTGCCCGCGAAGATCCACCCCCGGTCCGAAGGCGCGAGGGCCAGGCCCGACAGCGCATCGTTCTCGAGTTCCGTGGCGAAGGCGCGATTCAGACCGATGACCGACGAGAACGTGTAGGCGACCCAGAGCAGGCCCGGGGCGATCTCGTCGGTGTTGGCGAGCGCGCCCATGGGGTGCGAGAAGCGCAGCACCAATACGGTGAGCAGCGAGAAGACGAGCATGGCGACGGCGCGGTCCCGGGTGCGCCATTCGGTGACCAGGTCTTTCCAGAGGACGGCCGCAAAGGTGTTCACGCGGACGCCTCCGCGGCGCGGTCATAGACGGCTCGCAATTGTGCGGGGTCGAGGGCGGCGTTTTCGGACGTGTGGACCACACGGCCTTGGGAAATCACCAGTACGCGATCCGCGCAGGCACAGATCCGCTCGATGTCGTGACTGACGAGCACCACGCTGCGCCCTGCGTCGCGGACGGCCCGAATGCGCACTTCGAGTTCTTCGGCGCTGCGGACGTCGAGCCCGGTGAAGGGTTCATCGAGTAGAAGCAGGGGAGGTTGGTGCAACAGTGCGCGCGCGATGGCGACGCGTTGGGCCATCCCGCGCGAAAGCGTGTCGACTCGGCGATCCGCGGCCGCAGTGAGGGCGAGCTCCTCGAGGAGCGTGTCGATGCGCGACTGCGCGTCTTCGACTCCATACAGACGAGCCGTGAAGCGCAGGTTCTCGCGAGCGGAAAGGGCAGGGTAGAGGAGCGTTGCGTGGGAGAGCAGGCCGACGCGGCCGCGAACCCGGCGCCGGTCCTTCTCCTCGCCGGCAATGCGGAGCTGGCCCGCAGTGGGGCGGGAGAGTCCGGCCAGGATGCGAACCAAAGTGGATTTGCCGGCGCCGTTGGGTCCGAGGATTCCGAGGCTGCGCCCAAACGGAAGTTCCAGGTCGATGCCGCGCAGTGCGGCGACGTGCCCGAAGCGCTTCTCGATTCCGCGGGCGAAGATCGCCAGCGAATCCGAACTCACGCGGTTTTCCCGAGTGTGGACCCGTGGGGCTTTCCGCACTGGGAACAGAATCGGTCGTCTTGGGCGCGGGCCTTGCCGCAGCTCGTACAGTAGAGCTCGCTCGGCGGGGGCGCGGAGGTGACGGGCGGGGTGGGCGCTGCTTGTTCGTCGCGTTGCAATAGACGCCCCGCGCGCGTCCGAAGCTCCAATCGAAGCTCGTCGTAATCTGTCTGGGAGAGCTTTCCGGTTTCGAAGTCGTGCTCGAGATCCCGAATCGCCTCGTAGAGTGCGTCGCGCTCACGCTCGCCCGCGGCGGCGGGCGCGGTGGCGGGTTCGGCTTCCGCGTTTCCGCGGCGCAAGGGGGCCGTCATGAACCAACCCGCAGCCAGCGCCGCTGCGATCGCGAGTGCCGCGACGGCAGCCAGGGGCGGCGCACTGGGGGGCAACAGCGGGGTGAGGGAGAGGGAGAACGTCTCGCCGGCCTCGAGCTGAAACGCTTCGAAGTGAATGTAGACCCGGTCGTTCGAACGCACGGGTTTGCGGCGGTGCAATCGGTCCGAAAGCACGCCCACGCCGGTGTCCGCGATGAAGATGGAAAGATGGGGCACCGAGCGCGAAACGGTGCGCGCAAAGTCGAGGGTGCCTCCCGTGAAGGGGATGCGGTAGGCGACTCCCAAGACGGCCGGCCCCGGTGCCACCGGGCCCGTGAGCGCCACTCCATTTTCCTCGGCCCGCACGCCGAGTTCGAGGGTGTCGCTCGGAAAACGCACATCGACGGCGCTCTCGGGGATCGAAACGTCGAGCAAGCTCGAACCCTCGGGACTCGCCTGGAAGTCGCCGCCCACGACGCGCAGGTTGTATTCCTCCGAGGCGCTGAGGGCGGCCTCGTCGAGTTCGAGGAACAGGCGGACTTCTCCCATTTGAATCGAATCCGGGTTCGACGCGACCTCGGGTTGCACCAGGCGAAGGGCGAGTCGGCCTCCCGGGGAGACGGTCTCCGAGTCGAGTTGGTGGTAGCTGCGTCCTTCGAAGGGGATGGTCTCGCCCGCGCGCAAACCTTCGCCCGTGACCCGCATCCCCGTTTCCGGCGCTAGAACGTGCACGATCTTGGCGCCGGCCGGGAGGCGCTTGGTGACATTCGTTCCGCCGCCCTCGACGTCGATGTCGTAGGTGAAGGTGAAGTCGTTGTCGCCGGGATACAGCGGACCCCAGTATTCGAGCCCCGCGCCTTCGCGGACCACGCCTTCCGGAACGACCCCGAAGGGCATGGCGAATTCGCGGGCGCCCGCTAGCAGCTCCGCGCGAAAGGCCGGTGTCTTTCCCGCGCGCGCGCCCTCGGGAACGTGAATCACGCTGGGGCCGGAGTTGTGGAGCCGGTGGGTTTCCGTGACACGGACGCTCTTGCCGAGCCAGTTGAAGGCGAGCCAGACGTCGAGGACTTCGAGTGCGCCCATGTCGGAACTCGGGCTCGAAACCGCGATGTCGACCACGCGTTCGTTCTCGTCGGCGGCGAACGCCACCCGTCCACCCGAAAAGGGCACGCCTCCGTAACGAGCGCCGACCAGGTACGCGATTCCCGGGTCGTTCGAGATGCCTACGAAGGCGAAATCACCCTGGGCGTCGCTCTCGACGCGGCGTACGCCGGGAGAACCGGCGGGCTGCAGGGCGTAGAGAACGATTTCGACGTTGGGCGCGGGGTGACCGTCGGCGAGGGTGACGCGGCCTCGAATCTGCGCGATGCCGGACGGCACGTCGCCCACGGTCGGTGCTTGGGCCGAAACGTTCGTCGCGAGTCCGAGTGCAACGAGGAAAACCAGAAACCACGCGCTGCGAAGCATCATCCCGCGCTTGCACCGCCGCGTTGAGGGTGCGGCCAAAGGACGAACACAGCGCCGAGCACGAAGGTATAGCCGCCGATCCAGATCCAGTTGACGAGCGGGTTGCGGTAGATCTTGAGTGTCGCCGCGCCGTTGGTCTCGATCGCTTGCAGGATCACGTAGAAGTCTTCGCGGATCGTCGAGTGAATCGCCGGGATCGAAGCCGGCTGCTGCTCGAGCCAATACATGCGTTTTTCCGGGGCCAACACGTTCAGGGGTTCATCATCCTGGTAGAGCGCCAAGCGGGCGACGGCACCGCCGTAGTGTCCCTGGGGAATCGGGCGGGCCGTCAGATATTGGAGCCGGTAGTCGTTGACCAACACCTCGTCGCCCGGGTTCAGGGTTTCGAGTCTCTCCTCGTTGAACGCGGCACCCGCGAGCCCGATGAAGATGAACACCACGCCGAGGTGGACGATGTAGCCGCCATAGCGACGCTGATTCTTGCGCAGCAGCATGCGGAAGGCGTGCGGCACGGATTCCCCGTGCGCGCGACGCCGGGCACCGATGGCGCGAACGTATTCCTGGACGATCGTGGCGGTGACGAAACCGCTCAGCGTCCACGCCACGAGCGCGTAGATGCCGATGTTTCCGCCAGCCCAAATGGAAACCACTGCACCGGCCGCAATGCCGCTCACGATGGGTGCGATGAATTGGCGACGAAGGTTGACCCACGAACTCTTGCGCCACGCGACGAGCGGCCCGACACCGGTCAGGAACAGCAAGATCAATCCGACCGGGATCGCCATGACGTTGAACCACGGTGCGGAAACGGTGATGCGTCGCCCGGCGATCCATTCCGAAAAAACCGGAAACATGGTGCCCCAGAAGACGATGAACAGAAGCACCATGAAGGCCCAATTGTTGGCGAGAAAGCTCGCCTCCCGGGACACGATCGATTCGATGCGGCTCGTGCTGCGCAGGGACGAGCGACGGATCAGGAGCGCGGCAAAGAATGCGCTGGCAAAGGCGACCACATAGGCGAGGAAGATGTATCCGAACCAACCGGCCGCCGTGAACGAGTGAACGGATTGAACGATTCCGCTGCGCGTAAGAAAAGTCCCGAACAGGCACAGGGAATACGTGATCCCAATCAGCGCGAGATTCCAGATCTTCAACATGTCGCGCTTTTCTTGGATCATCACCGAATGGAGGTAGGCGGTGGCGGCGAGCCATGGCATGAGGGATGCGTTCTCGACGGGGTCCCATGCCCAATAGCCCCCCCACCCCAAGACTTCGTACGCCCCGCGGCCGCCCAGCATGATGCCGATTGCGAGGAAGAACCAGGGAACCAAGGTCCAGCGGCGGGTGACGCGGAACCAGTTGC
>JAJDAL010000022.1 GCA_029261875.1 Deltaproteobacteria bacterium
GGCGCATGAATTCGACTCCCCCACCGGACGTAATGTAGGTCTTGAAACCGTTGGCACGCAGGTGGGCGAGCAACTCGAGCATCGGTTGATAGACCATCTCGGTATAGGGTCGACCGGTTTTGGGATGCTTCGACACGGCGAGCCAGTCGCTCACGATCTTGGAAAACTCTTCCGTCGTGTTGTCGGCGTGCGTCGCCATGATCAACTCGAGCACCGCGTGCTCGCCGCCCGCCAGGGCGGCCTTCAGGTCTCCTTCGAGTACCGCTTTGAAGGGTTGGCGTTTCTTCCAGTCGGGATGTGAGGCGGCGAGCGTTTTGACCCGATCCAGCGCAAAGGCCAGCTGAATGTAGATGGGCTGCTCCACCCACAGCGTGCCGTCGTTGTCGAACACCGCGATGCGCTCGGCGGGGGGGACGAAGTTCTCATGTTTCGGGTCGGCAACCGTCTGCACGAATTCCAGGATCGCCTGCTTTGATTTTCCTTCGTTCCACGACGGGAGCGGATCGGGTCGATCCGCGCGGGCGGCGAGGGCGAATGCGAGGCCGAGGCCGAGAGTGAACAGAATCAAGAGGGTCCGTTTCATGCTGATCTCCACGACGGCACTCAAGAGTTGACTACACTCGGCGTCGAGTGGGGCGAATTCTGATCGAGGAGGTTTCTGTTTGCAAGGCTTGGTTGGGCGATACACCCCCTTCTTGATCAGCGCGCTCTTGGTCCACTACGGGTGTGGTGAAGGAACGCCGCCCGCTCCCCCGATTCCCGAGCCGGTGCCCGTCGAACTCGTCGTCGAGCACTACGTGGGCGCGAACGCATGCGCGGATTGCCATGCGGAACAGGCGGAGCGATGGCACGGCTCCCACCATGATCTCGCGATGCAGGAGGCCAGCGCGGCGAGCGTGCTCGGCGATTTCGCTGAGGCGACCTTTTCCGAACGCGGGGCCACCACGCGATTCTTCCGACGCGACGATGAATTCTGGGTGCAGATCGACGAATCCGACGGAAGCGTCGCTCTCCACGAAGTTCGATACACCTTCGGCGTCGATCCGCTCCAACAGTTTCTCGTCGAACCGGAACCCGGTCGCTTGCAGGCCTTGACCGTCGCATGGGACACGCGTCCCGTCTCCGACGGCGGACAGCGCTGGTTTTCGCTCCAACCCGAGGAATCGACGTCGCCGGGAGACGTACTCCATTGGAATGGGATCGGAAACCGTTGGAACTACATGTGCGCCCATTGTCATTCGACGAACGTGGAGAAGGGGTTCGATCCCGGGAGCGGTAGCTACGAGACGCAATGGTCGGAGATCGACGTGGCGTGCGAGGCATGCCACGGTCCGGGCGATGCACATGTCGCGTGGGCTCAGAGCGACCCGCGTCCGAATACGCGGAACGGCCTGCGTGTTCAGCTGCCGCGCTCGGAAGCGAGCTGGAAGATGGACCCGTCAACGGGGATCGCCCAACTCGACGGCCCGCGGGACAGCGGGCCCGAGCTCGAGACCTGTGCTCCCTGCCACTCGCGCCGCGGTCTCTTGAGCGAAGGCGCCGGGAGCTATCACGACAACTACCGACTCATGCTGCTCGAAGAAGGTCTCTACTACCGCGACGGCCAGATACGCGACGAGGTGTACGTGTTTGGCTCCTTTCTTCAGAGCCGAATGCACGCCGCCGGCGTGCGTTGCAGCGATTGTCACGATCCCCACTCGCTCAGCCTGCGCGGGACGACCGAGTCCGTGTGTGGGCAGTGCCACGAGCCCGCCCGCTTCGCGACGATCGAGCACCATCACCACCCCGTCGATACCGAAGCCGCACGCTGCGTGAATTGCCATATGCCGGCGCGTACCTACATGGAGGTCGACGCGCGGCGCGATCACAGTATCCGGGTCCCGGAACCGCACGTGTCGGCCGCGCTGGGTTCACCGGACGCGTGCACGGCGTGCCATGCGGATCAGACCCAGGAGTGGGCGGGGAAGATCGTGGAAGGGTGGGGTGAACGGTCCAATCGCCACTCCGTCCCGACGGCGATCGTGCGCGCCACGCGGTTGGCCGAGCAACGATTCGCCCCCCGACCGGAGCTCGAACGGGCCGTGCGCGAGGCGCGCCAGGATCCGGATCCACTGGTGCGACGTGCGGCGGCGGCGGCCAGCATGGCCCTCCCGCTGAACCTCCGCCCGGATGCGATCGGTCCTCTCGTCAAGGATCCCGTGCGCTCGGTTCGATTGGAAGCGGCCCTCTCCCTCGCGGAATCCAGTACGACGCCGGGACTCTCCGCAGCACTCGACGAATACCGCGCGGTGCAGCGCTTGAACGCCGACGACCCCAGCGCGTACGTCAATCTCGGTCTTCTTCACCAGCGTTTGGGGGAGTCGCAACGCGCAGAGGACGCGTACAAACGAGCCATCCGAATGAGTCCCTTCTTCATACCCGGGTATCTGAATCTGGCGGACTTGTATCGAACGAGCGGTCGGGAAAAAGATGCGGACCAGGTGCTGCGCGATGGCCTACGGATTCACGAGTCGAGTCCAGAAATCCACCACGCCCTCGGTCTTTCGTTGGTACGCCAGCAACGCTTGGCCGAGGCGCTGGAATCACTCGGTCGAGCCGCTTCTCTGGCGCCGGAGGTTCCCCGGTTTTCCTACGTGTACGGTGTGGGGCTGCACTCGACGGGACAGACCGACCGGGGACTCGAGGAATTGGAACGAGCCCACCGGCGCCATCCTGCGGACCGGGAACTCCTCGAGGCATTGGCCTCGATTTCCCGCGATGTGGGACGGAACGAAGCGGCCGCCGCCTATTTTCAGAAGCTTCAGGCGCTCACCGAGTAGTCCTTCGCGGGCTACTCGGGTGTGGCGGGAGCCTCCGGTGCAGCGGCGGCCCCGGTCGTGCCCTGCATGACGGAGTCGAGCGCCTTGACGCCACCGTGTTGAGCCGCGGACCCCAGATCCGCACCGCCCATGGCCTTTTGTGCCGCCGCTCCCGCGCCGACACCGGCTGCGTTCTGCATCTTCACCGTCAAGCTGCCTCCGCTGCTCACGGGCGGCGGCGTCGCTTCCGGAGCCGCTTGCGCCGTCGTGTCGACCGCTGCGTCTGCGGCTTGGGCGGCCGGCTTCTCGTCGGCCGCGGATTCGCTGCCTGCTTGCGCTTCTTCCGGCGATGCACCGAGGGCGTCGCCCGCGGCTTTCTTGAGCGCATCCGCGTATTGGGCCGTGCCCGGTGATGCGAAAATCACCAGGATGAAACACGTTGCAATGGAAACCGCGGTTGTTCGAAATGACATCGTTCGTACCTCCTGGGGGGTTCGGAACCTAGTTGCCCGGGTTCCCTTTTTGGATCTTGTCCATCGCGTTGGCGAGGCTGAAGGATCCCGGCCGCTGGCGCGGGGGAAACTCTTTGAAGCTGCTCAGCCACTTCGCGATGTATTTTTGGGCTGGCGCCAGCGCAAACATGCGTTCGGCTCGCCAGCGTCCATATCCCATTCCTTCGTGATCCGCGCGTTCGAACGGATCCGTTCGCAGGTTGAACAGCTTGGGGAACCGCAATGCGACGAACGGCTCCTGCCATACGTCGAAGCCGTGGGCGCGCTGCTCGAGGAAGACGATCTTCCAATTGTTGTAGCGAAGCGCCGCGACGTCCCCATCGTCGGTCCAATAGAGGAAGTCGTGTCGGGGCCATTCTGCCTCGCCCTTGAGAGCCGGCATCAAGTTGTACCCATCGAGGTGCGACTTGTACTTGCGCCCAATGGCTTTGACTTTCCCCTTCACGAGCTTTTCTTTGACGTCGGGTTCGCCGGCTGCGGCGAGCAGCGTGGGAAGCATATCCTCATGGGACGCGATGTCGTTGATGACGGATCCCGGTTTGATGACACCGGGCCAGCGGATCATGCTCGGTACGCGGTAGCCCCCTTCCCAGTTGGTGTTCTTCTCACCGCGGAACGGAACGGTGCCACCGTCGGGCCAGGTCATGGCCTCGGCCCCGTTGTCCGTCGACCACATGACGATCGTGTTCTCCGCGATGCCGAGTTCGTCGAGCTTGGCGAGCACCTGACCGACATGGCCGTCGTGTTCCACCATGCCGTCGGGATAGATCCCGAGTCCGGTCTTGCCCTTGGACTCGGCCTTGAGTCGCGTCCATACGTGCATCCGCGTGGAGTTCCACCACAGAAAGAACGGCTTGTCTTGAGAATGCGCGCGCTCCATGAAATCGAGGGCTGCGGCGGTGACCTCGTCGTCGACGGTTTCCATTCTCTTCTTGTTGAGGGGACCGGTGTCTTCGACGCGACCGTCGGCGAAGGACTTGATGACGCCACGCGGTCCGAAATTCTGCCGGAAGGTTCGACCGTTGCCCATCACCATGTCGCCGGGGTAGTCGACGTTCTCGGGTTCGTCCTCTGCGTTCAGGTGGTAGAGGTTCCCGAAGAACTCGTCGAAGCCGTGGTTGGTGGGGAGGTGCTCGTCCCGGTCACCGAGATGGTTCTTGCCGAACTGCCCGGTCATGTACCCGTGGTTCTTGAGCAACGAGGCAATCGTCGGGTCTTCTTTCGGCATGCCTTCCGGCGCGCCGGGGAGCCCGACCTTGGTGAGCCCGGTTCGGATGGGGCTTTGGCCGGTGATGAAGGCGGCGCGTCCCGCGGTGCAGCTCTGCTGGCCGTACCAGTCGGTGAAGAGCGCGCCCTCCTTGGCGATCCGATCGATGTTCGGGGTTTCGTATCCCATGACGCCGAGGTTGTAAGCACTGGTGTTGTACCAGCCGATGTCGTCGCCCCAAATCACGACGATGTTCGGTTTCTGCGCGGCTTGCGACGTCTCTACGCCGAACAAGACTGCCGCAACGACGAAAAATGCCCGCAGAATGTGGGTTCGTTGGATCCCGGTCATCGATCGATTCCCCTCTCGGATGGTATTCGTTCCCTGCTTCGAGCGAGCCGAAGGGGGGCCACTCTACACCGAGAGGAGGCCCAGCGACACCGCCGGTTGAGCGAAAATGTCACAGTTTCGACGCCGACGCGGGCGGGCGCACCGGTTCGGTTCCGACCGACAGGAAGACGACCCCCATCCCGAAGACCCCGATCGCGAACATCCAGCGCCCGATGGGCGGCAGTGCGGGCATGGGTTCGGCGGGCATCGGTTCCGCTTGCAGGAGTGCGGTGAAGGTGACGGTGTCGAAGGGCGTCAAGCCGAACTCGATCACGAAGCTCGCCAGTCCACCTTCGATCACGAACACCGGCGCAAACGCGTCGGCGTCGGAGCGACTCTGAAACGCGCCCACGGAAACCGCCATCGGGGCGAACAACTGGTGCACGGAATGGTTGGCGACGCGGGCCGAGTACAGCGCGGGCGATGCGATCAGTGCACCGTCGCCGTCGTTGTCCGTCAGTGTGAACCCAACCGAGCCCTTCACCTGATTCGCATGTCGGTCTGCGGGCAGCGCGACGGGACCGAAGGGCAGCGAGTAGAATTGTAGATCCGGCGTGCGGTTCACGACGGTGCGCGCGCCGTGCAGACTTTGGGCCTGTGGAGCCGAAGGCGCGACAGCGAGCGACGCCAGGAGCGTTGCCCACGCGAGCGGCGATCGCAGCATGTTGCCCCTCCAGGCATCTGCCATCCCCTCTCACATCCCGCCCCATACTATCTGAACGGGTCGACTCGCTGGGTGATTTCCCTATCCCCCGGGGTGGATGCGAGATTCACTTGAGCCCGGGGTCGAATGCGAACAAAATAGCTCCGTGGTGAAAACGCGTCTCCGGAAAACCGCGCGCAGTGTTCGAAGCCTTCCGATGATCTGCGCGCTCGCGCTGTGGGGTGGGAGTGCCTTCGCGCTCGAGGACATGGCGGAGGTCAACGAAGTGCTGGCTCAGTTCTTCTGGGACTGGGAAGGGCAATTGGGCGAGATGGAGGCATCGGGCACTCCCGGCGCAACCGAAAATTTTTCGATCGATCTCGACACGAATCCCGACGGATTGTCCGAGCCGACGGTGTCGATCCACGGCGGTGTCGATGCGTCGATCGCGATGCTGGATCTGGCGCATTACCAGATTGGCCTCGTCCCGCGCGTGTCACCCGGCGTGTTCGGTAGCGTCCACGTCGACACACGGCTGTGGGATCACGTTCAGTCCCCGGGCGTCTCCAACATCAATTTCGCCCGCCAACGCATCGGTCAACATGTGCTGGGCCAGTCCTTCGATTCGGCGCTCACGAGCGGTACGCTGCTCTCCACGCTGACCGTCAACGGCCAACTCCTTCAAGCTACGCCCGGGCCGCTCGCCAATCCCGTGGCGGACGCTTCCGTGTTCGCCGTGGGGGGGACGAGCATGGCGGCGCCCTCGGCGGCGGGTGCCGGACAGGTGGTCCAAGACGGCTTCTACGGGTACAACCCGAGCTTCGGAGCCTTCAAGGACGACTCCCTGGGCGCGAACCTCGATGATCTCGACCTCACCCCAACGCCCGGCGGAGACGGCATCATCGCCAACGGCATTGTGGGTTATCTCTTCGACGACGTTCCCGCCGAGGGGATCGCGGGAACCAGTTTTCCCGTGACCCTCAGCAACGCCGCGACCGCCGGCGTCAACGGAAGTCAGGTCCCGACGACGACGACGATCTCCTACACGATGCTGGTCACGTCCACCCATTCATTCAGTCGAACACTCGAGTGGGAAGTCGACAGTGCTACGCCGGGCGTGACGTATCGCAACTTGCGGGTTCCGGATGACACGACGTGCAACGACGTCGGGGGATCGGACCCCAACGCGGCCCCGGGCGCAGGCTACGGCTGCGTCGAAGTGGCGGCGACCCAGGATGCGAACCAGACGGGTCCCGGAACGGCTCCCGACCAAATCAACTGGGCCTCGCTCTACGCCGCCCGGACGCTCTCGGTTCCCGACGAGTATCAATTTCCGAATCTCTGGCAACTGGAAGTGCAGGGCTTCGACGGCAACCCGACGGGAGCGGTTCTCTACCGGCAGGCGGCACAGATCGAAAATGGTGCCGTATCCCCCACGACATCGGGTTATGACGGCAACGCGGCGTCGATCGTGAAGTTCGTTGCGCGGCATCCCGATCCCAGCGCGACCTTCGCGGTCGCTTGGGCCAGCCTGAGCGATTTCTCGACGGAGGGTTCGGGGACCTGGGGCGCGACGGTGAGCAGCTCGGTCGTCGTGTTCGAGAAAGTGGGCGACACATATGTGTTGCGCGATATCGAGACGGGCTTCCACGAGCACACGAACGGCGGCAGCTTTCAGGCCGGTTCCTTCGCGGGAAGCGCCACACCGGACGGGGACGCCTTACGGGTGGACGCCGAAACCGGCGGCGTCCTGATCAGCGCGGCCCGCGACGGTAGCGGCGGGTCCTTCTTCTTCGAAGTCCGCTCCGATGGCTCGGCCACGGATCCGACGAGCACCGTTACGTACACCGGTCTCGAGACCCATCGTGTGGTGATCTCGAGCCCGGATCCGCTGGTGCGCTTCGAACTCGCGTGTCCGGTCTCGAGCCTCGATCCGGAGAACGGCGACGTCGACGGAGATGGAATCTGCGACGACGGCAACCGCAACGGGATCGCGGGCGATCTTCCGTGCAGCGACGGAGTAACGGAAAATTGTGACGACAACTGCCCCACCCACGCGAATGCCGATCAATCCGATGCCGATGGAGACGGTGTGGGCCAGTTGTGCGACAGCTGCCTCGACCGCGCCAATCCCCGGGTGGCGCGCCTTGCGTTCCAGACCACCACCGGCGGCCAACTCGACGACGACGCCGATGGCTTCGGCAATCAATGCGACGCCAAATTCGGAACTGGAGGGCAGGTCGTGGGTGGCGTCGACATCGCGGAACACCTGGCATCCTTCAACAAGAGCCGCGACGCAAGCAACTGCGGTGGGACCGGCGACCAACCCTGCAGTCCCTTCGATCTCGACAACGCGGGCCAGATCATCGGCGGTCCCGACATCCTCACCACCTTCGGCCTCTTCAACCAACCGCCGGGCCCGAAGTGCAGCGCGTGCCCCCTCGACTGCGACGGACCGGCCTGCCCCTGAATCATCTGCGGGGCGCGACCCGGCCCTCCCGATCCACGCCTGGCGAGTTTCCGATCGAGGGCATTTCCTGCACAGCGATGGGTCGCTTCAGTGGTAGATTGCTTCCCATGCAGCGAGAGGTGGGCGCTCGGTTTTTGGGGATGGAGGGGGCGCTTCGCCCACAGAGCCCCATTTCGATCGCAGTGTGGGTTCTCTTCACCAGCGTGCTCGGTGCATTCTCGGCTCACGCCGAGGGCCGCGTCGACGGGGTGCCAGGGCTCGATGCGAGCGCAATCGTTTCTCGCGCATTCCGGAATCTGTACGGATTCGACGCCATCCAAAAAATCGAGATCCGCACGATTGGATCTACGGGGCGGGACTACACACGCACCGTGCAAGTCGTTCGGCGAGGAACCCGCGAGGAAAGCCTCAATCGCATGTTGGTGCGCTTTCTGGAGCCCACGGATTTGCGTGGAATCGGATTGTTGCTTCTCGAACGTCCGGACTTCTCCTACGACGCCTTCATCTACCAACCGATCCACCAGCGCGTTCGTCGCCTGTCCCTCGCGCAACGCAAGGATCGCTTCTACGGAACGGATATTTTCTTCGAGGACCTCGAATCCAAACGGGCCGCTCAGTGGTCGGCAAACTACCTGCGGCGCGATCGCTTGAAAGAGCGCACGGTCACGGTGATCGAACTCAAACCCAAAGGCGTTCCGAGTGCTTACGATTCGGTGATCGGTTGGTTCGACCACGAACTCCCCATCCTGCTTCGCCTCGAAATGGTTCAATCCAAAAAGCGCGTCAAGACGATCGACATCGATCCAAGCGCGACCGAGATTCACGCGGGCCACGTGGTTCCCCAATCCATGGTGTTTCGCAGTGGTGCGGGATCGGAGACCCGGGTTCGGTTTCTCGAAACCGAGGTTCGCAAGGAATTGCCCGACGACTTGTTTACGACGAATTCCCTGGAGAAGGGGAGTGACCGGGACGATCTTCGTCGTGTCGAACAGCGGTCGAGTCCGATCGACGACGCCCGTCAGCGCGGATATTGACGGAACTCTCGCAAATTCAACCCGAAATCCTTCATCCGTCGTTGGACCGTGCGGATGCTGACATTCATCTCGTCCGCGACCGGACCCAACCGGCCCTGGTGACGCGCCAGTAGGTCGGCGAGATCCGCGCGACTGCCGCCGGGTTGGAATTTCGATTGGATGGGTTCGGCGAGGTTGCCGAGGTCGAAGCTTTGGATGACGTGCGCGTGCCGGCTGCAGAGAAGCGTTCGTTCGACGACGTGCCGCAACTCGCGCACGTTTCCCGGCCAATCGAGACCGATGAGCGGGGGGATGGCGTCGGGCGAGATCGTCGGGGGCGTACCGGACGAGATCTCGCGAACGAAGTACTGCAGGAGCTCTCCGATGTCCCCGCGTCGCTCGCGGAGCGGTTTCAGATGGATCTGCAACATGCTCAGCCGGTAATAGAGGTCGCGCCGAAAATCGGACTGGGGACTCGTGAGGTCGACATTGGTTGCGGCGAGAACGCGAACGTCGGCAATCTTCTCGCTGCTGTCGCCGACGGCGCGGTACGCGCGATTCTCGAGCAGTCGGAGAAGCTTGGCTTGAGAATCGGGCTCGAGTTCACCGATCTCGTCCAGGAACAACGTGCCGCCACGGGCCGTATCGAGAAGTCCAGCGCGGTCCTCGTGGGCTCCGGTAAAGGCGCCGCGCCGATGGCCAAAGATCTCGGCTTCGAACAAATTCGATGGGATCGCGGCGCAGTTCACGACGACGAAGGCGCGCGACGCGCGGGAACTCTGCTCGTGAATCGCGCGTGCGACGACGTCTTTGCCGGTGCCGGTTTCACCGGTGATGAGTACCGCGGCGTCGGCATCGGCGAACTCTCGGATTCGCCGCTTGACTTCCATCAGCGCGGGGCTTCGGCCGACGAGGTTCGGTCCGGATCGTTGGGTCGCGGGGTTTCTGTGAATGGTCTTGAAGATCGATTGAGCCATCTGCTCGAGGTAGTTCGGACGCTTGACGACGTAGTCCGAGGCTCCGGTTTGGACCGCGGTTACCGCGTGTTCCACCATATCGTCGGACGTTACGAAAACGACGGGCGGGGATTTCGGCTGTTGCTGGATCCAATCGTGGATCTCGAAACCGTCGCCGTCGGGGAGCCCGACGTCCAGGATGACGGCGTCGTAGCGCGATGTGCGCAAGTACTCCAAGGCCTGGCCGCAGCCTTCCGCGTGCGTACTGCGCCCTCCCATCTCCCGCAGCCGCTTCCGCATGAGCAGCGCGTGAGTGGGGTCGTCTTCGACGATAAGAATTCGACGGCCGCTGATGTCCACGTCCCGATTTCCTTCGTGGTCCATCATACGCCTGTGTCGGAAAAGACGGAAGAATTGAAGGCAGTGGACGCGGAGAGGCCTCTAGGGGGCGCTCCAGGCCTCAGAAACACGACATCGCGACAGGAAACGCGGGGCGGGACACGCATTGCTGCGCCGGGTGACCCGCTTGGGTCGCCCGCTCAGGTGTTTGCCACACGCCCATCGAGCAATTCGAGGGTCCGATCGCTCGTGGCGGCGACCTCCGGGTCGTGGGTTACCAGCGCGATCGTCACGCCGCTGTCCTCGTGGATCTCCCGGAACACCGCGAGCACGTTGTGGACGTTGCCTCGGTCTAGACTTCCCGTAGGCTCGTCGGCGAGAATGATCGATGGGCGAATCACCAGCGCTCGAGCCAGGGCGGCTCGCAGCATCTCGCCACCGGAGATTTCCTCCGGTTTTCGATCGGCCAAAGCTACGATGTGGAGTCGTTCGAGTTCCATCGATGTGCGCTCTAGAATCTCATTGCGAGAGACTCCATCGAGCATCAGAGGAAGAGCGACGTTCTCCGCAATCGACAAGTCGGGAAGCAGATCGAAGAACTGATGCACGAAACCAATCTCGCGCCTTCGAAGTACTGCGAGCTGGGTCTCGGAAAGTTCCGAGATGGACTGGCCCCGCAAGCGCACTTCACCGGATCGCGGTCGCTCGAGTCCCGCGAGTGCGCGCAGCAAGCTGCTCTTGCCGGATCCGCTGGGCCCCACCACCGCCAAGAACTCTCCGGATCCAATCGTGAGATCGACACCGCGGACGGCTTCGACCTGCGTGTCTCCGCGGCGGTACGCCACCCACAGATCCTTCGTCGTAAGCACCGGACCGCTTGGGTCGAAGTGCGTCGACGGGGAAGCGAGATTCGCTTGGGTGGTGCCCATGGTGGTCCTATTTATACTCTATTCGTTCCGGAGCGGTGTCGAGAACGGCGGTTTGGCAAGTGAATACAGGAGTTCGGGCGGGTGCATTCCTCCGCGGCGTCGGCGCACTGTTTCGTGTGGTGTCGTGGGCCGATGCGCGGGACCGCCCGGGAAACCTCGTCGGCGTGCTTCTCTGCGTCGCATTGGGGGTCTCCGCGATGGTGGCGTCCGGCAATCTCGTCGCCTCGACGGTGGAAGGCATCTCCAAGAGTTGGCAAGTCGCATCCTCTCAGGGTGATCTCCGCATTGCAAATGGCTTCGCAGGAGTTTCCGAGTCGCTGATTCCGGAAATCGCTGCGGAGCCGCAAGTACAGACGGCAACTGGGATATTGACGTCGGTGGGCACGGCGTCGCTGGCGGGAGCGGACGTTCAATTGACGCTCGTTGCATTCGACCTACTGGGGTCCGATGCAATTCACCGCCGGGCCCTCGGCTCCGAAACCGCCACGGTTCCGGACGAAACGCCCTTCCTTTCGCGGATCGATGCAGCACTCTTCGAGCGGCGCTTCGCGGAACGCCATGCATTCGAAATCGGAGATGAGATCCCGATCGAACTCGAATCCGGACGCAAGCAACTCTATGTCGCCGGGCTCGTGGAACCGAACGAAATCTCCGCGTTGTTCGGCGGTGCGGTGGCGGTCTTGGATCTACCGGCAGCACAGGTGCTCCTCGATCGACGCGGAATCGTCGAGGCCATCGACATCGAGTTGGTTCCGGGTTCCATTACCGGTGACGTGCTCACGAAACTCGAAGCGAAGGTGCACGGTCAGGCCACGGTCTCGGAATCCGGAACGTCCGACCAGTATGCGAGCTTGATTCGAAACTTCCGATTGACCCTCGGTGTGCCGGCCGTGATGGCCATCGTCGTTGGCTCCCTGGTGATCTACCAGGCGGTCATGATCGCCGTCTCCCGCCGGCGCCCCCTCATGAACGTGGTACGAAGTCTGGGGGCGACGCCTGGAATGCTCTTCCTGCTTTTTGCGATTGAAGGGCTTTTCGTAGGCATTGTGGGATCGCTGTTGGGCTTGGGGCTTGGGTGGGGGCTGAGTCACGCTGCATCGGGCATCGTCTTGGAGACGATCTCAACGGTGTATCGGCCACTGTCCTCCTACGAGGTGTATACGCATTGGCCGCACGCACTTTTCTCCTGCGGTATTGCGATCGCGATCTGCGTGTTGTCGTACGTCTTGCCCTCCCGCTACGAGATCGATCTCTCGTCGCCGCTGCTCTCGTCGAGTCCGGGGCGGGCGCGCTGGCGGGAGGCGAGGGCTCGCGCGGTAGTGGGCGGGGTTCTGGTCTTGGTGGGAATTGCGGTGGGTTCTTTCCCCGGTCGGCAAATCCAAGGCGAACAACTCGCTTACGTGGTGACGGCCGGCGACGCGCTTGCGCTCCTCGGCTTCGGACTGTCGATCCCCGTGTTGCTGCTCTCGATGGCGACGAGAATAAAGAAGGTCCTCGCGCGGATCGGTTGGCCTTCCCTGCGCCTGGCTTGGCAGGGAATTGCGCTCGACCCCGCGCGCAGTGGGGTCGTCGTGACGTCGATTCTGATCGGGTCCGCCTACATCATGGTCACGGTGGGCCCCATCGGGAGTCTCAGCCGAGAAATCGTGCAGTGGGTCTCCCAAAGCCAGACTGCCGACTTGATCGTTGCGGCTCCCGGTTCGATCGGTTTCTTTCCGACGGCCCGAACGGTTCCGGAGAGTGTCGTGGACGCGGTGCGCGAGATCGACGGAGTCGAACGCGTCGAACCGATCCGATTGCTCGCGCAACCCTATGGGGATCGCTGGGTGGTGCTCGCGGGGCGGGATCCCGCGGCGATTGGAATCGTCAGTGACGTCGAAGTCGTGGATGGAGACCTCGATCGAGGCCGGCGCGCGATTCGATTGGGGACCGGTACGATCGTGAGCGCGCACCTTGCGGAACAGCACGGGCTCGGGGTGGGGGATTCGCTTTCGCTACGCTCCCCGACGGGCAGCGTGTCCTTGAAAATCGAAACGATCGTGACGGATTTCGCAAGCGCCGACCTGGGCACGGCGTTCATTGCCCCGGAAACGCTCCAGAAGCATTGGCGATCTTCAGGGGCATCCGCGATTCAGGTATGGTTGGGATCCACGTCGAACCTGAGCGCGGAGCGCGTCCGGGTTCGCGAGGCGCTCGGTCAGGTGTGCAACTGCACGGTCCTCACCCGATCGGAGTACGTCGACCGGAGCGCTGGGATCGTAAATGCGGTTTTCTATATGGCTTACGCGCTCGAGGTGGTCGCCGTCATTGTCATGTTTTTCGCAGTGCTCTTGTTCTTTCGAATGGCGCTGAAGGAGCGAGAGCGATACTACAAATCCCTACGCGCGATCGGCGCGACCCAATCTCAGATCTGGCGAAGTGTGGTTTCGGAAGCTGCGATGATTGGTTTCATGGGGAGTTTCCTCGGCTGCGGGATCGGCTATTTGCTCGCGATGCGAATGGCGCTGACGACGATGCGGGTCGGGGGAGGATTCGAACTGGATTTTTCGATTTCGCCGCAAGTGATCTTTTTCACGATGGCGGGAGCCGTCGTGCTGTGTTGTGCGGCTGCCTCCGCGCAATCGCGTCGAATCGGATTGACTGCGGCTTCGCCGCCGGTGGATTGATTTGTGAGTGCTTCGAAACATGTCTTGGTCGTCCCGGATGGGAATCGACGACACGCGCGGCGGGAATACCTGGCCGCGCTCTACCGCGATTCCGTTCGGTCGCTCGAGGCCGTTCTCGGGGACATGCAGGACGACGAACGCGCGCGCTTGATCGATCGAATTCGCGATTACGTGGAATGCGGCGAAGATCGCGCGATCCGTAACCTCCGCAACGATCTGCTGGACAACAGCACCATCGCGATACCGAGCGAGTTCCTGCAGAAGTCCTACGAACTGGGCGGGATCCTCGTCGATTCCCTGGTGCGAACCCTTCAAGAGGATCCAGACATCGGCATCCTGACCGTCTACGGAATGCAGGCGTCGAATCTGAAACGCCGGCGGGAGGAAGTAGAGGCGTTCCTGAATGTGGAAACCCATTGGCAGGAGCGATGGAGCGAAGACAGCGTCCTGCGCCGGGAGGTTCGCTTTCGCATCGTCGGGGACCGCACGGTGCTCGAAGTCGCAAGGGGACAGTGTCCCGAATTGTCGGTTCCCATCGCGCGCTATCTCGAGAGCGTGGAGAGAGTCGAGCGCGACGCACCGCAGCGGCCATCGCTCACCGTGAACATCCTCGCGCCCTATGACTACGCGTGGGAACTCGAGCAGGCGACCCGCGGCGGAAGATTCGATCCGGCGGGCCTGGCGGTTCCGGAATCCGTCGATCTCGTGATTCGAACCGGCGGGGGAGGTCGCTCGCTCGCTTCCGGTGCGTTGCCGCTTCAGACGGCCTTCAGCCCCTTCGATTTGATCGAGCCGTACTTTCCGGATTGCGCGCTGAAGGATTTCCAAGGCGCAATTCTCGGCGGCCGCCGCGACCGCGAGCCGCGAGGGCAGTAGCGCTGTCGGCGTCCGCGCTCAGCGAGGTTGCGGAGGATTGGAAGCGGTTTCGCTTACTCCTCATCGGGCGCCTTGCCACGTGCGTCGCCATCGTGTTCAGCATCGTTGGAATTTCGGTACTGGTGGAGGATCGAAGCGAGACGGGACCCATCCTCCTGCTGATGGGTCTCTTGATCTCGCTTACGTTCTTGTATCTCCCGCTCGGGTATCGCGCGCGCAACTCGATCCGCTCCGTCGGGCTTTTGGTGGTGGTAGTCGACACGCTGCTGATGTCCCTCGGCCAATACCTGCTGGGTGGCGCCAACGCGTATTTCGGCATTCCCCTCTACGGCATCCTGATCGTCATGGCCGCCTCTCTGCATTCCGGGGCCGCCGCCTACAGCGTCGCTTTGCTGGGTTCGGCGAGCTACGCCCTGATGGCGTTTGCTACGTCGAAAGGCTGGATCCCCCAACGTCCGGGATTGATCACCTCCTCGATCGAAGACTCGTGGGTGGTCGGTACGATCGTGGTGATCTTCTTCTTGGGGATCGCGATGGCGCTGGTCGTGAGTACGTTGACCGCGGCAAAAGACGCGGCACTGACGCGCTCGCGCGTGGCGGAATCCATGTTGCGGGACCTCAATGCCGATCTCGAGTCGCGCGTCGAACGCGCGGTGGCACATCAACGCGTAACGAACGATACGCTTCGTTTGCGAAACGACGATCTCGTAGAGGCGCTGCGGCAGATCAATCTATTTGCCAGCGCGGTGTCCCACGACCTGCGCAATCCCATCACCGCGGCGGGTGAAGCCCTGCGACTTTCGCGAAGCCAGGAAGCCGAGGGGCAGATGGAATTGATCGACCTGGCCAGTGCCAATCTGGATCGCGTCGATCAAATGGTAGTTGGGCTACGCGACGTCATGCTCACGGTCGGGGGGAAGCCCCGCCATCAAACGATCGCGGTTCGCGGCGTACTCGAGGAGGTGATTGGCGAGATCCGCGATCGTTTGCCGACTCCGACGGCGGCGTTCGAATTGGTGGGTGCGTTCCGCGACGTCGACGGCAACCCAGGGCTGTTTCGAACGGTGTTTCGAAACTTGATCTCCAACGCCGTGGATCACAACCAGGCAATGGATTCCTTGAAGATCCGGATATCGCAGGATGTGGAACCGGACGGTTTCACGTTTCATGTACACGACAACGGCCGAGGGCTCACGGCCGCGGAACGCAAGCGCGCGTTCGAGCCGTTCTACCGAGGCGGGGGCCCGAACCGCGAGGGCTTGGGTCTCGGGCTGGCCCTGGTATCGGCGATCGTTTCTCGGGCGGGCGGGCGGGTTTCGATCGATCCAGAAGTCGAACACGGCGCAAAGCTCTCGTTTTCGTGGCCGAACTTGAGAAGTGAGGATCCGGCCGCCGGCCCGCAATCGCGACACGAGTCGGGTTGATGTCGTGAAAGTTGTCGCGATGTCGCGTTGAAAAATCATGAATATCGGGGAAGAGCGTCCGAACTCCTCACAATTCCACAGAGATTCCCTCGGGCGATACTTCCCACGCGTTTGGCCAAAGAATTGCAACGCTAAGCGTCGGGTGGAACCGAACAGGGGGAATCAGGCGATGCAAGTCGGAGTATCGAGCCATCGATCGACGCAATCGGGTTTGAACAGCGAAGAACTGAGGACGCTGGCCCACGACATCCGCAAACCGTTGGGAATCCTCGGATTGCTGGCCCAGGACCTCGCCAAGAACGTCCGCGAGGATGCGAAGTCCATCAACATCGCGAGCATGATGGTGAACGTCGCCAATACCACGATCCAGCAGCTCGACGCCGTGATGCGGAGCGTTGATGAGCCTGCGCGAGCGGATTTCTGGTTCGAAGTGGCCGAGGCCCTGCGGGCGGCAACGGTGCTGGTTCGCGATGCGCATCCGCGAAAAAACGTTCGGTTCGTGGGGCTCCACCGGTCCGGGAAAATGTATGGAACACCCGATTCGCTCGTTCGAGCCGTTCAGAATCTCCTCGACAATGCGCTCGCTGCATCGAAAGAGGGGGAAGAGGTTGAAGTTACGATCCGACGGACGTCTCGAGAACTCGTCATTTCGGTGCTGGATCGCGGCTGCGGTATCCCATGGGATTCCGTCGAACGCGTGATGGAGCCAGGCTACACGACGAAGCGGTCCGTAGGCGGATCTGGACTCGGCCTCCCCAGCGCTGCATCCGCGCTGGCTCGCCTGAACGGAACCTTGGAGCTACGACCCCGGCTGGGTGGTGGAACGCGAGCGCAGATTTCGATCGCACTCCCCGCGTCGTAATCTGCTTCGCGACAACGGGAAGGTTCCTCTCCAAGGCATCGCCGCCTATCCTTCCGATCTCCGTGTCGTTCACCATGGAGGTCGACAATTTGCCTCGGCCCGATCACCTCTGGTACTTCGCGTACGGGAGCAATCTGGATCCCGCGACATTCGTCGAACGCCGACGCATGCGTCCCGTTGCGATCGAGCGCGTCGTCGCCCACGGACACCGCCTCGAATTCGATCTGCCGATCGGACCCGGCGAACGCGGGGTCGCGAACCTCGTGCGGGATCCGGACGCCTATACCTGGGGCGTCGCGTACGAGATCACGGTCGAGCAGGCGAAATGGCTCGACCAGACTGAAGGCGTTCCGCACGGCGCGTACCAGCGGGTCGAACTGACGGTGGCCAACGAAGCCGGTATTTACCTCGATGCCTTTTCCTACGGCTCCCCGCGCGGTGTCCCGGGCCGCAAACCCTCCCCGCGCTACATGGGAATCATCCTCGCCGGCGCCCATCACCACGAACTACCGACGAGTTGGATCGATTGGCTGGAGTCCCTCGAACTTGCGCTGGACGAGCGGGAGACGCCCGATCCGGGTGCCGGCCGCTAGTTCTTGCCACTCCCAATAAGGTGGACGAGCGAGAGTTGACCCACTGTGCTTCGGGGTGGGAAGATTGCATCTTGGAGGTCCCCTCATGATGCGATTTGCGGCTTCTTGGATCCTTGGCAGCGCAGTGGTTCTCGCGGGGCATGCGATGGCGGCGGAGATCGAGCTCGATGCCGTCGACACCGGTTTCATTACCGAAGCCGGCGGCTCCTCGAAGTACGACGCTCTCGTGTTTCCGCCGTCGGCGTTCAACTATTCCGCCGGGTTCGAGGTTCACTTCCTCGATGGGGGAACGGGTGGGCCCAGCGGAACGGCGCCCATGTTCCGAAAGAACTATTTCGTCTTCGACCTCGGAAGCGTCGCCGACCCCATCACGTCTGCGACGTTGGTTCTCTTCAATCCCCTCGGCGGCTACGAGAGTACGGATCCGAGCGAGACCTTCGTGCTGGCCGGAACCGGGTCTCCCACGGCCGCCGGGGATCTGGCGACGATGGCCGCGCTCCCGGCGCCGCTGGATCCGAGCGCGGTCGCGCTGGCGATTGGTCTCTACACCGCCATCACGGATACGCTGGGCGGCCTGCCGGACTTCGGAATGGCGAGCATCAGCGCCGTCGACGACGGCACGCCGGTGTCGATTCCCATGACGGCCGAAGGGGTCGGCTACTTGAACGCGGGGTTGGGGGGGTTGGTCGTTCTGGGCGGCGAGCTTCCGTCCGCTACGCCACCGGTTCCCATTCCCCAATCGGTCTTCGGCTTTACGGCGCCTTTTTTCAGCACACCGACACCCACGCTGATGATCACGACCGCGACACCCGCGGGCGTGCCGACACTTCCCGGCCCGTGGCTCGCGGGATTCGTCCTGGCACTGGGGCTTCTGGGCGTCCTCGCGTTGACGAAGCTCGCCGTCAGGGTTTGATCAGGGACTTCGGGGATCTACGCAGCTGGCCCGGCAGCTCGATGCCCCTGATGTCGCCGGCCTTCACTCCACCCGGAATCGGCACGACGGAATCCAGGAATGGGTCACCGGTGCGCCCCGGTGCGATGGGGCCGGGGCCCGGACTTCCCGGACTCATCCAGGCCCGCACGTCGACGCCTTCGCGCGGGCGAACCGCGACGAGGTTGCCACTTCCGAAATGCGCTCTTGCCTGGGCCTCGGTTCGAAAGGTCAGCGAATAGTTCGCGGGGCGGCCGGCCAGGGCATCCGCCAGGTTGTTCGAAGCTCCCGATGTGGGAATTCCCTCCTTCAAGGCCCACCGCGCTTCGGAGATGTGGGTGTTCTTCAAAATGGTAAAGGTCGTGTCGTCCAGGGACAAAGGAGCGTTTAGTTTCTTTCGTCCGACCTTCACGCTGATCTTGGCGGCTTGCTTCGCGACCGTGCCCAGAACGAGTGCCCCGGCGAGCTTGCCGATATTGAGCAGATCCCCCGGCTCGAGCCACGGTTCTTCCACACCCAGGGAATCCTCGGCTTCAATCTTGCGAGCGGTCTCTCGTTCGCGGAAGTAGATCTCTCCGATCGTGGGCGCTTCACCGTTGGGATCCAGTAAACGGGTAGGACGGTTGAGGACATAGGAGTAGCCGTTCAGGAATTGGGGGCGCCGCTCGACTTCCAGGAGTCGTTCATCGAAGGCCGCCGGGTCGTGACTGATGAATCGCCCAACGACCGGGTCGTAGTAGCGCGCACCGAAGTAGGTGAGTTCACTCTCCGGATCGTACTCCTGACCGGTGAATTGGTGGCGTACGTCGTCTTCGTGCTCGGGGGCCGAACTCGCTCGCTGGCCGAAGGGACGATAAACGCCGCGCTCGACGATCTCGCCGCTTCGATTCGTAACCAATACGTTCGAACCCAGAGAATCGGGGTGGTAGTAGCGATATTCCTGGGCCGCCGCGCCGATCGGCGACGCGAGCACCGCCAGCATGGCGAGCAGTGAGGTTCCACGCTGCATGGAATCGTCCCATCCTTACAGAAGACCGTCCGACGCTATCACTGTGACCCCGCACCAGTTCTCCATTCTTCACAAGGATCCTCGAACTACGCCAACCGCCGGGGGTGGGACCCGGCATGCGCGTTGCGCTCTCGCGCACGCTGCCTGCAGTCTTGATGGAAATTGAAGTTTCGAAGCGGGGGCGATTGGTACGCTGGTTGGAATCCGTCGGGGAGGCGCATTACGCGTTCCGCACGGCGCGTGGTTCTATGCTGAGACCGACAACGAAAAAACAGATCGCTGCGCTCCTTTGCGCGCTGATCGCCGCCGCCCCGGCGGCGAACGCCGCGGAATACCGCATCTACCACCCCGACATGCTGGGCTCCAATACGCTGGTGACGAACCGCCAGGGGGAGGTGGTGCAGCGCACGGTTCATCGTCCGTACGGCGAGATCGCCGCCATGGTGGACGACAACGGGAGTTCGATCGCGCCGCAGGACACGCGCGTCCAGCACTTGTTCACGGGCCAGGAATACGATTCCGAGAGTCACCTTTCTTACTACGGTGCCCGCTACTACGACCCTGCCGTAGGCCGTTTCCTTGCGACGGACCCCGCCCTTCGCGGTGCCTTCGGAAACGCGAGCTTCCACGCCGTTACGTACGAGCCCGGCAATCTCAATGGCCATGCCTATGTGGGAAATCGGCCGACGACCCATGTGGATCCCTCGGGCCGGATTGCGGTGCCCATTCTGGCGGGGCTGTTCGGGATCTCGGTCATCACTGCGAAGCTGGTGGGCGATTACCTCGTCGAGCAATACAAGAACGGCTTTCGCGGACCTTCCATTGCATCGCCGCGAGGCCCCACCAACCACCGGGCGACGAGGCACGGCGAACCGGGCCCCGTCATCGTCGGGCAGAACGGAGTCGAGGGAACCGCGGTCGAGCTGAGGCCGGAGTTCGATCTGGTCGATGCGGACGGCAATCCCATCGACGATCCCCGCGCCCCCGACGCCCACATCGAATTCGACGCGAAGGACGCGCCCATCGCCTACCCGGACCTGGACGGTGACCTGGGCGAACGAAACAACACCGATACGAGGGGAGTCGTGATCTTGCCGGACGGCGGCGTGGGCGTCGTCGAAGGACGGCACCGAGCCGAAGACGCCAAACGGGGCACCCAGATCGATCCCAAAATCGGCGGTGTAGCGGGAAAACCCGGCCGACTCCGCTACCCCATCGTCGAGGCCGACGGTTCGCAGGACATCCTGATCGACAAGGCGGAGTACGACGAGCTCTTTATGCCGCGCGACTGGCCCGACGAATTCGATTGATTCGTTCGCGAAGGCCGATCCCGGCGGTCGACCGGGAACCCGCGCATGCGGCAGCGCTCCAGTCCGAATTTCCTACCTGCCAGCACTTGGGCTCCATTCGGATTCCGGGGAGCGGCGGATGTGCTTTGTAGATTCTGCAAAGAGAAGGCGGCCCTCCGCGCTGTAGATCGCGTAGTTCGCGAACTCTTCGCCTGTTCGCTTGGCACGGATCGTGAAGCATCGCCCCAGGAAGGAGGAACCATGAGCGACTACCGGACCTTCGTCGTCCCCTATGACTTCTCGGTGCACGCCCGCGCCGCCTTGTTCGCCGCGGTGGACCTCGCGAAGCGACTCGGCGCGGATCTGCATTTGATCCATGTGATCCAACCGCCCGCCTACACCTACAGCTATGGAGGAGGAATTGGGGCGGCTAGCGTTGCGCCACCGATCGACATGTTCTCGGTCCGGGAAGAGGCTCTGAAGTCCTTGGGCGACGTCGTGGAAGGAATCGCGGACTTCCCGGGCAAAGTCGAGCCCCACGTCGTCGAGGGCACCGGTATCTCGGACATGATTCGTGAATCCGCAGAGAAGCTGGGCGCGGATCTGATCGTCATGGGGACCCACGGGCGCACCGGACTGGCTCACGTGTTCCTCGGCAGCGTTGCCGAACGCACGTTGCGAAAAGCTCCTTGTCCGGTCCTCACGATTCAGTCGCCAGACGAAGCTGAAGAAAACGGACGAATCACCGCGAGAGGGGAAGGCGCATCTCCAACGTGAACCAAGGAGGCATGGAGACTCTGCGAGAAGCGATCGCACGCCTCGAGCAGCGCGGATTCCGCCAGGCGTTTCGGGCGACCTCCGACGGAAAGCTCTACGTGACGGGTGAATCGTCGCTCGCTCCCGAGGAGCTCATCGTCGAAGAGACAGTGCGTTTCGAAGGCGAGTCCGATCCCGGAGATGAGTCCGTTCTCTTCGCGCTACGCACTTGAGATAGCCGCGTCCGCGGGACCTTCGTCGCGAGCTTCGGCCCGCAAACGGATCCCGCAAGTTCCGCGGCCATCCATCGGCTCGCACCCGATCCCCACCGGGATCTGACTGCCCAGGAACATTGAAATGTTGCCGTGGGTGCAGGATTCGTTGCGGAGTTCGCCCGATCGATCCGGTGTCTCATCCTGTCTCATCGTGTTGACATTGTCCCAGTTTTCGAATCGGGGAGTGGGACATCGCGACTCGCGTTCTTTGCTAAATGCGTGCCGTTGGCCGCACAAGCGTTCGCCGATAGACGGCGACAAACTTTTTGTTTCTCCTAAGAGATCGTTTTGAATTACTTTCTAGTTCGCTGCCGCGAGTCGTGTGCAATGGGGCGCGTTATTCAGCGCTCGCGGCGAGTCGCAGCGGGTGAGGGGAGCCGGGTGAAGCTTGTCGGATTCGGGAATTTCGTCTTCGCGCTCAGCGTTTTGTTGGGGTGTCCGGTTTCGGTGTCGGCGGAGCCCGGCGCCTATGTGGGGGACGCGACCTGCTACGCCTGCCACGCGGACACCAAAGCCCCCTACGCGAAGACCATCCACGCTCGGGTCCTGACGCCCGAGGCGGGCCGCAGCGAGAAAATGAAATTAGGCTGCGAGGCGTGCCATGGACCCGGTCGCGCGCACGTGGAGGCTGGAGGCGGCAAAGGAACCGGCATGCTGGCGTTCCGCGCTGACGATCCGGAGAACATCGCAGTCGAAAACGCCAATTGCCTGAGTTGCCATAGCGGCGGGGCACGCACGCATTGGAAGGGTTCGGCTCACGATTCGGGGGACCTCGCCTGTACGGGCTGCCACGTCGTCATGGAGAATCGCTCCCTGCGCGGCCAATTGCGCGAAGAGAACGAGATCGAGACCTGCACGGGTTGCCATCTGATGCAGCGCGCGAAGACCAAGCGCGATGCCCACATGCCGGTGCGGGAGGGACGACTGCAGTGCAGCTCCTGCCACAATACCCACGGCAGCGTTTCCGAATCGCTCCTGACTCACACGTCCGTGAACGAAAACTGTTACAGCTGTCACGCGGAAAAGCGCGGGCCGTTTCTGTGGGAGCACGCCCCGGTGAACGAGAATTGCCTCAATTGTCACACCGCGCATGGGTCGACGCGCCAGAAGATGCTGCGCCTGGAACCTCCGCGACTCTGCCAGCAGTGCCACGTCGAATCGCTGCATCCGACCGAGGCGCGCCAACCCAGCAACAAGTTCGTGATTGGTGGCGCCTGCAACTCCTGTCACTCGGCGATTCACGGCTCGAATCATCCGTCGGGCTTTGCCTTCACACGCTAGCGAGCGCTCCGGAGAACACGCTATGAAACGCAACAGGAACTGCGGTCTCGGTCGAATCGCAATCGCCAGCGTCAGCCTGTTTGTCCTCTTCAATCCGCCCGCCTTCGGCGACACGGATCTTGGCGACCTGCGAATTTCCGGCGAGCTGGAGACCGGCGGACGTATCGTTTCCGGCGACTTCAGTAGCGCGCCCTACGAGAAGTATCGTGAGCTGCGGCCCGGGATGTTCGGCAGCGGCCATTTCCTGCTCGACAAACCGGATGGCCGCTTCTACCTGCGGGGTGAGGCCATCGACGTCGGCGAACGAGACGAACTCTATCGCCTCGAACTCGGCCGCTGGGGAACAGGTCGACTGGAACTCGATTTCGGGGAGTTGCGTCACCCCTACAGTATCAACGCCCGTTCTCCCTATAGCGCGGGGAGCGACGGTGTCCTCACGCTTCCGAGCGGCTTCGCATCAACGATTCAAGGCCTGGGGGGCAACGCGGCCAAGAGCGCCGGACTGGCCGCGGCGCTCGCGGGCGCACCGAGCACGAGTTTGGAATTCCGCCAACGCAGTGGCGGTGCGCGTTTGCTCTTCAAGCCCCTGCTGGGGATCGAGTTCGACACGAGCTATCGCCTCCACGACAAGACGGGCACGCAGCCATTCTCGCTGGGCTTCGGTAGCCCTGGCGGCGGGTTCGCGAACTTTGCTGCGCCCAAAGACGAACGCATTCACGACGTGCGTTCGGCACTTCGCATCGTGCGGGACGCCTGGAACCTCGAGTTCGGGTACAACGGGAACTTTTTCCGAAACGATCTGGATTCCATCACCATCGACAACCCGCTGCTCGCCACCGACAGCGCGACCGCCTCGAGCCGGGGTCGCATGGCGACGGCGCCCGACAACGCTTCGCATGCCTTCAGCGTGTCGGGGTCTTCTTCGCTGGATTTTCTGAATTTGGACTTTCCGACCCAGCTGACCGGAAGCATTTCCTACGGTCTGCGCACCCAAGATCAGAGCTTTCTGCCCCATACCATCAACTCGGCCGTCGCGAGCGCGCTGCTGAACTTGCCCGAGGACAGCCTCGGCGGGGATGTGCGGACCTTCGTCGGGAACTTTCAGCTGACCGCCCGTCCACTCCCGCGGCTGAACCTGAAACTCCGCCACAAGATCTACGACTACGACAACCACACCGACACCCTCGTCCTGCCGGGACATTCGGTCAACGACGGCGCGCTGGTTTCCTCCGCGCGTTCCTCTACAGCGAATGAATACCGGCGCAACCAGACCTTCCTGGACGCCAGCTATCGTGTGAACAAGGTCGCGAAACTGATGGCCGGTTATGAATGGGAACAGTGGGACCGCAGCTCGGATCGGGAGGTGCGAGAGCTCGACGAACACAAGCTGAAGCTGGGACTCAACCTGAATCCGGTGCGCTGGGCGCAACTGCGAATGAAATACGATGTCGGGGTGCGGCGCGGTTCTCCCTATCGTCCGTTTCACCATCTCGCCCATGCGGTGCTCGAAACCGATACCGCGGCGGCACAGCTGCAATCGCAGCTTGTGGACTTGCGGAAGTTCGACGAGGCCGACCGCATTCGCAACCACTTCGACGTGCTGGCGGTGCTGCTGCCCTGCGAGGATGTTTCGGTCAACCTGCTGGGGAGTTACACGCGTTCCAACTACGACGACTCGCTGTACGGTTTGCAGGACGACGAACGCTGGGACGTGGGCGGCGACGTCGTCTTTCGCCCCCATGAACGGGTCGAGATCGCGACGAATTACTCCTTCGAGTCGATTCGCCTGCAGCAGAAATCCCGCTGGCGCCCGCGAAACTTCGCGTCGCCGGTCGTTGTGATCGATGACTTCGTGAACGATTGGTTGAGTCGCTCGCGGGACCGCATCCACAACGCCGGCTTGTCGGTGGACGTGGTCTTGATTCCGGAACGATTGGACGCTCGCTTCGGCTACGAAATCCAATTCGCAAACGCGAGCACCGATACGCGCGGCGACTCGCGGTTCAATGCGGCGCCGCCACCCACGTCATCGGGCGATGGCGGTTCGCCTTTCGATTACCCGGACATCGAAAACATACTGCAGACGTTCTTGAGCGAGGTCAGTTACCACGTGAAGGAGAACCTGACCCTCAAGGCGCAGTATCGATTCGAACGCTACGACCTCACGAATTTCCGCTTCGACGATCTCGACCCCTACGAGGGGAGTTCGAACATCGACGGTTCGGGCACCATCGGTTCGTCATTGGATGTGTTCCTCGGAAACGAAATCGAGGATTACAACGCACATATCCTGGCCCTGAGCGTCATCCTGGAGTTCTGATCGCGGGGACCGAAGGAAGGAGCGTCGCCCGGCCTAGTTGCCGGGTGACAGAGCCTGGGTGGCGCGGGCCAGGGCGGTGATTTCGGCAGCGGTGAATTTGTCCGCTGCGCCGGGCATCCCCGGGACACCGTCGCGAATCGCTTTTTCGATCTGGGCCTGCGCTTCGGTGCCTTTCCACTTGGAATCGTCGAGCGATTCGACCTTCAAGATTCTGCCCACTGGCGTATCGCCGCGGCCGTCCGCACCGTGGCAGTTCGCGCAGGCTTTTCGGTAGAGCGCAGCGCCGTCGGGAGTGTCCTCCGCGGTCGCCCGATCGACGGGATAGGCCAGAAGGCCGATGCAAACGATCGCTCCCACTCCCAAGGCCTTCGTGATTTCGCGTGTTTTCAATTTCCAATCCCTCCAAGCGAATCTTATTGAACCCAACCATCCGAGTCGGGATCCGAAGACGCGTTGGCCTGCGTGCGGCCGCGCCGGTGACGCCGCACAGCTTCGCCGAACATCGCGATCGAGACCAGCAGCGCACCTTGTCCGACGAACATGCAGGCGGCGATGGTATAGCGGTTCGGCCAGAGCGTCATGACGACCAGCAGCGCGACCGCCAACAAACTCAGGATCGAGGCGGTACGGATCATGGTTCGAAGGGAACCCCCATCAGGGCTTCCGCAGGATGGGCCGCGGGATGACACGTGCCCGTGCAACCCATCTCGCCGGAGAGCAACGCCGCTTGAATCGGTGGCATGCGGTGCGTCTCGACCGCGCGAAACCCCGTGGCCTGGGCGTGGCACTGCAGGCACTCTTTCACGTCGAAGGGTTCGTAGGTTTTGAGCGGAAGCGTTTCGGTGCCGGTGACTGCGCGCAGCATGTGCACGGCGCCGTTCATCTTGGCTCCGAGGCCGCCCCAAACCCCGTACCCGCCGTGGCAGCGGTAGCATGCTTCTCCGACGGGAATGGCACCGATCGCGACGTGACGCGTCGCCAGCGCGGCGTTGCCGGCGACGACCGATTGCACCACCGGTTTCATCACGTGGCACTCGCCACAAAAATCCGTCCGTTTGGCATCTTCCATCAGGGCAAAATGTCCCACCGAAAAAGCCATCAGGGGCGCGACTACGATCCCCACCCAAGCAGCGACCCAGCGCAGGCGCCCGGTGACGATTCCGTTGAGAGAAACGGCCAGCGAAACCGCGGCCAGACAAAGTAGAAGTCCTGCCAGCTGGCGATGCCAGGGCTCGGATATGTGATTGAATAGCGGGCCCAGGTCTTCCACAACACAGAGGGTAGGTGGAGATGCGACGGCCAACAAGTTGGAAGGGATCCAGTGCGGGGTCTAGAGAAGGCTTCGCGAGAGCGATGAACCGTTTCGGTTCGATTCCCGTCACCTGCGTGTTCGATACCGTTTCGGGGTAATGTCTAGGTCATGGTCGAAGCGTTCGAACGGCGGAAGCCTCTGAAGCGATGACACACAGTGACAAAGTTCGCGATCCGGTCTGCGGAATGCTCGTGGATCCGGCCAGCCCGTATCAACATACGGATCAGGAAACGTCCTACGCGTTCTGCTCTGAAAAATGTTTGGTGCGTTTTCGGGCAGACAGTTCGCGTTTCATAGGGGGTGGAGAAGAAAACCCGGCTCCCTCCGGCAGCCGCTTTACCTGCCCCATGCATCCCGAAGTCATTCGGGACGAGCCGGGTTCCTGTCCGATCTGTGGCATGGCGCTGGAGGCGATGGATCCATCGCTGGAGGAGGAGAATCCGGAGCTCGCGGACATGTCGCGCCGCTTCTGGATCAGTCTGGTTCTGACGTTGCCCGTCTTTGGCATCGCGATGACGGAAATGTTCCCGGGCAATCCGCTCAGCGCAACCTTTGCGCCCAAGACGTTGATCTGGGTGCAACTCGCGCTGGGAACGCCGGTCGTACTCTGGGGTGGGTGGCCTTTTTTCGTGCGCGGCTTTGTGTCGCTGCGAACGCGGCACCTGAACATGTTCACGCTGATTGCGATCGGAACCGGGGCCGCGTGGCTCTACAGCCTGGCCGCCGCAATCGCGCCCGGGATCTTTCCGGGCTCGTTTCGTGGCCACGATGGTGCGGTGGCGGTGTATTTCGAGGCCGCCGCGGTGATCGTCACCCTGGTCCTGCTGGGCCAGGTGCTCGAACTCCGCGCCCGCAGCCAAACCGGCGCGGCGATCCGGGCATTGCTCGGTCTTGCCCCGAAAACCGCACGGCGCGTGAACGAAGACGGTTCGGAAGAAGACGTCGCGCTGGATTCGGTTCGCGTCGGGGATCGGTTGCGCGTTCGGCCGGGGGAGAAGGTTCCGGTGGATGGCGTCGTCCTCGAAGGACGCAGCTCCGTCGATGAGTCGATGCTCACGGGAGAGCCGATGCCGGTCAGCAAGGAAGCGGGCGACCCGGTCACCGGTGCCACGGTCAATGGCACCGGTTCACTGCAGGTCCGCGCCGAACGCGTCGGCGCGGAAACCCTGCTCGCCCAGATCGTCCAGATGGTGGCCGAAGCCCAGCGCAGTCGCGCGCCGATTCAGAAGGTTGCCGATGTCGTAGCCGGCTACTTCGTACCGACCGTGATCGGTACTGCGGCCCTGACGTTCGTTGTGTGGGCCGCGGTAGGGCCCGACCCGCGAATGGCCTACGCGCTCATCAACGCCGTGGCGGTCCTCATCATCGCCTGTCCCTGTGCGTTGGGCTTGGCGACCCCCATGTCGATCATGGTGGCGACGGGGAAGGCGGCGAGCGCGGGCGTGCTGTTTCGCAATGCGGAAGCGATCGAACTGCTCCGCGATGTCGATACGATCGTGGTGGACAAGACCGGCACGCTGACCGAGGGAAAGCCCCGGCTCGTGCAAATCGTGACAGCAGAAGGTTTCGAGGAAGACGACGTGTTGCGCCTTGCGGCTTCACTCGAACGCGCCAGTGAGCATCCGATCGCCCAGGCCATCATTCGCGGTGCCGCGGATCGAAAGATTGCGAGCACACAAGTCACGGATTTCGATTCGCGAACCGGACGGGGGATCGTAGGGCAGGTGGAAGGGCGTTGCGTCGGAATCGGCAATCAAAAACTGATGGAAGAGCTGGGTGTCGAGTTGGGGGCGATCGCGGAGAACGCAGACGCCATGCGGGCCGAGGCGCAGACGGTGATGTTCCTCGCCGTCGAGCGGAAGCTCGCGGGACTCGTCGGGGTCGCGGATCCGATCAAGGAGTCGACTCCCGATGCCGTGGCGGGGCTCCACGCGGAGAACATCCGGGTCGTGATGCTCACGGGCGACAACCGGACGACCGCCGAGGCGGTTGCGAAGCGCCTTGGCCTGGATGAAGTGATGGCGGATGTGCTCCCGGATCAGAAAGCCGAAGCGGTCCGCCATCTTCAGGCCGAAGGACGCATCGTCGCCATGGCGGGCGATGGAGTGAACGACGCGCCCGCCCTCGCGCAGGCCCACGTCGGGATCGCCATGGGAACCGGTACCGACGTTGCCATGGAGAGCGCCGGCGTCACGCTGGTTCGCGGCGACCTGCGCGGCATCCTGCGCGCGCGCCGCGTCAGCCGCGCCACCATGCGCAACATCCGACAGAACCTCTTCTTCGCCTTCGTCTACAACGCCTTGGGCGTTCCGATTGCAGCCGGCGTTCTCTATCCCGCCCTCGGTATTCTGCTCAGCCCCATGCTCGCGGCAACCGCCATGAGCCTGAGTTCGGTTTCGGTCATCGGGAATGCGCTGCGACTGCGCCGACTCGAGATCTAGTTCGGCGGGGTGAGCCACCGACCGAAGTACGATTGCTGTCCGAGCAGGCTAAGCTCGCTTCAATGAAATCCAGAACCAGCGCCTGCACCCTCGCGTTTCTCGCATCGCTATTCGCGCTGGAGGTTGCTGCTTCGGATCTCGGTCCGGCGCCGCGCGACGACAAGGGCCGCTTTACCAACCCGGTTGGAGAGCTGACGCACGGCAGCATCGGGGTGCGCTTCCCTTTCTTCTTGCGACGCATCGCCGGGTCCTTCCGCGATCGCCCGGGGGCGCCCGAGCGGATCCCCAACGACGGTTCCTTTCTGCGCGAGAACGCGGGGCACAGCGTTCCCACGGTGACCTGGATCGGCCACGCGACGTTGCTCGTGCAGATGGACCACGTCACGTTTCTGACGGATCCCATCTGGTCCGATACCGCGAGCCCGGTTTCCTTTGCCGGCCCGCGACGTTTCGTGGAACCGGGCGTTGCGATCGAGGATCTACCGGCGATCGATTTCGTGGTCGTTTCCCACAATCACTACGATCATCTCGACCTGCCCAGTCTGGTGGCCCTCGCCCGGCGCGACCCCGATACGCGCTTCTTCGTACCGCTTTCGAACGCGGACCTGCTGCGCGAGAACGGGATCGAGAACGTCGAGGAAATGGATTGGGGCGAGGTGCGCAGCGTGCAAAACGTGTCGGTGCACTGCCTTCCCGCACAACACTGGAGCCAGCGCGGCATCGGCGATCGTCACCGTGCGTTGTGGTCCTCCTGGGCCGTTACCGGCAGCGAGCGGCGCTTCTACTTCGCTGGCGATACGGGCTATTTCGAAGGCTTCGAACGCATCGCGCAAGCGCTCGGTCCGTTCGACCTGGCGGCGCTCCCCATCGGGGCCTACGAGCCCGTCGCCATGATGAAGGAGTCCCATCTGAACCCCGAGGAGGCGGTGCGCGCCGCCGTCGACCTTCGTGCCCAGCGTGCACTCGCCATCCACTTCGGAACCTTCGATCTCTCGGACGAACCGCTCGAAGATCCGCCGCGCCGCTTCCGGGACGCCGCTCGTGCGAGCGACCTCGGGGCAGACGGCGCCTGGGTTTTGCGGATCGGAGAATCGCGCGAGTTCTAGTTCGGAGCCAGAAATCCCCCGCGGAGCCGATCCCGCTTCCATTCTTCGAAACCGCACCGTCGCGAATCGCGAATGAGTTCAATAATCATCAAGAACCATCATGAGTTCTCAGATGTGTTGATTCATGTTCGACTCGCGCTCTTGATGCATTGACGGTTCGGAAGCCGTTCTGCGATCGTGCGATCGTATTCTCAGTAGGAGCACAGGATGATTCGGTTGATTCTCACGCTGGCTTTCGTTGCGTTGGTGGTTTCCTCTCCCTCGAGTGCCTGGGCTCAGGCCACAATCGACTCGCTTTCCCTCGACACCGCAACCTGTGGCCCCGGTGTCGCCCCGGGTGGATTCGACGGCCGCGTGGCGGCAACGATCACGATCGACGATTGCACCGCGGCGGATGTCGTGTCGCGAGTTTCCCCGAGCTCGAGCGCATCCAATCAATGCGTCACGAAGGGCGTCGGTACCCACGAGTTGTTGTTGCAGTACCTCTCGTGGGAAGAGGCTCCGCATTCGACGGCTGTCGCCACCGTGGCTTTGCAGGATGGTTTCAATGGTCCCGTACTGGATGTCAAATCCGTTGCGTTCAACTGCACGACCGGAGGCGCCTCGCCTTGCCCCCCCGCACCGCGCGCAGGTTGCCGCGGCGCGGGTTCTTCGAAGCTAACGAGTCGAGTCGTCTCGAGTTTCGGGTGGATCTGGGCCAAGGGGGAGGCGACGACCGAGGCCGATTTCGGCGATCCCACCCTGGGCACCGCGTACGCGCTCTGCGTCTATCACGACGGAGAGATCCGGGGAGCCAGCGACTTTCCCGCGGACGCCACGGCGTGGAAAGCCATCAACGGTGGATTCAAACGCAAGGACAAGTTTTTTACGTACTACGGAACCAAGGTCGGCTCGGAATCCGTCAAGTTGAAGGCAGGCGAAGACGGCAAGGCGAAGATCGTCGTGCGTCAAAAGGTGTTCGCGGCCCCCTCGATGCCGTACCCCTTCGAACCGCCGGTCACGGTGCAACTCGTGAACCTCGATTCGGACCTGTGTTTCGAAAGCGTGTTCGACGCCGACGACATCAAGACCAACAAGACATTGAATCCGGACAACCCCTACTTCTCCTCCGACGGCTCCTTCCGCGGCGTGGCGAAACAATAGACGCGGCGGCCTCCGGGCTGCTGGGTTTGCCCTAAGAGCGTGCGTGTCTCCGGGGTAGCTCTTCCGAGGCGTGATCAGCCGCGGGATGAGGTTTCGAGTAGACATCGAGAAACCCCGTTCGGCCGCGGATCGGTATGCCCCGGTTCAGTTGGAACAAGGGTTGTAGCGGGCCGCAACGTCGGAAGGTCCGTGCGTCGATCACTACGGAAGCCGCAAAATCCTTGCTGAGTGACTGCAGGCGGGAAGCGAGATTGCTGGTATCCCCCAGCACACTCCAGACGCGTCGATCGACGCACTCGATGTCGCCTACGTAATCCTTGCCACTGGCGATTCCGATGCCGACTTGCAAGTGGGCACCGGTTTCTCGGGAAAAGTCGCTGCTCTCGATCTGCTCGGCGATCTCGAGCGCGGCCGCCACGGCCGCATGTTCTTTGTCCGCGAGCGGCGACGGTGCGCCGTATACGATCATCAATGAATCGCCATTGAATTCGACGACCGTTCCGCCGTGCTGGCCGGCGATTCGCGACGCGGTTTCGGCAAACCGGTTGACGATTGCGTGCAATTCGCCGAGCGATCGGTGTTCGGTCAAGCGCATGGAAGATCGAAGGTCGACGAATTGAACGGTGACGTCGCGTTCTCCGGAAACGGGGTCTGCGCCCTCGCGGATGGTGGACTGCAACGCGGAAGGCGCATAGCGGAGCATCGCTTCGACCATCGCCCGTTCCGTGTGGGGGAGGTTGCCGCGTTCGAGGCGGGAGAGCAGGGGCGCGACCCCGAGCGACAAGTGGTCGATCTTCTCGATCTCGAGGTCTGCCAGAATGTCACCGTTGCGTTTCAAGCCGAGAATCGCGAAGGCGACGAGTTCGTCCTCGCGCCGCAGAGGAACGATCGCCATCGCCCCCATGTTCTGGAGTGCGGCCACCTCCGAGGGTTCGAGATCCGACAAATGTCCGCTGCGGCGCCAATCGTCGAGACGCGTCGGACGTCGTCGGGTTCCGATCCATCGGGCCAGGGGGGCTTCCGAGGAGAAGCTCGGGAGCACGTGTAGGACGCGGGCATAGACCGGGTCAAAAGAATCGCCCGATCTCGCGTAGAGGATGCATTGCTCCAGATCGAGAATCTTCGAGAGACCATCGCCCAGGGAGCGGAAGAATTCCGTCGAATCGCCGCAGCCCTCGAGTTGTTCCCGCAGGACTGCGACACGACCATCGAACTCGCGATCCTCGCGGAAGAGAAGTCGATTGACCCGGGGGCGCATTCGACGCTCGAGCAGGAAACCCAAGATCACGAGCATTCCGATGATGGCGATCTGCAAGGTTCCGGTGGAGAGCGAGGCGATGGGAGCCAGCATGTCGGCGAGCAGCGGGATGGAATTGGGAATCGCCGCGCCAATCAGGCCGATGATCAACGTGTAGGACGCGGTGGCGCTGATGACCGGGTTGATGTCGCAAAAACGATGGAACTGAATCGCGACGAGAAGCGACAGGGGAATCGCGCTTGCCGCACATTGCGTGAGCGAATAGGAGAAGGATCCGAGGCTCGCCACACCGAAGTAGTTGACGAGACTGGATTGAAAGACGGAGGGGAGGCCAAAGTTGCTTCCCAAGACGATGATCGATTCCGCCAAGTTGAACGAGAGGCCGGGCAATCCTCCCAGATAAACGCCCCAAATCAACCAGCGCGATTGGCGTCGTTCGGCGGGGTTTGCGATGCGGTAGTTCCAGGTCAGCAGGCCAATGCTCGTCGCCGCCCACACGATATACGTGCCGATGTAGAGCGAGTCGCCGAAGAGGTAGAAATTCCCTCCGTAGAACCAGCGTAGGACGCGGGCGCAAAGGAACACCAACCCGAACACCACCGGGACGACGACGGACCAGGAGCGTCGCAGGGGTAGGCGCGTGGGAAAAATGAAAGCCAGGTTCAGGATCAGCGCGAACGCGATGGGGAGGGATACCAGGCGAATGATGAGCGAGAACCAGACCTCGGGCGCGGCGCGAGGCAGCGCGACGAGGCTCGGGGACTCGAGAAAGTTCATGTACGCGATGGACAACAGAAGGAAGAGGAGGGACGTGCGCCGCGCGACGGGGTTGTGGGACGCGCGGATCATCGTGATCAAGGCAACCAGGATGCTGGCGATCGAAAAGGGGATCCAATGCCACCAATTCCAGCGATAGGTGGGAACGACCGTTTCGATGCGCCTGCCGTTGCGTTCGATCTCGAGCGACAGTTCGGTGCGCCCGGGGAGAGGAGG
>JAJDAL010000023.1 GCA_029261875.1 Deltaproteobacteria bacterium
ACCCCACGGTCCCTTTCACGACGCCCCGGATCGTTTCAAAGCCCTGTATCCCGATCCGGTGGCGTTGCCCCTGCAGCCGCTGGATGAAGTCGGGGATTGGACCCGGCATCGCGATTACCACGCGCTGGTTTCCCACGTCGACGACGAAGTCGGGCGGATTCTGCGGGCGCTGGACGCCCAGGGGCTCAGCGACGAAACGCTGGTCATCTACACCTCGGATCACGGCGCCATGGGGGGAGTCGCCGGCGTTGCTTACGGCAAGAAACGCCATCCCCACGACGAATCCACCCGCGTGCCGTTTCTCGTGCGGGGCCTTGGCATCCCCATGGGCCTCGACCTGAATACCCTGGCGTCGAGTATCGACGTGTTCCCCACGCTCGCTGGTCTGGTGGATCTCGCGGATCGCCTACGCGTCGCCGGTAGCCGGGGAGCGCGCCGAGCGCTCTCTTACCTCGAATCTCTGCCCGGGCGCGATCTGTCGGGTCATCTCCGAAATGCGCCCAACGCGCCCGAACCCGAATCCGTCTTCTTGATGCACGTCACCAACATGAACAGCGGCTCGAGTCGGCCGCAGCCGATCTGGCGCGGCATCGTCACCGACCGCTACTCCTACGTCGTCAGCGACCGCGGCGAATACGCGCTGTGGGACAACGCGAAACCGCGGCAATCCGACAATCTCGTTGCGGATCCCGCAATGCTGCCCGTGCGGGTCGAATTGTGGAATCAACTCGACGCGTGGTTGGATCGGGCCGAACGTCCGTTCCTCGATACCTGGTTCGAAGCGGCCTCCAGCGAGGCGATCGCGGCTTGGAACGCGGAGCATGCCGTGGGCGCAGCGGCGAGAGATCGCCGCGCCGCCCGTCGCGCGGCCTTCGAACTCCTCCCGCCGCAGGGACCCTAGCTGGCACCGATCCCCCTGTGGCGCTCGTGTTCCGGCATCGCGCGGTCGAGACTCACGCGCGGTGGGGAAACGGATAATCGGGAACCCGCCCGTGCGATTCGAGGTGGCTCAACACGTCGCCCACGCTGGTAAACGGGAAGCGTTCGAGCAGACGCCGCAGACGCGGCCCGGTGCGCTGCAGGTTGTAGTAGTGATTGATGCGCGTGCGCAATCCGACGCGTTGTCGCGGCTGGTCGGGATCGAGTTCCCACGGGTGGACGTAGAGCACCGTCGGTTCCCCGGCCCGTACCAATCGATCGAAACCCCAACGGAACAGCGCCGCCGGCATGAAACGCAGGTAGGCGCCGCCCGACAGCGGCAACGTCAACGGACCCACACGCAGGGTCGTGGGCGGGAATTCGAGGAGCGTCGCACCGCCGGGAATCGTCAGTCGAACCGGTTGGCGCGCGAAGTCGGGAATTCCGTAGCGGGGGTGATGAATGGGGAAGATCGAGGAATCGAAGGAGAACCCCTCCTCGACCAGGATCTCCAGGGCCCACAGGCTTTCGCGCGTGATGGAATAGCTCGGCGCCCGGTAGCCACGGACGGCGACGCCGGTAGCGTCTTCGATGGCTTGGCGCGCGCGTCGCAGATCCGTGCGGAACTGATCGGGTGACAATTGGTAGACCAGTTCGTGGCCATAGCCGTGGCAGGCGATCTCGTGACCGCGTTCCGCGATGCCGCGCACGAGGTCCGGATGTCGCTCGGCGATCCAACCCAAGACGAAGAAGGTCGAGCGGCTATCGGTTTCATCGAAGGTATCGAGCAACCAACCCGTCGACCCCGCCAGGCGGGACGGAAGGTTCGACCAGCTGTTGCGATCGATCACCTTCTCGAAGTTCGATACCTGAAAGTATTCTTCGAGATCGACGCTGAGCGCGTTGGTGGTCACCGGCGCACCGAGAGGGAAGGGAGCGGGCTCAGACGCCCCGCAGGAGCACGACGGTCTTCAGCGTCTTCCACAGGATGAGCAGGTCCATGGTGAGCGACCGGTACTTCATGTAGTAGAGGTCGAGGGCCAGTTTGTCCTCGACACCCAAGATGTCGTTCACATAGCCGTAACGAATCTGTGCCCAACCAGTGACTCCGGGTTTGACGGCCAAGCGCAGCCGGAAGTACGGGTAGCGCTCGGTCAACATGTCGACAAATTCCGGCCGCTCCGGGCGCGGCCCCACGAGGCTCATTTCACCGCGGAATACGTTCCACAGCTGGGGAATCTCGTCGAGACGGGACTTGCGCAACAGGCCCCCGACCCGCGTGATGCGATCGTCGTCGGAACTCGACCATACGGCTCCCGTGTCCTCTTCGGCATCGATCCGCATGGACCGAAGCTTGCGAACCCGGAAAAGCCGTCCGCCCGCGCCCAACCGATATTGGGTAAAGAAGACCGGTCCGGGCGAATCGAGGCGAATCGCCAGGGAACACAGACCCAGAATCGGCGCCACCAGGAGCAGGCCGATGGACGAAACCGCGATATCGAGGGCGCGACGCGTCACGTCGGCGATGCGGCCCCGGCGGAAGCCCTCGGAGAAGATCAAGTAGCTCGGGCGCAGTTCGCGCAGATAGATTCGACCGGTCACGCGCTCGTAGAATGCCACGCCGGATTCGACCTTGATGCCGGTGAGCTTCGCCTGCAGCAGCGCTTCCGCCGGGAAGTGTTCGTCACGGCGCTTGGAGGCCACGACCACTCGGTCGATTTCTGCGCGGGTCACTACTTTCTCGATTTCGTGTACGCGACCGAGGACCGGGTAGCCCTCGATCCAAGTGCCCTGGTCTTCCGGGTCGTCGGACAGGAAACCCACCACCTGGGTTCCGAGGTTGCGCCGCAGGTGCACCGAGCGCGCAATCTCGCGCCCCAGGTCGCTGGCTCCGACGATCAGGACGTTCTGACCGAGCCAGGGCTGCGAACTCAACACGACGAAGGAGATGCGTCCGAAGGGAAACAGCAGCGCGTAGATCAGGGCCACGGGGGCGCTGGTCTCGAGCATGCCGCTCGGGAAGCCCGACAGCAGGTGGAAGCGCTCGAGCATGTAGGCCGCGAGCACCGCGGCTGCGGCCACGCCGAAGGCGGCCGCGAAGTTCTTGAGGGTTCGCGGCGTATTGCCCAACACCGTCAGGCCGTAGCAGTCCGTGTAATAGAGCAGCACGAAGTTCGCGATGGCGGCAAGGCCCGCTGCCGTCGCGTACTCACTGAAGGTGAAGGGCGAGGTGAGGGTGAGCCAAGCGATGGCCGCTGCGGCCACGAAGCAGAGGGTGTCGATCGCCGCCGCGAGTGCGACCCGTCCAATGTATAGATTAAGCAGGTAGTAGCGCATGGACTCCAGAGTCAAACAGCTTCTGGCTGTGGCGTTGTTGGATCCCCCCCAAAAGACCCAAGCCAACCCGGAAACCGCGTTTCACCCGACTCCTCAACCAAACCACAGGAACCGTATCGCAGCTGCAGAATGAGTTGGGATGTCGCAGGACCGGCGCTAGCGATGAGTAGCCGTCAGCCCGAAGAACGTGTCATTTTTCCCATCGGATTTCGCCCTGCCGCGAAATCCTCTGCTCGAAAGGGATTCTAGTTCAGCTAACTGCGAGCGGGATAGCACGATTTTGGTGTTTTCGACACGATTTTGTGGCAATCCGGGCCCATCCATCCCCTGGGGAAATCTGGAGGGCGCTAGAGAAATCGAGAGAGATTTTGAGACCCTACACTCCCCCCTGCGGGGACAGTGCATTCGAAAGATTGTTTGGGATTGTCCGAAATATTTCGCGGTTGCGGACAAAAAAAGGGGGCCGCGGACGCTTCCACGACCCCCGAATTGGTCAGAATTTCAAGCCCGGGGGTCGTCCCCCCGGCGGCCTAGATGCCCCCGGTCACGACCGTGGTCGCGATCCGGGTACCGAAACCCAACACCTGCTGAAGCGGCCAGAAGAGGGCGCGGGCCACGAATCCGACCTCGGACCAGTAGGTCACCGGCACCACGATCAGGTCGCCCGGAGCCAGGAAGATATTCGAACTGAGGTCGCCGTCCTCGATCGCGTCCAGATTGACCTTGTGAACCGTGACTTCGCCATCTACGACACGGACGACCCGGATTCGACTGTTGGCCGCCTGTTCGTTGCCACCCCCTATATTGGCCATGGCTTCGGCGATGCGGGTTTCTTTCGCGAGGGCAAAGGTCTTCGGATTCCCGCCGCGCCCCAGTACGGTCACCGTCGGGCTCCGTGCTGCGGTCAAGTTGACGCTAACGGTGGCGTCGCGCTTGTAGCGACGGACCCGTGTCTGGATGTCCTCGGCGATCTCCGACACGGTTCGGCCGCTGGCCGGAACATCGCCGATCAGATCGATGGAGATCATGCCGTCGGGACGAATCGTTACGGAACGATTGATCTGCGGATCCGGAAGGATGTTGATCCCCAACGTGTCGGGCGGTCCGACGCGATAGCTTTCTACCGGCGTGCGCATCGGCGGCGGCGGTTTGAGGCTGTAACAGCCGATTGTCGTGAAAGCCAACGTCGCAACGACGGCCAGAGCCAATGATCGAATCCAAGAAGCCATTTCGTTCCCCCCCAAACGCGCACATGGCGCAAACGATACTTTGCCCGGACCGATATCCCGGGCGGGCGTAACATTGGCCCATTGCCGCAGGATCCGCGAGCCGGAAACTACTTCACGGAAAACTCGAAGACCGTGCCGCCAATCTGGACCTGGTCGCCGGGACACAATTCGGCCGAGCTGACGCTCTCCCCGTTGACGAGCGTGCCGTTGCTGGATTGCAGGTCTTCGATCGTCCAGCGGTCACTCTTTTCGTCGTGGACGATCAGCGCGTGCTGACGGCTGATCCCCTCATCGAGCAGGGTGATGTCGGTATTGGGGTTGCGACCGATCACGGTCTCGCCCGAACGCAGGTCGTACGTCATCCCCGGGAATCCGCCTTCCCGGATGATCAGCACCGCCGCGATGTCGCTCGCCTCACTCAATCTCGTTCCATCGCCCCCACTGAGGTCGCCAAACGGAGATTTCGGCCAGCGGCGCGAGGCGCTTTAACGCGCAAGTCCGAGCGCTAGACACCCGAAAGACGGGCGGGCCATTCGGACTGGGGTCAGAGGCGACGGTGCTGCAGAGCGGGCAGGGCCGCCCGGATGCGCTCCAGATCTTCCATTTTGCAATCCGCGACCGCGATCCCCGGGCGGTCCGGTGCCTGGGCGATCACCGTGCCCCAGGGGTCCAGGATCATCGAACGGCCGTAGCTCGCGCGCGCTTCACTGTGGCGTCCGCATTGGGCCGGGGCGAGCACGAAGGCCTGATTCTCGATCGCGCGGGCCCGCAACAGGACTTCCCAATGGTCGCGTCCGGTCTGGGGCGTGAACGCGCTGGGGACACACAACCAGCGCGCATTGCGCCGGGTTGCCTCGCGGTAGAACTCCGGAAAGCGCACGTCGTAACAGACCGAAAGCCCGACACCGCCAAAGGGCGTGTCCGCCACCACGACATCCTGTCCCGGAGCCACGCTATCGGACTCCCGGTAGCGTCCTCCGCCCGCGGCGCTCAAGTCGACGTCGAACAGGTGAACCTTGCGGTAGGTCGCTGCGATCTCCCCATCCGCGGAAATCAGGACGCTCGTGTTGTGGACGCGTTCGGAATCCGCGATGGCTTCGGGAAAGGTTCCCGCCAGAATCCACACGCCGAGTTCGCGCGCCCAGCTGCGAGCGCGGCCGACGATTTCGCCATCGAGACCCTGCGCGCAGGGGAAGCGCAACCCCTCGACGCGCATGTAGGCAAAGTTTTCGGGCAGGGCGATGAACCCGGCTCCCGCGGCGGCCGCTTCGCGAACGAAGCCCTCGGCCTGCGCGAGATTCCCCGCGAGATCATCTGTAGAGGTCAGTTGTACGACGGCAGCGCGCACGGCCCCAGGGTAACGAAGTGTGGTGGTGCAGACGGTAGGCGTCGGGTGCCCCGACGCCGCAAGCGCAGCCCGCCCGCTAGTGGCGGAACTCGGTCGGGTTCACACCCGTGCGCCGGATGACGTCGTAGAAGTCCTTGCGGTCCTTCTTGGCCAATCGGGCTGCACGGCTGATGTTCCCACGACAGCGTCGCAGGAGTCCCACCACGTAACGCGTTTCGAAGGCGCGCTTGGCTTCTTTGAAGGACGGCACGTCCTCGCCATCGGCTGCCAGCATCAACGCTTCCGCGCTGATCGCGCCACTCCCCGCCAGCTGTACGGCCTGGCGCACGCGCTCGCGAACTTCCCGGACGTTGCCCGCCCAACTTTCGGCCGCGAGGTAGTCACGCGCGTCGGCAGTGAAACCGACGGCCTGAAGTCCCTGCTCGCGTGCGAAGGAAGTCAGAAAATGGGCCGCCAAGGGCAGCACGTCTTCCGATCGTTCGTCGAGTCCGGGCACACGAATTTCGTGATGCGGGATCTGGCCCAGGGGCGGATCCGTGGTGCCCTCGGCAGTAGCGATGATGCGCGCGCGCAACGGCTGCTCGTTGCTCTCGCCTTCGCGTTTGAACGATCGTTCCCGCAGGGCGCCGAACAGCGTCGACAGGATCGGGGCGGGGAGACGTTCCACGTTGGTGAGCAGAACGACACCGCTTCCGGCCTGGGAAAGCGCACCCTGGTGATCGCCCGGTAGCGCGGGGTGCACGTTCGCCGTGCAGCCGAAGATTTCCCGTGCGGCCAGTCCCTCGGGAAGCGCCGCGCACGCAACGGCGACGAGCGGCGACGAGGCCCGGTCACTCCAAGCGTGAATCGCACGCCCGGTGGTCTGCTTTCCCGTACCGGAAGGACCGGTGATCAAAACGGGTAGATCCGTTCGCGCGGCTGCGGTCGCACATTCGATGACCTCGTCCATCGCGCGACTCGCGCCGACGAGACGGTCTTCGCGCCGCCGGCCGGCTGCGCGGCCGGAAGCCGTCAAATTGTCGCGTTGCGAAACTGCTGAATCGCCTGAAAACGCCATGGCCTAAAAACCCCCCAACGATCTTACCCCGGGCCCACTGTAGGTGCATAGCTACTGATTTTTTCCCGGACTTGTCAATGACTTGTCCGTGATTTTGCCGAATCCATGACAACTGCGGGGCTCGCTTGACCCGGCCTTCCGGGCCATGATAGGCAGCAGCAAGGGGGGGTAAGCCCATCGAATCGCAGATTTCGAAGCAAGCGCGGAAGGGCGGTCCCAGCGGGTCGGAGACCGAATCTTTGGAAGCGCGAGGAACGGGGAGAGGTGCGATGAGCCCCGCGGGTGGCCGGATTCGGCGCCTGCCGAACCGGCTGATCGACCAGATCGCGGCCGGGGAGGTCGTCGAGCGCCCGGCCTCGGTGGTGAAGGAACTGCTCGAAAACGCCGTGGACGCCGGTGCGAGCCGCATTCGGATCGACGTGCGGGACGGGGGACGGGCCTGGATCGCCATTCGCGACGACGGTTTTGGGATGTCGCCCGAAGACGCGCACCTCGCCCTCGAGCGGCACGCCACCAGCAAGATCGCCAGCGCCGACGATCTGGCCGCAATCCGCAGCTTCGGATTCCGCGGCGAGGCGCTCCCCGCCATTGCCTCGGTGTCGCGCTTCCGGTTGCTCACCCGGGCGCGGGGCAGCGAGGAGGGGTACGAGATTCGAGTGGAGCCGGGACAGGAGCCGGTCGGCCGCACCGCCGGCGCGCCCGAAGGCACCCGCATCGAAGTGGCGGAGCTGTTCGGAAACGTTCCCGCCCGCCGCAAGTTTCTGAAAACCGCCGCTACCGAATGGACCCACATTGCAGACGGCCTGTCGCGCGCGGCGTTGGGGTTGCCGGGGATCCATTTCGAAGTGCAGCGCGATGAACGCAAAGCCATCGCGTGGCCCGCTTGCGAGAACCCGCTCGATCGAATCGCGGCGGTGCTTTCGGATGCGGACGCGGGGGCGCTGGTTCCCTTCGAACGAACTGCGTCGGACCGCTCGGTTCGGGGCTTCGCATCGCGCCCCGACTATCACCGGGGCAGTGCGTCGGGCTTGTACCTGTTCGTGGAGGGCCGCCCGGTTCGCGATCGCTTGTTGCGCCACGCGGTGCTCGAGGTCTATCGCGATCTGCTGCCGCGAGGGCGCTTCCCCCTGGTGCTGCTGTATCTCTCCCTTCCCGAAGGGGCGGTCGACGTGAACGTCCACCCGGCCAAATGGGAGGTGCGCTTCTCCGATCCGCGCGGAATTCACGGCCTCATCACCGCGGCGATACGCGAAGCATTGGCGACCCGCGCCTGGTTGCGACCGTCCGCTGCAGCCGCGTCGCCCCCGCCGCGCCCAAGTGGGTTCACGGGAGCCGATTCCCGTGCCGCGTCGGGCCCAACGGATTGGGTCCTGGCCGAACGCGACGCGGCGGTTGCCGACGCTCCTGTGGCGGACGCGACGCCCGGAATCGCGAACGCCCCGGTGGCGACCGAGCGCCTTCGCTTTGCGGACCTGCGTTGTGTGGGCCAGCTCCTGGCCACGTATCTGGTGTTGGAATCCAAAGACGGCCTGATCCTGGTGGATCAGCACGCCGCCCATGAACGGGTCCTCTACGAGCAGCTGCGAACGGATTGGCGGGAGCGACGCATCGAGAGCCAGGGGCTGTTGGCTCCGTCCCTGGTCGAACTCGATCCCGCACGCTTCGAATCCCTCGCAGGGGCCGTAGCCAGCGTGTCGCAACTCGGGTTCGAACTCGAGGTCTTCGACGAGCGAACCATCGCCGTGCGGGCGCTGCCCGCGCTCCTGGGAGACCGCGACCCGGCCCAAACCGTGCGAAATCTCGCCGACGAATTGCAGGCAGCGGGCGAGATCGGGACCGAACTCGACGTCACCCCCCGGCATGTGGCGGCCGTCGACGCGATCTTTGCGAGCCTCGCCTGCCACGCCGCCCGGCGGAAGGGCGACCTCCTCCAGCCCCCGGAGCAGGCCAGCCTGCTTTCCGCCCTCGACGCCATTCCGTGGGCGCCCACCTGTCCCCACGGACGTCCGGTTGCGGTTCCCTTCGAGATTGCGGAAATCGAACGCCGGTTCGCGCGCCGCTAACGTAGTTCCCATGGAAGTGACTCCCCGACCGCCCGTCGTCGTCGTGACGGGCCCCACCGGCGCCGGAAAGACGCGCCAGGCCATCGCGCTCGCTCGGCGTTTCGGGGGCGAAATCATCAACGCGGATTCGATGCAGGTGTACCGGCATCTCGATATCGGGACGTCGAAACCGACCCTCGAAGAACGGGCCGCCGCTCCGCATCACCTGCTCGACGTGGTGACGCCCGACGTCGAATACAGCGCTGCCCGTTACGTGGCCGAGGCCCGCTCCGCGGCGCAGCAGATCCACGCACGGGGCAGGCTGGTGCTCTTGACCGGTGGAACCGGGCTCTACATCCGCGCCTTCTTGTCGGGGATCGTCGCCGGGGCCCCGGCGGATTCGGCCCTACGCCAGGAACTCGAACAGCGGGCCCAGCAGGCCGCGGATACCGGGGATGCCGAATTCCTCAAGCGCGAACTCGAAGTGCGCGATCCCGTCGCGGCCGCACGCATCCACGCCAACGATTGGCGGCGCTTGATTCGCGCCCTGGAGATGCTCGAACAGACCGGTCGTACCGCGTCCGACCTCCGCGAAGAACACCGCTTCGGTGAACTTCCGTACCGGGTCCTCCACCTGGCATTGGATCCGGGAACCGAGCGCCTCAACGAATGGACCGACCGGCGCTGTGAGGCGATGATCGAAGCGGGTCTCCTGCGCGAGGTCCGTGGACTGCGAAAACGCGGCTATGGCGCAGAACTCCGGCCGTTCAAGGCTATCGGGTATCGCCACATGGCGGCGGTGGTGGATGGCTCGGAAACGCTGGCCGGGGCGCTCGAACTCATGCAGCGGGACACGCGGCGCTTCGCCCGGCGCCAGCGAACGTGGCTACGCGCGGTTCCGGACGCGATTTGGATCGACCCCGAAGACGATACGGCGATCGCCAAACACGTCGAAACTTTCTTGAAGGAAGGTGCCGCGGGTTAGCGGCCGGACCCTAGTATCCGGACCCCGTGTAGAGATTGCCGAATTTGATGTCGATCACCGGGGTTTCGTATTCGACGAGTGCCTGGGTTCGATCGACGAGGTCGAAGGTCGGTGTCAGGTCCGCGTCCGTCAGCGCCAGACCGATCCCGGGAATGAATTCGATCACGCCCCCGATGCCGCGCAACACGCTGGCCCCCATGTTGACGCCCGTGATGAAGATCCAGCCGGGGATCGGATACACGAAGCGAACGCCCGGTGAGTCGTCGACATCGCGCAGGTTGTCGTAAACCGCTTTGGCGGCGACGATCGGCGACAGCGCCAAGTCGAGCGGCGCTTGCAGCATGTTGCCCACGGATCGTTTGAGGGTGGCGAAGGTGGCATTGGCCTCACCGGGGGCCGCCACGAGCATCAAGGCCGCCACCAGGGCGGCTGCATGGGTCGAAAAACGCGCGATCGGGTTGGACGTCACCCTAGGCCCTCCAGCTTGGGTTGAGGGGCGAGCCTAAAGGGGCGCCCTAGGAAGTGTCAAGCAACCTTCTTGCAGGCCCCTTCCAGCGGGATAAGCTGAGAGCGCGCAATCAACCGGTCGGTGCCCGGCCCCGGACGATCTCCGACAGTCATGCCTCAAGAGACACTGCCCATCATCGCCATCGTGGGTCGGCCCAACGTTGGCAAGTCCACCCTGTTCAACCGCTATGCGGGGCGACGGCGCGCCTTGGTCCAAAATACGCCGGGGATTACACGCGACCGGATCGTGGAGGAGATCTCCGCGGCCGGACGCCAGGTTCTCCTGGTCGATACGGCGGGGCTCGACCGGGGAGGGGAGGGCGAGCTCGCCAACGCTGTCCAGGCCCAGGCGCGAACCGCCATCGCGGACGCGGATGCGATTCTGTTCGTGGTGGACGGAAAAGCGGGGCTGCTGCCCGAGGACGAAGCGGTCGCCCAGACCCTGCGCCGCACCCATCGCCCCCTCGCACTCGCGGTCAACAAGATCGATACGCCAAGCCACGCGGATCGTGTCCTCGATTTTCATCGTCTCGGATTCGACCACTTCCGGGCCGTCTCCGCCGAGCACGGCAGCGGCGCCTGGGACCTGCTCGAGGAACTCGTCGCCGCGCTGCCGAAGGCCGAACCGCAGCAATCGAAGCCCGCGCCGGGGATTCGCATTGCCATCGTCGGGCGGCCCAACGTGGGCAAGAGCTCGCTCCTGAATCGCATTGCCGGCGAGGAGCGCGCGGTGGTTTCCGAGGAACCGGGAACCACGCGCGATGCTGTGGATACGACGGTCATTCGCAAAGGCGAGCCCTACGTCCTGGTCGATACGGCGGGCATCCGGCGCCACGCCCGGCGCAAGGACTCCGCAGAGCGCGGCAGTGTATTGGCGTCGGTTCGGGCCCTCGAGCGCGCGGACGTTGCGCTCGTGCTGGTGGACGCCAGCGAAGGGTTTACGGATCAAGACGCGCGGGTTGCGAATCTGGCGCGCGAGCGGGGGCGCCCGGCCGCCATCGTGCTGAACAAATGGGACACGATCGACAAGGACCAGGGAGACGACAAACGGGTCCTCGAGGAAACCCGCCACGGAATTCGTTTCATGGCCGACTCGCCGATCCTGACCCTGTCGGCCCAGACCGGGGCCCGGATCGCGCGCATCTTCCCGACCGTCAAAGAGCTCTACGAATCCAGCCGCCGCGAGATCCCCACCTCCGAGCTCAACCGCTGGCTCAAGGACACGGTGGCGCGCCACGAACCCGCCATGGCCCAGCGCGGAACCCGCCGCCGCCCGTTGAAGTTCTTCTACGCCACCCAGGCGGGGACCCAGCCGCCGACCTTTATCCTGTTTTGTACGGAACCCGCCGCCGTCGCCCCGTCCTACCGCCGCTTTCTGGAGAATCGAATGCGGGAAGATTTCAAGCTCGTGGGCACGCCCATCCGCCTGCGCCTGCGGTCGCGCCGCAAGGACTCGGATTGATAAAGGGCCCCAGCTTCTGTACCCAACTCGGGCCCAGTCCTGCACGGGGCACCCACGAGCGTATCTACGCCAGCTAGGAGACTTCATTGGCCAAGCGCACTTCGGACGAACCCGCCGACGCAATCCTCGAGATCGCCGGACGGACCGAGCAGGCTGCTGAGTGGGTTTCGGAGAATCCGCGAATCGTTCTCATCATCGGGGTTGCGGTTCTCTTGACCGCCGCTGCGGTCGGCGGTTTGCTGGCCGTGGAGCGATCGCGCGAAGAATCCGCCGCGGCGGCCCTCGATGCCGCACGCACGGAATTCCTCGAAGCCATGGGGGGAACTGGCAGCTCCATCGAGGTGCCCGAGCCCGCCAACCCCGAGACGGCAAAGAACGCGCGAACCACTGCGGCCGCGCAGCTGCTCGAAATCTCCGAACAACACGACGGCACCACGGCGGCGCTGTTGGCGCGCCTCGAGCGGGGCGATATCCGGCTCCCCCTGGAAGGCGCCGCGGCAGCCCTCGAAGACTGGCAGACGGTCGCCGAATCCGCGCCGGCGGACTCGCCGCTGCGCGCGGTCGCGCTCGAACGCGTGGCCCACGCCCACGAACAATCCGAGCAATGGACCGAAGCCGCCGACGCCTATGAGGCCGCGGGCACGATCGCCGCATACCCCCTGCGCTACCGCGCGCTCGCTCAAGCGGTTCGCTGCCTGGAACACGCCGGCGAGCACGCACGCGCGCTCGGCATTGCCCAGCGCATCGTGGCCGAAGAAGACCGCTTGAAGGCCATCGCAGAGCAGAAGGGCACCGAAGGTGCGGTGCAGTTGCTCTCTTCCGCCGGTCTGCGGCTACCGGATCACCTCGACGCCCAGGTCCGCGAATTGGTCGCCGCGGCGCGCTGATCCGGACGCGCGATCAGGGATTCGGCCCGGCCCGGATCGTGAACACGTAGCTTCCCGGATTGTTGTGCACGATTCGAAGGGCGTAGAACCCGTCTTTCACGACGTCGAATTCGGGCCCGGGTACCTGCGCACAGCCGTTTCCCTGAGGCGTGCATTGCACGGGCAGCACGGCCAGCGTCTCGGCTTCGCTTCCATCCGGCGCGAGCGCGACCACGAACACGTAGTTCCCCGTCGAGACCGGCACGACGTTCGTGGTGACGTGGGACGTCACCCGGCTCACGAAGGGCCAGTAGTCTTCGTCGATGCCGGTCTCGTTCGATGGATCGACGATTCCGTTTCCGATGCCGCTCATGGCATGCCCCCGAAAGAACTGGACTCCGCCATTCTCGAGCGAATCCTGGGGCGTATCGTTGGGTTCGACTTCGGGCTTCGGGGGGATACATCCCATCGCCGCAACGGACGAAGTGGTGAGAAAAAGGGCAACGGCTCGCTTCAGTGTGACGCGCATGGTTCACTCCCAGAGCCGCACGCGCCGATTGAGATCGCCCAGTCTCTGCTCCGTTCTGCGTCCGTTCAAGCGATCCGATACAAATCAGAGACTTGGGAAGAAAATCGGATATTCCCGAACCCTCGTCGCAGCGCTCGATCCACGCTGATGTTTCTTGATGATCCCCGCTCCGGCAGGGACACGCGTCAGGACGGGTCGGTTCGATCCCTCGCCACGGCGCGTTCGCGAAAATGCTCGAGCGCGGAACCGCCGAGGCGTTCTGCGAATTTCGTGGCGATCAATTCGACGAGCACGTTCCAATCGTGGCGCATGGCGGTTTCTACGCGTTCCCGGCAGCGGTCCTCACGGTTCGCGTCGGGCGACAGCGAATCCGCAATGGCTTTCGACCAGGCCTCCGGCGTGTCCGGGAGTGGCACGATGTTTTCGAATTCGAGCAGCGAACGGATGCGTGCGCCCACGGTCGGGCGACCGCTCGCCAGATATTCGTGGAGCTTCATCGGGTAGATGCAATTCGTATAGGCGTTGACGCGGTAGGGCATCAGGCAAACGTCGAAATGCTGCGGATACCGGTGAACCTCGAGGGTCGGCTTGGGGCCGAGAAAATAGACGTTCGGCAGCTCGGACAGCGCGCGAATCGGCGCCTCGATTTCACCGTGCGCGAGTTGATTCCCGATCATCACGAGCGACCAATCCGGGTGTTGGCGCGCGAGGTGCAGGAGCAGGGGCAGGTCGAGGAATTTCTTGATGCGGCCGAGATAGCCGAGTCGCGGGTGCGGAATCGCGGACATGTCTTCCGGTTCCGGTGCCGGTGCGCGAAACGCGTCGCAGTCGACGCCGTTCGGGACGAAGGCCGTATTGGGATTGTAGTGGCCTTTCTTTTCCATCAGCGCCGGCGAGTGGATGAACACCTGATCCACGCGTTTCAAGAGGGCGCTTTCTTCGCCGCTGACCGGAGATTCAGTCTCCTCGAAAGAGTATTCGTCGTCCACGTGGTAGCAGGACAGGTCGTGGGGGACGGATTCCTCCGCCCAGCCGTATTCGGGCCGCCACAGGTACAGAACGATCTGGCGCGCGCCGCGTGCGCGCAGGCGTGCACAAGCTTGACGCAGACGGACCGATTTCATCCACCTCGATAGGCCGGCGGGACGGTAGATATCGGGCAGCCAGGCCGGCGGGACGAAGACGCTGAATGCGGGTGACGCTGCGCCGAGGATGTCTTCGACGCTCGGGGTCGGATTCCGCTGACCGATCTCACGCCAATGGTGTGCCGGCTGAACCCATTCGACGTTGAAGTAGCGCGCGAGCCGCACGAGAACCTGCTGGCGCGGCATCCACAGGGAGCCCCAGGCATCGGGCACGAGCGCCACCACGCCCACTTCGGGAACGAGCGGCGCTGCCGTAACGCGAATGGAGGATTGCGGTCCTTCGGGCATGGGGGCCGAACCGTAGCGAACGTGACTCCGGGCCATTTCGATCGATTTCGCAGGGGGCATACGGGCTGATTCCGACTCTTCGGCCGCCGGCAGCGCCTCCCCAAGCGCGGGCTGCCCCCTCTTCTTTGATGTCCGATAAGATAGATTATGTAAAGTAACGGAAATCCAAAACGGCAATGAATTCGGATCTCTCCGCAGGTTGGTCCCCCTGCTCCTCCCGCCGCCGCGATAGAGTCCCGCCATGCGCGTCCTGATGCTCGTCCGGCTCTACTACCCGCAGATCGGCGGAGCCGAACGCCAGGCCCAGAAACTCGCCGTGCGCTTGCGGGAGAAGAACGTCGAGACGCGGGTGGTGACGGGCTGGTGGTCGCGCCGCACGCCCCAGCGGGAAACCCTCGAAGGCGTCCCGATCTTCCGCAATCACACCCTGTGGAACATGTTCGACATCAAGGGCCTGCGGAAATTCGCCGGCTTCGTCTACATGGCGAGCCTCGCCTATCGGCTGTGGCGCGAACGCGACACCTACGACGTCATCCACATTCACAGCCTCAGCTACCACACGTTTGCGGCGGCACGGGTTGCGCGGCGACTCGGGCGGCCGACCCTGGTGAAGCTCGCCAACAGCGGCACGGCGAGCGACATCGACAAGATGCGCGGAAATCGCCACATGCCGCTCACGCATCGCATGCTGGCCGGTGCGCTCGCCTGCGACCGACTCGTGGCCACCAACGCCACCATCGCCCGGGAGCTCATCCGGGCCGGCGTTCCCGAGGCCCGCATCGAGCGCCTCGCCAATGGCGTCGAAGTCGATGCCATCGCCGCGCGTTCGGAAACTCCGCTGGGCAATCCCGTGCGATTGCTCTTCGTCGGACGCTTGCACGAGCAGAAAGGCGCCGACGTGCTCCTGCGCGCCTTCGAGCGGCTTTCGCGACGGCGGTCCGACCTGTCGCTCCAGCTCGACCTCGTAGGAGACGGCCCCAGGCGCCGGGAACTCGAAGCGATCGCCGGGCAACTGGGGATCGCGGATCGGGTTGCGTTCGTCGGCGAAACGGATCGGGTCGAAGAGTACCTCCGGGCAGCGGACATCTTCATCCTGCCGTCGCGCGCGGAGGGAATCTCCAACGCGCTCCTCGAAGCCATGGCCCACGCCCTGCCCGTAGTCGTGTCGCGCATCCCCGGCAACGTGGACGTGGTTTCCGATGGGGCCAATGGATTGCTGTTCGACGTGGACGACCCCGCGGCGCTGGAACAGACCTTGTCGAAACTGCTGACGGATCGCGCGCTGCGCGAACGGCTCGGCCGATCCGCCCGGACGACGGTGGAGCGTGAATACAGCCTCGATGCCGTCGCCGAGCGCTACATCGCGCTCTACCGGAACCTTCTCGACGCGAACGAAAACACGCCCAGCTAGAGAAGAAAATTCCCCACGCCCGTCGCAATGGGTTTCTCCGGGGAATCCTGCCAGGCCACCACCCGCACGTTGGCGATGCGCCGACCGTGCTTCACGATCTCCGCCCTGCCCCGCGTATCGCGCGGTCCCGCGGAACGCAGGTAATTGACGTTGAAATTGATGGGTTTCGGCAGCCGCTGACCGGGAAGTTGGTGGATCAGCCCGACCGTGGCGGAGAGTTCGAGAAAGGCTCCCACGACACCGCCATGGACCGCGGGCAAACGGTTGTTCCCGACGAGTCGGGAATGAAACGGCAGCCGGCAAACGATCTCCGTCTCGCTGGACTCAATCTCCACGCCCAGGAATCGCGCGTAGGGGACGTCGAGGATTCGCGTCGGGCTGACGGCGCGTCTTCGATCAAACGAGCGAGGGGTTGCTCGGAGGGATTCGCGGCGATCATGAACGTCATGACACAGGTCGCAAAGGGATCGTCGGGCGTGTGTTCCCAGGCGCTACCGCGAATGAAGACGACGTTCGTCGTGCGCTTCGTGCATTCCGCCCGCGCAACCAGATCGTGTCCGGGCGCGGCCGCGCGCAGATAATCGATCCGCAGGTCGAGGGTGGCGATCGAGGTCAGTGTCTCGAGGCTGCAGGACGTCGCCAAACCACCGGTTTGGTCCAATAGCGTGGTGATGGCGCCACCGAACACGACGCCGCGTTCGGGATCACCGACGAGGGATTCGCGGTACGGAAGACACAACTCCGCCATACCGGGTCCGGTGCGCACCACGCGCATCCCCAAGGCCAGACAATGCGGAATGTGCGCAATCATCTCATCGCGCCCGACGCCGAACAAAGGCGCCAACGCGTAGGACTGCGTGTTTTCCCTAGACGTCGTAGTTCTTTCGGGGCATGAAGTCACCGCGGCCTTCCGGCGTCAGGTCGAAGAAGTTCCAGACGGGCGATAGCAGATCCATGCCGCGAAATTCGCCGTCGCGCAGCATGGCGCCCCCGGTGTAGAAGTGTCGGATTTCGCCGTCGTCGTTGCGTGCGAAGACGCTCACTCCGGGACTTTGCGCCCCCTCCTCACTCTCCATGCCGCAATCGCGCTTGAACGTCGACGCCCCGGACGAAAGAATGCGGATCTGATCCCAACCGCGCGTCCGCGCGTAGCCGCGAAACGCCGCAACGTCGCCCGCCACGACGACCGCAAACTCGATCTGCTGCTCTAGGTGGTGGACGACGCCGTTGTAACCGTCCGCCCACATCGTGCACATGGGGCACGGTTCCTGTTGTTGCTTCCCGAACATGAAATGCACCAACACGAGCGGGCGGTCCGCTGGGCAGAGTTCGGACAGGCGCACTTCCCGAATCGGCGCATCACCGGCCCCGAGCGCCTCGGGCCCTTCGTGGAACACGTAATCCGTCGCGGGCGCCTGATCGAGCGGCAGGCGGCGGCGCAGTTCGGCGACGCGCTCGCGTTGATCGCGCAAAGCGATCTCGGCTTCCAGAAGTTCGGCGCGAAGTTTTTCGTAATCGTTCGATTGACTCATCGTCTCCTCCGCGGCGCATTCACCGCTTCGATCGTTTCCGAGGATGCGTTCGACCAGCGGACCCGACGACGCCGGAATCCCAACGGGGCGAGAATAGGCTCCGGGCGCCCTCATTCGCGAATCCGTCCAGAGGGGCGCGGGCGCCGTTCCAAGAAATGTTCCGAGCGATCGGGACGCTGCTCCCAGAAACTCCGGAAGGCGGCCGTCCATTCGACGGCCCGGCCCATGGGGGCCGCCTCCAGGTGGCAATGGTGTTCGCGGCCGCGGATCTGGCGATGGACCAGCCCGGCCCGCTCCAGGACCCGAACGTGCTTGGAAATCGCATTGAGACTGATCTCGAAGGGCGCTGCGAGCTCGCTCACGGTCGCTTCCCCTTCGCGCAGGCGCGCCAGAATCGCCCGGCGGGTGGGGTCCGCCAGAGCGGAGAAGGTCCCGTCGAGCTCCGCCGCTTCAGAGGATTCCCGAGGAGTTCGCTCGGCATCATGTTCAACCATGTGGTTGATCGTAGCTCGCCAGGCCCTTGAATTACCAGGGATTGATTGCGGTCTCTGTGGAGCCGAGTTGCCTAGACTTTTGCCCGCGTTCTGCATGTGCTATACGCGCGCCGCTTGCTGGTGAAATCCGGTTGAGGGCAAAGCCGCGTTGGACGATGGGCATCCGAGCGGCCACGCGAGGACCGAATCTCGCACACAGGCCCGACGCGGATCCGTTTGGATCGCAGGCAGTGAGAGGTAGGAATGGCGGCGGCAAGGAAGACGACGGCTCGAAAGAAGACAACGGCGAGGTCGCAGAAAAAGGCGCCGAAGAAGGCAACCCAGAAGAAGGCCGCGTCGGGGGGTGGGCGGAAAACGGCCCGCAAGGCCAAGCCGGTTGCCAAGAAGGCCGCGACCAAAACGAGACCGGAAGCGAAGCCCAAACCCAAAGCCAAGCCCAAATCCAAGGCCAAGGCCACGCCCAAACCGAAGGCCAGGGGAAAGGCCAAGCCCAAAACGAAGGCGAAAGCCTCCGCCGTAAATTCGACCGTTCGCACCGGCACGGTGACGGGTGGCATCACGAATCCGCGCCTGGGGACCAAACACGTTTGTTTCAATTGCGAAGCAAAATTCTACGACCTCAACAAGCCCGAACCCCTTTGCCCCAAATGTGGTACGGATCAGCGGACCAAGCCCAAGACGACCGGAAAAGCCGCTAAGCCCGCAGGCCCGGCCGCATCGGCGAAACAATCGATGTTGCGTTTGGCGGACGACGACGACGACGGGGCCACGCGTACGGATGAAGACATCGATCTCGGCGTGGGGGATAGCGAGGAAGGACCCGAATTCCTCGATGGCGATGACGTCGCGAAGGATGACGACGAAGACGACGCCTGACGGGCAGCGTCCGCGTCCGCGCTACATCGAAACCAAACGCCGCACCAGGGTTTCGAGCTGCTGGTCGCCGTGGGCGCGATAGGCCTTCTCGGCTTCCAAATCCCGCAACGTCGCCTTCAGCTCACCGAGCTTCGCGGACAAGCGTCGTTTCTTCCCCGTCTCTTTTTGCACCGCTTCGAATTCCGCGACGCGCTGGTCGTGGTGCCCTACCCCGCTCACCGAGTGACGCGCACCGGCCAGGCGCTTCCACTTCGCGTCCAGCATTTCGATCTCTTCCGTGTAGGCCTCGATCAGTACGTCGAGATCGCGATCGCGTTCGCGCTCGAAGGGTCGGAAGATCTCCTCGGCGTTCTGCGGGTGGCGCGCAAACACCGCCTGATCGGCGACGAGATTGCGTCGATAATTCCAAGCCGCGGCGGCCGCGACGGACAGCGCGAGGAGCACCAGGACCCAGCCAAGGGCATTTCCGGAATGGAGTCGGGAGGCGCGCATGGGAATTCCTCTTTCCCACCCCTCGGGAGGTCGCTGGGGGGACTTGAGGGTCTCAATAGAGGGCGCGATAGGCGTGCAGGCTGCGCAAAACGCGCTTCACGTAGCGTCGCGTCTGCGTGTAGGGGATCGATTCCACCCAGGCGTCGTCGTCCCACTGGGGGCGCTCCAGGAGCCAGCGCTGCACCGCTTCGGGACCTGCGTTGTAGCTGCCGATCGCAGCGGACGGCCGCCCCCCGAATCGCGCGAGTAGCTGATGGAGGTACGAAGACCCGAGTCGCACGTTGTAGTGGGGCAGGAACAGGTCATCCGCATCGAAGGTCGCGAGACCCAGCGATCCCGCGAGCCGTTCCCCGGTCTCGGGCATGATCTGGAGCAGCCCACGCGCGCCCGCGGAAGAAACGACGGCCGGGCGATAGCCGCTCTCCTCGCGCATTACCGCGAGCACCAGCGCGCCTTCCACGGGCACGTCAGCGGGCAAGAACTCCGCGAAGGCCCGGGGCCAGGCCGTCCACCAGAGTTCTTCGTAACCGGGAACCGGACCCCGGGCGAGGGTTTCCGTAAAGCCGCCCACCACCAGCCCCTGTGCGCGGTGGAAATCTTCGAGTTCCGTGTACAGGCGCGCCATCGCAACCCGGTCCGCGGCATTCTTCGCGCCCGGTGCGACGCGAGACAGCTCACGGCGCGTCTCCGCGCCAAGCCCGGCTTCGAGCAGCACGTAGGCGCGTCGCAAGTCGATCGTCGCCCCGATCTCGCGCGGCCAAGGGGGGGCCGGCGTATGGCGCGGTAGGTCCCTTTCAACGATGCGCCCCGACGCGCGCCAGCCGTAGTAGCTGAGGGGATATTCTGCCGCGAGCGCCCGAAACTCGGCTTGAGACGCAACCGTGCCGTCGCCCTCCCGCGCGCGCGCCAGCCAATAGCGGGCGCGCAACCGCCCGATCGGATCCTTGTCTCGCTTGAGCAAGCGCTCGAGGTGGACGCGTGCCCCCTCCATATCTCCCGCGCGATAGGCGTTCCAAGCCAGCCGCCAATAGGCGGCGTTCGCGAGATCTCCGTGACCGCGCACGCGCGCGATCGAAGAGAAATGCGCTACCGCGCGCGCTTGGGTCGCCTCTTCGTCCAACAGCAGTGCCGCGAGATATTTCGCGTAGACCCCCGTTCGGCCGCGCGTCGATGCCGAAATGGATTCGAGTTCGGCCACCGCCTTTTCTTCCTCGCCCGAACGGGCCAGTGCGCGAGCGCGATAAAGCCGCGCTTCCGGATCGTCGCCCAGCTTCGCGAAAGCCTGGCGCGCCTCGGGGTAGCGACGGAGACGGAACAGGCAATGCGCGCGCTTGGTTTCCGCGCGCCGGCGTTCGGCACGATCGGGCTTTGCCGCCAACGCGACGTCGTAGGCCGCCAGGGCGCGCTCCGTGTATCCCTTGCGGAGCAGTGCATCCCCGCGACGTCGGTAATGGGTCGCGGTTCGAACCGGTGCACCCAGCTCGCCCTCGAGCTGCGTCAGGAGTCGCTGCACTTCCAGGTCGCGTTCGAATTGTGGATAGCGGGCCCAGAGGTCGCGAAAGGTTTGTGCCGCTTCGCGTTTCTTTCCGCTGCGCGCGTAGCTTTGCGCGATGGCGAAACGGAGTTCCGCGTCGTCTGCGCCCTCGGGGTCCACCGCGCGCGCGCGTCCGAGCGCATCCCGCGCGGCGGCTTCGCGCTCGAGACTCAACTCGATCTCCGCCTGCAAGCGGTAGAAATCGGCGACCAGCACGGATTTGGCATGGGTGGTTTCGCTGCGGCTCGCGAGTTCGAGCGCCGCAGCAACCTGCCCCGCTTCGAGCAACGCACGCGCGCGGAACAGATCGGCGTAATCCGAAACGATGGGATGGAAGCGAGACACCGCGAGGAACAATCCATCCGCGGCTCCCCAGTTCTGCTGATCGCGCTCGTGCAGCGCGGCGCGTAGCGCGGCGCCAGGTCGCATGCGCGCAACCGCATCGGCGCTGGGCAATGCGTGCGGCTCCGGCGCCAGCGACCCCGTGGTGACCGAGCGGGCGCCGGCCGCGAGCCCCAGGCACACGACCGCAACCCCAGCGAAATGGAATCCGCGCAATCTCACCTCCCCCAGTGTCAGTTTGATGAGGATGCGCGCGCTGTCAACAAGCGCCTTCGTTGTGGGCGCGCGAGCGCTCGGTTAGTTTGGTCCGCCTCATGCCGAAACTCCGACGATTTGGATGGATCGCGCTGCTATTCGCCCTGGCGTGCGGGGCCGAAGAGCCCGCTCCGGCTCCCACCGCCACCCCCGAAGAGCCGCCCGCAACGACCGTGGCCTTGCGCGACGGTCGCCGCGGCATGTGGGTGCTATGCGAAGGCTCCCAACGCGTTCTCGATCACCCGGACCGGATCCCCCGCCTGATCGAAACCGCGCGGGAATTGGGTGTCACGGATCTGTTCGTTCAGGTCTATCGCGGGGGGCGCGCCTGGTTCGCCTCCAGCATGGCGGACGCCGGCCCCTACGAAGAGATCCGCAGCGAAACCGAGATCGACACCCTGGCCGAATTGCTCCTGCAGGCCCACGGCGCGGGTTTGGAGGTCCACGCGTGGGTCAACGTGCTCTCGCTGGCGTCCAATCGCGAAGCCCCGATCCTGCGCGAACTCGGCCGCGACGCCGCCATGACGGACCGCAAAGGGCGATCGGTGCTCGATTACCCCGAGCTCGAACTTCCGAAGCCCGACTCCGAATACCTGCGAATGGGGACCCCGGCCGTCTGGCTCGACCCGGCCGCGCCCGGGGTGACCGAGTGGTTGGCCGAAACCTTCGCGGAACTCGTGCGCGCCTACCCGGATCTCGACGGATTGCACCTCGATTACATCCGCTATCCCGACGTACTTCCGTTCTCACCGGGCTCGCGTTTCGGGGTCGGGATGGATTTCGGTTACGGCGCGCCCACGCGCGCGCGTTTTTCCCAGGACACCGGCGTCGTGGCGCCGTTCGGGAAATCCCTCGCCAACGCGAATCGCTGGGACGACTGGCGACGCGAGCGCCTGACGGAAACCGTTCAGAAAATTCGCGACGCCGCAAAACTCGCCGGACCGAAGATCCAGCTCTCCGCGGCGGTCTGGCCCTACCCCGAGCGTGCCTACCTTTCGATCTTCCAAGATTGGCGCGGATGGATCGACGACGACCTGCTCGATTTCGCGGTTCCCATGCTCTACACCCGCGACAATCGACTCCTGCGCTACGAAGCGGCCGCCTATCGGGGCGGCATCGGGGGCGACAAGATCTGGATCGGTTTGGGGAGCTGGCTGTTTGCGCGGGAGCCGGAAACCGCCCGCGAGCAATTGCGGATTCTCCGCGCCGCAGGCGTTCGGAACGATGCGCTGTTTTCCTACGACTCCATCGTAGACGTTCCGGCCTTGCAGGCGGCCCTGGTCGAGGAAACGCGCGGTGGACCCTGAGATCGACCTCGACGCCTACGCGTTCGACCTCCCGGAATCCCACATCGCCCAGGAACCCGCCGACGCGCGCGACGCCGCGCGTCTGTTCGTGTTGGAGCGGGCGCTAGGGGCCCAGCATCATCAACACGTTCGCGATCTCCCGGCCTGGTTGGCAGCGGGCGACCTGTTGGTCGTCAATGCCACCCGTGTGTTGCCGGCGCGATTGCGCGGACAAAAAGAAACCGGCGGACACGCGGAGGCGTTGTTGATCGCCCCGGCGGATGCGGAGAAACGCCGCTATCGCGCCTACGTGAAATGCCGCGGGCGGCTTCGCGCGGGTCAGAAGTTTCGATTCGCGGCACCCGGCGTGGGACTCGACGCCGAAGTCGTCGCCATTCGAGCGGACGGGGAAGTCGTCCTGCATTTTGCCGGCGACGAGTCCCCCTATCGGGCCGGCGAGACACCGCTCCCGCCCTACATCCGCCGCAGCGCAGCGCACGCGTCCGATGCCGCGCGTTACCAGACCGTCTATGCGCGCGTGGACGGCTCCGTGGCGGCCCCCACGGCTGGACTTCACATCACGCCGGAGCTTCTCTCCACCCTCCGCCAGCAAGGCGTCGATTACGCGGAAGTCCTCCTTCACGTCGGGCCCGGGACCTTCCGCCCCCCGCGCGCGGAAGACCTGGCGGCGCGGCGCCTGTCCGCCGAGTTCATCGCATTGCCGGAGGAAACCGCGCGTGCCATCGAAGCGACGCGTGCGCGCGGTGGCCGCGTCGTCGCCGTCGGGACCACGACCACGCGCGTGCTCGAAAGCTGCGCCGACGGTCACGGCGGTGTCGTCCCCCGCGAAGGCGAGACCGAGCTGCTGCTGGCGCCGGGGTCCCGCTTTTCCGTCGTCGACGCGCTCTTGACCAATTTTCATCTGCCGAAGTCCACGCTCCTGCTCTTGGCTGCGGCCTTCGCGGGACGCGAGACGCTGCTCGACGCCTACCGGGAAGCCGTGCGACGCGGCTACCGCTTCTATTCCTATGGCGACGCCATGTTGATCTGCTGACTCCATGGGAAGCGGTTTCGCATTCGAATGCCTCGCCCGCGACGACGCGGCCCGCACCGGTCGCATCGACACGCCGCACGGCAGCATCGAGACACCCACCTTCATGCCCGTGGCGACGCGCGGAGCGGTTCGCGGACTCGATGTGCGCGATCTCGAGGGCATCGGATCCCAGATCCTGCTCGCCAACGCCTATCACCTGCACGAACGCCCGGGCGAAGCGGTGATTCAGAATCTCGGAGGGCTGCACGGCTTTACCGGCTGGCGCGGACCCTGGCTGACGGACAGCGGTGGCTATCAGGTCACTTCCCTCGCGGACCGGGCCGTGGTCGACGAACAGGGCGTCACCTTCCGATCGCCCCTGGACGGGATGGCGCGCAACTTGACGCCCGAGAAGTGCATCGCGGTCCAGGAAGCCCTGGGATCGGACATCGCCATGGTGCTCGATGAATGCCGGCCCCTGAGCGACGACCTCGCCGCGCCCCGGGCCAACATGGAGCGCACCCTGCGCTGGGCCGAGCGCTGTGCGAAGGCGCGTCAGCGCTCGGAACAAGCCCTGTTCGGAATCGTCCAGGGCGGCGTTTCTCCGGAACTGCGCCGGGAAAGTGCGCGCGAAACCGCGGACATCGGATTCGATGGCTACGCCCACGGCGGACTCGGCCTGGGAGAATCTCGGGAGGTGCGGGCCGCACTGCTCACGGAGACGCATTCCGCGCTGCCCGAAGCGCGGCCCCGCTACCTGATGGGAATCGGGCGTCCCCAAGATCTGCTGGACGCCGTGGCGCGCGGCGTCGACTTGTTCGACTGCGTGGTCCCCACGCGAAACGGCCGGCACGGGATCGTCTTCACCTCCCGGGGCGTTCTCAACCTGCGGAACGCGAAATTCCGCGAGGACTCGGCTCCGATCGAAGCGGATTGCGATTGTCCGGTCTGTCCCCGCACCTCGCGCGCGTACCTGCGCCATTTGTTCCACGCGGGCGAGAGTCTGGGCGGTCGTTTGGCTTCTCTCCACAATTTGCGCTTCTACTTGCGCCTTCTCGAGCGGTCTCGAGAAGCCATTCGCGAGCAGCGTTTCGCGCAACTCGTCGCCGAGTGGGAGGGAAACGTGCGGGAAAGCGAAAGCCCCTGACCGCGCTGCTGCCGCCCGCTTTACCCCCAGTTGCCGATCCAGGGAAATCCACATTTCTCTCGGGGTTGTGAACGAGATCACAGATCCCCGCCCCGCCGATTCCGAATCGTGGAGGGAACACCGGAGCGCAGTCGGGCGCGTCTCCTCCCAGCGGGTAGAAAAATGAATTTGCGAAGCTTCAAGCGTGGTTGGGTATTCGTTGCAGCGGTCCTGCTGGCGGGAGGAACCGGCTGCGCGAGTCTACCGGACGGACGGGCCCCCCACCGAGCCGGCTTCGATGCCGCGCAGCGCATGTACACGCAGCTCGTCCGCTGGGGCGAGTTCGAGCGCGCCAGCGAGTACGTGACCGAGGACGAGCGCAAGGCGTTCGTGGCCGAAGCGCCGGACCACAGCCAGACGCGCTTTTCCGATTACAAGATTCGCGAGGTCGATTTCAACGAGGATGGGTCCGAAGCGACCGCGCGCGTCAGCTACCGCACCTACTCCCTCTTCTCGCTGGTCGAGAAAGTCGTGGTAGAAACCCAGGTCTGGTCACGCGATGCTGTGACCGGACGCTGGGAAGTCCAACCCGGACTCGCGGCGCTGCGCGAGTCGGTCCAGATCAGCGCCCACTGACCGCAGAGCCCGCCCTACGGACGATAGAATTCATCTTCGCTGTCGAAGGAGGATCGTTTGTCTTCCACGACGGCGATCACGCGATCACCCTGGCGAATCACCGTACGACTCCGCTTGGCGCTCCGGCGCGCGTCGTCGATCTTGACGCGTCGCTTCTCCACCACGATCGGTGCCTCACCGGGCGCGGAGGAGAATTCCACCACCGGTTCACCGCTGCTGGTTCGCAGGCTCAGGCGCGTGGTCTGGGTGGGTTCGTCAACGACCGGGGCGTTGCGGGCGCGCAGGTCATCGAGTCGAGCCTGGAGGCCCTGGGCGTAGGAATCGACGGCGGCCGTGTCCGCAGGCGTAAAGCGATCGTAGTCGGCGAGGCTGGAAGTGTCGGAAGCCTGAGCGTCCTTCTTGTAGCGATCGGGGATGCGCCGAGCGTCATCCGTATAGGCATAGGAACCGTCTTCGGCTCGCCAGTGATAGAGCGTGCCGGCGGCGGCGGGCGTCGCAACGGCGAGAACCAAACAGGCAGCAATCGTTCGAATCATGGTCGTCTCCTCTTACCCCCGTAGGTAAGTGGGACGAACCCCCGCCGAGGTGACACTTGCGATTCCCCGAGGGGCAGCACGCCGTGCGCAACTGCCTTCCGTTGACAGACGCCACCGCGCGAGATATCGATAGCGCCCAGTTACTGCGGGGTAGAGCAGTCTGGTAGCTCGTCGGGCTCATAACCCGGAGGTCGTCGGTTCGAATCCGGCCCCCGCTACCATTGAAGCCCCCGGATCCTCCAGCAGCGATCCGGGGGCTTTTTCAATTGAAGGTTTGACGCGCAGAAGCGTCCAACCGATGCGTGATCCAGAGCGAGAAGGAGATCCCATGAGCCAGAGCTATTCGCCGCCCCAACCGATGCCGGGCTTTGCCCTCTCGGTGGATGCGCGGGCCACCTTCATCCGCCGGACCTACACCACGCTGTTCTTTGCCGTCATGGGCTTCACCATGACGGAGATCTGGCTGTTCACAAACGGCATGGCGGAGCAGATTGCCACCGCCATGATGGGTACGAGCTGGCTCCTGGTGTTGGGTGCCTTCATGCTCGTCTCCTACGTGGCGACGCGCGTCGCCCACCAGGTGGAATCGCTTCCGGCGCAATACGGCATGCTGGCCTTGATGGTGGGCGCCTGGTCGATCCTGTTCGTTCCCCTGCTGTACGCCGCCGAAAGCGTGGCGCCGGGTGCGATCCAGAACGCCGCCTGGGTAACGGGCGCGGGCTTCGCGGGACTGACGGGCATCGCCTTCGTGACCCGCAAGAACTTCAGTTTCCTACGCGGGATTCTCGGCTGGGCGATCGTGTTGGCCTTCGTCTTGATCGGCTGCTCGCTCGTCTTCGGTCTGCAACTCGGGACCTGGTTCTCCGTCGGAATGGTGGGCGTGGCGGGAGCCTCGATCCTGTACGACACCTCGAACGTGATTCACGAGTATCCGGAAGATCGCTACGTGGGCGCCGCGATCCAGTTGTTCGGCTCGGTCGCCCTGCTCTTCTGGTACGTGATTCAGCTCTTCATGTCCCGCGACTAGTCGGCGAAGAGACGAGGCGGCGAACGCCACTAATCGTTCATGAAGGCCTTTTCGGGCCGGATGCGAAGCGCCGTGCGCTGCTGCTCGTCGAAGACCGGTACCAGCTGCTCGGGGTTTTCGCGCCCGATGCTGGGGGCGTTCGCCAGGCGCCGCATGACGCGCAAGGTCAGCTCCAGGCGCTCGGGATCTTCGTCGATCGTTTCGGCCTTCCCGTACAGGACCAATTGCTTGCGTCCGTCGTGAATCAACAGACAGATGCGCGGTTGGCGCAGGATGTTCTTCCATTTCGCGGTATAGCGCTTGACGGAAATCGCGATGTCCCGTCCGTCGTAGTCGTAGACGATGTGGGACAACTGAGGCGATCCATCGGCGCGACCGGTTCCCAATACGGCGAGTTGATGTTCCGCGAGGAAGGACTCTTGCTCGGCGGTCAGGACCATCTCAATACCGATCCGGTCGAATATCGGCGTCATTGCCGCCGTCGACGAAGAAAATACTGCCGTGGATCCAGGACGCTTCCGCGCCGAGCAGGAAGCTCACCAGGGCCGCAATGTCGTCCGGTCGCCCCAGGCGTCCCAGCGGAAGGTCGGCATTCGCGATCGGGGGGCCGGCAATCGGATCTTCAAGTGATGCTTTAAGGAGTGGCGTATCGACCGGCCCCGGCGCCACACCGTTGAGGCGTACCCGCGCCGTACCCCAGAGCCGCACGCGGCGTCGAATCGCTCGCCCCAGGGCGTGCTTGGACCCCATGTAGGCGACGATCGGGCTGTCCATATCGTCGATGATCCGACTGGCCTTCGCTTCGTCGCCGTCCAACAGCGCCTGCACGAAGGGGGTGTCGTCGAGTGGCGCCATTTGCGCGGAGTTCGACACGATGGCGACGGACGCCGCCGCCGCTCCCTGGGTCAGCGCCGGGAGGAGCCCATCGAAGACGTCGACGGCACCGAAATAGTTCACGGACGAAATCAGGGAAGCGCGCTTCGTCGCGGGGCCGAGTCCCGCGCAGGTGACGAGCCGATCGAGGGTGCCGTCGCAGCGCTCGAGCGCTTCCCTCACCGCTTCCTCGCGTCCCTTGGACGTACTCAGATCACAGCAGATCTCGGCATCCCGCAAATCAACCCCGATCACCCGGTCGCCCTGGCTTTCGAGACGCTTGCGAACCGCCGCGCCGATTCCCGACGCCGAGCCGGTTACGAGAGCCGTCCCCATCGAATCCCCTTTTCGCGTGAAGCCGCGAGAGTAGACCGCGTGGGGTTGAGACTTCAAGCAACACTTGAAGGCGCCTAGGGAGCGGCGAAGGCCTCGGACTCGCGAAACTGGAACTCTTCCCGGGAGTGCTGCCATTCGCGGGCGAGCTGTTGGGCCGCGTCGAGTTGTTCCGGGTTCATGGCGTGTTCGAGTCGACGCAGGGTCTGGCGGTCGGTTTCGCTCTGTCCGGCGGGCGCCGCCAAGCTCAACCACATGTGGGCTTGAATCGCGTCGTCGATGGTAAGGGCGTCGCGCGCGATGGCGCGCCCCAGTGCCTGTTGCGACAGCGCGTCGCCCGCGTAGGCGGCCTTGTGGAGCCAGACCAATCCCGCTTCGCGATCGGGCTCCGCTCCATCGCCGCGCAGCAACATGATCCCCAGGGTTCGCTGCGCGGGAACCAAGCCCTGAGCCGCAGCCAGGCGGTACCAACGCACGGCTTCCCGGGGATCCGATTCGGTTCCCGTCCCCGTGCGGTAGATGTCCGCCAATGTGAGTTGCGCCGTGGCCAACCCGCCTTCCGCCGCTCGGATCAGCCAGCGTTCGCCCTGGGCCGCGTTTCGCGACACACCGTTGCCCTGGTAGTACATGGCGGCGAGCGAGTATTGCGCTTGGGGGTAGCCCTGATCCGCACTTTGATGAAACCAATCCGCGGCGGTTTTCGGGTCCGCCTCACTTCCCTCGCCATCGCGGATCATCGAGGCGAGGTTGAACTGGGCTTCCGCCACACCGTGGGCCGCCGCTTTTTCGAGCCAGCCCAGCGCCGTGGAGAGATTGCGTTCGACGGCTTTGCCCACGTAGTAGGCCACGCCGAGTTCGAATTGCGCCAAGGCGTGCTCTTGTTGGGCGGCTTCTTGGAACCAGGACTGAGACGCATCCGGATCCAGGGCAACACCGAGCCCGACGTCGTGCAGAATCCCCAGGTGATACTGCGCTTCGGCGTCGCCCTCGTTCGCCGCGCGTGCGAGCAGCAACGCCGCGCGCTCCGGGTCCCGGGAAAGTCGCGTTCCGCTGAGATGGAACAGTCCCAGCTCGCGACAACCGGAGGCCGTGCCGCGCGCACAGGCTTCCGCGTGGTAGGCCACGGGAAAGCGATCTTCGTCCGGCGGCCCTTCCACGGCTGCGCGCGTGGCGTTCGCTATCAGGCCGATGCACAGCAACGTGCATCCGATTGCAATGGGTAGCGCGTATCGAGGGGGACTCATCTCCCCACGTATCGGTCGCTATTGGGGCTCGCCTGAGAACCCCGGGGGTTCGCCGGGGGGTGTTTACCGGGGATTTCCCGTGCGCTCGACGGTAATTTCGAGGAGTCCGTCCCGGTCGAAATCCACGGGGGTGTGGAGTTGCGGGTTCGTGAACCCGAGCTTCCCGTCCACGGTGATGAAGGCCTGAATCGCGTAGCTGCGATCGGGTTGTATGTCGACGCCTTCGTAGCGAATCGCGAAGGGGATCGGGGGCGCACCCGGATTGCGAATCACGTGTTCGCCGACGGTTCGCGCCGGCGCGCCCGGGCGGGAAATGTCGACCAGCCGGACGTGGACGATCGCGTCTGGCGGCAACGCCAATCGTTCGCGGTACACCACATTGCCCTGGATCACCGCCGCTGTGCGCGGAGCGAAGGGCGGCGACGCGCACCCCGCGGCACACATCCACAACAGCAGCATGGCGCCGCCTCGCCGCACCGTGTTCATCGGGCTAAGGGAGCGGACAGCTTGCGGGCACCGGTGCCTGCTTGGCGTAGAAGCGGCCGGATTTCGTCCCCGCCGCGCCGAGATCGCGCGTAACCGTGCCACCAAACCGAGCGCACAGCACGATCTCGTTCGCGAACGAGAACCCTACCGCCATGTTTCCCTGGTTGGCTTCGTCGAGGGAATACGTCAGGGCCTCGCCCCGACAGGTGGTTTGGATGCGTCCGGCTTTGAGCTGGGCTTTGGTACACGGTCCCATCACGCGCTTGGCGTCGCGATATCGGTAGCCCTTGCTTCCGGCTGGAAACCCGAGCCCTTTCCATCCTTCCGCAGGCAACGCAATGGATTGCTCTTCCAGGGTGGTCGTGTTGGCGAGCTGCAGCGTCATTCCGTTCTGCGTCGGGTCCGTCGCCGTGCCGGGAATCGGAGGGACGATTCCCGCGTCGCGCGATTGGACATCCAGACGTCGACGGGTGGGTTTCGCCAGGTGGTCGGTCACGCGAAGACGACGCCCGGAAATCAATTGGTCGAGCGCGCACGCGGGCGTCCCCGGAACGCACAGCCCCGTCACGTTCGAGGGAATGTTGGATGCGATATCGCCGGGGTCTCCGGGATCACCACTTCGAAAGCCGGTTCCCGCACCCACGATCAGGGTTCCGTCGACCACTGCGGGCGCGGAAGAAAGCGAGAACCCCACCGCGATACCGCCCAATTGCGTCCCGTCCGTCACCGCGTAGGAGCGCAGGGTGCCACTCGTGGTGCTTCCGCTGAACGCCACACCGTGAATCGCGCTGGTGGGCGCGAAACTCGCGTCGGCGGTCAGCTGTTCGTCGTTCTGCCAAAGGATCGCGCCGGTGCGCGCGTCCAAGGCGTGCATGGTGGGACGCTGGGGAGTGAAAACCGCATCGAAGGAACCCGGCGCCGTACTGAAATAGATGCGATCCGCGAAATCGTCCACGGCCGCCGTGGCGATGATGCCCCCGGCCGGCCCACCCGCCACCACGTTTCGCGTCCAATAAGGAAGTGCCGAGGGATCCGCGTCGTCCCAGGCCACACCCGAGATTTCGTTCACGCCGTCGCGACCGAGCGCGTAGTAGGTTCCATCCTTGTTCCCGACGCCGACGATGTCGCGCCCTTCGCCGCCGAGCTTGACGGTGAAGAGATTGGGCGCGGCACCGAAAGCCAGATCGTCGTTGTCGACTTCCCGGGGTCGCCAGCGCCAAACCGGCTTTCCGTCGTAGTCGAGCGCAAAGATGGCTTCGTCGTAGGGGGGCATCGGGGGGAGCGGTTCCAGGGTTCCCGGATCCGTATCGGTTTCGCAATTGCTCGATGCGAAATAGAGGTGCCCCCGTTCGGCGTCGTGCGCCGGCGAGGACCACACATTGCCACATCCGTTGGGTGTACGCGGATGATCGCAGCCCGGACGCGTCGCGAGAAATCCCGACGGAAGTCCGAGTTCCGCCTCGGAGTGATAGGGATCGTAGGCGCGGATCTCGTCGCCGGCGAAGGGCTCACAGGTATCGCCGCTCTCCAGGTCGAAGAACCACACCAAGCGCCCGAGGTCGGCGTCGAGGCCGTAGATACCGCCCTTCCCGCCCACGTCGTCGTTCACGTCCATGGCGAACACGACCTTGTCATCCACCACGATGGCGGAGGATTCGATCTCGTTGCGTTCGCCGTCGTAGCCGCACAGTCCCGGCGGCGGATCGCAGCCGGTCCCGGCATCGAAGCGCCACAGCTCCTGACCATCCCATGCGCGAAGGGCGTAGAAGGTTTGGCCGTTTCCGATGTACACCACATCTTGTCCCGAGCGATTCGCCACGTGGGGGGATGCCGTGTTGGGAAACGAAACACCGTCGCGGTCTTCCGTGAGAAAACTCCACAACAAACTGCCGTCACGCACCCGCACCGCATATACATTGGCATCCCAGGATTGGATGAACGCGACCCGGATGCGACCTTCACCGGGAACATCCACGCGCGCGATGCTCGGGGAAGCGGTTACGACCGCGCCGGTTGCGAGCGTCCATTTCTTGGTCAACTGATCCACATTTTCTGCGCGAATCTGGGTTTCGTTGGAATTGAAGAAAGTTCGACTCCCGCCGCCCGCATAGCTGCGCCATTCGAAGGGTTCGAGGTCGCCGGGGAAGAGGGAAACGCCATCGGGGAAGGCCAGGTTCTGGCGAACGATCTCCGGCGGCAACGGATCGCCGGCGCTGTCGAAACGCACGCGCCACACTTTGCCGTTCGAACCCGTGTCGAGATCCGGGAAATCGCCTACCAGGTCCAGATCCGCGTAATAGACCGTTCCGTCGAGCCCTACGGCGATGCCCTGGGGTGTGCCGGTCGAAATCGGCGGCAAGGCCTCGGGCGGGTCGACGATACGGCGAATGAAATTTCCATCCGTGTCGAATTCGTCGATTTCGCCACTCACCACTTTGCTGGCGTAGAGGTTTCCATTCGGCGCAAAGGCCAAGCCCGTGTAGGTCGACAAGCCGCTCGGGGCGACGAAGGTTTCCTTGTTCACCCCGTCCGCGACCGGCGAACCCAGGGCGTCCACGCCGCCGCAGCCGCCCGCTGCATCCGGGCCGGTCGGAAACGGCGGGGAATAGCGGAAGATCGACAATTGACTCGCGCTGGCGACATAGACGCGCCCGAGGTCGTCGATCGCCAACGCACCGGCGGTTCCGATGTCGTTGGCGATCTTGCAGAAATTGTCGCTGGGGTCATTGGTGCCGGGATACGCGCCGGGCGGTCCCGGGAATCCCTCGAAGGGGGGAAACCAGAGGATCAGTTGCCCGTTGTTGTCGCCGAACCCCTGGGTCCCGACGGAGGAGGTGAACAGCGAACCGTCCGGCGAAAACCCACAGCCGAAGGGTTCGCCCTGTGGGGCGAAATACGTCGCCGTGAGTTTGCCGATCTGAACGCCGGTGGCGGAAAAGATTCCCCATCCCGGCGGCGGGGTCGGTTGCCCGGTGTCTTCACCGGCGACGAAGCGCCCGGAGCTGTCCGGGAACAGGCACGCCATTCCATTGATGTCGCGGAAATTCTGCGTGGGTGCGGCGCCGCCGGACTCCGCCGCATTGGCTTGTTCGACCAGGATGTCTTCGACGAGCACCCCACCCAAGGTGTCGACGTCGTAGCGTCGCAGCCGATTGCCTTCCGTCGAGTAAAGCAACGTCGCGGGATCCGCGTGGCTGGTCTCGGGAACGACGAGCCCTCCCCCCGTTATCAGAATCAAACCAACCACCGCACCCACATACCGAATAAACATCGTCGTACCCCGCCTAGACCCGCTGCATCGATTATCTCTGGGCCGTACCCGTAGCGTCAAGTTCCGCCGAACTTGGCAATCACTTCGTCGCCGAAACGCCGGATACCGTCGCATTTCGCCTCGATCGAGTTCGTCGTCCCCCCGTAGAAGATCCAGGGCATGGTGATGGCGTGGGTGACCCCCGCATCCGCCATCCTCTGGTATCCGGAGGCGTCGAAGGCGTCGTTCGCGGCGGCGAAAACCTGAAACGGCTTCCCCGCGCGGTCCGAGTCCGCCCGAAGCGCGGCGAGACGCTCGGTGTAACCGCGCAGATCTTCCGTGGAGTGAAGATCCGAAACCCATCCGTCGCAGCGTTGTGCGGCGCGGCGCAGGGCGGGCTCCGAGAGTCCTCCCGCGAACATGGGGATCGGGCCGCGGGGCACCGGACTCATTTCCAGGGGCTCGAAGTCGTAGAAGCGCCCGTGGTGTTCGACCATGCCCCCGCGCCACAGCGTACGCAACAGATCGATCATCTCGTCCGTGCGCGCGCCCCGCTGCGCAAAAGGCTGCTCCATCAACTCGAACTCTTCCCGCATCCAACCGACCCCGATCCCCAGCGCCACGCGATCGTCGGAGAGGACCGCAGCCGTCGCCAAGGCCTTGGCGACCAGGAACGGATTGCGCAGGGCGAGTACGTAGACATGGGTGACGAATCGCAGGCGTTCGGTCACCGCCGCCATGGCGCCGATCGCGACCCAGGGATCCGGCCACGGGGTGAAGGGTTCCCAGCGCGGCTGGCCCGTTTCGGTGTAGGGGTACGGGGTGCGAAGGGTTTTCGGATGCACGACGTGGTCCGATAGCGCGAGAGATTCGAACCCCGCCGCGTCCGCGGCACGCGCCAGCGCGAGATAGTGGCCCGGATCGCTGAAAGCACTGGACACGACGAACTTCATGTCCGCAGTGTATCCTCAAGCCAGGAGGAACTGCGAAATGGCACTACCGTTGGGACGAAACGTGTTGATCACCGGCGCTTCCACGGGCATTGGGCGCGCGACCGCCCTTCTGCTGGATCGACGCGGCTTCCGCGTGTTCGCAGGGGTTCGCCGCAACCAGGACGGGGATTCCCTGCGTTCCGATGGGTCCGACCGCCTCCAACCCCTCTCCATCGATGTCGCGGATCCCGCGAGCATCGAAGCGGCGGCCAAGCAAGTGGAACAGGAACTCGGAGACGAGGGTCTCGCGGGCCTGGTGAACAACGCGGGGATCGCGGTGGTCGGGTTTCAGGAGTTTCTCGATGTCGCAGAATTGCGGCGGCAATTCGACGTCAACGTATTCGGGCTCGCCGAAGTCACCCGCGCCTTCTTCCCCGCGATCCGCAAATCCCGCGGTCGGATCGTCAACGTTTCGTCCAATGGAGGCTACGTCGCCCTGCCGGCCTTCGGACCCTATTCGTCTTCGAAGTTCGCCGTCGAGGCCCTGAGCGATGCCCTGCGACGGGAGGTCAAGCCCTGGGGGATCGACGTCGCGCTGATCGAACCCGGTGCCATCGAAACCGAAATCTGGGGCAAAGGAGAGGCATACGCGGATCAATTGCGGGCCCAGTATCCCGCCGAGGCCATCGACCTCTACGGCGACCTGATGCGACGCGTGGAGGCAAATGCAGCCCAGAGTGCCAAACGCGCCATTCCAGCCGAACGCGTCGCCGAGGCCATCGAACACGCGCTGACCGCCGCCCGGCCGCGCACGCGCTACCGCGTGGGTACGGACGCCAAGATTTCGCGCTTCTTGTCCTGGGTGCTTCCCGATCGCGCGCTCGAC
>JAJDAL010000024.1 GCA_029261875.1 Deltaproteobacteria bacterium
GGCCACCCTGGCCGCCCGCGACGTCGACCTCGCCGAAGCCCGGCGCGAACTGGAACGCGGTGACCAACTCCGCAGACAGGACGTCTTGAGTCTGCAACGCCACGACGCCCAGGGATTCTCCGTACGCCGATCCGAGAGCGCGCGCGCGCTTGCGGCGGCGGCACTGCGACGCGCCGAGCGCGCCCTTGCGGACGCGGTCGTGCGCGCGCCCTTCGACGGCACCGTCGAGTCGATTTCGGTTCAAGTGGGCGACTACCTCGCGCCCGGGACACCGGTCGCCAACGTGGCGGATCTCGCGCGGGTCCGTTTGCGCGCGGGCGTGACCGCAACCGAAGCCGCCGAATTCGCTCCCGGCTTGACGGCGCGGGTATCCCTTCCGGCACTCGGGGGGCAAGCCATCGAGGCGGAGATCCGCAGCGTCGGGCGCATTGCGGATCCAAACGCGGGTACCTATGCGGTCGAGTTGTGGCTCGACAACAGCGACGGTCGCATTCGCGCCGGCATGGTGGGTCAGTTGACCCTGGCGGAATCCGGCGGGGTATCCGCAGCCGTGGTTCCGCGCGCGGCAGTGGTGCGCAGAGACGGCCTATTGATCGTGTTTCGCGCGGAAGGGGAAGGCGACACCCTGCGCGCCATTGCGCAACCCGTGCGCGTGGGCCGGGGACGCGGTGAGCGCGTCGAGATCCTCGAGGGATTGGAGGTTGGCCAGCGCGTCGTGGTGGCCGGACACTTCGCCCTCGCCGATGGCGGCCCCATCCTCGTCGACGGAAACGCTCCGCCCGCTCGAAGGGGCGAAGACTGATGGAACGCCTGATCCGCTTCTTCGTCGAGCGACACATGCTCGTACACGTGATGGTCGCCGTCATCGTGAGCGTCGGTTACTACCAGGTTTCGAAGGCGCCTCAGGAAACCTTTCCCAATGTGACGCTCCCGCGCCTGTTCGTGATCGGGACGTTGCCCGGTGCCGCGGCTCGGGACGTCGAGACCAAGATCAGCATCCCGATCGAAGAGGTCATCGAAGAGCTGAACGGCCTGAAGGAATTCAGCACCGTCATCTCGGATTCGAATTCGCGCAGCGAGGTGCGACTCCACGACGAGTTCGACGCCGAGCGCGTTCGCGAAGCGGAGCGGGACCTCCGAATTCTGGTCGATGGAATCCGCGACTTTCCCGACGAGATGGAGGACGACCCGCTCGTCATCCGCATGAATCCGAAGTTGTTTCCGGTCGTGCAGGTCGCGCTCGCGGGCCCCAGCGAGGCCCTGGTCCCGACCGCCAAAGCGCTGGAGCGGCGCCTGCGCAGCCTCGACGAAGTTTCGAAGGTGGACCTGATCGGACTTCAGGATCCCGAGGTGCGTATCTACGTCGATCCCGTACGCGCCCGGGCACTCGGAGTGACGCTGATCGATGTAATGGAGGCGGTCCGACGTCGCAATGTCTCGGGCACCGGCGGCGTACTGGAGAGCGCGAGCGATCGACGGCAGGTCGTTCTGTGGAGCCGCTTCACGGATCCCGCCGATGTGAAGAGCACGGTGTTGCGCTTCCAACCGGACGGTGGGGCGATCACCGTAGGGGATGTGGCGCGCGTCGAATCCGGCCGCGAAGACACCGGATTGATCGCCCACACCAACGGCGAACCGGGCATCTCCATGGTAGTGGTCAAGCAGGAAGACGCGGACATCCTCGACACCGTGGACCGGGTCGAAGCGCTGATGAAGGAAACCCCGCTCCCCGAAGGTGTGAGCTACGCGATCGTGTTCGACGAATCCTTCATGGCCCGCAACCGTCTGCAATTGATGGTCAGCAACGGCGCCATGGGTGCGGTGTTGGTCACGTTGACGCTTCTCCTCTTCTTGACGCCGGTTTCCGCGGCCTGGACCCTGGCGGGAATTCCAGTGGTATTCCTCGCGACCCTGGCGCTATTCCCCGCGTTCGACTTCTCCCTCAACATGGTGACCCTCACCGGTCTGGTCGTCGTACTCGGCATGGTGGTGGACGACGCAGTAGTGGTATCCGAGCGCATCGTGACGCGTCGCCAAGCCGGCGAGGACCCCCACTCCGCGGCCATCAAGGGGGCAGCGGAGATGGCGCGCCCGGTTCTCGCCTCGGCGATCACCACGGTCTTGGCCTTCGTGCCGCTGTGGGGTCTGGCGGGAATGAGTTCGCGCATGATCGAAGCCATGCCCTGGGTCATCGGTTTGGCGCTCACGATCTCGGTACTCGAATCCTTCATCATTCTTCCTGCCCACATGTCCATGGGAAAACAACGCGAAGGCAAACTTCACAACAAACGCGCCTTCATGCTGAAGCTCGAAGCCGCCTACCGTCTGGCGCTCGAGCAGGTCCTCGGGCGCCGTCGGCGCATCGTGGTGTTGTTCGGGGTGGTCTTGATCATCATCTTCGCCCTCATCGCACCCCAGATGCAGGTGATGCTGTATCCCCAGGATGATTCCGAAGGCGTCTATCTGAAAGTCAGCCTACCGCCGGGCACGCCCATCGAAAGTACGGAAGCCGTGATTTCGTCCATCGAGTACCAGCTTCCGATTCTGATGGGGGATGACTTGACCGCCAGCGTCGGTCGCGTCGGCCACCAACAACGCGAACGCTACGAAGGTTCGCGCGAACGCGGTGCCGCGGAGAACGAGGGCATCATCACGGCCTTGGTGCGCCCCCTCGGCCGCAATCACACCTCCGCGGAATGGATCGAAATTTTCCAGCGCGAACTCATCGTTCCCGAAGGCGCGGAGATCGTCTACGAGGCAGAAACCATGGGTCCGCCCATGGGATTGCCCGTGACGATTCACGTTTCGAACAATGTCGACGACGTGCGGCGCGGCACCGCCCTCGAAGTGGCCGAGTGGGTGGGGGCACAGCAGGGCGTCGTCAACGTCGAAGTGGACGAGCGACCGGGAACGCCGCAGATCGATCTCGTCCTCGACTACGAGCGCTTGGCCCTGCGTGGGCTCGATCCCGAAGCCGTGGCGCGAACCGTACAGATTGCGTTTCAGGGTTCGATCGCATCCAAACACCGGGATCTCGACGAGACCACGGACCTGCGGGTGATGCTGGCCCCCGACGCCCGACGCTCGCTCGACTCCCTGCTCGAATTACCGGTGCGAAGCGCGCGCGGCGAACTCGTCCAATTGCGCGACGTCGTGACCCCCATTGAGCTCCCCTCGGTATCGCGCATCTACCACCGGGAGGGCCAGCGCACCGCCACGGTGACGGCACAGTTTGCACCCGGCGCCCCCTATACGGCGGTGTCTTTCGCCGACTACACGGAAAAAGAGTTGCTCCCGCGCTACGCGGGAATCCCCGGGCTCAACATCGAGATCGGCGGGGAAGCGGTCGAAACCCGCAAGACCACGGGGAGCATGGGCGTGTTGGCGCTCTTCGCTTTCGCGGGTATCACGTTGGTGATCGCCCTGATGCTCGGCTCGTTCCTCGAGGCCGCATTCGTCGTTGCCATCATTCCGTTCGCCATCGCGGGCGTGATCCTGGCGTTCTTCCTCCACGGCCAACCGCTTTCCATGTTCGCGATGATGGGTGCCATCGGGCTCGCGGGCGTGGTCGTCAATGCCTCCATCGTGATGGTGGATTCCGTGCACCGACGCCTGCAGACCCTCCCCCAACACGACAAAGCAGCTCGACGCGAAGCCTTGATCGACGCCGTGGTCAGCCGCCTGCGTCCGATCCTGGTGACGACGTTGACGACCCTCGGCGGTGTCCTTCCCATGGCCTACGGCATCGGCGGCCACGATGCCGTGGTCGCCCCCATGTCGCTCGCCATCGGCTGGGGACTGGCCTTCTCGACGCTCGTGACATTGTTCTTGGTCCCGGCCCTCTACACGTTGGCGAGCGACCTGCGCATGCTCGGCTTCGCGGGGCTCCTCTCGAAGTTCCGCTCCACCGAGAGCCCCTCCGAAGCAGAGGATGTGGGCGCGCCCGCGCCGACGAGCTGAATCGTTGAAGCCCCACGACTGTGGGGAATAGGTTACAATTCTTCGCCGGAGGGTTGGACGCCGCATGTCGCGCCAAAACCCGATTTTCATAAGTGTTTGTTTTTTAAAATGAATATTTCACCCCTTCCGACCTTTGCCCGATTGCTTCCACTCGCCCTACTGGCCATCGTCGCGCCGACCCCCGCGCTCGCCGTTCCCGCTCCCGAGGAATGCCCGATTACCGCGGAGTTCGAACCGGAGTACGAAGTCCGCGAGCGCGTGGTCCCGCCGGACCCCCCGCAGCCCGGCTCCACCGAGGACGCCACCTATCTGAAACAGAACTGTGCCTGGGTGGGGCGGCCCATCAGTGGCGGTTTCGAGCGACGCTACGCGTTCACCGCGGATCCGAACGAATTCATCGTTGGCGACGGTGGCCCCGTCGACGTATTGCTGACGAACTCTGGCCCCATCGACTGGCCCGAATGCTTCGGTTTCGACGTTCCGTGCGTCGAATTCGGTTCGCGCGTCCTCTTGAAAGAAGAAGAGGCGGACGGAACGTTGTCGGATGAGGAGTTCACATTCTTCTTCGCCCGCCCCTTCTGGACACTGACCCAGAAAGAGGACCAGCTGTGCGTGACGGAAGGGGCGACCTCGTGCGAATACGTGCTCACCTATCTGTTCGGCAGCAACGGATCGATCGATGGCGTTCAGAACTTCCAGTTGGCCATTCGCCACGACCAGCAGGCGATGCTGGCGATCGGAAACAGCCTCAACACCTTCGGTTACATCGGGCTTTCGTTCGAGCCGCCCAAGCGCCCCGCGGTAGTGGATGGCGACTACAGCATCTCGGGTAGCGTGCAGGATCCGAGCGACATTGTCTTGGTGGGAAACGAGTTCGCGTTCAAGGTGGGGACCATCCTCACGTCGAACGTGCGCCTGTCGAATTCGGGCAACGGACCGCTCCTCAACCCCCACATCGACATCGAGCCGGACCCGTCGTTGTTTCGGCAACTCTCGGGCCCGACCCCGCCGTTCCCTTCCGTCCTCGAGCGGCGAAGCAACTTCCTGGTGCAGTACCAATTCGAGGCCATCGGCGCGGGGCGCTATGACGGCGACACCACGATCACCGGCAGCAGCATCAAGGGAGAAGCGTTTCAGCGTGTGATCCCAGGCGAAGACGTCCTGATCGTCGACCGCGTGGGAGTGGAGGTCAGCGTTCCCCAAACCAAGTACAAAGCCGGCGAGAATTTCGTCGCCACGGTGACGGTTCGTTCCGTGGAATCGAATCCCGTCACCGTTTCGTTCGTCGATCCTCTACTGCAGTCGAGCAGCGCCGATGTGTTGAGCATCGACCCCATTGCGTCGCCCGGTTCCTTCGAACTCACCGCGAGCGATCGCGTGCGTACCTTCCAAGTCCCGGTCCTCGCCAAGAACGGCGGCGTTGCCAACCTGACGAGCACCATCGACGTCGAGATCCCTGGCGAAGGTGTGTCCCAGAAGTCGGACACCAAGCAGATCACCGTGGACCCGCTCAATGTCGTCATCACCCCCGACCCGCGGCTGCTGAATCTCGACGATTTCGAAGAAAACGAGATTCCTACGGTCGATATCGCGGTCGAAGTATCCAACGGCGGCACCCAGACGGTTCCCAATGTGTTCGCCCCCAACCAACTGAGTATCTTCGTCGCCAACGGAGACATCGATGGCGGGTCGGACATGGTTTACCAGTCCGGTCCCAAAGAGAATGGGACGCCGCTCCTCGACCTGGCCCTCGGGAACTTCGCCCCCGGCGCAAGTCGCACGCTCATCTACACCTATGCGGTTGGATCCGTCGGAAAGAACGACATCAAGGCCCTTTTCTCCTACGAAAATGCCGGCGGCGGAACATCGACGGTGTCGGGAGAGGGAGGCTTCACCTCGATCGACCAGGTGATTCGCCTCGCCGCCTCGACCTCCCACATGGTGACGAACAGCAATGGCAGCAGCGTCGAAGTCGACCTCGTCTCCGAAGGCGATCGACTCGAAGGCGAAATCCACCCCGGGGATTCCATCGTTTACGAAGGAACCGGCTGGAACGAGTCCGGAGGGCCCATCGTCGTTACGCTCGACGGCGAAGAAGTGAACACGTTCGCCGCCAACGATGCGTTCGTCGGCGTGTTTCCGTTGCCTCAGTTTCCCGTCGAAATTTTTGGATCCGAGAAGCAATGCGCCCAGGAACTGGTCGCCACCCAGGACGGCCTCGAGCGGACCCTGCTGATCGTCGGGGAGTTGGCCGCACGGGCCGTGCTCGCAGAAAACGCAACCCACGCCGATGGCACCGCGGTCGCAGTCAATGATGCCGTGTGCTCGGGCGCGGACCCGGAGATCCCGGCCAACGGCGATAGCCTGTTGCTCCTGGTCTCGGCTTTCGAGGAGGTTCTTTCGAACGAGCGAACGCCGGACTGGATCGGCTTGTGGATTGCGACGCAACAGGGGAGCACGCGATTGGTTGCTCCGGGCGGCGTATTCACAAAGAATCTGATCGTCTACAACGGTGGACCGCGCAGCTTTCCGCTGCCGGGCGTTGCGCTCCTCAACTTCTTCGAGTCCGGAAGCCAGAGCAACGGGCTTGCGAATGCCTCGTTCGATACCGCCAACAGTCCCGCCCTACCGACGCCCCAGATCATCGGAGGGAGTATCGAGTTCATCAACGAACCGGGGACGCTCGTTCAGATGGAGATACCGCTGACGTTCCTCGATGGATCGCAACCGCCGGCGACCGGCGAAGCCTGTGCGATTTCGATTCCAGGTCAACCGTCGGGCTCCGTTCCCGCGCTGGAGGTCGGTGGCTCCATCAATCTGAAACAGGGCGTTTCGGGACCGGGCTTCGTGAGTGCATCCGGTGCCATCTGGTTCCAGGGAAACTCGGACATTCAACCCTGCCCGGTTTCTGGACTCCCGAGTCTTTCGATCAACACAAAGACGATCGTGATCAACTTCGCACCGACCTTCACCATCTCGAGCGCGTCCATCAATCCCGGCTCGAGCGTACTCGAAGTCGCGAGCAACGACGGATTCGCTGCCGGTGACCAGATCGTGATTGGACCCGGCGACGAAAACCGCGACCCGGCGACCGTCGCGGCCCTGGGCTCCTTGATCCTGGCAGAACCGTTGCAGAACGCGCATCCGGCGGGGACCTTGATCGTCAACGTATCGGCACCGCCCTTGGACATCCCGATTCCGCCGGACGACGATTCCGACCAGGACGGCGTGGTGAATTGGGAAGACAACTGTGTGGACGTAGCCAACCCCGCTCTCGGCAGCGGAGGACAGCCCAGTCGTTTGGTTTTCCAGACCACCACCGGCGGCCAGCTCGATGACGATGCCGACGGTTTCGGAAATCAGTGCGACGCGAAGTTCACCGGCGGCCAGTTCGTCGGGGGCCAGGATCTGACCCAGGTAATCGTTTCCTTCAACAAGGATCGATCGGGCACCAACTGCGGCCTCACCCAGAATCAGCCTTGCGCCAAGTTCGACCTCGACAACTCGGGCCAGTTCATCGGCGCAACCGACCTCGTGCGTACCTACCAGCTATTCAACACGAAGGCGGGCCCGAAGTGCGACGATTGCCCGCGAGCCTGTATCGGCCCGAGCTGCCCCTAGGGAAACCGCGCGCTCGGGATCTACGCGGCCGGCGGTGCTTCTGCCGGGGCGATCGACGTCTGTTCGACCGGCTCGCCGGCGGCACAAGCTGGAGTTTCCGCTTCCAACAGCTCGAGGACGCGATCGGCGAGATCCTCCACACTGGGGCCGTGCAGGTCGACGGGTGACAACATCACGCCGAAGGATTCGTGCATCCAGTTGCGCAATTCGAAAGAAGTCAACGAATCGAGTCCGAGTTCCTTGATCGGAACCGAAAGCTCCAGGCGCTCCACTTCGCAACCCAGGACTTTGGCCGTACGCACCGCCAGACTGCCCACGACCAAACCGTGCGGATCACTCGAAGTCTGAAGGAGTTGTAGAATGGGAACCTCCTGGCGCGCTTCCGCGTGCTCCGCCGCCAGCCACTGGAATCGCCCGGGGAGTGTCTCTCGCGGGGTCCAGCCGTCGCGGAACAGCCCCCAATCGAATCGGCCAACGGTGAGATTCGCGAGTGGACTGCACAAGAACTCACTCAACGGTTCCAGGGCGTCTTCCGGATCGAGGGGCAACAAGCCTCTCCGCATCAGCGACTCGAATGCTTCGTGGCGTGCCACGTATCCGACCTGGTCGATGACTCCCCACGCGACGGTCTGACCGGGAAGTCCGAGACCGCGCCGATGTTCGGCCAGAGATTCCAAGAACGCGCAACCCGCCGCGTAGTTGACTTGTCCGGGATTGCCCGCCAAGCCCATCGCCGAAGAGAACATCAAGAAGACGTCGAGAGATCGATCGCGCGTCTGCTCGTGAAGTACCCAGGCTCCCTTGAGTTTGGGATGCAGTGCGGTTTCCCAACTTTCCGGATCCATCTGAGCCAGCGCGCGATCGGACAAAGACATGGCGGCGTGTACGACACCGCGTAGGGGGGGCAGCGTCCGATCCACCTGCTCCAAAACGTCCTTTACCTGCTCCGCATCCGTCACATCGGCCGCGGCCACCTTCACGTGGGCCCCCCGCTCGCGAAGCCGTTCGATGGCGAGCGCGGCTTCGGGTCCGGGATCACTTCGGCTCATCAAAACCAGATGGCGCGCGCCCTGCTCGACCATCCATTGAGCCGCCGCCAAGGAGAACCCACCCAGTCCACCACTGATCAAATAGGTGGCTTCGGGTGCCAGCCGCTGTTCGAAGGGCGCACGAACCACGACTTCGTCGAGGTCGTGATCGAACACGAGTTTCCCCGTATGCCGCGTTCGGGACATGAGACGAAAGGTTTCGCTGGCCTCGGTGATCGGAAAGACCCGGTGCGGAAGAGGCGTATAGACGCCTTCCCGGAAACCGTCCATGACTTGCTCGAACAGGGTCCGGATCAATCCCGTGCGATTCAGCAGCGCGTGATAGAGATCCACCGTCACCAAGCTGCGATTGTCGACCAACGGACGCAACCCGATCCGACGATTGGCGTACAGGTCTCGCTTTCCGATCTCGACGAAACGACCGTAGGGAGCGAGGATCGACAAACCCGCATCGGCCCCTTCTGCAGCCAGCGAGTTGAGCACGACATCCACGCCTCGATCACCGGTCTCGTCCGCAATCTCTTTGGCGAAGTCCAAGCTCCGCGAATCCATCACTTTCGAAACCCCGAGCGAGTTCAGGAATTTTCGCTTCTCCGGATTTCCGGCGGTTGCATAGATCGAAGACCCGATGCGACGAGCGATTTGAATCGCGGCCAGCCCGACCCCGCCCGAGGCGGAGTGAATCAAGACGCTTTCGTCGGCCAGGAGGCGCGCTTTATCGACCAGCGCGTACTGGGCCGTCAAGAAGGCCACAGGAATGGTCGCGGCCTCCTGGAAGCGCATCGCGTCGGGAATCGCCACCAGCAGATCGCAATGCGTCGTCACCTGCGAGGCAAAGCCATGGCGGCCCAATCCCATGACCCGGTCACCCACCGCAAAGCGGTCGACACCCGCCCCCACCTGAACGACGCTGCCCGCCAGTTCGAGGCCCAGCACATCGACATCATCGGCCTTGGGGTAGAGGTTCATCGCCTTCAATACGTCGGCAAAGTTGAGGCCACTCGCGGAAACCGCGACCGTCACCTCGCCGGGGCCCGGCGCGGGAGCGGTTGCGGACACGAGCGCGAGCTGATCCAGGTCTCCGGGCGCGCGGGTTTCCAACCGATAAGACACGTCTTGCGGTTTCCCCTTCAAGTCGGCCGCAGACAGTGCGCGACGCGGCAGTCGTCGGATCCGACGCAGGAAACGGCTAGAACCCCGCAACGCCACTTCTTCGCCCGCAGGGCCGTTCCAGATCTCGTTGAAGAGCGCTTCGTCCTGATCGACGCCCGCGGGATCCAAGTCGATCGCCGTGGGATGGAGAGTGGGGTGCTCGGAACCGATGACCCGGACGACACCCCACGCCGGCGCGCCCGCCGGTGAAACCGTCTGTTCGTCCGAAACCGACCACGCACCGCGCGTTCCGACCCACAGACGCGGGGATCGGCCGCTGTGCTCCAGCGCTTGCGCCAGGCGCACGAGACTGTAGGAACCCATCTCCACCTCGCCCGTCAACTGGTCGAGGTTCCCGGGTTCCGCTGCAACATCCAGGTTCCATAGATGAACGACACCCGCCAGTTCGCCGACCCCTTCTACCACCGCCCACAGGTCCTCGAGACGATCCGCGCGCACCTCGAAACGCGTGTCGCTTTCACGAACGTAGTCTTCGCCGGAATAGACGAGCACGCATTCGCGCCCCTGCTCCTCGATTTGCGTTGCCAGACGCTCGCCGACACCACCGCGATCCGACAACACGAGAAATACGCCATCCGCCGCTTCGCAAACGACTTCCGATCGAGTCTCGACGGCCGGGGCGCGCGCCACCAGGAGTAGATTCCCTGCGGTTGCCATCCGCGATTTCAAGACCGCGGTATCGACGAGACCCGTTTCCCCGAAAACCTGCAGCCATTCGGGTTCCGTCAGCAGGGGAGAAGTCTTGCGCAGGTCGTGGTCCGTGAAGCGCCACCAGCCCCAGGTCAGACCGAACGTCAGGGAGGCAACCCGGGGCAGCGGGCGCTCCACCTCGACCATCACGAGGATGCCGTTCGAAGCCAACAAACGGGCCACATGCTGCATGTTCTGACGGATGTCGTCGGTGGCGTGGACGCATTGGTAGATGATCACGATGTCGTAACCGTGTTCATCGAAACCCTGGCCGATCGGATCTTGTTCCAGGTCCAGGGTTTCGTAGCGAATGAACGGATAGTCGGCGAAACGCCTTCGCGCATCTTGGAAGAAGTGCGAGGAGAGGTCGGTATAGGTGTATTGGGTCAGCTCGGGTGGCAACCCGGGAAGAATTTTGGCGGTCGCGGCGCCCGTACCGGCCCCGATCTCCAACACCCGCAGCCGATGCCCGGCGGGAAAGTTCCGAACCAGCGCTTCGGAGACGTGTTCCAATTGACGATTGATGGTCGAGAACACAGGGGAGTGGGTGTAGAAGTTCGACACCTGGTCCACGGACCCTTCCGGAAACAGCACATCGGTGGCTTTGAGTTGATCCGAAAGCACTTCGGGTAGGTGCGGGACACAGCGCGCCAGAACCTCGATCCACGGTTCGTGAACCGGCATGGAACGCGTCATTGCGGCGATCAGTTCCTCTCCGTCCTGTGTTGGCGGCGCGCACAACACCGACCAACCGTCGGCATCACCCGCGAGATATCCATCTTCCTGAAACATCCTCAGGTAGTTCTCGAAGAGGCGCTCGTGGGCGGGCGCGACCCCCAGCTGACTGCGGAGTTCCTGTGTGGTGAAGCGGTCGCCGGGTTGCGGGTTCCAACCCATCTTTCCCAACGCATCGGCGACGATCTCGGCGGCCATGCGCTGGGACTCTTCCATGTATCGATCGTAGAGTTCGAGCGCAACGGGCGATTCGACGGGATCACTCGCCACCGCCGCCTCGATTCGGGAAACGACTTCTTTGGGATCCGGAAGCGCGGATTGATTGCAGCGCTCGCGCTGGCGGGTGGGGTGGTGTTCCAGGCGCCAATGGCTCTCGTAGAGAATTCCACTTCGCGTCGCCCCAGCCGTCGATTCCACGGCAGCCAAACGCAGGCCCCCGAGAGAAACGAGCACCACTCCGTCGGCGTCGAAGACGTTGATGTCACAGTCGGCGCCGGTTTCCGAAACCCGAGTCAGCTCGATGTGTGCAAACACCGAACCTTCGCGCGCTTCGTCGAAGACGCAGAATCGCTCGAGCCCCACGGGCAAGAGCAACTGGCGGCCTGCGGGGAGCGCGAGAAACGCCGCGTGTAGGCAGGCATCCAGATGCGCGGGATGCCAGCGATACCCCTCCTCTACGTCGGGCAGGCTCAACTCGGCCAGGGCTTCGCCTTCGCGCCGCCAGATCCACTGCACCGAGCGGAAGGATTCCGAGTAGTCGAGGCCTCGACGGGACAGGTTCTGGTACACCTGATCGGCCGACAATACCTCGGGGAGCCGCTCTTGAATCGCGATTCGCTCCACACGCGGCGCCTCCAGCTGAAGCCCCGTGCGCACACGACCCTGGGCGTGAAGGAGGAACCGAAAGTCGTTGTCGTGGCTGTGGATCCGAAGTGTGCCGTCATCGGGAGAGACGGTGGTCTGAATCGGAACGAACCCCTCTTCGGGCAAGGTACACGGGGCGACGAACTGCATGTCCTCTACCAGGGTGTGGCCCGGTGCCATGGCATCGCCCGCTGCGAGGGCGATTTCGAGATACGCGGTCGCGGGCAGCAGCGCGCGTCCGTCTACGCAGTGGTGCCGCACGAACGCGTGGCGCGCCAAATCCAAACGACTCGTCCATGTGGGCAACGCCATGGGCAACGGTCTTCCCAATAGCGGGTTCACCAGATCCGTTGTTCGGTCCCAATGTCGGATCGGCGCTTCGTGCCAATAGCGCTCGTGTTGCCACGGGTAGCGGGGCAACGGAACGACTCGACCGCGCGTGGCGTAGAGCCATTCCCAATCGATATCGCGGCCCTGGCGGAACAGGGCCGCGATCCCTTCGAGCATGGTTTCGGATTCGTCGCCGCCGCGCACGAGGGACGCCAGACTCACACCCCGTGCGTCGTTGTGACGCAAACACTCGTTGATCGAACCGGAGAGCGCGGGGTGTGGCCCGGCTTGCAGGAAGATCCGATGCTCGCTGTCGATCATGCGCTCGATGGCGGGACCGAAGCGCACGGTCTCGCGCACGTTGCGCCACCAATAGTCGGCGTCCCAATCGCTCCCCGTGGTCTCTTCGCCGCTTACGGTGGAATACAACGGGATTTTCGCCGGGACGGGTTCGAGATCCGCCAACGCGGCCTTGAGCTGCGGTTCGACCGGATCCATCTGTGCGCTGTGGAACGCATAGTTGACGCGCAAGAACTTGCAGAAGACGTCCTGCTTCTTGAGATCGTTCGCCAGTGACTCCAGCGCTTCCGGTTGTCCCGACAGCGTGACGGAGCCGGGACTGTTGATGGCGGCCAGGGAGATGGACGCGTCGAAGGGTTCGATGTAGGACTCCACCGCTTCGGCCGAAAGGCCCACCGCAAGCATTCGGCCGAACGGCGAGGCCAGTTCCATGCAGCGACCACGCTGGAAGATGACCCGACAGGCGTCTTCGAGGCTCAATACCCCGGCCGCATAGGCGGCCGCGACTTCGCCCACACTGTGACCCACCACCGCGTCGGGCTCGACACCGCGGGAGCGCCACAAGTCCGTGAGTCCCGCTTGCAGGGCAAAGATGGCGGGCTGCGCGACGGCGGTGACCTCCATCTGAGAGGCCTCCTCGCCCACCTGGAATTGCTCGAGCAAAGACCAATCGCCCAACGCGCGCACGACGGCGTCGCACCTTTCGATCACCGCGCGGAAGACCGGCTCGCTCGCGAGTAGCTGGCGTCCCATGCCCCACCACTGGGGCCCTTGTCCCGTGTAGACGAACGCGAGCCTGCGCTCGTCTCCGCGAATCGCTGCCAGCGTCGGGTTCTCGATCTGGGCTTCGAGGGCTTGAACCAGTTCCTCGGCCGTTCGTCCGCTGACGGTCGCTCGGTGGCGATGATGGGTTCGCCGCAGAGCGGCGGTATAACAGACATCGTAGAGCGAGGAATCCGTGGACCCCAAGTAGTCGCGATAGGACTCGAGGGTGGCCTCGAGTGACCAGGGCGACCGAGCCGACATCGGCAAAAGAAAGCGCTCGGGCATCTCCGGAGCGGGTACCGCCTCCTCGACCGGGGGCTCCGTCAAGACGACATGGGCGTTGGTGCCACCGTAACCGAAGGAATTAACCCCGGCGATCCAGGGTTCCGTCGATTCGGGGAATGGAACGTTCTCGGTCGGTACGCGCAAGCCGAGTTCGTCGAAGGGAATGTCGGGATTCGGTATTTCGAAGTTCAGGTTGGCGGGAACGACTCGGTGCTTGAGGGATAGGGCCGCTTTGATCAGACCCGCCACGCCCGAGCCGCATTCGAGATGCCCGAGATTCGTCTTGACCGAACACAAGAGGAGATCATCTTCTCCTTCGCGTACCAACGCCCGCCCGATCCCGTTCGCCTCCGCGGGGTCGCCGACGCGGGTTCCCGTGCCGTGGGCTTCGATGAAGAGCACGCGCTCGGGAGGAATCCCCGCCTCCCCATACACATCCCGCAACAACTGCTCCTGCGCATGGGCGTTGGGTATCGTCAGGGTTTGACTTCGGCCGTCTTGGTTGATGCCCGAGTTCACGATCACCGCGTGAACCGGATCGCCGTCGCGCAGGGCGTCATCCAGCCGTTTGATCACCACCACACCCACGCCTTCGCTGCGAACGAATCCCTGGGCGCGTGCATCGAAGGCATAGCAACGACCATCGGGGTTGATCATGGAGACGTTGGAGAACGCGACGAACCCACTCGGGTCGAGCAACACACTGGCACCGGCCGCCAATACCATGTCCGACTCGCGATTCCAGAGGCTCCGGCACGCGGTGTGGACGGCGACCAGCGAAGAGGAACAAGCCGTGTCGATCGACATGCTCGGTCCCTTGAGGTCCAGGAAGTAGGAGATGCGATTCGAGATCACCGACGGCGCAACACCCGCGGTGCTGTGACAGTCGAAGTACTCGGGCGATTGGAACGAACCGTAGTCGGAGAACGAAACGCCCGCGAAAACTCCGGTTCGAGAACCTGCCAAAGCATCGATCTTCTGGCCCGCGTCTTCGAGGGCTTCCACCGCCGTCTCCAACAGCAAGCGCTGCTGAGGATCCATCACGGCGGCCTCACGCGGCGAGATGCCGAAGAAGTACGGGTCGAACTGGTCGACCCCCTTGATCGCACCCATTCGCTTGATCTGCGTCGTGCCCGGACAAGGCTCCGGAAAGTAGAAAGCGCTCTGGGACCAGCGCTCGGAAGTGATTTCACTGGTCGCGTCTCTGCCTTCGCGCAACAGTTCCCACATGTCGTCGGCGTCATTGACGTCACCCGGGAAGCGGCACCCGACGCCGATGATTGCAAGGGACCCACCTCTCGTGTCGAAACCATGGCTCATGAAAGAGGCTCCTCACCGGAAAAACGTTCCGGTCGTTGAAAACGAATTCTCAATTTCATGAAACCGCACGCCGGGTGAACGACGGTCATCTGTAAGAATCAGTTGGCCTGCGAAAACAGACGGAGTCAAGCCTGTCAATGGGCAGACGCGACGCGATTGCGATGAAATTGGCTTCGATGGCACGCCTTGGAACGAATTCTGACGGATCGTGTCAGATCTTGTCCGGTCGGGAAGAGATCAGGATTCGAAGATGCACTGAAGCGTTTTCTGAGTCACTTCCCTCGGATACCCCAAGGCGTTGTTGATGTAGGCAATTCCGTCGATCTCGACGTGCCGATTGAAGTGACTGTGACCGTACACGTGAATTCGCGGCATTAGCCGCCTTACTTGCTCTTCGATCAACGCACTTCCCAGCACCGGGTAGAGGATTCGGTGCACCGGCGGGATGAAGTCGGGCATCAAGTCGATCCGAGGCAGGAAATGAGAGAAGGAAATGGTGGTTTCGTGTCGGTCATTCAAGACTGCGGCGTTCATGTCGAGGAAATGTTGGGTGACCTCCGACACCCCGAAACCGGCGGGCCAGCGACAGGCGTGGTAGTCCATCCATCGGTCGAACAAATCCGGGCTCGGCGGACCGAAAGAGTAGTCGTACCAGCCGAGTAGCGGAACGATCGCGAGCGAGTCGACTCGATAGGGTTGCATCGACACGCCCGCATCCTCTGCCAGGCGACAGACGACCTCAAATTTATCGAACGACGTCACCGTTTCCCGATCCAACACCCAGAGGTCGTGGTTCCCCGGGACGAACAGAACCTTCCGGAAGCGAGCCGCCAACTCGCGAAAGCAGCGTTCGAGTAGCGCGGGACCGTCGGCCACGTCGCCAGCCAGGATCAGTACGTCGTCCTGGTAGTCATCGCGCGAGAGGCCCGAAATCCAGCTCGCATTCGCTTCGAAGTCGATGTGAATGTCCGAAACCGCGAAGACCCGCATGGGGGAACCTTAACAGCAATCCACTCGGAGAAGCTCGAGTTGAATCGGAATGGACGCGCTTCGCGCAGAGCGCGCGAGGCCTGCAACAGGTCAATCCCCTACTAGGAGTCGCGCAGGGCTTCGAGCTCGTACCAGCGCGCGTAGGCGGCTTCGAGTTCCGTTTCGAGCGCCGTGAGTCGGCGGTAGACGCGCGCCTGCGCATCGGCATCGCCCTTGTGGAAATCCGGCTCGCCGATGCGCTTGGTCAGCTCGGCCTGCTCGGCTTCGAGCGCTTCGAGCTTGGCCGGCGCCTGTTCGAGCTCTCTGGTTTCGTTGAACCCCAGCTTGGCGCTTCTCTTTTTCGCAGATCTTTCGACTTTTCGCTCCGCGGCGGGCTTGTCGGAAGCCGCCGCCCGCTTTGCACTCTGGCGCTGCCAGTCCGAATAGCCGCCCACGTATTCCTGAACCCGCCCCTCGCCCTCGAACACGAGCGTCGACGTCACCACGTTGTCGAGGAACGCGCGGTCATGGGAGACCAACAAGAGAGTTCCCGTGTAGTCCATCAGAACCTCCTCGAGCAGTTCGAGGGTCTCGATATCCAGGTCGTTGGTCGGTTCATCGAGCAAAAGCAGGTTTGCGGGTTGCACGAACAGGCGAGCGAGCAACAGGCGGTTGCGCTCGCCCCCCGACAACGCCTTCACGGGCGTCCGCGTGCGGTCCGGCGTAAAGAGAAAATCTTTGAGGTATCCGATCACGTGAAGGCGTCGGCCGCGCACGTCCACGAAATCGCTGTCCCCTGCGACATTCTCGATCACGGTCTTTTCCGGATCCAGCGCGTCGCGCAGCTGGTCGTAGTAGGCGACTTCGAGCTTCGTACCCAACCGCACGCTGCCCGCAGTCGGAGCGAGTTGGCCGAGTAGGATGCGGAGCAAGGTCGTCTTTCCGATGCCGTTCGGGCCCACGAGCCCGATGCGATCTCCGCGCATGATGCGCAAGGACAAGTCGGCGACGAGCGGCGATGTATCCCCGCTAAAGCCGTAGGAGATGTTCTCTGCGTCGACTACGAGCTTTCCCGACCGCCCGCCTTCGTCGATCGCCATGCGGGCCGAGCCCTCGAGCTCACGCCGTTGCGAGCGTTCGACGCGCATGGCCTCGAGCGCACGCACTCGGCCTTCGTTGCGGGTGCGCCGCGCTTTGATGCCTTGGCGAATCCACGCTTCTTCCTGTGCGAGGTTCTTGTCGAACAGCGCGGCGTGGCGCGCCTCTTCTTCGAGGGCCGCGGCTTTCTTCGCCAAGAACGTCGGGTAGTCCCCCGCCCAGGACGTGAGCGCACCGCGATCGAGCTCGACGATACGCGTTGCCAGGCGGGTCAGCAGCGCTCGATCGTGGGTGACGAAGAGCACACCGCCCCGAAATTCGAGCAGTTGCTCTTCCAACCATTGGATCACCTCGATATCGAGGTGATTCGTGGGTTCGTCGAGCAGCAACAGGTCGGGATCGGATACCAGGGCCTGGGCCAGCGCAACGCGGCGCCGCCACCCTCCAGACAGCTCGCCAACGCTTGCGTCGGCGGACAACTCGAGGCGCGCCAGGATCTGGTCCACGCGCTGATTCAGGCTCCAACCGTTGCAGACATCGATCTCGTGCTGGAGCGTTTCCATTCGCGTCAGTTGCGAGGGGTCTTCCGCGATGGCATGAGAGACGTGATGAAATTCTGCGAGCAGTCGCCCCACATCGGCCAACCCCGCGGCGACGACCTCGAAGACGGTCGTGTCGTCGCGGAACGGCAATTCCTGAGAGAGCCGCGCGATGTTGAGTCCGGGTTGGCGCCACACGGTGCCCGAATCCGGATCCACTTCGCCATCTACGATTTTCAGCAGCGTCGATTTTCCCGCGCCGTTTCGCCCAATCAGACAGACGCGTTCTCCCGCATCCACCTGCAGGTTCGCCCCGCTGAGCAGGGAATCCCGGCCGAAGGAAATCGATATGCGATCGAGACTGAAGAGCGGCATGGGCGCACAGCATAGGGCCCCGACGCGGAATCCGAACCGGGGTCTTCGAGGGGCTCGCAACAGAACACGACACTTGTACGGGGATTCGAATCCGTACGGCGATGAAGTGTCCACGGATCCCCGGCCCCTCTCATGCGGCGGATTCAGATCCCCCCGGAAGACCCGAACTGGGAGGGAGTGAGGCGGACTCGCTTCTCGCTGGTGACGGGGCCCGGAAGTCCAAGCGCGGCCGCCGTACCGAGGTTGTTGTTGGCGTCGATGCACCCGATGGCGGCGAGCGTCAACCCATCGGGGTCGGTCGAGCCCGCAAGCGAGATCGCCTGCGAGAAGCAGGAACGACCATTGGCGCAGGTGAGCGTCTCCGGATCGCAGAGGAAGCCCTCACACGCGTTGGGCTGGGACTGTTGCGCGCAGTGGCACCCGAGCCCGATGGTCCCCGGAGCCGGATTCAGACATTCCAGCTCGGCCGCAAGGGGGATCGGGTCGCTCGAGAAGGCCATCCCTCCGCCCTCGAACGAAATGGTGTCGAACAAACCGTTTTCGTCCGGATCGGGAATACACGTGGACGAAGCGTGCGGTAACCCGGGACTGATTTGGTCCACGATGCACCCCTGCCCCTCGTTCAGGCCTCCGACGCAGACACCGAGCGCACCCAGGTCGATCCCGGTACACACCGGGCACGGCGCCTCGCGACTCGCGCCCAGGTAGGTGTGAACGCGTCTGGGGAAATTCAAGTCGACCCAGTCGATCTCGTCGAGGGCGCCGGTGAAGCGAATTCCTCCTGTCGCGTCCGCCATGGCTTCCGTCACAACGCATGTCGCCGTACCGAGCGTAATATTGGGCCGGACATTCGTGATGGTTCCCGCAGTCGGGGCAACGAGATCACACGTACGCGGCGAGAAACCGTGGCAGTTGTCCAGGTCGAACGCGATACCCAATGTGGGTCCCTGTTCGGCGCCGTGCACGAGCCCGCTCCAACCCAGTTTCTGTTCGGTATGGAGTTCTTCGTAGACGAGAGTCTGAATCTGATCCGGACAGACGCGGAGATTGCCCGCCGCGGGGTACGCCCGGCACAGCATTTCGTTTCCTAGCGCGACGCTGAATTTCGCCAGGGGCTCGGCGCCGAAGAAACTCGTGGTGGTAACCTGAGAAACCTGCACGGCGCTGCAATCGCGGGCCATTTTCTTCGTTGCCTTCGCGATCAAATTCGCGGTGCGAATCTTGCGCTTTGCCTCGTTGCAAAGCGGAAGTTTTGCCGGATTCTTGAGCTGCTGTCGGTCATCCGCATCGAGACAACGTCGCCCGTTCACGAGGTGCTGTTTGGTCAATAGTTTGGGAACCACTTTGGTGATCGTTTCCAGACAGCGGAGCAGACCGGGATCGGAAGTCACCGACGTGTTCGCGCCAAAAACGACCTGATTCAACTGAAACAACTTCAGTTGCGTAGCGTCGATCAAGGTCTCCGCCGCGGCTGTTACGTCCGTGCCCAGGCCAAGTTTCGGGAAATCCGAACCCGCGCAGGCGACAACCATCCCATCTCGAAATCGGGCTTCCTCCTCAGCCGCCGAGAAACCGGTACAGGGGCCTTCTCCCTCTCGGGCGGCTTCGAAACACGCAACCCACTTTTTCTCGAGATCGCCGACGAGTCGGCCCAGTAGATGCCCCACCGTGCGTTGACACGAAACCTCTTCCTGCTCGGTGAAAGCCGGAACGCGTTCGGCATGACTTCGGGTCGACGGCAGTACCAACCCCAGAACCAACAGAACCAACAGAACCAGCATGGACCGCACGACGAACCTCCGATCGGGGAATCCCATTGTTCCCGCGCATCGACGTTGTCACAACCGAAGCACCGGTGTTGGCCGGATCCTTGATTTTTCTGGGACGGCTTCGCTCGAATACGTCCGAAACCGACGGAACGGAACCGACTCAGGTCGAAGACGGCGACGGCAGCCTGGACCGCGGCATGACGAATTCTGGACGGTCGGGGAGAAACCGCGAAAGCGGCGAGCTAACATCGCGCGATGGCGTCATACCAAACTCAGCCCGACACCGAAGACCGTCCCATAGACGTACTCCTGGCTCCGTTCCTGCGCTTCATTCGAATCGAAGCCTCCGGCGGAATCCTGTTGCTGATCTGCACGATTGCAGCCCTGATCTGGGCCAACTCCGCATACGCGGACAGCTACGCGCATTTCTGGCACCTCTACATCGGCTTGATCTTCGACAAGCAGCCCCACGAACTTTCGCTCGCCCATTTCGTCAACGACGGATTGATGGCGATCTTCTTCTTCGTGGTCGGCCTCGAGATCAAGCGGGAATTCCTGGCCGGCGAGTTGGCGTCGATGCGCAAAGCCGCGGTCCCCATCGCCGCCGCCGCGGGCGGAATGATCTTCCCGGCGCTCGTCTACGTCGCACTGAACCGCAATGGTCCGGGGATCGACGGCTGGGCGATTCCTATGGCGACGGATATCGCTTTCGCCGTCGGCATCATGGCGCTACTGGGATCCCGCATATCGCTGGGTCTCAAGGTCTTCGTCACCGCATTGGCGATCGTCGACGACCTGGGCGCGGTACTCATCATTGCTCTGTTCTACACCGCCGAGATTCACACCCTCGAACTTGGACTCGCCGGAGGGCTGCTCGTCATATCGGCTCTCAGCAACAGACTGGGTGTACGCTCGCCGCTCGTCTACACGATCATCGGCCTTGGGATCTGGACGATGCTATTGCGCTCCGGCGTCCACGCCACCGTCGGGGGCGTATTGCTCGCACTCACGATCCCGTCTCGAATGCGCATTCGAGGCGGACACTTCGTCGGTTTTGCGCGTGACTCCATCGACCGCTTCGAGGCCGCAGGCGGCGCCGGGGACGACATCCTGACGAGTCCCGAGCGACAGGGAATCGTGGGGGGGCTCGAATCAGCTTGCGAGCACGTACAAACGCCGCTGAATCGCCTCGAGCGTTCGCTGCATCCCTGGGTCGCCTTCGTCATCATGCCCGTTTTCGCGCTCGCCAACGCCGGCGTTACGATCAGCGGAGAAATCACTGAGACCTTGAGAAGCCCCATTGCCCTGGGGGTTGCGCTGGGCTTGCTGCTTGGAAAACCCGTCGGCATCGTGCTCGCCACATGGATCGCCGTAAAATGTGGCGTCGGAGATTTGCCGGCACGCACGACCTGGCGTCAGATCTTTGGAGCGGGCCTACTGGCGGGCATCGGATTCACAATGTCGTTGTTCATCGGGAACCTGGGCTTCGGGGGGCCCGGGGAGGCGGAGCTCTTGTTGCAGGCAAAGATCGGCATCCTCACGGGATCGATCGTGGCCGGCGTGTTGGGCTTCGCGCTCTTGCGGACCGGTTCGGCGGATGCTCCGTCCAGCCACTGAACGAACCCACCCGCAACCCCTGAATCAGTCGAGCGCGATCTCGACCAGGACCATCTCTTTCCCCGCCCGGTCCAGGTCTGCGGCCGAAGGCTTCCCGTGGGCGTCGAGGGTGATGTCGTAGTAGGGCGCGTCGCGCGGGAGCTTGGCCAGGTGCGCGGCGACCGCGTCGGAAATTCGCTTCGCGTCTTCGGAAACGGGCGTCGCGTGCCCCGACTGTTGTGTTCCGCGAATGCGCAGCGATACGCGGGCACCGCCGCGAAGATTCCGCCACCACACGTTCGTATTGTTGGTGAAGCAACGAATCGTCTGACCCTCGCGTGAATAGCTGACGGGCAAGGTGTAGCGCCGACTGCTACGGCGGCCGCGCAATTCGATCAGCATGATGTCCTTGCTCGCAACGCTGTGAAGCGGTGATTTCAACAGCGCGATCACCAGCGGATTGATCCATTTGAAAGCCTGTTCCGGAAGCTTCATCGAGGGGCTCCTTTCGAGGTCGTCGCATCCCGAATCCACCGCACCAGCGCGGCACTACTTCGCATTGGGACCGTTGGCGATCAACGTATTCCCCGGAATCTGTTCGGGCTTGCGGCCAATGGCGAGCTCCGGCGGCAACGTGTCGGGCAGCCCGTCCACCATCGCGGGATGCGAGTAGTAGCCCAGTGCGTAATTTCCCATGGTGTATCCGAGCAGGTCCGTCAGGGCCGGCTCCAGATCCTTGGCGATCTCCGGTGGGCAGGAGAGATACTGATTCTCTTCCTGTCGCAACCAGCCCAGGCAGTAGGTGACATTCAGACCGGTGCGCACGGCGTTGGAGCGGTTCGCCCCGCCACCGTGAATCACGGTTCCGCTGTAACACAGCACCGATCCGCGCTTCATCTCCGCCTGGATGCTCTCGCGCTGGGATTTGGGATTGCGATCGAGAGGCCATTCGTGGCTGCCGGGAATGACGTGGGTCGCGCCGTTTTCCTCGCTGAAGTCCGTCAACGCCCAGATCGTGTTGAATTGCGGTTCGATGGGTTTGGGGATGTAGCCCCCCCAGGCCAGCCGGTCGCGGTGCAGAATCTGAGCCGTTTGGCCCGGGAAGATGGCAATGGTCTGCGTGAGGTGGAGCTGGATCCGCTCGCAATAGGGCTTGAGCAATCCGTTCGCGGCTTCGAGAATCAGCGGGTGTATGACTACGGGCCTCGACTCCGGGCAGCGCGCAACCAACGCGCCGGTGCGTTTGGTGTGCCGCCCCGTGAAATCGTCCGCACCGGGCTGGGATCGATCGATCCAGGGCTTCAAGTCGGCGTCGAGGCGCGCGAGGCTCTCCTCCGAGAGCACGTCGCGCACGATGCACGCGCCGTCGCGCTGCATGGCGGCCACGATCTCGCTCGCTTTGCTGTCGGGGGCAAGGGTCTGCAGGCTCATGCGGATTTCTCCTGAATGTGGAATTGGCTGGGACGCGGGTCGAGCGCACGCTTTGCACGAAGTAGCGGAGCGAGTTGGTAGGCAAGTTGAGATCGCTGGCGCTCACTCGGCCACTCGGAGATTTCCAGGGTTGCGCGCAAGCCGAGGCCGTCGAGTGCGGCGACTACCGCCACGGCGAGTTGCTGGGCGTCACGGCCCGGCGACGCCAACCCGATGTCAGCGAGCGCCCGCGCCATTCCGTCCTGGATGTCTGCATAGTATTCGCGATGAAGCGCGGCGAGTGCCGGGTTGCGAACCGCGCGCCCGCAGAACGCGATCCAGATCCGCCAATCGCGTTGACGCGCGTCGTCGAGCGGCAGAATCTCGGAAAACACGTCGAGAAAACCCTCGACCGGATCGTCGGCTCGGGACCAGGGATCGGAGCGCGGCGCGTAGCCCGCAAGGTTATCGAGCACGTGATCGAGAGCCGCCACAAGGACTGCGTCTTTGTCGGGGAAGTAATGGCTCACGGCGCCGGTCGTGCACGACGCGAGTCGCGCCACATCGACCAAACGAACCCGATCGAGCCCCTTCTCATCGATCGCCTGGGCGGCCGCGGCGGCGATCTGCGCCCGGCGTTCAGCGTGGTCCACAATTTTAGGCATCACGGTGATAATATAAAAAATGAGCCGCCGGGCAAGCGCGGCCGGAAGCGGGCCGGGCTCTCGGAAAGCGATTGGATTCATTGGGCTTTTTGGAAAGCGGTCAGTCTTTGGCGGAATAGCGGGTGACCGTCAATTGGTAGGCGCCGCGGCCGCGGTAGCGAACCAGTGTGGCGTACCAGGTGCCGACCTGGGGAGAGGCCATGTGGCAGAAGCCGAATTGACCGGGGCCCGCAGCCTTGCAGTCGAAATCGTCGAGGCTGGGGGGGCTGCCGAATTTCACGTAGAGGTCGAAATCCGCCGCGTCTTCGGTCCCCGTCGAAGCAATGGCCAGGGACTGGGTTTCGGGACCCACCTCGAAGGAATAGGGATGACTCGTGTCAGCCAGATCGAACGCCGCTTCGAGGTTCGCGATCTCGGTTTCTCCGGATCCCAGGGGTGCAACGTTTCCGCAGGTCCGACCGAGATCGGAACCCGCCGCGGATTGAATGAACGCGGGATAGTACCCGACCTCCGCGGCCAAATGGACGTTGAATCCCAACGATCCGTTGCCCAGCGGCAGATCGCCGACACACGTCGGGTCGCTCAAGAAGGTCGATATCCCGACCAGAGCACCATCCGCAAAGATCGGCCCGCCGGAATCGCCGTAGCAGGTATTGGACGCGCTTTGGGCGTTCGGATGAACCAGGGAAGTATAGTTGTCGATCACCACCTCCCCCTTGCGTTTGAGTCCGAAGTCCGAACGCAGGTGCCCGCTCGTACCGTAACCGACGATGGTTCCTGCGACTCCCATCGCGAAGGACTCTTCCCCTTGAACCGGACTCGGGGGAACTCCCGCAACGGCTTGGTTCAGTTTGATCACGGCTAGATCATTGTGGGGATAGCTGAACGACGGGTGGACGATCACACTGGCGACGGAAAAGAAACCCGCGTTGGGTAGGAAGAAGAGAAAATCATCGGTGCGGGGGGCCTCGTCGCCTTTGCAGGAATCACCACGGCAGACGCAATGGGCTGCCGTCAGGAGGGTCTCGCAGCCGATCAACGTCGCGGTACAGCGCGTGACCGCAAAGTCGGGGTGAGCGGGGCTCATGAGTGCGCCGACGCTCGGGAACTCGGCGGTGAGTTCGCCTTCCACGACAGCATGGGCGCTCGAACTCAGGGTGCACAGGCCCAGCATCAGGACGGCTTGGGCCAATCGAGTGACGTGAGGTTTCATACGTCTGGAGAAAAGCAATCCACATGCCACGCCTCCAGAAGTTCCGCCGGACTCGCAACTTCCACGCAACAACGTTCGCTAGCGGGAGGGGGCCGTTGCTGAATCCACTCTCGATCGGATCCTCGCAATCTCTTTCACAGGCGGATCCCCCATGACCCTTTTGTTGCCACTAATGGCACCGGATGCCGCCTGCCCCTCGCAGGGAGCGCATTCCCTGTCTGGAGTCGAATTCCATTTCCGAAAACGCGGGATTACTCCGCGACTTGCGCACGGATTCGAGCGGGCACCCCGGTTGCACTCGAGAAGTCCCAATGGAACGTCATGCACCCCAGCATTCCGCCCCCAGGCGATCCGCTCGTTGGCTCGGCATCGCGGGCTGCCTTCTCCTCGCGGGGATCACGGTCGGGTGTGTGTTCGGGAACTCGTTCGGTTTGAAGATTTCGGGAACCCAGGAAGCGATCGACGTCGTTCCCCGCCGCATGGAATGGATTCCCGAGCGGGTACCAGGCGAGCTTGGGATATTGGTCAGCGATCGCGAAGAGGCTTTCGAGTTTCGCTTCCGTTCGCTCTCGGGCGACGAACTCGAACAAGGCGTCGTCTACGTCGATCCGCGCTGCAACCCCGAATCGGACGCCTCGCCCCCGGAGATCAACCGCCTCGGGCAACTCGTCTATCTCGGGGAAGGCCCTGAACAGATTTGCGGGCAAGGAGGCTTCTACTTTTCTCGAATCGAACGAACCCAACACGCGTACACCAACATCGTCGCGGTTCAGTTCGAATACCGCGCTACCGCGTCCGGCCGGATCCAGGGAAAAATCAATTTTCACGCAGATCCGGATGCCAGCGTTCCGGCCTCGGCCGCGGAGCTCGAGCAGAAGGAAGTTAGATTCGGACAGATGAGTTTCGTCCGGTACGATTTCTCGCCCAGCGCGTGGAGCCGCAATCCCGCCTATTCCCCGCACGCAGCGCGCAATGCCAAGCCCGGCTACGACTTCGCCGACACGTCCTGGATAACCGACGACGCCCGTCGCGTGAACGGCGAACCCGGTTCCGTGCGCGGGAACACCGCCGGGACCGATGAATCCCCCGAACCCGTTCTCGAGAACCTCGAAGGGGAACGAGACGACCACCCCGCGTGGAGCGAACCCCAAGCCTACGGGAACCAGGCCAAGCGTTCCCCGGAAGCCTTTGCCTTCGATGACGCGCTCCCGCGTCGGGGACCGGACGCGCCGGAAGACGGCGGGCCGCAAACGCGCGATGCCGCCGAAACCGGAAAGCAGCGCATCGCGATCCGCGAACCTTCCCGCCCTCGTTGGATCGCCCACCCCGGCACGTCCGAATACATCGATCCCGGTTCCCGACCCGCAACGCGAGTCGATGCCGGAGTGTTGGGAGCCGCCCGGCATGAATTCGCAACGCCGTCGGCCACTACGACGAATCCGCCCGACGTAGGAATCCCCACCGCGACCCCCTTGGATACCCGAGCCGAGGATTCCCGCGTTTTCGAAGGCGTGTTCGAAGGTGCGCGGACCTTGTTCATCCGAATTTTCGATTTTCTGAAGGGGCTCTGGTTCGCCCTCTCGAGCCTTTGAAACTCCGCCAGCGGCGATCGGAACGAAGACAATGAAGCAGAACGACAAATACAACGAACGAATCATGCGCGAGGACAAAGCGCTGATGGCGCGCGTCGCCAGCCATGATCCGGCTGCCGCAGCGCAAGTGATCGAACGGCACGGCCGGATCATCCTGACGTTTCTGACACGGCGCATGGGAAACGAACACGCCGAAGATCTCTTCCAGGAAGTTTTCCTACGAGCCCTTCGCGGTGCCCCAAAATTTCGCGGCGAATCCAAATTGAGCGCGTGGCTCTACGGGATCGCGCGCAACACGATCTCGGATTTTCACCGAAAGAACCATTCCGTAGATTCTCTTCGCAGCCTGATTTTCGAAGGATCAGGACCGGAATCCATTCTTTCCAGCGTCGAGGACCGGCGCCGCGTCGTCGCCGCATTGGAACAACTGCCCGACGAACAAGCCATCGTGCTGGAACTGCATCGCATCGACGGGATGAGTCACGAGCAAATCGGCGAGCTGCTCGGCATCGGGATCGCGACCAGTCGAAAGCGGCTCCAACGCGCGTCGACGAGCCTTTCCACGATTCTCGAGTCGGGCGACATGACGGACCGACGACATTCGCAGATCGAGTCGTGGCGACATTCCCTGCTCGCACGCGCATTGCCCCAGGACGCTCATGACCTCTCTGCCTGAGATCTCCCTCGAACTTCTTCGCGATCGCGTCCTCAGCGAGTACGCGCGATTTCCGAAGTCGATCGGCCGCTACCAGATCCGCGGCGAGCTGGGGCGGGGTGGTATGGGGGTCGTCTACGACGCCGTCGATCCCGCGTTGCGACGGCCGGTGGCGATCAAGGTCATCCGCGAGGAAATTCTGGACCCAAAGCGCCAGGAGCGCCTCACGCGCCATTTCGAAAAAGAGATGTACGCCACCAGCGAGATCTTCCATCCGAATGTGGTTTCCATTCTCGACGCCGGAAGCTTCGAGCGCGATGGACAGGTTCATGCCTTCTACGTCATGGAGCGCGTTGCGGGACCATCCCTCGAAGAACGGTTGGCAGAAAAAGGCGTGCTTTCGCGAAACCAGGCCCTGAAGCTGGCCGCATCGATTGCTCGCGGTCTTGCGGCGGCCCACGACCACTCGATCATCCATCGGGACCTGAAGCCCGCCAACGTGATGCTGCCCGCCAATGCACCTCCCAAGATCGCCGATTTCGGACTGTGCGGGTTCCTGTCGAACAGCGGAGAGTCGGGGAGCGGTGAGTTCGTGGGGAGCCCCGATTACATCGCGCCCGAACAGATCGAGCACAAGCCCTGCACCCACGCGACGGACTTCTTCTCCCTGGGCGTCATCCTGGTCCGCATGCTCACGGGAAACACACCGTTTTCCGCGGACTCGCTTCACGCGCACTTCCGGCGCGTCCTCGAAGACGTCCCGGATGCGATCGATCGGATCGATCGCGATCTCCAACCGCTCGTGAATCGGCTGCTTGCGAAGCGCGCGGAAGACCGTCCCGGATCGGCGATCGAGATTGCCGAAGAGCTGGAAGCACTCGCCCAGCCTTCGGATCCACCGGAATCGAAATTCGCCTTCGTCCGATCGCTGTCGGCCCAGAAGAAGATCGGCCTTCTCCTCGCCATCTTCGGCCTCTTGATCGGAGCCATGAGCGTGTCGTTCGGTTTGCGCAACGAATTGGTCGCTCTCGACCGATATGCCGAGGCGCAACTACACGAGATCGAAAATCAGAAAGATCGCCAACGTACGTTGATTCCTCGGCTCGTCGCCCTCGTCGAAAGCACGACCGGGGGTAGCGCGCACCGGCTGGATGAAGAACCCGGATCTCGCATTCATCCGCAGATCGAAGAGCTGGCTCGCCAGTTCCCAACCCTTCGATCCGACCATCAATTCATGGCACTCAGCTTCGAGATCGTTGGTGCTGAGAACCGCGTTGCCTTGGAGCGCACGCGCTACAACGACGCCATTCGAGAACTGAACCAACGACTGGCCCAACTCCCCTGGCGGTTCTTCGCCCGCGGGATCGAAGCGCGCCCATTCATCGGCTCGCCCCCGAACACCTTGGAAAGCGCCAAGCTGGAACTCACGAGGGGCATCGAAGGTTGAAGCGCTTCGGAATCTCCATCGCCCTGGCGGCGGCCGTTTTCGCCTGGCACCTGCTCGCTGGCAACCCGAGCGGCGCATCGCGCGGGAGAATCGACGACGCCATCGGTCTCTTGAGCGATTCGGACCGCGCTGCTCTCGAAGATCGCCTCGAGCTCTTTTCCAAAGAAACGGCGATCGACGCGCGCTTTCTCTTTACGCCCGTTCCACGGGAGACCCACCTGGCGATTTTCGCCGCGAATCGTTTCGACGAAATGAAGCTTGGAAGCCAAAGCCCCGGTCAACGCGCGCTCCTCTTCGTTTACGATACGCGCGGGGAATCCCTGCGAATCCATTCGAACTACGACCTCGAGTCGAATCTCCCGGATTCACTCGTGGGATACTTCATTCACGAACACGCTCGGTACCTCTTCGACGACGGCGATCCCGCGTTCGCGCTCTTGCTGGCGATTCGAATGCTGCAGGACCACTTTCGGTATCAACAACTCGCCGGGTCATTCCAGCCCGATGGGTTTCGCGCATTGCGGGCACTTCGGCACCGAGCCGGTGGCGGCGGCGCACAGGCCCATGCGCCCATTTCGGAAAAGACCCTGGAAGCCTTTCCCGCGATCCCGGAATCCCCCGGTTACGGGGATGCGGCCGGAGCGACCGTCGAGGAGACCTTCGCAACCTATCTGGATTGGCTGGGACGCGGACAATTCGATCCGAACGCCGCGTTCCTGACCGAGGGAAGCCGAAGACTCGTCGCGCAATGGCCCATGACGCCCGGCTATCTCGATTACTTGTACCTGCGGGACTTTCCGCACGAATTCCAATCCCTCGTGCGCGGAGACCGGGCGATCCTGTTCAGCACGAGTAGCCCGTTCGTATCCCCTCATTTATTCCGCAGAACCGGCGGCGTCTGGCAGATGGACCTCGAAGCCGAGGCCCAACTCGTCCTCTCGGTCGCCGGGGGCCCGCTCAGCTGGACCCTCGCCGATGCGGAAAACGCTTTCTCCGCATTCGAGGAGGAGCTGATCTCGGTCGGCGGATTCACCCGGCTCGCCCGGGGGGACAACCGCCAGCTCTAGGCCGATTGCCAGCCCAGGTTCGCCGGGCCTTTCCCGTGAAAGCCAGAACCCGGCGGGGAGACGAAAAAGAGACCTTCCCGCCCCCCCCCCAGCAGGTCCGACTTGCTTTCGGTCGCGATATTGCGCAGACTCCGGCGCACGATCTACCGTTTTGGCCTGCCTTTTAGCTACCCGTCCGGGTTCCCTGGACGACCGATTCAAGACAACCACGACGACCAGATTGTTCGGTACCGCGCCCGATTTGCGCGGGGCATTCATTGAGGAGGCCAAAATGCCTATTGGAACAGTCAAGTTTTTCAACACAGCCAAGGGATTCGGATTCATTCAACCTGAAGACGGCGCGAAAGATGTTTTCGTGCACATCAGTGCGGTTGAGCAATCCGGCATGGGAACGCTGGACGAAGGTCAGCGCGTCAGCTTCGAAGTCGTTACGGAACGAGGCAAGCCCGCAGCCGGAAATCTGAAGCCCGCATAGTTGGGTTCATTCGCGCCGTTCGCGGTGCGAGCTTGAGAAGCGAGAAGGCGGTCCAGTCGGGCCGCCTTTTCTATTTCTGCTGCCATGTTTGAGAATTCTTGAGCTTTCCTGAGAGCGCCCGCGGGTATGTTGCTGACCCATGAACTTCGCGTTCATCGGGGTAGGTGCCGTCCATGTGGGTACCGGTCCGAAGCTGGACGCCGGGCGGATCAATGGGAGACGAGAACACCCTCCTCGACGCGAGTGCAGCGCGACACTTCCTGCGCAGAACGGGATTCGGCGCACTTCCCGAAGAGATTTCCGATTACGCGGGACTCACGCGAGGCCAGGCCGCCGACTTGCGACTCGGGTTCAAGCGTTCCCGCTACAAGCCCGGAAGCGGAAAAGACCTCTTCAAAGTCCAGGATCGCTATCTGTCTTTCCTGCTCAAGAGACGCACTCCGGGCCTCCAGGAGAAACTCACGCTCTTCTGGCACGACCATTTCTCGACCAACAACGCAGGTGTCGGAAATCCGCGACTGATGAGTTTGCAGAACCGGCTTCTGCGTAACAACTGCAAGGGAAACTTCAGAGACCTCGTGAAAGAGATCGGACGTGACGTGGCGATGGTCGAGTTTCTCGACACCCAGGACAATCACAAGTCCGAACCCAATGAGAATTACGGACGCGAGCTCCTCGAACTCTTCACCCTCGGTGTCCACGACTTTTCGGGAAGCGAAAACTACCGCCAATCCGACATCGTGCAGATTGCCCGGGCCTTCAGCGGTTGGCGCTACATTCCGCAGAAGTACAAACTCTACTTCGATCCCACCCAACACGACTTCACGATCGAATTCCCGGGCCGCGGACCCAAAACGATTTTCACGGACGTCGGGGGATGGGGTCCAGCGGGACGGTCCTTTGACGACCTGGGCGAGGGCGAGCCGGAAATCGATCGCGTAGTCGACATCCTCTTCGATCACACGGATACGGATGGCAAGAACACCGTGGCCCGTCGCACCGCGCGCCGGCTGCTCGAATGCTTCGCGCATGGGGGCTACGCAGATCCCGTCTACGCGCAGCCCGCCGTCGACGCCGTGATTGCCGAATCCGGATTCGACCAGCACTTCGAGCTCGAACCCCTGATCCGGGCGATCCTGGTCAACGACGCCTTCTACGAGACCCATTCGTCCGCCCCCCACGGCCCAGGAACCCGGAAGTCCGTCAAGTGGCCCGTCGACTTCGTGATCAGCACGCTTCGCATGCTCGACATCAAGCCGAAGAAGCAGCGCGTGTGGGGGGGAAGTTTCATCACACTTCGCGAACACGTGGCGCGCATCGGACAGAGTCCCATGGAACCGCCCAGTGTGTTCGGTTGGGACTGGGAGAACGCCTGGATCACGACGGGCTCCGTCCTCGCCCGCAGCGCCTTTGCGCGTGATATCGCGACGACCCGCGTCGGCGGGAAGTCCACGCGTCTTCGACCGACGGAACGCATCGATCCCAACCTCACGGATCCGGGCGCGATCGTCGATGCAGCCTGCGAAGTCTTGGGTATCGCGGACCAATTGATTTCCGCCGAACGCACGGCGTTCATCGACTATCTCACCTCCGAGGGCGGCGGCCCCCTCGACCTACAGGACGAAGACTTCGTCGACCGCAAACTGAACGGACTGTTCGGTCTGCTGATTCAGTGTGCGGCGTATCAAGTGCATTGACGGAAGGTTCAGTATGGCGATCTCGAGAAGACAATTTCTCGCCCGAACCGGGCTGGCCTCGGGCAGTTTGCTACTGCCCTCCTGGCTCGCCAATCCGTTCGTCCGGTCGGCCTGGGCGGCAGCCACGGGAAAGTCCGTGGTGGTGATCCATTTGAATGGCGGAAACGACGCGCTCAACACCGTGACACCCATCGACGACGGCGCCGGCACGCTGCGCACGGATTACGAGTTGAATCGAAACAATCTTCGTTTGCCTGCGGGCGGCCTCTTGCCGATCGGAAGCGACGCCAATACGGGGGCGCAGCTGGGTTTGAACCCGGCCCTCTCGGGTGTGAAGGCCCTGTTCGATCTCGGAAAGTGCGCGATCGTTCAGGGCTGCGGTTACCCCGAGGCCCGGCTGTCTCACGACGGCTCGAATCAGGTGTGGCGCACGGGCTATCCCGTCAACTCCGCCCCCTCGCCCAACGGCTGGGTGGGCAATTCCCTGATCGAACTCGGCTATCTGGGCACCGACATCCCCGCCGTGAACATCGGCGCGAACATTGCGCCCTCCTTCCGACAAGCGGTGACCAACGTCCTGGCGTTCGAGAGTCTCGACGATTTCGGATTCCCCTACGACCCAGACCACCCCACCGACGATGCGGCCAAGCGCGCGTGCTTCGCCGCCCAATGCAACGAAGCAACCCTGGCGGGCCAACCCCAGCTTTCGTACTTCGGGTCGACGGGAAACTCGGCCCTTCTAGCCACCGAGGCGTTCGTGGAAAGCTATCTGAATGACCGCGCCACTTGGGCGAGTCAATACGGCGGTCTCGGGAGTGCGGCGGCGCACGATCTTCGCGAAGTCGCGAAAGTCATGTACGGCGTTTCCCTCGGCGTTCCCGGTATGGAGACGCGCTACTTCCAGGTCTCGGTGGGCGGCTTCGACACGCATTCGAATCAAGGAGCCGGGGATCCCGGCGGTCGCCACTACGAACTCTTGAAGAGCTTCGGCGACGCAGTGCAGCTCTTCTACGACGACTGCGCGGACATGGGGATCGTCGACGATACGCTGATTCTGGTCTGGAGCGATTTTGGTCGCCGGGTCAAACAGAACGGCAACGGCACGGATCACGGCACCCTCGGCCCGGTTTTTCTGTTCGGGGGCAGTGTCATCGGTGGCCTCTACGGAAACCACCCCGACATCTCGCCCGCCGGCCTCGACCCACAGGGAAACATGGCCTACTCCCAGGCCCCTGCGAACCCCTACCGACCGACGGACTTTCGCGACGTCTACGGTACGGTTCTCGCGCGCTGGTTGTGCCTACCCGAAGCGACGATCCTCTCCCAGATCCTTCCGCCCGAACCCATCGGCTTCGACCCCAACGCGTATTGGGTGGACGGAAACCACAACTTCAATCTGGGCTTCATCGCCTGACTTCACGTCGCCCTTTGCCGCAGTGCCGCACAGGATGCGGCGTAGAGCAGGAAGCCAAGAGGGCCGAAGAAGATCGCCGTGAACAAGACCGGTGAGACCCAGACCGGGTGAATGCCCCTTTCCCTCGCATCCAGAAAGATCCAACGGCCCACGAAGAGATCGAACGCTCCCGCATAGGCCCAGAACAGACTCGCCGCCCAGGGCGCCCCCATGAGCCGGGCCAGACCTTCCGGATTCGCGTCGCCGAAAGCGCCTACCAGCTGGGGAACGTTCGGTGCGGCGAGAAGCAGGTAGCAGACGACCGGCGGCAGAATGATCCAGGGCGATGCGACCATTCGCAGCGTCCGTTCCGCGCGTGGAAACACGATCATCGCGAACCAAAACGGAAGCACGGCGAGGGCCGAACCGTGAAACAGGATGTCCATCCACATGTCGCAACCCCTCCCCGTGGACTGAGACCGGATAGTGGCATCCGAAGGCGCAGATGCGAAGCCGATTCTCTCGCTTTCGGACCCGCGGCGTTTCTCGGCTATTCTGGTCGGGCGACTGACTGGAGGACCCATGGAGCCGTTCCGCTTCGACGCAAGCCCCGACCCGATCCGATCCGATCTCCAGGAGGCGTACCGACGTGCCTGGGCCCACATCGCGGGACCGGGAACCTGGCTCACGGGATCCGAACGCGTCGCGATCGCCGGGGAAACCCGTCGCGCCCGCAGCTGCGACCTCTGTGCCGAGCGCAAAGCTGCGCTGTCCCCTTTCTCCGTCGGGAAAGAACACACCGCCACCCCGAATCTATCCGTCCCGCTACTGGACCTCGTTCATCGCGTCACGACCGACGCGGCCCGACTGAGCGAAAAATGGTACCGGGGACTTCTTCAGCAGGGTTTGACGCCGGACGCCTACGTCGAAGCGTTGGGGGTAACGGTCATCACCATCAGTATCGATCGTTTCCATCATGCCCTGGGTTTGCCCCTGGAGCCCCTACCCGATCCGCAACCGGGTGAACCGACTCGCGTTCGCCCCGAGAATGTCGTCGAGACCGAGGCCTGGGTTCCCATGCAGGCTTCGCGGGCCATCACCCGCCTGGTAGGCCTCCCTCCGGGACCGGCTCCCTATGTTCTCCGCGCATTGAGTCTGGTGCCCGCGGAACTCAAAGCTTGGATGGGGGTCGGCGCCGCCCAATACCTCGGCCCCCAGGATATGCTGCGCTTCGATCAAACCCGTGCCATCGACCGCTCGCAGATCGAACTCGTGGCGGGCCGCGTGTCCGCTCTGAACGAATGCTTCTACTGAACGTCTTCCCACGCGGTGATGCTCCGTGCGAGCATCGAGTACTCGGGCAGCGAAGGCGAACTTCAAGGCATCCGCGAAGGCGCCAAGGCGGGAGACGCGGGCATCACACACGGTGAGCGGCTCACGACGTTCGTCGACGCTGCGGTCCAGGGCGACCCCGCCGAGCTTGCCAGCGCACGCGACGCCCTGCGACAAGCGGCCGGCTCCGCGGCCCTCGTCGACGCCGCGGCGGTGATCGGGAATTTCGAACGTATGGTGCGAATCGCCGATGGGACCGGAATTCCGCTGGACGGAATGACGAACGCCATGTCGAGCGACATTCGCGAAGACCTGGGCCTCGAATCCTACGAGAGCCGTCGCCTCACCCGCGCTCGAAGTGTCGGTCAGTTCCTGGGACCGGCGATTCGGGGGCTCGCGCTCGCGGGCATGCGGTTTGCGGGCCGCCGATCACGCCAGAAAAAGTAGAGGTTCCCCGGTGTCGGTCGAGCGACGTCGAGTCGTCTGCGATCGTCCGAGATAGAAACCCGATCTAGGGAGAGCAGGTCCCCTGGGCGACCGCGTTGGGTGCGCCGGTGGTATTGATCGCGCCCGGCGTGTTGGTTCCGTCGAAGAAGTAGTCGAATGTACCCGCGATGTGGACCGCGGAGAAGCTGACATCGGTGGTGTTGTTGGTGAACTCCATGCAGAGATTCGAGGTGTTCTTGGATGCGCCCCCGACGGCCGTAGCGCCGTTCAGCGTGTTGCCGTTCACGATTACGTCGATGTCGGAAGTCCCTTGAGCGTCGATCGTGAGCGCGGAACCCGCCGCGTTGTTGACTGTATTCGAGTCGACGGTGATTCCCATCACGCTACTCGTAGGGTTCGCTGACTGGGCGATGATTCCGAATGTCGTCGATCCCGTGATGGTGTTGCCCGAAACGGTCGCACGCATGATTCCCGTGTTGTTTCCCGTACTCTGAAGGGCAATTCCCAACGGTTCCGATGTCAAGTTGTTGTTGCTGATCGTCGCGGTCGTCGTCGAACTGGCGGCGGCCTGCAACACCGCGATGCCCCCGCCATTCGATGAAGTGGTGTTCGACGAAATCGTGGTGTTGATGTTCGCTAGCGGATTCTGATTGTCGACATAGATTGCACTCCCACCCACACCCGAAAGGGTGTTCCCGGATAGGGTGAGGTCCAGGTCCGACGTTCCGGTCGCCAAGGTCGTCCAGATACCGCGAACTGCCGAATTCGTGACCGTGTTGTCCGTAATGGTACCGGTTCCATTTCCGTCCTGGATATAGATTCCAGCCCCTCCGTCATCCGTGATCAGGTTGTCGTGGATATTGAATCCATTGCTCGAGGTGGATCCAATGCCGACGTTCCCGGGAGTTTGGATGTGGAGACCCGCCACTTCGTTGCCGTTCCCGATCCGAACGCCGTCGATGCCGCTCGTAATCTTGGGCTTGCTTCCCGCAGCGATGTACGTGTTGCCCCCGACCGCCAGTCCAACTCCTTCTCCGAGCAGCTTCTGATTGTCCTTGAGAGCGATTCCCGCAGCTTGCCCGGTAGTGGTTCCATCCCCTTCGTAGACAAAGATGTAGTCGTACGTCCCGGAAGCCGTTTCCGCTTCCGCCAGGGTATCGAAGGGTGTCTCGACGCTGCCGTCGCCACCGGCCGAGGCGTCGTTCTTGACGTACCAGACTTCGAGGGGGTTTCCATCGTCACCCAGAACCGGGCTCGTCGTGGTCGTTCCACCGGCGATGCTCGTCGCGCCTTCGTCACTGGTAATCACATCGACGTCGCGAATGATGCGGTCGGCGAGACGGCGCCGAATCCCCGCAGGCTTCTCGGAGTTCTTGCGTCCCCAGGGAGTAAAGGCAAAACGCAACTCGAGAAAGCTCTGACTTCCGCGGAGATCGTCGTACTGATAGGACGCCCCCATGGAGAAGACATCGTTGACCCGAGACTCGATGCGCGCCCTCCCGCCCGTCATCGACGGCGTCTTGTGGGCATCGAAATGAAAGCCCGCCAGGTATCCCCGTACGTCTCGACCGAAGGGGAGCACACGACCCAATTCCAGATCGGCGCCCCGCATGGAGCGTTCCACGGAATACGTCCGGCTGGCCGCCGTGATCGTGGATAGGATGTTGTTTCCGGAAAGACTGGCTGCACTCGTACTCGCAGGGGTGCTGCTGAGCATGCGCACGCGTCGCTCGTCCTTCTCCGGCAAGTAGAGGTTCGCACGCAAATCCCAGGTTTCAGTCAATAGATCCGCGCCGAACGTAAGCTGCTCGAAGCGGTGATGAAATTGCGTACGCCGCTGGTCGTAGAAACCGTAGAAGCCCAGCACCGCGGCCCCATCGCCCACGACGCGCCGATAGCCCAACCCGAGATTGCCCTCGAGGGTATGTTGATCCGAAAGAACCGCTCGGGCATCGAGGAACCACAGGGCATTCTCCCACTCGACGAGGGGCGCCATGAGATCGAGGCGAGCCAGAAGTCGATCGGTGCCCGGCATCAGATTCAGCTCGAGCCGCGGCGACCAGCCCTCTGCCGCAGCAGAGGTCGAGAACACCAGCATTACACCGAGTGCAGCACCCCACACACGGAGAAGGAATCGCGATTCGGAAGCCCGATACTTCACGGATCCTTCTTCGACAAATCCGCCATTCTTCTGCACAGGAACCCGCGCTCGACGAGCGCCCGCGGCGAACACAGCCCCCTCAGGGAGCGAGCCGTTCGAAACGAGGCAATTCGGCGCGCTAGAGTCAACGCGGGAGGTTCCTTGGGCGACTACGTGGAACAGACCTCGATCGAGGCGGTCGGGGATGGCGACTTCCGGGCTCAGCTCGCGCCGGAGTGGAGAACCTGGGGACCGCTCGGCGGCTACGTCGCCCCCATCGCGCTCCGGGCGGCGGGGGCCTCCACGGATTTCGGTCGTCCGGCGAGTTTTACGTGTCAGTACCTCAACGTCGCGAAGTTCGACGTCGTCGAGTTGCGCGTACAATCCCGGCGGCGCGGCCGCCGGTCGGAGGCGTTGAACGTCACCATGCTGCAAGACGGGAAGGAAATTCTCGACGCTCAGGTCTGGGCGGTGTCCCAAGACAACGACGGCCTCGAGCACGACTACACCCGCGCCCCGGAAGTTCCCTCGCCCGACGAACTCCCCGAACCCGAGCCGAAACGCCCGGAACATGGCCTCGTCGCCAATTTCGAACGGCGCGAGGTCCGCCCGTCTTCAACCCTCGAAGGCCCTCGGGAACCGGTTCTGCGCAATTGGTTCCGCTTCCGCCCGACTTCGCGGGCAGACGAGCGCTTCGCCGATGCCGCCCGCGCCATGATCCTGCTCGACTTGTTCAGCTGACCCGCAACCTGGCCCGCGCACCCCTCGGACGGTCCCTCGCCCTGGATCGCGCCGAATCTGGATTTCCACATCCGCTTCCACGAAGACTCGCGTCCCCATGACTGGCTGCTCTGCGAAACACGCGCCGATCTCGCCGCGGACGGGCTGATCGGCAGCGATGGCGCCATCTGGAGCCCCCAAGGCGGCCTGATCGCGGCGAGCTCCTGCCAGCTATTCTGTCGACCCCGACCGAAACAGTTTCGCTAGGACGCGCCAAATGCACCGGGCGTCCAATGAAGGGACCGATGGAAGGCATCCTGCTTCCCCGCAAGATCGAAGCGCTACCGCTGGCAGCCGACCTCGCTCGTGAGATCGCGCAACGGTCCGCCCCCCTGTGGGAGGGCGGAAGCCTCCCCGTGCCGAGGGTCCGACTCGAGACCGAACTCGCGGCGGCGCTCAAACGCGCATTCTCCGCGGGACGAATCGTCCGTGGTCTGGAGGATGCGGAACGCACACTCGCTGCCGAGCGGGCGGGCCTGCAGCATGCCGACCGGAAGACCGGCATCGCACGCGGCGAGCGGATTTCGCGCTTGCTCGTGCTTGCGGACGACGGAGCCCCCCGCTTCTACCGCAATACCGAGTCTCTCCTGCGCCGGCACGCACCGCGCGTGCTCGCCCTGCGTCTGTCGGTGGATCAAGACACGCTGGGAGCGCTAATCTTCGGAGCCGGGCAACGCGCACGCCTCTTGCTGGTGGAACGCAAGGATTCCGTTTCCGATATTCTGCTGGTATTGGCTGCATCCTGGCACGACGAGCAGGTTCCGAACGATGCGTAGAACGCTCGATGAACGCCTACAGACATTCCGAGACTCGGGATTGCTTCCCCACACGCCAACCCGTTTCCAACGCTTCCTCGGCCAACTCGAGATGGTGGGTTACGTGATCTCACCGGATGCGACCGATGCGGAGCGCTACAGCGGCGCCCCCCTCGGTGGCCCCCTCGTTCGCCAACCGCTATCGGCAGCCCTGGTCGGAATCGATCATTTCCGAGTTGGCGACGGACTCGGTGCCAGCCTTGGGGGATTGTGTCGGCACCTGCTCTTCGTGTTTCACCAGGGCATGCCGAACTATGACCTGCAACTCATTCAGACCCATCCCGACGGACTGGAAACCCTGCGCCGCTTCATGGAAGACGCACAAACCGAACAGACGCCGCGCGGTCGCAGGCTGTCTCGGGCCGCAGGCTGGATCGTCCCCGATTCCAAGGACTACCGGGAGCAATTCTTGCGGCCGGGCGGCTGGATCGATCGGGCCGTCCGCTTCGATTACGACCCGCCCCCCAGCACGGACCCGAGCCTCCGTCCCGAATTCAACAGTCTCGTGCGCTTCCTGGTCTATTGCCACGATCACTACCCCGAGCACCCCGGCGCGCTCGAATGGCAGCGTTGGCCTCAGACGCTCTTGACCATCGGCACCACGCGCTGGAGAAACATCCAATGAACGCGTTGCTGAACGGGAGGATTCTCGGCTGGTTTCTGGTGGGTATCGGGGCGATCCAGGCGATTCCCCTCGCCATGGCGATCTCCCTCGGCGAGGACTACCACCCCTTTTTCTTCAGTGCCGGCGCGGCATTGATCGTGGGCGCGGCACTCGCTTTCTCCTGCCGCGACACCCGTGGCGACCTGCGATTGCGCGACAGCTTCTTGATCGTCGGGTTGGCCTGGATCCTCGCATCGATCTTCGGGGCATTTCCGTACGTCTTCTTCAGCGTCCTGCACCCGATCGATGCCTTCTTCGAGTCGGTTTCCGGGTTCACCACCACGGGCACCACGGTGATGGCCCAGATCGAAGCGGCACCGCATTCCCTCCTCCTGTGGCGGGCGATCACCCAATGGTTGGGGGGTATGGGGATCATCGTCTTCGCCATCGCGATTGTCCCATTGCTGGGTATCGGGGGGATGCAGCTCTTCAAAGCGGAGATTCCCGGCATTTCTGTCGACAAACTACGGCCGCGCGTGACCGAGACCGCGCGACGCCTGCTCTTCATCTATGCCGCGTTTACGAGTGCGGAGTGCATTGCGCTGTGGATGGCGGGAATGAGTGCCTACGACGCGCTTTGCCATTCCTTGACGACGGTTTCCACTGGGGGGTTCTCGACGCGAGACAGTTCCGTGGGTGCATTCGGGTCGGCGAAGATCGAGTGGATCATCATTGCGTTCATGTTTCTCGGTGGAGTCAATTTTGCGCTTCACTACCGAGTCGTTTCCGGTCAGTTGAAGAAAGTCGTCGAAGACGTCGAACTCCGATACTTCGTGGGCGTGATACTGGTTTCGACGCTCATCGTAGCCTGGCTGCTCGTCACGTCGGACGCCCCCGGTGCGAGCCCGTTGCGAACCGCCATGTTTCAAGTCGTTTCCATCGTGACGACCGCCGGCTATGGAACCGCGGATTTCGACACATGGCCGACACTGGCCGGCTTGGTGTTGTTGCAACTGATGATTCTCGGTGGCATGGCGGGCTCGACCAGTGGCGGCGTAAAAGGGCTGCGCGTCATTCTGGGATTCCGCGTGTTCGCCAACACCATGACCCGCATTCGAAAACCGCGCGTCGTGAGCTCGGTGAAATACGCAGGGCAGACCGTCCCCGCCGATCTGGTGGTCGGGGTCGGGGCTTTCTTCATCGCCTACTTCGGCATCGCTGCCGCGGCCACGGCGGTCGTGTCGCTCGCGGGATACGACATCGTGACGTCGGCATCCGCTGCGCTCACTTCGATCGGAAACGTGGGTCCGGGACTCGGTTCCGCAGGCCCGACGGAGACCTTCGCCCATTTTCCATCCCATGTGAAACTCGTATTGGCGGCCTGCATGGTGCTGGGGCGTCTCGAGATCTTCACGATCATCGTTCTGCTTCAGCCTGGTTTCTGGCGCCGCTGAGCCGATTCGTCGGACCCTAGTAGTGGCCTTCGCGGAATTTTCCGCGAATTCGTACCACGTCGAGGGCGCTGCCCTGCTCGACTTGGATCGTTCGGGCCGGGTCTTCGCCCAGCTCGCGCGAGACCGAATCGCTTTCCTGGATGGTCTTGAGCGCATTCCGAATTCGCGCGTTCGGTTTGATGCGCAAGGTCGCCTCGACGGGACGGTGCCCCAGCGCTTTGCCCGTCATGGCCTCTTCCACATCGCCCAGGGCTCGATTCAGATGCGCGCTCACCTGAATCCGCAGGGCAAAATCGTTGATGTCTTCGTCGATCGTTCCGAAATCGAGGATCTGCTGCCCTCGGCTGTTCCGAAACTCCCGCGCCGGCAAGGAGCGTTCGATCTTGTCCACGAGATCAGCGAACTGAGAGAAGTCACCCATTTCCGGAGTCGGCGTCGCCTTGGGCAGGTCCGCCGGGGGTGTGGGGAGCGGTGTGGGTGTCGGGGTGGGTCCCCGCGGTCCTCGCCTGCCTGGAAAAGGAATTACGTTCGTCGGTTGACGCGGCGCACTCATGTAAACGATGCCCGCGGAGAGCAAGAGAGCGCCACCGAGGCAGACCGGACCACACACTGCCGCCGGAACCGCGTATTGGGCGAACTCGCCCGTCGGATCGAACAAGACCGTGGGTCGGTTCATCGCGTAGGTGTGGGTGTTGAGGTTCTGCGCATCGCCTCCCACCCGTTGGAAACTCACGCCGCCGTCGACGAGACCCGGATCCGTGGACAGGAAACGACCGACCGTAGAATCGTAGAAACGCGCGCCCGCGTAATGGAGCCCGCTCTCGGAATCGTATTCGTGGTCCGTGAACAAATTCCGCACATCATCGGCGTTCGATTGAAGGGCGTCGCCGTTCCCGTCGATGATGGCGTGCGGCTCCCCGAATGGCCGGTGCACCATGCGCTGCACGATCTGGCCCGCGCGATTGGTAACGACCGTGTTCGACGAAATCGAATCCGAGTGGTAGAAGCGATATTCGAGCGACATCGAGCTCGACGGCAGCACGAGGCAACCGACGAGAACGGCGGCAAAGACCTTGTTGAACGTGTTGAATAACATCGGTTTCGTGCGACTTGGACCCGGTCGTTGACCAAACACGGTACCAAGCACGCGACGCCGCGTATCTCTTCACACTTCCAGATTCCTCAGGAAGCTTCCAGAAGCGAAATCGCTCGGGCTAGCGCCCCTGCCAGTTCGGCTCGCGTTTCTCCGCGAAAGCGCGAGGCCCCTCCTTCGCGTCTTCGCTGACGAACACCTTGGCGGTCAGGGGGTTCTGCAAGGCCCACGCCTCTTCCTCCGTCAGACCGCGCGAATTCCGAATCATCTGTTTGCTGGCGGCGACGGCGAGCGGAGCGTTCTTGGCGATCTGGCCCGCGAGTTCGAGGGCGACTTCGACGGCTTTGCCGGGCTCCGAGAGTCGCGCAACGAGGCCCAGTTCCTGCCCCTTCTCCGCCAGGATCGGCTCCCCGGTGAGGGCCAACTCCATCGCCACACCGTAGGGAATGCGATTCGGGAGGCGGAACAATCCGCCGCCGGCTGCAAACAAGCCGCGCTTGACCTCCGGAATGCCGAGCTTCACGCCTTTGGCGGCGACGACGAGATCGCAGGACAGCGCGATCTCGAGCCCGCCGGCGAGGGCAAACCCTTCGACCGCTGCAATCAACGGTTTCTGGCTGCCTTGATTGAGAAAGGTCTGAAAACCCTTCGGCGGTCCCTCCGTGAGGAACGCTTTCAGGTCCATCCCTGCGCTGAAGGAACCGCCGGCGCCCGTCAGGACGCCGGCCGTCAATCCTTCATCGGCATCGAGTTCTTCGATGGCGGAAACGAGTCCCTGGCCGAGTGCGCTGTTCACTGCGTTGCGCGCTTCGGGTCGATTCAAGGTAATGAGCCGGACCCGTCCGTGGGTTTCCGTGAGAATCTCGTTCGCCATGTCCAATCTCCTTGTCTGCGATCACTTCGGAGGCATGCGGATGCCGCCATCGACCCGCAGCGTCTCTCCGTTCATGTAGTCATTGGTGATGCACTCGGCGACCATGGAAGCGAGTTCGCTCGCATAGCCGAGCCGTTTCGGGAACAGAACGTTGCGCCCGAGGTTGGCCTTGAACTTGTCCGAGCCTTCGCCCTGGCCATAGATCGGCGTATCGATCAAACCCGGCGCGATGCAGTTCACCCGAATCCCGATGGCGGAAAGGTCTCGCGCCACAGGCAATGTGAGGCCAACGATGCCGCCCTTCGACGCCGAATACGCGGCTTGACCGATCTGTCCGTCGAAGGCCGCCACGGACGCGATGTTGACGATCGCACCCCGCTGGCCGTCCTCGTCCACCGGGTCCAGCTTCGACATCGCTGCCGCCGCAAGACGCAGGCAATTGAACGAACCCACCAGGTTCACGCGCAATACGAACTCGAACTGGTCGAGGGGAAAGGGCGTGCCCTCCCGGTTGACCGTGCGACTCGCATTGCCGATCCCCGCTCCGTTGACGAGGGCGCGCAGGGGGCCCAAGTCCAGGGCCGCATCGATCGCAGCCAGGACCTGGTCCGTGTCCGACACGTCGGTCTTCACGAACTCGCCCTTCAGCTCGCTCGCAACCGCCTTGCCCTTTTCTTCGTTGAGGTCACAGATGACGGGTTTCGCACCGAGCAGCGAAAGCCGGCGTGCGCTGGCTTCTCCGATGCCCGAGGCCCCACCCGTAACGAGGACCGATGCTCCTTCGAGATCCATGATTAAAGCCTTTCGATGAGGGTCGCGTTCGCCATGCCGCCGCCCTCACACATGACTTGCAGTCCGTATTTTCCATCGGTTCGCTCGAGCTCGTTCAACAACGTCGCCATGAGCTTCGTACCCGAGCTGCCGAGCGGGTGACCGAGTGCAATCGCACCGCCGTTGACGTTGACCTTGTCCATGTCCGCGCCGGTTTCTTTCTGCCAGGCGAGAACCACTGAAGCGAAGGCTTCGTTGACTTCGAACAGATCGATGTCGTCGATGGAGAGCCCACTCTTCTTCAGGATCTTCTCCGTGACGGGTATCGGTCCGGTCAACATCGTGACCGGGTCCGCGCCCGCTACGGCGAAGGAGTGGAAGCGCGCGCGGGGGGTAAGGCCCAATTCCTTGGCCTTTTCCGCACTCATGATCAGCACTGCGGAGGCCCCGTCGCAGATCTGCGAGCTGTTGCCCGCGGTGATCTTGCCGTCTTCCTTGAACGCCGGTCGCAACCCCGCCAGCTTCTCCTTCGTGGTTCCCGGGCGGATCCCTTCGTCGATGCTGAGAACGGCATCCTTGCCTTCGTCATCCACGTAGTTGACCGGAATGATCTCGTTCTTGAAACGTCCGTCCGCAGCCGCCTTCTCCGCAAGCTGCTGAGAACGCGCGCCGAAAGCGTCCAAGTCCTCACGCGTGAAGCCCCATTGATCGGCGATCATATCCGCGCCGATTCCCTGGGGCGGCAGGCCCGTGGCCTTGTAGCGTTCGTTCATCGAAGCGTCGAAGGGGAAATCCATCCCTTTGACGATCGAAGCCCCCATGGGAACCTTCGTCATGACTTCGACACCTGCGGCGATCGCAATGTCATAGGCGCCCGACATCACACCCTGCGCGGCAAAGTGCATGGCCTGCTGGGAGCTCCCACATTGCCGGTCCACGGTGGTTCCCGGTACGGACTCCGGCCAACCCGCCGACAGGACGGCGTTGCGTGCGATGTTCACGGCCTGGGGGCCCACCTGCATCACGCAGCCCATCACGACGTCGTCCACCAGGGACGGATCGAGGTTGTTGCGTTCCGCCAGGGCCTTCAGCACGTGGGCCGCCAAACTGGCCGGGTGCTGGTCCTTGAGTTTTCCATTTCGTTTGCCACCCGGTGTGCGGACGGCGTCGACAATCACGGCATCTTGCATGGTCGTTCCTCTGGTTTCAGGGTTGAATTGCAACGGGGCTGTACAGTGCCCCGAGAACAAAGGAGGTGGCGTGCTCGACGAGTGCGTCGCGTTCGCCCCGCGTGCGATGCACGCATAGGGCGACTACCGCAAAAATCGCCATTTGCACCATGGTTCGCGCCTGATCGTCCGAGAGTTCCGGACGAACATCCAGGAGCAAGCGCCGCCAGGTCGCCCGCAAACTGCGCTCGCTCCGCACCAGGGGCTGCCGAACGTCGGGATCGAGGTTGCGCGACTCGAGCACGTAGCAGGCGTTCATGTCCGCGTTCTCGAGAACCACCTGCACATAAGTGCGCACGAGGTCTTCCAGGGCGGATTCCGCGCTTCGCCCCTCGCCCCGAGAAAGCGACTCCGCCATGCCATCGCGAATCCGCAGGGCCCCTTCGCGAATCGCTTCCTCGAGTAAATTCTGTTTGGTGGCAAAGTGGGAGTAGATGGCCGTACCCGCTACGCCCGCATCCGAACCAATGTCGTTGATGGAAGTCGCGTGGAAGCCGCGCTCGCGAAAAAGCCGTAAGGCCGCGGCGAAGATGTCGGCGCGGCGTGAGGGGCGCCCGCGTCGTGCGCGAGGTTCGGACGCCGGGGGCAGAACTCGGGGGGTGGTCGAACTCATTCCGTACGCATTATCTTAGTGCGGACTCAGTAATTCCGCAATGCGCCGCTAGGCCGGCGCGAAAGCCGCTCCGCCGTCGATCTTGAGTATGGCGCCGGTCGTATAGCTCGATGCATCGCTGGCGAGGTACAGGGCGGCTCCCACGATTTCTTCGGGCTGCCCGCCGCGCCGCAAGGGGATGCTGTGTTCGGCGGCTTTGTTGAACCCCTCCATGTCCCAGGCTTTGCTGATGTCCGTCAAGAAAGGACCGGGCATGATGCAATTGACGCGCACCTTGGGTCCGAAGCAACGCGCCATGCCCACCGTCAACGCATTCACACCGGCTTTCGCCGCCGCATAGGGGATCTCGATCGGACTCGGCTGAACCGCAGCGATGCTGCTCAGATTGATGATCGAGCCCCCATCCCCTTCTGCCATCCGCTCTCCGATCACCGATGACAAACGAAACGTCCCCTTCAGATTGACACCGAGCACTTTGTCGAAGAGTTCCTCACTGACTTCGCCGAGCGACGGGTAGCGGGGCGACATCCCGGCGTTGTTCACGAGCACGTCCACACGACCGAACGTTTGATAGCTCGCTTCGACGAGGGCATCGCAGTCCTCCCAACGTCCCACGTGGCAGGCTTGCGCCAGTGCACGCTGCCCGGTCTCCTTGCGGACTTCCTCGGCGAGTTCCTCGCAGGCCGGAAGCTTGCGACTGGCGATCACCACATCGGCACCGTGGCGGGCAAACGCCAAAACCATCTCGCGACCCAAACCCCGGCTGCCACCGGTCACGACCGCCACTTTGCCACCGAGGTCGAATTCCAGCTTCGTATTCCCAGCCATGCTGCCCTCCGTTCGGCCGCAGGATATCAATCGTTCTCCATTTTCCCCAGGAAGCCTCCATTCTCGACCGGATCGTCCGCGCTGAGTTCGGGGCGTGCAATAGTTCGATTCATGTCCCGCGCGCGACGCCTTCAACGGACTTCGATTCTCGTCCTGCTTTCGACCCATCTGGTGTGGATGGGAAACGCCGCGACCGCAGCGGAGTACCGCTTCTACCATCCCAACGAGCTGGGATCGGGTTCGATCGTTACGAACCGCTCGGGACAGGTCGTACAACGAACCGTCCATTCACCCCACGGCCGCATCGAACATACGACTGGCGATGCCGTCACCCGGCACCTCTTCACCGGTCAGGAGCACGATCCCGAGAGCGATCTTTCGAACTTCAACGCGCGCTACTACGACCCCGCGGTCGGGCGCTTCTTGAACACGGACCCGGGCTTACTGGGCGGAAAAAGCTTCGACCAGGTTCAAACACTCCCCGGCGCCTTCAACTCCCACAGCTACGTCGCGAACCAACCTACCCTTCGCGTGGATCCCAGCGGGGAGATCGGACTCGTCGCCGCCGCGCTGGGGGCGGTTCTCGTGGGACTCACCGTCTACGACCTCTATTCGTCGGGAATCGTCGAGGACGTGGCGGGCGTCGCACGGCATCCCACCAGCGACAACTTCAAAGCGCTGCTGGAGTCCCAGCTCGGAACGTCCGAGGGTGTCGGCGTCTTCATGGCTGCGTCATCGCGCCTGGCTCCCGGCGTCCGCGACCTGCGCTATGCGAACAACGCCTTCAGCCGAAAACTTCTCGCGGCGGCGCACAAAGCCGTTCCCCGTTTTGTCTACCGCGGAGACGGCCGCAACCTGAAACAACTCAGCGAAGCGGGAGGCATGTTTCCCCAGGGCAGAAGCCTCGACCTCATGGACCACTTTCGAACCACCAACTCCGGCTTGGTGGCGGCGTCGAAGAACCCCGCCATCGCCGCCGGTTTTACGGTCCCCGTCGGAAAGAGCCACGGATACCTCTACACGATCGCTTCCGGGCGCAACACGTTCGATCTCGGAACCCTTCGCGGCAGTAGCCTCGAGGAAGTCGTGTCCGTCGGCGGCTATCCCATCGACCGCATTCAATCCGCGCAGGTCGTCACTTTCGATTGGCAGGAGCGGACGTTCGAGATCTACGCGGAGATTTTCGACAACCCACTGTTCAAGGGACGCTGAGTCGCACTAGGGCTTCGAGGGACGAAAGCGCGGGATCGCCAGGTCTTCGCTCATGTCTTCCCACACGAGTTCGACCGGTAATCCGATCTCGAGTTGTTCCGGCGTCACGTCCACGAGATTCGAAATGATCCGGACCCCGCCCGCATCCGCGAGACTCACCACCGCGATGACGAAGGGGAGTTCCTGGCCGCCCGCGATCGGTCGATGCACCCAGGTGTAGGTGTAAACCGTTCCACGGCCGGGCACTTCCTTCCAATCGGAGTCGAACGAGCGACACTCGGGGCAGACCGGTGCGGGCGGAAGCCTCGTCTTCTCACAGGCGGTGCAGCGTTGCACCACCAACCGATGCTCGGCGGCCGCTTGCCAGAAGGGAAGCGTCGTGGCGTCCGCCATGGGGGCCGGCATGCCGTCGGGGAAGAAACGCTCGCTCATGTTCGCCCCAACAGGAGCGCGCTCGAGGGGACGCACGCTGCGCTCGTCACCAAACAGACTTCCGCGTTCTTCACCTGGCTGGTGGATTCGTCGCGCAGGGAACGCACGCCTTCGACGACGTGATTGAGTCCATGGATGTAGGCTTCCGAGAGACTGCCGCCGTGGGTATTCGTAGGCAGACTCCCGCCTTCCCACGACAGCGCGCCGCTATCGATGAAGGGACCGCCCTCCCCCCGTTTACAGAACCCGTAGTCTTCCAGCTGCATCAACACGCAACCGGTGAAGTGGTCGTAGATCTGCGCCACGTCGACGTCGCCGGGCCCGAGTCCAGCCTTGCCCCAGAGTCGCTGCGCCATTTCCTGGCACGCACCGGTGGCATACAGCTCGTCGGCGATGTTGGCGTTGGTGAAGGGACCGAACGCGTAACCCTTGGGTGTTCCCTGTTCGCTCGCGAGGATCTCGACCGGACGTTTCGCCAGATCTGCCGCGCGCTCCTCGGTCGTGATCACGACTGCGCATGCTCCATCGCTTTCGAGACAACAATCGAACAAGCGATGGGGGTCGGCGATCATCGGCGATGCCTGGTGGTCTTCGAGCGTCATGGGACGCCCCCCCATTACCGCACGGGGATTGCGGTTCGCGTTTTCGCGAAAGGTCACGGCGATCTTCCCCAACTGTTCGCTCGTGGTTCCGTAGAGGTGCATGTGGCGACGGGTCGGAAGCGCGTAGGCGGCTGCGGCCATCAAGAGCCCGTAGGGCATGGCAAACCCCATGGATGCGAGGAACAGGGAATTGGCCGGTTGCAGGGACGGAGGTTCCGGGTCCGCGGGCGCCCCGGCATCCCGGCCCGCGTTGCCGAAGCGGAAGAATTGCCCCTGGCAAAGTGAACGAAAGACGACGACGACTTCGGCTTGCCCCGCCTCCACCGCCATGGCGGCATTGGAGACCGCCGCGCAACCGCCGCCCCCACCGGGCATCCAGACCATGTTGGCAAAGCGCAGGGTGGGCAGACCCAACTCGGCGGCCAGAAAGATCGCCTCGTTGCGATCCTCGGCGAAGGACGCCAACCCATCGACGTCGTCCATGGCAAGGCCCGCATCGGCTACGGCGGATTGGATCGCCTGGCACGCGAGCGCGTGCTCCGTGACGTCTCCAATTTTTCCCCAGCGCGCGTATGCGGTTTCGCCGACGCCGACGATGTGCGCGCTTCTGCGACTCAGTGGGTCCCCCCGCTCTCCGGGGTGAAACGCACCTTCATCTCCGAACAGGTCCGAACCAGACTGGAGGGAACCAACACGGGCCCGCCCGCCGCGTATTCGATATCCCGCATCCGAGCCAAGACCTGCTCCAGCGCCACGCGCATTTCCATGCGCGCCAGATTGGCACCGAGACAGAAGTGGCTGCCGATTCCGAACGCCACATGGTTCGGATTGCGTTCGATACGGAACGTATCGGGATCTTCGAAGGCTTCCGGATCGCGATTTGCGGACGTGTAGGACAACAGAATCAGTTGCCCCTTCTTCAATTGTTTTCCCCCCAGCTCCGTATCTTCCACCACGGTACGACTGAACGTCACGATGGGAGTCGTAACGCGCAACATCTCCTCGACCGCACTCTTCATCAATGAGGGATCGTCACGGAGCTTCTGCCGCTCGGCGGGATTCTCGATCAAGAGCTGCATCCCACCCGAGATCCCATTGCGCGTGGTTTCGTTCCCCGCGACCAACAACAACACCATCATCTTGATCAGCTCGTCGTTGTGGAGCTCCTGTATGGATTCGGAATCCGAAAATTTGGCGGTTTGTTCGTAATTCACCAACACGCCCTCGTCTTTGGCGCCCGTCAAGATGCTCACCAGGTCGCCGGTCGGATTCTGACGTCGGTCCTCGATGACTTTGGAGATATAGGTCGCGTACTCGGCATAGGATTGTCCCGCTTTGGCGACGATTTCGGGATCGTCGAGACGCCCCTGGGCGCCGATCATGTGATCGGACCAACGATGAAACGTGTCGTAGTCTTCCGGGCGCACGCCCATCATGTGGGCGATCAAGCGCAGGGGAAGGGGCACGGAAATCGCGTCGACGAAATCGCATTCGCCCGCGCTTGCCACCGCATCGATCGCTTCGCAAGCGATCTCGCGAAAACGCTCTTCGAGCTTCCCCACCATCCGCGGCGTGAAACCCTTGTTGATCAAGCCGCGCAGCTGGTTGTGCCGCGGCTCACCCTCGTCGATCAAGCCCGCCTTCACCGGGTTCCCGGGCAGCACCCCCTCGGCGGAAGTAAACAGCTCTTGGTGTTTCGAGCAGTAGACGACATCGGCGTATTTCGTGATCACCCAGATCTGATCGCGTTCGGACCAGTAGACCGGGTCGTTCTCTCGGAGCCAGCGAAAGCGCTCTCGCATGTCCCGCTCGACCCAGCTGTTGGAATCCAAATAGTTGACATCGACATTCATCGCGTGAGTTCTCCCGCTTCGCCCGCATTTTCTTTCCAATCCGCGACGAGAAGTTCCATGTTGACCTCGAGGACCGCGTTCAGGTCCTCGTCCAGAAGTTCATACAGCAGTCCGCTTTCCGAGTGATTCCCGAAGAACGCGACGCCCCCGTCCGCTCCACCGCATTCCAGATGCGGATCTGCATCCCCGACCGTCAAGGCGTAATCTCCCGCGCGGCGCACCTTGGGTTCTCCGCGTCCGCCACCTGGGAAGAGGTCCACCAGGTGCTGTTCCCCTTCGAGCACGAGCACCGTGGTCGTCGCCCGGTGGCGATGAATGGGACAGTGCCCGCCGTCCCCCGCCCAGCGCACCAACATGTCGAGTGTACCTGCGCCGAGGTCGTAACCGAGTATCGTGTAATCGTGGCGGACTTTGTACGAAAGGCCGGGCTCCCCCGTCACCTCACGCCAGCGGTAGCGACCGGATTCGAAACTTCCCATCTCCATGGCAGAGCCCTCCAAGCTTGGCACCATGGATCATCGTAGGGGAAATGAGACGACGACGGTCCCCGTCGCGTGGGCACCCAGGCCGTTGGCGGCCTGCACCGCGACTTCGACGACGCACTCTTCCTCCGCTACACGCTTTTGAGCCACCTGACCGGTAAACCGCAGCGGCTGCCCGGGTACCGCCGGGGCTCCGAGTCGGATCTTGATGCTGCGAACCATCCCTTCGGGCCCCGCCCAGTCCGTAATGAAACGGGACATGTAGCCGTTGGTCGTATGGATGTTCATGAATAGGTCGGGCGCGCCCTGGGCCTTCGCAAACTCCGCATCGTGGTGGGCGGGCATGAAATCCCGCGAAGCGATCGCGCCGGCCACGATCACCGTCGAAGTCACGAGGAGTTCGAAGCCGGGGAGTTCGTCCCCGATCTCGATCGAAGCCGCATCCAGGGATTCCGTCCGTTCTCGCGTCATGCAGCCGACTGAAGCTTCGAAAGGTCGATGGTCGACGGGTCGAATTTGAAGATCCGGAACATTTGGCGCCCCACCACTTCACCCCCGGCGGCCCGATAGGTCGTAACCCAGGTGACGAAATAGCCCTTGCCGAGGGCCGTGGTCTTGCGGTTCGAGATCGACTCGACCTCCGTCGACATCTCCAGGCGATCCCCCAACTTTAGGTACCGTTCGAATTCGAGCTCCGAATTCGTCGCCAGGGTGCCGACATACCCCGCCGCGTCCAGCGCCAAGATGGGATTGTCGAAGTGCATCTCGTCGGGCGTTCCGCCGCGCAGGGCGATCCCCTCGATCTTGGGACGCCCCATGGACCAGGTCTGAAGCATCGCCGGCGGCGCGACCAACCCGCCGAAGCGCGTGGTCGCAGCAAAGTCTTCGTCCAGATAAACGGGATTGCGGTCGTCCAGGGCGTCGACCCAATGGCGAATCATGGGGAGGTTGACCGGGTCGGGCGCTGCGGAAGACGGCCCCATGGGCTTGCCCACGTATGCGTCCAGTCGGATCTGAAGCGCCTCCAAGTCGTCCTGCGTCATGCCGTTCCTCGCGCGCTCCCTCGGGAGGAGGCGATCGTAACCAATCGGGCGCCTGGGTTCACAAACCGACGATCGCGTGACCGACCCGGCAATCCGTCTTTCAGGACACGGTCGAACACGGCGGCAACGATCGAACTCTTGCGGGAAACGGCGCAGGCGCGATGAATGCGCGCGGGAAGTGATTCATTTCTAGGATCGATACGAAGCCAGCACGCTGCGATTGTGCTGCACACGTCTTGCCGGGTTCCGTCACTTCCGAACGCGGCGACTTGACCATTCTTGGACGCACCGGCTTCTCCAGACACTTCGCACGTCCTTGGTGATACATCTATCCAAAGCCGCGTCATCGACCGTAAGCTTTCTCTTTCTGATTCACGGCTCATCGAAACCCACGACGAGCACGACTCCAATGGTGGTATTCTCGAATGCGGGATTCGAGTAACGCCCCAACGAATTGGACGTTCCGAAGAGGAGTAGCGATGCCGTGTGTTCGTGCCTCGGACGGCCCCGTCGCGGTGACGGGCGCTTCGGGTTTCGTCGGGTCCCACGTCGTACTGGCACTGATGAAGCGTGGCTACACGGTCCATGGCTGCGTGACCGACCTTGCCCACCCCGCGAAGATCGACCACTTGAAGGCCTTCGAAGACCGAACGCCGGGCCACCTCGAATTGTTTCGCGCCAACCTTCTCGAAGACGGGAGCTACGACGCACCCTTCGCGGGTTGCAGTGCCGTGCTTCACGTGGGAACCGCCATGGCGTATGGCGGGGCGAACAACTCGCGACAGGTTTACGAGGGAGCCGTCGAGGGAACCCAGCGCGTGCTCGCATCGCTCGAGCGCGCTGGGAGCATTCGCCGCCTGGTCTACACCAGCTCCTTCGCCGCGATCGGTCATCCCGCCCCTCCCGGCTATGTGTTTTCCGAGAACGACTGGGCGTCGCAGAATCGCACGGGCGACCCGGATTGGAGCCTCGACCGCATCGACGTGAACGGAGAAACCGCCTACGCGATGGCCAAGGTCGAGACCGAGCACCTGGTGAATCGAACCGCTCTGGCGGACGGCGGATTCGACGCGGTCTCCGTATGCCCCCTGGTCGTGCTGGGGCCCCTGCTCTCCCCCGCCCACCATCTCGTGTTCTCCTGGCAGTGGTTCCTCGGTCGTATGCTCCGGGGCAAACCCTGCAAGCGCGCATGGCAGGCACTTTGGAACATCGTCGACGTTCGGGATGTGGGCGAGGCACAAGCGCGGATTCTCGAAAGTGAGCTGTGCAAGAACGGGGATCGCTATCAGCTGAGTGCCACGGACCGATCCGGCGAACTCAATGTGAACCAGCTGCAGGAGCAGCTCCAGACGCTATTTCCCCGAATCGCCGTCGGCGGTGCACCGCCCGAGATGGACGAATACCTCGCGAAATACGGAAAGGTCTACGACGCGCCGCGAGCCTATTGCGACCGCGCCCGACGGGAACTGAAACTCGAGACCCACCCCATCGAGGACACCCTGCGCGAAACCGGACAGAGCTTGCTGGATCTCGGTTTGATCGAACCCGCCCTCCGCTAGATCCAGGCCGGCCGCCCCACGGCGACCGAGCGTCCGAATCGTGGCGCGCGAGCCCGTTCCCCAACACCGCGTGACACAGCTCACCGCACGCATTGTCGGCTGAGAGCGCGGTCACACTTCTTTCGCGCGAGATGCCGTACCGGGTACTCCAGAGCGGCCGTGCGCGCGCCTTCCGGCTACCTGCGCAACGACGGCCTTGCTTCCGGAGGTCCCGTCCATGCGCTTCCTACTTCTGGCTTCGCTTCTCGTGTTCTCGTTCCCTGTGACGGACGCGCCGGCTCAGGCATTGGAAAAAGGCCAGGTCTTCGTCGACAAGAACAACGACGGCGTGTTCGACGGCGGCGACGAACTCTTCCACATCGACGATCTGGTCGATGCAGACGGAAATCTCGAACTCGACTTCGAGAGCGAGGGCTGGGGGTTCGTGATTCCAGCGACAGCGAAAAAGATCAAATTGGCCCGAATCGACATTCAAGCACCGGGGGGAGACTTCGTCCTCGGCGAGAAAGCCGTCCTGATCGGCGACAGCGTTTCGATCTACGCCCGCAATACCTACGTCGACGCCAAGGCAGTCCTGAAATCGAAAACGGACCTCTTCATCGACGGGACCCGGGAGCTGGCTTTTGGCAACAGCGCGAAGTTCATTGCGGCGGGAGACGCTGAGATCGGCGACACGGCCCATCTGATCTTCGGCGAGAAATTCACCCTCAAGGTCGGGGGTGAGATTCTGATCGACCCCGACGACGCCCTCGTGATCGGCCCGGGATCGAAACTTCAGGCCGATTCACTCCACGCGAGCGCGGGGTTCTCCGCCGGAGCCGATCACGAATTCGTGATCGACATCGGAGATCGCGTGAAATTCCGCGGTCGCGACACCGTGTTCCTGGCCGGCTTCGGTCGATCCGGATTGCGGATTCCGCCCAACACCGTGATCAAATCCGGCCGGCGCATTCACCTCGAAGCCGATTTCGGTCCTCTCGAAGTCATCGACGCCACGCTCGCCGGGGACTTCATCGATGCGTTCTCGGACCGATCCGTCCGCTTCGCGAATTCGCGAATTCGCTTAACCGAGAAACAATCGACCTTCTCTATCAAGAACTCCACGGGCACATTCGTCTTCGAGAATGACTTCGTCGGTCTCGATAGCAACAAAATCGCCCTCGGCAAAGAAGGCCTGCTCGACATCCACACGGACGAACTCGAGATGGAGAACAACCGCATCGGGCCCAAGAGCGCGCAGGTCAGTGTGACGGGGAACGGAGATCCCGCGATCCAGCACACGGTGACGCTCCAAATCGATTCTTTTCCGACTCTCTCGGCGCAGATCTACAGTGTTCCGGAGGGCTTCGCGTGTCGTCCCGATGCAAGCGGCGGCGCCACCTGCGCTGTCGCGTTTCGCGAGTTCACCCAACTCGAACTCTACGTATCGGGGATTCCCGGCTTCGATTTCTTCTTCGGCGGGGATTGCTTCACCAACTATCCCAACCGTGACGCTACGCAAGCGGCGATTCGCGGCTACTCGCTCGTCACCGAAGACAAATTCTGCCCAGTCACATTTCGGCCGTTGCCTTGAGTAGAGCGGCGGAGAGGAGGAAGACTATTGATCGAGGTGGTCGATCAATAGACCACTGACTTGTCGCAGGCGTTCGCAGGTCATCTTCGCCAGTTTGCGGACGAGGCGCAGACCGATGCCCGGAGATTCCTCGCAAAGACGGTCGAATGCGTCGGCGGTCAGAACCAGGAGTCGCGTGGGTTCGCTGGCGATGGCCGTGGCAGAGCGTGGTTGGCGATCGATCAGCGACATCTCGCCGAAAGTCTTGCCCTTTCCGATCCGACTGAGCTGCCTGCGTTCCGATTCGCCCGTTTGTTTCTCGATCGCAATGGATCCCTGCACGACGAGACACATGTAGGAATCCGCATCGCCTTCGGCGAACACGACCGTCTCGGCCTTCACTTCTCGCTCCTGCATGTGCCGTGCGAGAATTTCGATCTGCTTCCAGTCGAACCCTTCGTAGCACCAGGCCGAATCGATCAGTTCCGCGAGTTCCGCGCTGTCCGTGAGCATGGGACGCCGTATCGGCCGATTTCGAAGATCACCTGAGAGCGGCGGGGGCCGGGGATCGAACGCGAAGCGCTGAGGCGCTCCTGGGAGCCGTGCCGGCTCTACTTCCGTTCGACCGTGAGCATTGGACCCCAATCGGGATCCCCCATGCAGTCACGCGCCCATTCGCGGCTCCCAAACTTGGCCGCCCCTTTGCCTGCGTTGGAGCGTTCGATCATCCATTGAACGAAGGGCTTTCCGGTTTCGTAGGCGGAACGGACGTCGTCCGTCACGTCCCATTCCAACCGTTGGCTCTGCCAGTTTTCCGTTCGGCCGAGCACCGCTTCGCTGGTGTAGTGGTCTGCGACGAAGGATCCTTCCGTCCCCCCCACCCACGCGTGTTCGCCTCCGCAGTCGGCCGAGGAGTTGGAACCGTTGATCTCGGTATCGATGAAGCAGCCCCAGGTCATTCCCGGTCCGCCACCCTCTTGGCTCGGCGAGCAATCGGCATTGTCGGATTTTCGCGTCCCCTCGAACCACGAGAGATCGTGGACGCGCTTGACTCCATAGCGTGACGTACCGTCTCCGTATGCGGGCTCGACCGCGAACCCCAGGGACAACGTGGCCCGGGCGATTCCCCCGAGCAAGGGTTCCAGCGGGAAGCTCACGAAGGCCTTGAGCTTCCCACCGCGCTTCACCGTGAGCCGCGTGTGGGCTCCATCGTTGCGATTCTTGTGACCCCGGGTAATGCGCGTATCCCGGTCCGGGTAGACGGAGAAGATCGTGGGCCCCGCGATCGCGACGCGGACCGACGACCACGCTTTTGCACCCAACGGATCTTCCACGACGTACGCGAAACCGACGCTTCCCCCGGCCCCGGGTTCGGCTTCATAGGTGACGGTTTGATCGCTTTCGATTCGGGCGGTCCCGCGCAACGGCGGAGTCAGGTGAGTGACGGTCAGCAGGTCCCCATCGGGGTCGAAATCGTTCGCCAGAACGTCGACCGTGACGCTCTCGCCCGGGTCCAATTGTGCGAAGTCCTCCACCGGGACCGGTTTCCGGTTGGTTCCCGCCGGGATGACATCGACTACCCGCGTGTCCGTATCCACCGCCACCCCATCCCAGACGACGAGATGGACGGAGTAGGCCCCTTCGGCCGGGTACGCGTGGAGAACCGAAGACTCCACCGTCAGCACCGGATCGGAGCCGTCGCCGAAGTCGTAGCGATAGACGAGTGCGTCTTCATCGGGATCGAAGCTCGCACTGGCATCGATCACGGCGGACTCATCGACCCAGACTGGATTCGGAAAGGGCAAAAGAGCCGCCACTGGGCTCTGGTTGGCCGCTTGTCCCCACGCGGAGGTGCTCGCGTGCAAAACAATCAAAATCGAGCCAAGCAATCGAATCGAACGCAATCGCACTTTTGTTCCCCGCCAAAAACGAAAGTTGATCGCGAGTAAACTAAACCGATCCGGGGGTCCGTAAAGATCAGGAAATCTCATGAAAGAGACATCCACCAAAGAGATCGAGCCCGAAATGGTCGATCCCCTTGCCCACCTGCTCTACAGCGGCGAGTGCGTCAAGGGGCTAGATCACCGTACCTGGCGGAGAAACTCCGAAAGCCCGTACCCCACGCGCCCATCGAAATGCCACTCCGTCATACCTTCGCCGATATGGGTCTGCATTCCGGAACGGCGGTTGCGCAAAGGAATGAAACCCTTCACGCGGCCGGTGATGGTGTGCCGTTCGCCGTCATCGGTGGTGAGGTGCGTAGTAACGCTTTTGTGATACAGCCCGTTCGACGCATACTCGGCTTCGACTTCGGCGTCGACGATTCGCTGCAGCGTCTGCCCGCGGATGATGACTCCTCCGCGTTTCCCGCTCGACCCATCGGTTTGGATGCGCGATACGGCGAGCCCGAGATCCGGACCGAAGTTCATGGTCAGCCATTCGTAGGATTGGATGGCTTGCCAATAGCGCGGCCCCCAGGAATGGTCGCGCAATCCGAACCCATCGATCTCGAACCTGTTCCCTTCGATCTCGAGCTGTCCCCGCACGGCCATGTGTTGCTCGAAGTGGGCTTTGGCGAATTGCTGGTCCGCGCTGCGCTGGCTCTCCTCCCGATCGTTCTTCTTGCCGTAGAGGGGCCCTACCGCGGTGTGTTCGAGATCGAGCTCGATTTCGCGGCGTGGACTCTCGCGAAAGGCGCGGGCGGGATCCGCCAGGAGATTCGGATCGACGAGATCGATGGCGCGGCCGCGATAGGTCGTGCGATGACGCTCCGTCGGTTCGAGGACGTCGAACCGCAGGCCTCCTGCGTCGAAGGCATCGTTGTTCGCAATCTTGGGACGCGCGAAGGCGAACAGCACCCGCCCTGCCCCTTCGCCGCCGTCTTCGGGGGGTAGAAACAGACAAACCGTCATCTCCGCCTGGCCTTCGTTGGCGCGGTTTCCGAGCCGCACGAAACCACCCAGCTGACGTTTGGCGTCGAAGAAATTGTAATAGGCGCTCTCGTTGAAGTTTTCCTCGGGGCCCAGTTCGTGCATTCCGTCGTCTTCGGGCTCGAGGTTTCCGAGAATCTTCATGCTGGCTCCCTGGTTCGATGTAGATCTAGCGCGACGGCGCTTGTGCGACCGGGCGCGTATTCGCAGCGTCCAAGCCTACCTGAAGCCGGATTTCGGACGACTCCCTCAGCCATTTTCCGTCCTGGCGCACGTCGAGTTGACTTCGGTCGAGCGGGACCCGTACGCGTTCGGAGGCACCCGGCCCGAGAGCCACGCGCGAAAACCCGATCAAGCGCTTCGGCGGGCGCTCGAAGCGTGAATGGGGAACGGATCCGTAGACCTGCACCACCGTGCTCCCGCTCCGCTCTCCCGTGTTGCTGACTTCGACCACCACGTGGTCGTCCTCGAGCGTCGCGCTTCCGAGTTCGATCGCCGTGTACCCGAGCCCGTGTCCGAACGGAAGATGCGCTTCGACACCGCGGTGGTCGAGCCACCACTGACCGTGCAAGAGTCCGTAGGTTTGTGCGGTTGCGTCCTTGTCGAAATCGACGAGATCCGCTTCGTCGCGGGGCACCGCAAACGGCAGACGGCCACCGGGTTCGCATTCGCCCAACAGGACGTCAGCCAGGGCGTGCCCCCCCTCCATTCCGGGATACCAGAACATCAACGCGGCCGACACTTCGTCGAGCCACGGCATCACCACGCCACTGCCCGCCATCACCGCGACCACCACGCGATCGCTCCGCGCGGACGCCGCTCGAATCAGCGCTTCGTCTTCCGCCCGCAGACGCAGGGAACTGCGGTCCCCACCCGTTGCGAAGCCCTGGGGCCGGTCGCTCCCGCCGGCGCCGGCTGCGGGGGTTGGCGCCTCCCAGCCCGGTGGGAAACCCGCTTCCGGATGATCGGCCGGTGGAAACATGCTGGGCTGTGGGGGACCGCCGCCGGAACCGATGAATTCACCTTCGTCTGCTTTGGTGTATCCCACGACCACGACCACGAGGTCGGCCCCTTCGGCAATCTCGGCGTTCGAATCCGCGTGAACGATCTCCGCGCCGGGGAGCGCTGCGCGAAGTCCATCGAGGGGAGTCACCACCTCGGGTTGCAAGACGTTGCTGCTCCCCCCATCCCCCAGGTTCGGCAGCGTGGCCAACCTTCCCAGGACCGCAACCTTGCGCAGCCCCGGGGCGTCGACCGGGAGGAGCGGGCCCTCGTTCCGCAGCAACACCATGGACGCAACCGCCGCTTCTCTGGCCAGCGCGCGATGCTCCTTGCACGCAATCACCGAAGCATCCGGCTTCCGCTCGAACACAGCGGCGAAGCGCAAAAACGTGGCGAGGGTTTCCAACACGCGCGCTTCGACCTCTTCGATCTTCAGGTCACCACTCTCGAGGGCCGCGTCCAATGCCACGGCGCGCTGCTGACGGAAAGGCATTTCGATGTTGCAACCCGCTTTCACGGATTTCACCGGATCGCGAAGCCCCATGGCGAAATCCGTGACGACAAAGCCCGAGAACCCCCACTCGTCGCGCAAGATCGTCGTCAGCAATGTCGGATTCTCTCCACACCACTCTCCGTTGACGGAGTTGTAGGCGCTCATCACGCTGGCGACGCCCGCACGCGCCACGCGTTTGAAGTGCGGCAGGTAGACCTCGTGCAGCGCTCGCTCGTCGGCGCTGACGTCGACCTTGAAGCGCGCGTTCTCCATGGAGTTCAGGGCAAAATGCTTCATGCACGCCATCACGTGTTGTTGCAGGCCCAGGGTGAGGGCCGCCGCCATCTCGCCCACTTGATGCGGATCTTCGCCGTAGGTTTCTTGGGCACGCCCCCATGCCGGGTGGCGCAGTAGATTCAGACACACGGCGCCCGTGAAGGTCGCCCCCTGGGCGCGCAGCTCGGCGCCGATCGCCGCACCGATACGCTGCTCGAGAGCGGGATCGAAGGACGCCCCTCGCGCCATGGAAACCGGAAACGCCGTGCAGGGCCCCACGACGCAACCGCGGGGACCGTCTGCGAAATCCAGGCCTGGAATTCCGAGTCGCTCGACCGCTGCCGCGGGCCATGTGTGGCGGTGATACCCCCCGTGCCCCATATCGACGATGCCCGGCCAGAAGCGCGTGTCTCCGTCGAGACACCAAAGCTTCTCCTCCAGACTCATTTGAGAAACCAATTCACGCGCTTCGGCCGTGGCGTCGGCGCCCGAAGCCACTTTTTCGGCGGCTTTGCTGAAAGCAGTCATGGAGGGATTATGCCAGACGCGGCCCGGAGGGGGGGAGCGCACTGCCATCAGAACGAAGCGCAGGCCAGGGCCGCACGCGGGCTCTTCGCGCGTGCGGCCCTGGCCTAGTTCATCGCCGCTTGGCGGATCAATTCACCGGTTGGCAATCCACCGGGGCATCCTGTTCGTCGGGCCAGGTATCGCTCGCGAAACCGCCCGATTCGCGCAACGCGAACACCTGGCAGAGATTCGTGTTCGGATCGCGCAAGCTCACGTACCCATCCTCTTCGATTACGTCGTTCTTCTGACCGAAGAGCCCGGTACAACAAACGTTGAACCAGAAGGAAGGGGACTTCTGCGACGCGTGGTGGATCACCGCTTTCCCGGTGTCGACCGGAATGCCGCGTTGCAACTGTTCCACATCTCCGAAGTTGTCGAAGATGGGGAGCTTCCGTTCCGATTTCGGACAACTCGTCGTCGTTCCGTCCTGACAGACTTTGGTCGCATACTTGATGAGGAATTGGACCGTGTTGCAACTGAGCGCCGTCGACGCTCCAACCTGTGCCGGTTCCGGACACGACGAGCCGTGGGCAAGCGCCGCCATTTTCACTTCTTGTCCCGTACGCGTGTTCTTCGACACCACGTCGACGCGATCGATCACGATATCGCCGACTGGAACCGTCGGGTTCTCGTATCGCGCGCGCTTGATGATCCAACGTCCTCCCTGAAAGCTCGTCTTCTGGATCAAGTCGCAGAACTCACCGGTCCAACACAGGTTGTCTCCGCCCTGATCCAAACACTCCGGGGGAAGCGGATCGAGCGGGGGAATCTGATTGCAGGGATCGCAGTTCTGCGGAACGCAGAAATCTTCATTCGCGTATTGGGGATCGTCGCAGACATCGTTCCAACAGAAGTCCAACGAAGGATCTCCGGGCTTTAGTTTGTGGATCAATTCACAGGCATCCGCCGATTCAACAATGGGAAAAAGAGCAAGAGCAAGAGCCGTCGCGATCAACGTTCGAAATCTCATCTCTGGTCTCCTTGGTATCCGCCGCACACTTGGCAGAGTTGGGTCTGGATTCCAGCATGAGCGCGTAAAAAGAGTGAAACAAGCAGATGTCGCGCCGTGACTATCACGAAACATAAACGAAGTATTTGGAAACTCTTTCTTTGCCATTTCCTTGAATGCATTTACCCACGATCGCTTTGCACCATCGGGAACGTTCCCAATGCGATTTCGCATATCGACCCGCACATCTGTTCCGGTCCCATTTACTTCGAATCGTCTTTCTTCGTTCGTTGCGCCCCGATGGATCCATCGGGATTTCATGCAACGTCATTCATCTCGAGAAAATGGCGATGAAATTTTTTCGATTGGCACCAGTGGTTCTGATCGCCGTTCCGATTGGTGGCGACGCAACCGATAGCGGCGACGCAATGTGGACCGATTGCGTCGACAGCGGCGGATTCGATCGCGCGGCGCCGAGAGTGGCATCACGCCGCGCGAATTGGACTTCGGTCGAGAGTTCCAAGTGGTCGCAAGGCGGCATCCCTCCTGAAATGCCGCCCGCCCGCAGTGGATTTTTCGCCGCCCATACGGGCCCTTCGACCCGAAACTGCGTCCGGGAGTGACGAAAATGCACAGGGCCATATGCGTTGTTGGGGCGAATCGATTGACGCATACTGCGTTCTACTGGGAAAGCAGCGCTGATCTTCGGGGGGAGATTGGCTGGGGCTACGCGGGGGCTCACCGACGCGAGCACCGCCCTGCCACGGTCAGAGGAGTCGAACCTCGTGAAGCTATTGCTCGTCTGCTCATCGGGTGGGCACCTGCTGCAAATGACCCGCTTGCGGTCGGCCTGGGAACCCCACGAGCGCGTCTGGGTGACCTTCGACGCGGTGGATTCGCGCACGCTGCTGGGTGATCGTGAGCGCAAGATCTTCGCCCACCAACCCACGAATCGAAACCTGAAGAACCTCGTGCGCAATCTCTGGCTCGCACGCCGGGTGCTGCGCGAAGAGAAGCCGGATCTCGTGATCTCGACCGGCGGCGGTGTCGCGGTCCCCTTCTTGTGGCTCGCGCGGTGGTTCGGCGCCGTCACCCTGCATTGCGACTCGATCACCTACAGCGAACAGATCTCCTTGACCGCGCGACTCGTTCTGCCCTTCGTCGATCGGGTCATCACCCAGTGGCCGCAAGTTGCGGAGAAACATCCCAAGACCGTCTATTGGGGAAACGTCCTGTGATCTTCTTCACGTTGGGAACCGAACGCTATGGGTTTCCGCGCCTGGTTCAGGCTGCAGAGATGACGGCTTCGCGGTTTCCCGACGAGGAAATCTTTGTCCAGCTCGGCCACCACACGGAGCCCCCGGCGGGTTGTCGCTGGGAGCGTTTCATCCCCTTTGACGAACTCCGCGACACGCTTCGAAGCGCGCGCGTGGTGGTGAGCCATGCGGGCGCAGGAACGATCCTCACCTGCAATGCGCTGGGGCGCGTCCCCATCGTCATGCCCCGCGAACACCGACGTGGCGAACACCTCGACAACCATCAAGACCAGCTCGCGCGGCGCATGAGCGAACTCGAGCGAATCATCGTGACCCGTACGCCCGAAGAAATCCTCGACGCCATCTTGAAATACGACACCCCGAGCACCCACACGAAAACGAATCCGGCTGAAACGCCGGAACTCGCGCGATCAATTTCCTACTACCTGGAAGCGGTCGAGCACCAGCCCGGTGGCCGGGTGCCGGCGGATTGGAATCCCAGGACCGAAGGTGCTTTTTCGAAACGACGGAACGTTCGTTGATGGCAGACGTCCTCCCGCTCGCAATCAGCTCGGGGGTCTTCTGCGCCTTGTGCTGGGTATTTCGCACTCGTCTCACTGATTTCACCCTCGGTAGTGCGATCGTGCTGATCCCCATTGGCCATGTTTCCTTCATGCCCCAGGCCCTTTTCGGTATTCCGGGCATCAGCCTCACCAACTTCGTATTCCTCACTGCGGCGGCGTGTGTTCTGCGCGAGGCCGGGCTGGGGAATGCCTTTCGCAACCTTCCACGCTACTTCACGCCGGCCGTCGTCGTCTTTGGAATCCTTTTCATCGTCGCCGTGCTGCGAACCGCGGCCGACGTCGATTCACTGCTCCTGCGCGAGAACGTGGAACGCCCCACCCCATTCCGGGTACTCGTCCTGGAAGGCTTGCTGTCCGCGAAATTCGTCGCCCTCGGGTTTCTCGTCGCCTTGCGCGGGATCCAACGGGGATCCCTCGCCACCGCGGAGAAGTCCCTGCTCGTGCTCACCATTGTGCTGTTCCCGATCATCGTGACGTTCTACGTCATGGGCGTCACCGCGCCTCCGAATGGGGAATTGCTCTACGACATGGGGCGTGACTCGATCGCGGACAACTTCGGAGTGCACACGAATTATCTCGGGCGCATGGCGGTCTACTTGCTTCTGTTCGCCGTCGTGTCGACGAACCTGGCCTGGAAGCCGTTGCGCTGCGCTGCAATCTTCTGCGCAATCGCATTGATCGAAGTTTCCTTTTCTCGCACTTCGTGGATTGCCGGGACGCTGCTGCTGCTCTTCGCCTTGCGTCGCAACTCCACAGCCGATCGGCTGCTCGTTGCAGCGAGCATTGCGGTCGTGTCCCTCGCCCTGTTGCCGCAGCTGGCCGAGCGTTCCGAGTACGGTTTGGAGGGAACCTCGGAGCCCGAGGTCGCCCAGACAGAAGTTCCGGACGACGTGCCCTCCATCCCCGTCCCTGCGGCGGAGCCAGCGCCGGAACCGGCCTTCGAGCTCGACCCACAGGAAGTCACCGAAACGCTTCACCGCGTTGCGGCGGGCCGTACCAGCAACATCTGGCCGAGCGTGATGCCGATTTTCTATGCCCATCCGATCTTCGGTCAGGGGCTTTTCAGCGTATTCCGACCCGTCGACCCGGAAGCCAAACGGATCGCCTACAACCATCCCCACAACGCCTACCTGGAAGTCGCCCTCGACATGGGTGTGGTCGGCCTGGCCGTTGTGGCCTGGATGATGTGGGGCTTTTGGCGCCTCGGGCGCTTCTACCCCCCATTCCGCTACCTCGTGGCCGGCTGGCTACTGGTGAGCATGACCGGCGGGAGCTTCTATCCCCAGCTTCAAAACGCGTTGAATTGGATCGTGCTCGGCATGGCGGTTGCGGCGCGAGAGAACTCGGGCTCGCGCCCGAATTCGAGCTGAAACGAATGTTTGGGAAAATGCGCAACAATCACTGTTTCACAGGTAAAATGAGGGGGCGCGGCCCCGGGCTAAGCCGGTTCCGGGTCGCTTCCGATCGATCTTTCTTGATCTCTGGAGATGTTTAGTTGCGGGTACTTGTAACAGGAAGTTGCGGGTTGGTCGGATCGGCCGCCGTGGCGTATTTCGCGGACCGCTCCGAGGCCGTCGTGGGCCTCGACAGCGACATGCGGTCCGTTTTCTTCGGTCCGGACGCCAGTACCGCGTCCAACGCGGCTCGGCTGAAGAGCCAGTTTCCCACCTATCGCCATCTCAACACGGACATCCGGGAGGCGGATGCCGTACGCGAGATCGTGAGCGAGCTCCGGCCGGACCTGATCATCCATTGCGCAGCTCAACCTTCCCACGACCTGGCGGCGAGCCTCCCCCTCACGGATTTCGAGGTCAACGCAGTCGGAACCCTCAACCTCCTCGAGTCCGCACGCGAACACGCGCCGGAGGCGGTGTTTGCCCACCTCAGCACCAACAAGGTCTACGGCGATCGACCCAATCAGATCGCTCTGCGCGAACTTCCCCAACGCTATGAATTCGACGATCCGGAATACGCGAATGGCATCTCCGAAACGATGTCCATCGACCAGAGCACCCACAGCCTGTTCGGTGCGAGCAAACTCTCAGCCGACATCGCGGTGCAGGAATACGGTCGCTATTTCGGACTCAAGACCGTAGCCCTGCGAGCCGGTTGCATCACCGGCGCTCAACATGCGGGCGTGGAGCAACACGGCTTTCTCTCCTACTTGGTCCAGGTCGCATTCAGCGGGGTTCCCTACACGGTCTACGGCTACAAGGGAAAGCAAGTCCGCGACCAGATTCACGCCACCGACGTCATTCGCGCGATCGATCGTTTCTACGCGAACCCGAAATGCGGAGCGGTCTACAACCTGGGCGGCGGGTTGGAAAACAGTCTGTCTTTGCTCGAATCGGTCGATGCCGTCAAGGCCCTATCGAAACGAAAATTGGATCTCCGTTACTCGAACCAGAACCGAGTCGGCGACCACGTCTGCTACTACAGCGACCTGTCGAAATTCCAATCCGACTACCCGGGCTTCACGCTCGAGTACTCCATCGAAGCCATTCTGGATGAGCTGATTCGAGAACACCGCTCTCGCTCGGGTTCATGATCAAGCGCGTATTCGACATCCTGATCGGCGGAATCCTGCTGCTGCTCGCCGCGCCCCTGATGGCCATCGTCGCCCTCTTCATCGCATTGGATTCGGGACGGCCGATCTTCTTCACCCAAGATCGAGTCGGTCTACACGGCCGCACCTTCCGGATATTCAAGTTCCGCACCATGCGCGAAGGGGAGCACGTTCGCGACCGGACTTTCACGACGACCGACCGCGACCAACCGGCCTTCTTCGACCCGGAAGTCGCCAGCTATGTGACACGGGTCGGGCGCATTCTGCGCAGTACTTCGCTCGACGAACTTCCGCAGCTCTGGAACGTCTTGCTGGGGGACATGAGCTTGGTGGGCCCGCGTCCGGTACTGCCCGGAGACATGGTGCTCTACGGCGACGAGGCGGAGAAACGCTGCCGCGTTCGCCCCGGAATCACCGGCCTGTACCAGGTCAGCGGTCGAAAGACGCTTCCTCTCGGTAAGGCCATCGCACTCGATCTCCACTACGTGGATCGACACAATCTCTTTTACGACATTTGGCTTCTGTTGCGCACGCCCCTGGTTCTATTGCGCCCGGGTGACGCCAACTAGTCGACGCCGAAGCGTTGCGCCAGTTCAGTTTCCGGACCCCTGGCCGACGAAGTAGACGATCACCGCCAGCGTTCCCAGGAGACTCGGCACCAGCAGCCGGGCGGTTGGAAGCCCGAGCATGCGGTGGGTTGCCAGCATCAAGAGAATCGATCGCAATTGGATTGCCACGAACGTACCGAGGGCGGCCGCCACGATTCCGTAGCGGGGAACGAATGCCAGATCGATGGCGACGTTGACCGCTGCGGCGACCCCATTGCTCGCCTGCACGATCGCAACGCGATCCCGCGCGTTGAGGAGCGGCACATAGGTGTACGTGAGAAAGAAGAACGGAAGTGCCGCCAACAACAGATAGAAGGACGAATAGGCATCCTGGTACTTGTCTCCAAATACCAGCGTGAGAACCGGTGCCGCGCACGCGATCCCGATCAGCGCAAGGACGCCGGTCCCTCCCAAAAAACACGCCGGCGCCAATCGGGCGAAACGCTCGGTGGTTTCGGGACTCGATTGATTCCAGCTGATGATCCGCGGGAAGAAGAGCGTACTGACGATGAAAGCGGGCGATGCGATGCGCATGAAGATCGAGTAGGTAAATTGGTATCCCCCGAGATCATCCGCCGTCAAATAGAGCCGAATCACGTAGGTATCGACCCAGTTGATCCCGTACAGCGCGGCGAATCCGTAGACCTGAGGAAGGACGAAGCGGATGAGACGGGTGAATTCAGTCCGTTGGGGCAGCCGGATGGGCCAGAAATATTCTTTCCTCAAGAATGCGACGTGCAGCAACAACAATGCGGCATCGACGGCCACGACGAGCTTGATATAGGTCTCGGCGTCCGCATCCATCCACCCGATCCAGAAGATCCCGAGCACCACCAACTTCCCGATACTCAATCCCAAATAGATCGCGGCGTTGACGGAGTGTCGCTCCGCGGCGGAATACAGCGCCACCAGGTGATCGCGGGCAACGAACAGCAGGAGATCGATCACCAGAAACGCCACAATGGACCGGTCCTCGGTTCCCACGTACTCGAGCAGGTGCTCGCGGAATACGAAGATACTCCCCAGGCAGAGCGCGAGAATCGGAAGTGTCACGCCCAGGCGAGCACTCGACGTCTCCCGAATCGACCCGGCCCGGAGATGCTCTTCCTTGCCGAAACGAATCAGACCGATCGAAGACCAACGAAACCCGAGCGTGAGGAAGAGGGCGACCACCATCTCGAACAGCGCGACCGTGGCGATCGCAGACTTCTCGAATAGAGCTCCATACAGGATGAGCGAGATGGCACCCAGCACGAAGCTGCCCGAGCGGCTCCCGAAAAGCGACAGCGCGTTTCGCATCAAGTCGCTGCGACCGGTGGTTTTCAACAAGCTGCGGATTTCGTCGAGCGTCGAAATGAGGTCCACCTCGGGTCACGAGAGTCGGGAACATAGCCGAGACCCGTTTGACACCACCAAATCTGAACGGATAGGGTCCGACCATGCTTGAGGGCAGGGAAGCCAAGTGGCTGTTCATCGATTGGGTGGAGGAATGCAGCCGCTCGGATCGGATCGCGGAACAGCTCGGGATGCAGCTCGTCCGCCACCACAAGCCACGAGGAAACCTCTTCTCCTTGATCGGGAAGTATGGGTTGCTGACCTTCCGCACACTTCGCGACTTGTTCCGTTTGCGTCCCCAGACCATCGTGTGCATGAGTCCTTCGCCCCTGACCGCCTTGCCGGTCTGGCTCTACGCAAAGAGAACCGGAGCGCGCTGGGCAATCGATGCGCACTCCGGTGCATTCATCGGCCCTCCGTGGGAGCGATTCTCGTTTCTCACCCGCTTTTTTTGTCGTCGCGCGGACCAGACGTTCGTGACGAACGAACATCTCGCCGCCTGGGTGGAAGCCGCCGGGGGAACCGCCTTCATTCTGGAGGATGTTCCGACGGAGACCGAGCCCCCGCAGCCGATCTCGCTTCCCGATGGTTTTCACGTCGTACTGGCCGGGTCGTGGACCCAGGACGAACCGACCGACATCGTCATCGCCGCCGCCCGCGCGCTACCGCGTATAACCTTCCACCTGACCGGGAATCCCAAGGGCCCGGCCGGCGAACACTTGCTAAGAACGCGTCCGGAAAACGTCGTACTCACCGGACACCTTCCGCGAAAGGATTATCTGGCGCTGGTTGCGGCGGCCGACGCCGCCATCGCGTTGACGGTGCGCGACCACACGATGCAGCGCTCCGCCTACGAGGCGATCTACCTGGGCACGCCGGTCATCGTTTCGGACTGGCCCATTCTTCGAGCCAACTTCGAATCCGGTGGGGTCGTGACGAAGAACACGGTCGAAGACCTGATCGCCGCCATCTCCCGAGCCGAGGAATGCATCGACGCGCTTCGACGCGGCGCCTTGGAGCTGCGCGATGCCAAGCTCGCGCGCTGGTCGAGGAATCAGACCCACTTGCTCGGATTTCTGCGCGGGCAGCCCTCCGGATGCCCGTGAAGGTTCTCTACATCTCGATCACGCTGCCTTCGCGAACCCTGACGTTCGTTGCGCGGGAGATCTGCGAACTCGAGTCCCTCGGCGTGGAAATCCCGACGGTTTCGATGAATCGACCGCCGCGCGAGACCCTCGATTCGGACTCCGCACGCATCTCGGACCGAACGCTGTACCTGGATTCGATCTCTTGGCTCGAAAAACTCCTGGGCGCGATCGCGACGCTTGCGAAGAAGCCGGCCCGATTCTGGCGCACACTCCGTTTGGGGCTTTCGATACGCGACCTCGGCGGCCCCATGGATGTAGCGCGAATTCTCTACCACTTCTTCGAAGCGTGTTACTTGCACGACCGCCTGGCCGGCACGGGTATCCAGCACATCCATTGCCACCTCCTCAGCGGCCCCACGACCCTCGGTATGTTTCTCGCTTCGCTACTCGGAATCCCGTTTTCCTTCACGATCCACGGTTCTCAGGTCTATCGCGCGCCCATCGCGCTCGGGACCAAACTCGAGCACGCATCGTTCATCGCGTCCGTCACGGATTTCCATCGGCGCTATGTCGTGTCGAAATACGGCGCCTCCTACAACTCGAAATTCACGACGGTCCGAGCGGGCCTGAGTCTCGAACGCTACCCGGCCGTCGACCGATCCCAGCGCCGTCCGGGTCCCGCGCGCATTCTTTCGGTCGGGCGACTCGTCGAACTCAAGGGACATCATCATTTGATCCGCGCGTGCGGACTCTTGCAGCAGCGCGGAGTCGATTTCGCGTGTTCGATCGTTGGGGAAGGCCCGGAGGAACCGGCGCTGTCGGGACTGATCGCCGAACTCGGTCTTCGGGATCGCGTCACGCTCGTCGGCGCCAGGACCCAAGACCAGCTGCCACCGTTCTACGAGAACGCCGACCTGTTCGCGTTGGCTTGCACCAAAGACCGCGACGGGGCCATGGACGGGCTACCCGTCGTCCTCATGGAAGCCATGGCGAGTTGCCTGCCCGTGGTTGCCAGCGATTTCGTCGGCATCCCGGAACTCGTAGCGAGTGAGCAGCATGGCCTCCTCGTCGACCCTGCGGACACGCCGTCGCTAGCGGATGCATTGCAGCGATTGATCGCGTCTCCCGAATTGCGGCTGGCCATGGGAAGCAAGGGGCGACAGCGCGTGATCGATGCCTTCGATGTCAAGATCTCGGCGCGAACCCTCTTCGATCGCTTCAATCGCGCTGCGGACTCCACATCGAATTGAACCGAAACAGCGCGGCGAGGAGAAACGCCAGCGACAACAGCAGCTCGCGCAGCTCCGAATGCATCCAACTGTGCGCGTGGGCGTTCATCGCTTCTGCGTACCCCACACCCACGACGAAGAACATCGCGAGTGCAGGCGAGAACACGGGGAAATTCAGGCGCGCGTAGAGCGCGCTGAATCGCTTGGAATACCTCGCGCTCACCGGAACCACGACGCCCATGACGAGCGCAAACGCATTTAGGATCACGTACTGGTCGATGAGCGCTTCTTCCGAATTGAACCACTTCAGGTTGTGGAGATTCACCTCACCTTGGCGGTTTGCGAAGTTCGCGAGCAACTCGGGCGTTTCGAATCCAAAGATCCGCTGTCCCCAGCTGATCTCTTCGCCGGCGACGAAAACGAAGAACAACGCCAGGAGTAACGGCAATACCTCGCGGGTCGCCGGCCTTCCGCGCGCCATCCAGCGAAGACTCGGCGTGATCAATGCCACGGCTGCCAGTAGATAGTTGAAAGCGGTCAGGCTTTCCCCGAAATGATCTTCCCGAGCGAGGTGCACGTAGAGGTCGGGGGCCAGGATCGAAAGCGCAGCCGCTAGAATTCCCAACAGGAGGGCGGAACAGGAGAGAAGAACCGTGGCGTTGCGATGGAAACGGGGCTGACCCATCGCAGTAGTGTACTCGCCTAGAGACGACCCAAGAATTGAATTACGAGGTTTCGGTTCAAGCGACGGAACCGTTCGCCGGCGGTCCCTTCCATTCGGAAGCCCATCGCCCAGTCGTTGGTTCCGGAACTGAATACCCGGGCTCCCGCTTCGGACTCGAAGTACACCCCTTGTGCCAATCCCTGCCTACCCGATGCCGCAATGGGATGTCCGGTCAGCACCACCTGAATCCGCTCGGAATCGATGCGGGGAATGGCGGAAACGCCGGGGACGAAAAGCCGGCGACCATCCCCCTCCGGGTCGATGTTGTCCCATTCGTGACCGACCATTTCGCCCAGCGAATCCCCCGCGGAATAGCCTGTCCCCGCGAAGAACGGCAGTGATGCATCTTCTACGAAATAGGGATAGCGTCGCTCGCCGCTCAAAAAGTCCTGGTAGGCGACGCCCGCGAGCATCGTCTCCGGCCTCCTGCCCCCCTCTCGGAAAAGTGTCGTCACCTGATCACGCGCCTCGCTTTCCCCCACCGCATATCGAATCGGGTCATCCGATGATTTGAAACAGATCATCTGGCGGCCGCGGCCGGGATGCCCCGCCTGCGCGTGAAGATCGGCGTAGCGAACTTGCCAATAGGCGGTGTTGGCTCCCAGGAACAGGGTGTTCTTGCCGAGGTCGAAGATACGACGATGCGTATGCTGGAATTCCTCTCGGGTCCAATATTCGTCGTGCCCCACGGATACGAGAAGAGCGTAATTCTCACTGAAGCGGGGATCTTCGGACAGATCGAAATTCGTGGCGTAGTGGACCGAGAAATCCTCCCGCTGTGCGAGTTCTTCGAGCCACCGAACGTAGTGGTACTCCCAATTGAAGAAATCATGGCGTGTCTCGGAGCCGAGTGGACGATCGAAGGAAACCATCTGCCCTCGCCGTTCCTTACCGAGAAAGCGGCTCCGGTAGAGACTATGTCCCCCCCACTGGTTGTAGGCCTGGTAGGTGTTGTTGGCGAGCTTGACGAGCACGTCTCCTTCCACTCGGGGGTCCTTGACCACGACGAACGCAATCCGCCGCTCGGCCCGACCGTCGTCCGCGACGAACGCCAGGGAGTAGAAGCCCGACGCCCAATCGGTTTCGGCGCGAACCGTCGCAACCGGACGCCACGCCGTCCCGATCGCTGCAGTCGTAGGCTCGATGACGTGCGGTTCGATACGCACCGGAGCGCTCTTCCAGACGCCTGCGTGGTCGCGCCCCTTCTCGTAGAACCCAATGCGGGAAAGCTCCAGATGTCCGCTCAGCGCTTCGGAATCGGGACCGACGGAAGCCATGACGTTGAATGACTCACCGGGAAACACACTGTGGGTGTCGATGTAGCCGTAGACCAACCTGGGTTTGCGAACGTGCCAGGCTTCTCGATCGTTTCGCTTGTGAAACAGCTCTGGAATCCAGCGCGACAGCGGGTCGACCGCCCAAGCAACGGCGTCGACGCCAAATACGCGTCGGATGGGGCGGTCCGCCTTGAGGAGAAGCGCGAACGCGACCCATCCCACCAGCAGAAACAAGCCCACCCTTCCGCCGATCCGGTCGATCCAGGCGATCCAATTTCGGGGTTGGGTGTTGGGCTCGATCCGTCGTGCCATGGATCCTTCCGCAGCCGGGGCTTCACCGGCCTCCGCGACAGATCAGTGTGACGTCGCGGCCCGCGGCCTCGACCCCGAACGGCGTGCGGGTCACGCGTTCGTCCCCATTTCGATGGCAGCGGTAGCGGACGCTGAAATCTTTCGTGCATCCGCTGGCCGGATCTCCCAGGACCTGGAGATCTACCCGATAGGTGCATTGAGCCTTTCCGTCGCATTGCTTCGCGACGGACCCGATCGCGTTGTTGGAGTTTCGGCCGCGGCAATTCTCCCCATAGCTGGCGGAAAGCACCTCGATGGCGCGGGAAGAGCGGCCCCGACCGCCGCACGACACGGAGACGGTCTGGCCGTGGGCTTCGGGGGGAACATACGAACTCCCCGAATCGTAGACGTAGCCCTGATCATTGCATTCGTAATAGAGCGCGAAGTTCTTCCCGCACTTGCGCGCGGGATCCCCCAACTGATTCACGTCGATGCTGTAACTGCAGGAGCCCTTACCATTGCAGGCTTGCGCGACGGCGGCCGTGACGTTCCCCGCCGGTACCCCGCAATTGGCCCCGTACGTGGCTTCGGTCACGCGCAGCGTCCCGCCGCCGCTTCGGGCGCGACAATCCATCGAAACGGATTTTCCGTGGGCCTCCCCCTCGACGGTCTGCGATTGGCTTTGGCCGTGGCGGCCACACTGGTACGACAATTCGAAACTCTTGGAGCAGCGCTTGGCGGGGTCCCCGACGCGGTTCACATCGATCGCGTAGGTACATTGGTCGCGGCGACTGCCACACGCCTCTTGTACGTGGTGCAGGACGTTGTCCGGCGTCGCACCACAATTGGCACCGTAGGTGGCGGACAGGATGCGGATGCCTTCCGCGGACGCCTCGGTATGGACGAACGCGAAAACGACAACCAGTGCAAATCGAAGCTTCATCGGTCCCCCCCGGCAGGTCCCCAAGGTTTCGGAACCCGGAACGCGCGACTGAAGCTAGCGCCCTCGGCCGACCTCCCCCTTGATTCGATCTGTGAGATACTTCCCTTCGAACGGCGATGGAGAATCCCAATGGCGATGCCCGCAAGCGCACAATCCCTTGAAATCAATAAGCTTTCTGGCTCTCTGGGGGCCGAGATTCGCGGCCTCTCGCTCGAGAAGGTGGGTCGCTCCGAAGCGGACGCGATCCGGACGCTGCTGACCGAACACCTGGTGCTGTTTTTCCCCGACCAACACCTGAACCCCGAATCCCACATCGCTTTCGGACGCCATTTCGGGAAACTCGAGGGCCACCCCAACGTGGTGGGATCCTCAAAGCTCCAGGAGCTGTTCGAACTTCGCGCGTCGCGCGGCGCCATCGCGGACGAGTGGCACAGCGATCTCACCTGCCAGGCCCAACCGTCCGTGCTCGCCATCCTCAACATGGTGAAGTGTCCGGCCGTGGGCGGCGACACCCTGTGGGCGAACATGTACAAGGCCTACGACGAACTGTCCCCGCCCATGCAGGAACTGTGCGAGGGCTTGACCGCGCTACACGACGCGCAACCCCACGGCCGCCCGGACAACATGGCGGTACACCCGGTGGTTCGAATTCATCCGGTGACGAAACGCAAGTCGCTGTTCGTCAACGAGCACTTCACGCGCCGCATCGTCGAAATGAGTCATCGCGAAAGCGAAACCCTACTCCGCTACTTGACCAACTGGGCGTCGAACCCGCGCTTCACGGTCCGCTACCGCTGGTCCGAAGGCACGATCGCCATGTGGGACAACCGGTGCACCCAGCACTTCGTGATGGACGACTTCGACGAAGAGCGCATCATCCAACGCGTCACCGTCATGGGCGACGAACCCGAAGCCGCCTCCCCCCCGCGCTGGCAACCCTTCGTCCAAAGCGGCGCCCCGGGCGCAGCGGGTCGCCATGACCGGCAGTTGAAAGCGTATCTCGAGAGTCGATCCGCTTCCGAGTAAGCAGCAGCACTTCCACATCTGAGCGGGCAAAGGCGGTACTCCTCATGCACTGGACAGAAATGCGACGATCCATCGGAATTCTCTCGGCTCTGCTTTGCGTCTGCGGCTCGGCTGGGATCGCGAGCGCTCAGCCCGCGAGCCCCCTCGTGGAAGGACCGGTCACCGGCGGACTGGGTCAGCCCTTCGTGGCCGCCACGATGTTCGACCTCGGCTTGGTGGAATACAGGCAGGACGAATATTTCGTTTCCGGAACCGCGCAGTCGTTCACCAGCGCTCAGGCGCTGACGAGCGATGGACGCTGGAACGTTTTCCCGGATGAGAGCGCGGACTACAAGACGCGCATCTTGGTGCACCGCCCCATTCGACGCGGAAAGTTCAACGGCACCGTGATCGTGGAGTGGCTCAATGTCAGCGGGGGACTCGACGCGGCACCGGACTGGATCATGACCCACACCGAGCTGATTCGACGAGGCTACGCGTGGGTCGGTGTCTCGGCGCAGTTCGTCGGCGTCGAAGGCGGGCCCAACATCGGGCTCCCCCCCATGCCCATCAAGGAAGTCGACCCCGAGCGCTACGGCTCCCTCGTCCACCCCGGAGACAGCTTCTCCTACGACATCTTCTCCCAGGTCGCCCAGTCGATTCGCAATCCCTCGGGTCTCGCCCCCCTGGGCGATCTTCGGGTGCGTCGGGTGATCGCGGTCGGAGAATCTCAGTCGGCCTTCCGGTTCGTGACGTACATCAACGGAATCCATCCTCTTCACCGTCTCTATGATGGCTACTTGATTCACAGTCGTGGCGGGGGTGGAGCGGCGCTCGCCCAGGCGCCCCAGACCCCGGTCCCGTCACCCAACCCATCCTTCATCCGCACGGACATCGACGTTCCGGTCCTCACCTTCGAGACCGAGACGGACCTCACGCTGCTGGGCTTCTACCGCGACCGACAACCCGACTCCACGAATATTCGACTCTGGGAAGTGGCCGGGACCGCCCACGCGGATTCCTACACCACCATCGCCGGTCCCTTCGATCTCGGAAACGACCCTTCGGTGATGGATCTGATCATCACCACCGAAGTCGTGCCCGGCCTCATCACCTGCCCGGTTCCCATCAACTCCGGACCTCAGCAGGTCGTACTGCGCGCGGCCATCCACACGCTCAATCGCTGGGTGAAGAGCGGCCGCCCCCCCGCATCGGCTCCGCGCATCGATGCTTCGCTGTCCCCCGTCATTACGATCGCGCGCGATGCCCTGGGCAACGCATTGGGTGGGATTCGCACACCTTGGGTCGACGTCCCGCTCGCGAGCCACTCGGGCGGCGGTCAAACGGGCAGCATCCTGTGTATCTTGTTTGGTACCAGTACGCCGTTGGACGACGAAATTCTGCAGTCGCTCTACCCGACCGCGAAGAGTTACCGTCGCGCGTTCCGCCGATCCACCCACGAAGGCGTTCGACACGGCTGGATCCGAAAGCGCGACGCGCGGCTCATGAAGGCCAACGCGCGCAATATCGAGATTGGAAACTAGTTTCACACTGCCTGGAGATTCGATGATTGCCCGAGCTTCGATCCTACTTCCCATCCTGTTGATCGCCCTGGCGACGACGGCTCGCGCCGAGAGCGATGAACCGCCGTGGCTCGATTCAGTGGACACCAAAGTGGTCGAAGTCATCACCCTCGATGAAGACGGCGACGTGCGAAAGAGCAAGGTCTGGTACGTCGTGATCGATGGCGAGGTCTATCTGCGTACGTCGCGATCGAAATGGTTGAAGAATCTGCGCCGCGATCCCAACCTCTTGGTCCGCGTCAACAAACGCGAGATTCCCGCCCACAGCGAGGAAGTAACGAGTGACGAACTGATCGAGAAGGTCGACGCTGCGACGCGCGAGAAATACGGGTTCCAAGAGCGCCTGATTCACATTTTCCGTTTGCGGAAACCCGACATCCTGAAACTCACCCGGCGTTAGCCTCACGTGCGGGAATCACGCCGTTGAAAACCCGGCGCGTGGCATGGGATGACGTCGAGGCACTCTGTAGTGAGGCGGGAAGCGGCGAGCGGCCCCTCGTCCTGATTCACGGCTTCACCGGACACCGCGACGATTTCGTCGAGCAGATCCCGAACCTCGCCTTGCAGGGCCGCGTCCTCGCGCCGGACCTTCGCGGGCACGGAGACTTCACCCACACCGGACGCCCGGAAACCTTCCGTTTCGATCAGCTCGCAGAGGATCTCGCTGCATTGCTCGACGTCCTCGAGGTCGGTCGCTGCGACCTACTCGGCCACTCCATGGGGGGCATGGTGACGCTGCGGTTTGCACTTTCGCGGCCGGAACGGATCCATTCCCTGATCCTGATGAACACCGCACCCTTTGCTCCGCTGGGATACACGCGAGAAGGAATGGAAAAGGCGGGTGGAATCGCGCGGGCGAAAGGCATGGCGGTGCTTCAGGAGTTGATCGAAAAATCCGCGCGCGCACACGAGAGCGATCGACCTTCGGACCGACAAACGAAGAAGTGGGGAGAGCGCTATTGGGAACACCACCGCAAGCGCTACCTCGCCATGGACCCGGCGGCCTACACGCCCCTCGGCGTCGAGATGCTCGACCAGAAATCCCTGGTCCCGCGCCTCTGCGAGATTCAATGTCCCACCAGCGTGCTGGTTGGATCCGATGACGAGTCTTTTCTGCCCGGTGCGGACGCCCTCGAGACCGGGATCCCGCAGGCTCGGCGGATCACGATCCCCGATGCCGGACACCATCCCCATGTGGAGAACAGCGAGGCGTGGCTCGACGCCATCCACCAACATTTCAACCGGGTCCGGTAGAGCGCTCCATCGCGCCCTCCCGTGTGCAAACTACCTGGCCAACTCCGCGTACTTTCGGCGCCTTCGCTTAGTAAACGAAAAGTAGCTTTGAGGATTGGATGCGTTTAGAATGGGGGGCCACCCACCCTTCCTATTGTGAGGACGCTCCTCGTGAAGTTTCAAACCTGTGTCCGTGTTGTTTGGATGCTGCTGCTGACCCTTTGTGCCACCCAAGTCGTCGCCCGGGACGCAGGGGCGCGGTCCTTTTGGACCTTCGAAACCGGACAGGTTCGCCCCCTGGCCCTATCGCCCGATGGCGCGCGGCTGTTTGCGGTCAACACACCGGACAACCGACTCGAAATCTTCGACGTCACCGGCAGCGGCATCCTGCATCGCCAATCCATTCCCGTCGGAATGGAGCCCCTGGCAGTGGCAGCCCGAAACAACGACGAGGTTTGGGTCATCAACCACCTCTCGGACAGCGCATCCATCGTCGATGTCAGCACCAGTCCCGCTCGCGTGGTCCGAACGCTTTTGCTGTGCGACGAACCGCGCGACATCGTGTTCGCCGGGACCGGCGGAAACCGCGCCTTCATCACCACCGCACGGCGCGGACAGAACTGCCCCGTCGCCCCGCTCCTGACCACCGAAGGGATTGGACGCGCCATCGTTCAGGTTTTCGATGCCAACAATCTGGGTGCTGCACCGGGCGGAGCATCGATCGCCGATGTCGTGCTCTTTACCGACACGCCGCGCGCCCTGGCGGTGTCGGCGGATGGAAGTCTCGTGTATGCCGCGGGGTTTCACACGGGAAACCAGACCGTGGTCGTGTCCGAGGGCGCCGTGTGCGACGGCGGCTCGACCGCCTCGGCGTGCAACCTGCCGGACGGCATTCACGTAAGCGGCGGACTGCCGGGATCGCAAGTTCCCGGCGGGCTCCCGGCACCGAACGACAATCACAACGGGGTAACGGGTCCCGAAGTGGGCTTGATCGTGAAATTCGATCCCTCCGACAGCATCTGGAAGGACGAACTCGGTCGCAATTGGAACAACGCCGTGCGCTTCGACCTGCCGGACCTCGACGTGTTCGAGATCGACGCCGTCAATGCACCCGCGGTGCTGCGTTCCTTCCCCAGCGTGGGCACGATCCTCTTCAACATGATCGTGAACCCCGCCAACGACAAGCTGTATGTCAGCAACACTGAAGCCATCAACGAAGTTCGTTTCGAAGGCCCGGGCGACCACGCGGGACCCGAAAAACCCGTGGGCGAACCCGTCAGCGTAATCGGACATCTCCACGAATCACGCGTTGCGGTCATCGACCCCGCGGGCACCGTGGCGACGCGCCACCTCAATAAGCACATCGATTACGACAACTTCCCGGCACCGCAAGCAACCGAAGATGCCAGCCTCGCAACGCCCGTCGGGATGGCGCTCAACGGTTCGAACCTCTATGTGGCGGCCTTCGGCTCGAGCAAGCTCGGCGTATTCGACACGGCTGCCCTCGAAGGCGACACCTTCGTCCCGTCCGATGCGAATCACATCGATGTGACGGGAGGCGGGCCTTCGGGTGTGGTGGTCGATGCCGCGAACGACCGTCTCTACGTGCTGACGCGCTTCGACAACGGCGTGTCCGTCATCGACATTTCGCAAGACCCGGTGGGGACGGAAGTCGACCACCAGATGCTCCCCAACCCAGAGCCCTCGGTCGTGGTCGACGGTCGCCCGGTCCTCTACGACGCGCGTCTCACGGGTGCCAACGGCGAAGCCTCGTGCTCTTCGTGTCACGTATTCGGTGATTTCGACAGTCTCTCCTGGGATCTGGGCGATCCAGACGGCGACGTCACCAACAACCCGAATCCCTTCGGCCCGGTTGGAAGCGGCGTTCCCTTCCATCCCAACAAGGGCCCCATGACGACTCAGAGTCTGCGCGGCATGGACAATCACGGCCCCATGCATTGGCGCGGCGATCGCACGGGCGGAAACTTCAATCCCCCGATGGACCCCCTCGATGAACGATTGGCCTTCATCGCGTTCAACGGCGCGTTTCCGGGCTTGATCGGAAACGACGTCCAACTACCCGACGCCACGATGGAGGCCTTCGCGGACTTCATTCTCGAAGTCACCTACCCCCCGAATCCGATCCGCGCGCTGGACAACAGTCTGAGTGCGAGCGCGGCCAATGGGAACGACATCTGGTTCAACCGTCCCAACACCGACATCATTGCGACCTGCGACGAATGTCACACGACCAGCGTGTCACAGGGATTCTTCGGAACCGACGGCAAGAGCACGTTCGAGAACGAAACCCAGGAATTCAAGATCCCCCACATCCGCAACATGTATCAGAAGGTCGGAATGTTCGGCATGCCCGAAGTGGCGTTTGGTGGCTCCAACGGAGACTTCAGCCACACGGGAGATCAGGTGCGGGGCGTGGGTTTCCTCCACGACGGAAGCTTCGACACGATCTTCCGTTTCCACAACGCGACCGTCTTCACGAACATGACGCAACAAGATCGGCGCGACATCGAGCAGTTCCAGTTCGAGTTTGCGTCCAACATGGCGCCCATCGTGGGACAGCAGATGACCCTCGACGACCCGAACGACAGCGACGCCACGGATCGAATCAATCTCCTGATCGCGCGGGCGGAAGTCGACCGCGCACTCTGGATCGATCCCAACGCCCACGAATGCGACCTGATCGCCAAAGGCGTGATCGGCGGCGAGGCGCGTGGCTACGTCTACGATCCCGATGCCGATCTCTTCGTACCCGACAAGGTGGCGGAAGCCGGCATTGCGGCCGGCGACCTGTACCAGCTGGCGAGCGGAGGCCAGGAGTTGACCTTTACCTGCACTCCGCCGGGATCGGGGCTCCGTATGGGGATCGATCGGGATCTCAACGGAATTCTCGATGGCGACGAAGGACTCGTCTTCACCACGGACCACTACATGACCTACAAGGTCCGTCGGACGCCGGGATCGACGAAGTTCCAACGCGTGGACGTGACCGTCGACGACCCGACCTTTGGAGAAAACCGAACCCTGACCGCGGTGCGGCCCACCGCGCTGGCGCTGCCCGCGGACAAGAACGGCGAGGGAACCCTCGACGACGTCACCCATCTCGAGAGCTACCGGGTTCGGCGCGCCTCAGGCACGGCCAAACACGTGAAGCAGACCGTTGCCGTGACTAATCAATTCGGTGCGACGTTGATCGAAACCCAGAAGGAAGACCGCCTGCTGGTCCCCACAGAGAAGGACTTGCTGAACCCGATTCCCAATCCCTTGAACCCGGCGAGCGTGGATCACTTCCTGTGTTACAAGGTCAAGCGCCCTTCGGGTTTTGCGAAGATCGAAGGCGTTTCCGTGGCGGATCAATTCGAAGATCGGCTGTACGACCTGGTTCGACCGCGACTCCTCTGCAATGCCGCGGACAAGAACAGCGAAGGCATCATCAATCCCGATGCGCACCTGCTCTGCTACCAGGCGAAGCGCGCCAGCGGGGCCGCCAAACACACGAAGGTGGAAGGCATCCACGTCCACACGCAATTCGGTCCCGAGCAGCTCAACAGTCGCATCGAAGAGCTGCTGTGCGTTCCGTCCGAAGTCCAATAGGGAGAGGAGACCCGCACAACATGCGGGTCTCCCTTTTCCCGGATCGCCCCTAGGCGTCCGGCGCCCAATTTCCGTGAAAGCCGAAGGGCACCCGCACCGGTAGTTCCACGGTCGCGACCGGGTCGCCCAGGAAGTTCTGGGCTTCGAGGATCACGACATCCGCGGCATTGCGCTTCGCATCGTGGACGTAGGCCAGCAGCCAGCCATCGTCTTCGTCCGCGTCGTCGCTGCGCGGCACGAACACCGGCTCCTGGAATTGGCGGTGCGGACCCTCGTCGCGGTGCAGGGTCTCGCCGGTCTTCAGATCGTGCTTGAGCAGACCGCCGTACACGAGTCCCTCCCCCACCGCTCCGCAATATCCGTAGCGATGGGGTTTGCCGATCCGCCGCTCGTCGATGCGCGGGAATTCTTGACCCCGCTCGCACAGGCGCTCTTCCTTGACCGGCCCGCCTTTGGGGTCGACGATCCAACGCTCGAGGGTCGGAATCCCTTCGTTGGGTCCATCCAGGTGCACATCGAACATTTTCGGGTGGCGCACGACGTCGAGCACGACTCTTCCGTCCGTATCCTCGTAGGAGTTCAACGAGTGGAAGAGAAAACAGGGATTGACGTCGTGCCAGGTGATATCGCTCGCCTCACCGTCGCGCGGCAACAGCCCCACGCGCGTGCCGTAATCTTCGAACCAGCGATACGGCAGCGGGTACCCCTTTTCGAGCATGGACGGATCGAACAACACCGGCGTGTCGAACACCACGAAGTAGTTCTTCGTAATCGAGCAATCGTGCACCATGGTTCGTCCCGGCGTCGGGATATCGACGGTCTTGCGTACCCGACCCTCCGTACCCACCACCAGATACTGGAGGTGTTCCCAGCCGAAGAAGTAGCCCGTGACATGGAGTTCGCCGGTGTCGGGATCTCGCTTCGGATGTGCGGAGAAAGGCCCCGGAAGGGTTCCGTCGAAGTTCGAACGGGCGACGGTTTCGAGTTCCTCGCTGAGTTCGAACGGATTTCCGCCCGCCTCGACGATTGCGAAGGTGCGACCCGCGTGTTGGATCACGTTGGTGTTCGCTCCGTCCCCACCGAGATCCGAAAAACGCGGCCCCGGTGTCTTGGGCCAACCCTTCGTCTCACACACTTGATCGTCGCGCACGTAGCGGCTGCGATACCAAAGCGCCTTCCCGTCACGCATGCGCAAGCCGTGCACCAGACCATTGCCGACGAACCAATGGTGATTCGGGCCGGGCTCGGTGACGGGATTCGGGCCAATGCGCAGCAACCGCCCCGAAAGCTCCGCGGGAATCTCTCCGCGTACGGGCAAGTCGAAGGCGGTCGCCTCGTCCGAAATCGGTCCGAAGTTTCCTTCTAGATAGGGATTGTCGCTCACGCGTCTTCTCCTTTGGGCGCGGTGGTGGAAACGGCCAGGGAAAGCGCGGTCTCGAGAACCGTCTCGAGCGAAGCCCCGGTGGGGGGTTCGAGTGCTCCCTGGGAGGAAAGAGTGGCAATGCCGTGCACCAGCGACCACAGGGCACCGGCCAACACGCGCGTGTCGCGGTCCGCATGAAAGCCCGCATCCTGGGCGGCTCGCACATGGCCGACCAGTTGCTCGAAGGCCGCAGATCCGTCGCGCTGCAGACCCGGGTGATCGGACTGGAGCAATTCCGGACGAAACATCAACGCGAACAGGCCGGGCTTTGCGACCGCTTCGTCCACATAGGCGCGGGCGCCGGCGGCTAAACGCGCCAGGGGATGGGATCCCGGCGGGAGCTGGGCGGCGGCTTTCCCGACCGCTTCTTCGAGGCCCCGAAAGCCCCGCGAAGCGACTTCACTCAGCAAGGCGGCAAAACTGGGGAAGTGCCGCAGGGGCGCGGCGTGAGAGACACCGGCCCGGCGGGCCACCCGGCGCTGGGAGAGTCCCTCCAGGCCTTCCTCCTCGAGCAGTTCGAGGGTGACGAGCACCAATCGCTCGCTCGTGCTGAGGAAGTCTCGACCCATGTTTCCAGTGTCAACTAAAAAGTAGACACTGTCAACCCGACTTTTCGACCCTGGCATCTTCGAGGCTCCAGAACCCCCGAAGGTTGGTGATCTTTCCCGCCTCGTTGATGCGGTAGGTGAAGATGCCGTGGACCGTCATCTTGACCCCGTTGGGGAAAGCGGTCGTGAGGTTCAAGACGTGGGCGGACTCGTTGCCCGCCGCGAAGGACTCCTCGGATTCGATCGAAATCTGGGTCGGCGCGATGTTCTTCTCGTAGAAATCTGCCAGCGCGGCCTTGCCGCGGGTCCCCTGGCCGGTGGGATTGGTGGGCGCGACGCCAATCGGATCCTCCACGCAGACGTCGTCCGCCATCAAGTCGAGCCACCCCGCTTTGTCTTTGTTCATGACGCAGCGCCAACTGTTCTGTGCCGCCAACAGAGCCGGGTGATTCACGTCCATGGGGTCTCCTTCTCGATCGCCGTACGGGGATGGGATTCTACCGCGAAGCGGCCCCCGCTTCCCGGGCGTTCACCATCACAGGACTTGTTTCGCGAGCGCGTCGGCTCGACGCATCAACTTCTCGCTCGTGCTCGCCAGCAGGGGGAAGATGAGCTGATCGACGCCTAGATCTTGATAGCGTTTCAGCGCGCCCTCCTCTGGGTCCAAACGCGGTGGTGCCACGTGAATCTGGACGTCGCTTCGCTTGCGTCCCGCACCCGCGAGTTTTTCGTCGAGGCGCGCGAGCTGAAGCGCCAGTTCGTCGGGTGAAAAATTGAAACCGAACCAGCCATCCCCCAACTCGGCAACGCGCGCAAACGCGGCATCGCTCTCACCACCGAACAGCAGCGGAGGATGGGGTTTTTGCACGGGCTTCGGGTTTTGAAGGCACGGCGGCAACTGATAGAACTCGCCCTGGTAGCGCGAGACTTCGTCGCACCACAGGCTCTGCATCACGCCAAGGCACTCGCGGGTGCGCGCGCCGCGGCGCTCCCAGGGAATCCCCAGCGCTTCGAATTCCTCGCGCAGCCAGCCCACGCCGATTCCGAAGTCGAAGCGACCGCCGGACAGGTAATCGAGATCCGCCACTTGGCGGGCGGTGTAGACCGGGTTGCGTTGCGGCACGAGGCAGATTCCCGTTCCCAACCGGATGCGCTGGGTATGGGCGGCGATGAAGGTGAGGGCGCTGAAGGGTTCCAACACCCCGTCGGGATCTCCGGGGATGCGGCCGTCTTTCGAATACGGATAACGGGACGCATACTCGCGAAAGAAGAGCACGTGTTCGGGCACCCAGATCGAGTGAAAGCCTCGCTCTTCGGCGACCTGCCCGATCTGTGCAATCAATTCCGGAGACGTGGCTCCGTTCAAAGCCGTCTGAACACCGATCTGCATGATTCCTCCCAGGGGACGCGATACGCCGCCTATGGCTGGCGCTCCGGGGCGCGTTGTTGCTCTTTAGCGTAACCGCGAATCCGCCAGGCCCGGAAGCGCAACACGACGCGGCGCAGGCTGCGTTCGAGCCATGGAAGTCGCCGGCTCTCGACGGGTTCTCCATCGCGCAAGACCTCCACGCGATCTCCCGCGACGCGGCGTTCGAGACCGTCGGGAGACAACACCCGATAGGGCGCGTCGGGGTTCATCACATCGGCGACGTTGCTGATTCGAACGGACAGGGTCTCTCGGTATCGAGCCGCGATTTCCTTCAGACGCGCGGACCGGTCGAACGTTCCGGGCGTTGCCTCGCGAACTTCGAGACGAAACGCCGTTCCGAGGGGCTGCAGGTCGAGTACCGCGCCCAGTCGATCCGGGCGATCCGATTCTTCGAGGGAACCGCGCAGCCAGAGGCAACGATAGGCGCCGCAGATTTTCGGGCGATCCCCGTAGATCGAACAGCCGCCCAGGGGGCGTTGGTGGACGCAATCCACTCCGCCCAACTTCGAGAGCGCATCGACGCGCAGAACCGTGCAACAAAGCGAGCACGAACCGCAGCTGCGCGATGACGTGTCTTGGCTCAGCGCAAGAACTCGTCGGCGCCGAGATCCACACCGTGCTGAAGATGGCGCTCGATCATCGCAGCAAACATGCGATCGCCACGTTCGTCCTGGCCGGACAACATGCAGCCCAGCACCGTAATGAGAATTCCGTGGAGGCTGCAGCGCCGGTATTCCTTCCAACAATATTCGGAATCCAGTTCGACCCCCGCGCGCGCCATCTCGCCCCGATAGAGTTCGACCAATTCGCGTTCGTGGGCGCGTCGATCTTCGATCGAAAGCCCGCCCCCCAAGAAATAGGCGACGTCCGCGAGGGGGCACCCGTATTGGATGGATTGCCAATCCACGACGGCAATCGGGGGACCGCCCTCCGCGTTTCCGAACAACAGGTTCTCCAATCGATAATCCGCGTGCACCAGACTCCGCGGCCCCGCGTATTGATTCGCCCAGTTTGCGAACGCGCCGACGAACTGATCCCCCATGGCGCGGGCTTCCGGAGTGAGAGAGGTAAATCGCTCACAAAACTGGGGCCACATCACCTGGAGGATGGCCTGACCGAGTTGCGATCCCTCGGGCGTGTTCTGGAAAACCCAATCGAATTCCGCCAGTCGTTGGTCTTCGAACAAGGGGCCGTGGAGTTTCGCCGCTTCGCGAATCGCCAGCTCCGCACGATCCACGTCGCATCCCTCGATCTGGTCACCGGGCCGAGCCGGCGAGAGATCCTCCATCAGGATCACGTAATCGGTTCCGTTCTCGTGCACGAGGGCGGTGTAGATCGCGGGCGTGCGCATGGGAATGCGCGGCGCGATTTCGCGGTAGAAGCAGACTTCGCGGCGATAGAAGCCCTGAGCCGCGGAACTCGCACGCGAAGTGGGATCCGCGGCGGGCAATTTGGCGACGACGGAAGAAGGCGCCGTCTCCGGAGCGGCTTCGTACTCAAGCGCGTAGCGAACGTTGTCGCCCAGTTTTCCATGCCCGATCGTCTGCCAGGTGAGCCCGCTGACGCGACCGCTGGGCAGCGCCCCCGCATCGCGCAACACCTCCGTGAGCCAATCCGCTCCAATCGCTCCGGGATCGCTGATGATTTCCGCCACGTGGCCTCCCGGGTCGACCTTACGCCAGAAACCGATGTTATACAAAAAACTATTTTTGTATAATTACCAGTCTTCCCGAGGAGGGCTGCATGGCGACGAATCCCGAACCCCGCTTCGAACCCTGCGGGGGTGACGCTTGGAGAAATCCCTTCGCGATGTACCGCGCTCTGCGCGATCGCGACCCGGTGCATCACGTCACCGACAACGGAGAAGGCGAGGACTACTGGGTCCTGTCGCGATTCCAACACGTGTTCGATGCCGCGGTCGACGCGGCGACGTTTTCCTCCGCCCAGGGTCTCACCTTCCACTACGACGAAATGGGGAAGCTCGGCCTCGAATCTCCCATCGTGATGATGGACCCACCGGATCACACGTCCCTGCGCAAGCTCGCCATCAAACGCTTCACGCCCCAGCAAGTGCGCGCGCTGGAACCGATGATTCGGAATTTCGTGGTGGAGCGTGTCGAACGCTTGCGCGAAGCAGGCCAGGGGGACGTGGTCGCGGAGTTGTTGAAACCGCTTCCCAGTCTCGTCGTTGCCCACTTCCTCGGGGTGCCGCCGGAAGATCGCTCGCTTTTCGATCGCTGGACGAGTTCCATCGTCGACGCCAGCGCCGAAGGCGACGTGCTGAGCGCTGGCGCGGCTGTCGGGGAGATGGTGGGGTATTTCGGCGGTTTGATGGAGAAGCGCAAGGCGAGCCCGGGCGAGGACATGATCTCCGCACTCGTTCACGGCAAGCTCAAGGGGGGCGAAGTGGTTTCTCCAGCCAAGATTCTCGGCATGGGGTTCACGATGGTGACCGGCGGCAACGACACGATCACCGGCATGTTGGGCGGGGCGCTCGAAGCGTTGACCCACCATCTCGATCAACGCGCCTTGCTGATCGAAGACCCCGGGCGCATCCCGGGCGCCGTGGAGGAGTTGCTGCGCGTCACGACGCCCGTTCAAGGGCTCGCGCGAACGGTGACGCGCGATGTCGAGCTCGAGGGCGTGCGGATTCCCGAAGGTCGTAAGGTCATGCTCTTGTACGGCTCGGCCAACCGCGACCCCCGGGAGTTCGGCCCGAGCGCGGAAGCGTGCGACGTAACGCGAAAGATCCGACGCCACGTCGCCTTCAGCTACGGACCGCATCATTGCATCGGTGCAGCGGCCGCAAGGCTGCAAGGGCAGATCGCACTCGAAGAATTGCTGTTGCGCTGCCCGGAATTCAGCGTGGATTCCGCCGCCGGGGAATACGCACCGGGGCCCTTCGTGCGTCGTTTCCGATCGCTTCCCTTCGCTTCCAAAGGTGTCGCGGGGTGACGCGGGAATGGTCGCGCGAGGAACAACCGGAGCTTGCAGCGAACCGTATTCTCGACGCGGCGGAGAAAGTGTTCATCGAAGTCGGCGTTTCCGCCGCCGGCATGGCGGAAATCGCCGATGCCGCGGGCTGCTCCCGCGGCACCCTGTACCGGTATTTCAAGAATCGCCACGATCTCCACATCGCGTACGTGAAACGCGCGGGACGCAGCATTGCCCAAAGCGTCGCCGAAGAGATCGCGGGCATCGTCGACCCGCGGCGACGGGTTGTCGAATACATCCTGGCTTCGGTTCGCCTCGTGCGAGAAAACCCGGGAACCGCCGCTTGGTTCGAACCGGGGGCGGCGGGGATGGCGGCCCGCATGTCTCAGTCCGCGGAAGTCATCGGTACTTTGACGAATTCCTTCGACGAACCGGCCCTGGACCGCGGCCGCCGGGGACGCAAGCGGCGCTTGCGCACGCGCTGGGTCGTCCGCGTCATCATCTCGCTGCTCCAGGATCCGGCGCGCAGCGAAGCCGAAGAACGCGCGTTGGTCGAACAGTTCGTCGCGCCGAGTCTGCTTCCCGAACGCCCGTAGATCTCATATGATGGTCGCCACGGAGGAATCCTCATGACCGCTTTCCCGCGCAACGAGATGGAAGAAATGGTGGGCCGCTGGCTCGCCGCCAACGAAGCCGCCGGAAAATCCGGCGATTGGTCCAAGATGTCGCAGTTCTACACCGAAGATGCGCTCTATACCTGGAACAATGGACCCGGTTGGGAGTTCGTCGCGCGCGGACGGCAGGAGATCCACGAAAATGCGTTCGGATCGGAGATGGAAGGCCTCGAGGAATGGACCTACCCCTACGTGCGAACGCTGATCGACGACCAGAAAGGCGAGTTCATCGGAATCTGGCGCCAGGTGGCACCGGTCAAAGATCCCGAGGGTGTGCCCTACGAGATCGCGGGAACCGGTGGTTCCTGGTTCCGCTACGCGGGAAACTACCAATGGTGTTGGCAGCGTGACTGGTTCGACCACAGCAACGCGGCCGCCGTCTTCGGCGAGATGGCGAAGAACAAACAACTCACACCCGGCATGCTCGAGCGCATGAAGAAGGGCTCCAACATGCCGGGCTGGGTGCGCCGCAATTCCTACGATTGGTACCAGGACATCACAGACCGCGAGGCTTAGTCCCGACCACCAAACCCGCCTCGAGCTTCACGCGGCTGCATCCCACCGGATCCGGGAAGAACGGCGCCCGCACATCCGACGGCGCGCGCTGCACGAAGCCGCGCAGCGCCTCGACGGCTTCCCCCGACGTATCGCTGCGTCGCACCCAATCGCCGAAGTCCATGTCGAGCCACCAACGCGGACCCGCTTCCGAGCGAAGCCCCGCGGCCTCGAACATGCGGCACCAATCCGAAACGCGGTGGTCACGCACATGGGACGCGTCGCGCAGGATTTCGAAGGTGTTGAGAAACGTATCTCCCGCGCAATCTTCGGGCGCCACGCTGTCGAGAAGCACGAAGCGCCCCCCCGGCCGCAGCACCCGCACCACTTCCTGCAAGGCCTGCTCGGGATCCGTGTAGTGGTGCGCGCTCTGGCGCGAAGTCACCCGGTCGAAGTGACGATCGGGAAACGGCAGATTCTCCACGTCTCCGCGCTGCCAGCGCACGTTGCCGAGTCCGCGTTCTTTCGCCAGGCGCCTTCCCTGTTCGAGCATGGGCTCCGACAGATCGATGGCGTCGACTTCCGCCACGTGGGGCGCGAAGAAGAGCGCCGTGTGACCGGCACCACAACCCAGATCGAGGACGCGTTCATCTCCCTGAATGTCCGCTTGGGCGAGCATCGCCTCCAGGTCCGGGCCGGCGGCGTGAACGCCGCTGGTCGCGTAGGCGGCGGCAGCGGCGCTGAACTGGGCCTCGACGGCCTGCTTCAAGGTCGGTGTATCGAATCGCATCGCATTCTCCTTCTGGACGTACGCGTTTCCCTCGTCGTACTTGCTTATCGTTAATAATTAACGTAAGTTAACTATGAATGCCGCGCAAGCAGAAAAAAGCCCTGGCCTACGAGGCCATCCGCGTGCTCCAGGAATTGGCCGATGTGTTCGATCAGCGGCGCCAGCAATTGGCCGGTGCCGCGGGACTCTCGGATCTGCAATGGCGGGTCCTGGAAGAGATCGCGGACGAGGAATTCATGCCCTCGCTCTTCGCCAAACGGCGCTCCCAAAGCCCGGCGGGAATCTCCCGAACCTTGCGCCAGCTGCTCGAACGCGAACTGGTGCGCGTCTCCATCGGGAGCGTGGACGCGCGCCAGCGCGACTATTCCCTGACCGCGCGCGGCAAGCGCGTGCTCGATTCCCTGCGCGCAGAGCGCGAGGACGCCATTCGCGCCGTGTGGATGAAGCTCAGCGAGGAAGAACTCGCGCGCTTCGCCGCGACCGGCGCCGGGCTCGCCGTCCGCTTGCGCGGTTACGCGGGCGAGCGAGAGGACTAGGCGCTCAGCGGAACGCCAGATTGATCCCCAATCGCCCGGAGCGCCCGGGCAGGACCACGGCGTCTTTGTTGAACGAAACGTGATTGCGTCCCTTGGCGTTCGTGAGATTGCGTCCGCCCAGCACCAGGTCCACCGGCAGTGCGCCGTCCACGAGTCGAATGCTGACACTGCCATCGAGGGTCGTGAATCCGCTGGTGGACGTTTCGAAGCGGGCGGTGTCGTGCTGGTCTTCCCGGTGCAGAAACCCCAGACGGGCGCGCAAGCGGTCGTGGCTGAAGTAGATCCCGCCCCCATAGCGCATGGGAGAGATCCGGGGCACGTTCCCCGAGCGTTCGAGGCGGGCGCGTACGAAGTCGAATTGCCCATCGATTCCGAACACGCCACCCAGGCACTCGGCCACTTCCAGGGAACCCTGCAGCTCCGCGCCGAAGAACTTGGCGTCTTCCTGGGTGTAGAAGAGTTCCTGAAGTTCGAGCCCGGCGCCCGCCATACAGGTTCCACTCTCATCGCAGGTGCGTCCCGTGTCGCGGCCGAAGATGAAGTCCCGATACCCCGTGTAGAAGAGGCTCCCCTCGAACGCGAAGCGGCCGAAGTCGCCGCGAACGAGCAGATCCGCGGTGAGGGAAGTCTCTTCGTCGAAGAGTGGATTGCCGACCTGAAAGGTCGAATCCGCCTCGTGGGGCCCCGCGGCAAAGAGCTCGAGTGACTCCGGAGCGCGTTGGGTCGCCGAAAGATTCAGACCCAACGCAATGTTCTCTGTCGCATCGAACAGGAGGCCCGCCCCAATCGAAAACGGTGAGAAAGACAGATCGCGGCGGCGTCCATCGGCGGGCGTGCCCTCGACGTCGACGGATTCGATCCGCAGGCCGAGATGCAGACCGAAGCGATCCGAAACATCGATATCTTCGTAGAGATAGACCGCGAACAGATTTGTCTGGCTGGGGGCCAGAAGCTCGCTCGCCTCTCCTCCGGCACTGAATTCCACGTCCCGCTGGTGAAACCCAAGCGCCCCTTCCATTCCGAAGATCTCTTCGTGAAGAAGTTCCAGGCGACCTTCCCACTCATCGTTGTCGAAGGTCGACGCCGCATTTCCGCCTACCACCTCGGCGTGATCGTAATCGGAATAACGCCCGCGAAAACGCAGCTCCGAGATCCCGGAAATGGGCTGGTATAGATCGGCCTCGAAATCCCAGTTCTTGGAGTCGAGATCGATCTTCGACAACTCGCTTGCGCCTTCCTCTGGGGGAATGCCGTAGACGTTTTCGAAATGGGAATACGCGACTCCCAATCGGCCGTGCTGCCCGATGGCAGCGGCTCCCAGGGAACCCGACCAACCATCGGAATCCGTGTTGCGCTGTTTCCCCGCCTGGGTGGGAATGTCGTAGTCATCCGAGTCGCGCGTGAACCCGTCCGCGTGATAGGCGATGGGGCCCAGACTCCCTTCGACGACACCCGCCAGGTCGCGCCCGCGGCTGCCCACGTCGTAACCCACATAGAAATCGCCCTCTGCGGGCCCGTCGAAATGCGCTCGCGGAACGCGGCCCGTAATCGCATTGACGACCCCCGCGATCGCCCCCCCGCCGTAGCGAAGTGCCGCCGGCCCACGCACGACTTCGACGCGGCGGGCGGTCAAGGGATTGACTGGAACACCGTGGTCGGCGCTGACCGCCGATACGTCGTGGGTCCCATTGCCGTCCTGAAGAATGCGCACCCGAAAGCTGTCTTGACCGCGAATCACCGGGCGACTCGCCCCGGCCGCGAAGGAGGAGGTCGTGATGCCGGCTTCCTGGCCCAGAGTTTCCCCGAGCGTCGCGCCCAGGTGTCCCAGCACGTGATCGCGATCGAGCACGTTGACGGGAACCGAGAGCTCGTCGCCGCTGTGGGACAGCGGAGCCGGCGTCACGAGGATCTCGTCGATCTTCGCCGCGTCTTCTTCATTGTGTTGCGGCTCGCTCGCCAGAGCCGCTTTGCCCGCGAGCAAAGCGACGAGCGCCGCCCGAAAAACGAATCTCATCGAATCTCTCCCCCCGCGTGCTCGCGGGGTCCCGCATCGAGTGGGTCTGAATCGGTGTGAACGTCAGAGCAGGGAACGGAAGACGCCCCGCGCCTGAAGGCACGCATCAGGGGAAAGGCGTCCGGTCCTAGGAGGTTCGGGGCGGAGCGCGAGCGTGCTCCGGTGCTCCAACAAAGGAGAATGCGAGCCGGAACGTCGATCCAACGCGGGCGAAGCCACCTGCCGGAGGAGTCCCACAGCCATCGGGTGTGGGGCTCACCGCTCCCGTGCGCAGCGAGCGAACCGCCGCACAGACCGAGCAATCGACTTCCGCGACCTGGCCATCGACGGCCTGCTGGACCGCGGTTTCCCCCCCCGGAATCCACGACCCGTGCTGGTGTAAGGGGCCCAGCGCCCCTTGGACCCCCAGGCCGATCCAGAGCGCCGCAATCAAGCTGCGGTTGAGCCAGAAGCGCATAGCGGGTCGATAGCCTCTTTCTCGAGGTGCCTCAAGCAGTCCGGGCGCTTCCGTTCGGTTGCAAATATTGTATGGGCCCATACAATATGAACAAATACGAACTATCGCTCCCCGTGCGCCCGCACGGATTTCCACCCCCATCCTTTCAGGAAGGAGACTCCATGCGCGAGGTTGTCATCGTCGAGGCCGTTCGAAGCCCCCTGGCGAAACGAAAAGGCGGTCTGTCTGCGACCCATGCCTGCGATCTGCTGGGCCAGGTTCAATCCGCGATTTTCGAGCGCAGCGGTGTGGACCCCAGAGAAGTGGGGCAAGTGGTGGGAGGCTGCGTGGGACAAGTCGGCATGCAGACCATGAACGTGACGCGCAACGCCTGGCTGACCGCGGGGCTTCCGTTGGAAGTCGCCGCCACGACCGTGGACGCTCAATGTGGCTCCTCGCAGCAGGCGTCGAATCTCGCGTACGCGCTGGTGGCGGGCGGTGTGGTCGATTCCGCACTGGGCTGTGGGGTCGAATTGATGAGCCGCGTCCCCATGGGCGCAACGATTCCCAAGGAGCCCTTCTCGGGGAAACCGGTCAACAAGAATTATTGGAAGAACCACGAGTTCACCTCCCAGTTCGAAGGCGCCGAACGCATCGCCAAGCAATGGGGCATCACGCGCGAAGACGCCGATGCCTTCGGGAAGCTCTCCCAAGACCGGGCCAAACAAGCGTGGGCGAACGAAAATTTCAAGACGCAGATTCAGCCAATCGACGCAGCAGATTGGGGCGAAGACGGAAAGCCCGCGAAGACCACCCACATCTGCGACCGCGATGAAGGCCTGCGCGATACGACGCTCGAAGCCCTGGCGGGACTCAAGACGAATCTGCCGGACGGCGTTCACACGGCGGGCTCTTCGTCGCAGATCACCGACGGCGCCGGCGCCGTGCTGATGATGACGCGGGAAAAGGCCGAAGCCATCGGCGCGCGCATTCGCGCCACCATCGTGGATACCTGCCTGGTGGGTTCGGATCCGGTCCTGATGCTGACGGGCCCGATTTACGCGACCCAGAAGCTCCTGGCCGACAACAACCTGCAAATGGGCGACATCGACGTGGTGGAAATCAACGAAGCCTTCGCATCGGTGGTGTTGGCTTGGGAGAAAGAACTCAAGCCGGACATGAGCACTGTGAACCCGAACGGCGGCGCCATCGCGTTGGGACATCCTCTCGGCGGAACCGGTGCGATCCTGCTCACCAAAGCGATTCACGAACTCGAACGCGCGGACAAGGAACACGCCCTCGTCACCATGTGTTGCGGCGGCGGCCTCGGGACCGGCACGCTGATCAAGCGCGGCTAGCGGTTCGAATTTGGCCCCCACCAAGCACGAACTGGATGCACCGCCCTGGCAGCGCGTGGAGTCGACCCTGATGGCGACCGCGCGCGCCATCCGCCAGGCCTATGGCCAACGGCTCGCGGGACTCGACCTGAATCTCTCGCAGGCGAGTTTGTTGTCTTTCGTCCACGAATCGGGCCCCTTGTCGCAAACCCAGCTCGCCGAGGGGTTGGGTGTGGGCCGCGCAGCGACGGGGACAGTGATCGACGCGCTCGAGAAGCGTCGCCTGGTCGAGCGAGAACCCGACCCCAGCGACCGACGGGTTTGGCTCATCTCCGTCACCCAAGCGGGCAAGGACCTGGTCGAACCCATTGGCGAAATCGACCGGACGCTGCGCAGCGAACTCCGAGCCGGAGTTTCCCGGGCTGAACGCCAGCAATTGGCTCAGCTCCTGTTACGCCTCCAATCGAACCTTGCGGACATTCTTGCGGAGAGCAAGACATCCGCCACCAAGGAGAATGATCGATGAACGAATCCGAAGTTCGAGAACGCACGCGCAAACTGCTCGAGGAAATTCATCCCGATACCGAGGGAGTGGATCACGTCGCCTTCCGCACCGCGCAGTTCAACCACGGCCTCGCCATGGTGAGCTATCCCGAAGGACTCGGCGGACTCGATCTCGAACCCAAGATGCAGGCGGTGGTGAACGACGAGCTGCAGAAGAACTGCAAAGTCTTCTACGAGAGTCTTGCCATCAACCCGATTGGGATCGGCATGGGGATGCCCACACTCCTGACGTACGGCAACGAGAACCTCAAGAAAGACCTCATGCGGCGCATCTTCACGGGCGAAGACATCTGGTGCCAGCTCTTCAGTGAACCGTCCGCGGGATCCGACGTCGCGGGGCTCGCCATGCGGGCTGAGCGCGACGGCGAGGATTGGGTGCTGAACGGGCAGAAGGTTTGGACGACGCTCGCCCACATCTCCAAATGGGGCATGCTGCTCGCCCGTACGAACCCCGACGTTCCGAAGCACGACGGCCTGTCCTACTTCCTGCTCGACATGGAGGCGCCGGGCGTCGAAGTTCGCCCCCTCTATCAGATCACCGGCGAAGCGGAGTTCAACGAAGTCTTCCTCAACGACGTGCGCATTCCCGCCGACCGCATGCTCGGGAAGGAAGGCCAGGGTTGGCGCGTCGCGATTACGACGCTCATGAACGAGCGCTCCGCCCTGGGCGGCGGTTCTTCGCGCAAGGGCGGCGGACCGGTGGCGCTGCTGATGAAGATCCTGGAAGAAAGCGACGCGGTCCGCACCGCTTCCGAGCAGGCGATTCTCGAAGACAAGGTGACGGACCTCTACATCCGTGCGGAGCTGCTGCGACTCACCACCCTGCGCGCCAAAGCATCTCAGCGTTCCGGAAACCCGGGACCCGAAGGATCCGTGGGCAAGGTCGCTCAATCGGAGCTCTACCAACAAGTCTGGGAAGCCTGCATCTCGGCCATCGGCGACGATGGGCTCGTCTACGAACCCGGTTACGAGCTGCGTCGCCCGGGCGAGGGAGACGATCTTCGATCGGCGAGTGACGCTGCCGGTCGGCGTCTGACCGCCAAGTATCAGTTGCTGCGATCCCAGGCGAACACCATCGAGGGCGGAACCTCGGAAATCATGCGCAACATTCTCGGCGAACGCGTCCTGGGCCTTCCCGGCGAACCGCGCGTCGACAAGGAAATCCCCTGGAAGGACGTTCCGCGAGGCTAATGGTCCGATGGCGCCCGCGGGCGAGAGCCCAACTGCGGGCAAGACCTTTTGCGGGCCCACAAGCCCGCCCCCCATATCTAACGGAAGGAAACATCCGATGATCTTTGAATTCACCGACGAACACGAAGAACTGCGCCGCACCGTACGCCAGTTCCTCGCGAACGAATCCGACGAAAACACCGTGCGCGAGCTGATGGCCGACGTGCGCGGTTACAACCCCGACACCTGGAAGCGCATTGCCGAGGAACTGGGACTCGCGGGACTCATCATTCCCGACGCCCACGGCGGAGCGGACTTCGGCTTGGTCGAGCTCGCCATCGTGATGGAAGAAATGGGGCGCGTGTTGCTGTGCTCGCCGTTCCTCTCCAGCGCCGTGCTCGCAACCAGCGCCCTGGTACTGGCCGCCGACGAATCCGCCCAGGCCGAAATTCTGCCGCAGCTCGCGAGCGGCGAAACGACCGCCACGTTGGCGTTCTCGGAGAAGCAATCGCCCTGGGACCTATCGGGACTCCGCATGGCGGCCAAGGCCGACGGCGACGAGTACACGCTGACCGGCGTCAAATCCTACGTCCTCGATGGGCACAGCGCAGACGAAATCCTCGTGGTCGCGCGCGCGGGCGATGAGCTCGCATTGTTCCGCGTCGCCCCGGATGCGAAGGGCCTGACCCGGGAAGCCGTGGCCCCCCTCGACCCCACCCGCAAACTCGCCACGCTCGAGTTCCGCGACACGCGAGCCTCCCGCATCTCTTCCGGCGATGCGACGAAGGGCATTGAGCGCGCCATCGCGCGCACGCTGATCGCCCTGGCGGCGGAGCAAACCGGCGGCGCTCAGACCTGCCTCGATCAAGCGGTCGCCTACGCGAAGACGCGCCTTCAATTCGGGCGTCCGATCGGTTCCTATCAGGCGATCAAGCATCAGTGTGCCGATCTGCTCGTCGAAGTGGAATTCGCGAAATCCGCGGCCTACAACGCGGCCTTCACGGACGAGAGCGATGGCGACGCATTGTCGACGGCCGCCGCCATGGCAAAATCCTTTTGTTCCGAGGCGTACACGAAAGCCGCCAAGCGAAACATCCAGATCCACGGTGGCATGGGGTTCACCTGGGAGCACCCCGCACATTTGTATTTGAAGCGCGCTAAAGCGAGCGAGATGCTGCTGGGCTCGCCGGCTTCCCACCGCGAACGCGTTGCCGCGGCGGTGGGAATCGGGAGTCGCTAGATCGCGGACACCACGCGTTTCTGCAGACTCGAGGCGAGGATTTCGGCGGCTTCGCCGACGATCTCTTCGAGGATTTCTTTGGCCGGTCGCTTCTTCTTGAGCATGCCGGAGGTTTGCCCGGCGGCGTTCATGAGCAATTCGTTGCGCCCAGCCTCGCGAATCGAGTAGGTGAGATCCCGGATCAATAGCCCCTGCATTCCCATGGGCAGGCCGTCGAGGCCGCTGCGCTCCCAGGCTTCGATCAGCGGGTTGTTGATGTTGCGCATGGTCTTGCCGCTGTAGAGCCGGGTCACCACCGTATCTTCCGCCGCCGCATCGAGAATGCGCTGCTTTTGAATGTCCGGTTGGTTGGCCTCTTCGGAAACCAGGAACGCCGTACCGCACCAGGCGCCGACGGCTCCCATGGCGAGTACACCCGCCAGCGCGCGTCCGCTCGCAACGCCACCCGCCGCCAAGACCGGCGTCGGTGCGACGGCGTCCATCACCTGAGGCAACAGGGCGAGCGTTCCGATGCGCCCGGTATGCCCGCCGGCTTCCGTTCCCTGAGCCACGATGTAATCCGCACCGCCTTGCGCCACCTGCTGTGCTGCGCGCACGTTTCCCACCAGAGAAAGAATCACACTGCCATTCGCCTTCAAGGCGTCCGAGAACGGCGCGGGAGAGCCGAGTCCCGAAGCAAACACCGGAACCTCTTCTTCCAGAATGACTTCGATCTGCGAACCCGCCCAGCTCTTGCCTTCGGGAATCCAGCTGCCCATCCGACTTCCTTCCCCGGGCGCCTCCTTCCACTCGATCTCCAATTCGTCCGCCATGCGCCGCATCGCTTCGCGGTGCTTCTCGGGCAGTGCCTCGCGCGGCGGTGCACTCGGAACCACCCCGGATGCCCGCGGGACGAGAAACGGTTGAGCGAGCAACAGATCGACACCGAACGGCTTGTCGGTCAGGGACCGGACCTTCTGGATCTCGGCCCGCAACGCATCCGGTGAGTAGGCGACACCGCCGATCACCCCGAGCCCCCCCGCATTCGAAACCGCGGCAACCAGATCCGCCGTCGATACCGGGTCCCCGGTCCCCGCAACGGGCCCCATCCCCGCCAGGACAACGGGGTATTCGACGCCAACCTTTTCGCACAGTTCAGTTCGTAGAGTGGGTCTCGACATGGGGGCCTCGCTTGGACCGAGCGCCGACTTGCAAGCGCCCGGTCCGGGTCGTGTTCAAGCGCGAAGCATATCGAAATCTGGCGCCAATCAACCTCAGAGCATGCCCGACTTCTGAAGCTCCAAGGCAAGGGTCCGATACATGTTGTCGAGCATTTCGTCCTCCACACCCGGATACAGGTGGAAGAACGATATCGGGAGCAGGAACAATTGAAACCATTGGTGAATCGAATCCTGAACCTGGATTTCTCGGATTTCTCCAGAGGCCACGGATCGCACATGAACGTCCAGCGTCATCTCGTCCAATGTTCTCGTCGGAAACAGCCATGCGGACAAAACCGTTAAGTACATTGACGGGCGACTGAGCTTGAGATCGAACGCGCATCCCACCACAATTTCGAGATCGGGTGAATCCGTATCGACACCGACTTCCTCGAAATAGCCCGACTCCCGAAGAACCTCGATCAACCTTTCCTGTTTCTCTTTCTCACCGGATTCCCGAAACTCCGTATGCAGGTCTCCGTTCAGGCGCGTTTCGTACTCGAGGATCACCTTCGCCCGGGGCTTCGATCCATCGTAGGCGGGGAGCGCTTCGATTTTCGGAATCCGATGATCCGGATACGCCGCACATCCCGAGAGAAACGCGACGAGAACGAACCAAGAGACGGTACGCGAGTGCCTCGAAATCACTGTTTCAGTCCTCCGCTTCGAATGGAGTCTCGAAGACTACTTGGGGATCCCATCGTCGAGCGCCACGAGCAAACGAGACAATGCCTCCTGAATCGCGAGCCCGAGCGTGTACTCCACGGAATCCGAGGTTTCCCAGAACATCCCCGAGTCCTCGCGGGTCTCCTTTACCTGTCCCCGGAACGTGCCCACACGAACTCGGTCCGAAGTCGAAACCACCGCGTCGAGGTGAATCGTGAAATGCTGACGCGTCGCTCCCAAGACGAACAGATCCAAGTCGTTGTCGAAATGCTCTACACCCATGGTGACGATGAGGTCTACGTCGGTCTCCGAATCCAGTTCTTCCCAATCCCGAACCGACAGCACCGATGGAAACACCGCTGCGAAATAGGTTTCCGTGAGTTGCGTAAGCGACTCGCCAAGCTCGTAGGTCTGTGGATCGGCGATGGCGTGCCCGCGATCCTTCTTCGCGTACTCGCGATAGTCCGCATCCATGACCAAGGCCACGTTCTCACTCCGCTTAGGCAGTTTGATGAGCTTCGTCTGCTTTGCATCGGAGTTGGCTCGATAGGTCCAGCACCCCGCGAGCGGAAGAACCAATACGACCGACAAGAGAATGCGAGCAAGAATGAGTGTCTGGGACACGTGGGGATCTCCCGACTTGTTGTTCCGATCGATCTCGGACGGCCCCCGCAAGGTACGAAAGCCGGCGGGTTCGGGTCGCTTGAAATTCCCGGAATGGCGCTGGCATTCTGGCCAAAGTGTGCGGAAACGTCGCCGCAAGTGTCCGAAAGCGCCAAAAATCGATAATCGGTTTCGCTTCCAATCAGCGAAAACGCCGGGGGCGCTCGAAGACGCTACCCCTCGGCCAGCTCGTCCAGGCGTTCCATGGTGTCCGCGTATTCGGTGACGAGTTCTTCCATGACGCTGCGGACGGATTTCACTTGGTTCATGGAGCCGACGATCTGGCCCACGAAGTAGTTGGACAGTTCCGCGGCTCCGGGATTCTTGTGGGCCGAACGCGCGATACGCGTTTGGGCTTCGCGCACCAACCGCGGCTGAAGCGGCATGGGGAGCGGATCGGGGTTCGAGGGGTCTTCCCAGGCGTCGGTCCAGGCGCTGCGGAGTTGACGCGCGGGCTTGCCCGTGAGGGACCGACTGCGAACGGTGTCGCTGGAACCCGCGCGCAGAAACTTTTCTTTCACGACGGGATGGGTTTCCGCTTCTTCGGTGGTGAGCCAGAGGGACCCCATCCACACGCCCTGGGCTCCGAGGGCCAGCGCCGCCGTCACTTGGCGGCCATTTCCGATTCCGCCGGCCGCAAGCACCGGGATCGAACCGACGGCGTCGACGACTTCGGGGACGAGCACCATGGTGGAGACCTGACCGGTGTGGCCGCCGGCCTCGTACCCCTGGGCGATCACGATGTCGACGCCCGCTTCCACGTGGCGCCGGGCGTGCTCGACGGTGCCCGCCAGGGCCGCCACCTTGATGCCCTTCTCGCGTCCGCGCTCCACCATCCAGGCGGGCGGCGGCCCCAGGGCACTCGCGATCAGGCTGATGCGGTGTTCGAGGGCGAGTTCGATGACATCGCGCTGCTTCTCGAAACCCACGGAAATTTCCGGAGTGAGCTTGACGTCCGGCGCCAGCGCGGGCACGTCGTAGTCTGCCAGGAGTTTGTCGAGGAACTTGCGGTGTTCTTCGGGAATCCGCTCGTCCAGCTCCGATGCATCGAAGCCACCCTTGTCGCTGCCCGCGAACTTTGCGGGCAGCAATAGATCCACGCCGTAGGGCTTGTCGCCGATTTCCTTCTCGATCCACTCGAGCTCCATCCGTACCGCTTTGGGCGAGTGGGCGGCGACGCCCAGCACACCCAGGCCTCCGGCCTTCGACACGGCGGCTGCAACGTCGCGACAATGGGTAAAGGCAAAGATCGGAAATTCGAGACCGAGTTCTTCGGCGAGTTGAGTCCTCACGCTTCCCTCTCTTGCACGCGGTGGGGAGCGCTAGCTCCAGGCGCGCTCACCGGGTTTCGGCGGATCGGCGGCACCGCCCGCAAAGCATTGGGCGATCGACATCCAGCGCTTCGCCACGTCGCCCGAAACTTCGAGCTTCGTATCCGCCACGTTCCGCCCCTGGGTCACGACGTGGCAGAAGTCGATGGCCGTGCCGATCACCTGGTTCTCGTCCGCGGGGTCGTTCCATTCCCAGATCTCGCCCGAGGGCGCAACCAGGCGCACGTAGGGGGGATGACCGGGAATCTCGAGTTTCCGGTTGATGAAGGTCCAACCAAAGGTCTTCACGCCGAGCACCGCGACGTTCTTGATGCGATCCGTGTATTCGCGCTTCACCTGCAACAGGTCGTAGACGTCCTGGCCGTGGGCCCAGGTCTCCATGAAGCGCGCGGTGGTGAACATCCGCACCCCCATGTCGGGACCGAACCACGGAAGCCGCCGCTTGGGGTCCGACGCACCGAGCTGCTCCGCCATGGTGTGACAGGTCTCGCGCCATTGCGCGAGCAACTGTGCGGGCGCGAGATCGCCGAGTTGATTGCGCGTGTGTTCCGCGCCCGAAACCCCGGCCGTGATGGCTTGGATCAATTGAGTTCGCGCTTCGGCAAAGCCTTCCGGATCCGTGAGCGAAAGCATCGACACGCGATCGAAGAAATGAAGGTGGGCCACGACGTCCCAGACCGTCCATCCCAGGAACGGCGTCACGCGAGACCAGTCGTCTTCTGTGAGCGTCGCGAGGAATGCGTGCAGCTCATCCGCTTCCGCGCGCAGATCCAAACTCTCTTGCAACATGGAATCTCCTATTCGATCCAACCCTGCTCGCGCGCCGCCTGCTCGCGTAGCGCTTCCGGAGCCCCCAGCAGCTGGCGGTCTACGCCGACCCGCTTGAACCAGTAGTGGAGGTTCTGTTCGTCCGTGAACCCGATCCCGCCGTGCACCTCCGTCGCGGTGCGGACGATGAAAGGGCCGATCTCCGAAAGGTGTGCCTTGGCGTGGAGCGCCGTCACGGTCGCCTCTTCGGGTACGTGGTCGAAGGCGTGGGCGGCATACCAAACCAGGGACCGGGCCGGCTCCAGCTCGGCCACCATCTCCGCACACATGTGTTTCACGGCTTGAAAGGATCCGATGATCCGTTCGAATTGCTTGCGCTGCATCGCGTAGGCGACCGCCAACTCAAGGGTGCGTTCACTCGCGCCGAGGATGTCCGCCGCGAGAATCACGCGCCCGGCGTCGAGCATGCGCTGGGTGGCGCGCCGAGCCCCGCCCTCTCCGCCCAACCAATCGGCGACGGGTGTGGCGTCGAAGTGAAGTTCGGCGAAACCGCGCGTGCGATCGATGGTGGTGAGGCGTTTGCACGTGACGCCATCGGCTTGGGCGTCGACCCAGGCGAGGCGGGTGCCAGCCTCCGTCGGCACCAGAAAGAAGTTCGCATCCGGTCCGCCTTCGACCATCAGCGCCGTTCCATGCAGCCGCCCGTCGCGCACCTCCACGCCGGCGCCGTCGCGCCTCGAAGCCAACTCGTTCGCCGCCACGCCCACGCGCGTGCTTCCGCTCGCCAGGCCGGGAAGCCAACGCGCTCGTTGTTCCGGGCTGCCGGCTTCGCATAACGCGACGGGAGCCATGACGGCAGTCCCGAGGAAGGGAGCCGGGGCTCCTCCCCAGGCGAGGCATTCCGCCGCGACCGCAGCGTCGAGCAACCCGAGTTCGCTCCCGCCGAATTCTTCGGGAATCAGCAGTCCCGCGATACCGAGTTCGCAGAGGGCTTTCCAAGTCCCCCCATCGTTGCCCGCTGCATCTGCCACGAGTTCCCGCACACGTGTGATGGGACATTCTTCATCGAGATATCGCCGCAGCGTACTCGCCAACAATTCTTGTTCTTCGGAGAGCGCAAAATCCATGGCGTTACGCTCGTGCCTGGGGCTTGGGCTCGCGCGGCATCCCGAGCCCGCGCTCGCTGATGATGTTCTTCTGGATCTGCGCGGTGCCACCCCCGATGATCAAACCCAGGGTGAACATGTGCTGGCTTTGCCAGCGCCCGCCATCGCGCTCCCGGGGCGAGCCTTCGTACAGGGTTCCGAGCTCACCCAGCGCATCGATACCGAGCGCGTTCAACTGATGGCTCACCTCACAGCCCGTCAGCTTGGTGACCAGCGCCGAGACACCGGGGAATTCCCCCTTCAAGCGCGCGGTCAGCATGCGCATGCTGTGGTACTTCATGGCCATGACGCGCGATTGAAGGCGCAGCAAGCGATCGCGCAACACCGGCGAATCCATCACGCGACCGCCGTTGACACGCTCTTTCTCCATCAGCCTGACGAGATTGCGCAGGCCCCCGTCGAGTACCGCGGCAGACGCCAACATGTTGCGCTCGTGGGTCAGGGTCGCGTTGGCGATCTTCCAACCTTCACCGCGCTGCCCCACGATCGAAGTCTGGGGCACCCGCGCTTCGGTGAAGAACACTTCGTTGAATTCCGTATCTCCAGTCATGGTTTCGAGGGGGCGCACCTCGATCCCCGGCGTATCCATGGGGACCAGCAGATACGAGAGCCCCGCGTGTTTCGACGCTTCGGCTTCGGTCCGGAACAGGCCGAACATCATCTGGGATTCGTGGGCGGTCGTGGTCCAGATCTTCTGTCCCGTGAGCAGGAAGTCGTCGCCGTCCGCCACCGCACGGGTCTGCACGCTCGCGAGATCGCTGCCGGAGCCCGGCTCCGAATACCCCTGGCACCAGATCATCTCGCCGCGGATCGTGGGACCGATGTAGCGTTGTTTCTGTTCTTCCGTTCCGTGTTCGAGAAGGGTCGGAACGAGCATCTCGGGGCCCTGGCCTCCAACACCTCGGGAAACGCCAGCGGAATTGAATTCTTCCTCGATGATGACGCGCTTCAAGATGTCGACGGGTGCGCCGTAGCCGCCGTATTGCTTGGGGATATTTCGCGCCGCGTAGCCGTTTTCGATCAAGAGACCCTGCCATTCGCGCACGGCCTTGTGGGCTTTTCCAGCAGTGACGCCGCGCCCGGCGCGCGGTGCTTTGTCTTTGTGCGCCGCAATGAAGGCGCGCACTTCTGCGCGAAATGCTTCGTACTCGGGTCCGTAGGAGAGATCCATCTCAGAAGCCCAGCTGCTTGGCGAGGTAGTGCATCATGGTCTCATCCGCCCCGCCCCCGATGCTCACGAGTCGTGAATCGACGAAGGCGCGCCCCGCCATACTTTCCTTCATGTACCCGTACCCTCCGTGAAACTGAATGCATTCGTCCGCGACCTGGCGCGAGACCCGGCCACAGAACAGTTTCGCCATGCTGATCAGCTGCGTCGCATCCCGGCCCGCCACACGCTCTTCCACGCAAGCGCGCACGAGCTGCCGGGCCGCCGTGATCTGGGTCCAGAGTTCGACCATCTTGAATTGGGTGTTCTGCATCTTGGCCAGGGTTTTCCCGAAGAGCTTCCGCTCTTCCGCCCATTTGCGGGTCTCTTCCCAGAGATGCGCGGAACCCGCGATGGTGCTCACGCACGCCACCAGGCGTTCGTCCTGGAATTGCATCATCTGTTGCTGAAAACCGCGACCGATCTCCCCGATCGTGTTCGAAACCGGCACGCGCACATCTTCGAAGAAAAGCTGGCCCGTGTCGGATCCCAGGTTCCCGATCTTGTCGAGCAGGTCGTAGCGGAAACCCGGGACATCCGTCGGAACGATGATCTGCGAGAATCCCCCGTAGCCCCCGTCCGGATCCGAAACGGCCAACAGACACAGCCAATCCGCCGTCGCGGCGTTGGTGATGTAGATCTTCGAGCCGTTGATCACCCAATCGTCGCCGTCGCGCACCGCACGGGTCTTGATCCCGGCCACGTCGGAACCCGCATCGGGCTCCGTCACCGCAATGGCGGAAACCATCTCGCCCGCAATCGACGGCACCAGGTATTTCTGTTTGAGTTCGTGGCTCCCGAATTGCGCCAGAGACGGCGTCGCCATATCGGTATGGACGCTGATCCCCATGGTGACGCCCGCGTTGTCCGCCCGGCCGATCTCTTCGAACATGACCGCGGAATAGGACCAATCCAGGCCCGCCCCCCCGTAAGCGGGGTCGTAGCGCAGGCCCAGCATCCCCAGGTCCCCCATCTTCTTGTAGAGCGACGTGTCGAAGCGACCCATCTCGTCGAATTCCCGGGCGCGGGGCCGGAGCTCTTCCTCGACGAACTTGCGCACGGTTTCGCGAAACAGTTCGTGCTCGGGAGTGGAATACAGATCGTTGGCCATGGGGGTTTCCTATTGCTCGTCCGAACCGCCGGCCCAAATCGCCTTGCGCTTCTGGATGAAGGCCTTCATCCCCTCCGCGGCTTCGTCGCTGCGGAAGAGATCCGCCGAAAGCGTCGAGGTCCACTGAAAGGCGTCCTTCTGGGACATGCGGGGAACTTCGTAGACCAAGCGCTTGGCGAAACCCAGCGCGTTGGGCCCGCCTTTTCGCACGTCGGCCAGCACTTCATCGATCGCGCGATCGAGCTCCGCGGCCGGAACCGCGCGATTGATGAGCCCCAACTCGACGGCGCGTTGGGCGCTGAAACGGTGACCGCGCAAGAACGCCTCCATGGCTTCGCCGGGCCGCATCTTCGGCAAACACACGACGGAGATGATGGCCGGAGCGACACCGAGACGAACTTCCGTAAATCCAAACTTGGCGTCTTCGGAGGCGACGGAGATATCGAGTGCGGCGGCGAGACCATTGCCCCCACCCACCACGTGCCCCGCGATGCGACCGATGACCGGTGTGGGTGAGGTTTGAATTTCGTACAGCAGCTCTTCGAAGCCCCCCATTCCCGTCGTCGCTTTGCCCGTGCTGCCCGAGCGTTCCTTCAAGTTGGCACCGGCGCAGAAGGCGGGCCCTTCGTTGGTGACGACCAGCGCGCGAATTGCCGAGTCCGCGTTCGCCGCGGCGACCGCGTCCCGCAGCCCCTGCACCAGGCCGACGCCCAGGGCGTTGCGATTCTCGATATCGACGAGCGTCGCGGTCATGACGCCGTCCGCTTGCTCGACCCGAACCTGGCTCACGAGCTCCCCCTACGCGTTCTTGTCCACCGGTGACAGGAACGGTAATATTGATTGCATCTCATTACCCTATATGTTACCCATCCGACCGGCAGATGCACCATCTTACGCGGGCCCACCCCGTCTTAAGGAATGGAACCTTCATGCAACCCCTCCTCGCCCCCCCGCTTCGCTCGAGCCTCGATACGAGATCTCCGGAATTCGCCGAGAACCGCAGCACCATGTTGGAAAAACTGGCCGAGATCGATCAGCTCCTCGACGAAGCCGAGGCCGGCGGCGGCCCCGCCGCCCACGAACGCCTGGCCAAACGCAACAAGCTCCCGGTGCGCGAGCGCATCGCCCTGGTGCTCGACCCCGATAGCCCCTTCCTCGAACTCAGTCCGTTGGCGGGATACAACTCGGATTACGCCATCGGAGGCGGAGCGGTACTGGGCATCGGTGTCATCGCCGGCGTCGAGTGCGTGATCTTCGCCAACGATCCCACGGTGCTGGGCGGCGCCCTCACCCCTTACGTGGCCAAGAAGTGGATGCGCGCCCTCGAGATCGCGCGCGACAACCGCATCCCCTACGTGAGCTTCGTGGAATCCGCCGGCGCGGACTTGCGCATGGATCCGCCCGAGGAAGGCCAGAAGAAACGCCGCAAGCCGGCCAAGACGAATCATTTCGCCGAGACCGGCCGCTTCTTCTACGAAATGATCGAGCTCTCGAAGCTCGACATTCCCTCGGTTTGCGTGGTGTTCGGATCTTCTACCGCGGGCGGCGCGTACCAACCCGGGATGTCGGATTACAACGTCGTGATTCGCGAGCAGTCGAAGATCTTCCTGGCAGGTCCTCCGCTCGTGAAGATGGCGACGGGCGAAGATTCCGACGACGAGACCCTGGGCGGCGCCCAGATGCACGCGGAAGTCTCGGGTCTCGGTGAGTACTTTGCCGAAGACGAACGCGACGCCTGCCGCTTGTGCCGCGAAGTGGTGTCGCACCTCAATTGGCGCAAGCCGGGTCCTCCGCCGAGCTTGCGTGCCGACGATCCGTTGCTCGATTCCGAAGAATTGCTGGGCCTGGTGAGCCCGGACCTGCGACGTCCCGTAGACGTACGCGACTTGATCGGACGCGTCGTGGACGGGTCCCGTTTCGAAGAGTTCAAGCCCCGCTACGGCAACACCCTGGTGTGCGGCTGGGCGGGCGTCGAGGGCTACCCGGTGGGAATCCTGGGAAACAACGGTGTGCTCACGCCCCAGGCTGCAGAGAAAGCCGCGCACTTCATTCAGCTCTGCAATCAGATCGACGTGCCCCTGCTGTTCTTTCAAAACCTGACGGGCTTCGTGGTCGGACGCGACTTCGAACAGGCGGGCATCATCAAGAAGGGTTCGCAGATGATTAACGCGGTCACGAACTCCACGGTTCCCCACATCACGTTGATCTTCGGGGCCTCCTACGGCGCGGGCACGTACGCGATGTCCGGGCGCGCGTTCAACAACCGCTTCACCTTCATCTGGCCCACCGCGAAGATCGCAGTGATGGGAGGCAAACAGATCGCCGGGGTCATGTCGATCGTGCGCCGCGGCCAGGCCGCGCGCAAAGGCATTCCCTTCGACGAAGAGATGGACGCCAAGATCGTCGAGGCGGTGGAGGCGATTCAAGAGAAGGGATCCGTGGCCCTCGAAGCCACCGGAGCCATCAGCGACGACGGCATCATCGATCCGCGCGACACGCGCACGGTCCTGGGGATCTGTTTGTCCGTCGTGCGCAACCGGCCCATCGAGGGCGCCGAAGGATACGGGGTGTTCCGACTGTGAGCTTCGACACGCTACTCATCGCCAACCGCGGAGAGATCGCACGGCGCGTCATCCGAAGTGCCCGGGCCATGGGAATCCGCTGTGTCGCGGTGTACGTCGACGCGGACGCCGATGCTCCCCACGTCACCGAAGCCGATGAAGCGGTTCGCCTGCCGGATTCCTATCTCGATGGGAAAGCCATCCTGGAAGCCGCGCAGCGCGCGGGCGCCGGGGCGATTCATCCCGGATACGGCTTTCTCTCGGAGAACGCCGCCTTTGCGCGCGCCTGCGGTGAAGCGGGCATCGTTTGGGTCGGTCCTTCGCCGGAAGCGATCGAGCAAATGGGCGACAAGATTGCCGCCAAGGCGCTCGCGGTGGAAGTCGAAGTCCCCACGCTGCCTTCGTCCGAAGACGTTACCGCGGCGGCGGACGCCGTCGGTTTCCCGCTCCTGGTGAAGGCCGCTGCGGGCGGCGGCGGAAAGGGGATGCGCGTCGTCGAGCGCAGAGACGACTTGCAGGAAGCCGTCGCCGCGGCGAAGCGCGAGGCGCAGAGTGGCTTCGGCGACGACCGCGTATTCCTCGAGCGCTACGTCCAAAACTCGCGGCACGTCGAGATTCAAATCCTGGGCGACAGTCAGGGCCAGCTGATTCACCTGGGTGAGCGGGAATGTTCGATCCAACGCCGCCACCAGAAAATCATCGAAGAGTCGCCGTCTCCGCGCGTGGACGACAGTCTGCGCGTCGCCATGGGGGATGCGGCCCTGCGCCTCGCGCGGGCACTCGGGTATCAGTCGGCCGGAACGGTGGAGTTCCTGGTGGACGACGACAGCGGCGAATTTTTCTTCCTCGAAGTCAACACCCGCCTGCAGGTCGAACACCCGGTGACGGAAGCGGTTACGGGCATCGACCTCGTGCGCGAGCAGCTGCGCGTGGCCCAGGGAGAGCCGCTCGGCTTGACCCAAGAGCAGATTCGCTTTTCCGGCGCCGCCATCGAAGCACGCCTCTACGCCGAAGATCCCGCGGCGGGTTTTCTGCCCGCCACGGGAACCCTCGTGGCTTTCGACCCGGCGGAAACACCGAAGGTTCGCTGGGACTCCGGTGTCGTGCGCGGCAGCCGCATCGGCACGCAGTTCGATCCCATGCTCGCGAAGGTGATCGCCCATGCGCCGACCCGTGCAGAAGCCGCCGGGCGTTTGGCCCTCGCACTCGAGCGCTGCCATCTCGGCGGGGTCACGACCAATCGCGATTTCCTGGTCGCCACCCTGCGCACGGCGGAATTCCTCGCCGGCGACACGACGACGGATTTCATCGCGCGCGTGTCCCCCGCGTTGTCGCTGGCGCTCTCGGACGACGAACTCCGCCGCGTCGCGAGGACCGCAGCCCTCTGGATCCACGGCGAGAATCGCGCCGGCGCGAATGTCTTGAAACACGCGCCCGGCGCGTGGCGAAACGCGCGCCTTCCGGACGAAAAGGTGGAATTCGGGCTCGGAGAAGAGAGCATTGGCGTGTCCTACCGGCGCCTCCGAGATGGCAGCTTCGCGTTTTCCGACGGCGGCCGCGCAAGGCTGCACGCCTGGACCGACCGCACCCTCGATGCCGAAATCGACGGCCGACGCATCCGTTCGAACATCACCCGCGACCGCGACCGCATTCTCGTCCAGGGCGCGCGCGGCGACGTTCTGCTCGACATCCGCCCGCGCTTCGACCTCCCCGGTGCGGAACAAGCCTCGGGCGGGCTCGTCGCTCCGATGCCCGGCAAGGTGCTGGAGGTGCGCGTGGCCGTCGGAGACACGGTCCGGGCGGGAGAAACGCTCGTCGTACTCGAAGCCATGAAGATGGAACACCCCATGCGGGCACCGGAAGACGGAACCGTCGCGGAAGTCCGGGTGGCGGCCGGCGATCAAGTCGAAAACGGCGCCTTGTTGTTGGTCGTCGAACCCGCCGATGCAGGAGAATCTGAATGACGGATCCGATTCGAATCGCGAACTGCTCGGGTTTCTTTGGCGACCGACTTTCCGCCGCGCGCGAAATGGTCGAAGACGGACCGATCGACGTATTGACCGGCGATTGGCTCGCGGAACTCACCATGTTGATCCTCGCGCGCACGCGCATGAAGCGCCCCGAAGCCGGCTACGCGCGAACGTTCGTCATGCAGATGGAACAAGTGATGGGGAGCTGCCTGGATCGCGGCATCAAGGTGGTCTCCAACGCGGGCGGGTTGGCACCCGACCGTTGTGCCGAAGCCGTCGCGGAAGTCGCCAACCAACTCGGCCTGAATCCGAAGATCGCCTACGTGCAGGGCGACGATCTCATGGGGCGGATCGGCGACCTCGTGGCCTCCAATCAATTGACCCATTTCGAAACCGGCGAGCCCATCAAAGAGACATCGAAATATCTGACCGCCAATGCGTATCTGGGATGCTGGGGAATCGCGGAAGCCCTCGCGGACGGAGCCGACATCGTGATCACCGGGCGCGTGACCGATGCCGCCGTGGTGTGCGGCCCGGCGGCTTGGCATCACGGTTGGGAGCGAACCGATTGGAACGCACTCGCGGGTGCCGTTACCGCGGGACACGTGATCGAGTGCGGCCCCCAAGCGACCGGGGGGAACTACTCCTTCTTCACGGAAGTCGAAGGCATGACGCGCACGGGTTTCCCCTGGGCGGAGGTCGCCGCCGATGGTTCGTCGATCATCGGAAAACACGACGGAACCGGCGGCGAAGTTTCCATCGGAACCGTGACGTCTCAGCTGTTGTACGAAATCGGGGGGCCCGAATATTTCGGCCCGGACGTCACGACGCGCTTCGACACCATCGAACTCGAGCAAGTGGCGAAAGACCGCGTGCGCATGCACGGCATCCAGGGCGAACCGCCGCCCTCGACCCTGAAAGTCTGCATGAACCGCGCGGGCGGTTTCCGCAACGACATGAGCGTCTGTTTGACGGGGCTCGACATCGAGGCGAAGGCCCAGCTCGTAGAAGAGGCGTTCTGGCGGGCGTGCCCGCTCGACCCCGAAGACTTCGCTCAGGTGACCACGCGACTGATGCGGACCGATCGCCCGGATCCCGCCTCCAACGAAGAGGCCGTGGCGATCTGGCGCATCAGCGTCAAGGATCCGGACGAAAGGAAAACCGGGCGCGCGTTCTCCAACGCCGTCACGGAACTCGCCCTGGCCACGATTCCCGGCTTCTTCGGCGTGGGGGGCGGCCCTTCCGCCGGTCGACCATTCGGCGTGTACGAACCCGCGTGTGTTCCCGCGGACATCGTTCCCCAGGAGGTCGTCGCCCTCGGCGGTAAACGCAAGTCGGTCAGTTCCGTGATTCCAGCCGGCGCGGTTTCCGTCCAGGCCCCCGCCGGACCCGCCGCCGCCCTACCGGGTGGGCCCACGCGCCGCGCCCCCTTGGGCAGCGTCGCGGGCGCGCGCTCCGGAGACAAGGGAGGCAACGCGAATCTCGGCGTCTTCGTCCGAGACGATGCCGCGTGGGCGTGGCTCGATGAATTCCTCAGCACCGATCGATTGCAGGAATTGCTTCCCGAGGTTCGCGACTTCAAGGTCGACCGTTATCGCTTCCCGGCCCTGCGGGCGTTGAATTTCGTGATCCACGGATTGCTCGAGGAAGGCGTTGCGGCCGCGACGCGCCAGGATCCTCAAGCCAAGAGCCTCGGTGAATGGCTGCGCGCACGCGTGGTCGAGATCCCCGGGGCGATTCTTCCGTGAGTCAGCCCCAGCCCGAACCGGAAACGGCGCGCATGCGTTTCCCCGGCGTTCGCCCGCCCAAGCCACTGCTTGCAGCGGAAACCGAAAGCCGGCTGACGGTTCGCCAGCGCAAACTGCTCGACCAACTCGAAGCGCTGGTCGCGAGTGAAGGACTGGCGGAACTCACCATGGCGGAGATCGCCGCCCAGGTGAACTGTTCCCTGCGCACGCTGTACGGCATTGCGCCCAGCAAGGACGAACTGGTACTCGCCGTCGTGGACCGTCGCCTGCGCCGCATCGGGCGCGCGGCCATCGGACAGCTCGACGCGACGTTGGCGCCCTTGGATGCGCTGCGCGCATACCTGCGCGCCACGAACGAGGCCGTGCAACCCACGACCTTCGCCTTCGCGCGCGACTTCGCCCAGGTGTCCGGTGCCAAGCAGCTGCTCGACGCCCACGAGGGATATGTGATTGCGGTGACCCAGAGCCTGCTCGACCGCGCGGTGACCGAAGGCGACATCGCACCGGTCGACACCACCTCCCTCGCCCACGTACTCGGCAGCCTCGGCCGCGAGTTTGGACGTCCCGAAGTTTCCGAAGCCGCCGCCGAATCCCCCAAGGCGACCGCCGATGCGATTACCGAGATCCTCATCCGAGGTCTCGAGCGAGGCTGATCCGCATGGGGTTGCGCGCAAAGTCCGTCTTCTCGCATCTGGCGCTGGTCGCGCTCGGGATCGTGCTCGCCCTGGCCCTCAGTGAAGGCGCCCTGCAACTCGGGGCCCGCTACCTCTCGGACTCGGGTCGAGAGAATCTTCGCAGCCTCGTTTCCGGCCGTACCCGCATCCTGTGTGTCGGTGACTCCAACACCTACGGTCTCTACCTCGAGCCCGAATTCGCCTACCCCGAACAACTCGAAGCGCTCTGGAACCAGGTCTTGGACGAACCCGTCGAGGTGGTGAACTTCGGCTACCCGGGGTCGAACTCGTCCCTGATCCTCGCTCGGCTGCCCGACATGCTGCGCAAAGTATCCCCGGACCACGTGATCGTGCTGGCGGGCCTCAACGATTTCTGGTCGCAAGCCTTCGAGGCGACACCGGCTGGCGAGCCGCGTTTTTCCGAAAAACTGTACGAAGCGTCTCGACTCTACCGACTGGCCCACCTGCTGCATCGAAGGTTGCAGCCGGTCGAGATCGAAATCCGCGCCGCGCAAAGACGGGTGGGAACCCACGGCGAATTCCGGCTCGGAGACGCTGAATTCGTGCTGGAGTCGTCCCCCATGGGTTTGCCCGGGCAACGCAAGACGCTGGACGAGAACCTCGGGAGCATCGCGCAAGTGGTTCGCGACTACGGCGCCGACGTCAGCTTCCTCACCTACGCGTCGAACCACCTGCTGTACGGTGCGGCGAATTCTTCCATCCGCAAGGCCGCGACGCGTTTCGGAGTTCGCTTGATCGAGCTGGATCCCGTATTCGAAGCCGGCTGCGCGGGCCAAACCGGCGCTTGGGGGGCCGCGCTCGCGACGTCCATCCTTCCCGACCCCAGTGGACGACCGGCGGTCGCTGCGGACGAGGCCTGCCCGGAACTCTTCTTCGCCGATCAACACCCCACCGCGCTCGGCTATTTCGCGGTGGCCCAGACGATCCTGCGCGCGCTGCATCCGGAGCCAACCGCAGCGCTTCCGGGCGCCGCGGAGATCGAACGCGAGAGTCGGAGAAAGGTGTTCCCCGCGGACTAGGCGCCGCCGCGCTGGCTCTGCATCTTCTCGAGCATGGCCTTCATCTGAGCGTGCATGAGATTGACGGCTTGCAACGGGCGAATCATCACCTTGAACTCGACGATCTTCCCGGCCGCGTTGAAGCGGATGATGTCCACGCCGTTCACGTATTTTCCGGCGAGTTCGGTTTCGAACTCGAGAATTGCGCAATCGCTCGCCAGCGTCTCTTTCGTGTAGCGAAACTTCGACGCGGCCAACCCCTTGGGCTTTGCCGACCCCGGCTTCTTTTCTCCGCCAAACGTGGCCCCCGCCGCGTTGAGGTAGAGCTTCGTGAGCTGTTTACCCTTTTGCGGCGTAAACACGATGGGGGAGTAGAACACGACATCCTCGTCGAGGAGTTCGTCCAGGCCCCCCGGGAACTCCCCCCGCACCTGGGCGTGCCAATTTTCGATCGCTTTTTCGATCATCTTCGATCACTCCCGATTTCCCTGGGCAAGCGCGTGAATCCGCCTTGCGATCGGTTAGGTTACCCCTCTATTCGAAGGAGGACCGCAGAATGATTTCCGTCGGAAGCCCGGCGCCGGAGTTCGCCCTGGACGATCAGTTCGGACGCCGCGTCACCTTGTCGCAGTTTCGCGGGAAACGGCACGTACTCGTGCTCTACTACCCGCTCGACTGGACCCCTACCTGAAGCGTCGAAGTACCGGCCACGGAAGCCCTCTTGGCTCGCTTCCAGGCCGCCCACACCCAGGTTCTGGGTGTCAGCATCGACAGTGTGTTCTCCCACGCCAATTGGGGCAGCAGCCTCGGCGGCGTCTCCTTTCCGCTACTCGCGGATTTCCATCCCAAGGGAAAGATGGCGGCGGACTACGGCGCCTATCTGGATGGGGCTGGAATTTCCGACCGCGCCACAGTCTTGATCGACAGCAACGGCGTCGTGCAGCACGCCAGCTCCGTGACGCCGGCGGGACAACGGGACATCGGCGAGCTGCTGGCCCTGTGCGAAGCGCTCGACGCCAAGTCCGCCACCCCGGTGGAAGACATCTCGAATCCCAAGGGTCTCCCCGGCGGATCCGTGCTCTACATCAAGAGCCAGTGCGGCTTCTCCCGCAAGGCCAACCTGGTCGCCAGCAACCTGCACGCGAGCCTGACGGTCAAGAACGTCAGTGACGATGCGGGTGCCATGGCGGAGCTGAAGACCGCGACCTCCAAAGAGCAGGCCCCTTGCTTGATCTCGGGCGGCGAAACGTTGCAGGAGAGCGACGACATCGTCGCCCGCGTCGTCGAGCTCTGCGCTACGCCGCTCTAAGACAGGTTCAACTGCGACTGGGCGCGAAGCAAACGACGGTGATCGCCACCGCCGTGCGCTTCGCGTCCAGGTTCCGATACGAATGGCGCTGATCGCCGCGAAACACCAGGGCATCGCCGGGACCGAGTGCCCAACGCTCGCCCGAAGCGGCGAGTTCCATGCGTCCGCGTTCACAGGTCAGGTACTCCCGCGTTCCCGGCGTGTGGGGGACACCGATCATTTGACCCGCGGGTTCGAGTTCGAGTCGCGAAATATCGAGTCCGGGGATCGTTTCGGGGAGGAGCGGGCGTAGTTTCGCTCCGCGGCGCCGTCGCTCGGGAATCTCCGCCGCCGCGAACAAACGAGCCGCGGTGCGGGGAGCGCCGATCAGCTCTTCGATGGAAACCTGCAGGGCTGCCGCCGCGCGACTCAATACCGAGAGCGTGGGGTTGGCGGAACCGGATTCGAGACTCGCCCAGGTGGGCCGCGGAATACCCGAGAGTTCGGATACGCGTTGTTGGGAGAGCCCGCGGGCCTCGCGCAGGCGGCGGGCATTGGCGGCCAGGTTTCCCTGCAGATCGGCGGACGCTCTTTTCGTAGCCATCCTGATATTTTACCAACAATTCGCCACCGGAAGAACCGTTCCCTGGAGTTTCGCCCCGGTTCATTCGATCCTTCGACTGCGCCCAAGGAGAACCCCGATGAAGATTCGACTCGAACACGCCAATCTCATGGTCCGCGACGTGGACCGCATGCTCGACTTCCTGAAAGCCGCGTTCCCGGATTTCGAGATCCGTCGCGAAGGCAAAACCTGGCAGGGCCAGCGTTGGCTCCACGTGGGCACGAATGACACCTACATCGCCCTCACCCAGGCCTCGGAGGAGCCGGCGGAACAATGGGTCCCCTACGCGGGGAAGCCCGGCCTCAATCACCTGGGATACGAAGTCGACGACGTCGAAGCGCTCCGGAGCCGTCTGCGGGCGGCGGGCTACCGCGACTCGACCGTTCCCAACAAGCACCCCCATCGACGGCGCGTCTATTTCTACGACGCCTTGGGCAATGATTGGGAGTTCGTCCAATACGAATCCGACGACCCCGCCGAACGCAACGACTACGAACTGGCGGATCTCGGCTAGCTGGCCTCGGGTATCCCTGTGCTATCCATCCGGGGATGTCCGAGGAGCCCGTCGACGTACTCATCATCGGAGCGGGAGCGTCTGGCGCCGCCGTCGCGTGGAGCCTGACCGACACCCGCATGAGCATCGTGTGTCTCGAGCAGGGCGATTGGATGAACCCTGCGGATTACCCCAGCACACAGAAAGATTGGGAGCTGCGTCGCTTCGGCGACTTCGGCTTGAGCCCCAACGGTCGCGGACGCCGCGAAGACTATCCCGTCAATGACGCGGAATCCCCCATCTCGATCTCGAACTTCAATGCGGTCGGCGGTAGTACCATCCTCTACGCGGGGCACTTCCCGCGCTTCCATCCCAGCGATTTCAAGGTCAAGAGCCTCGACGGCGTCGCCGACGATTGGCCCATCGACTATCAACGCCTCGAACCCTATTACGCACAGAACGACCAGATGATGGGTGTCGCGGGACTCGCCGGCGATCCCGCCTATCCGCCGAAGGAAGTACCGCTGCCGCCGGTCGCGTTGGGAGAATTCGGACACCGTCTGGGGCGTGGCTTCAACGAACTCGGTTGGCATTGGTGGCCCTCGGACAGTGCCATCGCGACCCAGGCCCACGCGGGGCGCGCGCCCTGCATCAACCTGGGTCCGTGCCTATTGGGTTGTGCCCAGGGTGCCAAGGGGAGTACCGACGTCACCTATTGGCCGTCGGCGATTCGCCGCGGCGTAGAACTCCGAACGCGCTGCCGGGTGCGCGAAATCACCGTCGACGAAAACGGGATGGCGAACGGCGCGACCTATTACGACGCCGATGGAACCGAACGACACCAGAAGGCGGAGATCGTGATCGTGGCGTGCAACGGTGTTGGAACTCCGCGCTTGCTCTTGAACTCCAAATCCAAACAATTTCCGGACGGCCTCGCGAATCGGAACGGTTTGGTGGGCAAGAACCTGATGTTTCACCCGTACGCCATGGTGAACGGCATCTTCGAAGAACGCCTCGATGCCTACAAGGGCCCCATGGGTTGCTGCGTGATGAGCCAGGAGTTCTACGAAACGGATCCGACGCGCGGCTTTCTGCGCGGCTATTCCTTCGAAATCGTCCGGGGGATGGGACCGGTCGGAACCGCGGTGATGGGACTCATGGGCGAAAAACTGCCCTGGGGCGAAGGACACCATCGGGCGTTCGAAGAACTGTTCGACCGCTCCGCGGGGATGGTGGCCATCTGCGAGGACCTTCCGGAAGCCCACAACTGCGTCAGTCTCGATCCGGAGCTTTGCGATTCGGATCAGGTACCGGCGCCCAAAATCAATTACCGCTTGAGCGACAACAGCCGGAAGATGATCGACCACGCGGTCGCCCGGGCCCAGGAAGTCCTGGCGGCGTCGGGCGCCGTGGACACCCAGGTCGAAGCGCCCCTGGGCGTGGCGGGCTGGCACCTGATGGGAACGGCGCGCATGGGAAGTGACCCGAAGACTTCGGTCGTCAATGAATGGGGACGCAGCCACGACGTTCGAAATCTGTTCATCGTCGACGGCAGCATCTTCGTCACCGCCGCGGGCGTGAACCCCACCTGCACCATCCAGGCCCTGGCGCTCTACATTTCCGATACGATCAAGAAGAATCTCTCCAACCTGTTCGATTGAGACCCCATGAGCGAAGACCAATTCAGCCCCGACGCCCGCGAAACTCTGGCTGCAGTGCTGGACGGAATCATTCCTGCAAACGACGCCGCTTCCCTGCCCGGCGCCGGGAGCCTGGGCGTCGCGTCCTACCTCGAAACGATTCAAAACCGTAAACCCGAATTGGTGGAAGTCTTCGCGCTGCTGATCAACGCGCTCGACGCATTCGCACGGGCTCGCGATTGCGATCGTTTCGCCGCATTGCCGCTTCCCGCGCGCGCAGAGGCGCTACAGGAAATCGCGCGCACTCATCCCGGGCCGTTTTCGAGCCTGCTGTTCCACACCTACGCGGGCTACTACCAGGAAGATCGCGTGCTCGAGGCCCAGGGCGTTCCAGCACGCGCGCCCTTCCCCGAGGGCTACGAGATGGAGCCCAACGACTTATCCCTGCTCGATGCCGTGCGCCAGCGGCCGAAAATGTTCCGCGAGTAACGTCAGGCCGGATCCGGCAGGTAGATCGAGCGCTTGGGAGTCCGAAAGACCCGTTCCACCATCGGTGCGAAATCGTCGAGCGCAAGCGTGTCGTAGGCGGGATCGAAACAGTTCTGATCGAAACGCCCGCAGAACTCCACACAATCCTTCCAATGTTCGCTGTCCTTGTACCGATCGCGCATGTTTCGATCGAGGCCCAGGTGGTGGAAGAAGTAGTAGCCCTGGAAGATGGCGTGATGCTTCACGATCCAATGATTCTTTTCGGACACGTAGGGTTCGAGAACGACGGCGGCCAGGTCCGCGTGATTGGCCGTCGCAATCGAATCGCCCATGTCGTGGAGCAGCGCGCAAACCACGTACTCCTCGTCCCGCTCGTCGCGCAGGGCACGCGTGGCGGATTGCAGACTGTGGGTCAACCGATCCACCGCGTAGCCCCCGCTGTCCCCGCGCAGAAGTTCCAGATGGGCCAGGACCCGGTCCGGGAGCCCCTTGCCGAAGGCCATGGCGTGCTTGGCGATCGCTTGATAGTCCTCGCGGGTCGCGTCCTGCATGCGCGTGAATTGGGTGTCGATTGCATCGTCGTCCGGCATGGGAGGAGCCTCCACGTCAGGGGAGCCAGCAGAATAGCCGAAACGCGATTTCCCGTCGGATGCCCAGGCTCAATTTCGTGTTGAGTTCGCCCGGCTCCCGGTACACTGTGTCCTCTCGGTGTTCCCTGTGATTGGAGGCCCCCATGTCCGAGACCGTCGAACCCTTTCGCATCGCGGCCAGCGACGACGCGCTCGAGGATCTTCGCCGGCGCCTGCGCGCCACCCGTTGGCCGGATCCGGAAACCGTCGCGGATTGGTCCCAGGGCATTCCCCTCGACTACATGAAAGAGGTCTGCAACTACTGGGCGGAGAAGTACGATTGGCGCGAACGCGAGGCGCTCCTCAATCGCTTCCCCCAGTTTCGCACGACCTTCGAAGACACCGCGATTCACTTCATCCACGTAAAGTCGCCTCACGAAGACGCCCTGCCCATCGTCCTCTCCCACGGTTGGCCGGGAAGCGTGGTCGAGTTCCACAAGGTCATCGACGCTCTGGCGGATCCAACCCAGCATGACGGCGAAGCACGCGATGCCTTTCACGTGGTTTGCCCGTCGCTACCGGGTTACGGTTTTTCGGACAAACCGACCAAGCCGGGCTGGAACGTCGACAAGATTGCCGAAGTGTGGGACGCGCTGATGCGGCGACTCGGATACGACGCCTACCTGGCCCAAGGAGGCGATTGGGGCGCCATCGTGACCACCGCCATCGGTTCGCAGAATCGTGGCGCATGTCGGGGCATTCATCTCAACATGCCCATCGCCCTGCCCGATCCCGAAACCCTCGCTGATCTGTCCGAGTCGGAAAAAAGCGCTCTCGCTTCGATCCAACACTATCAAGAGTGGGACTCGGGCTATTCCAAACAACAAAGCACCCGACCCCAGACCCTGGGTTACGGGTTAGCGGATTCCCCGGCGGGACAAGCCGCCTGGGTGCTCGAGAAATTCTGGGCATGGACGGACTGCCACGGCCATCCGGAAAACGTTCTGTCGCGCGACGAACTTCTCGACAATGTGATGCTCTATTGGCTACCCGGAAATGGCGCCTCTTCCGCACGCCTTTATTGGGAGAGTTTCCGCCAGCCGACCTTCGATCCGGTATCGCTGCCAACCGGATGCAGCATCTTTCCGAAAGAGATCATGCGGACCTCGCGACGCTGGGCGGAGAAACGGTTTCCCAACATCGTCCATTGGAACGAACTCGAACACGGGGGGCACTTCGCCGCCTTCGAGCAACCGGAAACCTTCGTCGCGCAAGTGCGTAGCTTCGCGCGCCACTTGCGCTAGGCCGAGCGATGCAGAGGATCGTTCTTCTCGCATTCGTCGGAATCGTGTTCCCCTTACTCGTATCTGCCACCGACCCGATCGAGAAAGCCTCCGTCGCCACGCTTCCGGAATCCGGCGACCACTGGGTTTGGGTCCCGGATCGAATTCTGCAACACAGCGTGCTGTTCGACGGGGATACGGGCGAAGCCCTCGGAATGTTGGATTCGACTTCGACCCTCACTCCGAAGACGCCTCTGTTCTCGCGAACGCGGGGGGAGTTCTATTCCGTCGATACCGCGTACACGCGCGGAAACCGAGGCAGCCGAATCGATTTCGTGAGCATCTACGACGCCCGTACACTCGGCTACGAGGCGGAAATCCTGCTCCCCACCCAGACCGGCCAGAGCAACAGCTCCCACGCCTATGCAGAACTCCTGGGCGATCGTTTTCTTGCCACGTTCAATCAATTTCCGAATGTCTCGGTCAGCATCGTCGATTTGGAGCAACGCCGCTTCGTCGAAGAAATCGTCATGACGGGTTGTGCAGGGGTGTTCCCCGTAGGCCCGCGGCGCTTTGCCGCACTTTGCGGTGACGGCACCGCCCTGCGCGTGGACCTCGATGCCTCCGGCCGCAAGCAATCCTTCTCGAGCAGCCCGAAGTTTTTCGACGCCGTAACCGACCCCGTGGCCATGTCCGCGGGACGCGACGGAACCCGCTGGGTCTTCGTTTCCTTCAGCGGACAGGTTCACAGTGTCGATTTTTCGACGGATCCCCCCACCCCAACCCCCGGTTGGTCCTTGCTGGACGACACCCTCGCGCGGGCGGGCTGGAGGCCCGGTGGGTTGCAACACGTCGCCGTCCATGAACCGACCCAGCGGCTCTACGTCGTCATGCATCAAGGGGAGGCGGGAAGCCACAAGAAGCCGGGCAACATCTGGGTCTACGATCTGAACCAGAAGAAACGCACGGATCGCTTCGAACTCCCGAATTTGACCGCCGCGTTTCTGATTCCTTTCGCCAAAGTGGAGCCAGCCGGTTTCGTTTCCCGGTTGATGCGTTGGACCCTTCCCAGCCCGGGGGTCCACACGATCGCTGTCAGTGCGGACGCGTCCCCGGTTCTGTTTGCGCGCAACGCGGAGCTGGGTGCGGTCGCGGTACTGGATGCACTCTCGGGAAAAACCCTGCGCGTGATTGGCGAAGCGGGCCTGGCAGGCCCCACCCTGCGAGTTCCGTAGATGGACCCGGTGTTTCATTGGGTCACCCGAATCGCGCTGGCCATCCTGTTTGCCAGCGCCGCCCATCACAAATCGCAGGACCTCCAAGGCTTCGGCGCGACGCTCCGGGAATATCGCATTCTACCGAGTCGATGGGTGGCCTCCGGCTCCGTCGCGCTGGCAGCCAGCGAGGGGCTCCTGGCGTTGCTGTTCCTCAGCGGATTCGCACTTCCGATGGCCAGCGCCGCGGCGGTGTTCTTGCTGGCCGTCTATTCCGCTGCGATCGGGGTCAACTTGCTTCGCGGACGGCGGCAAATCGATTGCGGGTGTCTGGGACCCGCGGGCAGCCAGCCACTCTCCGCGGCGTTACTCGTCCGCAACGCCATCCTCGGCTTCGGTGCGGCCCTCGTATTCCTCGAGCCCATCGATCGATCCTATTCTGCAATCGACCTGCTTTCGATCGCAGGCGGGACCGCAACCTTGGTTTTGCTCTTCTCCGCAAGCAGCCAGCTCGTGGCCCAGGCATCGAGCTCGAGACAGATCGGGAGTCCTTCATGACCGACGCACTTCTCGTTTCCAACGCACTTCTGTGGTGCATGGTGGTCGCTCTCGGACTGGTGGTGCTTGCGCTGACGCGCCAGGTCGGGCTGCTCCACGAACGCATCGCACCGGCGGGCGCGCTCGCGGTGGCCAAAGGGCCCGCGGTGGGAGAACCCGCTCCGTCCATGGAGTTGCTCAACCTCGCGAACCAGACGCTCGCGATCGGCGGCGACGACGTCCGGGAGCGGCGCACGTTGCTGTTCTTCCTTTCTCCTACGTGCCCGGTTTGCGAGACACTGCTCCCCACCTTGACGCGAGTCACCCGGGAGGAACCGCGGGTCCGCGTGGTGTTTGCGAGCGATGGCGAACGGGACGAGCACATTGCATTCGCGCGCAGCCACGGCCTCGATGCCTCGCGCTACGTACTTTCGCGCGAACTCGGCCTCCGCTTCGAAGTCGCAAAGCTTCCCTTCGCCGTCCTGATCGATGCTGCGGGGATCATTCGCGCCAAGGGCCTCGTCAATACCCGAGAGCACTTGGAGAGTTTGTTCGAGGCCCAGGACCGAGGCGTTGCGTCGATTCAGGAATTTCTCGATCGAGAAAGCCCCGAGCCGCCGAAAACCCGCGTAGCGGGCGGGAGATCGGGACGATGACGCGACTGGACGCTTGGTGGGAAGAGCGGGCGCGACGCCTGGCGCGGAATGCGGGACGCCGCACGTTCCTGGCGCGCATGGGGACGCTCCTCGTCGGCGGAACCGCGCTTCCATTGCTTCCGGTTGCCCGCGCGTACGGCGAGGGAAAGAAATCCGCGCGCGTTCCGGCCCCCGCCGAGGGATTCGACGGCCCCGCAGGGGACCCCAAACGCTGTGAATACTGGCGTCACTGCGCCATCGATGGCTTCGCGTGTGCGTGTTGCGGAGGCAGTGCGACCACTTGCCCTCCGGGAACCGAAGTCTCCCCGGTCACCTGGGTGGGTACCTGTCGCAATCCCGCGGATGGAAAGGACTACCTGATCTCCTACAACGACTGCTGTGGAAAGGCCTTCTGCGGGCGCTGTCCCTGCAACCGAAACGAAGGAGAACGCCCGGATTACCACTGGTACCGCAACAACGACATCAATTGGTGCGCAGGTGCCCGCTCACAAGTCTACAATTGCTCCCTTGCGGTCGTGATCGGGCAAGCGACCGAGGCTCAACCCGAGAAGTGAAGAAGGCCGTCGTTCTGACGCTCTTTGTTGGATGGATCGCGATCGCCTCGGTCTCGCGAGCGGCCGAGTCCAATGCAGAGAACTACCTCCTGCATTGCTCGGGTTGTCACGGCGCAGACGGACGCGGCGTGCCGGGAGTGACGCCTTCGCTCCACGGAATCGCAGAGCTACTCGAACGGCCAGGGGGTCGCGCGTACCTGGGACGCGTACCCGGCGTCGCCCAGGCGGCCCTCGATGACCGGAAACTTGCAGCGTTGCTCAACTGGGTACTCACGGAATTCTCGCAACACAGCGCAGACCCTCCCTACTCCGGCAAAGAGATGCATCGTTTGCGAAAGAACCCCCTCCGCGACACCGTAAGCGGTCGGCCCACACAGGCTTCAACGAAAGAATAGATTCGCCACCTGCTGGCCCGCGCGGCCTCGCATTTCGGATCCGATTCCGCGGGAATACGCGAGTCAATCGCGAGAGCTGCGTGTTCCTTGTATGAGATCTTTCTGAGTTGAATCCAAGCTCGTGAATTTCTGACGGAAACGAATACGCATCTCCCGATTCAACTCGCTCGCGGGTCGGTCGATTCCTGAATTACACAATAATGCGTTGGCTGTAACAAATGTTCACTCGTTCATCACGCCCCAGGTAGAGTGCGACCAGTTGGGGGTCGCGAACGGAGGTCAGGCTGATGTTGAAGACACTGAAGGTGCACTGGTTGCGCGTATCCCTTGGACTCGTGGTTCTCGGATTCGTCGCCATGCCCGCTGCACGCGTATACATGTACAGCGTTCCGCTGATCACGAAGGTCACAACCCTGGACGGGGACGACGAAATCGATGTCGTATCGGGCTGGGGACAACCCAATTCGATCGTCCAGCTTTTTTTCCGGCAGCGGAACTTCCACCAGGGTGACAAGGACGGGACGGGTTCTCAGTTCGGCTACGGAAACTGTGGCAGTGTAACGTCGTTCGTCTACGCCGGGGCTGCGCTGACGAACAATTTCGGGGCATTCAACGTGAACGCCGCGGGTGCCCGTATCCCGCTGCAGCCGAGTGGTGTATGGAAAAATCAGAGCCGGGCTCCCTGCGCGGCGGGGCTGGAAACCCAACTGGTCGCCTACCACGGGCTGGCGCCCCAGGACAACTCGGTTGCATACCAGAACGCCTGGCGGCTTCCGTTGTTGAAATGGTTCTGGGTCAAGCGAACCGGTAGCGGGACCCAGAACGCCCAGGCGCGCGGAATCGTCGAGAACGCGTGGAACTCGGTGATCGGCCTGGCCGATGGTCCGAACGACGGCTTCCCGGACGACGGAAAACCGATCGATACGAACGACATCGGCTACGACTGCGAACCTATCGGCGCGGGGCCGTGTCCGAAGCGAATCGAGTTCACCTCCGGCGGTGCCACGAGCAGCAGTGTCGGTTGGAAACCCGCGCCCTCGATCGAAGTCCGAGATGGCACCGGATTCGGAGATCCCGACGCGGAGTTCGCCTCGATCGTGGGGACCTTCATGTCCAACGCGCCCGGAGCCACGGTGATCGCGACGGCCAAAGCCGACCGACCCAATCCCCAGAGCCCCAACACGATCAAGCTCAAGATCAGTGGGTTCAGTTTCGAGTGTGATCCGTCCCAACTGTTGGACTTCCTGCCTGGCTTCTAGGCATCCAACACCCGCGCGGAAAAAAGGAAGAACGATGTACCCCATACTGCAAGCCATCGAACTCCCGATGCTCGACTGGATCATTCATCTGCGGGCGTATCCCACGATGCATGTGATTGCGTTGGTCGTCGTCGTGGCTTTGACCTTGCGACTCTATTCCCGGGACATCGGTTCTCCCTGGCCGGCCCTCGACCCCTTCCTGGTCGGGGTGCCGGCCGGCATGCTCGGTGCCGTCGCGTTGGCGGGTTGGACGTCGGAGATGCCGCTTCGAAATCCCCTGGAGTTTCCAATCTTCTGGCAGATCGGGCCGAAGGCCTCCTACGGGGGGTTGCTGGCCGGAACGTTTGCCGCCGCTGTGACGGCGCGCTTACGCGGTCTTCCGGTGACCCGCTTCCTCGACACGGCGGCGATCGCCGTCGCTTTCGGGATCGCGATCGGACGCATCGGATGTTTTCTCGGCGGTTGTTGCTGGGGCCATCCAACAAATTCGTTCCTCGGCGTCCGGTTCCCCGACGGGCACAACGCCATGTCGATCCTCCCGGAAGGCGCGACGGGGGTCCACGCCACGCAGCTATACCTCGCTGCCGCTGCGTTCGTGACCGGCATCGTGCTACTTCAGGTACGTCGCCGCGGGGCAGCCCCCGGCGTTCGATTTCGCTTGTTCGTTGCACTCTACGCCACGGGCATTCTCGGGATCGAGTTTCTGAGAAACGATCCCGGCCGCTGGTTCATGGGCGGCATGTCGCACAGCCAGTGGATCAGTCTGGCGCTAATCGTGTGCCTGGGCGTATTCCACGTTTTTCGCCGCCTGCGACCGCGGCTCGACATTCCGGCCACAAGCTCTGCGACGACCGGCCTCTGGTTCGCGGTCGCGGTCAGCGCCTCGCTCGTGACCTTGTCCGCGAAGGCCGACGAAGTGCCGATCGACCTGTTGGATCTCTTGTCCGCCGCTTCGGCCGAGAATCCGACGGGGGGAATCGAGTTGGCTCCCGGAGAAGGGGGTTGGATCGGAACCCAGGCGCACCTGCTTGCGGGTACATTTGCCCTACTCGACGGGGACGTCGATCGGGGCATCGTCGAATTCCGTGAGGCCACGCGCGCGGATCCGGGCACACCCTGGAGCGCGCAAGCGGAACTCGCTTACGGAATCAGTCTGCTGGCCGTGGGAGACCGGAGCGAAGCATCGCGTGCGTTCGCGACGGCCTCCCTGCAGGGCCGCGGCGATGTCGCCGCGACTTCCGAGATCTTCCTCGGTCGCATGCGCATGGCCGACGGCGACCCACGGGCGGCCGAAGACCACTTCCGCCGCGTCATGGACCAACACCGAAACTCTTCATTGGCCGACGACGCGAGCTTGGGGCTCGCCCAATCCCTCGTCTCGCAGAATCGCAACGCTGAAGCCGTGGAGTTGTTGGAACGAGCGCAAACGCGCTACGGCGAGAATCCGCTGTACGCGAATGCCCTCTACGACGAACGCCTCGCGTGGGACCGACTCGAGGAATTGAGCCCCGAGCAACTCGCTGCTCTGCTGCAGAGCAAGATCGACCTTTCGATGTCGGAACGCGGAAATCCCTTCAAGAAATTCGTTGGCGTGTTCTCGGATCAGGCCGCCGCAGCGGAAATCGAAGCCTTTCGGCGTGAACTCGAACGGTCCTCGGGCGAAAAACGCGTAACGCCGGAGATCGGGCTCGCCGGAATCGGGTCCGCGACCTTTGCGAGCGATCCCCAGGAGCCCTCGGTCGAAACGGGCCGCGAACCCGGCGGCGGTTTCTTGGCCGCTGCGGTCTTGGGGCTGGCCCTGGCTGCGGTCATTCCGATCTGGCGCCACCAACGCCGATGACACGCGGTCGGGCGTTCTGGATCGCGATCGCATGCGTGTTGTCGCTGCGTTGGTTCGCTGCGGAGCCCTACCTGATGACGGGCGTCTCCATGCATCCGACGTTTCACTCCCTCGAATACATCCTCGTCGAGAAAGTCAGTCGAAGCCGCGAGCGCGGCGACGTCATCGTATTCCGGGAACCGGAGACCGGTCAGAAGGCAATGAAGCGGATCATCGCGCTGCCGGGGGAGACGTTCCGCATGGGCGAGAAAGCGTGGACCTTGGGCCGTGGCGAGTATTTCCTATTGGGCGACCAGCGGGAGGCGAGCACCGATTCCAGGCATTGGGGTCCGATTTCCGAGGACGCGATGGTGGGTCGCCCCCTACTCCGCATCTACCCCTTCGATCGAATCGAATTCTTCCCGGGTAGGAGCGCCCCCGGGATCGTTCACGCGTCGTCGTCCAACACGTCGAGATAGCGACTGCGGATCGCGGCGATTTCCCCATCCAACCCTTCGACGGTCCAGGAAGACGTATCGATTGGCGGTAGCACCACCGCTTCGATGGTCGCCGGACGCACGACCAACCCGTCTTTCGGTAGGGCGTCGAGGACGTTGCGAAACACGATGGGAACCACCGGGACGCCGGCTTGCATCGCCATGTGAAAGGCTCCCTTCTTGAATTTTCCAAGTCGCGGCGTCGCCGAGCGCGTTCCCTCCGGCGCGATGACGAGGGACAGGCCTTCGCGCAATGCGTCGATCGCCGGTTTCAGGGCATCGATGGCTTTCGCGCGATCGTGACGGTCGATGAACACCACTCCCGCCGCGCTGAAGAGCGGTCCGAAGATTGGATTGCGGCGAATCTCCTGCTTGCCCACGGCCGTCAGGTCACGGCGAAGCATTTTCAGAATCAACACCGAATCGAGAGCACTCTGGTGATTGAAGATGAATACCGCGGGCCGGTGGGACCAGAGGTGATGCTCGCCCTCCACCCGCAGATCGACGCCCGCGAGCGAGGTCGCGAGATCTCCCCACACGGACCCGCTTACGTTGGTGGCTTCGCGGCGCGATCCGCTCACCAGACCCGCTGCCGCACCGGCCCAAACCGAAGGCAGAAGGCTTCCGTACACGAGCGCCGTGCGCAGCAGATCTCCGGCGCTGGGCGTGCCGCGGCTGTGAAAACGGCGCACGAGCCAGCGCCTTTCGCGTCCAATCTGTGCGAGCTGCCGATTCGGATTCAGGGGGCGCGGAAGGCCCACGCAGTCGAGGAGCGGCAGGTCTTCGTGGCTATCGGTGTAGAAATAGGATTGGTCCAGGTCGAGGTCGTGCTGCGCGGCCAGGTTGCGCGCCGCGATCGCTTTGCCCTCGCCCCAACAGGTGGGATGCAACACGCGACCGGTAAACACGCCATCCTCGACTTCCAGGCGCGTGCAGAGCACATGCTCGATCCGCATGTCGCGCGCCAGCGGTTCCGCCTGGTAGGGGGTGGCGGACGACACGATGGCGACCGTGTGCCCCATCTCTTGATGGGCGTGCACCAGAGCCCGCGACTCGGGATAGATCTGCGTGGCCAGATGTTTCTCGAAAACCTCTTGACCGATTTCTTCCAGCACCGACTCCGCGAGACCGCGATACGCCGCGGTCGACGCCGCCATCAAACCCGAGAACCCCGTGCGCCCGAGACCGAAGCTCAACGCCCCTGCCAACGATTCCACGATTTCGCGCGGCGCCATGCGTCCCGAGAGCAGCCGTTCCCGGAAGAACGCGGTGGCGGAGAAGCCCGCCAGCAGCGTCTGATCCAAATCGAACAGGGCCGCCACTTTGGGCCCCTTCGGTCCATTGTGGATGTCTTCGGTCAAGCGCGCGTGGAGGGTCATGGGGAGTGCGTCGCCTGCTTTTGAGCGGCTTTCTCTGCCGCCCCGATCGCGCGCTGGATCAACTCCGGATTCGGCGCTTCCGGCCCCGCGGCGCGAACGGCGCGTTCGCTTTCGATCGGCTCCGGCAAGACCTGGGGAAAAAGCGGCCCGCGCAGGGGATCCCCGTTCTCGAGATTGTGGGTCCAAAGCAAAGGCATGGTGGCGTGGCGCAGATCGAACCGGACGTCGTCGCCCGCCCAACGCGTCGAAAACGCACGACGGGTTCGGTCCGTCGAATGATTGCCCGTGGACCCGTGCACAACGAGACCATCGAAGATCAACACGTCGCCGGGTTCCATGTCCCAATTCACGAGATCGTATTTCTCGCGATGTCCGTCGATGTCCGGCACATCCGCGAGTTCCGAATCCAGCATGTATTCGTTGTAATCGGGGGTCACGGCTTTGAAACGTTCGGGCCAACGTTGGGAGCCGCGAACGAATTCGAGACCCGACGAATCGCGGCTGACGGCATCGAACGTCATCCAAATCGAGCAGACTTGTTTCCCACGGATCGGCCAGAACGTGACATCGTGATGCCAGGGCGTGGGAACGTGGCACCCCGGCGGCTTCACGAAGAGCTGGTCGTAGAAGAAGTTGATGCGCTTCGAACCGAGCACTTGTTGGGCGATGCGTGCGGCGGGGGATTCGAAGAGAAAATCCCGAAACGGATCCAGTGACTTCCACAGGAACAGGTCGCCGCTGAAGCCCTTGTCCGCCATGGAGACCTGGCGCCCGTAGGGCGTCGGGTTCGCGACGGCGTCGTCCACCGCCCGGGCCATGCGATCGACCCAGGAAGCGGGAAACAGACCGCGCGCGCAGACGACCCCCTCGTCGCGGAAGGTCTGGATCTCCTGCGCCTCGAGATTGCGCAGCGGGGAATCGGCCATCGGGGCAGCCTCCGGTGAAGAGCCCGATTCTACACCAACGGGTTTCGCGGATCCCAGCGCGTTGGATTGCGCGGCGTGCGGGGCCTAGCGCCCGTTGCGTCTAGCTAGCGCCTCCGAGCGCCTCGATGCGGGCGCGGACGTGCTTGTGCCACGGCGTTCCGGCGATCCAATCGCAATCTTCGGATGCGGTGAGCTCGTTCGGCGCGACACCGTGGACCGTACGCACGCCATCGGCATCCGGATAGTCGAGCCCGAGTCCGTTGGGGAGTGAGGCGTGACCCGGCTGCAGCGTATCGGTCACTTCGACAACGGCTTCGGCGGAAGCGCGCTTGGTCGTCACGCGCACACGCCCCCCGGAAGCAATTCCCAAACGCGCCGCGTCTTCGGGGTTCATCCGCAAGGCCCCAAGGGCGTCTTTGCGGCGCCAGGCGGGGTCCCGATAGATGGTATTGGCCGAACTCGTTCGCCGTTCGCCGGCGGCCAGAACGAAGGGGAAAGCGTCGTCGCGCAAGGCCGGTTGCTCATCGGCGATCCCCGCCCACTCTTCCATCAAATCCGGCACGGTCAGGCGAATCGAACCGTCTTCGGTTTCCAAGCGCGTCCAGGTCGCCGCGTAGTCGTCGACGCTGAACACGAAACCCGAGCGGCGCTCGAGCATGGCGTCGAAGAGCGCGTCGCCCAGGGCCGGCCCTTCGCCCGAGAAACCCGCGCGACGCACGGCTTCCGGATAGGCGTTGGCACACATCTGGGCCGCACCCCACAACGCGGCAGTGGCTTGGGCGCCGTCTTCGAGGGTTTTGCCCAGGGTTTCGTACAGGAGCACCGGAAGCACCGCCTGAAGCTCCGGACGATTGCTGACGAGTTGTGCGAACGCGATCGCGAACTCCGTGCGGCCCCGGTCGGCCGCTCCGCGTAGCTGCGTGACGGCATCCTCGGGCAGGGCGCCCAGCGCGCGAACCAGACGCGAGTGAATTTCCGCTTCGGGCAACGTTCCCGGCAAGGGTTCCAGCAGGGGCTTTCGCACGTGGAACACGTTGTGGGGAAACTCGAGGGTGAAAAACGTGCACTCCCACTTCTCGTATTGGGATGCGGCGGGCAAGACGTAATCCGCACAACGCGCGGTCTCGGTCATCGCCACGTCGACCACGACGACGAAATCCAAAGCCTCGAGGGCCTGGCGCATGCGTTGACTGTCGGCAATCGAATGGGCGGGATTGGCGCTCTCCACCACCATGGCGCGGAAGCGATCCGCGTGGTCGGTCAAGATTTCATCGGGAACCGCGTTGCAGGGGATGAGACCGGAAATGATCTTGTGCCCCTTCACCGGCGATCGGTGGTCCTCCTTCGTGGAACCGATGAGTTTCCCCATGGCGGTATGGAGATTCATTCCGCCGGGCTTGCCGAAATTGCCGGTCACGAGATAGATCAACTTCTCCAGATAGGAGTTGAGCGTGCTGTGGGGCGCTTGCTGGACCCCCAGGTCTTCGAGCACGGATACGGACTCCGCCCGCCCGATCGTGCGCGCGGCTTCGCGCAGCTTGGCTTCTTCGACCCCCGCTCGCGCGCAATAGTCCGCCACATCGATCAGCGCGAGCGCGGCCTCGAGGCCTTCGGTGTGCGTCGTGTGGGCGCGCATGAACTCGCGGTCCATCAGCGATTCTTCCTCGAGCACTTTCAGGATGGCGCTCAGGCAAAAGGCGTCGGTGCCCGGGCGCACCTGCAGGTGGATGTCCGCCAGGTCCGCGGTCTCCGTACGTCGCGGATCGATCACGATCAGCTTGCGGGCGGGATCGCGCGCGATCTCCTTCAGGACGATGCGCGCCCGCGGGAAGCCGTGGGATTGCCACGGGTTCTTGCCGACGAAGACCGAGACCTGGGCGTGCTCGAAATCCGGTGCCGTGTGACAGCTGGTATTCCCGTAGAGTTGCCCGTCGACCCAGAACTCCCCGGTCTTCTCCTGGGCGAGCGCGTTCGAGCGGTAGCGCGAGCCCAGTGCCTTGACGGTCGCCGACGCATAGATCCCGCCGAGATGATTGCCCTGCCCACCGCCGCCGTAGAAGAAGATCTTCTCGCCACCGTGGGTATCGCGCACCTCGGCGAGACGCTCCGCGACCTCGCGGATCGCGGTGTCCCAATCGATTTCCTCGTAGCTCCCGTCCGGTCGACGACGCATGGGGCTCTGCAAACGGTCCCGGGAGTTTTGATAATGGTCGAGCCGCGCCGGCTTTTCGCAGGTGTAGCCCTTGGAGGCCGGGTGGTTCTTGTCACCGCGGATGCGCGTCAGGTGACGCCCGTCGAGTTGGACCTGGATGCCACAGTTGATGCTGCAGAGGATGCAGGCCGTGGTGTGGAACTCGGTGCCGGGGTTCGTCGCCGTCATCGGGGGGCCTCCCAGTAAGTTCCAAAACAGAATCTACTCTTTCGGGGCCTCCGTCAAGGGCCTCGCGTTCGGGCCCGAGAACCGATGCTGTCGGTCTTGTTGGAGAGCGGGTGCGCGCGCCGTGCCGGGCCCTAGGGCGCCACGCTGATGAAGAGGTCGTAATCCACGTCGCCATCGTTGCCGTATTCATCGACGAGGATCAGATAGCTCCCCGCCGGCACCGCAAGGCCCGAGATGAAGCTGTACAACCCGTTCCCCGCGTCGTCGTTGAACGCCAATGGCGTTCCCGGAGCGCTCGCGTCGTAGAGCCACATGCGCGTGTCGCCCACGACGCCGCCCGCGTAGGGGCGGGTTTCGAGGTTGACGGTCGACGCCGACGCCAGCGTGAAGGCGAAGTAGTCCAGCTCGTTGTCGTTGTCGACGATTCCGCCGCGGAGCAGGCCGGGAACCGCGGGGCTTCCCACGACGATCGGGTCCGCGGTACCGAACGTGTCATTCGGCTCGGTCTCCGACTGGATCCCCTCGATCGCACAAGAAGCGTCGCACCCGTCCCCCGGCGTCGTGCCGCCGTCGTCGCACTGCTCGCCGATGCCGATGCTGGCGTCTCCGCAGACCGCCGTCACCTCCGAGCAGTCGGCGCTGCAGTAGTCGCCGCCCGAGGTGTTGCCGTCGTCGCACGCTTCGCTGCCCTCGGCAATGCCGTCGCCGCACACCACCAGGCTGCAGACATCCACCCAATACGGGAAGCCGTAGTCGGTGCCGACGTCCCGCACGCACTCGAGCCCCACTTCGCACTCGCTGTCGTTGCGGCAGTTTCCGACACCTTCGGGACACGGGCCGCATTGGTCGAGCGAGCAGTAGAGGTAGTCGCCCGGATCGTAGTTGCACGCCGGGCACAGGAACCCCGAGTCACAAGTCGCCTCGCAGCCGTCCCCGGGTGTGGTGTTGCCGTCGTCGCAGCACTCGCCCGCACCCTGAATGCCGTCGCCGCAGATCGCCGTGACGGCCTTGCAGTCGGCACTGCAGTAGTCGCCGCCCGCGGTGTTGCCGTCATCGCAGGCCTCGCCGGGCCCGACGAGGGAGTCGCCGCAGATCGCCGTCTCGAAGCGGCAATCGGCACTGCAGTAGTCGCCGCCCGCGGTGTTGCCGTCGTCACAGCCCTCGCCCGGGCCGACGAGTGAGTCGCCGCAGACCGCTGTCTCGAACAGGCAGTTGGCGCTGCAGTAGTCACCGCCCGCGGTGTTGCCGTCGTCACAGGCTTCGCCCGGCCCGGTTGCGCCGTCACCACAGATCGCCGTCACCCGCTTGCAGTCGGCGGAGCAGAGATCGCCGTCCAGCGTGTTGCCGTCGTCGCAGACCTCGTCGAATCCGATCACGCTATTGCCGCACTGCCCCAGCGTGAAGAAGCCCGGCGCACAGGATGCCGGTGCCGCAGCCAGCTTGCCCCGGAACTTCTTGCCGTCCGAGCCGTCCGCGCCCCCGAAGGCCGGAAAGTCACTGCAGTAGCGGTGCAGTCCCATTTCCAGCATCGCCGTCAACGTTGCGTCGCTGGTGCCGACTTCGAGGTCGTAGGGGAAGCCGACCACGTTCTTCTTGCCCTTGCAACTCACGTTGAGGACCTTGTCTCCGCTGATCTTCACGGAGTTGCAGGGCCCGGCTGCGAGCTTGGCATCGTTGTACTTGTAGCCGCGTTTGTGCACCGTCGTGACGGAACTCGAACCCGTGACCGTCCAGTACTCGCAGGGGAGCGGGATCGGTCCGGTGTCGTGCCCCGAGGAGAGGCTCAGGAAGCGCAGGACCGCCTTCACGGTGCCGTCGGGTTTTCCGTTGCAACGCGGGTCGCCGTCGGTGCCCCGTCCCGGCACCTCGATGCCGGACATGCTCGACTTCCACTTCCCCTTGTTCTTCTCGGGATTGTCGGGAACGACGTTCTTGAGCAGCAGGCTCTTGCCGGCCAGCAGGTGCTCGACGGGTGCCTCGAGCGCAACGCGGAACTGCTGCGCATCGACGTACCCGTCGTCGTCTTTCCACGCAACGGTGAAATCGCCACTGGGAATGGCGGCGACGTCCGGCCAGTAGCCGCCGAGGCTCGTGTTGGCCTGGAATTCCGAACTGATGGCGGCGCCGGTCAAATCGAAGCGCTTGCCCATCACTTCGTCGTCGGTCCAGACGACCACGAAGGCAGCGTCGCTCGCCGCCACGGCGGGGTAACCGTCGTTGGACGTGCTGATGGTCAGATCGGCGGTGACGGGCGTGCCGTCGCCCGAGAAGATCCGGCCGTAGAGACCGCCGTCGTAATCCCAGACCGTCATGAAGGTTCCGTCGGGAGCCTGTGCGATGTCGGCGTTACGGCCATCGTGGTCGTTCGAACTCGCACCGAAGTGATCGCCGACCGGCTTCGACTTGTCGTCGTAGCGCTGGATTCGCAGGGTGCCACCGAGGGCACCGTAGTCGTACTCGTCCCGGTAGACGACGACGAAGTTCTCGTCGCCGTCACTCGCAGCCGCCAGGTCGCCGTACTGCCCCTGGTAGGCTTCGCCCGCGTTGACTTGAAAGACGCTGCCTTTGCGTTGGCCGATCTTGGTGGTCTGCGCCGCGGACACCGCCTCGCTGTAATGGGCGTCGTAGGACTCCCAGACGATGACGAACTCGCCGTTGGACCGGTTGGTGATCTCGGGGTTCGAGACCTGGTCGTCACCGCTCTCGGCATAGACCGACGTCTGCACGGGGTTCTGGACCGTGAAGGACGCGCCGAGTCCTCCGGCCTCGAGATTGCGCCGGCCCCAAAGACAAGGCTGGCCGTAGCAGGGCGCATAGCCGGAGTAGGAGTACGTGTAGTCGGAAGCCGTGTAGGTGACGACGAAGTTCCCAACCGGATCCGCCGCGACAGCGACGTTCCCCGTCGAGCTGGAATTTCCCGCGCCCACGTAGTGATTCTTGCCGCTCACCGCGAACTGCGGCAGGAACTCGTTCCCGTCTGCGAAGAAGCGGCGTCCCTGAACCGTATCGTCCTGCTCCCAGATGACGAGGAAGTTGCCCTGCGGATCGGCCGCGATGCGGGGGAAATACGAGGCGGAGTCATCCGAAACCTGGATCTCGAGGCCGTCCTTCACTGGATCCGCGGCCGAGGCGACGGATGCGAAGGCGAGAAGGAAGACACAGGCGAGTAGCACCGACGAGAGGCGCCCCACCAGACCACCCGAGAGATCGGTGCCGTCCGTCCGAAACCCGCTCTTGACCGCGAAAGAGTTCCAACTCAGAACAACCGCAACCAACCCAGAACCGCGCACCATGGAAACCTCCGATACCGCACCACAGGAGACCTGGCGAGTACATCAGATGGGGTGTGGCCTTTCAATCGGCGCGGCATCGAACGGGTTGTCGAATCGGTCATTAAATCTCTTCAATTATTCACCAACTATGAAGGTGGCCTTCGCGTCGATCTCCGCGCGATGCCGTCGGCCGGAACACGTACACGATGGCGGACGCCTGAGATTCGCGGTGGGTTCTAGCGCGGCATGTCCACTTGCGCGGTTTTGACATTGCGCTCTCGATTGGATCGGTCCAGGTCGCACCGGTTTCGGATTTCCATTTCGAATCCGCATGCCCGGCGTGGCCAGCGAGTCCGATGCCGCCGAGCGTCGACTCGGGCGGGCATCTCGCCTCGAATTCTCGGGGGGATCGTTCCTCGCTGCGCCGCTGCCAAGGCGTCCCCGATTGCTGGAACCGGAAAAGGGCGAAATCCGAATTTGGAGACCGAAAAATGGCCTTCCACGTGCTTCAGGCCGCCCGGGAGGAGCGCGCTCGCGGCTCGTACGAGACCCCATCCCGAATCCGCCACAGCGCCAATCCCAAGCTAAACTGCCCCCCAGAGGAGACCCCCCCCATGGCCATCGACTTCAGCTTCCCCGAGGACGTTCAGATCGTCGTCTCGAAAGTCCGCGACTTCTGTGAACAAATCGTGCGCCCCGCCGAAAAGCGCATCGAAGAGAACGATGGCAATCGCGAGGTCCTGGTCGAGCAGGTCATCCAGATGCGCAAGACCGCCCAGGAGTGGGGCCTCTGGCTCCCCCACATGCCCGAGGAATACGGCGGGATGGGGCTCGGGCACGTCGCCATGGCGGCGGTGTCGGCCGAAGCCGCAAGGACCCGCTTCGGACCCTTCGCGCTCAACGCCCAGGCACCCGACGAGGGCAACATGCACACCCTCCATCACTGGGCGACGCCGGAGCAGAAAGAAAAATACCTGAAGCCCCTGTGCAGCGGGCGGGCGCGTTCGTGCTTCGCCATGACGGAACCCGAAGTGGCGGGGTCGGACCCGACGTTGATCCAGACCAAGGCCGTCGAGGACGGCGACGACTACGTGATCAACGGCCACAAATGGTTCATCTCCGGTGCACGAGGCGCACAATTCGCCATCTTGATTGCGCGCACCGAAGACGATCCCGACATCCCCCAGGCGGCAAACAGTGCCTTCCTCATCGACATCCCTTCCGAAGGATGGGAAGTGGTGCGCGATGTGGCGACCATGTCGGGCAGCCACAATCACTGCGAAATCCGCATTACGGATCTGCGGGTTCCCAAGACTTCCCTACTGGGGGGTCGCGGCCAGGGACACATCCTCGGCCAGTATCGTCTGGGCCCGGCGCGCCTCGCGCACTGCATGCGTTGGATCGGTCAGGCGGAAACCGCCCTCAACATGATGATCGACCGCTCCCTCAAACGCTTCGCCCACGGTTCGCTGCTGGCCGAGAAGCAGGGCATTCAGTGGATGATTTCCGACAGCACCATGGAGCTCTACCAGAGCAAACTCATGGTGCTCCACTCCGCGTATCGAATCGACGCGGGGCTCGACTTCAAGTCGGAAGTCTCCATGGCCAAGCATTTTGTCGCGAACGCGCTCAACCGGATCGTCGATCGCGCGATCCAAGTCCACGGAGCGCTCGGCTATTCGACCGATACCCCCCTGGCACAGATGGCCCAGCACGCCCGTTGGGCGCGCTTCGCCGACGGCGCCGACGAGGTACACCAATGGCGCATCGCGCAGCGCGCCATCGAGGCCTACTCGAAGACCGGGAGCGTGGGACCCGCTGCAGGCGACCTGCCTCTGTGAGCGCCGCGGAGGCGCCGGCAATTCAATCGCCGCTCGCGCCGCAGCTGCGCAACGCCTGGCAGGCGGAGGTTTGTCGGCCGCAAGGCAGCGCGGGCATCCAATCTCTGCTGGAGGTGTTCCGGCGCGAAGGCCCGGACCCACAGCGCACGGCGCAGGGCGAGGATCGCCAATCCGACGCACTGTGGGCGTCGGTCCTGGCTTCGCGCGTGGCCTTCATTTCCCCCCACGAAACCGTCGCGGTGTACGACGAAATGGCTGCGTCGTGGTTGGACGGAGCCCTATTGCGTTTCGACGGGTCCCCCGTCGGGGAAACGACGCTTTCGCGTCTGTCCGAAAGCGGCTCCTTCCCGACCGGACTGTTGGATTCCTTCTGGGGCCTCGTGCAAGAGGGAGTCCGCGCGGAGACCATCACACCCCGCATCGCCGCGTTCGGTGCCACCTATCCAACCTCCCACCGTGACCGACTCGCGCGGGCCATGGATTCGCACGCGGGTTACGCGGAGTTTACGGAGCAACCGGAAATGCCCCGCACGAAGCTCTCGGACATCGAAGCTTGTGCGGAAGGCACCCTCGGGCATGCGCTCTACCGCTTGATTGTCGATAACGGATTCGACATCGAGGTTCTCGATCCCGAATCCGTGAAGGGGTATCACGAAGCGCTCGACCCGGTGAATCGCCGCATCCTGCAAACCCACGAGATCTGGCATCTCGTCGCCCGTTACACCACCAGCCCGCTCCACGAAGTCGCGATCTCGGGTTTCCAACTCGCACAATTCGGTCACAGCTATTCGCGCGACTTCTTGGGGACCGTTCTCACCTTGTCGGCACTCACGACACCCGCCGTCACGCCCATCTTGCTGCAATTCACCCTCGAGGGTTGGCGCCACGGTCGCAACACGCGCCCCCTACTTCCGGTGGATTGGACAGCCTGTTGGAACGAACCCATGGACCGGCTGCGCGAGAAGCTCGGAATCGAGACTTTTCGAAGTGCCCTTCCCGACATTCCCACGCCCTAGCGGCGAGTGCGGAACCAGGAGGAGAAGATGACTTATCGCGTGGTCGTTTGGGGTACCGGAAACGTTGGACAGCCCGCTTTGCGGACGGTGATCTCCAACCCGGAACTCGAATTGGTCGGTGTGTTGGTTTCTCATCCAAGCAAGGTCGGCCGCGACGCCGGGGAGCTCTGCGGCGTTTCGCGAACCGGCGTGCGGGCCAGCCAGGACGTCGATGCGGTGCTCGGGATTCCCGCAGATGCGGTCGTCTACGCGGCCTCCGGTGATTTCCGTCCGGTCGAAGCGCTGGCGGACATCGAACGCTGCCTGCGCGCCGGGCGCAACGTGGTATCGACCTCCGCGTATCCCCTCTACGATCCGGCCTCCGCGCCGGAAGCGATCCGAACGCGCTTTGCCGAAGCCTGCCGGGCAGGCGGCGCCTCCCTGTTTCTTTCCGGCGTGGATCCCGGCTACATCAACGACATCGTGCCCCTCCTGCTCTCGGGCCTGTGCGAAGAGATCCACGAAGTGCGGGCCTTCGAGTACTTCAACTACGCGACCTATCACGCCCCGGATGCGGTCCGCAACCTGGTGGGCTTCGGCATGCCGATGGACCAGACACCCCCCATGGTCGCCCCGGGGATCCCCACTTCGGTTTGGGGAGGTGTGGTTCGTTTGACGGCCCGGGCATTGGGAATCGAGCTCGATGAAATCGTGGAGACGAGCGAACGCCTGCCCCTCGAGCGCACGGTGACGGTTCCCGTGGGAACCTTCGAAGCGGGCACCCAGGGCGCACTGCGCTTCGAAGTCCTCGGAATGGTGGGCGGCACATCCAAGATCGCGGTCGAACACGTCACGCGCATCGTCGACGACATTGCACCGGATTGGCCCGCCCCCCTGAAGGGAGGGTGTGCCCACGGTGTTCGCATGCGCGGGAAACCCAACATCGAACTCAGCATCGCATCCACGGATGAAAAAGGGGACCACGTCGGCGGCGGCAACACGACGGCCGCTGCGCGCATAGTCAACGCGATCCCCGCGGTGTGCCGAGCTCCCGCCGGCCTACTCGATGCCCTGGACGTACCCTTCGTGATCGGCCGGGGGTTGCTCCGCTAGTGCCGACGCCGATGGAGCGAGCACCGGATCCGGAACTCGCCTACGAACCGATTCCCAAGGACCGCTACACGAGCGCCGCCTTCGCCGCCCGCGAATGGGAACACATGTGGACGAAGGTCTGGCTCCTGGCGGGGCGCTGTTCCGACATCCCGCAACCCGGTGACTACTTCAGCTTTGAAATCGGACGAGAATCCGTCCTGGTGATTCGCCAAGCCACGGGCGGGATCGCGGCCCGTTACAACGTCTGCATGCACCGCGGAAACCGGCTCCGTGAACCCGGGCGGGGACACGCCGAGCGATTCGCGTGCGCCTTTCACGGTTGGGAGTACGACCTCGACGGAAGTCTCTGCAAAGCCCTCGACCCCGAAACGTTTCCTCAAGGAGTTCCCGCCGATCGCCTTGGCCTTCGGCCGGTTCGCTGCGAAACCTGGGCGGGATTCGTCTTCGTGAACCTGGATCCCGACAGCGCGTCGCTACAGGACTACCTCGGCGTCATTCCACGACACCTCGACCCCTATCACTTCGAGAACTGGAAGGTCGCATTCGATTGCACGATCGAGATCGAGTGCAATTGGAAGACCTCGCTGGATGCCTTCAACGAGGCGTATCACGTCTCCGCCACGCATCCCTGGACCACCGAATTCAGCGACGATGTCGGAACCGTCTACGATTGTTACGACAAGCACACCCGCATGATCTTCCCCGAGATCCAGGCGAGTCCACGCCATCCGGGGCACGGCACCGTCACCCCGGGAATTCGGGACCTGTTCTTGAAGCGGGTCGGGATCGACGTGGCGCAGTTTCACGGTGGCCCCGAGGACGCCCGCCGCGCCTTTGCAGAAGCGGTGCGGAAGTTGGGACCCGCCATGGGGGCCGACTTTTCGGATTTGAACGAATCGCAGATGTGCGACGACTTCCACTACACGCTGTTCCCCAACGCGACGTTCAACACCCACTCCCTTTTCGTCTGGGTCTTCACCCACCGACCGCATCCGACGGATCCCAACCTCATGTACTTCGACTTTCTCAACCTCATGAATTCGCCGGGGCAGGACATTCCACGTCCGGAGAAGCAGCTCTACCGCACGCGCGATGGCGCCAGCCTGGCGAACGCCTTCGAAGGCGGTGAGCTGCTGGACGAAGATCTCTACAACCTTCCCCGAATTCAATGCGGCATGAACTCCCGGGCGTTCGAAACGCTGCACCTGGGTCGTCAAGAAGTTCGCATTCTGCATTTTCACCGCACGCTCATGGACTACCTCGACGGACGCAGCCGGTGACGCATGCGTCCGGCCTCGAGTGGATTCCCGTCCCCGCTCCCCTCCCGGGCGCGGGAGAACTGGCTTGTGTCGAGCTGCGAGGAAAGAAACTCCTGCTCTGCAGCGTTTCGGGCGAACCCTTCGCCATCGAGGACCGCTGCCCGCACGTTCAGATCTCCCTGCTCGAGGGTCGGCTGGAGGGCGCGGTACTCCAATGTCCTCTGCACGGGGGCAAGCTCGATGTGCGCAACGGAAGACCGGTCGCTGCCCCGATTCGCAAACCCGTAGTAACCTTCCCGGTGAGGATCCGCGGGGAGCGACTCGAGATCGGCTTCCCTCCGATTCCCTAGACCTGCAAGGAGAATTCCGTGTCCGAAGCCCCCGTGCTGACCGATCAAGCCGATCACATCCTCACCGTGACCCTCAACCGCCCAGAGAAAAAGAATGCCATCAACTGCGAAGTGATGTGCCGCTTGTACGACACCTGGGTCCGCGTCGACGAGGACGCGGAAATTCGCGTCGCCATTCTCACGGGCCGGGGAGACACCTTCTGCGCGGGCATGGACCTGTCGGAGATCGGGAAGATGCGCACGGGAAATCCCGACAACGAATACATGGAACGCGCCATGAAGGAACCGCACATCATCTTTGGCGCGTGGCTGAAAACCTATCGACCGAAGAAGCCCGTGATTCTGGCCGCGGAAGGCTTCGCGCGCGCAGGCGGAACCGAGATCCTTCAGGGCACGGACATCCGGGTCGCCGGCGAGAGTGCAAAATTCGGCGTCACCGAAGTTCAGCGCGGATTGTTTCCGATGGCGGGATCCGCCGTGCGCTTGCGGCGACAGATCTCCTACGCGGTCGCGGCAGAAATGCTGCTCGGCGGTGAGGACCTTTGCGCCCAACGCGCCTACGAACTCGGCCTGATCAATCATGTGGTTCCGGACGGCCAGGCACTCCCCAAGGCGAAAGAGATCGCCAAGCGCATCGCGTCCAACGGCCCTTTGGCCGTCAAAGCCATCCTCGCAACACTGCGCGAAACCGAGACCCTGTCCGAAGAGGCCGCCTTCAAGATCGAAGAACGCTATGGGATGCAGGTGATGAGCTCGCAAGACGCCAGCGAAGGGCCTCGCGCTTTCCTCGAGAAACGCCAACCCCAATTCAAGGGCCGTTAGGCCCAAGGCCCCACCTCCCGAAAACATGCGATGAACACCGTGCCGCCCCCGCCTCCGGAAACCCGCCTGCACTACGCGCAACCGCAACTCGAACGCCTGCTCACGGAAAACCTGCTGCCGTTCTGGTATCCCGGCAGCCTCGACGGCCGCGCGGGTTACCGCCTGAATCACGACTGCAGTGGACACTTTCGCGGCAACGCGCCCAAAGGGTGTATCGCCCAAACCCGTACCCTGTGGTTCTTTTCGCGTTTGGCGCGCAGCCCCTACGGATCGCCCCTGTACCGCGCCGCCGCACGCCGAGGGTTCGACTTCCTGCGTCGCCGGCTTTGGGATCGGCGACACGGCGGGGTCTTCTGGGGAGTGAGCCCGCGCGGACATTTTCCGAGGGCACGCCACAAGTACGCGGTCGCCCATTCCTTCGCCCTGTACGGCTGCGCGGAATACGCTCAGGGTAGCGGGGACCCCGGAGCGACCGAGATGGCGCGCCAACTGTTCGAGCAATTCGAGAACCATTTCCGCGATTCGACCCATTTGGGTTATTTCGAATGCTTCCGTCGCAACTGGCGCACGCCCAGACAACATACGGGACGCCTCGGAGCCCCGACGAATCTGAAGAACACCAACACGCACATTCACGTGCTCGAAGCGTTGACGAGTTATTTCGCGATTTCCAAAGATGAACGGGCACGGCTGCGCTGCATGGAATTGATCGCATTGCTGTCCGACCGTTGCGTGCGCGAGGGGCACTCGTGCCGGGAGCTGCATCATCGGGATTGGACTCCCTGGGATCCGAGCAACCTGCAGACCTACTACGGCCACGACCTCGAGTGCGTCTGGTTGTGCCTGCACGCCGCTACCGTGTGCCAGATCGAACTCGGAGACCGCGAAGCGCGCTTGCTCGCGATCGCCGACCACGCCTTCGAGCACGGCATCGACCCCGAAGGCGGCGGGTTGTTCGAGTGTGGCCCGGCGCAACACCCGGCGAGTGGCCGCGCCCGAATTTGGTGGGCGCAGGCGGAAGCGCTGCTGGCCGCTTTTTTTCTGTTCGAAAGGACCGGACAGGAGCGCTACGCCACTTACTTCGAAGGGCTCCTGAGGTGGATCTACGAGCGCCAAGCCGATTGGGAACACGGCGAATGGTACGCGCGCGTCGAACCCGATGGAACCCGGCACGGCGACAAAGCGGCAGCGTGGAAGACCCCCTACCACAACGGTCGCGCACTCCTGTTGGCTTTGGATCGATTGCGCACGCCCGTCTCTTCGGCGGCGGACTAGTTCTCGATGGAATTATTCGTACCGGGAAGGCTTTGTCTCTTCGGCGAGCACAGTGATTGGGCCGGTGCCTATCGAGTGGATTCGCCGCAGATTTCACCCGGCTATTGCCTCGTTGCGGGTACGGACCAGGGGCTTTACGCAGCGGTCTCGGAACTCGAAGGCCGCGTCGAATTCGAAACCCACTCGCCGGACGGAACGCGCCGCGGTCCCCAATCCGCCGAAGCGGATTGCGATGCCCTCGACGAATGGGCGCAATCCGGAGACTTCTTCCGCTACGCGGCCGGTGTTGCGGCAGAGGTGACGGCCCGCCACCGGGTTTCAGGACTTCGCGTATCGGTCACGCGATCCGACCTGCCACTCCAAAAAGGCTTGTCCTCTTCGGCGGCGATCTGCGTCCTGGTCGCTCGCGCATACAACCGGCTGTACGGACTCGGCCTCGATCTGCGGGGCGAAATGGATCTCGCCTACGCGGGCGAGCGGCGTAGCGGTTCGGAGTGCGGTCGCATGGATCAGATCTGTGCCTTCGGACGACGCACGTCGCTACTGACATTCGATGGCGATGGGTTCGAGATCGAGTCGATCGCCGTTCCGAATCCGATGCATCTCCTGCTCGTCGATCTGCGCCGCAGCAAGGATACGCGCCGCATCCTGTCGGATCTCCACGACTGTTATCCCGACGCTTCGAGCCCTGTGGCGCGAGCCGTGCGCAAGGCGCTCGGCCCAGACAACGCCGCGCTCGTCGCAGAGGCCCGAACGGCCCTCGAGGCGGGCAATGCCCCGGCGCTCGGGCGCCTCATGACCGAAGCGCAAACCAGCTTCGACCGAAACGTCGCACCGGCCAGCCCGGCGCTCACCTCACCGCGACTTCACGAAGTGCTGGGTTCCGATGCGGCGCGAGCCCTCTCCTTCGGGGGGAAAGGGGTGGGGTCTCAGGGGGACGGTTGCGCGCAATTCGTGACGCGCGATTCCGAGCAGCGGGGTGAACTGGCGCGAACCCTCAGCCGTGAGTTCGACGTCGCGTGCTTTCCGTTGACGCTGGGAAGGACCGCGTGACCGAAGCCCCTATCCCGCGTTGGGGGCAGCGTCTTTCGAAATCTCACAGACCATGACGATGATGGCGCGTCGGGCGAGCTCGATTGCGCGAGTGCGGCTGAGCTGTCCGGTCAGCCAACGAGACAGCGCGGCGTCGGCGGTTCCGTAACACATCACCGTCAATGCAGACGCATCTTTCGGGGAGAGCCCGGTAATCCGTCCCACCAGCCGGGTCGGTTGAGAGATCATCTTCTCGAACACCTGGCTGCGGACCTTCTCGATCTCGGGATCCGTACCCATCGAGCACACGAGCTGTCGCAACGCTGCGCCCCGCTCGGCCTCGACTTCGAAGCTGACGGTCAAGAAGCGCGAGAACGAGGAGACGAGCTGCGCAAGCGCCTTTCCCTTTTCCGGTTCTTTGTCGAGGTCGGCGCCGATGAAGTGATACAGCGGAAGCGTCCCCTCTTCGGGAACCCGCGCGAATTCGCGCTGGAAACGCTCGTCCAGGTAATCACCGTAATCGCGCATGAGCGCGATGATCAAGGCTTGGCGGTTCGGGAAGTGGCGATACACGACCGGCTTCGTGACCCCCGCTGCAATGGCGAGATCTCCCAAGCGCAGGCCGTCGACGCCGTGGTCGCGCAACATCTGGGCCGCAACGTCGAGGAGTTGCCGTCGGCGCTGCGGCGCCCAGAGCCTTCGGCGCGGCGTCGGGTTGGAGTCGCCGGATTTGGTGTGAGCGCGCTCGATCGAAACGGACATGGAGGTTCTTCCGTGGGTCAATGGTGGTTCGCGCCGCGCTCTTCCCGGAAGCACGGCACACCAATTCGATTCCATCCTAATCGCAGGATCCCGCTCTTGGCAAGCACGGGGAACTTTCCCTAAGTGGCAGTTCCCACATACTTACGGTCCCGCTCGGCGCAGATTGAATCAATAAGCGCTGGAATCCAATCTCGAATCGCAGACGTCCAAAAAAGGTTCAGGAATGCTCAGCAACGCTCTCGACGCGGCGTTCGGCGGCGAAAAGGGCCCTGGATTTCGTAGGTGATCCCGAATCCATTGCCGCGTTGGGAGCTCACGTAGAGACGATCGCCCCGCGGGCTGAACGCAGGCCCGGCCAACTCGGAATTGTCTTGCCCCACGATCCGCAGCAGCGGGGAAGCAACGCGATCCGGGGAAATCAACACGAGTTCCATGTTCCCACCATCTTCCGCAACGATCAGATCGCCGCGCCGCGCCGCGTCGATGTTGTCGACCCCCCGAAGCTGCATTCCCGGATCCAGGGCCGCGTCGTAGAGCACACTCATGCGCTTGCGTTTTGCGTCGTAGTCCCACACCCGGTTGTCGCTCTTGGTTGTGAAGTAGATATGGGAACGGTGGTGAACAATCCCCTCGCCGCCTCGGAACGGAGTGGATTCCGGGACCTGGTGACGCGTCGGCGTGGAGATGTCGTTGGGCGCGGGCACTCGGGCCCATCGCACGCTGCTATCCGGATCGACGATCGCGACCTCTAGAACGCCCGCCGACAGATTGCGCCAGCGGCTGGGCTTGAAGCGATAGAGCCGACCGTCGCTCCGGTCCTCGGTGAGATAGAGAGTACGCCGACCGCGATCGACAGCGACCGCTTCGTGCTTGAAGGTTCCCAGGGCAGCGCGCTTGATACCCGGCGTATTGCCCTCCGGGTCACATTCCCAAACGTGCCCTTCGTCGTGCTCCTCGCAAGAAAGCCACGTGCCCCACGGCGTGGCACCGCCGGCACAATTGAGCACCGTACCTTCGAGAATCGGATAGGCGTCGACGATGTTGCCGTCGCGATCGAAACGCAGGGCACCCACGCCCACGGGACCCACCAGCTCGCTGTTGGATACATAGACCCAGCCGCGCCGCACGCGGAACGTCGCCCCACCGTCCGGAAACACGTGCCACGAATGTTGGGTGCCGGGAACGACTTCCCGCGCGCGCGCCAATACCCGCGATCGAAAGCCGGCCGGTAGCATAAAGCCGTTTTCGTCCGGGTCGAGGAGTGGCCCGTAGGGCCCCGGGCCCGCTTGGGCGGGAAGGCACGCCGCCGCAGCGTCGCGCCAGGCGGTTCCCGGCAACAGCGCCCCAGCCGCCAACGCACCGCTGAGACGCAAGAAGTCTCGACGCTTCACAACACGGGCCTCCGAGTTTCCCGGAAGCTAGCCCAGCGACGAGTTGGGTGTCGATGTTTGCGCCGACCCTCGACCCGAAGAGCGGCAATGCCGGCCGACTGGAACACGCGGTGGCTGCGGTCGCGCTGTTAGCTGCGGCTTCGGGCGACGGCGAACAAACCGAGTGCCCCCGCGGCCAGGGCCACGAGCGCCGCGGGTTCCGGAACGAACTCGAGGGTCATGATTCCGAAGGCGGGCAACTCGTAGCGGTCGAGTTGCGAAACGATTCGGATCGGTGTCACGAATTGAATTCGGCCTCCGCCGGAGACGGACCGATTGTCGTACCCCTGGGCGGAATGTCGCGCGAACGTCGGCGATTGCCGGCTGTTGACGATGGAGACCGTCGTCGGCCCGGTGGTCCAGACACCACCGCGCAAGAAGCGCTGTCCCGACAACGAAAATTCCACGCCGCCGAAACCGATGCGCGGAAATGCCGGAGAGAAGACACCCGAACCCAGCGTGTCACTGACGATCAGCAGGTGATCGAAGGGAAGCGCGCCGCCAAAGCCACCGCCCTGGCCTCCCACCGGCGTGAGCGTACCCGCGAGGTTCGCCCCACCGACACCAAAGAACGAAAGCCCCGGCGTACCGGGTGGCTGACTCGTCGTCACGGTTGCGACGATCGCGCTCGAGGGAAAGGCGAGACCACCGCCCGCGGTCGTGCTCGCGACTCCACTGCGCTCCGGCGCCTGCAGCAAGAGCGGCGCAAAACCGAACTGAAACGAAAGCGTACCCGAATACGGGATCGGGTCCGCCAGGGCGGTTCCAGCCAGCCAACACGCTACTGCCGCCACCCCTGCAACGATCGATTTCCGCATTCGCTCTACCTTCGAGCGCGCGCCCATTCTCTACAGGCCGCCAAAAAGCCGCCAAACACGACGGCGCGATGGGGCGCTTCCATTTTCTCCGGGTGCCATTGTACGCCCATTCGAAAGGGTGGGGCATTGGACTCGATGGCTTCGATCAAACCGTCCCCGGCGCGCCCACAAACCCGAAATCCCGTCCCCGGTTCCGCAACACCCTGGTGATGGAGACTGTTCACTCGAAGGGAGGTCTGCCCGAACCACTGTGCGAGCTGTGAATCGGGTTCCAGCGAAACGTCGTGGCGGCCGCCGGGTTCCTGCAGGCGATGGGACTCGCAGTGGGGCGCATCGGTTCCGATGTCGTACAACAGCTGCCCGCCGGCCTCGGCCACCATGAGCTGCATTCCGTAACAGATTCCCAGTACGGGTAGGCCGCGCTGCGAGGCGCCGCGCAGGAGCGCGCGGTCGTGAGCGAGTTGAACTTCAGAAACCAGATCCATCTCCACGTCCGGGTACGCGGTGCTGGGCGGGAGGTCATCCCCCCCGGGAATCACGAGGCCGTCCACCGCATCGAGTAGTTCCTCACTCCCGGCTGGCTCCGGCAGGTAGAGGGGCACCGCACTCGCCTCGCTCAACGCGCCCGCGTAAGCGCCGTCGATGTAGTGGTACACCCGTCCAGGTCGCCAACGATCGCGATCATCCCGGCAGGTGGGAATACCAATTCTCAGTTTGCCCACCACCTAGACGCCAAAGTTAGAACGGTGTTTTTTCACCACTGTTTTTTTGCCTCACTCGCCTTGGATAGAGGGGAATTTCCATCTATCCTGTCTGCCCGTAGGCCATTTGTTGCTAGTTCCTCCCGGGCTCCCGAACGGGCTCGAGGCTGCGGCCAATTCCCGGTGATCCACCCGGTGTTGAAGAAGAGTAGATCGGCGCTCGTCCGGCGTTCGCCAGACATGCAGTAGCTCCGTTGCGTTGAGGAAGGGTTCATGACGGTTCGCACGATTCACATTTTTTCATTGCTCGCATTCTCACTCTCGATCGGCAGTTCTGCCGGGGCGGGTTTCCAGACCCCGGCACTCCTCGAGTGGCAGGATGCCTCGGGCCCTGTCAGCGGTTACGCGGTCTTCGTCAAACGCAACGGTGCTCTGTTCTCCAGCGTACCGGATCAATACGTCGACAAGCCCCTGGTCCGCATTCGTGGGTTCGATGGCGACGTGGTTCGCGTTCGGGTTCGGGCTTTCGACGAGGAAGGACGACTCGGCCCCTATGGGCCCGCGTCACAGAAACTCATTTTCCCCGTCATCGGGACGCCTTCCGAACCCACTGCCTGCGCACAGGAGGAGTGCATCGCCGGCGGCGGGAGCCGTAAAACAGATTGCCACGCCGAGTTTCGCGGCGACGGCCTGGAACTCAACTATCCCCCGTTCGATCCCAACCGCGAAAAACAAAAGAAGCAGACCGAAGTGCGGTGCACCGATGGGGACCCTGCGTGTGACCACGATGGCCTGGTGAACGACAGTTGCCGCTTCAGTGTAGACGTTTGCCTCCGCGTCGAGAACGATTCCCGCTTCCCCGATTGCGAAGCCGCGGACGTGGTGAAGATTCGCGTTCAGGCCAAGTCGAGCCCCCTCGATGCGGCCTCGCTCGAAGAAGCCCTCGACTTCTTGCTGCCGGCGACGGCCCCGGTTTGCACTTCCGGGCGCTTCGTCGATTCCCCCATCAAGCGTTCGAAGTCCGGAAAAGCGCGCAAGAGCACCACTTATGTGAAGGTCACCGCCACCACGGATCCCAAGGCCAAAGACAACGATCGACTGCGGCTGCAATGCATGCCCGCACCTTAAAAGGCTTTTCGAATCAGGGAGTTTCCAGGAAGCGCCGATCCCTGCGGCCCTCCACCTCCGGCCCCGGCTCGATCCCCAGCAACGTCGTTACGGTCGGGTGCAGGTCGATATTGCGCACGCGCCCCACCCGACCCCGGTTCGACACGCCGTCACCCCACGCATAGACGACGCCCGCAACTCCAGGGGTGCCCGGCGCGTAGCCGTGGGTGGCCTTCAACGTGAATCGCGACCAGATGAAATCGGGACCGATGCGCCCCAACCATCGAAGCCAACTGGGCCAGGATTCGAGATCCTCGATGAAGTACGGCGGATGCGCAGACACCACGAGATCCCCAACGCGCGGACTGTTCCCGAGCCGCGCATAGGTGGGCGGTGCATCCTTGCGAAAAACCGAGAACGCGTCGTAGCTGGAGAGTGCGTTCATCGCCGCATCCAGGGCCGCGTCGCGGGCGGCGCGGTCGGGGAACTCAGGGAAGTAGAGGAACGAGCTGGTTCCCGAGGAAATCGGCGTGGCGTCGATTTCGTGGCGTCGCAAGATTCGCGCGATGTTGACCACGTGGGTGACGTCCACCATCCCGTGATCTGTCGTGACCAGGAGAGAAACCCGCGCCTGGGGCTCGAGGCGGTCGATGGTTTCGAGAATCCCCGCGACGATGGCGTCACTGCGTTCCACCGCCGCACGGGTTTCTTCGGATTCCATCCCGGTGAAGTGTTCGAACCCATCGGGCCCGCAGAAGTAACCCAGAATCAAACCGGGGCGGTCGGGCGCGACGAGAAGCGAACGAATGGCCGCGGCGCGCTCCGCTTCCCGCTCTTCGAACGGATAGTCGCACGGGTTTCCCGACCCCCACACCACACTCGCGAGTTGTCCGCGGGTTTCGGAGTGTCGGCCGACCCAGGACATGGCAGCGGTTCGCACACCTTGTCGTTCGGCGGTTTCGTGAATGTGCTCGCAGCCCGTGAGCCAATCCGCATCCGCGGCGTGGTCGTAGAGTCCGCGTTCGGGGTCGATGAAGCGATTCGACACGACGCCGTGCTTGCCGGGCTGGCAACCGGTGGAGATCGTGATGCCGTTGGTGAGTGAGATGCTGGGGAATACGGGGTCCAGCGCGTGGGAATAGGTGCCTTCGCGCCCCATTCGATCGAGGGCGGGTGTCGAGAAGGCGTCTACGATCTGGGGAGCGAAACCGTCGAAGAGCAGCAGCACGACGGTACGCGGCGGAGCTGCACGCGACGCGCCGACGCCGCAGAGCAGTGCGACGCCGGCTGCGATCGAAACCGCCGCGAGTCGAGAACTACGGAAGCTCGTAGGCCCGCACGCCTCCGGGCGAACTCAACACCCCATACCCCACATACAGCTCACCGTCGGCCACCGACGGACCCGACGAAGCCGTGTTGGGCAAATCGAATTCGTGCAGCGGGGTTCCATCCGACGCATCGTAGGAGAACAGCGTCGGCACCGCCCCACCGAGGCCCGCCGACCCCACGAAGAGCACACCGTTCGCCAACCCCACGGAACTCCAGGTCGGCCCGCCCGGCTCGGACCAGGCGCTCGAGCCGTCGTCTGCATCGAAGGCTTGGACGTGATCCGGTCGCGGAATGGTGGCGGGAATCATTTCGTTCAGTCCCGCGTAGAACTTGCCATCCGCGTAACCGATCGCACCGTTGAACAGACCGAAACCCGCGAACGCGGGCGTCAAGGGCACCGGGAGAACATGGTGCTCCCAGCAGATCGAGCCGTCGGATTCCTTCAGTGCGTACAGGGCACCGTCCTTGCTGCCCGAAACCACCACGCGGGATTCACCGCATTCGCCGGGGTCGATGTCGGCCAACACGGGACCGTTCAAGAACCCGTAGTCGTGGTAGAAGGCCTTCTCGATGCAAATCCCCGACACCCCACAGGCGTCCCCGATCGCGCAATCGATCGTGGGATCCTCACTGCAGAAACCGAATTGTTCCGGAGGATTGACGCGCGTCTTCCAAATCACCGCCCCGGTCTCGGCGTTGACCTTGAAGATCGAGTCCGAATCCCCGATCGACGGATAGGTGAAGCAACCCACAACGTTCATGTAGACGTATTGCCCGGTCGGATCCAGAGCCACGGTCGCGGTAACCCCCGCACCGCGGCCCGCCACGCAGGTCCCGCTGCCGGGGCAATCCCCATCCACGGTGCACTCGACCGACGTGTCGCTGGTACAGATGTTGTCGGGAACCGTCTCGAGGCTCCAGAGTTCCGCCCCCGAATCGCCGTCGAGGGCCACCAGGCGCCCCTGGGTACAGGGATCGTCACTGTGTGACGCGACGCCAACGTAGACGCGCCCGTCGGAAACCATCGGCGACGACCAGAAGTGGTCCACCGCGATGTCGCCTACACGTTTTTCCCACAGGACCTTGCCGTTCTTTCCGTTGAGCATCGTGATGTCGCTCTGGGAATCACCGAACACGACGCGTCCATCGGGGATCACGGTCACGCTCGATTGAACCCCGAGAATGCCGCCGGACCCGGTGTCGTATTCCCACTTCACCTTGCCCTTCTTGCGATCGATGGCGTAGACCATGCCATTCCACGCGCCCGCGTAGACGAGCTTGTCGGACACTGTCGGCGTGGCGGTCACCGGAGCCCCCAGTTCAGCCGTCCACTTTTCGACCAGCGTGGAGACGTTCGCCGGAGTGATCTTGTCTTCAGATGTGTTCGCGCGGGTATTCGCCGAGTCGTAACCGTGGGTAGGCCAGGCTCTCGGCATGCAGGTGAGCTTGAGGGTGTCGTTGTCCTTGCCCGCGGCGGTCGTCGCCTTGGCCTTCACGGAAACCTTCGCCTTCTTCAGGCCCTTCTTGCTCTCCTTCAGCGGGACCTCGATGGTTTCCCCGCTCGTGCAGGCAGCGCCGGCGCTGGGCACCAGGCCCGTGACCGCCGTGAGGAGACCCAACCCTTCGTCCGTCGATTTCTTGGCTTGGACTTCGACCGCCGTCACCGAGGTCGGGGTACAACTCGCCAGATTCGGGTCCGTGTTCTCGAGGCAGAGATCGACGTTGAACGTGCACTTGCCGTCGACCTTGCCGTCGGTGTCACAGCCGGCATCGCCGTCGAAGCAGCGGATTTCCTTTTGCTTCTTCGGTTTGGCCTTGGAGGGATCTTGGAAGGGGAAATTGAGGACGAGGCCGTTGCCAGAGAACTCGATCGCACAATCGGTCTCCGCCTTACCCCCACCTGCGATACAGCCACCCGTACTGCAATCCGCTCGGGCGGCGAGCGGGAGTGCCAGAACTCCGAGCAGCAAAATCAGCGAGAACGCGCGCATAGGTCACTCCTTCATTGCCAGTCCATCGGGCCTCTCGGCCCGACACACGGGTGTCATTTTCTGCGCCCCTCCGAGCGAGGTCAATTTCTTGCGGACGACGCCCCCGTCAACAGCCGTTCGGGCAGTAGAACTTCCCGAGCATGATGAACATTTCGTCCATGGTCGTAACGCCGCCCCGCACCGGGCAAGCATCACAAGACCCGTCCGCCGCGCCCGGACTGCTGTCGCAGAACGCGTCGTTTCCGCCGCATTTCACGCCCTTGTTGGGACCGTCCATACAGGCGACCTGGTTGTTGTTGCACGGGCCCCCCGGCGCCAGGGGCAAACCGAATACCGTCGGCGGCTCCGGCGACGTGGACTGCTGCTTCACCGGCGGACTCGCCGCCGTCGAGCCGTTGTCATAGAGGCTGCAGAACAGGAAGGTTCGATCCGCCGCGTTGGGACTGTCGAGAATCATCGGGGGATCGAGATCCAGATCCACCGGGTCCGTGTAGTCCGTACTGAAGTAGATCGGCGCCGTTCCGTCGTCCGGCACGCAGGCCGGGTCCCCGAATACACAGGGCGTGTTTGGCGGGGCCCAGATGCGGAAGCGAACGCCCCACTGATGGGTGTGGGAACCGAGGTCGAACACATAGGCATCCTGCGGAGCCGTATAGGAGCTGCAGTACTCACGCGCCTCGAAGGGCGGCACGTTCTGAACGAAGATCTCCTGGGAATCGAAGATGCCGAGGGCCGGCCACAATTGGTCCTGCGGCCCGGCGAAGGTCAGATTGAAGTACTGCGCCATGGTGGTATCGGAACTCGTCAAATTGAACGCGTGCGAGTTCCAAACCATGACCGCCGTCTTGGGCCAGCGGGTGTAGACGCCCGGGAAGAGTTCGTTGTAGACGAACGGTTCCTGGGATCCACCGACCGTGGGCCCGGTCCCGCCATCGCCGTCACCCGGAACGAAACCACCGGTGCTGTAGTCCGGCGGTCCGTAACCCAAGCAAGCCACTTCGGACACCACCTGACCACTGCAATCGGGGTTCCAGCCGAGGTTCGGGTCGATGTCGAAGGGATCGCAGGGTTGTCCGTTCTTCGGATCGGTCGGGTCGTTGGTCTTGTAGGTCCAGGGCCCGAACTCACGGTTTCCGTTGAAATCATCCAGGGGGCCGGACGCGCCGGTGTAGACGTGGATGATGCTGTGGTGGGACTGCGGGTCCTGCCACAGGGTGTCCGTGTGAATCGCGAAACACTCTTCCGAGTAGTTGTTGACGTTGCGGGTCCCGATGCAGGTATTGCCACCGCCACAATCGGCGTCGACCGTACAATTGATGCTGTCGTCGTGATCGCACTTGCCCTTGAAGACGTAGCGGGAGGGACAGGGCACGACCGCGGATTCGGGGATCAAGCCGGCGGCTTCGAAATCGAAATAGGTCGCCATGCAGACCTCGTCTTCGAACTGACTCGGTAGATCCCAGGCCGTCTGCTGCACCTGCACACCGGCGTTGAGCGCCGGCGGGTCCGGTACGGGAATCTTGAGCGGGTCGGCCTCGGGCAAACAGGTGCCGAACTTCTGGGCCGTTCCTGCCACCACGAGGTCCTGAGGCGATCCGCCCCGGATCCATTTCTCCATCCCCTCGAGGTGCGAAAGCGTCAGCGCGGGAATGCCACCGCTGGGCATGGGGGTCCCCGTCGTCTGGATACCGAGGGTCTTGGCCGCGAGTTTTTCATACAGGTAGGAGAGCGGCGGCTCGCCGGGCTCGACGCGCTTCAAGACCGAGTTCTGCGAAGCCGCGTGGATGAGTTGGTCATAGGCGTCGACGCTCGTGAGGTCGAGACCACCGGAAGCCGCGGCACCGTGACAGAAGGAGTTCGTGCAGTCGTAGCCATCGAACACTACGGACTGAATGGCTTCCCAGGTCGTGGCGAAGGTTTCCGCTTCGCATTCGCCGATCGTGCACACGTTGGTGCAGCCATCGGTTTCCGTGAGATTTCCGTCGTCGCAATCTTCGCCGAGTTCGACTTCGCCGTTGCCGCAAACCGGCGTCAGACAGGTCAAAGGCGCATCGGCTTTCGACGCCGTGAAGCGTCCGGATTCGTTCTTCTTGGCCGCTGCGCCATCGAAGTACGAGCACCAGGTTTCGTCTTCCACTTTCAGTTGAACCCAGAGACCGTCCTGGGCACCGGTGGGCGCGAAATCCCAATTGGAGCCTTTCGCGAGAATCTTCACCATGCCGGGTTTGAGGATCACTTGCTTGACGCCGCCGCGCGTCCCCTCTTTGTCCTTGTACTTGTAACCCTTGATGTTCCCGTTCTTGCCGATGACCTTCCACAGCGCCGGGTCGAGAGTGATGAGCGACGTGCGTCCACCATTCTCCCCCATCCCCATTACGAGCAACTCCATACCGACTTGAGCCGGGTCGTGAATGATGTTGATGTTGGGTTGATCCGTCGCGCGGAACATGAACGACTGTTTCTGCGGACCCTTGTTGGTCTTCAGGTTCGTCTTCTTTCCGGCGATCGGAAGGTTGGCGTCGTGCGCTTGCGCGGGGACCGACGCCGTAAGAAAGAACACGGCGGCGAGCAACATGCTTCCGATCGCGGTCCAGCGCGTCGATACTGAAATACAGGTGTGGCGAATCATCGCATGTCTCCCTGGGTGACGAGGAATCCGTGCGCGCGGCGCGTGCATGGCCAACGGGGCCGTCGCGGTCGTTAATATACTCGACGTAAAGATTGAATGGCTAGGGCGCAGTCGCGGGATTGCGAAAAAACCATATTTTTCCGCGGATTGGGCGCAGACACCTGCCCGCCCGTAGGGACGCAACGAGTCCCCGCGGGGAAACAATCAGGCTTCAGCCTGGGCGATCGCATCTTCCCAAGCGACGCCTTGGGCAATGAGTCCCCGGTACTTCATGACCCATCGCGCGCGACTGAACCCGAGCGCCCCAACCAACTTTCCCGCCCTCCCGTAGAGGACGACGCATTTGCGTTCCGCGAGCGTGCCGTGAACGACCCGGGTTTCGTCGTCCGCCCGCGTGCGCCCCGCCAACTGGATCTTGATCCCATACTGATCGGACCAGAAAAAGGGAACCGGGGCAAACGGCGCACAGGTTTCGCCCACCAGCAGACGCGTCGCAGCGGCTTCGCCCTGCTCGACCGCGTGGGTCCAATGCTCGATTCGCATTTCCTCGCCGAACAGTGCATTCGGCCAGCGGGCGACATCGCCCGCCGCCACGATATCGGGCGCAGCGGTTGCACAGCGGGAATCGCACACGACGCCGTCGCGCAGCTCGAGCCCCGAGCCCTCGAGCCAGTCCGTACGCGGCGCAACCCCGACCCCGATGACCACGAGGTCGGCGGACACCCGATTCCCATCCGAGAGCAGCAAGCCTTCGACCCGGCGATCGCCCAAGATTTTTTCGACCGTGACGCCGCAGCGAAGATCGACACCATTCTCGCGGTGCACCTCCGCCATCCACCCGCCCATCTCCATCCCCAAGCCGCGGGACAAAGGCGCGGGAAGCGCTTCGATGACCGCCACCTCGAGACCGCGCGCGCGGCAGGTGGCCGCCACCTCGGCGCCGATGAAACCGGCCCCGACCACCGCCACTCTCGGGGCGCGATCGAGTTCCGCGCGAATCGCCATGCAGTCGTCGAGGGTGCGGAGAAAGTGAATCCCCTCGCGCTCGGGAAGACCGGGCAAGCGTCGCGGCGATGCCCCCGTGGCGATCAGGAGGCCGTCGAAATCCAGCTGCCCGCCGCGATCGAGCGTGAGTTTTCGCGCCGACACGTCGAGGGCGGTCGCGCGGACACCGAGTTCCAGCTCGATGCCTTGTTCGGCCGGGGGGATCGCGCTCCGCAGTTGCGTGCGTTCCGGATCCCATTTTCCGGCCAGCACTTCCTTCGAGAGAGGCGGACGATCGTAGGGGGCGTGGGGTTCTTCTCCGACGACGGTGAGACGGCCCTCGTAACCGAGTCGGCGCAGGGCTTCCGCACCCCGCAGCCCCGCCAGGGACGCGCCGACCACGACGATGTTCTCGAGCATCCGGAGAAACTAGAGGGCGAATCGAATCTTCGCCCCTAGCGGATTCGAGCGAGCTGCGCGGCTCAGTCCGAGATGCCGTACTTGCGCATCAATCGATACAGCGTCGTGCGGTCGATGCCGAGTTGCTTCGCGGCATCGACCCGGACTCCGCCGACCTGCCCGAGTACCGCACGGATCCGCTCCGCGGCCGCGCGATCCAGGAAATCTTGCAGACTCTGGGCCGTGTTTCCGTTCTCCAGTGCATCGGCGCCGTCTTGCGGATCGATCAACAGGTCATCGAGCTCGATTTGCGCGCTGCGCGCCAACACCACACCCCGTTCGATGGCGTTCTCGAGTTCCCGCACGTTCCCCGGCCAGTCGTAGGATTCGAGGTGCGCTTCCACCGCCTCGCTCCATCCCGTGGCACTTCGTCCCAGGTCCTCGTTCCACTTCGCGAGGAAATGTCGCGCCAGCGGCAGAATGTCTTCGCGTCGCTCCCGGAGGGGCGAAATATGGATCGGGATCACCGCAAGCCGAAAGTAGAGATCCTCGCGAAACCGTCCCTCGCTCACCTCCGCACGCAGATCGCGATTCGTCGCAGCGACCACCCGCACATCCACGCTGCGTTCCTCGCTCCCACCGACGCGCTGAACCAACCGCTCTTGGATTACCCGCAACAACTTGGCCTGGAAATCGGCACTGACTTCGCCGATCTCATCGAGGAACAAGGTCCCGCCCGCAGCGCGTTCGAACAACCCGGCCTTGGATCGATCCGCACCGGTGAAGGCCCCCTTCTCGTGACCGAACAGCTCGGACTCGAGCACGCCTTCCGCAAAGGCCTTGCAGTTGACTGCAACAAACGGTTCACCGACCCGATCGCTGTGGTAGTGGACCGCGCGGGCCACCAATTCCTTTCCCGTACCGCTTTCGCCGGTGACCAGTACGGTGCTGCGACTGCGCGCGGCGCGGCGCGCGAGGTCGAGCACTTCCTGCATCGCTTCGCTCTCGGCCACGAACTCGAGGGCCGCATAGCGGCTGCGAACTTCGGCCCGGAGATAGCGATTCTCCCGGGACAGACGCGTCACGTCCAATGCCCGTTCGACCAGCGTCCTGAGTTCCTGGTTGTCGAAGGGCTTTTCCACGTAATCGAAAGCGCCTTCGCGCATGGCGCTGATGGCGGTGGAAACCGTGGCGTGGGCGGTGATCAAAATGACGGGCAACTCCGGATCGATGCCGCGTGCGCGCTCGAGTACCTCCAACCCGTCCGTACCCGGCATCCGCAGATCCGTGAGCAGCAGATCGAAGGGTTGCTTGCGAAGGGCTTCGAGGGCTTCTTCGGGGGCTCCAAAACCGGTGGCCTGGTAGCCCCAACGCCGAAGCACCATGGTGAGGATTTCCACCATACGGGGTTCGTCGTCGAGTACGGCGATTCGGGCACTCACGCGCTGGACTCCGCAGTCGGGGGCAAGCTCAAACGAAAGCAAGCTCCGTGGCCGTTCGGCCCGGCACCCGCGGCGGGAATCGCACGGATCGTTCCGCCATGGGCCTCGACGATGCGCACCGCCATGGCGAGACCCAAACCGGTTCCCGTTGCCTTGGTGGTGAAGAAGGGCTCGAACACCTGATCGAGGTTTTCGGGCTCGATCCCGCTGCCGGAGTCCGCCACCTCGAGCCACACGGCCCCGTCGTGCTCCGCGCCGCCCCGCACCGCGATGCGTCCGCCGCGCGTTACGGCTTCGGCCGCGTTGCGGAGTAGACCGAGTACCACGCGCGACAACAAATCGGAATCGGCGCGGAGTTCCGGCAGGCCCGGCGCCACGACTCGCTCTACCTCGATTCCGTTGCTCGAAAGGTCGGCGCTCGCGAGTTGCAGCGCGCGATCGAGAATCTTCTCGAGCCCAACGCGCTCGAGACGCGGTTCGAGCGGCCGCGCGAAGTTCAACAGAGAGGTGATGAGACCATCCAGCCGGTCGATTTCTTCGCAGATGAAATCGCAAGCGCGATAGGGATCCTCGCCCGGGTCAAAATTCTCCTTCACCATGGAGGCCGACGCGCGAATCACGCCGAGCGGATTGCGGACCTCGTGGGCGACCCCCGCAGCCAGACGACCGATGGCAGCGAGCTTCTCGCTCTGGGCCAGTTTGCGTTGGGATTCCTGCAGCGCCCGCATCTGTTCTTCGATGACACGCGCGTCCTCATGGGCCTGGGTGCGCGCGTTGGCGAGCCGCCCCACGAAGTAGCCGAGCGCCGAGTAGGGGAGTAGAAACCCCAGGAAATAGATCGCGGTTCCGTCGCGCCCGGCGAGCGTCATGTCGGCGTCGAGGAGCAGGAACAGGGTGAAGTCGAACAGGCCGATCCCCGCGCCCACGAGTCCCAGCCAGATCTCCCAACGGGTGGGTTTTTCCATGCGGGGAGGAGTAGCAAAGGTAATGCCAAGAACAGCGCCAGCCGTCCTCGGCCCAAGCGGTCAAAAAAAGTGGCTGAGTGCAAAGCACGAAGCCGACCCCCCGCCCCAAGCCCCCCCCCCTACCCCAGCCCAAAGGTGCACCCCCACCCCCCACGTAGCTGGGATGCAACACCCCCCCCGCTACAATCCCCCCATGGCCAAATTCGACTACGACCTCTTCACCATCGGTGCCGGCTCCGGCGGAGTGCGCGCAAGCCGGATGTCGGCCGGCTATGGCGCACGCGTGGCGGTGGCGGAGGAGCGCTATCTCGGCGGCACCTGCGTCAACGTGGGCTGCATCCCCAAGAAGCTGCTCGTCTACGCCTCCCACTACCGGCACGACTTCGAGGACGCGGCGAGCTTCGGTTGGGACGCCGAAGTGCGGGGCTTCGACTGGGGGGCGTTGATCGAAGGGAAGAACAAAGAAATTTCGCGCCTGAACGAGATCTACCGCGGCCTGCTCGGCAAGGCCGGCGTCGACCTCATCGAAGAGCGGGCCCACATCGAGGATCCCCACACGGTTTCCGTGGGCGGGCGTCGCGTTACGGCGGAAAGGATCCTGGTCGCCACCGGCGGCTGGCCGAAGGTTCCCGACTTTCCCGGCGTCGAACACGTCATCACTTCGAACGAAGCCTTCACTCTGAAAGAACTTCCCCAGCGCGTCGTGATCGTGGGCGGCGGCTACATCGCCGTCGAGTTCGCGGGAATCTTTCACGGCATGGGGGCGGAGGTCAGCCAGCTCTATCGCGGCCCGCTCTTCCTACGCGGCTTCGACGACGACGTGCGCCAGGTACTGGCGGAGGAAATGCAGGAACAGGGCATCGACCTGCGCTTCGACACCAACCTCACGCGCGTCGAGCGTCGCGGCGATACCCGTGTCGCGACGACCACCGCGGGCGACGTCATCGAAGCCGACCAGATTCTTTACGCCACGGGCCGCGCGCCCAAGATCGAGGGCCTGGGTCTCGAGGCGGCGGGCGTCGAACTCGCCAGCAACGGATCCGTGGTCGTCGACGACTTCTCCCAATCCTCGGTCCCGAGCATCTACGCCATCGGAGACGTGACCGACCGCATGGCCCTCACACCCGTGGCGATTCACGAAGGCATGTGCCTGGCCAGTACGCTGTTCAACGATGACCCCCGCAAACCCGATTACCGCGACGTGGCCTCGGCGGTCTTCAGCCAACCGACGATCGGCAGCGTTGGGCTCACCGAGGCGCAAGCGCGCGAGCGACACGGCGAGGTCGACGTCTACAAGACGCGTTTCCGGCATCTCAAGAACACCCTCACGCCCCGCAAGGAACGCGTCTTCATGAAGTTGCTCGTGGATCCGAAATCCGATCGGGTGCTGGGTTGTCACATGGTGGGACCCGAGGCCGGCGAGATCGTGCAGGGCCTGGCCATCGCGCTGCGCTGCAACGCGACCAAAGCCCAATTCGACGCCACCATCGGAATCCATCCCACGGCCGCAGAAGAATTCGTCACGATGCGCGAGAAAGTCAGCTAGGGAGTTGACCCAAGCGGGTCACCGGCGACCGCAATCCCGAAACGGTTCCCCGCCAAGCGAACCGGTGGACTGTGGCGGTGGTTGAAGAGGCGTCCAAAAGGCACTTCTCCAACCACCGCCACTGGAAGTTCCCGCGCCAGCCAAACGGGGAACTTCAGCCCCGGCGGTAAACCGAAAACTCGGGCGATTGCGTTCGCGTGAAAATGTTTTGGATTGGACTGCGCGCACGCTGGCCGTTTCCTTTCGGTAGCCGTTCGACCCGCTCACTGAGGTGGGGCACTGGCTTTGCGTCCCCGGCTTCCACCGGGTTTGCCGTTTCGAGGCGTCGACGGCCTGGGCCGCGTCCTACTCGCAGAGCGCTATCGAACTCGCTCTAGAGCTTTTATCGGACGATCCTGTGGGATCTTTACCCGATGCGCAGCACACGCGTGATGCGCGCGCACCGCCCTGCGTCGGCGCTCGGATCCTCGCGCTAGCGACCGGGTAATCGGTCGGGGATGGAATCGAGGCCGTAGAGTTGCTTGCAATTGGTGTGCAACATCCGCTTGACCTCCGACTTGGGAACACCGCGAAATACGCGCTCGATCGAGATCCGGGAATGCGGCCAATCGCTTCCGCTGTGAGGATAGTCGGTGGACCACATGATGTGGTCGAGATTCAAACGGTGACGCAGATCGATCCCCGCCGTATCGACCATGAAGGTGGCCCAGAAATTTCGATGGAAGATTTCGCTGGGTGGAGACTTCATCTGCTCCGCCGCCCCGGTGAACCAGCGGTAGCGGTAATACATGTCGTCGCTCTGCTCGCACAGGGTGGGGATCCAACCGATGTTGGCTTCGACGAGCACGGTCTTGAGGCCCGGGAACTTGTCGTAGATGCCCGAAAAGAGCAGGTCGCAAACGACGGAAAGCGTTTGTCCACCGGACTTGGTCCAAGCGGCGCGACTGAGCAGCGTCAGACTGTTCCAACCCTTGCCCATCCCCGCTCCTTCGCCGGTACCGCGCAAGAAGCTGCCGATGTGCACCGCAATGGGGTGGCGGGATTCCTGGGCCAGGCTCCAAAAACGATCGTCTTCCGGTGTCACGTCGAGAGAGCCGTTGGGAAATGCGGAGATCACGCTTCCCGGGATTCCCTGCTTCATCGCCCATTCGATTTCCGCAATGGCGTCGTCGATACCGGTGGTCGGAATGATGGCCTGGGGGACCAGGCGACCGTCGGAGCCCTCGCAGAATTCCAACAGCCACTCGTTGTAGGCGCGAACGCAGGCGAGCTGGAGTTCGCGATCCTTGGCGTAGATCCGAGCTCCCTTCAGAGTGACGCTCGGATACAGGAGCTGGGCGTAGATGCCGTCGGCGTCGAGGTCTTTGATGCGTTCCACGGGATCGAAACTCCCGGGTCGCATTTCCGCGTAGGTTTGCCCCATGGGACGAAACTGGAAATAGGAGAGCCCCGCCGTGGCGGTGAGACCCACCGGCCATTTCTCTTTACCGTCGTCGAAGAGCCACATCTCGCCGTGCTCACTGCTTTGCACCCGCGGCGCACGGTCCTTGAATTTCGCCGGCACCCGGTCTTGCCAGAGATTCGGCGGCTCGTTGACGTGGGCGTCGGAATCGATGATCGGATAGTCGATGCTCGCGGTGTCGTGAAAGAGTTCGGACATCAGATTCTCCTCGGCTAGACGGTCGCCGGCCGGAACCAGGGCACGACCACGGATTTTTCACTGCCCGAAAAGACCAGGGGACGGAACACCGCTTCCACGCGCATGTCGGCACCGACCTCTTCGGGTAAACAATCGACGATCCGGGTCACGATGCGAACCGCGGGATCCTCTTCCAGCGCCACGAGTCCCGTCACGTACGGGACTTCTTCCTCGAAGGCTTTGACGAACACGTGGCGCACCACCGCCCACGAAAACAAAGTCCCCCGGCCGCTTACCGCTTCCCATCGAAGCTGCGGGGACCCACAGTGATGACACGTCTTGGGGGGATACCAGTTGTAGGTACCGCACTCCCGACAGCGCGGAATTCGCAGCTCGCCCTGCGCGGCACCAGCCCAGAATTCCGCCGTGGGCTCCCAATTCGTGTCCGGTAGAAAGTGCGCGGCGCTCACGCGTCCCTCCGCAACACCAGGGTACTGGCGTGCTGGCCCGTGTAACCACCATACACCCCCACCCGCGCGTCCTTCACTTGAGCGGCGGCTTCGCCCCGCAGTTGGCGGACGACTTCGACCACGTGCGCGATGCCCAGCACGTAGGCGTGCGAGAGCATGCCTCCGTGGGTGTTGTAGGGAAGTACGCCGCCGTCGAAGTCCAAGGCACTTCCCTCCACGAACGCACCGCCGTCCCCCTTCGCGCAGAACCCCATGTCTTCGATCTGCATCAAGGCAGCGATGGTGAAAGGGTCGTAGAGGGTCAAGACGTCGACATCGTGTGGCGAGAGGTTCGCCATCGCGAAGGCCCCGGGAGCGGAGAACACCTGAGGGGTCGCGGTGAAATCGCGTTGTTGGCTCCAATAGGAACCGGATCCCGATTGCCCCTCGCCGACGCCCGCGACCACGATCGGCGGCTTCGCGAGGTCGCGCGCGCGTTCGCTGGACGTCATCACATAGGCGCCGCCCCCGTCGGAGATGAGGCAACAATCTTCGACGCGGAGGGGATCCACGAGCATGGGTCTCGAAAGGTAATCCTCGAGCGTCAGCTTCTTGTCGTGCATCACCGCGCCGGGGGTCAAGTTCGCGTGACGCCGACACGAGACCGCGATCGCACCCAGTTGTTCCGGCTTCGTCCCGAATTCGAGCATGTGACGGCGCGCAATCGTCGCGAAGTACACAGGCTGGGGGAACCACCCGAAGGGCATTTCGAGATTTGCCTTGAAACGCTGCTTGGCGTGGAACTCGCCCGGGCCACCCACCATGTTTGCGCGCTGGGTCGCCCAGGCCACGGAGAAAACGTTGACGAGGCAACTCGCCTTGCGTTCCCGGATCGCCCGCGCGGCCACCACCGGAGCGGTCGCGGCCCACGCCATCCCTCCGCCCTCGCTCGAAGCGAACAGGGAATGATTCGTACCAAAGTGCGCGTGAAAGGCCGCGGCGTCGAACTGATCGCCCAGTCCTCCGCTGTAGATCACGCCGTCGACGTCTTCGGGTCGCAGACCCGCGTCCGCGATGGCGCGTTCGACGGCCTGCGCGGCGATCGCGTGAGTCGTCCGCCCGGACGCCTTGCTGGGGTCCGCTTCGCCGACGCCGACGATTGCGACTTCGCCGGACAGGTCTTCGAATTCGGTCGGGAAGCCCCAGTCCGGCGGGTTTGCGGGGGTCGTGCTCGCGGTCATGTCCTCGCGGCCGTGGCGGAGAGAAATTCGATCCTATAAGGAATCTGACGGAGCGTCAAATCGCCAAAATTCGGCAGTTAGGGGGCTCCCTCCGGGAATCCGAAGATCGCGAGCGAGGCGTATCCGGCGACGTAGAGCAACGCGGTCACGACCAATCCGACCCGCAGCCAGCGGTTCTCGCGACTCCGCCAAAGCCACACGCTCGCCACGCCAACGGCAGCCAATTCGAAGCCGGCCCCCAGCGCACCCCCGTGTCGCGGATCCCAATAGGAAACGGGACTCGCAAACCGGAAATCGAGAAACGGAAAGAAGTGACGATGCGCATCGTCGTGATGGAGAAACAGATCGAATACGCAATGCACACTCGCGCTGAGAAAGAACGCCTCCAGATCCGCCCGACGAAAACGTTTGGCGACCCACGCCGCGGCGAGCAGCAGGGGGATCGAGTTGAAGACGTCGAAGAAGTTCTGCCAATCCGCAAGAAAGTACGCGGTGTTCCAGATATCGGACTCGGGCAGGCCACGGACCCCCTTCTGCCAGGCGTAGAAGAGGAACATGGGAAGGTCCGGAAGCAGCGCTCCGGCGGCGATCGGGCGTGCTCGATCGAACGCCCGCCCGCGGCCGAGCAACGCGAGGTTTACGATGACGTGCGCCGGTGTGTTCATGATTTCCGCCCCGCGGCTGTCGAAAGGCTACCATGGCAGCGCCATGGAAGAGGACGAATCCGAACTCGAACCCGAACTCGCCGGTTTACTGCGGCTGTTCGAACTCACCCGCATCGACGACGCGCATTTCGAGGGGGACCCGGGCCCAGGCGAAGGGCGACTCTTCGGCGGCATGGTCGCGGCCCAATCCGTGGTCGCCGCGGGGCGGACCGTCGAATCCGGACAAATCCACTCGTTGCACGCGTATTTTCTGCGACCCGGTCGACACGACGTCCCCTTGTGGTTCGAAGTCGATCGCATCCGCGATGGTCGCACCTTCACGACGCGTCGCGTGGTCGCGCGCCAGGGGGGCGAAGCCATCTTCAACTTGAGCGCGAGCTTCACCCAACCCGAAGAAAGCATCGAACACCAGGATCCCGCCCCGGAAGCACCCGACCCCATGGACCCGAGTCTCATGGATTGGGAGTCCATGCGGGCGTTGCTGCACGACAACCCGAAGCTGGCGAAGATCAAGAGTCCCATCGAGGTCAAAGTCTGCGATACCGAGACACCGGGCGAACCCCAACCCGCGCGGCGCCGGGTGTGGATGCGACCGCGGGGACCGATTCCCGACGACCCGGTTCTTCACGCGGGCGTTCTCGTGTATGCGAGCGATCGCACGTTTCTCGGCACCGCAGCGCGCCCCCACAACGCCTGGCGCGACGTCGTACCCGCGAGCCTCGATCACGCGGTCTGGTTCCACCACCCGCCGCGCTTCGACGATTGGCTCTTGTACGCGAGCCACAGTCCAGTCGCCCACAACGCGCGCGCCATCATCCTCGGCGGTCTCTTCACGCGAGCGGGAGTGCGCGTGGCCTCGGTGGCCCAAGAGGGGTTGATTCGGCTTCGATCCCAGAAGAAGCCGAAGTAGTCGACGGCTCTCGAACCCAGGAGATCCGCTTGAGCGACGTCATGAAGCGCATGAAACCCTGGCTCCTGATCACGGACATCGGCTTCATCCTGTATTGGTCCGTCTCTCTCATGATCCTGCTGGGCATCGATGTGGTGCCCGCCGCGTGGCTCTTCAAGGACTACGACGACCCGGTCGTCTACGCCTGGAATTGGTCGTTCTTCCCGCTCGATATGGTGCTGTCGGTGTGCGGTTTGATCGCCGTACGACGTCACGCTCGCCGAGACCCCACCTGGCGCCCGTTGGCGGCCTTCTCCCTGGCGCTCACGTTTTGCGCGGGCTTCATGGCGGTTTCATTCTGGGCGATTCGACTCGACTTCGATCCCAGCTGGTGGGCCGCCAATCTGTTCTTGGTGATCTGGCCCTGCCTCTTCCTGCCGCAATTGGCGCGGGAGAACCCGCAGACGGAGACCCGAGCCCCCTAGTCGGAAATCAGCGACTTCACCGCGTTGTGGATCAAGCGGAGGCCGCACTCGTCTTCGGTGGTGAGGATGGATTCCGGGTGGAATTGCACGGCCGCGATCGGAAGCTGTGTGTGCTCGATCGCCATCACGACGCCATCGTCACTCGAAGCCGTCACGCGAAGCTCCGGCGGCAGTTTCTCGCGGATCGCGAAAAGCGAGTGGTAGCGAGCCGCTCGAAAGCGTTCCGGGAGACCTTCGAAGAGCTTTGCTGGATGGGTACAGATCTCCGAGGGTTTCCCGTGCATGGGATAGTCGAGCAGCCCCAGCTCACCACCGAAATGTTCGACGATTCCCTGCAGACCCAGACACACGCCAAACAGCGGAAGCGATCGCTCGAGAGCCGCCGCCGCGCTGCCACTGACGTCGAAATCGCGCGGACAACCGGGCCCCGGTGAGAGCACGACCATGTCCGGTGCAAGCGCATCGATTTCCGCATGGGGGAACCCGGCACGGAGTGTCACGACCACGGCACCGGTTTGACGAAAGTAGTTGGCCAGCGTGTGGACGAAAGAATCCTCGTGGTCGACGAGCAGGATGCGCCGTCCCTCACCCGGACGCGCGCGCGCTATCGCGGTTTTCGCCTCGGGTGCTGCGGCGCCGGTAATCGCATCCAGAAACGCGGACGCTTTGACGCGCGTCTCCCGCTCTTCCTCTTCGGGGTCCGAGTCGTAGAGAAGCGTGGCGCCCGCGCGAACCTGAGCCACGCCGTCCTTCAGGCGGATCGTCCGCAACGTGAGCCCGGTGTTCATGTTGCCGTTGAAGCCCACGAACCCGACCGCTCCGCCGTACCAGGCGCGACAGGTTTTCTCGTGGTCCTCGACGAACTGCATCGCCCACAGCTTGGGGGCGCCCGTCACGGTCACCGCCCAGGTGTGGACCAGAAAGGCGTCGAGGGCATCGAAGCCCGGGCGCAGTTGACCTTCCACGTGGTCGACCGTGTGGATCAAGCGCGAATACATCTCGATCTGGCGGCGGCCGATCACCTTGACGCTGCCGGGTTCGCAAACGCGCGACTTGTCGTTGCGGTCGACGTCCGTGCACATGGTGAGTTCGGATTCGTCTTTGACCGAGTTCAGGAGTTTCTGGATTGCGACGGCATCGCCCAGGGGATCCTTCCCCCGAGCAATCGTGCCGGAGATGGGACACGTCTCGACCCGGCTTCCCTCGACGCGGACGTACATTTCCGGCGATGCACCGACGAGATATTCCTGATCTCCCAGATTCATCAAGAACATGTAGGGCGCGGGATTGGCTGCGCGCAGACGCTCGAACAAGGTCGAAGGCGGATCCGTCGACGGTTGCGAGAACGTCTGACCGACGACGACTTCGAACAGATCTCCGCGCTTGAAGGCCTCGCGCGCTTTCTCGACGTTGGCCGCGTACTCGCCGGGTGCGTGGTCACAGGTCCGCTCACCGGGTTGGGGAATCGCGTACGGGACCGCGCTTCCGGAACGCGGAATGCCGCGGGTCGAGTGCTCCCCGACTTCGAATTCGTAGCGGCGCCGCAGCGCCCGCTCGCGCCGATGATCGATCACGAGGACTTCGTCCGGGAGGTAGAGCACCACGTCGCGCTGGTCCGCCGGTCGATCGAGTTTGTAGTCGACGGATTCGAATTGGAACGCGAGGTCGTAACCGAACGCGCCATATAGGCCCAGGTGAGGATCCGCGTCGCTCGCAAACAGCTCGATCATCGCGCGGATCACCGAGAACACCGACGGCTGCTTACTGCGCTCCTCTTCGGGAAAACGCCGCTCGGCGGATTCGATTTCGCCGCGTAGCTCCTGACCTTCGCGCCGCATCGACGTCACACCGGCACCGCGGGCCAGAGCGGTTTCGAGAGCCGGAAGCAAGATGGCACCGCGCTCATTCAGAGCGCGCAGGAAGAAGCTTCGATCGCGCGAAACCAGCACCAGGGGCGGATCCGTGAAACCGAAATCCCAGCGCGTATAGCGCCCGGGATACTCGAAGCTCGAGGCCAGGGCGACGCCGCGTTTCGTGTCGAGGTCGCGAATCAGCGCCGAGATCGCCTCGACGTCGTCGAACGCTTCGACCTCGCGATGCACCCCGACCCCTCCGCGGGTGCGGTAACTCGAGGCGTCGAGTTCGGGGTCGGTTTCGGCGTTCGTCATGGGATCCGGAGCTTAGCAACCGTGATAAGCTTCCCCTATGCAACTCGAACAAGTCGCCAAGGACGTTTACGCCTGCCTCCAGGAGGACCGGGGACTCGGGTTCAGCAACTCCGGATTCCTGAATCGCGGCGGCGGGCTGGTAATCGACACCTTCTGGGATCTGGCCCACACCAAAGAGCTGATCGAGAACTACGCCAAAGTCTGGAAAGAACCCTCGCGGCGCGTCGTCAACACCCACCACAACGGGGACCACTGCTGGGGCAACCAGCTGTTCGACCAGGCGGAGATCATCGGCCATCGCAAATGCGCCGAGTATTTCGCACACGAAAGCCCGGCGGGCATGCAGGCGATTCGTGCGGGAGCGGGCAGTGAAAACCCCACCCTGGCGGCGCTCGCCAAACTCCTCGAAGAATGGGACTTCGAAGGCATCGAACTCAAGCCCCCCACCACGCTGATCGACGACCGCTTGGAACTCGACCTCGACGGTCTCGCGGTGAACCTCCTGTACGTGGGCCCCGCCCACACCATCGGCGACGTGGTCGTTCACCTGCCGGAATCCGGCGTCGTCTTCACGGGCGACATCCTGTTCCGACTCTGTACCCCCATCGGATGGGAGGGAACCTTTGCGGGTTGGGGATCCGCCCTCGACCGGATCCTGGAGTTGGAACCCAAAACCATCGTTCCCGGCCACGGTCCGGTTTGCGGCGCCGAAGGACCGCGCGAAATGAAGTCCTATCTGGAATACGTGCGCGCCGAATCCAAGACGTTCTTCGACGCTGGCACCGCCGCTCTCGACGCCTGCAAACGCATCGACCTGGGCCCCTACGCGGACTGGAACGAACCCGAACGCCTGCTCTTCAATGTCGAGCGCGCCTACCGCGAGTTTCGCGGCGAAGCCTTCGACGCCCCCATCGACGTGCCGACGATGTTCGGTGGGATGCACGCCCTCCGGGCGGACCCGGACTTCCCGCGTCGGGGCTAACCCGCGTCGGGCTCCGGTGTTCCACGGATTCACACCGTCCCAGCCTTCGCTCCCCTTTCCTCGCCGGGTAGAACTGCCGATACACAGGCCGCAATCCGCGGAGGACCCCCTGTGCTGCGGCGACGAAAATCGCGCTCCGAAGAGACACCGAAAACCAGCGAAGCCCCGCCCACGGAGTCCGACGGCGAAAGCCAAGACGCGGATACCGTGGCCCACCTGCTGCGCTCCTTTGGCGAGCACGCCTTCGACTTGCGGGAGATGTCCGCCGGCGAAGTCCGCGAACGCTGCGAAGCCTGGGCGCGTCACACACTGGTGGGAACGGACCCGATCGGCGACGAGAAATCCCCCGACTCCGGCAAGCGAGATTGGTTCGGACTGCGCCTCTTCTTCAGCGAACACCGCGCCCGCGAGGGAAACTTCGTCCGCAAGACGCTCGGCGACCTTCACGAAGTCATCTGGTCGCTCGTGCAGGGCATGTCGCGCAGCATCGCGCGTGACCGCACCACCTACACCCGCATGACGGAACAGCTCACACGGCTCCAGAATGCCGTGGCGACCAATTCCCTCGATGCGCTGAAGAGCGAAGCCACAGGTACCGTGGATCTCTTCGAGGCCTTGCTCGACGAGAAGACCAAGCGCCAGGAACAGGAACTCGAAACCCTGGCCCAACGCCTCGAAACCCTGCGCGGCGAACTCGATGATGCCCGCGAGCGCATGACCCGCGATGGTCTGACGGAGATCTTCAATCGCGCGGCCTTCGACGAACAGACCGAACGCGTGGTCGATCTGGGTCGTTTGCTGAAGCGACCGGCGATTCTCTTCATGATCGACGTCGATCATTTCAAATGGGTCAACGACACCCACGGCCATCCGGTGGGCGACCAGGTTTTGCGCACCCTCGCCAAATGCATCGAGAAGAGTTTCTTGCGCAAGGACGACTTCGTTTCCCGCTACGGGGGCGAGGAATTCGCCGTCATCATCCAAGAAGAATCCCTCGACATCGCGCGTCGGGTGGGTGAGCGGCTACTGCACGCCGTGCGCAGCCTCGAGATTCCGGTGGGCGACGAGACCTTGCGCATCAGCGTGTCCGTGGGCGCGACGTTGCTGGAACCCGAAGACGACGCCGCCCGCTGGATCGAGCGCGCGGACCGCGCCCTCTATTCCGCCAAGCAGTCCGGCCGCGACCGACTCGTAATCGGCTGAGCGGGGTTCGGCTCGCGGATCTAGAATTCCGCGGAGCCCGGAACCCGCGGAAACGGCATGACGTCCCGGATGTTCGCCATCCCGGTCATGAACTGCACCACGCGCTCGAAACCCAAACCGAACCCCGCGTGGGGCACGGACCCGTAGCGGCGCAAATCGAGATACCACCAATAGTGATCTTCCGGCAGGCCCTGGGCGCGCATGCGTTCGCGCAGGATGTCGAGGCGATGCTCGCGCTGGGATCCGCCGATGATCTCCCCCACCCGCGGCACCAATACATCCATGGCGCGAACCGTGCGGTCATCGTCGTTCTTGTACATGTAGAACGCCTTGATGGAAGCGGGATAATCGACCACGACGACCGGGCGCTTGATGTGCTCCTCGGCGAGATAGCGTTCGTGTTCGCTCTGCAGGTCCACGCCCCAGCTCACGGGGAATTCGAAGTCCTGACCGCTGCCCTCGAGGATCGAAATCGCCTCGCTGTAGGTAATGCGCTCGAAGGGCGTCTCGATGATGTGACGCAAGGTCTCGAGCACGCTGTTGTCGATGCGGTCGTTGAAGAACTGCATGTCGTCGGGACAATCCGCGAGTACGCGTTGGAAGATTTCCTTCAGGAACGCTTCCGCCAGATCGACCAGACCTTCGAGCTCACAGAAGGCGGACTCCGGCTCGACCATCCAGAATTCCGCCAGGTGTCGACTGGTGTTGGAGTTCTCCGAACGAAACGTCGGACCAAAGGTGTACACGTCGGACATCGAAAGTGCGCCGATCTCCGCTTCGAGCTGGCCCGATACCGTGAGAAACGATTCCCCGCCGAAAAAATCCTGGCTGAAGTCCGTCTTGCCATCCTTCTTCGGCGCGGTATCGGGGTCGAACTCCGTCACGCGGAAAAGCTCCCCCGCGCCCTCGGCATCGGACATCGTGATGATGGGTGTATGGAGATAGAGGAATCCGCGCGCTTGGAAGAAGTCGTGAATGGCACGCGAGGCGGCGTTGCGAACCCGCACGATTGCGCCCAGGGTATTGGTCCGCATACGGAGGTGGGCGATGGTGCGCAGGAATTCGAAGCTGTGGCGCTTCTTCTGCAACGGGTAGTCGTCCGCCACGGGACCGATCAGTTCGAGCGCCTGGGCCTGAATCTCGAAACGCTGCCCCTTGCCCGGCGAATCGACCACGGTTCCGGTCGCGGAAACCGCGCACCCCGTACGCACGCTCCGCACACAGGTCTCGAAGTTCGCAAGCTCCGGACCCGCCACCACCTGAACGCCCGCGAAGCAGGATCCGTCGGCGACTTCGAGAAACGAAACTTCCTTGCCATGGCGCGCCGTGCGGACCCAGCCCTGCACGGTCACGGTTCCACCGGCGGCTTCCCGCGCCAGGAGCGCCTTCACCTTTTCCCGCGCCATGCTCGATTCCCCCAATCCTCTCTATGCACCCTACCGGTCAGGGGTCGGGGCCTCAAGACATGGCCCACCCGTTTTGCGACTTATCGAAGCGCGCCAACTCGAGTAGACTCGAAACACGAGCCATCCGAGGAGCGGAAATGCCCGACTACGTTTGCGTGATTCAGGAAGGCCAGGCCGCGGACCAAAAGCGAGAGGCCCTGTCCCAGGGCCTGCTCCGAATCGGCCGCGCGTGTTTTCAGGATGACCCGGACGGCGTGGAGATCTCCTGGCGCCCGGTGAAGAAGGGCTTCGGATTCACGGCGGGCAAACCCAGCACCTCGTCCATCATCGTGCGCTCGGTTCCGGTGGGCTTCCCCGCGGAAGAGCGCGAAGCGTTCATGCGCCGTGTCTGTCAGCTTTGGGAACAGGTGACGGGATGTTCCATCCACGAGATCGTCGTCACCGCCTGGGACGGCCCCCTCCCCCTCTAGATCCAAAGGAGAAACCCGTGCCGCTCTATCGTTGCAATATCCGCAAGGGCTTGACCACCGAAACACAGCGTGAGCACATCGCCAAGGAGATCGTGCGCATCCACTGCGGCGTCACCGGCGCGCCCCCTTCTTTCGTCCACGCCTTCTTCGATGAAGTCGCGGCCGATACGCTGCCGGACGGGAAAGCCGCGTTCGTGCTCGGATCCATTCGCTGGGGTCGGACGGACGAACAGAAGCAACAGATCGTTTCCGAACTGCAGGACGTCGTGGCCCGCACGACCGGTCAAGCGCCCGAGGCGGTCGGCGTCGTGACGGCCGACGTCCCTTCCAAGTGGAACATGGAAGGCGGAGAACTCCTTCCGGAACCCGGCGAGGAGGCCGCTTGGCTCGCGAGACACGGCTAGCGTTCGAGGGAAGGGGCCCCGCCCAGGCACTCGCCTGATGACACGCCGGGCCTTGGCGGCGACTCTCCGAACTAGTCCTCATCCTCGAAGCAGTTCGGGCCCTCGCAACCGATCAACAGATTGTCGCAGGAGAACCCGCAGTTCGGTCCCGGCGGCAGATTGAAGAGTTGCTGGACCCGAATCAGATCGGGGCCGCCGATGAATTCGCCCCTGTTGTCGTGGTCGAACTGGGCGCAGGAACGTTCCTGTTCCACGCCGCAGTCATTGCCTTCGCGCGATTTGTTGAACGATGCGATGGATTCCGCGATGTCGTTTCCGTTCACGACCGTTCCGCCCACAAACTTCCCGTCGCACTGATTGCCGTAGCTGTCCGCGTCGTCGTCGAGCTGACCGCCCGTGGTGGTCTGGAACGGACGCCGCGAGGGCGCCGCGACCGGAAAGTTGGGATCGCCGAGACGGGGGTTCAGAACCTGGGTGCAGTTGTCGCAAGCGTTGCCCACGCGGTCCGAATCCATGTCCGCTTGATCGGGATTGCCGATGGTGTTGCAATTGTCGTCGCACCCCTCGGTCTGACCGCCGATACAGTAGTTGTCCCCCACCACACCGCTGCCGTCTCCATCGTCGGGAACACCGTCTCCGTCGCTGTCCACGCCCAGGTCCGGAACGATCAGAATGTAGACTTCCGCGTCGGCGCCGGGACCCTGGGGGGCCGTGGGGCCAAAGGCGTGAATTCGCCCGCCGTCGAAGAAGGTCTCTTCGTCGTCTACGGAAACGCTGTCGAATTGAGCGCCGGTCTCCCACAACCAGCGCAATGCCGGCGTACCGCTCGGGTCATCGGGCAATTCCGTCGCGAAGTGACCCAGGTTGAGCACCCAGCGGCAGAATTGCGGCTGCGCGTAGGAGCAAGCGCCCTTGCGCAACGGGTCGCTGGCGTCGAACTCGTCGGGCTGAATGTTCTGGGCATCATCGGGCACGGAGAACGTCACCAGCGCCACCATGAAGTTCCAGGACAGCGCCGCCATTTCGCTGCGCCAGGCGTCTCCACTGAAGGGGTGACCGGCCAGCTGGAATCCCAAGGGGTTTCCCTGGGAGGCGTCGAAGCCAATCGGCGCCGGGTCTCCATCCACCGCGACGTCATAACCCGCTTCTCCGGGACCGCGTGCACCGGGCAGGATCACGACGTTGCCGCCGGAATCGCGCGTCGCCACCGCACTCCCCACGGCGTTGACGGTACCCGGGGGGTCGGGATCGGTCGTGGCGTCGAAGGCGGTGTCGAAAATCCCCGAGGCCGCCGGCGTGGACTGAAGCAACACGCTCGCTTCGGTCGAAGCCGGGAACGGGAAATCACTGCCGGGCCCGAGTCGAATGCCGTCGCGGTCGCACAGGTTCCCGATGAAATTTCCACAACCGAGAAGACCCTGTTGGGCCGGGGAGAAGGCGTCGGCGATGCCGCCCGGCACCGAGGCCGAGATGGGAACTTCGCCACTCCCGACTTCCGCAGTATTCAAGGTCACGATCGGAATCTGATTCGACACGGCGCCGGTCTTGAACTCCAAGAAGTCGCGCCCGGCGAGGGACCCTCCCAAGATCGCGCTCAAGACGCGCGTCAGCTCGATTTCTTCTTCTTCGTTCGTGAAGACCAAACGCCGGTCGTTCCACGCGTTGAGGAAGCAAGCCCCTTCCAGGCGCGGGAACTCGGTGCCGGGGAATCCCCGGGTGTATTCGCACAGGTCGTTGAACGCGACCGGGTTGTCGGTCGTCGGATCCCCGGGATCGAGACAATCGACTTCGTTCCCTGTCGCGCACACCGCACCCTCGGGTGCGTCCGCGGACAGGAGCCGCCCAGTCAGGGGATCGACGCGTCGGATCTCATTGACGCGATTCGCCGGCCCGAAGGTTTCATCGCCGCCGACCTCGATGGAGACTTCGTCCGGCGCGACGCGCAGGTCACCGCCCGGCAGGCCCGTCAGATCGAAGAAGCTCGCGGATTGTTGAGCCACCGGCGTGAAGGGGTTGATCCCCCGGCGTCCAGCGGGACGCACTTCCTCGCCCTCGACGGAGAACAGAACCAGGCCCTCTTCGCCCTCGAAGCGGTAATCGAGACCGCATTCACTGATGGGAGCGACGAAGCTCACGATTGTGTTGTCGCACGCATCGCCCACTTCGTTCTCGTTGCTGTCTTCCTGGTCGGGATTGAAGACCGCGGGGCAGTTGTCCTCCGGATCATCCACACCGTCTTCGTCGGGATCGTTCGCATTCAGCGCCCGCACGAGAAACGCCTTGTTGAAATGCTGAAGCACGTCGACCAGGGGCTCGCGCAAGATCACCACGTAGGTGAAGACATCGGGCACATTCGGCTGCGCGGCAAAGGGGAACGAAACGAAGTACTTGCCCTCCTGGTCCGTCAAGGCGCCGGGAGAGCGGTCGCGCAAGAAGATGAACCCGTCGTCCGCAATCGATTCGCGGTCCAGGGCCGAGTCGATCAGCGGCGGAAGCGCGCCGCCCTGAAAAGGGCCCACGCGAAAACTCGTCATCGAGAGGAAGAGTTCGTCGCCCTCTTCGACCTGCATCCCGTCGGGCAATCCCAGAAAGGTAAAGGTCCCGTCGTAGGTGAGGCGATTCCAGGTTTCCGGCTGATTGGGGAACGTGTTGTTGTTGTCCCCCTCCACGGCCGTGCGCACGAGGGAGAAGTCGTAGTGGACCCCCTTGTTCAGCGGGATCACGCGACGATCGTCGGAAACGTCCACCAGCGGCCGGGTGCCGATCTGGGAGCCGGAACTATCCCCCTCGCTACACACATCCATCACCGGAACGTCGACGAAGAACGGGAAAACCGTGGGGGCACCGCCGCGAACGTTGAAGACGTAGCGTCCGTTGACGCCGCTGTTGAGTTGATTGTTGATCAGACCGGTCGCGATATTGCCGTCGAGGAAGGCGCCATTGATCGCCGAGCCGGGGAGTTCGAAAAACGTATCGTCATCGCCCGTGCCGTTGGAGTAACCCGCTCGCGCTGCGCTTCCGCCGAGACCGTTGGCGTCACCCCCACTCGCGGTGCCCGCTTCCCACAAGATGCTGTCGTAATTGAACTCGAAATCGAAATCGCCCGGCGCGATGTCGGAGCGATCGATCAGGATCAATTGGAAACTGTTCGTCGGAAGTCCATTGGAGAAGTGGCGGACCTCGACCCAATTCACGCCAAAAGCCGGCCGGCCGTTGACCGTCCCGGTTCCAAAGGTGACGGGATTGCCGGAGCTCGTGTCCACGTCGCCGAAGAACGGCGCGATGATGACACTGTTGGTACTCGTCAGGTCGAAAGGCGTGAAAGTGCCGAGAGGCGAATCGAAGGTGACGTTGCCGTTGTTGTTGATGAAGAGCGAATCGTAATCCGTGCCAAAGAAATCGATCTCGAAGCCCAGGGACGTCAGTCCCGTGGAACCGTCGTCATTGCCGGGAAAGACATTGGCATCGAAACCCGGACGAATCGCCTGGGCGGCGCCATCCGGGGCAAAACTGAGCAAAGCGAACAACAGCCCAACAAAGAAAACACTCGATCGGGCGGGCACAGAGCGACGCATCGTGGCCATTACCTCTCAACTCCAAAACCGGGGGCTCGGGACGGTTCGTCCGGAGGTCCCCATTCTATTCCGCATTTGAGGGAAAAACACCTCTAAGTACAGTGACCTGGGAAGATCGTGAGGGTCACGTTAGTTTTACTGGGGGGTTCACCCGGCGGCAATATTGAGGCTTGTGCGTCAATATCCGGCAGCAAACCCGCATCGGAGTGGAAAGAGAGACCATGGCGCGCGCAATTCTAGGTTGGTGGCGACTCAAAGGCGTTCGCACCGTGGCTCTCGCTTGCCTCCTGGGGCTCCTCTCGATTCCCGTGGAAGCCCCCGCGGGAGAGAGCCCTGAGTCCAAGGCGGCCGCCGCCTACGACCGCGGAGCCCGCGCCCTGCGCCAGGGCGATTCCGCCGCCGCCGCCGAGCACCTGGAACGGGCACTCGAATTCGCCCCTTCGGATACCCAGTCTCTGGCCCTGTATTCCCGCGCGCTGCTCGAGCAGGGGCGCACCGAAGAGGCCATTGCGAACCTCGAGAAGCTGCGCGCCATCGACCCCGACGCGACGGATGTCCACTTCCTCCTCGCCATGGCGCATTTTCGTTTGGGTCAATGGGAGGCCGCTCGCGATCAACTGCTCGAAGCGCGCGAGCGCCAACCCAACGAAGGCCGGGTCCATCTCCTGCTGGGACGCGCCTATCAGGAGCTGGGAGACAACGAATCCGCCGAGCGCGCGCTGGTGGAAGCCGCGCGCATCGACCCGGCGCTGTTGGGCCCGGTCGCATACCGGCGCGGGCTCCTCGCCCTCGAGCAACAGAAGCTCGTCGAGGCGCGGGAATTCTTCGAAGAAGTCAACGAGAAGATGCCGAACTCGACCCTCGCGCGTTCGGCGGAAGCCTATATCAAGTACCTCGAGAGTGGCGCAGGAAGGCGCTGGAACGCCTGGGTGACGCTCGGTGCCGCCCACGACACCAACGTCAATCTCGTCGGCCAAGGCGCGTTCACAGCGTCGACGACGCGCGAAAGAGACCAACTCGGCATCTTGGATTTCGGGATGTCCGCGCGGCTCTGGAACAAAGGCAAGTTTGGACTGCGCGGCGGTTTCGACGGCGGCCTCACCTACCACACGGACCAAACCGACTTCGACGTCGACCGCAGCCGAGGCTGGCTGGTGGGAACCGTGCAATTCACCGAACGCGTGGCGGCGGACCTCCGTTACGAGATCGAAGGCGTCTGGACCGACTTTGCTTCGTTTCGCCGCAACAACGTGATCGAACCGGCGCTTCGCATCGCACCGGCCTCGGGGTTCCTGACCCGCATCTTCTGGCGCTACGACGACCGTTCGTTCTACCAGCGGGTCACCGACAACCGGCTCGACCGCGACGGCAACGTCTCGACCCTGGGGATCGATGAATTCTTCCCGTTCCCCGAGATTCTCGATCCCTTCGATTGGGGCCAGGGCTTCGTGCGCCTGGGCTATCGACACCGCACCGAATCCACCAGCGGCAGCGACTTCGACTCCCAGGGCCACGCCCCGGTTGTGACCCTGGGCGTCCCCATGCCGGAAGAGGTGATGCTACTTCTCGACGGTTCCTGGGAATGGAGGCGCTACAAGGAGCCCAGCGTCTTCGAGCTGACCGGCGGCAAGCGCCGGGACCGGATTTTCCAGACCCGCGTGGCCCTGCGGCGCCCCATCGGAGATTGGGTCACCATGGAGGCGAGCTGGCGGAGGGTCCGCTGGTACTCAAATGTGGACTTGTTTGACTTTCGGCGTCACATCGTCAGTCTGTTGGCCACTCTTCGTTACTAGCTTTCAACCCTTCTCCCCCGGGGGAACCCATTATGCGTTCATCCATCATTGCTGCCCTCAGCCTGAGCCTGGGAATCCTGCTGCCGCTACAAGCCGGCGCCGGGATCGGGTTCATCTCCGCCGTCGAGGGGCAAGTCGACATCCAGGCGACGGGCACCACGTCTTTTTCCGCGGCGGGGCTCGATAGTGAGGTTCAGATCGGCGACATCGTGCGTACCGGCCTCGACTCGACCGTGAAGATCCTGCTGGTCGACGACACCGCCCTCACGCTGGACGAAGACACGGAACTCCTGATCGACTCCTACGTCGTGGGCCCCGCGGCCACCACCGAGCGATCGGTACTCCGCCAGCTGCAAGGCCAGGTTCAGGTTTCCGTCGGCGAAGCGTTCGGCGGACCGACCCGCGTCGAGATGCACACCCCGACCGCGGTCATCGGTGTGAAGGGCACGAAGTACCTGTCTCAGATCAAGCGCTCGTCCCGCAAGGTTTCTTCGGTCGCTTGCACGATTACCGGCCTCATCACCGTGCGGCACATCGACCCGAACATCGCAGGCGTCGCAGACGTAGGCCCGGGCTTCTGCACGGAGGTCTTCGAAGACCGGTTCTCACGCGACCCCTTCGAGATGCCCCTCAACCTCAGCGAACTCGCGTCGCAGATGACCGCTTCCGCCAACGCGGCGACCGGCGCGGCCCACACCGCCACGGTGAACGCCGGCCCGGCGGGCGTTGCCGCCGGCGGCAACCAGCGCTTCGGGCAAGTCCTGAATGCCGTGATCACGTCACCGCCTCCGGTTGGAGCGGGTGGAGAAGGTGGAGAAGGCTTTACGGAAGCCGGCGGGGAGATGGATTCCATCGAACCCGGCACGGGCCCCACGCTGACTCAATTGACTCCGCCTCCGATGCCGATGATGCAGGAACCGGCCGTGATGATGGAACCGAGCAACGGATTTCCCGGAGATGGAAACCCCGAGGCACCGCCGGGTGACTCGAGCCCCGGACTCTAGAACGCAGGGAGTCTGGTGAGGCCCGCAACTCGGGTCACGGTTGTCGGGCTGTTGGTCCTGGCCATCATGGTCGGACTGTTCGCCGTGCGTCCGGTCTTCCTCGACCGCCTCGAACTCTCGTTGCTCGATTGGCGATTCCGCGTTCGTGGCGCCGAACCGCCGGGCTCGACCGTCGCCATCGTCACCATCGACGCGAAGAGCATCGATCAACTCGGTCGCTGGCCCTGGCGACGTTCGGTGATCGCGGATCTGCTCGACAAATTGCGCGAAGCCAAGACCGCCGCCATCGGGCTCGACATCGTGTTCAGCGAACCCGAGGTCACGCCGGAAACCGAAGCGCTTCAGAACCTGCGCGCTTCGCTCGCCAAAAACCCCGAGGACGCCCACGCGGTTCACCTCGTGGACGAAACGCTCACCCAGACCAATACCGACGGACTGCTCGAAGCCGCCATGGCGCGCAACGACAACCTCGTTCTGGGGTTTTTCTTTCGCACGGAACTCGATGCCATTCCCGGTGGCGTGGGCAACCCGGAGGCTTTGAAAAAGGAGCTACGGCGGGTCAAGAAGGGCAGAGTCAAGATCGTCAAAGATCCCGCGATCGCCACCGGTCGCGACATTCCCATTCTCACCTGTACCGGGGTCGAGCCCAACCTGGATCGATTCGGCAACGTGGTCCGCCGCATGGGTTTCTTCACCGCGCGTCCGGATCCCGACGGCGTGGTGCGCCGCGCCTCCCTGCTTGCGAGCTGTGGCGAGAAGCTCTTCGTCTCCCTCGACCTGGCCATCGTCGAAACCTTGATGCGCACCAACGCCATGGCGGTGGCGGACGAAAACGAGCAACGCCAGGTGCGCCTGGGCAGTTCCTTCATCCCCACGGACGAGGGTTATTCGATCCTCATCAACTACCGCGGACCGGCCCGATCGTTTCCCCACTACTCCATTGCCGACGTGCTGTCCGGCGCGGTCGGAGAAAAAGAATTGGCGGGGCGCGTCATCCTCGTGGGCCCCACGGAAACCGGCATCGGCGACGTACATGCCGTTCCCTTCCAGAGCGCGTTTCCGGGCGTCGAGGTCCACGCGAACATTCTCGACAATCTGATCACCGGGAACGTTCTGAGTCGAAACGACGGATTGGTGCTCGCGGAGCTGGCAGCCATCGTGTTCATCGGTCTGTTTCTCACCCTCGTCATTCCGCGCATGGGGGGCGCGGGCCGGGGAGCGCTGGTAGCCAGCCTCTTGCTCGCGTTGGTTACGTCGATCGCCGTATACGCCTTCATCGAGCATGGCCAGTGGGTGAACCTCGCGTATCCGGCAGTTTCGCTCGTCGCCATCTACCTCGCGGTCCAGGTCACCCACAGTGTCACCGTCGAAGCCAAGAGCCGCATGGTGCGGCGCCAATTCGCCACCTACGTGTCGCCTCAGGTCGTGGCCGAGATGCTCGACAAGCCCGGCAGCTTCCGACTGGGTGGGGAGCGGCGCAATCTCTCGGTTCTGTTCAGCGACATCCAGGGCTTCACCACGACCGCAGAGGAACTGGGCCCCGAAGTTTCGGTGCAGTTTCTTAACGAATACCTGACCCCGATGACGGAGATCGTGCTCAATAGCCGGGGTACCCTCGACAAGTACATCGGCGACGCCGTCGTGGCGTTCTGGGGCGCGCCGCTCCCGGAAGAGAACCATCCCCTGCGCGCCTGTGAAGCCGCCATCGAGATGCAGCGACAGATCGACATCCTGCGGCGCGACAAAGCCGACCTCCCGGGTGTCAGCAAATTATTCGTCCGCATCGGCATTCACTCCGGTGACGTCGTGGTGGGAAACATGGGAAGCGCGCAGCACTTCGATTACACCATCACCGGTGACGGCGTAAATCTCTGCGCGCGCCTCGAAGGACTCAACAAGTTCTACGGCACGAAGATCATGGGCAGCGAAGACATCGTAAAACGCTTGCCCGAGGGATTCCTTACCCGGGAACTGGACGAGATTCGCGTGAAGGGCAAGAAGGGCAGCGTTCGCGTTTTCGAGATCATCGGTCGACGCAGTCCAGAAGGCGACGAGAAAGAATTCCTCGAAGCCTACGCGGCAGGACTCGACGGCTACCGCCACGGCCGCTGGGAGGAGGCACTCCGGGCATTCGATCAGGCCAATTCGATTCGCAACGGATCCGATGGATCTTGCGACACCATGATCGAGCGAATCGAAACCCTGAAAGAAAAACCCCCCGCCGATTGGCAGGGGGTTTGGACGTTCCAGGAAAAGTAACGCTGGCTTTTGCCCTAGTGGGCAACCGCCACCGCTTCCGGCTCCTGGGTCTTCTCGCTCACCGGTAGCACCGGCTTCGCATCCATTCCGAGTCGGTTCTTGATGTCCGCGAGCTCTTCGCGAGCCGCTTCGCCGGCCGCTTCCTGTCGGATTTCCTGAATCCGCGCCTGCAAGCTCTCGTCCTCGATTTCCTGTTCCAGGCGACCCTCGCTCATGGCGTGGGCCACGTGCTCACGCACGGTTTCCAGTGCACGCAGATCGCTCTCGACCGAGAGCCCCTCGAGGGCTTCCTGCACGCGACGGCGCATACCCGCGCTGGCCAGTGTGGCGAGGGCGCGAACTTTTTCCCGTTCGAGACCCCGGATTTCCTCTCGGAAGTGCGCGAGATTTCCCTTGGCCTCGTCCGCCTGGTTGCGCACGCCCTGGAGTTCCGCCTCGTTGCGGGTGACTTCCTGGGTCAGCGCCTGCTTGCGCGCCACCAGCACGAGGGCCACCTGATCGTCACCGCGGGTGACCGCGCGCTTGATGTCGTCGTGCGTGCGCGCGAGTTCCGCGCGGCGTTCGGACAGCTCGGCCTCGATCTTGTTTCGCATGTAGAGGATGCCGGCGACGGCCTGTTTGAGGTCGCGGTATTGCTTGGTCCGCTCGCCGATCGCCTGCTCGTACACGGCCTGGGGATTCTCGGTCTCCCGGTCGCGTACCCAGACCGTGAAGATGCCCCGAATCAAACTGTTGAGGCGTCCAAAGAGGCCTCGCGGGCGTTGGTTTGTCATCGTCGTTCCTCCCTTCATTCCTCGTTGCCGGGAATTCGGTTGTCAGGATCGGGCACCCCAAGCGGTGCCTCGGGCACCTCCAGCGGCGCCTTGGGAAAAGTCAGCTCGAACTCGGTGCCCTGTCCCAGTTTGGAATGAACCGAGATGGAGCCGCCGTGTGCGTCGACGAGTTTCTTGGAAATCGCGAGGCCCAGACCCGTTCCGTTGACCTTGGAGGTGTAGAAGGGTTGAAAGAGTCGCTCGATGCGTTCCGCGTCGATTCCGGGACCGTTGTCGCGGATGCGAACCCAGACTTCGTTTCCCGCGAGGTTTTCACCGGACAAGATCTCGATGCGCGGGCTTTCCGCACCGCGGGTTTCCAGGGCATCCAACGCGTTCCCGATCAAGTTGATCAAGACGCGTCGCAGTTTCTCCGGGTCCCCGTGCATGATCCCCTCGGTATCGATGTCGCGGTGGACCTCCGCGCCGGTTTGCTCCAGCCGATCCGCCAGGGCTTCCACGGAAGCCTCGATCACCTCGGACATCCGCATGGGCGTAACCTGGATGTCTTGCTCTCGGGCGTAACGAAGTAAGTGAGACACCGAACGCTCCACGCGCTCGAGTTCTTCGAGGGCGACGTGAGCGTAATTGACGTTGTCATCGTGGGTGGGATCCTCACCCATCTGCTGCACCAGGCTCTTGGCAGCGGTGATGGGGTTCCGGATCTCGTGTGCAATGGATGCCGACAGCTGTTCCATGGAACGCGCGTGTTCGCCCCCCATGGCGCGCCGCTCGCGGTTGACCGTGGTGGAGAGTCGCTGTTCGACTTCCTTTTCGATCCAACGATCGCGCAGCTTCGGCGCCACCAGGATCGAAAAATATTTGCGCACGATCTTGAATCCCCACAAGGCCGTGATGAAAACCCCGACGCCGCGCAGGAACACGATCAGGAGCGTCCCACCGACGACGAACTTCAGGAGTTCACGGGCGAGGCGAACCTTGCGATCCGCGCGCTCGCGCGCGTCGCGATACACCCGCGCCTCGTCGGAAAGCAGGGCCGACTCTTCGGGAGAAAGTTCGCTCTCGTCCCATTCGTCGGCCTCGACATCGGCTTCGCGGTAATGCTTTCGGCGGTGTTTGCGGCGCTTGCGAGACATGCGGACCCTCCCGGAACGGCCTTCGAAGACCGCGGCCATCGGATTCGCCGTGGGATGTTGGGCTAATCGCGTCATGACTTACACCAAAGCAAGCCCCATGCCGCATTTCGATTCGAGCAAAATCAAGTAGTTACGAGGGCCTCGGCGCCACCGCGGTGCAGCTTCGGAACTTCAGGTGCAGCATTTCGACTGCGCTGCCGTCAGGTCCCCGGCGGGGCGCTAGTATCCGCCCCCATGATCACCATTGGAATGAACTACAGCGTGCGGCCGGGCAAGGAAGAAGTGTTCGAATCCGCGTTCAAGAGTGTGCTCGAAGTGATGGAGTCCGCCGAAGGCCACGCCGACTCGGTGCTCTACCGAAGCGTCGGTGAAAATTCGCGCAACTATCTGATCGTGTCGCACTGGACCGAGGAATCCGCGTTCAAGGAATTCATCGCGTCGGATCGCTTCAAGAAAGTCACGAACTGGGGCCGCGAAAACATCCTGGAAGGTCGGCCCAGCCACACCACCTACCGCGAGAGCGACGCCACGTAGAGGGGGTCCGATCCGGCGGCGTCGTAGAACTCCACGGTCAGGGTCGACGCCGTCGCGCTGAGGACTGCGTAACCGCGACCGCTACGCGCCTCCTTCCGACCGGGCCCACCCGCAGCGAACTCCAGCCGGTGGGCGTGGGCGGGAATCGCATCCGCGAGCCCCAAGGCCCGGAACAACCGATTGCTGCCGAGCAGATCCAAGCCGAAGCGCTTGACGCGCGATCGCGGACTGCCGGCCCCCACCACCAATTGATGATCGACACCCGGGTGGTCGAGGGCAATCCATTGCAGACTGTGATCGTGCCCCGACACCACGAGGTCGACGGGCTCGTTCTCGAAGACGCGATACAGGCCCCGTCGATAGGCACGATATTCGAATTCGTAGAGATCCTGGGTTCCGATATTCGAAAGAAAGACCGCTTCTGCGAACTTCGAGAGCGGCCACAGCACCGTCTTGCGCAACCAATAGAGATCTTTGTGGATCGCGGTGCCGAGCGAAGCGCCGTTGTGACTGCCGTAGCTTTCGAGGGGATGGTGGCTCGCCACGATGCGCCAAGCGTCCGGGTCTCTGGCGCGCACAGCCGCCAGCGTGCCTTGCAACGCGGGCAGGCTCGCGGCGCGAAACGCGGGATCATTGATCATCCGATGGCTATCGACGATCGCGATCGCGACACCGGGCGCATCGATCACCGCGACCGGTTTCCGCCCGTCGAGTCCGCAACCCTCCGCCAGGTATTGCCAACCGACCTCTCCAAAAATCGCGCACGCGTTCTGGGTCGCGACCGGATCGCCGTAGTGATCGTGGTTTCCCGCGATCGCGACCACGGGGTTTCGCGGCAGCGCGTTTCGCAACGGCGCGAAGACCGCGTCGAACTGCGCGCGCGGGGCACCGGGATTCTTGCAGCGGCGCGACGACTCCGTGCCGCCGTCTGGACACATCCCCAGCAATCCATCGCTGTAGAAGACATCGCCCAGTACGAAGATCGGTGCGGCGGGATTCGTTTGGAGTCGCCCGCCCAGGCCGCGCGCCAAGTCGACGGAGTCGGGATTCGGAACACCGATGTCGCCCAGCAGCGCGAGGGTGGGGCTGAGAGAAATCGGGGGAGAGTTCCCCGCATCCCCGATCCAGGTTCCGCGGAGCGCGGGAACGAACGTCGCGCACGAAGTCAGCCCAAGCGCGAGGGCACAGAAGAGTGCGGGACGGTGTGACACGCAGGCTGCGTAGCAGAACGCTTTCCTTCCCGAAAGCACCTCCGATGGATCCCGAGTGAACATGACTGTCTTGTCATTCGGGATCGTTAAGGGAGCACGTCCGCGTGTTCGTGTGCGAGGTCCGGATGGGCGTCGAGCCCGAAGTAGCGCATGAGCCAATAGGCGTGGAGATAGTCGATGGCGCTGGTGAGGTAGTTGTCGGGCGGTCCGGTGACCTGCCAGCGCAGCCGGGGATTCGCCTTCCACTGGTAGCTGTCCGGTCGGTACGCATCCACCCATTGGGGCTCTTCGGTGCGGACTTCGTAACCCGCCGGGCGCAACCGGTCTACGGTAAAACGCCGCAACTGCTCCACCCCTTGCAGCAACTCCCGATCCGCTTTGCTGCGAAGCCGGTCGCGTTCCTCGGGAAGTAGCCAGGAAGACAACACGGGATCGCGCAGCAGCGTGGACCACATGAAATTCACCAGGCTGTTCTTCTCGCCCTCGAGTACCGACATGCTCCAATAGAGCGTCCGGCCGAGTTCATAGAAGAACGCGGGATCCGCTTCGGCCTCGCCGTTTCCCAGGCGATGGATTTCCAACAGCAGTCCCAGAAACGCGGCGTTCACGAGATGATTTCGATCGTTCATGTCGCTCATGAAGACGCTCGTGCCGGCTCGCTGAGGCCGAATCAGCCAGTGACGCAGTGGGTCTTCGTAGTAGATGCGCTTGCCCCGAAGGTCGGCGAAATGCGTTTCGATGCGTTCGCGATCGGCCTGCGAGGCCGGCGAGGCCGGCGGAAACGCCTTCGCTGCACTGAGCATCGCGTAAGCGACTTGTGCGTTGAAGGGGACACCCAGGTTTCCCGGCAGAACGGGAGTCAGGTTTCCGTATCGAGTGGGTTTCCCGCGCTCGGTCACGCGGAAATCGTGTTCGATCAAATGCAATACCAGCGCGTTCAGATCCGTGCGTGCGCGTTCGCGAAGGGGCGGCGGAAGATCGTCGCCGGCTACCACCAAGAGCGTCGCGTATCCCAGAACCATCTGGTTGTAGGTTCCCTTGGCGGAGTCCCCGCGGTAGTGATAGAGGACTCCGTTCTCGTCCCGATAAGGATGAACCGCGCGCAGGAACGGTTCGTCGCTCCGGACCACACAGCGCGCGGCGAGCCCGGATTCTCCCGTGGCCTTCACAAAGAAGCGAAGACCGTCCAGCTGGGTAGCGATGCGCTCCAACACCCGCGGGCTCTTCTCCGTCGCATACTCGTACGCCAAGGCCGCAAGCAGCGCACCGTTCCAGGTGGCCTGATCTGCACCACAGTCGAATTGGACCGACTCGTCGTTCGATCGGGGCAGCCACACCCTGGGCGAAACCCAGCCTTCTTGGGTCGTGTGGTAGTTCGCGATCTGCCAGGAAAAGAACTCCGCCTTGGCGCGCAACGAAACGTTTCGCGCATCGTCGCCTCGGGCGGCAAGCCAAGCGCGCTGGTATTCCCGCAGGGTTTGGGCACGGAGATCGCCCTGGGGTGGATCGGGATCCGCTGCGGAACGCGCGGAGCTCCGATTCGCGTCCCGGACTTCGAAGCTAGCCACATGGCTGGGCTCAGCTCGCCCATTCCAATGGGAAACGCTCTCGAACACCGAGACGAGCAGCCGCTGGCGCGATCCGGTCCCCTGCAAATCGATCCGCGCGAATCCCAGCGCGCCGCGCGCAACGTGCGCGTCCGCGCTTCGCTCCGTGGGCTTCCGTACGGAAGAACCGCTACCGGCGATGACGTGCAACTGCGGTCCCGGCGGAGGAAACGGCCTCACCTCCAAGTGATGCTCGTGTCCAGCGGCGAGTACGTGTAGCGCAACGCCCGAATCGCGAACGGCTGCGAGCAGTGCCTCGGAATAGGCGCGGTCGTCCGGAGCTGCACCGGGCGAAACGTCCAGCGGATGATGGGCGGCGAGAATCCGCCAAGGACCTTCGGACCGGCGCAGCGCACGCTCGACCCATTCATAAGCGCCGTCTCGGCGCAGCCTTTCGGAATCGACGAGCACCAAGCTGACGCCCGCCGGAAATTCGACGACTTCCGCTACGCCATCGGGCACACGCCAGTTCGAAACGAAGAGCGGTATGGCGTGGCGTTGCAATTCGGGGCTGCCGGGCGTGTTGTAGTCGTGGTTTCCGAGCACGGCGTAGAGCGGCGGTCCCCGGCTTGCGTCAGAGGAAGCGGGACACGCGCTCGCCACTTCCGGAGCGCGAGGCCCGTCGAGCGCGACGAAATTGCAGTAGGGACCCACGATGTTGGCGCGAATTCGCGGCACCAGCGCATCGGCGCGCAAGCCGTGGGGATAGAAGTTGTCGCCCAGGAATACGAGCGCATCCACGGGCGCGCGCTCGTCCTCCAGCGCGAGCGACCTCCCGACTGCGCGTTGACCCGAATTCTTGCGCCGCCACGATGGAGCCTGCCCCGTGTCACCGACCATCAAGAGCGAGAAGCGCGCGGGCGCGCGAAGCACTCCGGGCACGGCCACCGGCGGCGGTGCGCAGGCGACCAGCAGCGCGCCGCACAACAAGAGCGACGTGGAGCACGCGGTTGCGAATTTTCTTTGAATCATTGGCCCGTTTCGAACGTCTCATAGGAGAGCGGCGACACCCGGTCGCGCGCCACCCCGATGTTCTCATCGGCGTTGTCGTGCCGCGACTTTCACCATCCGTTGCCGATCTCTTGCGCGTCCCACGCCCCAATCGGGTGTGAATCGATCCGCGCGGCAATCCCCGAGGCGAACGAACCGCGTCGGTGGAAACCCTTAGCCCTAGAAAGGAAAACAATTGCCCACGCATCGGCAAGTCGCGAGCGAAAGTCAGCCTTAAGTCGCTGATCTCTCGAACGCACTCGTGGCACGCAACTTGCGTTTGTAAGAATCAACAGAACCGGGACCTGGAGGGGCGATAGGAGGCAACCATGCCTAGAAATCTACCCATCGGTGTTTTCGCAATGCTCTCCCTCGGGGCCGCTTGCATGCTTCTCGCAGGCTGCGCCACCGACCTCGGAACCGGCGACCACGTCGTCAAAGAACTCAAGCAGAGCTACCCCATCACGGTCGGCAAGCTGGTCAGTGCCCAGATGGATACCAGCAAGCGCCTCCGCATCTACCTACAGATCTGCCAGGACGCCACCCAGAATCACGTCGTGTGCGACGAGTCTTCGTTCCGCGTCCTCGCCATGGTCGAAGCGGACAAGAAGAAAATCCTGCATCGCCTTGCCGATCGCTATCTCCAGGAAGGCAAGGAATACCCCGTCTACGTCTATGGACCCATGTGCGAAGGCTGGGAAGAGATGGTGATCGTTCCCCACTGCCAGAAGGCCGTGGCCATCGGAATCTTCGATCCGCATCTCCAGGAATACATCGTCTACTCGACCCTTCACGGTTCCGGTAGCTTCGTGGAGTCGGACGGGTTCAACTCGTTCCTCGAAGTGACGGGCAAAGCCGTGGGAACGGCGAAGAAGGTGGTGAAATAGCCTACGGGACGAACGCACACGGCTGGAAGCATCGGCTTGTCCTCTTTGCACTGATCGCGATGACGGGCTGCTCTACGCTTCCATCCCGAGACGAACGAACGCCGCGGGTGCAAACGCAACGCATCCGCGGTGTGGACTATCAACCGCTGCCTGCCGCCGCGGGATCCGCGGCGCCTGAAGCGCAGACCGTCGAGGATCACTGGCTCCTCCACACCTACAGCGCCCTGCATGGTGATCATTACCGCAACTTTCGCGTCGTATTGCCCGCGCAAGATGGAAGCGAGAGCGTCGCCCATTTCTCCGTACCCGAAGGAATGGGACCTCACCCAACCGTTCTCGTGTTTCCCATCCTCGCTGGATCCCACCTGGTTTCCGAAATGCTCGGCAAGGTGCTGGTCGACCGAGGCTATGCGGTACTGCGTCTCGAACGCACGGAACTCTTTCCCGAACCGGAACGCGAAGCGGATTTCCCCCCCATCGCAACCCGTCTGGCGGATTCGATCCGCGAAGGGCGCCGCGCCCTCGATTGGGTACTGCGCCAACCGGAAGTCGACCCCGAGCGAATCGGCGTCGCTGGCGTGAGCCTTGGGGGCATCATGGCCGCAACCCTGTTGGGAGTCGATCCGCGCGTCGATGCGGGGTTCTTCATCATGGCGGGCGGCGGGATCGCGGAGATTCTCTTCGACTCGCGCGAGAAACCGGTTCGATCTTTCCGGGATCGGGTCATGGCCCAGCGTGGACTCGCGAATCGAGAGCAATTCATCGCCGCCGCAACGCCCCATACCCAGGGCCTCGACCCCCTCACCTATGCGGGACAGGTCGAAACCAACCGGGTTCGATTGATCTCCGCACGCTTCGACCGGATCGTCCCCCCGGAACGGACCCGAGACCTCTGGAGCGCATTCGGTGAACCCACCTGGCACCGGGTTCCCACCGGGCACTACAGCTTGATTCCCTTCTTCTGGTGGTCGGCGAACCGGGGAGCCGATCATCTCGACGCGCGCTGGTCCCCATAGCCGCGACGCGCCTCACCCGAGCGGGCACTCTCGCTATTGCGCTTCGAGCAATCGCAGATCTTCGAAGCGTCGCAAGATCCGATCCCCGGCCTCGCGAGACGGGGAAAGCGTTCGCTCGTACTCGAAGATGGAAAGCTCGAACTCGGCGCCCGGGAGCAGGTAGCCGAGTTCGTCGTTGGCGAGCCCGATCAACATGGTGGGACGACCGCCCGCGACGTCTTTGATCCGCAGGCCCAGGTCCGGCGTGATCTCGCCGGGCACCGACGCAATCCGCAATTCGCCCAGCTGCCACAGATTCACCTCGGTCTGCAGCAGTCCTCCGCGGTAGAACGTTCGCTCGAGCAACCCCGTCATGCGCAGAACGCTATAGCGCCAGTTGCGATTCTCGAGAAACAAGGGTGCGTGAAAAACCGCCAAGGCCGGTTCCGCCTCGTAGACCCGCAGCTTTCGCACGGCATCGATGGCGTACGCCGCCACTTCGCGCCCCACCCGCCGGGCTTCCGCGAAGTCCTGGCGAACCACGTCGGGCGTAACGAGTCCCCCCAGCGCACCCGAAACGTGAATCGCGACACCGCCCAGTTCGGCTTCGACGCGCTCGCGCAACCAATGGGGAAAATCCGAGGTGATCTGTTGGTTGTCCGGTCCGAGCACTTCCGGGTGGCAACCCAACTCGCTCAGCGTCGCGATCGTTTTCCCCGAACCGGCCGCGCGCAGGTGAAGCACGACCAATTCCCGATCCACGAGACCCGGTCGCCGCAGATTCTTCATGATGCCGCGCGGATCGACGTCGATGGCAACCGACGCGGTCTCCGCCGCCACCGCGGCCGCCTGGGCCTTCGCGATCGCTTCGAGCACGCGCGCTTCCAGAATCTCCATATAGTCGTCACTGCGACCGGAAATGAAGGGCGGAACCCCCCACAGCCCCAATGTGTCGGGGCCGCTGTGGTTGTGGGTCGAGGCGAGAATGAGATGACGCGGGTCGAGACCTTGGAGCTTCTCGCGCAAGCGGGAAACGTCGCGGGCTTGCAGACCGACGATGTCGAGCGAAACCAGGGCAACGGAGAACGCGCCGCGTTGGATCCACAGGGCGCGGGCGTACAGGGGATCGTGAACGCCTTCACTGCGGCGATAGATGCCGTAACCACCGAGAAAGACGGATTCCTCCGGTGTGATGGCGACCGCGGCGGCCCCGGCGCGCAGCAGACCCGACGTCGCAACATCCCGATAGACCGGAATTCGTTCCGGGGCCGGCTGGCGAAACCCAGCGCAGCTACCGAGTAGGAGCGCGAGCCCCAGCAGCAGGAATGAGAAACCGAAAATACGCTTCACGTGGCCTTGCCAGCTAGTTGGCGGCGACCAGTCTACCGCTTTCCTGCGCGTCCAGGGTCAGAACCGCGATCTCCGGCGGGACCCGGAAGCGGGCGGGAACGACACTGGTTCCGACGCCGGAACTGACGAACAGATGACGACCCGCCTCGACGTAGTGTCCGCGCGGGTAGCGATGCCCGCCGCGCGAGCGCAACGCCGCGCGTCCGAACACCGGGAAGTCGACCTGCCCGCCGTGGGTGTGGCCGGACAGCGTGAGGCTCACGCGTTCGGGCACGCGAGCGAAGGCTGCGGGATTGTGACTCAGAAGCAGCACCGGGTCCGTGCCCCCCACCGCGGCCAGCGCGGCATCGACATCCGTCTCCCGCGTACTGAGGTCCTTCAATCCGACGATCCAGAAGCCCGAATCGTCGATCTGCAGATGAATCGCTTCGTCTTCGAGCACCGGAATCCCGACCGCTTCGAGACTGTGGGCGACGCGGGGAGCATCGAAGGTGCAGTCGTGGTTGCCCAGCACCGCGTACACACCGAGCGGCGCTTCGAGTCCCTGCAGCACCCGGGCAGTCGCTTCCGGCGGAACGAAATCGCCGCCCAACACATCGTCGATCACGTAGTCACCGAGCAAGACCACGAGATCCGCGGATTCCGCGTTGGTGCGCACCACGATCTCTTCGAGTTTCGCGAGTCCGTTGTGGGGCGAGCCGACGTGGAGATCGGTCAAGATCGCGACCCGCAGGCCCGTTCGTTCCGCCTGCCAGCCCGGCAGCGCGAGATTCGCACGCACGGTGGCGATCTGGCGAGGCTCCATCCAGAAAGCCCAAGCGGACAAGAGCAAACCGATGGCAAAGAGGGTTGAAAGCATTTTCCTGGCCGAATTCATTGGGGGGGGCGCCCAGGGTTTCTCTACCGGCGTCCTACCGCGTTGCCGGTTGCGGACCAAGCGATAACAACGATCCGCAATTCAATTGTATCCCCCACATCGGGTCGCGGGACGCGGCCCTTTACACTCAGGGGAACACCGGATGCCGCGAGGCCCCCCGGATTGCGGGATGGCGAAGCCCGTGCGCTCGGGCACCGTGTCGTGGTAAAAAGGGGACGTCTAGGAGGAAACCAGTATGGGACGCACCACGATCGGATTCGCAATTGCGCTCTGCGCGCTGCTCGGGGCCTCCGGGGCGGTGGGGGACGACCTGGTGAGCGAGAACTTCCGCCTGCGGGGGGCCACACTTTCGGGCGGCGGCGGCCTCGACCTCCAGGGCACGACGATTCGCGCTACCGGAACCACGATCGGTCAATCTTCTCCGCTGGGAACCAGCACGAGCCCTTCGGGCGTCACCCTCCACTCGGGTTTCTGGCACGTGGCCGGCTCGGGGGAACCGCAATTGGACAGCGATGCCGACGGCGTGCCGGATCAACTGGACAACTGCGTCGACCACTTCAATCCCCGTCTGGGCGACCCCGACTTTGGAACGCCCGCGCGCCTGGCCTTTCAAACTACGACCGGGGGTCAGCTCGACGACGACGCCGACGGTTTCGGCAACGTCTGTGACGCGAAGTTCGGAACCGGCGGAACCATCGTCGGCGGAATCGACCTGTCCCTGCAGATCGCTTCTTTCAACAAAGACCGCTCGGGCAACGACTGCGGCACGACGGGCGATCTACCCTGCGCGCAATTCGACCTCGACAACGCGGGAATCTTCATCGGCGGTGTCGATGTCAACCTCGCCCGCCAGCTCTTCAACGCGGCGCCGGGACCGAAATGTGCGCTTTGCCCCCTCGCCTGCGAAGGCGTGCAGTGCCCCGCGGAATAACGTGAACGCCGACGAGCGCGACCACCTCGATCGCGAGTCCTACATCAGTCTCGCCACCTTCCGGCGCAACGGGAATGCGGTCGAAACGCCGGTTTGGTTCGCTTTGGCGGGCGATCGCTTCTATGTCTTCAGTGAGGCCAAATCGGGCAAGGTCAAGCGACTGCGCAACAGTCCGAAGATACGCGTTGCGGCGTGCAACGTACGCGGGCGCGTGAAGGGCGAGTGGATCGAAGGCCAGGGGCGGCGCGTCGATGACGCGGAAAGCATCGATCGCGCCAACGACGCCTTGTTGCGCAAGTACGGCCTACAGATGCGAATCGCCAATTTCTTTTCGCGCTTGAGCGGCCGAATCGATCAACGCGCCATGCTGGAAATCGCCCTCTAGCGACGCTCCACCGCTTTGAGTTGCTCGAGGGTATCGTCGAGGATCTCCCGCACGCGTTCGATGCGATCCGGATCATCGCCACCCCGCGCGACCGCGCGAAACGCCGCCTTGGCGACCCGCGCCACCGGACGAAACACTTCGGCGGAGTCGGGATCCATGGCGAACCCCCAATCGCCCCATTGCTGCGCGCGTTTCCAGATGCGATCCACACGCCGGGTCTCGGATTCGAGTTCCGCGCTTCCGGCTTCGGTCAGTCGATAGACGCGTTTGCCCTCCTGGGCTTCCGAGGCCACCAGGCCCTCATCCTCGAGTTGCTGCAGGGTCGGATAGACGGTTCCCGCGCTGGCGCGATACATGCCCTGGGACTTTTCTTCCAGCGCCTTCATGAGCTCGTAACCGTGACGCGGTTCTTCTTCGATCAGCGAAAGCAGCGCGAGTCGCACTTCGCCGGGCCCGAAGAAGCGCCCCATGCCTGCGCCCCACAACCCGGCGCCCGGTTCCGCCGCGCCTCGGCGGCGCTGGCGTCGGTGATGTCTGCGTCGATGTCCAAAGGGATGGGTCATGCCGGTTCTCCGTGGGCGCACCCCGGACGATATATCGTACGATATATCTGTTCGCAAGCCCCCTCGGGGACCGCCAGCCGAACGCAGCGCGGCGGACGGGTTCCTGCTGGGGAGGAATCCGATCGCATTCGGCCTGGGGGGAAGGAGCGGGAAAACCGCTGGCGGCTAGGCGCCCTCGCGGGTCGGGGGGAACTTGCGCCTCGGCGGCGGCAAGGTGAGGACTTCGCGGGGGAAGAACTCGACCAGGAACTGCACCACGTCGCGGACCGAAACCAGATAGACGGGCCGCATTTCCGCGTCCACCACCGGAACGTGGCGGAAGCCGCCGATGGCCATCTGATTGAGCACACGCGCCACAGAGGCCGTATTCGGCAGGGTTTCGGGATCGGGGGTCATGACCTCGGAGAGCGGAAGCGTCATCGGGTTGCGTCCGCGGTCGACGATCCGAAACAGCACGTCGCGCTCGGTAAACACCCCGATCAGGCGCGTTGCCTGGGTCCCGTCTTCGGTGATCAGTACGCAGCCCGTGCGTTCCCGCTGCATGCCCCGCATGGCGTCGGTGACGGAATCCGTGCCCGCAAACACCAGGGGTTTGTGGGTGGACAGCACATCCAGGGATTCGCGCAGCAAACCCGAATCGAAGACCCGGGTCCCCTTGTCCTGGGACTCGAAATAATGTTCGTCGGCTTCGTGGCCGTCTCGATCGGGCGCCATATCGGCCATTCTCCCGCGATCGCCGAGGGAGAGCAAGCCCCCTTATTCGGGGGTGATATAGGTCGTCGTAATCCCCCCATCGACGGTGAACGCGGTCCCATTCACGTACGCGGCATCGTCGCTGGCCAAGAACAGTGCCGCTTGGGCAATTTCGTGGGCCTGGGCAAAGCGTCCGGGAGGGATGTGGACGAGGCGGCGCTGCCGCGCGACGGGATCGGCGATCAGCTCTTGGAGTAACGGCGTCTCCACGGGGCCGGGGCACAGCGCGTTGGCGCGAATGCCCTCGCGGGCGTAGATCGCGGCGATCTCCCGCGTCATCGCCAGCACGCCGCCTTTGCTCGCCGTGTATGCGACCTGTGCCGCGGCGGCGCCCATCAGGGCTACGAAACTCGCGGTGTTGATGATGCTCCCGCCCCCCGCGCGGCGCAGCGCCGGTACGCCGTACTTGCATCCCAGGAACACGCCTTTCAGGTTGACGTCCATGACGGTCTGCCAGGTTTCTTCGGAGGTGTCCTCCGGCGTACCGTCATCCAGGGGAAAGATCCCCGCGTTGTTGAAGAGCACGTGAACGGCACCGAAACGTTTCTCCGCCTGGGCCACCATGGCCTCGACTTCCGCCGCACGCGTCACGTCGACCGCGCACGCTTCCGCGGCGCCCCCCTGGCCGACGACCTCTTCGGTCACGCGCTGGGCGCCCGCGGCGTCGCGATCCGCGACGAGGATCGACCCCCCTTCCGCGGCGAACAGGAGCGCACTCGCGCGACCGATTCCACCCGCCGCGCCGGTAATCACACACGTCTTGTTGGCCAGTCTCACGCTCGACTCCTTGCGCGCTCGACGAGCGCTTCGAAGATTTTTCGCTGCAGGGGATATTGCTCGATCTGCAATTCCGGATGCCATTGGAGCCCGACCGCAAACGGATGGCTGTCGTGGACGAAGGCTTCGATCAGATCATCGGCAGCGTGGGCCGCAGCCTGCAAACCGCGCCCCAGGGTTCGAATCCCCTGATGGTGCCAGGAACAGACCGGGAACTCCGCACAAGCGTAGATTTCGTCGAGAAGTGTTCCCGCCACGAGTCGGACCGTGTGAAGCGTGGGTTTTCGGAAGGGCAAGCGATGCAGAACCTTTTCCCCCCGCGCGTCGGGCAAATGCAAATCGAGGTCGCCCCCCAGGGCTACGTTGAGAATCTGCATGCCGCGACAAATGCCGAGGATGGGAAGTCCCGGCCGGTCGAAGGCGCGGCGGGCGAGCTCCAGTTCGAACGCGTCGCGCCGCTCGACCATTCCGTAGAGCGTCGGGTGCGGGTCCGCGCCGTGTTGCGTTGGGGTGATGTCGCCACCGCCCGCAAAGATCACCGCGTCGAGGGCATCGAGCACTTCGTCGGCGGGAATCGGGTACGGGGCCAACAACACCGCATTGCCCCCGGCCGCGGCGACCGCTTCGCCGTAGTTGATCGGCAATGACACCGACTCCGGATCCCCTTCGGGACCGTAGGTCGTCAAACCGATCAGCGGGCGCTGGCGGCGGGACACGCTAGATCCGTTCGAAGTAACGAGCGCGTTCCCAACCCGTCACCGCTTCATCGAACTTGCGCTTCTCCGTGCGCGCGAAATGCAGGTAGTGCTCGATGACATCGTCGCCGAAGGCGGCTCTCAACATCGCGCTGCGCTCGGTTTCCTCGATCGCTTCGCCGAGGGTGCGGGGAATCTGGGGAACCCCTTCGGCGGCGTACAGATCCCCCTCGAACATTTCCGGCGGCTCGATCTCCCGCTCGATGCCATCCATGCCCGCCGCCAGGACCGCCGCGTAGGCGAGATAGGGATTCGCATCGGCGCCGGGAATACGACATTCGATGCGCAGCGAGGGTCCGTGCCCAACGATGCGAAACCCCGTGGTGCGGTTGTCGTAGGACCAGCCGATGGCCGTCGGCGCAAAACTCCCGGCAACGAAGCGCTTGTAGGAATTCACCGTGGGGGCGAGAAACAAGGTGATGGCGCGCGCATGGGCGATCAGCCCGCCGAGCCAATGACGAAACAGCTTCGATGGGCGCGTGCCGACTTTTCCGATCGGATCGCCGTCTCCAGAGAAGAGGTTGTTCTTCACCTTCGCGTCCCAGAGACTGACGTGAAGGTGAAAGCTGTTTCCCGCTTGGCTGGCATCCCATTTCGCCATGAAGGTGACGGCGAGGTCTTGCAGGTAGGCGATCTCCTTGGCGGCGTTCTTGTAGATCACGTGGCGATCCGACATTTCGAGGCACTCCGCGTAGCGGAGATTGATCTCGTGCTGGCCGTGACCCCATTCGCCTTTGCTGAATTCGACCGGTACGCCGGATCGATCGAGTTCGCGACGAATCGCCCCGACCAGGGGTTCTTCCTTCGTGCTCTGCAGGATGTGGTAGTCCTCGACGTAATGGCCGAAGGTTTCGATCTGTTCGTAGCGCTTCTGTCGCGCCTGTTCGTAGCTGTCGCGAAAGATGAAGATCTCGAGCTCCGAGCCCCCCATGGCGGTGTAGCCCGCCGTCTGCAAACGCTCGCGTTGGCGCTTCAAGATGTTGCGCGGAGCGACGGAAACCGGTTCGTGGCTGGCGTCGTCGAGCACATCGCACATCACCAAAGCTGTGCGATCGAGCCACGTCGCCATGCGGAGTGTGGACCAGTCGATCTGGCACAGCACATCCCCGTAGCCTGTTTTCCAGGAAGTGAACGCGTAGCCGGGAACCGGATCCATCTCCATGTCGCAGGCCAGCAGGTAGTCGCAGACGTTGACACCGTGCTCCGCCACCTGATCGAGGAAAAAGCGCCCGGTGATTCGCTTCCCCACCAGCCGACCGTAGAGATCGGGAAACACCGTAACGATGGTTTCCACTTCTTCCGCGCGGATCGCCGCCTCGAGCTCTTGGCGCGTCAGTTGTCCGGGTTCGCGTGTCGCCATGCCATTGCCTCCCTGGGTTCAATGCACCGGGTTGTCCGGGGACGGCTCCGCAGCGTAGAAGCGTTTGGCCACACGGCCGATGCTGAGTCCCTGAACGACGATCGAAAACGCTACCACGACATACGTCACGGTGAGGAGAAGTGCACGCCCGGAGGCCGCCGGCACCGACAGCGCCAACGCGACCGAGATGCCGCCCCGCACGCCGCCCCAGGTGAGCATCTTTACCGCATGCGGACTGAAGCTGCGCCCCATACGCATGAGCGTGAGCGGCGTCCCCACCGCGAGGAAGCGTGCCAACAAGATGATCGGGATGGCGACCAGCCCCGCGAGCACGTAATCGCCGCGCAGGCTCAGTACCAGCACCTCGAGCCCGATCAGTACGAACAAGATCGCATTGAGGAACTCGTCCACGAGCTCCCAGAAATTGTCGAGTCGATGGCGCGTACCATCGCTCATGGCGAAGCTGCGCCCGTGATTTCCGACCAGGAGTCCGGCGACCACCATCGCCAGGGGACCCGATGTATGGAGCACCTGTGCGAGCGCGTACCCCCCGGTCACGATGGCGAGCGTGACGAGGATCTCGACTTGATAATTGTCAACGCGCTTCAGGAGTTGATACGCGAGCGTTCCGAGCGCGAACCCGTAGACGATTCCGCCGAGGGCTTCCTCGGCCAGCAGGATCGCGATATGGGTGGGATCGAAGTCCTCGCCACCGGCAACGATTCCCAGCAACACCGCGAACACCACCACGCCGATTCCGTCGTTGAAGAGCGACTCACCGGCGATCTTGGTTTCCAGGGACTTGGGGATGCCCGCCTGCTTCAACATGGCGAGTACGGCGATCGGATCCGTCGGAGAAATCAGCGCGCCGAACAGGAGACACGTCCCAAAGGAAACCTCCAACCCGAGGGCGCCGAAGGCCGCGAATGCCAGCACGGCCACGATCGCGGTGGAGAGCACGACGCCCACGGTCGCCAGCAGCGCGATCACGAACGCCTGGGGCAGGAGATCATCCAGATTCACGTGAAGGGCGCCGGCAAACAGCAGCGCGCCGAGCATTCCCTTGAGCAGGGCACTCTCGAAATCGATGGTCTCGAACATGCGCACGAGCCCGGTCTCCACACCGAGACCGAGCGACCCCATCGCGACCAGGCCGAGGGAGAACAGCAGGGCGATCAGCATCAAGCCGATCGACGTGGGTAGACCGATGTAGCGGTAATTCACCCAGCTGAACAACGCGGCCAACGTGGTGAGAACCGCGAAGACGTTGAAGACTTCCAAACTATCTCTTCTTCCGAAGAACGTCCAAGCCCGCTGCCGAGGCTTCGCGAACCCGTTGGTCCGGGGCGTTGAGTCCGACGCGCAGGGCCCAGATGGGTCGGCGCAGAAGCGCATCGATGGGATTGATCTCCGCCAGTGCGTTCGCGCATTCCACGCGTACCACGGGAGAGGAATCTTCACGCAAGACGCGACTCAAGACTTTGATGGCCTGTTCGTGGTCCGCCGGGGTGACGCCCCCCAGCGCGATGGCGGAGGTCATGCGCACGGAAACGTCCGGGTCCTGCAACATCTTGAGCAGCCCCGATACAGCGCCTTGCCCCTCCTCCCCCATTTCCCGCAGGGCCAGGGCCGCTTGGATTCGCTCCATGCGTTCGCCGCGCTTTACTTGTCGAGTCAAGAGTTTGACTTCGGGCGGCACGTCATCGCCCGGCTTTGGTTCCGCCAGGATCACCGGCTCCTCGTCGCCGAAAAGTGCCTCCTCGCCATCGAGATCCAGCTCGAGGAAGCTCTCCATCTTGGGGTCGAGGCCAATGTCGGCGGTGGTGGGCCGCCGCGCCGAGAAATCGACTTCCGAAGCCTCGTCGTCGAATTCGGCCTCGAGTTCCGCGCGCGTCTGGCCACCGGGTCCGGAATCGCAGGCTGCGAAAAACAACCCCAGGAAGGCGCCGGCGAGCCATGCACGTGTGGACTTCGTCATCGCGCCAAACTACTACTCCGCATACCCCAGGGCGCGCAACCGTTTTAGGGCCTCTTCGTCCGCTCGGGGCGCGACCTTCGGCCCCGTCGGTGCCGCCCCCCCACGCGGTAGGCCTCCCGGGTCCGGATCCTTGCGAATCAGCTCGCGCAGACGCGTTGCGGTGGATTCGTCCGGGGGCCACGGCAACGGGTTCTTCTCCCCCGGATCCGATGCGAGATCGAAAAAGCGCCCACCCCGCGGGATTCGGTTTCCCTGGGCCATGCGCGCAACCCACTTGCGCTGGTCCTCGATCACTGCCCGCCATTGCTGGTGTTGATCGCTGGCTTCGACGAACACCGGCCGTCCGGCCGGCGGATTGCCCCGGCGCAGATCCCAGCCACGCATTTCCGAGGGTGTCGGAGCGCCGGTGAAAGAAAGAATCGTCGGCGCAATGTCGATGCCCGAAACCGGCCCCGCGTGGCGTCCACTCCTCACGCCGGGTCCGCGCAACAACAGCGGCACGCGCACGATTTCCTCGTACACCTGGTAGCCGTGCTCGAACCAACGCTCGCGCTCGAGCAGACTCTCGCCGTGATCGGCCGTGAAGATCCACAGCGCCCGGGCCGCATCGATTCTTCCGCTTAGCGCCTCCAGAAGGACGCCGATCTCCGCATCCGAATAGGCGATCTCCTCGTCGTAGCGATCGATGTAGGCGAGCGCGTCGTCGACACCGGCCAACTTCTGATAATCGGGGACCCGCACTTCCTCGAGGGTTTGGGATCCCCGGTGCTCGAAGGAAACCGGTGGCGGGGCGGGGGTGCGATAGGGCCCGTGGGGATCGATGTAGTGGACCCAGAGAAACAGCGGGCGGCTTGGATCGTAGGAAGTTTGCATCCAATCGAGTACCGCGCGCGTCGTGTCCCGAGCCGGTCGTTCGTAGATGGGGCGCTTCGACTCCCTGCGCTCGAGCGCGTCATCGTAATGGTCGAAACGGTCCGCCATCGCGATGGATTCTTCGGTCAGCACCCAATTGGATACGAAGGCCGCGCGCTGGTAGGCATCGGGGAGTCGCTCGGACACGAGTACGGTTTGCTCGGGCAAGGGTTGGTAGAAGAGTCGAACCCCGTGATTCTGAGGCAATTGGCCCGAGAGAATGCTGACCACTGAAGGCGGCGTACTGGCCTCGCTGGAATACGCGCGTTCGAAGATGGCCCCAGCGCCGAACCAACGATCGAGTTCGGGACTGGTGGAGCGCGCGTAACCGTAGAGCCCCAGATGGTCCGGGCGCAGGGTGTCGACCGTAATCAAAACCACGTCGGCGGGCCTCGAACAGGCGGTCGTCAGAACGAGCAGGCAGTAAATCGCGAACTTCCTCACGAGAGCAGTCTATACTTTCCGTGTGGGGATCCTCGACACGCTTCATGAACGCCTGGTCCGCGAACGCCGCGTGGCGCTCCTGTCCAGGGAACTCGCCGCCCAGTTGCCGGAAAACGCCCGCGTATTGGACGTCGGATGTGGAGACGGCCAGATCGCGGCGCGCATCGGGGCCCTGCGCCCGGATCTCGAGATCCACGGCATCGACGTCCTGGTCCGCGGCGACGTCCAGATCCCGGTCACGCCCTTCGACGGCAGCCGAATCCCGCATCCGGACGCCTCCTTCGACGCCATCACGATGGTGGACATGTTGCACCACACCGACGATCCGATGGTTCTGTTGCGCGAAGCTGCGCGCGTCGCGTCTGGAGCCGTGGTTCTCAAGGACCACACCCTCACGGGCTTCCTCGCGGAACCGACGTTGCGGTTCATGGATCGCGTGGGCAACGAACGCCACGGCGTGGTGCTTCCCTACAACTATTGGACCGAAGCGCAGTGGCGCAGCGCGTTCGATTCCCTGAGCTTGCGCGTCGCGCACTGGAACCGTTCGCTCGGTCTGTTCCCCTGGCCCGCCAGCTGGTTGTTCGACCGCTCGCTCCACTTCATTGCACGCCTCGCCCCGCCGGACGCTGCATGAACACGGCGGGAGAACCGGATCGCCCGCCCGGTTGGATCACTCCGCTTCAGATCAGCGCCGCCCTGTTGTTGATCCTCGCCAGCTCCGCGGCCATCGTCTGGGCGGCGCTGCGGTCTCCCGAGATTCCATTCGTGGCCGACACCGAAGGCGCCCAGTGGATCGGGTTCCCGGCACCCATGCGAACCCAACCCATCATCACCGACCACGACGCCATTCCCGTCGTCCAGTTCGAGCGCGACTTTTCCCTGAACGAAGCCTGCGAAGGAAACCTGCGCGTGAAAGCCATGCGGGGAATCGAACTCGAACTCAACGGGCAGGTTCTGTTGGCCGCGCCGTGGACCCGCGCGGATTGGAAACGGGAGCGGATCCTCTCCACGGGTTCACTATTGCGCGCGGGGACGAACCAATTGCGGGCCCGGGTCCGCAATCCCCAGGGGCCGGCACTGTTGTGGTCGATGTTGCGTGGACCCTGCGTCGAGATCCGGAGCGATGCGGCGTGGAGCGTCGCGCGCGGTCGATCCCCAACCGCGAAAGCCGTTCGCCTACCGGCCGCGCGGCCGCACCCCGCCACCCGTGCGGTCCCAGGCCCCCGCGACGCCCTGCGCGCCAAAGCGATCGTGCTGGTCGCGCTGTTTGCCATAGGGGCGGGGCTTTCGGGAACCGCGAGGAAGTTTCGAGGGCAGCGTCGATTGCCCCTCTACGCGCTGGTCGCGGTCCACATCTATTGGGCGGTGCTGTTTTCGAAAATGTTGGCGATCCCCGACGACGTCGGCTTCGACGCGCTGGGACATCGCGCCTACATCGATTTCATCGTCTCCCATGGATCGCTTCCCGACGCCCGCGATGGGTGGTCGATGTATCACCCGCCGCTCTTCTTCGCCCTCACCGGGGCGGCGCTGCGATTCCTGAGCCCACAGCCCGGCGGACTGCTCGAAAGTTTCGTCCTGCACGGGATCCCCGCCGCGGCGGGATTGTCGATCCCCTGGCTCTGCTTCCTGGGCGCGCGGCGCCTGTTCTCGGGAGACCCGGAGCGCGTTGCGATGGCGACGGTCTTCGGCGGCACGTTGCCCATGGCGATTTATATCGCCGCGTACGTGTCCAACGAATCGCTTCACGCCGCCCTGGCGGGTGCCGCATTGCTCACCACGTGCACGCTCATCGGAACACGGAAGCCCTCCATCCATCAGGCCTTGCTGTGCGGGTTGGTCCTCGGGATGGCGTTGCTCGCGAAATTCACCAGCGTTCTGTGGATCCCCTTGATCGCCGCGTTCATCGCCATGCGATTTCTCGGACGGAAGCTGCGCGTGGGCTGGGCGTGTCGCGCACTGTTGGCGTTCTTCGCCGGATGGGTCGGGGTTGCGGGCTGGTACTACTGGGGAAATTGGCTCGAGTTCGGCCAACCGCTGGCGACCAATCTAAGTGTCCTGTTCGAAGACCGTTCGCTCTACATCGACCCGGGATTTCGAAGAATCGAGTACTACACGGGTTTTGGCGAAGCGCTGCATCACCCCACGCTCGCGGGTTTCGCAAGCTATTGGGACGGGTTGTATTCGACGTTGTGGGGCGATGGCCTGATCGGGGGCAGTGTCTCCATCGCGCGGCGTCCGCAGATCTGGAACGAACCCTACGCGCTGCTCACCTATCCCCTGGCCCTTCCCGCCACGCTTCTCGTACTCGCCGGCGTGGGGCGAGGCGTGCTGGGTTCGCTTCGCGGCAACGACCTGGCCCGCCGCGCCCAGTTGGCCTTTCTCGCAAGCGCCGGCTTCGCACTCGCCGCGTCGATGCTCTATCTCTCGCTCGCCTGGCCCTTCTATCAGGCCAAGAGCTTCTACGCCCTGGCGCTCGCGATGCCGCTTGCGCTCGCCTTCGCGAGCGCCTGGTCGGCGTTCACGTCCCGTTTGGGTGTCGCGGGCAATGCGCTGGCCTACGGCTGGCTCAGCGTTTTTCTGGGCGTCAGCGTTCTGGCGTACGCGTCGTAGCGAGCGGCCCCCCGCGATCGAGCGCAGCGGCGAGGTCGCGTCGCACGAGCCAACGCCGAAGCTCCCGGTCGGGCACCATCGCTTCGTAGAGCAAGCGGGCAGCGACGTGCTCCATCGACATGCCGCGCCGCTCGGCGAGGGCGCGCAAGGTCGTCTGAAAACTCGGCAGCAACGGGATCTTCAAAACGACGGCACCGCAACTATCCCCGTCGAACCGATCGCCCGATGAATTGGGGCGAATCCCCTCCTCCAGCAACTCCACATTTTCCGTTTCTTCGTTTTCTTCGCGGGGGGCTCGATTTTCCATCTTCTCCATTCTCCGTTTTACACCCTCAAGGCCTTTGACGAGAGCAAGCGCGATGCCAATTGCATTGGATTCGAAAAAAGCCTGCCGTGTTCGCACTTTTCCTGTTGTGCGCAGGAATGCCGTAAGGAAGAAACTGTCGACGGCGTGTCCACCCGAATCGCCCGACAGCGCGCCCATCGCGCGAACCGCTGGATATCGATGCGTTTTCGAGAACTGGTCGCGGGGTTTACAACTGTCTACCGGATTAACAACGCGGGCAGCCGCACCGCACACGGGAGTGTGGTGGACTTCGCCCATTGACCGCGTTTTGGGTTCCGGCACAATCGGTCGCCCGCTCAACGAGGACAATCATGCCCCCCGACCCGAGTAACCCGACGCTTCTGGTCACCTGTGTACTGTGTCGAAAACTCCACCAACCCGATTACCGATTGGCATTGAATCCGGTGTGTCCGAATTGTGCGGCCCGGCAGGCGAAGCGCGTGTACTTGACGCGACGCCGACAGCAATCGAAGGTCGTCGGGGAATAACCCCAGCCGCCGTCCGTCAGGGTTGCGGGTTCGCGCCCGGCACGGACTTGCCACTCGTCCGATTGTGGTGCTCGAGCGCTTTGCGAAGATGCACTTGCGCTTGTTCCATCCGTCCCAATTGTACAAGTGGCGGGATCAGGGCCTGACTCGCTTGCGGATAATCGGGCCGGAGTTCGATCGCGCGTTCCAGCGACTCGACCGCCATCTCGTTCTTGCCCAGGTAGGCGAGTGAAGCGCCGTATCCGTAATGCGCTTCGGCGGAATCCGGACCCAGCTCCACCGCAATCCGGAAATGGGGGATGGCTTCCTTGTGCCGGTTGAGACGCACGAGGTCATTGGCGAGACGCAGTCGGGATTTGAAGTGGCGCGGCCAAAGCGCCGCCACCGCGACGTAGGATGCGACGGCCTGCTCGTATTGCTCGTGATCGTCGTACCACTTCCCGAGCGAAAGATGCGCTTGGCCCGAGGCCGGGTCCGACTCCACCCAGCGATCCAGGAACGCCCGCTCGCTCGCATAGAACGCTCCGCGATGGACGCTAATCGCCGCGCAGCCCATGGCCAGCAGACAACCCACAGCGAGCCATCCACGACCCACGGCAGACGAGTGGGGAAACCGCGACGCCAACGTCGCCAACAGCGCGACCCCACCGAGCGCGGCCAAGAAAACGTATCGCTCCGCGAAGCGAGCCTCCTGCTCCAGAATGTTCAGGGTCGGGAGCAGCCCGATCGCGAACCAACCCATCCAAAAGAGCAAGCGCCTGCGCGGCTCCCCCTCGCTTCGCCGAACGACCGCCCCCAGGGCGACCGCGAGCGCGAGGCAAGCGACCAGCCCGCGGACCGAGAACCAGATTCCGAAGCGCGGTTCGTAGAAGAGATCCACGTTCGGAAACAGAAGCGCCTGCATCGCGTACAGAAGCGAAAGCGGGGGACCCAGGGGGTGCGAGAAAATCGCCAGATCGTATTCCCCGGCTCCACCGAAAAGCTGCCAACGAAACACCAGATAGATTGCCAGGACCAGCAGCATCGGGGCATAGCGGACCCCCCACGCCATGCGCGTTCGCTTGGGCGGCGAGGCAGACAACCCCAAGGCGTCGACCAGCACGAACAAGATCGGTAGGACCACGGCTTGCTCTTTCGAAAGCAGGGCGCAGGCAAACAGCAAGAGTGCGAATCCGTATCGAACGCTTCCACCTCTTACGTAGAACGCGAAAGAGGCCAACATGAAGAAAACCGGGATCAAGGTCTCGCGACCCGATGCGATCGGATAGACGCAGGAAGAAGCCACCGGGTGCAGCGCAAAGATCCCCGCGCCGAGTAGCGCGTAGGGGGACGACAGCCCGAAACCGGGAGCGCGCAAGACCGCGTAGGCGAGGCCCCCGATGGCTGCGATCAGAAACAGATTCAGGGCGTGAAACGGGGCCGCCTCATCGCCGTGCAGGTACTTCTGACCCAACATGGTCGCGCGCGCCAGGGGACGGTAGTAGGGCAGCGTGGGCCAATGGCGTTCCCGGAACACCGTCGCCACATCCCCGAGGCTATCGGGGGTGGGTTCCATGAGAATCAGCTTGTTGTCGTCGTAGAGAAAACCATGCTGCAGGGAAGGCGCATAGATCGCCGCGATCACCACGGCGAGCATCAAGACACCCAGCGCTCTCCAGCCTGCAGACCCTTGACTCACTGTCCCCCCGGTTCGGTCGAATATAACGATATAATCGGCCGGGCCCGCGCGGGAGTAGAGCCATGACCACACGGATATCGCGGTTTCTAGCGATGCAGTCCGACACGACGACCCCAGGGCGTCGGTACCGGGGTTTCCCCCTACCGACTCCCGCGCGCCGATGATCGCAGAGCGCTACCGCGCTTGGATGCACGGGTTGATCGAATCCGTGCTGCGCGAGATCGGGCCGCGGGAATCCTGTGGCGAAGCCGAGCAGCGCTTCGGCGCCCAGTTGATCGAGCAATGGCGGGCCTTCGGGCACGAAGCCCACGCCGAGCCCTTCACCTGTCACCCCAAGGCGTTCCTGGGTTTCATTCCGATTGCCAGCGGCCTGTATCTGCTGGCTTCGGGCGCCTATTGGTTCGCCCCGCTGTTGGCGTTGCTATTCGCGACTTTCGCCGCCGCGATGGTGTTCTTCGAATTGCTGCGTTATCGGGAATTCGTGGACCGCTGGTTCGATGAGGCAACCGGCGAGAACGCGGTCGCGGTCATCAAACCCAAAGGCGAACCCTTGCGCCGGGTCGTGGTGAGCGCGCATCGGGACTCCGCGTACGAATTCAACCTCTGGTATTTCCTCAAGACCGCTTCGATTCCGATCATGGTCCTGGCCTTCGCCGCCCCCTTCTACCTCAGCATCGCGTCGCTGTTGGCGGGACTCGGTGTCGTATCCCCGGAAAGTTCCCTCGTCATGGGCTACGTGGCGCTGGGTCTGTATCCGTTCGTCGGGCTGAACTTCTTCTTCCACACCTATTCCGTCGTCCCCGGTGCGATGGACGACCTCGCGGGGGTCAGCGTGGTTTCGGCAGTCGGGAAGTGGCTCGCCGAAGAGGGAAATCTCGAGCACACCGAAGTCGTATTGCTCGCCACCTCTGCCGAGGAGTGTGGATTGCGGGGAGCCAAGCGCTACGCGAGTCAGCACCGCGCCGAGCTTCACGCCATCCCCAGCTACGGCCTGTTCGTCGACGGCGTCTACGACGAACGTTTTCTCACGGTCGTCGACCGCGAGCTCACCACCGGCGCGCGCCACTCCCCGGCCCTGGTCGATCTGGCCCACCGGGTTGCGGGCGAGCGCGGCTTCCCGATCCGCAAACGCATGATTCCCTTTGGCGGGTCCGATGCAGCAGCCTTCTCCACGGCCGGCATTCCTTCCGTCGTCCTCTTGTGCCAAGATTTGGACCACCTGGTGCCCAACTATCACACTCGGCTCGACACGCTCGAACACGTGCGAGCCGAATCGTTGGTGGTCACGCTTCAGGTCGTGATCGATATGATTCAGGCAATCGACCGCGAAGCCCCCTAGGCTCGTACCGATATCACCACTGGGAGGACCGTCGGCGTGATTTCAATACTCATCGTCTTGGCCATCATCGCAGTCCCCATCGCAATTGCGATTGGGATCTACAACGGACTCGTGACCAAGCGAAACCGCTTCAAGAACGGGTTCGCCCAGATCGACGTTCAGCTCAAACGCCGCTACGACCTGATTCCCAATCTGGTCGAAACTGCCAAGGGCTATATGGCGCACGAACGCGAAACCCTCGAAGCCGTGATTGCGGCCCGGGGGGCGGCGGTTTCGGGGCTCAGTCGCGCGGCCGCGGACCCCACGGATCCGGGCGCCATGGCACAGCTCAACCAAGCCGAGGGTGCACTCTCGGGTGCACTCGGTCGCCTGCTCGCCGTGTCCGAGAGCTACCCGGACCTGAAGGCCAATCAGAACATGATGCAGCTTTCCGAGGAACTCACGTCTACGGAGAACCGCGTGGCCTTCGCGCGCCAGGCCTACAACGACCAGGTGATGGAATACAACACGGCCTGCGAGACCTTCCCCAGCTCGATCGTGGCGGGAATGTTCAACTTCCGACAGGCGGAGTCCTTCGAGATCCAGGATCAGGTCCAACGCGAAGCCCCGCAGGTTTCCTTCAGCTGACGCAAGTTTCGCCCGCATGAACTTCTTCGAGCATCAGGAAGTCGCTCGCCGCAACACGAAGCGATTGGTCTTTCTGTTCCTCCTGGCGACGATCGCGATCGTGGTGTCCCTGGACGCCATCGTCGCCGTCGTGTTTGCGAACCTGGAGAACCCGGATCCCCACGCGGGCTGGGTATTCCCCGATACCGCGTGGTTGGCCAGCCACCTTCGCTTGATGCTGATTTCGAGTCTCGCCATCCTGGTGTTCATCCTCGGCACGAGTGCGATCAAGATCGCTTCCCTGCGCGGTGGCGGCGCCTCGGTGGCGCAAAGCCTGGGGGGAACCCTCGTCGAGGAAACCTCCGGCGACCCCGCGTTACAGCGCCTGCGCAACGTGGTCGAGGAAATGGCAATCGCCTCCGGCGTTCCGGTGCCGGAGATCTACGTGCTCGAAGCGGAAGATGGCATCAACGCGTTTGCGGCGGGCTTCACGCCCGGCGACGCCGCCATCGGGGTGACGCGCGGCACGGTGGATCAGCTGACCCGCGACGAGCTCCAGGGTGTGATCGCCCACGAATACAGCCACATCCTGAATGGCGACATGCGGCTCAACATGAACCTGATCGGCGTGCTCCACGGGATCTTGCTGATCGGCGCTACCGGGTCTGCAATCGTGCGCGGGTTTTCGCGCAGCCGTTTGGTAATGGGTGGCCGACGCGACCGCGACAACGGGCAATTGGTGTTGGTGATCCTGGGAGTCGGTGCCGGACTTTTCGTGATCGGCTCCATCGGAGTCTTCTTCGGGCGCTTGATCAAAGCCGGCGTCTCGCGCCAACGCGAATTTCTCGCAGATGCTTCCGCGGTTCAATTCACGCGAGACTCCGGTGGAATTTCAGGAGCCTTGAAGAAGATCGGCGGTTTCGAGAAAGGCTCGGAGCTCGACCGCGCCAGCGAGGAAGTCAGCCACATGTTGTTCGGCGCGGGCCAAAGCTTCCTTTCGGGCTGGGCGCGGACCCACCCGCCCCTGGTCGATCGGATTCGCGCCATCGACCCTACCTTCGACGCCGAGGAATGGCACGCCGCCATTGCGAGTTCGCCTCCCGGCATGCGTCCCGTGGCGGGAGTTCAGGGCTTCGACACCCAAACCCCCTTGGACCTGGAACCCGAGCGCGTGGCCGAGAGTGTCGGCACCCCGACTGCCGCTCACCTCGAATACGCGGCGGGCATTCTCCAGAACATCCCGCCGAGCATTCACGCGGCCTTGGGCTACCCGTCCGCAGCCCAGGGGGTGGTGTTCGCCTTGTTGTTGAGCGAAGACGCTCCCACGCAGCAGCAACAATTGCGCTCCATCGATGCCGCCTACGGGGCGGAGTTCGCCCGCGAAGTCGGCGAACTCGGGCGCGAAGTGGACAGCGTGTCGCGATCCACGCGCTTGCCACTGGCCGACCTCGCCCTCCCGCAACTGCGGCGACTGGGTCCCGGGCGACTCGCCGCGTTTTCGAAAATGGTCGTGGACCTGATCGAAGCCGACCGGCGCGTCGACTTCTTCGAGTTTGGTCTCTGGCGCATGCTGCGCACACACCTGACGGACGCCTCGGCGGGACGACCGCGCCCCCGCAACCTCGCCCTGGCCGATTGTACGAGCGAGATTCAAGCTCTGCTTTCCGCCGTCGCGGTGGTGGGCGCCTCGGACGCGAAACAAGCTGCGGACGCCTACGCCTCGGGCCTCTTGCGGCTCCCCGGTTCGATGTGGCCCGACTTCGCGCACCCGAAAGATTGGATGCGGGAAGTCGACGGTGCTTTGGAACGCCTCGACGGGCTGCGCCAGAGCCACAAGCGTCATCTGGTCGAAGCCCTGGTCGCCGTGGCGGATCACGACCAGCACGTAACCGCCGACGAAAGCGAGTTCCTGCGCGCCGTGTGCGCCAACCTCCATTGCCCGCTTCCACCCCTCGCGGTACAGGGAAATCGCCCATGAAGGAACGAGAGCACCGAATCGGCCTGGTGGGCGCCGGCGATGTGGTCGAGCGCTTCTATCTTCCGGTTCTGCGCAAACGGCCCGATCTGCGGGTCAACGCCATCTGCAGTCGCAGCGGCGAGCGCGCGCAACGCCTGGCGGCAGAGCTCGGGACCCCCACGGTTACGACCGACTACACGGAACTCATACTGCACCCCGACGTCGACAGCGTGCTCGTCTGCTCACCCCCCCACACCCACTTCGCGATCGCGCGGTCGGCCCTGCGAGCGGGCAAGAACGCTTTGGTGGAGAAACCCACCTGCGCGACCTACGCGGAAGTCCGCGAGCTGCTCGACGAGGCGAAGCGTTCCTCGGCCATTCTCGGCGCCACCTTCAACACCCGACTGCGCGAAGACAATCGCTGGCTACGCGATCGAGTTCGTTCCGGAGCCATCGGTGAACTCCAATCCGTCGACCTGGTGTGGATGCGGCGCAAGCCCAACGTGCCCGTCCCCTGGCGCCTGGACCGACAGGCGGCCGGCGGGGGCGGCGTGCTCGCGGATCTCGGCTCCCACCTGCTGCGACTCGCCCTCGAACTGATTCCCGAACGAAGCCGCTACACACTCTTTGGCGCGACCGGCGCCGGCGAAGCCTCGCCCCCGGGCGTCGAAGACCGCGCCCACGCAAGCATCGAGATCGACGGCCGCGTGCACGTCCAGCTGAAGACCGGATGGGGGATGGCGCTGCGCGAGCCGGTGGTTTTCGGCGTTCGCGCCTACGGGACCCAGGGGGTGATCGACGTCGCGGATTTCGACGGCACGGCGAGCGACGGCTACGCGAACACCCTGGACGAATTCCTGGGCGCCGCCGCAGCGGGCCGGCCCCTCGACCTGGGGACCCTCGACGACACCATGAAGCTGCTTCACGGCCTCTACGCGAGCGCGCGCGAAGGGGCGTCCGCAGAGGGCGCCTTTGCGGGGCCGAATCCCCCTTCTGCTTGATTTTTCAAGGACTTCGGAATATAAACAAACGTTCGTTCACCAAGCGCCCGGAGGATTCCAGTGGCCCTCGACGACATCGATCTCCTCGACCTCGACACCTTCGAAAAAGGCACCCCCCACGCGTGGTTCACGCGCTTGCGCAAGGAAGATCCGGTCCATCGACACGAGGATCCCGCAGGCAACCCGTTTTGGTGCATCACCAAGCACGAAGACCTGAAATCGATTTCCAAGAATCCCGGTCTGTTTTCCTCGGAGCGCATGGGCACCTTGCTGCGCGATCCCGAACCCGAATCGCTCGGGGCCTTGCGGGCCATCATGCTCAACATGGACCCGCCGCGGCATCGCCAATACCGGGCGCTGATCAACAAGGCCTTCACGCCGCGCATGGTGACGGAACTGATGCCGCGCGTGCGCGTCATGGTGGACCGAATCGTCGACAACGTGATCGAAAAAGGGGAGTGCGACTTCGTCGAAGACCTGGCCGCTCCGCTGCCCATGGAAGTGATCTGCGAAATGATGGGCGTTCCCGAAGAAGATCGCCGCGCCATCTATGAAATCGGTAACCGCATGGTGGGTTTCGACGACCCCGAACTCCAGAAAGACCAGCCGATTCTCGACGGGGATTACGAAAACGCCTCGGCGGAAATGTTCATGTATGCGACGAAACTCGCCGAGAAGGCGCGGAGCCACCCCAGCGACGACCTCGCGACCGCGCTCCTCCACGCCGAGGTCGACGGCGAACGCCTGTCGGACTTCGACTTCAACTCCTTCTTTCTGATCCTCGCGATCGCGGGCAACGAAACCACGCGCACCGTCACCAGCAACGGAATGTTGAACCTGATCCGCCATCCGGACCAGCGCCAGGCGATCCTCGACGACATGTCGTTGATCCCCTCCGCCGTGGAAGAGATCCTGCGCTTCGATCCCGCGGTCCACAATTTCCGCCGCACCGCGACCGCGGACACGGAGATTCGCGGCGTCGAGATCAAAGAAGACGACAGGATCATCCTCTGGTACCCGTCCGTGAACCGCGACGAAGACGTGTTCGAAAATCCCCAGAAGTTCGACGTGCGACGGCAACCCAACGACCACCTGTCCTTCGGCATCGGGGAGCACTACTGCCTGGGCGCGAACCTGGCCCGCATGGAGCTGCGGTTGATCTTCGAAGGGCTATTGAAGCGATTGCCCGACCTCGAACTCGCCGCCGAGCCGCGTCGCTTGCACTCGAACTTCATCAACGGCGTCAAAGAAATGCGCGTGACCTTCACGCCGGGAGCGCGCGCCGGAGAGCGCCACTAGGGAAGGCGTATCGCGTAGGCGGCCTTCGATCCGATTGCGTGCACCGGCGCGAGCCAGCCCCCCTCCACTGCGGTATCGAGCGCCGCGGCCAGGGATTCGTCGCTTGCGCCTCCACGATGAACCACCAAGGTCGTAAAGCCCATTCGAGCCAGCGCGCCGACTGCTTCCCGAGCCGGAAGCCGTTCGTAGATCTCCTCCAGTTGCAGCCTTGCGGGATGGGGATGGGAGGCGTGGCACGCCTGGGTGCGGCGACCGTGATAGGCGGACAACAGGATCTGACGCGCGGTTCCGGGCCAGAAGAAGCGAATCTTTTCGAGTCGCGGCGGCACTTCGAAAATCGGCCCCCGATTTCCCAAACGCGCGAGTTCGCCGTAGAAATTCAACACCTGAGGGGCGGGCCGTAGCCGAAACGGTTCGAACCGCACGGCGCGGTTCCCCGCCGCGACCCAAGCGAGGGAAAGCACGGTCACGCCAATCAGCGCGCTGGAGATCGCGATTCGGTGCCGATCCCCGCCCAGGCGCGCAAGCCCCGCACAACCGATGCCCGCCAAGGCCGAGAGCACCAGATGGACCCCGATGGAGATCTTCCAGGGCAAGCGCACGGAGTCCAATCCCGGTATGAGCCCGGAAACCGCAGCGAACAACGCACCGGGTGTGCGATCCCCTTCCCCGGCGACGACCAGTGCGGTCAGGACCGCGCCACCGATCAGCAACCCCCAACGCAGGATCGAGGCCTGCGCGGCAGCCATGCGTCGACGCGGGAGGACCAGTGCGAGCAAGACCAGGCATCCAGCCCAGATACCGGGGTTGAGCGTCTCCAGCCAGGCATCCGAAGCCAAGAAGAGCTGCTCGACCCCGGTTGCCAGGGTTCCGCGACCGCGCAGCGCGATGTACGGGCCAAACACCGCGTAGCCCGCCAACGAAACCAACACCGCGACCGAAGCCAACTGTCCCGGGGGCGGGGTCTTGCGATGAACCACCAACAAGGCGATGCCCACGGGGATTCCCAACAGGAAACCGGCCACGAAGGGGTAGAAGCTCGCGGCCATCTGCAGACTGCAACCCAGCGCCATGCCCAGAGCGTCGCGCCAGCGTCCGTGCGCAAGCCAACGCCCACCGAACCACAGCGCGAGAACGGTTCCACTCGTGTCCATGACGTAGGGGTGAACCACATCCGCCAAGCCGACGGGCGGGAAGACATAGAGGAGGCCCGCGACGATTCCCGCAACCGGCGACGCGGTCCAATCCCGCACGAGGAGGAACATCGCCAGGGCCGCGAGTCCGGACCCCAAGACGAGGGCGGCGTTGTAGGCAAGGATCGGATCTTCGGTCAACGCGTAGGTGGGAATCGCGAGCAGCCCCAAGACCAACATCGGTTCGCCCAGGGCAAATGTCTTCTCGGCGGGAAAACAATAGGGAGCGTCGTAGAGCGCAGTCGGCTCACGCAACAGCGTGCGTGCATTGCGCGCGACCTGAGCCACGACGAAATTCTGATCCAGCGCAACGATCCGCCCCATCCCGCCCGGCGCCGCCTGGGTCGGAACGAAGGCCCGGGGCCCGCGTTGCCAGGAGGCGCTGTGGGCCCAGGCGATGCCGACGGAAAAAATCGCCAGTGCCACCCACGTCCAAGTTCGACTCGAACCGCTCACGCGTCGTTCTCCCCCCCGCACAATAGCCGTGCGAAACCGCGCGTCGATTGACAGCCCCGCGCCGGCGCGGGAGGATGCCCCCCATGACTGCTCCGCTCTCGGGCATTCGAGTCGTCGAACTCGCCAGCTACGTCGCGGCGCCCGCCGCCGGTGCCTTGCTCGCCGACCTGGGCGCGGATGTGATCAAGGTCGAGATTCGGGGCGGCGAGCTGTACCGTTTCTCGCTTCCCAAGTACGCGGGGATGAAGAGCGATTTTCCCGAGTCTCCACCGTTTCACATGGACAATCGGGGCAAGCGTTCCCTGGTACTGGACCTCGCGCGCGAGGACGCGCAAGCGGCACTTCGCCGCGTCATCGCAAGCGCCGACATCGTGCTCACCAACATGCTCCCGCACCGCCTCGAAAAGTATGGAATCGCACCCACCCAGCTGCGCGCGCAAAAGCCCGAGTTGATCGTCGCCACCCTGAGCGGTTACGGGCACGAGGGTGCGGACGCACGCACGCCGGCCTTCGACTACACCGCCTATTGGGCGCGCACGGGATTCATGGACCAGATGCGCGACAGCGAAGCGGCGCCGGCCTACTTGCGACCCGGTGTGGGGGACCACGCGGCCGCACTGTCGCTGACCACAGGGATTCTTTCGGCCCTGCGGATGCGGGATCAAACCGGCGAAGGCCAGGTCATCGATGTCTCGCTCCTGCACGTGGGGTTCTACATTCAGGGCAACGACGTGGCGCAAACCCTGGTCACGGGCGAGGGGCCACCCCGTCACAACCGCCGCCGACCCCGCAATCCGCTTTGGAATCCCTATTGCGTCAAAGGCGGACGTTGGATCTTCCTGGTGATGATCGAGTCCCAGCCCTATTGGCCCAAACTCTGTCGTGCGATCGACGCGCCGGAGTTGCTCGAGGATCCGCGTTTCGACGCGGTCGTACCGCGCTATCGCAACGCCTCGGCGCTCGTCGAAATTCTCGATCCGATCTTCGCCAGCCGAACCCTGACCGAGTGGGAAGGGATTCTCGATCGGCACGGACTCATCTGGGCGCCGGTACGCACCCTCGCCGAAGCCGTCGAGGACCCCCAGGCTGCAGCCGCGGGCGCATTCGCGACCATCGACCACCCGAGTGCGGGATCCTTCCAGACCGTCCGCCCGCCCCTTCGCATGTCGGGTTTCGAGCTGCCGGGGAACCGCCCGGGTCCAAGCTTGGGAGCCCACACAAAGGAGATCTTGTCGGAGATCGGACTCGAGGCGGTGGAGATCGACGCCCTCGACGAGCCGGACGAAGATGGTTGAAGCGCGTTCGTGGCGCACACTGGACGGCCGGCTCATCGCGACCTTGTTGATGGGCAGTGTTGCCTTGGCGCTCGAAGTCGCATTGCGTCGAAGACAGCTCCCGAATCCGCTGCCCGAACTGCGCATCCCGCGCTTCTCGGAATCCATGTTCGTCGCCTACCTGCTCGTGCCCGGCGTGGCGTCCCTGCTCCTGTGGCAGAAACCCTGGCAATACTTTCGACTCGGGAACTATCGCGCGGTCTGGAAACCGCTTGCGTCGTTCGTCGTCATCGTACTCGCTTCGACGGCGTGGCTCGCCACGTTCGACAGCTGGCAGGATCACTACAGTGCCTGGGGATGGGCGGAGGTGCGCAAGTTCGCATTGGGCGCCTTCTTGACCATGATCTGCGGGGAGTTCTTCTTTCGGGGCTTTCTCCTGTTCCCGTTGTACGACCGCTTTGGTGGATACGCGCTGCCGATGGTCGTCATGCCCTATACGGTGATTCACGCGGGCAAGCCCGTGGGGGAATTATTCGGGTCGATCGTGTTCGGGCTCGGCCTCTCCTACCTCGCCGTGCGGAGCCGCTCGATCTGGTACAGCGTCGGACTGCACTGGCTGCTCGCCATCCTCATTCCCGCTTGGATCGCCATCTTCCGGGACTGAGCACAGCGCCTATCCCGCCGGTGGTGCGGAGCCGGGCGCCATCAGTCGGCGCCCCGAAGTCATTCCCCCATCGACCACCAACGAATGACCGGTCACGAAGGATGCATCGTCGGAGATCAGGAACAGGGCGGCGGCCGCAACCTCTTCGGGTTGCCCCGGGCGTCCCAGCATGTGCATCTCGATGAACTTGTCGCGGATCGGTACCAGGGGTTCCGACTTCAATATGTCCGTCATGGGCGTTTCGATCAATCCGGGACAGAGACAGTTGACTCGGACGCCCTTCGCCCCGTAATCGATTGCCATGTTCCGGGTCAGCAACACGACTCCGCCCTTCGACGCGTTGTAGGCGGCCTGGAATTCGAACCCCTCGAGCCCCTCCACGCTGGCGAGATTCACGATGCTGCCCGCAGCCTGCTCCACCATTCGATTCACGACATGTTTGGAAACGAGGAACGTGCCCTTTAGGTTGATGTCCAACACGCGATCCCATTCTTCTTCTTCGAGTCCACCCACGGCGCCACCGCCGGAAACCCCCGCCGCGTTGACGAGACCGTCGATGGACGAGAAACGCCGGGAAGCGGCCTCCACCGCCTGGGCGATGGCGGGTTCGTCGCGCACGTCCAAGGTCCAGAAATCTGCGGCCGGCGCAGCTTTGACGACCTCGGCCCAGGTCTCCGCCGGAGGTTTCGCGAGGTCGATTCCCCCGATGCAAGCGCCTTCCCGCGCGAAGCGAAGTGCGCACGCGGCTCCGATTCCCGAGGCGGCGCCGGTCACCAGAACTGTCTTTCCTGCGAGTCGACCCATCCTTCACCTCACTGGGCACGGGCTTCCCAATTGCCTTGCGGCGGATTCCCCGTGCGTACTTTCCCGGTTTCAATTGTGTAACGCGGCCTTGGTACATCGCTCACCAGAGCGGGTCAATGCCAGAAAAGTGCTTCCCACCGGGTGGGCAGACGCTCCGCAGGCGAAGCTCTAGAGCGCGGATTCCCGACGCGTTTCTCTGTCGCTCCGGGGAGGACGCCGCGTTTCGTCACCGCGCGCCGGCCATCAAGAAAAGTCCGGGGGGTCCGATGACGAATCACGTCATGGGTTTCCCTGGTATCGCGTTGAAACGATTGGCCGCATTTACCTTGATCGAGGTCATGCTCGTCGCGGGAATTACGAGTGTGCTCGCGAGCATCGCAATTCCGAATTTCACGCGCATGAGCCAGCGCGCCAAAGCCAGTGAGGCCATGACGAACCTGGCGGCGATCCGCACCGCCCAGGCTGCCCATCTCGCCGAGGTCGGCACTTACGTCGCTACCGTGGCGGTTCCAAGCTCGGTCCCGGGCAACACACCGGCACCCTGGGTCAGTGGGACTGCCTTCGACAATCTCGGTTGGTCACCGGAAGGCCAGGTCCTCTACCAGTATCTCGTCAGCGCAGACGACAACGGCGGCGGTGGACCCCTGGTTCGGTTCACCGCGGAAGCGGCTTCGGACATCGACGTCGACGGCCAGCTCAACTACTGGGCCGTCGTGGTACCGGCCTCCGGAGAAACCAGTGGGATTGCGGGCATGCTTCCCGGTTCCACCTGCGTGGGTACCGGGACCTACAACGCCCACACCTCGGCCCAGGATCTACTCGCGACCGTGGGTCCCTGCGACGCCACCGCGGGCCGCTCCAAGTTCTAGATCCCTCGACTCCAACGAACTACCCTCCGCCCCCGTGAGCCCGCTGTCGAAAACCATTTCTCCCGTGGATGGCTCCATCTACGTGGAGCGCGAACTCGCGTCCGATGCCGAAGCCGCCGATCTGCTTTCGCGCGCGCGATCGGCGCAAGAAAACTGGCGGCAGGTCCCCATCGCCCTGCGAGCGCAACGGTGTTCCCGCATGGTGGATGCCCTGATGGCTCGTACCGACGTCGCGGCGCAAGAAATCACCTGGCAAATGGGACGCCCCATCGCGTGGAGCCCGCGCGAGCTTGGCGGCTTCGAAGAGCGCGCGCGCTTCATGATCGAATTGGCCGAGGATGCGCTACGCGCGATCGAGCTCGCCCCCAAAACGGGCTTTCGACGCTTCATCCAACGCGAACCCCTCGGCGTCGTGCTCACGATCTCCCCCTGGAATTATCCCTATCTCGCAGCGGTCAACTCCGTGGTCCCCGCCATTCTGGCGGGCAACAGTGTGATCCTGCGCCACTCGGCCCAAACGCCACTTTGTGCCGAGCGAATCGGCGAAGCCTTCGACCAGGCCGGGCTCCCCAGCGGCGTATTTCAGTTTCTCCACTGCGGTCACGCAGAAACCGAACGCTTGATCGCCAGCCCGGGCGTCGACTACGTGGCCTTCACGGGTTCCGTCCCGGCGGGCCGGCGAATCCAACACGCCGCGGCGGACCGATTCATCAACCTCGGACTCGAATTGGGCGGCAAAGATCCCGCCTACGTGCGCGCGGACGCGGACCTCGAATACAGCGTGGGCGAGCTGGTCGACGGGGCCTTCTTCAACTCCGGTCAATCCTGCTGTGGCGTGGAGCGCATCTACGTCCACGCGGACGTCTACGCTGCCTTCGTCGAAGCCTTCGCCTCCCAGGTCCGCGAATATCGGCTTGGAAATCCGACGGATCCCGAAACGAATCTGGGTCCCATGGTGAACGCCAAGGCAGCGGATTTCGTGCGGGCGCAGAATGCCGAAGCCATCTCGGCCGGTGCGCGCGGACTCGTCGACCCCAAAGGCTTCGCCGCCGACGCTCCCGGCACCCCCTACCTCGCACCCCAGATCCTCGTCGATGTCGATCATTCCATGCGCGCCATGCGGGAAGAGAGCTTTGGTCCCGTCGTCGGCATTCAACGCGTCGCCGACGACGAGGAAGCCCTGCACTGGATGAACGACAGCCCCTTCGGTCTCACGGCTTCGGTTTGGACCCGCGACACCGACGTGGCGCTCGCGCTCGGCGCGAAAGTCGACACCGGCACCTGGTTCATGAATCGCTGCGACTATCTCGACCCGGGACTCGCATGGACCGGCGTCAAGGATTCGGGTCGCGGCTGCTCCCTCTCTCGCGTGGGTTTCGAAGTCCTCACGCGCCCCAAATCATTTCACCTGAAGAATCCGTAGGCGGCGTGGCAAAGAGTCCGGTTCACGACCGAACTCTTTGCCCACCCGCCGCCGGGGGTGAACCCCCCGAGGTTCAATGCATTGCGTCGTGGGACCGAAAAGGCCCACAACCACTTTCGAATCGGAATCTCTCGCGCTCGTCGTCGTCACGATTCATAAGGAATTGTCATTCGTAGACGGATTCGCTCGCGCCGCGCTTCCCGAAGAGTTCCGATTTGCCTCAGCGGTTTTTCGACGACCACGACCGCGGCAGCGAGCGCTTCCCACATACCACTGCAACTCTCGACGGAATCCCAGAATCGACTCCGCAAACCCTTCCACTATCCCGTGATGTTTGCCTGAGACCCTCTTGAAACGCCGATAATTCTCCTCGAATAGCAATCGATCATCACGAACCGTCAAGAGATGTCAAAGGTCATCCGCGCCGTATTGAGTAGCCAGGGCTCGCGTCGTAGGGTGATTTCGTGCCGGAAAGAGTTTTTCGTTTTCACGATGTCGAGCTCGACGAACGCAAACGCGAAGTGCGTCGTGCGGGATCCCACGTCGAGGTCCGTCCCCAGGTCTTCGAGCTGCTTCAGATGCTGGCTCGCCGCAGCGGCGAAGTGGTGGGGCGCGAGGACCTGATCGAAACCGTCTGGCCCCGGGAGACGGTCAGCGACGGTGCACTCACCAATGCGATCTACGAAGCGCGACTGGCGGTGGGCGATGACGGACGCACCCAGCGCGTGATCCAGACCGTCTACGGGCGTGGTGTTCGCCTGGTGCCGGAAGTGCAGGTCTGGCAGAGCCAGACCGGTCCGCTCTCGCTCCAAATCGCGAACCCCACGGACTCGGCGGGACAGACATTCGTGGGGCGAAGCGAGCTGCTTCGGACGCTCCAACTGGCCCTGGAAGAAGCGCGATCGGGCCGCGGCCAGCTGGTGCTGCTCGAAGGCGAAGAAGGCGTCGGCAAGACGAGCACGGCGCTGCATTTTGCCGAGCGCTCGGAGAAGGCAGCAATCTCCGTTGCCCATTGCCACGCCGATTCACCGCCGCTCTGGGCTTGGATCCAGATCCTACGCGACATCCTGCGCGGCGGAGATCTCGAATCCTTCCGCAACCGGATCGGAGTCGGAGGGGACCGGGTGGTGGATCAGATCGCCACGCTGATCCGCTCGAATCCGAGCGACGTCCTGGGCTTGAACCTTCACGACAACCAGGCGCGCTTTCCCTGGTTCGACGCCATTGCGGCCTTCCTGCGCTGTGCCGCCGAAGACCGTCCGCTTTTGATCGTAATCGACGACCTCCAGGAGGCGGATGCGACGACGCTTCAGATGCTCGAGTTTCTGACGCTCGAAATGGAACGCGCACGCCTGCTCGTCGTGGGGACGTTCTCGAGTGACGAACACGAAACGCCGCCGACCCTCGAAGGCACCTTGTCCTCCATCGCAAAACACGGACACGTTTCGCGCCGGGTTCTCTCGGGTCTGCAGGAGGACGAGATCCAGGTTCTCGGCCGGCAGCTACTCGGCCGACAACCCGCCGCCGAGCTGGTGCGCGAATTGGAAGAACGATCCGATGGCAATCCGTTCTACATCAAGGAATTGCTGCGCCTGATGCCCGTCGCGGAACCGAGCAGCGGAGAGAGTGCGATTCCGCCCCGCTTTCCCGATGTGCCCGCGGTCATCCGCGATCGTATCCGCGCTCGCCTGCGGGAGATTCCCGAAGACGTACGCGACCTGCTGAGCATTGCGTCGGTTCAAGGTCGGGAGTTCGACGGCGCTTTGCTGCACTCCGTCACCGCCACCTCCGCTGTCGAGGTTCGGGATCTGCTGGAGGAAGCCGAGGCCGATGGCCTGGTCATTCCCTTGAATCACCCCCCCGGCTTCTTCCGATTCCTCCCCCCCCTGCTGCAGGAGACGTTGTACGAAGACCTGCGCGGAGCCTTGCGGGGCGAACTTCACCGCAAGACCGCCGACGCGCTCGAGAACCACGGGGACCCGGGCGCGGCCGCGCGAGCGACCTACAATTTTCATCGCGCCGCCGATGCCATCGCGTTGGGCCGGACCGAAGACGCGTTCCATCATTTCTCGGAAGCGGGGCGCGAAGCCACTCAGGCTCAGAAGTACGAGTCCGCGGCCGAGTATTTTGCGGAATCCGCCCGTATTGGCGAGCGCAACGCCGCACTGCAACCCAGCGCCTTTCGCGAAGCGTTACTCGCCCTCGGCACCGCCTGCATCCGAGCGGGCTGGAACGATTCCGCGCGACGTGTCTTCGGGCACGCCGCCACCCTGGCGCGCCGCGCCAAGGACTCCGCCGCCCTATCCCAGGCGGCCCTCGGGATGTCGGAAGTCGAATCCGAGTGGGTCTTTGCCTCCCCCTCGACCGCAAGCCTCACGCCGATCCAGGCCGTGATCGGGTTGCTCGAAGAGGCCGCGGAAGGCGACCGGGACGACGTCGATGAGCGCGCGCTGCTCGCCGCCAACTCGGCGCGCTGGTTGTATCGAACCGGGGACGCGGAGGGGGCTTGCGCCGCGCTTTCTCTGGCCGAGCAGATCGTTGGGAACTCCGGCTCCGATGCTGCGCGTGCGGAAATTCTCCTGACCGCGCGCGAGCTCGAGCAATCCGAATCCCAGGCGCCGGAGGACTCCCCCTCCCTGCGCGAGAACCCCGAAATGCTGGCCCGGGCGCGCACCCTCGCCATCGCGCACCACATCGATACAGGCAACATGATCGCGTGCCAGCGAGAGCTGTTGGCCCTCCAACGCGAGGTCGCGGAATCGGGTGAGCCGCGCTTCATCTATACGGCAGCGATCCTCGCCGGGACCACCGCGTACCTCGAAGGGCGTCCGTTCGAGGCCGAACGAAGCATGGCGGATGCCGTCGCCCTCGGCCGTCGGCTGCACCCGGACCCGGAACTCACACACACGATTCACAGCTTCGGGCTGCGTCGACAGCAAGCCCGCATCGGCGAGATCCTGCCGGACGCCACCAACGCCGCGGCGGAGCGGCCCAGCGATCCCTTTCTTCGCGCGCTGCTTGCCTGTTGTTATCTCGAGACCGGAAACCGCTCGGTCGCCGCACGCGAACTGCAGCGCGCGGCCGCCAATCAATTCAACGACATCCGCGACGATTCCATGGGCATCGCGGCCCTGGCGTTCGCGGGGATCGCAGCCGCGGGCGTGGGCGAGCGCGAATGGTGTGGCGCGATCTACGATCGGCTCGCGCCTTTCGCAGAGCGAAACATTCTCGTGGCCCACGGCCTTCTCGCCTACGGTTCCGTCGCGGATCCCCTGGGGCGGCTCGCCGCGAGCCTCGGGCGCTGGGACGAATCCCAACGGCATTTCGAGGCCGCACTCGACTTCAATCGACGCCTGGGACCGGTTCACCATGCGGCTACCAACGTCGCCTACGCGGAAGCGTTGCTCGCTTGGGACGCCGAAGCGGGCGCAATGCGCATCGCCGCACTGCTCGATGAGGCTTCCATGCTCGCACGCGGCTTCGACGGGCGCGCGATCGAACTCCAAGCCCAACTACTGCGCACCCAGCTTTCCTAGACTCAGGGACAGTGGGGCCCTTCGCAGGCCAGCGGACATTTCGCGCAGCTCGGACCGGGCGGAAAATTGAAGAGCAGTCGGGCCAGACTGAGATCCCCGCCGCCGATGAATTGACCGAAGTTGTCGATGTCGAATTGGGAACAGTTCTGATTCGCGGGCGCGCCGCAATCGTTTCCCGAGCGATCTTTGTTGAACGAGGCCAATTGTTGGAGCAAGTCACTGCCTCCAACCACACTGCCCCCAGCGGTGAACTTGGCGTCGCAGGCGTTGCCGATGCCGTCGCCGTCGTCATCCAATTGGCCGCCGGTCGTCGTCTGGAACGATTGGCGCGGCGGCGCTTGGGTGGGAAACTGCGGATTGCCGAGCACCGGGTTGAAGTGCTGCGTGCAATTGTCGCATTCGTCCGCCACCCGGTCTCCGTCGCCATCGAGAGACAGATCGCAATTTTCGAGATCGTCTTCGGGGTCGTCGCATTGGGGGTCTTGGTCGTCTACGAGACCGTCGGAGTCGTTGTCGATTCCGTCGGAGCACTGGGGCACGGCCGCAATCTGTCCGCGCAACTCTGCGGTATCGGGAAACGGATACGCGTGGGTGGTCACCGACAGGTAGAGCTGACCCGTGACGAGTTCTCCGGCGACGTCCGATAGGGAAACGGAATCCGTCGGGTCCCGCGTTCCGTCGCCACCGAGATTCTCGTCGCCGTCGTCCCAGATGCCCAGGAGAAAGTTGTTCGCAAAATCGATCAGCAGATCGTCGTCGTGCTCGCCGGTGGTTCCGTAGATGTTGAGGGCGTGGAAGCCGTTGCTGCCCGGCTGCCCGATTCGGATCTGAATGCTCTCCACGTCCTGGGCCAGATCGATGCCGAAGAGTTGGATCCGGTATTCGAGGCGCGGGTCGAGAATGTCGAGAGCGAGTTCGAGGGTCGCACTCGCCTGGGAGCCGTCGGGCGTCGCCGCGCCGTTGTCCGCAACGACCTGCTCGGGCGTGGGGTCGCCGGAATAGGGAATGGGTGTCACGCCGTCGTGGGCGATCGCGCTTCCGGGAGCCGCGAAACACAGAAGGATCCCGAGCAGGACTTTCGCCCAACCCCGGTCGCGCCAAGCGTTCCGCACGAATTCCAAGCTAACCGCGCAGACGCGATCCCACCAAGGCGCAAAGCCCCAAGGCGAGAAGCGCGACGGTGCTGGGTTCCGGTACCAGGGTCACCTGGCCGCGCAATTCCGAGGTGTTGGGCAAGGGAAACGCGCTCGAGTGAACGGCGATGTAGAAGTTCCCCAGCAGCAGCTCGTCGATGACGCTCGTGAGCTTGACCGAATCGCCGGGATCCCGAACGCCGGGCGTCCCGGCCGCGTCGAAGTTTTCATCCGTGTCGTCGTAGCTGCCGCTGACGACGTTGTTGATGGTGTCGATCACCACGTCGCTGTCGTCTTGACTGGGCAGTCCCAAGATATTGAGCACGTGGGGACCGTTCGCGCCCGGTGCGCCGATGTGGAGGTGCATTCCCTGGAGGTCGCCGATGATGCTCAATCCCACGAGTTCGATGCTGTAGTCGAGTCGATCCTGGGCTTCGTTGAGTTCGAATAGCGCGGTGCCCGATGCCTGGGAGACACCCGAGGGGTCTATCCCGTCGGCGATCGGTACCACCTGGTCCGGATCCAATTGGGCGACGAAAGAAATCGCCGTCGCGTTGGCGGGGCCCAATGTCAATTGAGCGACGACCGCAACCAAAACGCCAAACCCACGAATCCGCATTGCTTTCCCCTCACGAGTGGAATTCCCATCGTATCTCGGAATGTTACGACCTGGCAAGATTCATTTCGGCCGTTCAAGGCCCCCTGCCCCCAGGTCGATGGCGTGTGCAGGGCAATGGAAGAAACCGAGGCGAACAGCGAGGAATCGCGGGAAAATTCCATTTCCCTGCGCTGGGCGGATCGCTTGTGCGATCTGACATGCGCGGCTTTCGCGGGCTGGACGCTGGCGGTCCACGCCAGCATCGGACTCGGCGGCAACCTCTACCTGTTGCTTTGGGTTGCAACCGCCACGCTGCTGGCGATCGGCTTGCTGATTCGCCGGCTCGGACCCCGCACCCCCTTCCGTGAACGCGAAGCACCGGCGCTGGAACTGCCGACGGTCCAATGGATGGCGGTGCTCGCGACCGCCGTCGCCGTAAACCTCTATCTGTTTACGGGCAACGTGATTTGGACCTGGTGGTTTTGCGTCGTCGTTCTGGCCGTCGGGGCGCTGCACATGTCCGCTTCCGCGACGCCAAGCGTCGCCATTGCGCGCGAACCGGTCCAAGCGGGTGCGGGATGGCTATGGCCGATCGCAGCGCTGTGTTGCGGCCTCACGCTGATCGCCCATCGACCGGACATCGATGACGCCTTCTACCTCAACCTGGGCGTGGCCGCCGCGGACCATCCGGGTTGGCGGCTCTTCGCCCAGGACACCATGCACGGTGTCGCAGACCTCCCGTTGCTCCTCGAGGCCTACCGCGTCCACAGTTACGAGCTCTTGAACGGCGCCTTGAGTTTCGCAACCGGAATCCCCGTCGCGGTCTGCTTCTATTTCATCTCCGCCAGCGCGGCTTCCATCCTGGTTCCCCTGGCGTACGGGCGATTGTTCCGAAACCTGATCCCCGCGGTTTGGTTGTGGGGCGTCGTTTGTGTCGTCGCGGTGCTGATCGCCTTTGGCGACGCCCACCGTTCCCACGGCAACTTCGCTTTCGTCCGCATCTGGCAGGGAAAATCGATCTTTCTGTGCGTCGCCCTGCCCCTGATCTACGCCTACGCGATCGAGTTCGTTCGCCGGCCGAGCCTTCGCGGCTGGCTCTTGCTGGCGGCGGCGCAGATCGCGGGGATCGGACTCACTTCTTCGGCGCTCTGGGGCGCCCCTTTTGCGGCCGGCCTCGGTTTGTGCGCCGGTGCCGGTTTGCGCGTTCGCAAGCTTCCCGTCGTCGTGTTGGGCGTCCTCGCGTCCAGCTACGTGATCGCTGCGGGACTCGCGGTTCTGGGTTCGATGGAATTGGCGGCGACGACGGCAGCAAGCGACCCCACTCCCGTCGGCTTCCACCTCCGCCAGACGCTCCAAAAAGTATTGGGAACCGGATCCTTTCACCTCGCCGCCATCGCGGCCGTCATGGCCACCTGGGCGCTCTGGCGCCCCGGGCCCGCTCAGCGTTTTGCAATCGTCGTACCCCTCGGAGCCCTTCTGCTCGCGGGGCCGTATTGGGAGAACTTCACGCGCAGCTACGCGACCGGGCCGTCGCATTGGCGTTCCATGTGGGCCTTGCCGCTCCCGGCGCTGTTCGCGTTATTGCTGTGCGCGCCGCTGCAATGGCGCGCGTCGACCCGCTGGAGGTCCTGGGCGATTCCAACCACCGTAGCGGGAATGGCGGTGCTCCTACTCTTCCTCCCGGAACGCATGAGCCTCGGTCCCGATTCGCCTGGTACCCATGGCGCCCGGATCGCACGCCCGGGCCTCAAGGTACCGCCGGAACCGTACGCCATCGCACTCCGCATGCGTGAGGTGGCGCCCGGACGCAACGTCATCGTTCCCCCCAAAGTCGGTGCGTGGCTCCCGACGATCCACCATCACGCCTATCCGCTTGTGGTCCGCGATTCCTATCTGCGGCGCTACGCGAAGGTGTGGGGCGAAGACGAATCGTTGGCCCGGGCCCTGGTTTCGCGTTACGTGGCCGGAGAAGAGGTCCCGCCCTTCACTCCGATCCTGTTCGAGAAAGCCTTGGACCACTACGCCATCGCCGCCGTATGCGTGAAAGACTCCGAGCATTCCGCCCCCATCGGGAGGTTGCTTCGCGATCAAGGCTTCTCCCCCATCCCCGGCGAACCCGGATACTCTCTTTGGCAGCGCGCGGGACAAGACATAAACCTGAGCCATTCCAATGCCTTACAAAACCCTCACCCATGATCAGAAATCGGTAAGACCGCGGTAAGGGCGTAGCCACCCGATCGCCGTAGGATCCTCTCGTACTCGCAACGAGAGGAACCAACAATGAACCGCAATCTTGCCCTGGCCTACGGGACCTTCTGTTACCTGACCTTCCTCGGGGTGTTCCTGTACTCGATCGGCTTCGTGGGGAATCTCTTCGTACCCAAAACCGTGGATTCCGGCGTCGCCGGTCCCGTGGGTACGGCGATCGTCATCGACCTCTTGCTCCTCACCCTGTTTGCCCTGCAGCACAGCGTGATGGCACGTCCGACGTTCAAGCGCGGGTGGACCCGATTCGTTCCCGAACCGGTCGAGCGCGCCACCTACGTGCTGCTCACCTGCGTCGCATTGGGACTGCTGTTTTGGGGATGGCAGCCCATCGAGGGCGTTGTGTGGAGTGCGTCGGGCGTGTTCGGAGGGGCGTTGACCGCCCTGTATTTCGCCGGTTGGGGCCTGGTCCTGTACGCGACCACGCTGATCGACCACTTCGATCTGTTCGGAATGCAGCAAGTCGTCCGCTATTGGCGCGACCGTGACACCGCCGCACCCCACTTCGTGACCCCGTCGCTCTACAAGTACATCCGCCACCCCCTATACGTGGGTTGGTTCACGGTGTTCTGGGCGACACCGACCATGAGCTATGGGCACTTGCTCCTGGCGGTGGTGACGACCGCGTACATTCTGGTCGCCGTGCGGATCGAAGAACGCGACCTCGAAGACGTATTCGGCAAGACCTACCAGGATTATCGCGAGTCGACGCCGGCCTTCGTTCCCACTGCCAAGCGCAGCCGATCCGGCCTCGTCCAGGCCCAGCAATAATCCACCCCACACGAACACGGAGAAAACAATGAACAGCGAACCTTTCGACCAATCCAAAGCCAATGCCTTCGGCGACAACCTCGTCGCCACGCTGAATCACGGGGCCCTGGCTCTCATGCTCTCGATCGGACACCGCACGGGTCTATTCGATGTGATGCGCGACCTGCCGCCGTCTTCGAGCTCCGAGATCGCGGAACAAGCGGGCCTTCAAGAGCGCTACGTGCGGGAATGGTTGGGCGCCATGGTGACCGGAGGCGTCGTCGACTACGACGCAAACGACGCCAGCTACCGGCTCCCCGCGGAACACGCGGGCCTGCTGACCCGCGCGGCGCGGCCGAGCAACATCGCGGCGACCATGCAGTGGATCCCGGTGCTCGGCAATGTCGAAGACGAAATCATCGAATGTTTCGAGAAAGGTGGCGGCGTTCCCTACTCCTCCTATGAACGCTTTCATGCCGTCATGATGGAAGAGAGCGATCAGACCGTCGTCGCAGCGCTGATCGACTCGATTCTTCCCTGCATTCCCGACGGCATCGTGCGACTCGAGCGCGGCATCGACGTTCTCGATGTCGGCTGTGGCAGCGGACGCGCACTGATCACCATGGCGAAGGCGTTTCCCAAGAGTCGCTTCACGGGCTACGACTTTTCCCACGAAGGCATCGGCATTGCCCAGTCGACTGCCGAGCAGGCGGGCCTTTCGAACATTCAGTTTCGGGTCGCGGATGCGGCGAAGCTCGTAGACGTGCAAGCCTTCGACCTCATCACCGCCTTCGATGCGATCCACGACCAGGCCAAGCCCGCGGATGTCCTCGCCGGAATTGCGCGGGCCCTGCGCCCGGAGGGCGTCTTCCTCATGCAGGACATCCGGGGTTCGAGCCACGTCGACCGGGACCGAGAGAACCCCATGGCGCCCTTTCTCTACACCATCTCGTGCCTGCACTGTATGACCGTGTCCCTGTCGTCGGACGGTGACGGTCTCGGCGCCATGTGGGGCGAAGAGACGGCTTGCCGCATGCTCGCCGAAGCGGGTTTCGGCGAGGTGACGGTGAAGCAGCTGCCCCACGACGACCTCAACAATTATTTCCTCGCTCGGAAGTAATCCGGCACAGGGGATCGCGGCGCGGGAGGGATCCCGCGCTGCCCCTCGCCAAGTCCTGTAATCCCGCCCCAGTTCCCTTAATGTCTTGCTGAAGATCCGGCTCCGCGCGGGATCTTGCGGGGACAGTTGTGATTCTTCGGTTTGGCGCATTCGAATTCGACGACGACGCTCGGGAATTGCGACACGCGGGAAAAGCGGTCGCCCTGCAGCCGAAGCCCTTCGAGCTGCTCGCACTCTTGATCCGCGAGCGCGGTCGGATCGTCTCCCACGACGAGTTGCTCGACGCGCTCTGGCCCGACGCCACCGTGGCACCCGGATCCCTGACACGTGCGGTCAGCCTGGCGCGCCGCGCCATCAGCGACACGAAACAGGGCAACGCCATCCGAAGTTTCCCGCGGCGCGGATACCGCTTTTGCGCCGACGTCGTCGTATTGGGAGAACGGGGCGGTGCACCGCCAGCGTCGACCGGGACGGCGTCCGGGACGGATTCGTTCGTCGGCCGGGACAAAGCGCTTCGCGCCGTGCGCGATGCCTGGGAGCGATCCGCAACCGGACAGGGGCAAGTCGCCATCGTTCGCGGGCGCGCAGGGATCGGCAAGACACGCCTCACGGAAGTGTTGTCCACGGAATTTGGCGACAAGGGTGCCCGCGTGATTCTGGCCCGGGCCCGGGACAGCGAAGGCGTTCCCGCGTTCTGGGTCTGGGCCCAGGTGTTGCGCACCTTGCTCGAAGACCCGCAGCTTTCGGGGCCGATTCGCGAACTCGAACGCGAGATGGCCCATCGGATCCCGGAACTCGGAGAGAAGATCGAGCGAAACGAGGTGGGCGCGGCGGGAAATCGCTTTCTCCTATTCGACGCCGTCGCGCGGGTGCTCGTTCGCGCGAGCCGCGAACGCCCCCTGCTATTGATCATCGAGGATCTGCAATGGGTGCGCGACGGATCTCTGCGACTGCTCGAACACGTTACCGCTGAGATCTCGAATTCGGCGGTTCTCTTGATCGCGACGGTTCGCGACGAACCCCGGGAACGCGCACACCCGCTGCACCGTACCCTCGCGCTCCTGCAGCAAATGGGGCATTGCGCAACCGTCACTCTCGGGAGTTTGTCGCGCAAGGAAGTCGGCGATCTGTTGCGTCAGTCGCTCGGAGCCAATGCGCCGGCGGACCTCACATCCGAACTCTTCGTCCGCACCGAGGGCGTTCCCCTGTTTCTCCGCGAAGCCATTCGCTGGCTCGCCGACCACGGGGATTTCGATCAACCCGAAGCCATCGGGCGGCTCGGGGTGATTCTGCCCGACACCTCCCTGGATCTGATTCGCCGCCCCTTGAACACCCTCGGTGCCGCTTGCTCGGAGTTGGTGTGCGCGGCCGCAGTCATCGGAAGAGAGTTCAGCGTTCCCACCCTCGCGAGCGTCGCCGACTGCACGCGCGGCGACGCCCTGGAACTCCTCGACGAAGCGGTGTGCGCGGGAATCGTCGAACCCATCCCCGACGACGCCGTCGGCTTCCGCTTCCTCCACGCCCTGTTCCAAGAAGCCGCGCGCGAAGCGCTCCCAGCAGCCCAACGCGCGCGCTTGCACTTCCGAACTGCCGCGCGGCTCGAGCAACAACACGCCGGCGATCTCGACCGTGTCATGTCTGCCCTCGCCCACCACCATTATCACGGCATGGCGGTCGGCGACCCGGAACGGACCCTCACCTATTCCCTGCGCGCAGCCGAATTGGCGCAAGACGCTCTCGCCTTCGAGCAAGCCGCCGTCCACTACGAACGGGCCATTCAGTCGCTCGATCAACAGGACACCATCGACCCCGAACACCGGCTCCGGGTGCTGCTCGCCCTGGGTGACGCACACCGCGCGGCAGGCGAACGCGCGGGTCGGCGCATGGCCTACCTCCAAGCCCAGCAAACCGCCAAGGCGCTCGATCGGCCCGCCGATTTCGCCCGAGCCGCCATCGGTCTGTGCGATCTTTCGGAATGGGCCATCCGCGACCAGGAAGCCGAAGCCGCGGTCGTCGAAGCCATCGATTGGCTGGGTGATGCAGAGCCCGTCCTACGCGCACAGCTGACGACGCGACGCGCCTACATCGCGACCCAGATCAACCAAACCTTCGAGCAACAAAACGAGGCCGAGTCCCTGGCGCGAACCGCCGTCGAGCAGGCGCGCGCCGCCGGGGATCCCGATGCGCTCCAGGAGGCCCTCTACGCCCTTCACCTGATCTTGTCCGGTCCCGACCACTTCGACGAGCGCCGGGCCCTCACGCTCGAGATGGCGGAAGTCGCGCCCCGTTCCAACAATCTGGATCCCGTCGTCATCGGCTTGATCGATGTGTCGTGCGATCGTCTCGCCCTGGGCGATACGAAGGGGCAAAAGGAGTTCCGAGACAGAGCGCTCGAACTGATCGGAGAGAATGGGCTTCCCAGCCAGCGCTGGCATTTGAACGTCTACGCGGCCGGCTGCAAACTGTTGGCCGGTCGCTTCGATGAAGTGCTCGAAACGACCCAGGATGCGTTCGCGCTCGGCCAACGCATCGAGCACCCCTACGCGTTCGGCTGCTACATCGCGCACCGTTTGGGCGTCATGCGCGAACGGGGCGAGTACGAGGCGCAGATCAGCTTGCTCCAGCAGGCCCTCGAGTTCGAGGAAGGTCCCGTGCATTGGATCCGCGCCCTACTCGGCCAAGCCGAACTTCGACGCGGCCAGCCAGACGCAGCCCGTGAACATTTCGAGATCCTGGCGGTCGACCCGTTTCGAGACATTCCGCGTTCGATCCGCTGGACCAACACCATTCAGGAAATCGCACTGCTGTGCGCGGAACTCGGCGATGCCGAACGCGCGGCCCCCCTATGTGGACTGCTCGAACCCGTCGCTCACCACCACGCCCTGTTTCCGACGGCCGTCTTGTACGGGGGGCCGGTCAGCTATGGCTTGGCCCGCCTCTACGAAACCCAATCGCGAATCGACGACGCGCGCGATTGCTATGCGGCCGCAATCGAAGCCGCCACTCTACTCGAAGCGCGCCCGGTCGAAGCCCGCATTCGATTCGATCTCGGTGCCATGGAACTGCGTCATGGATCGCCAAGCGACGCGCGCGCGCAGCTCGAAAGCGCTTTCGAGACGGGGGAAGCGCTCGGACTCACATTTCTCGTCGAACGCGCAAAAGCGACTCTCGCGCCGCGGAGGAGTTCGTGACCGAAGACCGCGAAGAAACCGGGCAACCGAAGTCGGATTCCGATCGCCTGGATCGTCTGCTCGCGCCGTTGTTCGAAGACTCGCCGCTCTGGCCGCTATTGCTCGTCGGGATCTTCACCGTGGCGACGTTCGGCGCGGGGATCGTCACCCTCGCGCTCCTCGAGCGAAGCATCGCCGCCATGGGGGCCCTGGCGCTCCTGGTATTCCTCACGTTCTACGGACTCGACGAGAACATTCGCCAGCGCCGACTCGGCCGCGTGGGCTGGCTCGCCGTGGTGCTATGGGTCCTCACCCTGGCGGGCGGCGGGGGGTACGCGTTTCTCGTTTCCCACTGACGCGCACCCGGACGGCGATCGGGTTAGCGGGCTTCGCGCGCTCCGGGTGTAAAGCGAACTGGCATTTCTTCGAAACCCGTGACGAAGTTCGCGGGGCGGCGCGGCAGTGGGGCATCGGTTGCCAGACGGAGATCCGGCAAGCGTCGCTGCACCTCCTCGAACATCACCCTCAACTCGAGTCGTGCGAGGGCGTTGCCGAGACAGAAGTGCGGACCGTAGCCCCCGAACGCAACGTGGGGGTTGGGGTTGCGCAGGACGTCGAAGACTTCCGGATACTCGAACACCGCGGTATCGCGGTTCGCCGCGGGATAGAGGAGCAACAGTCGCTCGCCCGCTTCCAGGGAAACCCCGCGCAATTGCGTGGGACCGGTCGTCGTGCGCATCATGTTCTGAATCGGAGACACCCAGCGCAGCATTTCTTCGATCGCCACCGGCAGACGGGACGAATCTTCGGCCAGGAGCTTCCACTGCTTCGGGTTGCGCAGTAATTCGTACATTCCGCCGCTGATGACGTGGCGCGTGGTTTCGTCGCCCCCGTTCAAGATCAAGATGGACTCGAAGAGGATCGATTCGTCGTCGAGGCGTTCGCCTTCGACTTCCGCATCGACCAGCAGACTCATCAAATCGCTGCCGCCGGGGTTCTTGCGGCGCTGGGCGATGACGCGCAGGATGTATTCGCGAAACTCCCCGAAGGATTGCGTGGCGCGCACCATGGCCTCGGGGTCCGGATGCCCGGGGCCCGACATGGTGTCGTCGGACCAGCGCAACAGATCGTCGAGATCCTCCCGCGCGACACCCAGCAGATCGCCGATCGCCATCAGGGGCAAGCGCGCCGCAATGTCGCGAACGAAATCGCAGGATCCGCGCTCGATGACGTCGTCGAGGATTTCCGTCACGATCTCGCGCACCCAGGGCTCGCCTTCGGCGATTCGCCGCGGCGTGAAACCGCGGTTCACCAGATTGCGCCGCACCATGTGACCCGGTCGGTCCATGTTGATCATCATCGGCATGTTGGGCGCTTCCGGGCGAAAACCCTGACCACTGCAGAACACGTCGGGTGCCTTCGACACCGTCATGATGTCCTCGTGCAGGGTCACGCCCCAGATGTCGTTGTTTCGATCGTGATAGAGGGGCTCGTTCTCGCGCATCCAGGCGAATGCGCCGAAGCAATCGCCGGCGTAGAAACGACCGTCGAGGAGATCGACTTCCAATCGGGGCATAGCAGGGGTCCTTTGCCTAGCGGCGATCCGGGTCGGAAATTCCCAACATGCGCGCCACCTGTTGGGCGCACAAGCCCGTGCTCGGCAGCGACACACCGAGCTTGCGCCCGACGTCCAGTGCCAGACTCAGATCTTTCTCGGCCAGGTGCATGGTGGGAATGAAGCGACTCTTGAGAAATTCGTTGTCGGGATCTTTTTCGAGGGCATTGCGGCCCGCCAGCATGAGTCGGGCGTTGTCGTTCATGATCCAACTGAGCACGCGGTGGAGGGTCTCGCGTTCGAGTCCCGATTTCTCCGCCAGCTTTTCGGCATCCACGAACGCTTGCCAGGCCTGGAACTGAACCAGGTTGTTACAGAGTTTCGCAACCGCCCCCAAACCGACGTCACCGCACTCGGTGATTTCTTCGGCGGAACATTCGAGGACCGGGCGGCTGCGCTCGAGCGCTTTGGAATCGCCACCCACCATGTAGCGGAGCTTTCCCTCGGCTGCGCGCGCCGGTCCTCCGGTCATCTGGGCGTCGATGACGTGCACACCCTGGGCGGAAGCCAGTTTCGCGAGCCGGCGGGCCGTGTCGGGATGGATCGTGCTGTGGATCGCAATGATGCTGTCCGCGCGCGCGCTCGAGAGAATCCCGTCTTCACCCGCAATCACCGCTTCGGTTCCCACGTCGTCGACCACGCAGACACCGATCCATTCGCAGCGTTCGCCGAGCTCTCGGGCGCTGCTTGCGGCTTTGGCACCGTGCTCGACCAATTCTGCGACGGGTTCCGGCCGCAGATCGTAGACGAGGGTTTCGAAGGGACCGTCGCACAGGCGCTTCGCCATGGGAGCGCCGATGGTTCCGAGGCCTACGAAGCCGACGGTTCGAATCATGTCTTTCCTCCCGCCAGCTCGCGCGCGAGCACGTCTCTCAAGAGCTGGATTTCTTCCGGCTGGATCTGGGCCTGCTCGCCTTCGAGCATCAGAGTAGACGCCAAACCCTGTAGGGTCGAAACCGTGTAGTGCTCGAGCACGACGTGACGCCGGCGCGAGATCCGTGCGTCGTGGAAGAGTCGCATCCAGATGCGGTCCCAGGCCAGGAACATTTCCCGCTGCCAATTCGGAGCCGGGCCCGACGCGTCGCCGCGACTGTAGTGGAGCAGGATCTCGAAAGTGGATCGGTATTCCGCGCTGGCGAAATGCTGCCAAGCGCCGTCGACGAAGAGCGCCGCGCGTTCCTGCAGCGTGGAACTCTCCACGGGGATGTCTTCGAGACGCGCCGCGAATCGATTGAAGGAGTCTTCCAACACGGCGACCAGGATTCCGTCCTTGTCGCCGAAGTGATGTTGAACCGCGCCCCACGTCACACCGGCCCGGCGCGTGATCTCGACCGCGGTGGTGCGCTGGAAGCCGAGTTCGGAAACCGAATCGAACACCGCCTGAATCACGCGGGCGCGGGTTTCGGCGGTCCGCTCGGCGTGGGTCCGGCGTTCTCGCGCCCGTACAGGGAGTTGAATTCGCTGGGCTTTCTCGGGTCGCGCCATTTCTCCTAGGCTACGTGAAATTTACATTGCACACAATATGTAAATGGTATAGAACTCGATTCGTGACGCCCCCGGAAGCCAGCGCTGGGACGGCCCGCCCGCCGGAGCCGACCTTCAACCCCTACGACTGGGCGACCCACGAAGACCCCTATCCCCTCTACCGGGCCCTGCGCGACCGCGCCCCCTGTTACTACAACGCGGACTTCGATTTCTGGGCGCTCTCCCGCTACGACGACGTGCTGGCGGGCTTCCGCGACCCGGAGCGACTGTCGAACGCCCAGGGCGTTGCGCTGGAACGCGAACAGATCCTGGAAGCGCAGGCCGTGATGTCGTTTCTCGCCATGGATCCGCCGCGCCACGGGCGCATCCGTACCCTGGTCAGCCGCGGTTTTACGCCGCGCCGGGTTCGCGATCTCGAACCGCGAATCCGCGCGCTCGCGGTCCACTACATCGAAGCCTTCCGCGACCGCGGGGAGTGCGACTTCATCGCAGAGTTTGCGGGCAAGCTCCCCATGGACGTGATCTCCGAGATGTTGGGCGTCCCCAAACAGGACCGCGACACCCTGCGCACCTGGGCGGATCTCGTGGTTCACCGCGAAGCGGGCAAAGAAGCCGTTCCGCCCGAAGGACTCGCGGCCGCCGCCAACATGCTGCGCTATTTCGCGGAACACGTGACTGCGCGGCGCGCGCGGCCGGTCGACGACGACCTGACGGGGGCGCTGATCGAAGCCGAGCTCGACGGCGACCGTCTCGACGATCGCGACATCATCGCTTTTCTCTTTCTGATGGTGATCGCGGGCAATGAAACCACCACCAAATTGTTGGGCAATGCGCTCTATTGGGCATCTCGCTTTCCCGACCAGCGGGAGAAGCTCTACGCCGACCCCAATCGCATTCCCAATTGGGTGGAGGAAACCCTGCGCTTCGACCCGTCGTCCCAACTGATTGCCCGCACGGCGAGCTGTGACATCGAGATCCACGAGAAGAAGATTCCAGCGGGTGCGCGGGTGGCGCTCTTGATCGGCTCCGCCAATCGCGATGAGCGCTATTGGGACAAGCCCGATGTCTACGACGTCGACCGCAATACCGCGGGCTCCCTGGGCTTCGGACAGGGAACGCATTTCTGCCTTGGCGCCTCCCTCGCGCGGCTCGAAGGCATCGTGGCCCTGGAGGAAATTCAGCGCCGACTCCCGGAGTGGAACGTTCGCGAAGAGGGCCTGGCGCGCATTCATTCGAGCAACGTACGCGGCTTCGCCGCCATGCCCCTCGAGTTTCGCGCGTGAGCGAACCGGGGAAGCCTGCGCGCACGGTGCTCGTCACCGGTGCGTCGTCGGGTTTCGGCGCCGCCATTGCGCGCGATCTGGCGGCGCTCGGTTGGCCCGTCGCGTTGGGGGCGCGCCGCGTCGACAAACTCGACGCCGTAGCCAAGGCGATCCAAGACGCCGGCGGAAAAGCCTTCGCCCATCCGCTCGATGTGACGGACCGGGACTCCATCGATGCCTTCGTGCACGCCGCCGAAACGTCGCTGGGCCCCGCCGATGTGGTGATCAGCAACGCCGGTGTGGGGATCCCGGGGTTGGCGCACGAAGTTTCGCCGGATGCCTGGCGAACGGAGATCGATACCAACCTCTTGGGACCCATGCTGCTGGCCCGGCGCGTGCTTCCGGCGTTGATCGAACGCCGGCGAGGCGACATCGTGTTCGTCACTTCACTCAACGCGACGCAACCGCGACCGTTCCAGAGCGGCTACAGCGCGGCGAAGGCCGGGCTCGAGAACTTCGCGCAAACCCTCAAGCTGGAACTCGAAGGCACCGGCGTGCGTTCGACCATCGTCCGCCCGGGCCCCTCCCAGACCGAGATGGGCTGGGACTGGGATCCCGAGCTCGTGAAACCCATGTTGAAATCCTGGAAGCGTTTTGGCGTATTGCGTCATCACCGGTTTCTGCAGCCGGAAGACGTCGCAGGCGCCGTGCGCAGCGTCGTGACCGCGCCAACGGGTACCCATCTCGACCTGGTTCAAATCAACCCCGAAGCTCCTCTCGAGGAGAGCTAGGACGCCCCATGGCCTTGATCGCCCTCGCCCCGGAAACCCGCAACACCATCGACGGAAAACTCGTGGCCGCCAGCAACGGCGCCACCTTCGAGAACATCAACCCGGCGACGGAAGAAGCGATCGGCACCTGCGCGGACGGGACCAAGGAAGACATGGAGTCCGCCATCGCAGCGGCGCGACGCGCCTTCGATGAAACCGCGTGGTCGACGGATCCCGCGTTCCGAAAGCGCTGCCTCGAGCAACTTCTACAGGCGTTGCGGGAAGAGAAGGAACAATTGCGTTCCATCGTGGTCGCCGAGGCCGGCGCGCCGGTGAGTACGACTCCGTTCATGCAGATCGACGACCCGATCGAAATGGTCTCGTACTGGGCCGAAAAGGCGGGCAGTTATGCGTACGAGACCCCACTCGAACCCATTCCCTTCATGGGGCGCCCCCAACGCCGCCTCCAACTCCGGGAACCGGTCGGCGTGGTGGGCGCCATCACGCCCTGGAACGTGCCCTTCTATCTCAATATCGCGAAGATCGGCCCGGCCCTGGCGGCGGGTTGCAGCGTGGTTTTGAAACCCGCGCCGGACACGCCCTGGTCCGCCACCCACCTCGGTCGTGTGATCACCGAGAACACCGACATCCCCGACGGGGTCGTCAACATCGTCGCCTCCCTCGATCACCGCCTGGGCGAACTCCTGACGACGGATCCGCGCGTCGACCTCGTCACCTTCACCGGCTCGACCGCCACCGGGCGACGCGTGATGGAATGCGCGGCGAGCAGCGTGAAGAAGGTGTTTCTCGAACTCGGCGGCAAGTCCGCCACGGTGGTGCTCGACGATGCGGACTTCAATCTGGCACTCGCCTTCAGCGCCATGACGTGCGTGCACGGCGGCCAAGGCTGCGCGATCACCACCCGCCTGCTGCTGCCGCGTTCCCGCTACGAAGAGGGACTCGCCATCGTGAAAGCGGCGTTCGAAAATTGGAAATACGGCGACCCCACGGACCCCGCAAATCTCCAGGGGCCCCAGGTGAGCAAGCGACAACAGCAACGCGTACTCGAATACATCGAGAAGGGCGTGCGCGAGGGCGCGCGCGTGGTCGTGGGAGGCGGAGTTCCCGCGCAGCTCGAACGGGGCTTCTACGTCGAACCCACACTGCTCGCGGATGTCGATCCGGACTCCACCGTCGCCCAGGAGGAGATCTTCGGGCCGGTTCTGTCGGTCATCCCCTTCGAAGACGATGACGATGCGGTTCGCATCGCGAACCATTCCATCTACGGACTCTCCGGCGCCATCCATTCGGCCAGCGAAGCGCGCACCCTCGCCGTCGCGCGCCGAATTCGAACCGGCACCCTCGCCTGCAACGGCGGTCAATGGTTCCACGTCGACACGCCCTTCGGCGGTTACAAACAGAGCGGACTCGGGCGCGAAAACGGCGTCCAGGGATTCGAGGAATATCTCGAAACCAAAATCGTCGCCCTCCCGGAGACGAAGTCATGAGCGCGCCGCCGCGCGCTTCCGGTGCCCTGCCGTTCCTGGGACATCTACTGGCTTTGCGGCGCTCTCCGATCGCCCTACTGCAACGCGTCCACGACGAATGCGGTGAAATCGGTGAGATCAAACTGGCCGGCCAAGCCGTCGCGATGATGTACGGCGAGGAAGCACACGAAGCGTTCTTCCGGGCTTCCGATGAACAGCTCGACCAGGCCTCGGCGTACCCCTTCATGACGCCGATCTTCGGTCCGGGCGTGGTGTTCGACGCGACCCCCGAGCAACGCAAGCAGGCCCTTCGCAATCAATCCCTGCGCGACAAGTTCATGCGCGGCCACGCCGAACGCATCGCCCTCGAAACCGAGCGCATGATCGAAAACTGGGGCGATTCCGGAGAAATCGACCTGCTCGACTTCTTCGCCGAACTCACCCTCTACACCTCGAGTGCGAGCTTGATCGGCCAGGAGTTTCGCGAAGAACTCACACCGGAGTTCGCGACACTCTTTCACGAGCTCGAGAAGGGCACGGACGCCTTTGCGTACGTGAACCCCTACTTACCGCTTCCCAGCTTCCGCCAGCGCGACCGCGCGCGCCGACGCCTGGTGGCGCTCATCGAGGGCATCATCGAGCGCCGCAAGCACGACGATCGCAAGACCAGTGACCTGGTCTTCATCTTGACCCAATTGCGCAACGAGGACGGAACGCCCCGCTACAGCGCGGATCAGATCACCGGGATGTTCATTTCCATGATGTTCGCAGGACATCACACGACCTCCGGTACCGCGGCCTGGACGTTGATCGAACTCCTGCGCAATCCGGGCGTGTGCGAATCCGTCGTAAAGGAGCTGGATGGGCTCTACGCCGATGGGCGGGAGGTCAGCTACCAGGCCCTGCGCGACATTCCGGAACTCGAACGCACCTTGAAAGAAACCCTTCGCCTGCATCCGCCGCTCATCATCTTGATGCGCAAAGTCCAACAGGCCTTCCAATACAAAGACTGGGAAGTTCCCGTGGGACAGACCGTCGCCGTCTCTCCCGCCATAGCCAACCGCATGCCCGAATCCTTTCCGGACCCCGAGCGCTTCGATCCCGATCGCTACAGGCCGGGCCGAGACGAGGACAAGCAGAGTTTCGCCTGGATCCCCTTCGGCGCAGGACGCCATCGCTGTGTCGGGGCCGCCTTCGCGATGATTCAATTGAAGGCGATCTTCAGCGTGCTGCTGCGCCGCTATCGCTTCGAACTGGCCCAGGCACCGGCGACCTACCGCAACGACCATTCGAAAATGGTCGTGCAACTCCAGCAACCGTGTCGCGTTCGCTACCGCGCGCGAACCGCAAGCAGCGAGGACCGCGCCCAACCCGAGGCCCGCTCGGAGAGCGTCGCCGGAAACGCGCGCGTCGCGGTGGACCTCGATCTCTGTCAGGGACACGCGGTGTGCGTCAACGAGTGTCCCGAGATCTTCGCCTTCGACGACGAAGCGATGAAGGTTCGCCTTCTGCGGGAAGATGTACCTTCAGCGTTGCGCGCCAAGGCAGACGCCGCGGTCAAGTACTGTCCGACGCGAGCGCTTTCGATCGAGAACGATTAGGAGGAAACATGGAATACGATCCCTACTCCTACGAAATCGACGAAGACCCGTACCCCGCCTACCGCTGGTTGCGCGATGAGGAGCCCGCCTATTACAACGAGCGGCTCGACTTCTGGGCGCTGTCGCGTTTCGACGATTGCCACCAGGCCTTCATCGATTGGAAGACCTTCAGCTCCGCGCGCGGGACGGTGCTGGAACTCATGGACAAGGACATCGGCGGCCCGCTCATCATCTTCATGGACCCGCCGCGCCAGACCCGCTTGCGCAACCTGGTGAGCAAAGTCTTCACGCCGCGCCGCATCGCGGAACTCGAACCCCGGATCCGCGAGATCGCCGTGGAACACCTGGACCCGCTCCTGGGTCGCGGACGCTGCGACATCGTGAAGGAGTTCACCGCCAAACTTCCGATGGACGTCATCAGCTCCCTGCTGGGAATTCCCAAGGAGGATCGCGACGAAGTTCGCGGTTGGTCGAACGACGTACTCCACCGGGACCCGGACAGCTCCGAGCTTCCCCAACGCGCCATCGATGGCATGCGGGACCTGTTCGAATACATGGATGGCTTCCTGGCCTCGCGCCGACGCCGTCCCCAGGACGACATGATGAGCCACTTGATCCAGGCCGAGGTGGCGGACGAGGACGGCACCCTCACGCGCCTCTCGGATCTCGAGATCAAGTCCTTCATCAATCTCCTCGCCACGGCGGGCAACGAGACGGTCACCAAGCTACTGGGCACGGCTTACTACTGGCTTTGGCGGCTGCCGGAAGAGCGCAAACGGCTGCTCGCGGACCCGCGTCGCATCCCCGGCGCCGTACTCGAAACGCTGCGCTACGACCCCCCCTCGCAATACCAGGGGCGAACGACCACGCGGGAGGTCGAACTTCACGGCAAGACGATCCCAGCGGGCGCCAAGGTATTGATCATCAACGCCGCCTCGGGTCGCGACGAGCGCAAGTACCCGGACCCGGACCGCTTCGACGTGGAGCGCCGCTTCGACCACCACCTCAATTTCGGCCACGGGCACCACGTGTGTCTGGGCAAGAACCTGGCGCTGCTCGAATCGAGAATCGCCCTCGAAGAATTCCTGAAGCGGTTTCCCGAATACGCCATTCCCGAGGACGGCTTCGAGCGCATGCACTCGAGCAACGTGCGCGGCTTCTCGGGCCTCGAGCTCAGCTACGCGTCCGGCGGCTGACCCGCGGTGGATTCATCGGCACTGCTGCTGTTCGTGTTCGCCACCCATCTCCCATTCTTCCTTTGGAAGTACAAACAGACGGGGCAACCCCGCTTCGCCGCGACTTCCGTGACCTTCGCCCTGCTCACCCTCACCTACGGGGTCCGTCTCTTCGCGCCCGAAGCGACCCTGGGCGACACCCCGCTCTACATGTGGATCCGAATTCCCGCCTGGATCGCCGCGACCCTCAGCATTGGATTGCTGATTCGACACTTCGCGAAACGGCGGAGTGTCATCCAATAGCGGTTCGAGAATCCGTCTCCTGCGAAGGCCCCCAGTGCCCGTAGCGGCCTGCGGAAGAAGTAGCGGGAGGCGGAGATTCATTATAAATATTCGATAGTTACGAATTCCTTTCGCGCACCGAAAGGGATCCCTCCGGGTTGCCGATAAGATCGATCGAACGTATGTTTCGAACGATCGTTCGACACTACCCGGAGGCCTCTTTCCATGGCACACCCGACCCCGCTGCCGGTCCGCGCACCCGACACCAGCTCCGAACGCGGCCGCGAGACCAAAGAGCGCCTGCTCGACGCGGCGGAACGCGTGTTTGCCGAACGCGGTTTCGAGGGCACTTCCCTGCGGGCCGTCACCCAGGCGGCGGGCACGAGTGTCTCGGCCGCGAATTACCACTTCGGATCCAAAGACGTTCTGCTGCGCGCGACGATCCTGCGTCGCATCGAACCCATCAATCAGCGTCGACTCGAATTGCTGGACGAACTCGAAGCGCAATCGAACGGGGTCGCCCCGGACGTCCACGCGGTGATCGGAGCGTTCCTGGTTCCCGTGTTCGAGCAAACCACGCTTCTCGCCGACGCCACGTCCCATTACAGGGAGGTGGCGGCGCGCCTGTATTCGGAGCCGCGCGAACACATCGCCGCGGTCAAGAAAGAATACTTTGGCCCGTTGATCGAACGCTTCGAGGCAGCACTTGCGCGCGCCCTCCCCGAGAAGTCTCCCGAAGAAATCGGTTTGGGACTTCAATTCATCATCGGCGTCATGGTGCACGTGATCAGCGGCAACCTCGCCGGAACCCCGAGCCTCGCCTGGAACAGCGACGCCGTCGCCTTCGACGACACGCTGCTGCAACGCGTGACTCACTTTGCTGCGGCGGGAATCAGCGGAGAAACGAAATAGTGGAAGACCGAAGATTCATCTACGTCCCTTTGGGAATCCTCGGCGTGGGACTATTGGGAGTTTTTCTCCTGGTCCTCACGCGCCCGGAAGTCAAGGCCAGCTCGCCCGAGCGTCCCGCACCGCTGGTCCGCGTCTTGCGCGCAAAATCCCAATCCTTCGATTTCGTGGTTCGCACCCAGGGCATCGTCAAACCGCGCACGGAGAGCGACCTCGTGCCGCAGGTTCCCGGGGAGATCGTTTGGGTCTCGCCCAACCTGGTTTCCGGCGGCTTCTTTTCCGCCGGCGAACCGCTCGCGCGCATCGAAGCGGCGGATTACGAAGCCGATGTGGAAGCCGCGCGCGCGGCACTCGCGCGAGCCGAGAGTGAACACGCGCGAGCCCTCACGGAGCGCAACCGCCAGCGCAAACTCGCCAAGCGCGACGTAGCCAGCCGTTCGCGCATCGATGATGCGGAAAACGCCTACCGCGTGGCGGAGGCCGGCGTCCGCGAAGCCAATGCGCGCCTCGGGCGCACCCTGCGCGATCTCGACCGCACGGAATTGCGCGCTCCCTTCGAGGGCCGCGTTCGCAGCGAAAAACTCGACGTGGGTCAGTTCGTCGAACGCGGAAAAGCGGTGGGCGCTTTGTACGCCGTCGATTTCGCGGAAGTCCGGCTCCCGCTTCCCGACCGGGAATTGCGCTTCCTGGATGTTCCGTTGGGGAGACGACTCGCCGGAGAAGGTCCCGAACCCCAGGGACCCGCGGTTCGCCTGCACGCTGAATTCGCGGGCCAAGACCACGAGTGGTACGGACGCATCGTGCGCACCGAAGGCGAGATCGACGCCAAGAGCCGCATGGTCAACGTCGTCGCACAGGTGAAAGACCCCTATGGCCTCCACGGGGCGACCGAGAAGCCCCCGCTTGCGGTCGGGTTGTTCGTCGAAGCCGAAATCACCGGACGCACGGCGGAAGAAGTCTTCGTGCTGCCGCGTGCCGCCCTGCGGCCGGCTCGCGAGACCACGCCCGACCACGTCCACATCGTCGATTCCGACAGCCGCCTGCGCGTGCGCCCGGTGGAAGTCCTGCGCACGGAACGCGAATCCGTGGTGGTGAGCTTCGGAGTCGAGGAGGGTGAGCTGATCAGCCTCTCGCCCCTACCGGCGGTGGTCGACGGAATGGCGGTTCGAATCGCGGGCGAAGTTTCGGCCGTCGAACCGAGTGAGGCGGGTACCCTCGCGGGCGTCACGCCGTGAAGCGCGCCATCGCTTGGTTCGCCACCAACAGCGTCGCCGCCAATCTCCTGATGTTGCTGCTCGTGATCGGCGGCTACGCGGTACTCCCGTCGATCAATCAAAAGAGCTTTCCCGACATCAACGTCGAAGTCGTCCAGATCGGCGTCGCGTTTCTCGGCGCCACGCCCGAGGAAGTCGAGGAAGGCGTCTGCATCCGCATCGAAGAAGAGATTCAAGGCATCGAGGGAATCGAGAAGATCACCTCCACCGCGACCGAAGGAAACTGTGGGGTTGGGGCGGAGTTGATCTCCGGTTACCCGGTCGACCGGGCTCTGTCTCAGATCAAGAACGCGGTGGACTCCATCGATACGTTTCCCGAAGACACCGAAAAGCCGATCGTCAGCCACTACGACATCCGACGCAACGCGCTCCAATTGGCGCTTTCCGCGCGCGCGGCGGAGCGGATCCTGAGGACCTTCGGCGAGCGGGTACGAGACGAAATCTCCGCCTTGCCCGAAGTCACCCAGGTGGACCTCGCCACCGCGCGCCCCTACGAGATTTCCATCGAGGTTCCCGAGGCTTCCCTGCGGCGTTTCGGGATCACCTTCGACGACGTCGTTCGCGCGGTGCGCGCGGGCTCCCTGGATCGCCCCGGCGGATCGATCAAGACCGATTCCGGCGAGGTCATGTTGCGGACCAAAGGCCAGGCTTACGTGGGGGAGGAATTCGAGGAGCTGGTGGTCGTCAGCCGGGAAGACGGGACGCGCTTACTCCTGCGCGACGTGGCCCACGTCGTCGACAGTTTCGAAGAGAACGAATTGTATGCGCGATTCGACGGTGAGCCCGCGGTATTGATCAAGGTCTACCGGGTTGGGGAGCAGAAGATCCTCGATCTGGTTGCGAGCGTCAAAGACTACGTGGAAGATGCCACCACCCAACTCCCGGAAGGGCTGGTACTCACGGTCTGGCAGGATGGATCGCAGGCCTTGCGCGATCGGCTCGAAATCCTGATCGACAATGGTCTGCTGGGTTTCGCGCTCGTGTTCGTCCTCCTCACGATGTTCCTGCGTTTGCGCTTGGCATTCTGGGTTTCGATTGGCGTTCCCGTCGCCTTCATGGGCTCGCTGTTCCTCTTTCCCGCCTTCGATGTGTCGATCGATGTGATCTCCCTGTTCGCCTTCATCCTGGTTCTGGGACTGTTGGTCGACGACGCGATCGTGGTCGGCGAAAACGTCCATCGCCATCAGGAAGGCGGAGAAGACCCGCTGGGGTCGGCGATTCGCGGGGCTCAGGAAGTCGCGGTTCCGGTGATCTTTGGTGTCCTCACCACCGTTGCGGCGTTCCTGCCGTTGATGTTTTCTCCCGGACCGATGGGCCAGGTGTTCGGCGCCATCGGGATCGTCGTGCTGTTCTGTCTCTTCTTTTCGTTGGTCGAATCGCAGCTGATCCTTCCCGCACACCTCGGTCACATGCGACTCACCCCGCTCGACCCCGATCGCCCGGTGAACTCCAATTCGATTTCGCAACGCTGGGGGCGTTTGCGCGCGCGATTGGCCAAGAGCCTCGAGAACCTCGCGGAGAAGCGTTATCAACCGGCGCTGTCCCTGGCCCTGCGCTGGCGCTACGCGACGGTTTCCATCGCATTCGTCCTGCTCATCTGGACCGTCGCCGTGGTGGCGACCGGGCGCATGAAGTTCAGTTTCTTTCCCCCCGTCGAGAGCGACTACGTATCGGCGCGGCTCACCATGCCCCTCGGCACGCCGGTCGCGGTCACGGCCCGCGCCGTCGAGGACATCGAACGCGCCGCCGGCATGCTCAAGAACGAACTGGACGCGGAATATCAGGTCGACGGCCATTCGGTGGTGATACACGTGCTCGCCACGGTGGGCGAGCAACCGTCCATCACGAGCGGACCGCCGACCTTGACCCGTCTGCGGGCGGGCGGAAGCCACGAAGGGGAAGTCACGATCGAGCTCTTGGGTGGCGACGTGCGCCCCCTGACCGCCAAGGCGGTTGCGCAGCGTTGGCGAGAGTTGACGCCGCCCATTCCCGACGTCGAACAACTCATTTTCGCCTCGGCGCTCTTCTCCGTGGGAAACCCGATCGACATCCAACTCTCTTCGTCGGATGTCCACCAATTGCAATCGGCGTCGGATCGATTGAAGCAGCGCCTGGCCGAATATCCCGGCGTCTTCGATATCGCGGACAATTTTCGTGAGGGAAAAGAGGAAATCGAGCTGTCTCTACTCCCTTCGGCCCAACCCCTCGGGTTGACGCTCGATGATCTCTCCCGTCAAGTCCGCCAGGCCTTCTACGGCGCCGAAATTCAGCGCGTCCAACGCGGACGCGACGACGTGCGCGTCATGGTCCGCTATCCCCTCGAGGAACGTCGATCCCTCGACGATCTCGACAACCTGCGGATCCGCACCGCCGGTGGCGGCGAGGTCCCCTTCTACGCTGTGGCCAGTGCAAAGCGTGACCGCAGTTATGCGACGATCCGTCGCGCCAATCGCCAGCGGGTCATCAGCGTCACCGCGGACCTGGACACCACGGACGCGAGCGCCAACGAAATCGTCGCAGACCTGCAAGCCGGTTTTCTACCGGCGCTCGTTTCCGAGCATCCCGGGCTCCGCTACGAGCTCGAGGGCGAACAGCGAGAGCAACGCAAGACGATCGGTGCGCTCAAGCGGAACTACGGCTTCGCGATGATTCTCATCTACGCGCTACTCGCCGTGCCGCTTCGATCCTACGGACAACCCTTGATCATCATGGCCGTCATTCCCTTTGGGCTGGTCGGCGCCATCGGGGGACACCTGTTCATGGGTCGATTCACGCCGGCCCTCGGCCACCTTTCCATGATGTCGATCTTCGGCATCGTCGCCTTGTCGGGTGTCGTGGTGAATTCGAGTTTGGTGCTCGTCCACTACATCAACGAACGCCGCAGCCGTGGAGTCGAACTCGTAAATGCCGTGAAGGAAGCCGGCGTCGCGCGCTTCCGGCCGATCGTTCTGACCGCCATGACGACCTTCATCGGCCTCACACCGCTTCTGTCCGAAGGAAGTGTGAGCGCCCAATTCCTCATCCCCATGGCCACGTCCCTTGGCTTCGGGGTGCTGTTCGCAACGGTCATCTCCCTCTTCATGGTTCCGAGTGCGTACCTGATCCTCGAGGACCTGGGCGGGTTGCTTCCGCGATTCGTAAGGAAGTTCCGAGAGCCGGACGTCGAACCGACGCTCGCGCTACCGGATCCCGCGCACGCACGCCGCGCGGGTTCGCCCGAGAGCGGAAACGTTCGCGGGGAACCGTCGCCCATGCGGTTGGGTCGCGCGGGGACACGCGACGCGTCCGGCTAGCGGTTCCAGAACGCCACGACGACGCGCGCCGCGAGATCCGAGATGGGCGCATAGAGGGGGCCGCGAAAATGCGCGGCGTAGCGCTCCAGCTCCGCACGCAGATCTTCCACGCGGTAGACCCGGCCGTCGGCGACGACCCACTCGAGACTGTCGAGCGCAGCGAGATTCCGAGTCGGGTCTTCGCGGAACACCAGAAAATCCGCCGGCGTGCCCACGGCGAGCACTCCGATGTTGGGAACGCCGATCGCGTCGCCCGCGCGCTGGGTCGCCGACGCCCACGCCTGCTCGGCGCTGAGACCCGCTCGGTGGAGCAACACCAATTCTTCCTGGAGGCTCTGACCGGGCACGACGTAAGGGTTCAGGGTGTCGGTTCCGGCGAGAATCGGAACTCCCGCCGCGTGCAAGCGCGACACGATTTGCGTCATGGTGTGGATGCGTTCGCGTCGCACGATGCCATCGCGGGCGATCGAGCGGAACAGCTTTGGATTGCGATCCGGATGCCAGAGCCATTTCTCGTAGTACGCAGGCAGCCACGGCGCTCGGTATCCCGCCGACTGGCGCGCTTGATGGTCGAAAACGACGAGTGTCGGCGTGTGGCGCTGCTCGAGTCGCCGCGCGATCGCGATGGCCTTCGCGATTTCCCTTCCGGAGACACTGGACCAGTTGTACGTCGTGCCCAACAGATGCTGAATCTCGACGCCGGGGAGGTGCGCGGGTTCGAGTCCGTCGGGAACGTGCGCCACCACCGGAAGCGCGCGATTGGCCGCCGCCGCGATCAGCGCATCGACGGTCTGCAGCCCGAGGTCGTTGTAGAGCTTGATGCAGTCGACCTCTTCTTCGTCGATCAAGCGTCCAAGGATTTCCTCCGCTTGCCCTGGGGCATCGACGATGCGGGCCCAGGGCCAACCCTGCGCGGTGCGGTCGAGCATGGGACCGCAGTGAAAGATTCGCGGCCCCGGCATGCGGCCCCGTCGGATCTGGACGCGAAGTCCGTTCAGGTTTCCGCCGATCCTCCCGACGTCGCGGACGGACGTGACCCCGTGGGCGAGGAAGAGCAGGGCGAACAGGCGGCGCTCGCCTTCGAGCATCGCGTGTGGATGGTGAACGTGAACGTCGATCAGCCCCGGAAGCACGAAGCGCCCCGCGAAGCGATCGTCGCCCCCGGCTTGCCCCGCCGCCAACGCGACGATCTGTCCGTTTTCCACACGGAGAGAACAATTCGAGCAGCGGTCGCTGCCGGGATTGATGATCTCGAGTCCGGACCAATGAAGGTTGCTGCGCGGAGGAACATCGGACGTCGGCGCGCGCAGGCCCAGGACAAGAATCAGGACGGCGCAAAGCGCGAACAGGAAGACGGAGACGAAACGGGACACCGACCAACCTAGCGAATGAACACGGGCGCCGCGCCGTGTTCGCAGAGCGCTCAGACCTCGTGCTCTCGGCGCCTCTTCGCGTAGCGCCGCCACAGTTGTTGAATCGCGACACCGGAAATCATGAGTGCCGTCGCTTCGCGCCAATTCCGATCGAGGAACGCCAGGATCTGTTCGATGGGCTCTCGCGCCCATTCGGCGAACGCCACCACGAGGCACAGGCGCACGAACATCCCCCCCACGCTGAGCCCGAGGAAGACCCGGAACGACATCCCCGAGATACCCGCCAACGTGCTCACCAGCGGCCCGGGCAAGAAGACCACCACGAGATGGGACCAGCGCGTGAAGATCCGTTCCAAGAAACGCACGAAGGGTTTCAAGCGGCGAAAGCGGTCCTCGATCATCGCGAGTGCGGGGTCGCCCAGGGTATGGCCGAGCTGAAAGCAGACGCTGTAGAACAGCACGCGACGCGTAAGCACGACCGAAACGAACGCCGCGGGTTGCGTGATGGGTGCCACGAGGATGAGATGACGGCCCAGCGGACTCAAGCCGACCAGGAGTAGGGGAAAGTGATTGACGAGGTAGGGCGAGAACGAGACACCGATCAGGGAACCCGTTCCCAGAACCACGAGCGCGCTGGCCAGGACGCGGATGCGGAGAATCTCCTGCTCCGAATACCGGGGACCGGTCGGGCGCTCGATCGGAAGATCGGCTTGAACCACGAAACCTCCGTGACCGGACTCAGCCGCCCCGAGTGGAACGCTGCACGGCCACCGACTCAACCCCGCCGCAGCTTGGCGAAATCGGGTTTTCGTTTCTGCATGAACGCGGTGATGGCTTCGACGTTCTCGGGTGAACCCGCCTGGGCCGCCATTCCTTTTCTTTCCTCCACGAGCGCCGCATCGACGTGCGCGCGCCGCGTGGCGAGCAACGTCCGCTTGGTGGCTTGCAGGGATCCGACCGGGAATTGCGCGATCTCTCGCGCTTTCGCGAGCGCGGCGTCGAGAACGTCTTCATCGGAAAACGTCTGGGTCGCAATGCCGGTTTCGACCGCGCGCGCCGCGTCGATCCATTCGGCCGTGAAGAACAGCTCGGCGGCTTGCCGGGCTCCCACCACCGCCTCCAGCATGTAACTACTGGCGGCCTCGGGCACGAGCCCCAGATTGACGAAAGGCAAGCGGAGCCGCGTGCTCGCCCCCACGTAGACGACGTCGCAATGGAGCAACAAGGTACAGCCGATCCCGATGCCAACGCCCTGCACCGCGGCAAGCAACGGTTTGTCGAACTCGATCAAGCCCGCCATGAAGGCGTCGTATCCCGAAGCGTGGCCGTCCGTGCGCGGCTCCGGCCGCTGGGAAAAGGAACTCAAGTCGACCCCCGCGGAAAAATCACCGCCGGCCCCCGTGACCACGACCGCCGCAACCTGACCGTTCTCGCGCGCCCCGGCCAGGGCCTCGGTCGCCGCATCCCATTGCGCCTCATCGAAGGCGTTCTTCTTCTTGGGGCGGTTGAAGGTGACGAGCAGCACGCCCTGTTCATCGAGCGATTTCAAAACCGGCGCTTCCATGGAAGGTCTCCTCGAGGGACGGTGGACCGGACAGTCTAGGCCAAGTCCCGAAAACACCGATAGAATGGGGCGATGATTCAGCGCACCGGATCGATGATCTGCCCGAATTGCCGGAAGCTCATCAACGTCGACGACGAACGCTGCCCCTATTGCAATACCTATCGCCCCGGTCTCTGGGGCATCGGACCGGCACTCCGCAATGTGTTCGGCGTCCACGCGGACGTGGTCTCGATGCTCGTGATCGCCTGCGTGGGCCTCTACGCCATCTCGCTCGTGGTCGATCTCCAGAACGTTCGCAGCCAAGGCATGATGCGTTTCCTGTCGCCCAGCAGCAAAGCCCTCTACGCCCTCGGCATGACGGGTGGCGCGGCCTGGTATTCGGGTTTCTGGTGGACGCTCCTGACCGCAACCTATCTGCACGGAGGATTGCTCCACATTGCCTTCAACGTGATGTGGATTCGCTCCCTCGGCCCCGAATGCATTGAAAATTTCGGGAAGGCGCGCTTCTTCAGCATCTTTACGCTTTCCGGCGTTGGCGGTTTTCTGTTTTCGAATGTGGTTGGCGGAGCGCCCACCATCGGCGCCTCGGCGGCCATCTTCGGCCTGCTGGGCGCACTCGTCGCCTGGGGACGCCGACGCGGCGGCGTCGCGGGCCAGGCGATTTCGAGTCAGATGTGGATGTACGCCGGAGTGCTTTTCGTGATCGGTTTCGTCATGCCGGGCGTCAACAACCTCGCCCACTTCGGCGGGTTCGTTTCGGGCTTTCTCCTGGGATGGTTTCAGGACACGAGAAATGAAGGGCGCTGGGTTCAGATTCTCGCCATCGCGCTACTCGTCATGACGCCACTCGCCTTCGCGATTTCGATCTATCACGGACTTTCGATTCTCGCGCTTCCCAATTGATCTTGGCGACCGCGGGCCAACAGGAGGATGCCATGCCGGACGAGGAAACTCGTTTGATCGAGATCGTTTTCCCGAACAACACCAACGCGAACAACACGCTGTTCGGAGGTCACGCGCTGTCGCTGATGGACCGCCTCGCGTTCATCGTCGCGTCGCGCTTCTCGCGCAAGAATTGCGTGACCGCCGCCACGGAGAAGGTGGAATTCCGTTGTCCCGTTCAGGAAGGAGAGCTGGTGGAGCTCGTGGGCAAGATCACGCGTATCGGTCGCACGTCCATGACCGTGGCCATCGACATGTTTTCCGAAAAACTCTTGAGCGGGGAACGCCAGCTCTGCACGACCGCGGAATTCATCATGGTCGCGACCGACGAACAGGGGCAACCGACGGCGATTCAGTCCGCCGCCTGACCGATGTACGCCTCGAGGTCTTTGCGGAATTCCGGATGCGCGATGGCGGCGAGGGCGTGCATGCGTTCTTCGACCGTCAACCCCGCGAGCTCTGCGGTTCCGTGTTCGGTGATCACGATGTCGACCTGGTGGCGCGGCGTGGTCACCATGCTGCCGGGCGGTACCGTGGCCAGAATGCGAGATACCGGCTGATCGCCCACCTGGGCGACCGACGGCAAGCAGACGATCGAGCGGCCATCGTGGGAGAAGGCCGCTCCCGCGACGAAGTCCTCGTGCCCGCCGATTCCCGAATATTGTATGGACCCCAGCGTGTCGGCCACGATCTGGCCCGCCAGATCCACCGAAATGGCCCCGTTGATGGACACGAAGTTTCGATTGTGGGCGATCAGCGCCGGCGTGTTGACTTCGGACACCGGGAGAAAGCGCACGTCCTCCCGTTCGTCGAGCCACTCGTAGAGGGCTTCACTCCCCATGGCGAAGGTCGTGATCGCGTAACCGTCGTGGGCCCCCTTGCGGTTGGTCACCTTTCCGGATTCCACCAATCGCATCAGGCCGTCGGTGAACATCTCCGAGTGGATTCCGTAATCGCCCCCGGGCCCCTCGGCCAAGAGGCTCACCACGGCGTTGGGGATGGCGCCGATTCCGGTTTGGAGCGTGGCCCCGTCGCGAACGAAGCCGCGCACGTGTTCCGCAATCGCGCGGTGTATCGCATTGGGGGGCGCATCCGGAAGTGAGAAGATCGGTTGATCGGTCTCGATCAGGATGTCGATCTCGTCTTCGCGCAGCCCGTGGGGGTATTGGGGCGGGATACCCAGCGTCTTGGGTAGGCGCCGATTGATCTCCACGATCAACAGGCGGTTGGGATCGCGGCCACACAGATGCAGCTCTTCCACCGTGGCCCCCGCGTGAAGCGAGAGACTGAAACGCCCGTCCGCGTCTGCGGGTGCGGCGGCCGTGGCCATCACGCGCGGCGCCATGCGTTCCGCGATGGCGGTGAAACGCCGGAAATCCGCGGGCACGAAGTGCACATCGTGCCCCGCCGCCCGCAGGGCCCGCTCGGCGGGTCCAAAGAACCCGCTGCGCAAGCGAACCCCCGGCCGCGTGAACAGGGGATAGAGCCCGAGCAACAGCGCGCTGAACACTTCGAGGGACTCGAAAGACGTGCGCTCCCCCAGTGCGGTCATGAAAGCCGGCGGCTGGCCGGGTCCCAAGGGCAGGGCCAGATTGTCCACACTTCGAACGCGCAGGGCCGCCTCTTCGGCGCTGAGAATTTCCAACGGATTACCTCGTTGAGGGGACGTTCCCCTCGATCAGATCGCGCAATTCTACGGGGCGCCCGAGCGTCGCGGAAGTCTCTGCCGCGACTCCCATGGCGACGGCCCAGAATCCGTCGAGCGCGCTGACCGCGGCAGGCGTCGATTCGAGGATCGCCCGGCGAAACGCGCCGTGGGCCAGAAAGGTCGAGCCGTGGTGGGCGCCCGCGGCGAGAACGTCCGCATCCAGGCTGAGGGTGTGGGTTTCGATGCTGCGCGGATTCCTCTTCCCGACCACGACGGTGGATTCGGGGATGAAGCACTCGATCTTTCCCGCATCTCCCGTAGCCGCAATCTCCTGCTCGTTTCGGGTCGCCTCCGCGAACATGCACAGATCGAGCAATGCGCGGACGCCATTTTCGAAATCCACCACCACGTATCCGTTGTCGCGAATGTCCGGCGTTTCGCCGCCATAGGATTCGTCCAGGTGATTGACGTCCTGCCCCGCCGAGGCGTACACGCGGACGGGATCCGCCTGGGCGATGAGGCGCATCAGGTCGAAGAAATGGCAACACTTCTCCACGAAGGTCCCGCCGGTGTTGCGCGAGAAGCGATTCCAGTCGTCCACTTTCGGGAGGAAGGGGAAGCGGTGTTCGCGGATCGCCAACATCTTGAGAGAGCCGATCGCGCCCCCGCGCACTTCCTCGATCAAGCGCGCGATGGGAGCCATGTAGCGGTATTCCATGCCCACCCAGAAGACACCGCGATGCGCGGCCGCGCGGTCCGCCACGCGTTTGGCCGCCTCCACCGTCGTACACAGGGGCTTTTCGACCAGTACGTGGAGATCGGTTTCGAAGATGGGATCGAGAACCTCCGCATGGGTGTGGTTGGGGGAGGCCACCACCACCGCGTCCACGGGCGCCTTCTCCAGGAGCGTTCGGTAGTCCGCGTATTCCTCGACGCTGTCGGCCACGATCTGCCGCGTCCACCAGCGCGAACTCGGCGACGGGTCCGCGAAGGCGGTGACACAGGCGCCGTCGACCAGATCCAGGTTCCGGATGTGTTCGTGACCCATCATTCCCGTGCCGATGATTCCGTAGCGGATCGTGTCTGCCATCAATCGACTCCCCGCGTCGGGCACAAAGGCATGGAACCTCCCTTCGGATCGCGCCCATGCTACCCCGCTCGTACGGAACGAGCTGCTACGTTCTGCACTGCGCCCGCGGAGGTCTCCCCGTTGAACACCCCCCAACCGGACTGGCACGGAATCAATTTCATCGACCCGGAAACCCAGCTGCGTTTTCGTCAGAACCCGCATGCGATGCTGCGGCACCTGCGGGAGGCGGACCCGGTCAACCTGACGCCGCTCGGAATCTGGCGCGTGTCCCGCTATGCAGACGTCCTCCCCTTACTGCGGGATTCGCGGTTCGGTGTGCGACGCGCGGATGGCGTGGCGCCCGGGGCCGAGAACCTGCCGGAATTCGGCCCCCAGCAATTCATGCTGCAGCAAGACCCGCCCAATCACACGCGCATTCGCAAGCTGGTCAGCAAAGCCTTCACCCCGCGCGCCATCGGGAACCTGCGCGAACGCGCGCAGGAGATCGCTTCGGCCCAGGTCGAGGCGGCGCTCGAGCGGGGACAGATGGACGTGATCGGCGACCTCGCGTTGGTGGTTCCCGCGACCATGATTTGCGAGATGATGGGCGTACCGGTGGAGGACCGCGGCCGCTTTACGGAATGGACCGCCCGCTCCACCCACCTCCTCACCGCATTCGCCAGAGCTCCGGAACCCGAAAACCTCGAGGCGGCCGCGAAGCTGGGCGAATACTTCAACGACCTGATCGCCCTGCGTCGCAAAGATCTGCGCGACGATATTCTCAGCAATCTGATCCGGGCGGAAGAAGCCGGGGACCGCTTGAGCGAGCCGGAACTCTTGTCCCAGTGCGTGGGCCTGCTGATCGCCGGCTTCGAAACGACGATCGGCCTGATCGGCAACGGAGTCCTCGCCCTCCTGCGCCATCCGGACCAGCTCGCCAGGCTCCGCGCGGAACCGGACTTGATCGCGTCCGCGGTCGAGGAATGCCTGCGCTTCGACGGCCCCATCGCATTGACGGTACGCGTCGCTCATGAGGACGTAGCGATCGGCGATCGCACGATCCCCAAGGACGCAATGGTGATGGCGATGTTGATGGCCGCCAACCGCGATCCGGATCCTTTCCCGGAACCCGATCGTTTCGACATCGCGCGGTCACCGAACCCCCATCTCGCCTTCGGCGGCGGCGCCCATTTGTGTCTCGGGGCGCACCTGGCCCGGATGGAGGGTCAGGTCGCCATCGACGCGTTGGTGCGCAGCGCGGCCTCGATCGAGCTGGCGAACGAGGAACTGGAATGGGGCCCGTCTCTGTTCCGCGTGCTGGCGCGTCTGCCCGTGGAAGTCCGCCGCTGAGCAGGCCCCGTGTGGTATAATCGCGTGCGTTCAACCACACCCTCTCCACCCGAGCGGTGTGCCACTTCGCCTCCTACCACGGGATAAGAATTCACATGAAATTTCGCACACTTGCGTACCTGGTTGGCACTCTGCTCGTCGCTGCCCCCGCCCTCGCCCTGGAGCCCCCGAAAGTGGTGGTGACCTACAGCTTGGATTGCCTCGATGGGGGGCGATACGTGAGAAACATCACCGACACGCCCCTCGGCTTGGGAAACCAACAGCTCATCATGTGCGCGGCGGACGATGAATCCGAAGGGGCGGTCGTGCTCGACGTGACGCCGACCTTCATCACCGTCGAATACACCGCCGACCCGAACACCCAGGACATCGTGGATGGCCCCGTCGAATTGACGGACCTGTTCCACACCACGGTCTTCAACATCCTGGCCCTGAACGGCGTGATCACCACCGTGACCGACGTCGACGTCGACTTCGAGCGCGGTGTCGTGGGAGCCCTCTCGGGCAATGTGATCACCTGGGACAACACCACGCCCATGCGAACGGCATCGTTCGGCGAGACCGACTGCTTCGGCAACCCCACGATTTGTTCGATCTCGGCGCCGGTGGGGGGCTGGCCACGGGTCGAAGACGGCACGCCGACTCCCCACGACCTGCCGAGCTACAGCATTTTCAACAACGTCGAGCGCGCGGACGCCTTCAGTGGCGACAACCTGACCCCCGCGGAGTTCACGGACGACTACATCGCCACCATGGACGCCCAGGCCACCACCATCGATACGTGGATGGGTGTGCAGGTGGAACGGCAGTTCGTACCCGAGGCGGCGGAACTTCTCTTGCTGGCGAGCAGCCTCGGCGGATTGTTGGGAATTCGGCGGCTGCGCGCGAAGTCCTAATCGTCTCTAGGGCATCACGATATTGAAGGTCGGTTCGAACTCGTCGAGCAACGAGAAGAACCCGATCAATTTCAAACGGCTTCCGTCCACGTCGGCTTCGCCACTCAGGATCTGCGCCTGAAGGGACGTCTGGTTGGTGACGATCCGGTCCCAGGTCGAACGCGCCAGCTTCAGCGTGGCGTCCGCGTCTTCTCGCGCCGCCTCGCGGTAGTGATGCAGCACGGCATTCTCGAGCACGAGTACATGGGTCTCGCCGATGTCCGTGAAGACGAAGTTCAAGATCGCGTCCTCGCCGTCCGCTTCGGGGCCGTTGAGTCGTACGGCCAGGGCATCGAAGAAGAGATCCGTCGGCATGGCGGAAACCACATCGATGCTCGAGGTGATCTCGAAGGGCAGCTCCTGTCGTCCCTGGCGTAGTTCGAGAGCGCCCGTCAAATAGAAGTCCCGCCACGGACCCGATTCCGCCTGATAGCCCAATTGATCGTACGCATCTGCGAGCAGGGATCGCGCGCGTTGATTCTCCGGCTCCGCGAAAACCAAATGATTCAACACCATCGCGACCCAGCGATATTCCCCCTCCGCGTAGGAGGCCTCCGCCTTCTCGAGAACCGCATCGGCTCCCCCCATGAACTCGATGTAGCGCGGCGCCGCGTCTTCGGGGGGGAGCGGATTGAGGTTGGCGGGATTGGCGTCATACCAACCAAAGTAATGCTGATAGACCGCCTTCGCGTTGTGGCTCAAGGTGCCGTAGTAACCGCGGTTCGCGAACGTCTCGGCCAGGGACTTCGGGAATTCGATCTGCTCCGCGATCTCCAGCATCGTAAACCCGTGGTTGGCGAGGCGAAGCGTCTGGTCGTGGATGTACTTGTAGGCGTCCCGTTGCTTCTTCAGGTATTCGAGGATCGAAGCGTTGCCCCAGGTCGGCCAATGGTGGCTCGCGAACAGCACCTCGGCGTCGCCGAACAGCGCGATGCTCTCGTCGAGGTAACCGCTCCAGCGCAGCGCGTCGCGCACCTTGGCGCCACGCAAGGTGTAGAGATTGTGGAGGACGTGCGAGACATTCTCGGCACCGCATAGCGCCTTCTTGTCCGGGAAATAGATCATCATCTCCGCGGGTGCTTCGGCGCCCGGCGTGTTTTGAAACACCATCCGCACGCCGTCGATGGTCAGCTCGCGACCGGTTTCCTCGATACTGATCGTGGGCGGCACCAATCCGAACGTCCCCGGCGTCGAGGCTTTTCCGAGTCCGGAATCGACATGGCCACGCGCCCCGCGATGCAGGAGAAAACCAAACATGTAACTGGCGCGGCGCGACATGGCGTTGCCCGCCAACACGTTTTCACTGACGGCTTCGACGACGAAACCTTCGGGGGCAATCACCGGAATGCCCTGTGCCGCTTCGGCATCGGGCAGGAGCGCGCGCGCACCGCCGAAATGATCGATATGACTATGGGTGTAGATCAGCGCCGAGATCGGCCGGGTGCCCAGATTCTCGCTCACGAGTTCGAAGGCGGCGCCCGCGGTCTCTCGGGTCGTGACCGGGTCGATGACGATCCAACCCCTTTCCCCCGCGATCAGGGTCATGTTCGCCAGATCGTAGCCGCGAACCTGATAGATCCCGTGGCTCACCTCGAACAGGCCGTGGATCGAATTGAGCTTGGCCTGGCGCCACAAGCTGGGATTGACGCTGGCGGGGGACTCTCCGGATTCGAAAGCGAATGCGTCGAGGTTCCAGACCTCTCGCCCATCCAGCGTACGAATCACCGGATTCTTGCGGCTCGCGATGTGACCGCGTCTCGCCGCCTCGAAATCATCCTCGTTCTCGAAGGGGAGTTCCTCGAGTACATCGCGATTGGCTTTGGCGGTAATTCCCGTGGCCGCGATGTGACCGTTCGATTCACCACCGACTCCGCCGATGGCCTCTTGCGAAGGATCGTCACCGCCGCAGGAAGTCGTGGCGAACAGGCCAATTCCGATCCAAGCGAATAAACGCCTCATGCGTCCCCTCCCAGGGCTTCGAGTTCGGCCGCGAGCCGCTCCCATTCCTTATACAGGGAATCGATTTCCGCTTGTAGCTGTGTCCGTTCCGCTTCGATTTCGCGCACGCGGTCGCCATCGCGAAACAGTTCCGGATCGCCCAGACGGAGGCCCAGCTCCTGCTGCTTCCCTTCGGCGTTGCCGATTTCCGCTTCGAGAGCGGCGATTCGCTTCTTCAGTTGACTCTTCTTGCGGGAGCGCGTTTTCTCTTGTTCGCGCGACGCCATGCGCTCGCGTTTGGTCTCTTTCGGCGATGGATCGGGTTGTGCGGACTGCGTGAGCTCGGGAACGCCCGACTTGGCGGCCCCGGACAACTCCCGAAGATAGGCGTCGTAATTGCCGCGAAAATCCCGCAGCTCGCCGGATTGCACTTCGACGATGCGGTTCGCGATGGCGTTGATGAACGCGCGGTCGTGGGAGATGAACAGGAGACTCCCGGTGTAGCTCTTGAGCACGTCTTCCAGCACCTCGCAGGCTGCAATATCCAGGTGGTTCGTCGGTTCATCGAGGACGAGGAAGTTGGAGGGGCGCAGGAGGAGCTTCGCCAACGCCAGTCGCGACTTCTCTCCCCCCGAAAGCACGCCGACTTGTTTGTCGATGTCGTCGCCGGAAAACAGAAAGGCTCCGAGATGACCGCGCAGACGCGGAATGTCGTCGCTCGTCGCTGCGGTTTCCAGTTCTTGGATGACCGAAAGCGCGGGGTTCAGGGCTTCGAGTTGATGTTGCGCGAAGAACGCCACTTCGACATTGTGGCCGAGCACGCGCTCGCCGGAATCGAATGGCAATACACCGGCAATGATTCGGAGCAGCGTCGACTTCCCGGCGCCATTCGGCCCCGCCAGCGCTGCGCGTTCGCCACGTCGGAGCAGAAAATCGACGCCCGCGTACACCGCGTTGTCGTCGTAGGATTTGTGGATGTCGCCGAGGCGAATGACGTCCTCGCCCGCGCGCCGCGGCTCGGGGATGCGCAAGCGCATCTTTCGGCTCGGAGCCTGGGCGAGTTCCACGCGCTCGGTCTTCTCCAGTTCTTTGATGCGGCTCTGAACCTGACGCGCCTTGCTCGCCTTCGCGCGGAAGCGCGCAATGAACTTCTCGGTTTGCGCGATCTCCTTGTCCTGGGATTTCTTGCGCGCCTCGAGTTCGATGCGACGCTGTTCTTTGTCGGCGATGTACGCGTCGTAGCGCCCCTTGTAGAGGGTAAAGCGCGCGAGCTCCAACTCCGCCAGGGTGGTGGCGTGGCGCCGCAGCAACGCGCGGTCGTGGGACACCAGGATCGCGGCCCCCCCGAAACTGGCCAGGGTTTCATCGAACCATTCGATGGAGGGAAGATCCAGATGGTTGGTGGGCTCGTCGAGCAACAACACGTCCGGCGCGGACAGCAGCAGCTTGGCGAGTTCGACCCGCACCAGCCAACCTCCGGAGAGCGCCGACATGGGTTGAGCGCGTTTGCGCGTATCGAAACCCAAACCGTCGAGGACCCGTTCCACCCGGGCTTCGCGCTCGAATCCACCGCCGAACTCGAACGCGGAATGGCAGGCGTCGTAGCGTTCCGCCACGTCGTGGGGAATCTCGATTCCCTCCCGCCCACATTCCTCCATGCGCCCTTCGAGCGCGCGCAACTCCGCTTCCAACGCGTCCAGGGCCGCGAGCGCCGTACTCGCCTCTTCGCGCGCGGAATGATTGCCCGACGGATCGACTTCTTGACGCAACAGACCGATGCGCGAAGAGCGCGGAATCATGATGCGGCCGGAATCCGGTGCATCCTCTCCCGCGATCATCCGCAACAACGTGGTTTTTCCGGCACCGTTGGGTCCGACCAGGCCGATGCGATCCCCGGCCGAGACGTGAATCGAAACGTCTCGGAAGAGCAATCTCGCGCCGATCGATCGGCTGACGTTGTCGAGGCGAAGCAACACGCCGGCATTGTAGCCGCCCACCCGGACCGTGCGGGCAGGGGATCCGGTTCAGCCGATCCGGTCGGATACGCGCGCGATGGAGTTCAGCAGAGTGGCGAACCCGAGCGAGCGCGCGAGCCCCTGGGCCTGACGCAAGCGGGCGATCGCGTGCTCGTGATCGCCCGTCTCGCCCCGCAGGAGCAGGCTGCGCGCGTAGTCGTATTGGATACGGGCCTCGGCGGGACGCGCACGCAGGCGCCGCATGCCCGCGAGCCCGAATTCGTAGGCTTCGAATGCAGCCTCGAACGCGCCCACCGACGCATTCACCAGGGCGATGTAGCGCGACACGGGTCCCCCGAAATAGATCCCCATGGTGGCGTTCCGCTTCCGATGGGGTTCCAGCAATTCGAGGAAACGCGCTGCATGATGGTTCGCCCGGAGCAGCGCGCAGGTTTCCGCCATCTGGGTGACGACGCACATCCAGCCCATATTTTGAGCCGGTTTGTGCATGAAATCCTCCATCATGGATTCGAATTCCCGAAGCGCTTCTTCCCGACGCCCCAGGGCGCACAACAACCGCGTGACGCCAGCCCGGTACTCGGGTTGGCTGGCCCGTATGCTACCGGCGAGGGGGGTCGCGACGTCCGCCGCTCTTCCAACCTGCGCCGTCAGCGAGTAGGTCAACACGTCGACCGCCATCGGCATCCCCGGGTCACTGGTCTGCTTCGCGAAGCCCGAAAGTCGCTCGATGGCGTTTCGCGCACCCCGGTAATCCCCTTCCATCAGCGCCCGCGCTCCTTCGACCATGGCCGCGACCGCGAGGAATTGCGTGCGCCGATAGCGATCCGCGAGGCGCGAAATTTCGGAAGTGTCCCGGCAGAATTCCTCCCGCTTCCCCTCGCGCAGGTGATCTTCGACCCGGAAGTTGAGCGCTTTCAACAGCAGCTCGGGCTCATCCGCCTCGCGCGCGAGGTTCACCATTTCGTCGACCAGGGGTGCCGATTCGGAGAAGCAATCCGGTCGGCGAAACGACGTGGTCCGCCCGAGCAATGCGAAGCCCCGGGTGGCGGGATCCTCGGATTGCTCGGCCAACTTGGCCGCGCGCTCGCCGAGATCGAGGCTGTAATCCCCTTCGTGCCAGTGAACCGAGAACGCCAGATGGGCGATCAATTCCGCACGCAACCTCCCCTCCCCGCCCGGAACGGAATCGAGTGCTTTCTGAAGCATGTCCGCAACGAAGCGATCCGTGGCGTCGGGTCGGGGAAAGAACGTGAAGCCCAGAATCAACGTGGCGCGCGCCGCCAGGTCCGGACGGCCGATCTCATTGGCGATCTGCGTCGCGCGCTCGAGGGTAGCGATGGAGGTTCGCTCGTCACCGGACCACTTCTGGGAGCGACCCAACTCCAGATGCAGCCTGCAGCGCGTCTCGGGATCCGGCGCCCCGCAGAGGTCGAGCAGCTCGAGAGCGCGCTCGAGATGAGCCACACAACACTCCCACGCAAATACCTGCCGCGCCAATTCGGCGGCCTTGATCGAGTAGTCGAAGGCGCGACGCGGGTTCGCCGCGGGAATCGCGTGGAATAGATGATGGGCCAGTTCCGGAACGACGGAACCGATATCCTGGGCGTAGATCGACTCCAGCGATTCCGCGACGCGGAGGTGATACCCAGCGCGCTCGGATTCCATCAGAGACTCGTAGAGTGCTTGCCGGATGAGACCATGGGGAAATGCGTAGAATCCGCGCCCCTCGCCTTCCGGTGTCAAGAAGCGCCGGGAAACCGCTTCGTCCAGATCATGGAGGAGATCTTCAGCGCTGCGATCGGATACGGATTCGAGAATCCGCAGGCTGAAGGAACGTCCAAGTACCGAGGCCAGGGCCAATGTGTCCGCACATGCAGGAGACAGGGGATCGAGCCGTTGCGCAACGGCGGCGCGAATACTATCGGGCAGTTTCCAGGAAGTCTCATCGGACCATTGGGCGACCGAACCGTATTCCGCCGCGATCAAGCGCAGCATTTCGATCACGTGGAACGGATTCCCGGCCGTGAGCTCGGCGATGCGGTTCAAGAACGCGCGGCCGGGCAACTCTTGCAAGAGGCCTTCGATCAATTGCTCGACCTCATCCGGCGTAAGGGGCCCGATCGGAACCGCCTGGCAACCCGCTTCGGCGAGCAGCTGCGAGAAGATCCTCGCACGCGCATCTTCTACTTCGGTCTCTACACTGCGAAACGTCGCTACCACCAACATTCTCGTTTCGCGAATGGAACGAGAAAGAAAGTGCAGCAAAGCCAGCGAGGGAACGTCGGCCCAATGTAGATCCTCGAGGATCAGAAGCTGGGGATTCGAGAGACTCGAATCCGCGAGAAACGTCGCAACGCTGTCGAAGAGGTTGAACCGAGCCGATTCCGGATGCGTTCCCGATCGCTCCCGCGCTTCGCTCCATTCTCCCAGTTCCGGAAGGAGCTGACTCAAGTGGCGTGCGCGACCCCGCATACTCTCGTTCAGATTTTCGGGTGACTGTTTTGCGGCCACGGAGCGGAGAATCTGCACCCAGGGCCAATAATCGGGTGCACCTTCGGCGGGATGCGCGCGACTCGTGTAGACGTCGACGCCCTCCGACCGCGCTATCGCGGCCAGTTCTTCGGCGGTACGGGTCTTCCCGATACCGGGTTCTCCGGTGAGCAGAACGATGCGACCGCGCCCCGCAGAAGATGCGTCGAGATCCGAGCGCAAGATCTGCAGGATGGCTTCGCGCCCGACGAAACCCGGCTCACGAAATGCAACCGGGGCAACCGCGGACTCGGGTTCCGGCGTCTTCTCGCGCTCCGCGCCCCGGCCTTCGGTGCTTTCGATCGGAGCCACGAAGCGATAGCCCCGGCCCCGAATCGTTTTGATCACCCCCTGGCCATCGCCCCCGTTGTGGGCCCACGTGCGCCTTATGGCTTCGACGCAGCGCCGAATGGAGGCATCGCCCACGGTTTCACCGGGCCAAAGCACCTCGAGAAGTTCTTCTTTCGTCACCACGCGCTCGCAATTCGCAACGAGATAAACGAGCACGTCGAAGATCTTGGGCTGTAGGGCAACGGTTCTGTTTCCGGCGCGGAGTTGGTATCGATCGACGTCGATCGTGAAGGGAAGCGAGCGATAGATCATGAGCCGATTTCCACCCTGGGGCCCGAATCGCCCCGCTTGGCTGGCCAACCGGTGTGCGATTCACCCCCTAGGCGTTACCTGGGAGGGAACAATCGTTACCCGCCACTCCCCTCTCTTATGGGATTTGATGGCAATTCGATCGCATTTACTTTTTGACTGAGTTGAAAATGCGTCGAAAATTTCCGCTCCGATTCCGGCCCGATCGCGCTCAGGGGATCAGTAGAACCCGCCCGAAGGAAGCGCGCGATTCGATGTATTCGTGGGCGGCGCCGGCTTCGGAAAGCGGGTACTTGCGGTCGATCACGATGGCGAGTTCGCCCTTCGCTGCGGCTTCGAGGTGGCGCGCGATCATGGCGTGGGCCCGCGCTGGGTTGAGGACCAACTCGGCACCCAGGAACACACCGGTCAAAGTCTTGTTGGCGGGGCGCAACAGGGAAACGTCGAGATTGGCTCCATCGCGCCCCGCGCTGCCGACGTTTACGATTCGCCCTCGGTAGGCCGCGCACTCGATGCTGCCCTTCAAGACCTCCCCGCCCACGGAATCCACCACCAGGTCTGGCCCGCGCCCGCCGGTCAATTCGCGCGCTCGATTCACGAAATTTTCGCGCGCGTAATTGATGCCGTGATCGAGGCCAAACTCCGCCAGACGTTCGAGTTTTTCATCGCTCGAACTCGTCGCCAGGACCGTGGCACCAGCCCGCTTGGCGAGTTGCACCGCCGCGATCCCGACACCGGACGCCCCCGCTTGGATCAGAACGCTCTCACCGGCTTGCAGGCGTCCGAATTCGAACAGGCAATCGTCCGCCGTGCCGACCGGGATCGGAATGGCGGCCGCGCGCTCGATGTCGAGTTCGTCCGGGACGATCCAGGTGGCACCCGCCGGAATCGCGCGCCGCGCGGCGTGGGATCCGTGCATCCCCGAACAAACCACGCGCTGGCCCACCGCGCGATCCGTCACCTCGGACCCCACTTCGGAAACGACCCCGGCGCACTGGTACCCGACGATGTGGGGCACCGAAGCCATCGCACCCCCCAGACGGTTCAAGGTATCCCCGCCCTCGATGCTCACGGCCTGAACGTCGAGCACGATCCCATTGGGCGCGCACTCGGGTTCGGCCACATCCTCATAGCGAAAAACATCGGGCTTCCCGGTCTCGTAGTAGACGGCTGCTTTCATGACGCGAGAGGATAGCGCGGACCCATCGCGTCGGGATGAACGACGCGAAGGCACATTCGGCTAGTGTCCCGGCGTGGGCACCGAAGAATTCAGCATCCTGGTGAGCGCCGCATTCCTCACCTCGATCGTCTCCGGCATTCTCGGCATGGCGGGCGGCATCATGCTGCTCTCCGTCATGCTTCTCTTCTTCGAGCCCCTGGTCGCGATCCCGCTCCACGGCGTGGTACAGCTGGTTTCGAACAGCTCGCGAACCGTCGTCCAACGTCGTCACGTACGCTGGGAACTCGTCGGCCCCTACCTCCTTCCCTTGATCCCGATGTCGCTGCTCGGTTTGTACGTGGCGCGAGAGATCCCTCCCTCCGCGGCCAAGATGCTGATCGGCATCTTCGTCCTGGTAGCGACTTGGCTACCGGGTTGGCTGCGTTTGGGCGTAGCCGCGCAGGCGCTGCCACGGCGACGTTTCTTCGGTCTCGGTGCGATGGTGGGCTTTCTTCAGATGACCGTTGGCGCAACCGGCCCCTTGCAGGCCCCGTTCTTTCTGAACCTCGGCCTCGAACGACAGGCAGTCGTCGGAACCAAGGCCGCCTGCCAAAGCGCGGGGCACTTGTCGAAGATCGCGATCTTCGGTTTCGCGGGCTTTGCCTTCTACGAATTCTGGCCCCTGCTGGGCCTCATGTGTCTCGGGGTGGTGGGCGGAACCTGGATCGGGAGTCAGATCTTGAATCGCGTCAACGAGCGCGTCTTTCTGATTCTCTACCGCGGCGTCCTTACGCTGGTCGCCCTTCGACTCATCGTCCTGGAGTTGATCTAGGACTTCAGTACGTACTCGCCCATCATCGCGGACTCCGAGCGACCCAGATCGAGAAAACGTCGGGTGTCTTCCATGATGATCTTCATCCCCTCGGGCGAATCGAACAGACCACTGCGAAACGCTTCCACGCTGGGGAAACCCATCTGGGCGATGCCGTCGAAGGCGGGCGACCCGGACGTGCACACCTCGAGAATCGGATTCTGTCGGTAGTCCCACATTCCGATGTGGTGTTCGAGGGCGAGTGGTGCATGGCGCCGGCGCCAGTGCGCGTCGAAATCCCGCGCGCCACGGTGCGCCGCGCGATAGGCGGGAGAGATCATGCAGACCCCCGGAGTTCGAGTGCCATCGGCCCAGTCCCGCGGATAGTTTCGGAGTCGGCGCGATCCGACGCGGTAGACGTGCAGCGTTCCCGCTTCATTTAGCCTCCGAGCGATTTCGCCCAGGCCGACCTGCGTGTGGATTTCGAAGAGCGCGTCGAAAGCGGGGCGTCGCGTCAGCTCGCCCAAAGGAATCTGTTCCGCGATTTCATCCACGAGATGCAGCGACAGGTACGCGGCATCGCGCGCGAGGGCGGGGCCCAGGGAATCGAGCGTTCGTCGATTGAAGTCGATGCGCGTTTCGGATTCGGGGCGTTCTACGAGGATCGCAACGCGTTCCAAGGCGACTCCGCAAGCACCTCGCATGCATCGCGCAGTGCACCGGCAAGATAGGAGCGCGGACGCGCACCCGCTACGGAGGCTCCTCCGAAGCACCGATATAGAGGTTGGGAGGGCCTGGGAGTGTGCCATGGCGCTTCGCGTCGGTATGGGGAGCGCCGTTGCGGGCGCGATCCGTCACATTGGACAACACACGCAAACCATCGGGCGAACCCTGCGTCAATTGTCGACGGGGCTGCGGATCGTCACGGCCGCCGACGATCCGGCGGGGCTCGCCATTTCCGAACGCTTGCGGTCCAAGATCCGCAGTCTCGAAACCGCGCAACGCAACGCGAGCGACGGGATCTCCGCCGTTCAAATCGGCGAGGCCGCCCTTGCGGAAACCGGCGACCTCCTGATTCGCATCCGCGAGCTGGCGGTGCAGGCCGCCAACGCAACGTCGGGCCCACGCGAGCGTTCGGCGCTCCATCAAGAAGCGATGGCACTCGTCGACGAGATCAATCGCATCGCCGCCACGACTCACATGAATGATGTGTCTCTCCTCGCGGGCGGCCCCGGCGTCGAGATTCAGACCGGGACGAACGCCGATGAAGTGCTCCGCATCCCGAGCGTCGACGCTTCGGCGACCCACTTGGGGGTCAACGGAATCGACCTGGCGACCGGTGCCGCGTCGGCCCGCAGCGCACTGGCCAAGATCGACGCCGCCATCGACACCACGACCGCACAGCGCGTCGACTTCGGCGTGGCGCAGAGCATTCTGGAATCGCGCATCCGCGTTCAAGCCGCGTCGATCGAAGCGCATTCGGCCGCGGAGTCGCGGATTCGCGATCTCGATTACGCCCAGGCGACGGCAGAACTCACCCGTGCGCGGATCCTGCAACAGATGAGCGTTTCCGCGCTCATCCAAGCACGCAACATCGAAGCAGAAACCGTGCTCGCCCTGCTGCCCAGATCGCGCTAGCCAACACGACCGCGGACCTTTAGAATCGAGGGGAAAATATCCCACATCGATTATCGGATCCGCGCGCATGTCCCGTTCTAGACCGCTGAAGCTGTTCTTCTTTCTCGCCACCCTGGCGATCTGGGCCGAGCCCGCCCAGGCGGACGACAGCGCCATCTTCAGCCTGATCGACTCCGCCCGGACCGCGGCCCAGGCCATCGCAATCGACGGCGACGGGTCGGATTGGGCGGGCATCCCCGAGTTCGCCGACCCGGTGGGCGACGCCGGCGGTGAAGCGAGCCGCGACATTACGAGTGTCGCGATCGCCCCCACCGCCGACGCCTTGCTGGTGAAGATCGAAACCGCGGCTCCGCCGCCCACGGAGTTCCTCAACTTCTGGTTGGAGATCGACTTCTTTCGCGAGGAAGGTTTCGAATTGATGCTGGGCCTGGATCTTTCGTTCCCGGATCTGTTGAACATCTTCCCGCCGAACGACTTCGGAATCTTCACCTCCTGGGACGACAGCAGCAAGGCGGCGGGCCAGGTCTTCGAGGTCCGGATTCCCTACGCGAGTCTGGCCGCCGAGCTTCCCGCCGAAATGGCGGCGGAACTCAGCGGGGCGAACGCGCGCAGCTGGGTACGCGTGCGTCCCTTCAGCGTCGGCGAAGACCTGGCTCCCTTGGACCTCGGAACCGCGGTTGCGTCCTATCTCTTGATCCCCACTCCCTATGCGCTGGATCCGCCCGTACCGGCCGGCGGCGAAAACCCCACCGCCATCCCGATGCCCCTCGCGGGCAAGCAGTATGTGAGCCAGGGTCCCATGACCCTCGGGAGCCACAGCGGAGTCTGGGCCTACGACATCAACCTCGTGAACGACAATCTCCACCCGGACGATCCGTTCGAAAGCCCGAACTTGTCGGACTATTTCAGCTTCGGCCTCACGCTGACGGCCCCGGTGGACGCGACGGTTTTCTCCATGGACGAATCGCAGCCGGATCTGCCCCCGCGCCACCCGGGGCCGATCCTCACGCCGCCGAACTTCGTGTTCCTCGACATCGGAAACGACATCGGGTTGTTGTTCAGTCACCTGATTCAAGATTCCGTTCCCGTCGTACCGCTGGCGCCGGTGAAGGCCGGCGATCCCATCGGTTTGGTGGGACATTCGGGTTCCGCGTCCTGGCCGCACCTGCACCTCGACGCACAGGAGATCGACAACGGCTTCACCACCACGCCCCTGGCGTTCACGCACGTCGAAGTCAGCCTCAACCCGGGCGCCGTCGACCCGTGGGCGCGCGCCCTCGACGAATGGAGCATTCGCGACGGCTTCTTCGTCGAGCCGAACCCTGCGCCCCCCGCCCCCGACACCGATAGCGACGGTGTCCCGGACGCCGAAGACAACTGCGTTCTCGTCGCCAATCCAAAACTCGGAACCGGCGGGACTCCGGCGCGTGAGGGGTTCCAAACCACGACGGGCGGACAACTGGACGACGACGCCGATGGATTCGGCAACGCGTGTGATGCCAAATTCGGAACTCCGGGCCAGTTCGTGGGTGGAGTCGACATCGGGGAATTGCTGGCGTCCTTCAACAAGGACCGTTCCGGGGCGAATTGCGGGGGCAGCGGAAACAAACCCTGCGCGGCCTTCGACCTCGACAACTCCGGCCAATTCATTGGCGGCGGAGACATCACGCGAACCTTCCAGCTCTTCAACAAGGAGCCGGGGCCCACGTGCGAAGCCTGCCCGCTCGAATGCGAAGGCCCGGCCTGCGACTAGCCGCCTCCGGGGCCGAACGCCTCAGCCGGGCATCCCGGGCATCTCGAGCAATTCGATTACACTTCCCGCGGTAGCGCTGGGCAATGCCACGTACGCGAACGCAACCGTCGGTCCGAAGCGCTTGAAGAAGACGCTTTCGAAACCCTCGGCGCGGAGTTTCGCCAATGTGTCTTCGACCCGGTCGACGCGAAAACGCACGTGGTGAAGTCCTTCGCCGTGGCGCTCCAGGTGCTCACTGTGCGGAGTTTCCCCCTCCAGCACTTGAACTAATTCGATTTCCAACGGACCCGAGTGGTTGACCGCGACTTTGAGTTTGCAGCTCGCGGGCTTGCCCCAGATTTCACAATCGGGAATCGGGGCGACCCCCACATCGAAGGGCCCATAAATCGCTTCGTAGAGCGGGAGTGCGCGTTCCATATCCTGGACCACGTAGCTGACTTGATCGACAGGGCCGAGTCCCAGTCGGCCCTGAGCGGTTTCCATCATCGCGTTTCTCCTCTAGGCGCTCCGGCATATGGTATTAAATCGGCTGCGGCAACCGAAACGAGGCCTCCATGTCCCAACCTCTCTTCCGTTCGCGCCCAGGTGGCTTTGCGATCCAGCCCGCCTCCCAGGCGGAAGCTACGCCCATCAACGACTTCGTGTTCGTCTCCGAAGGCCTTTCGAATTCGTACCTGGTGAAGACGCGCGATGGCTGCGTGGTCATCAACACCGGGATGGGATTCGAAGCGCCGGTCCACAAACGCAACTACGACGCCCTCGATCCGGGCCCGGTTCGATTCATCCTGCTCACCCAGGGCCATGTCGACCATGTGGGCGGCGTGGATCTACTGCGCGAACCCGGCAGCGAGATCGTCGCCCAGGGCAACAATCCAGCCCACCAGGCGGATGACGCGCGCCTCGCCGCTTGCCGCGCTCGCCGCAGCGGCTTCGCGTTTGCGAAGGCGATCGGGAAGGCCAACGCGTACGTGCGCGAGAACCTGGGCAATGTGGTGTCCCCGCAATCGGTTCCCGAGCCGACGATCACGTTCCGGGACGCGTATGCGTTCGAATTGGGCGGCGTGCGTTTCGAATTGCTCGCGACACCGGGCGGCGAGACCACGGACTCCATGGTGGTTTGGCTTCCCGAATCCAAGATCTGCTTCACGGGAAATCTCTTCAGCGCCCTGTTCGGCCATTTTCCGAATCTCGTGACCCTCCGCGGCGACCGCTATCGCGACGCCCTGCGTTTCATCGAATCCCTGGATCGCGTGCGTGCCCTGGAACCGGAAATACTCCTGGTCGGACACCACGAACCCGTCGTCGGACGCGACCGGATCCAGGGAGAACTGGCGCGCCTGCGCGGAGCGGTGCAGTACGTCCACGACGAAACGGTTCGCGGAATGAACCAAGGCAAAGATGTCTACACGCTGATGCGCGAGATCGAACTCCCCGAGGCGCTCGAAGTCGGCGAGGGCTACGGGAAGGTGGCCTGGGGCGTACGCGCCATCTACGAAACCTACACCGGATGGTTTCACCACCGATCGACCACGGAACTCTACCCGGTTCCGGCGAGTAGCGTGTACGGAGATTTCGTCGATCTCGCCGGCGGTCCCGACGCGCTTGCCCGGCGGGCACAGAAGAAACTGACCGATGGCGCCCCGGTGGAAGCCATTCACATCGCCGAGGCCGCCCTCAGCGCAGACCCCGCCTGCAAGAACGCACTCGAAGCCAGCCTTTCCGCCCACCGCGCATTGGAAACCGCCAGTGAGAACTTCTGGGAGAGTTCGTGGCTGCGGCGCGCCATCGCGGACCTCGAAGCGAGAATCGAGACGTCCCCGTGAACGAGCCCGGGGCAGACGTTCGCATTCGCGATCTCGCGGCACCGCAACTCACCGCGTTTCAGAAACTCGCCCGGGCGGGTGCCGAACAGATCCCGGTTTCTCTCGACACGGAATCCGTGCTGGCGGAAGCCGTGGAGCGAACCGGTCTATCGAACTTCGGCGCCGACGATTTCCGCGCGCGTCTCGCGCTCTGGCTCCAGAGCCTCGAGGAAGATGCGGGACTCGGTGCAGTCGGAAGGATCGGCGCCTACCGGGATTGCGTGCGCTACGCCGCCAACCGCCTGCGTCTCGAAGACCTGCTCGTTCGCCACCCGGAAATCCTCGACGTCGAGGTTCGGCGGCCGATCATCATTGCGGGTTTGCCGCGTTCGGGAACCACCCATCTCCTCAACCTGATCGCCGCCGACGCGCGACTGCGTTCCCTGCCCTATTGGGAAAGCCTCGAACCGATTCCCGATCCCCGCGCAGCGCCCGCAGCCTCCGGCGAAGACCCGCGCCGCGCGCGCTGCCAGAAAGGGTACGAACAAAGCGATGCCCTGATGCCACTCTTGAAGAACATGCACGAGATGGCACCGGATCACGTTCACGAAGAGATCGAACTCCAAGCCCTCGATTTCTCCTGCTACGAACTCGAATGGATCGCCACGGTGCCGCGCTGGCGGGACTACTATCTCGAACACGACCAAACCCCCCATTACGCGTATCTCCGGAAAGCCTTGCAGGCGCTCCAGTGGTTGCGGGGGCCCGATCGCTGGGTCTTGAAATCGCCCCAACACATGGAGCAGTTGGGCCCCCTGCTCTCTACGTTCCCCGATGCCACCATCGTTTTGACCCACCGCGACCCGGTTTCCGTCATCGCATCGGCGATCACGATGCTCACCTATGGCGACCGCTTGCGCCGCACGAAAGTCGATCCGCCGGCCGTGGCGGAATACTGGTGTGATCGAATCGAAACGCTCTTGCGGGCCTGCGTACGCGACCGGGATCGCATTCCCGCGACGCAAAGCCTCGACGTCCCCTTCCACGAATTCATGGCCGACGATCTCGGGACCGTAGAGCGCACCTACGCACTCGCGCAGCTGGAGCTGACCGACGACGCGCGCCATTCTCTCGAAGGCTTCCTGCGCGAGAACCCGCGTGGGAAGCACGGCCGGATCCTGTACGATCTCGAACGGGACTTCGGCATCGACCCGAACGCCTTGCGCAAACGCTTCGACTTCTATTTCGAACGCTTTCCCATCCGGGCGGAGATTCGATGAAGCGTGTCTACATCCACGGCCCCGACGACGTTCGCCTCGACGAGATCCATGAACCCAAACCCGGCGCGCGCGACGCCGTCGTCCGCGTCGCGGCGTGCGGGATCTGCGGCACGGATCTTCGCTACGTGCGATTGGGCGGTCTGGCGGGACCGACCGCAAAACCCATGGCCCTGGGACACGAACTGGCGGGCGTGGTCGACGCCGTAGGCGATCAGGTTGCGAACCTGCGTGTGGGCGATCGCGTCGTCCTGAACCCGACCGCGGGCGGCAACATGATTGGAAACGGGGGCGAGGAAGGCGGATTTTCGCGCCGACTTCTGGTGCGCGACGCAGCCGCCGGAAAACGCTTGTACCCACTGCCGGATTCGCTCCCCATGGAAACCGCGGCCCTGACCGAGCCGCTGGGCGTCGGGATGAACGCCGTCGATCGCATCGATCCGCGCCCCACGGACAAAGTCGCCGTGTTCGGAGCGGGGCCCATCGGGCTGGCCGCGATCGCGGTGTTGCGCGACCGGGGCGTCGCGGACGTGGTGGCCATCGATCTATCGGCAACACGACTCGCGATCGCGCGCCAGTTGGGCGCAACCCGAACCATCGATGCATCGAACGAAGACCCGTGGCGCGCGCTTCGCAAGTTTCACGGAGAAGCCCCGGTGCTGGGTGCCCCCATGGCGGGCACCGACGCCTACATCGAAGCCTCCGGAGCCGATCCGGTCATCCAGCAGTTCCTGCAACACGCCAAAGGCGAAGCGCGTCTATCCGTCGTGGCCCTCCACGACCGCCCGATCGAGATCAGCTTCCTGCTCGTGATGATGAAGCAACTCACGATTCGCGGTGCCATGGAATATCCGGAAGACTACACGGACGCGATCGAACTCCTGACGCGTTGGAATCTTTCACCCATGATCAGCCACCGCTTCCCACTGGCGCAATTCGACGAAGCCCTGGCGCTCGCGCGCGACCCGTCTTCCGGAGGCAAGGTCATGATCGAAATGGAGGAGAACCGGTGAACCGTGCGCGTTTCGACTTCACGGGTGCACAGGTGCTCGTGACCGGAGGATCGAGCGGCATCGGCCACGGAATCGCACAGGCGTTCGCGAGCGCCGGTGCAGCCGTCGCGATCACCGGCACGCGAGCCAAAGCGTCGGAATACGATCTGGATCTGGCGGCCTTCGAATACCACCCGCTCGAGATGACGGATTCCGCGGCCATCGAGCGCCTGGGCGAACGCTTCCCGCGACTCGACGTCCTGGTCAACAACGCGGGCGCCAACTTTCCCGGCGGGCGCAACGAATGGGAACCGGATGCCTTCGAGGCCTCGGTGGCGATCAATCTGTTCGGGGCGTTTCGCATGGCGCTGGCGTGCAAACCGAAACTCGCCGCCAGCCCACTCGAAGGGGGCGGGTCCGTGGTCAACCTGGCGTCCATGTCGTCGTTTTTCGCCGTCCCCATCGTGCCGGGATACGGCGCCGCCAAGGCCGGCGTCGTTCAAATGACGAAGAACCTCGCGGTCGCCTGGGCGCGCGAAGGAATCCGCGTCAACGCCGTGGCGCCGGGACTGATCGAGAGCAACATGACGGCTCCCATGAAGGGCATCGAAGCCCTGGAGAAGCCCCCCATCGACCGAACCCCCATGGGCCGCTGGGGAACGCCGTCGGACATCGCACCGGTGGTCGTGTTCCTGGCGAGCGCGGGCGCGCAATTCATGACGGGGCAAACCGTATCCATCGACGGCGGCTACTCGATCGCCTGAATTCGTCGGCGCCAAGAGCCGCTCGGTTACGCGGAATGTCCGAGCAATCGCAGCACGCCGACCTCGAGTACCGCCACCGCCTCTTCGACACCCAACGCTTCTCCGTTTCGCAGTTGCGTCCAACTGCCGAGGGAAAGCAGCGCCGACAAGAGGGGGGCGAGATGCGGGTCGGACGCCTTCGCGAATTCCGGGCCGAGGGCCGCGTGAAGTTGCGCGGTCATCGCTGCCGCCATGATGTGTTCCTGCTTCTGCGCGCCCTCGGACTGGCGCGGCAGGCGCCCGGAAGCGCGCTGCAGGGGAGCCACGACTTCGTAAACCTGCGCGCGTCGGCGCAGGAACTCGACCAGACGCGTGCGGGTGTCGCCCTCGAATCCCTCGCCGCTCAACAGGGGAACGATCTGCGCGGCGACCCGCTCGCGCATGGCCGTCGCCAGGCCTTCGGAATCGCCGAAATGGCGAAACACCGTGCTCATGCTGACGCCCGCATGGGCGGCAATCTGTTCGGGTGTGATCTCGACGCTCGGGTCCGAAATCGCCTTGGCGATCGCCTCGAGAATCCGTTCGCGGCTTCTCAGGGAGCGCTGACGGCGCCCATCCTGTCCTTCGTCGCTCACCTAACCCCCAGTACCTGCAAGCGATTTCGCTTAGCTCCAAAAAGAATTGACGTATTAACTTCTAATATATCATAACTACGACCGAAGCTTCACAAACTCCGGAGGACGAACCATGACCCGAAACCTACTGCAGAAACTTCTCTTTCTGGTCGTGTTTCTCGGCCTTTCCAACAGCGCCGGGGCGTTCGCGTTCCGCTTCAATTTCGAGGTTCGCCAGCCCAGCGGCGAGAACATCTTCGCCCGCTGGGTGTACGGGGCTTGCGGGGAATGCACCCTCGAACAGTTCGAAGCCATCGTCCCGCCGCCGGGCTTTCTCGTCGCCCCGCCGAAGTCGACCCTGTTCGACTCGGGCACAGCGGATCTCCCGCAAGCCCCGCCCGGCGTCCTCCCGGCGCTCGATCTCGTACCCGAAATTCCCGGAGAAGAGTTTCGCTTGATCGCGAAGGTGGAGGATGCACAGATCCTGGGTGTGGATCCCGAAGCCGGCGTATTCGCCAACGCCAGCGTGCGGCGTTCGACGCTGTTCCAGTTCAATCCCGAACGCGTCGTACACGAAGTCATGGACCCCGACGGGAACGCCTACGTTTTGATCTTCTTCGATACGACGCTACTCGACGTTCTCGATCCCCTCGAACTCGACGCCTTCAGTGCCATCGCCATTCCCGACGGCTGGACGTATTCGAGTCGGGTGCTCGATGGCCCCATGTTGGTGAACTCCAATGGCCTCGCAACGGTCTTCTCGCAAGGCGTACTCGGCACGTGGCAGCGCCTGAACCCGGACATCACGGCGATCTCGGGCAAGCGTCTCGCGATCCGCAACCGCAAAGCGGATGACCCCGGCAAAACGCGAATCGTCTTCAAATCCCAAGATGCAGCCATCGCCGTTCCAGGTGCGGGCAGCGCGGGCGACCCGCGCTGCGGCGCCGGGAACGGCGGCAACCTCGCCTTTGCGGGAACCACGAGCGAAACCAAGTTCCTCCAAACCCTTCCCTGCGAACGCTGGAGCGCGATCGGACCCGACACGGCGCCCCGGGGATATCGCTACAAGGACGGAAAACGCGAGCAGGGCCCGTGCAGTCGCGTGGTGGTACAGGACGGGAAGCTCACGGCCAGCTGCGCGGGTCGTCCCCACGCACCGCTCGATTACGACCTGGAAGTGGGCCAACGCCAGGGCCCGCTCGTCGCCATGTTGGCTTTGGGAGACACGACCTACTGCACGCGGTTCGGCGGTGACGTTCGCAAGGACGGCAGCAACGGGAAGCTCTATTCCGCCAAGGACGCTCCGGCGCCGAGCACGTGTCCATCGAGCTGCGTTCCCGACGAGGGGGACGTGCCGATATCGGAAACACCCGACGGAATCCGATTCGTCGTCACCCCCGAAGAACGCTTCGCGAACCTCGACGGATATCCCTTCGCACCCCATTACGTCAGCCTCGACGGTCTGCGTATTCACTACGTGGACGAGGGCCCGATCGACGGAGAGGTCATCCTGCTGATGCACGGCCAACCCAGCTGGTCGTACCTGTACCGCAAGATGATCCCACTGCTCGCGGGCGCGGGCTACCGCGTGATCGCGCCCGACAACATGGGCATGGGGCGGTCGGACAAACCCGTCGAACTCTCGGTCCACCGGTATGAACAACACATCGAATGGCACAAACGCTTCATCGCGGAACTGGGCCTGCAGGACATCACGCTGTTTGCGCAAGATTGGGGCGGTCTGATCGGACTGCGGATCGTCGGCGACCTGCCGCACTTGTTCGCGCGCGCCGTGGCGTCCAACACGACGTTGCCCGTGATTCCGCCGGGCTTGAACCCGTACACGTTTCCGGATTCGACGCAGATCGATTGCGCGCTGGGCGATTTCGAGATCCCGGCCAATTTTCAAGCGTGGATCGAATACGCCCTGACGGCGCCGAATCTCCGCCCCCACCAGGTCGTGGAAACGTTGACGGTCAACAGCCTGACCCCCGAGCAGGCCAGTGCCTATGACGCCCCCTACCCGAGCCTGATCTACCGGGCCGCAATCCGCGCCTTCCCGTCGATGATCACCGCGGTCGAGAGCGAAAACCTACCCGCGTGGCAGGCGCTGGGCGATTTCGAGAAGCCGTTCCTCACCCTGGCAGGAGAGCTGGATGCGAACCTGGGGAGTCCCGCGCAGGTGAACCGCTTGATCAACCACATTCCCGGTGCCGCGGGCCAGAACCACGAACGCTTCCCCGCCCATCACTTCATTCAGGAAGACATCGGCGAGACCCTGGCGGATCGCGTCATCACCTTCATGCTGGAGAACCCTTTGCCAGCGCCGTAGGACGCGCGAGCAACAAGGCCAGCGGACTCAGTTCCATGGCGATGTGGACATACGAAAGAAGCCCCGGAGGCCCGTCGATCGCAACACTCAGGATTCGAGCAAACGCTTCGCCGAGAATCGCACAGGCCACGAAGTTCCCGAGCAACGGCTCTTCCGGGCGCCGCGCGGCCAGCAGTGCCGCACCGCCCAACGCACACCACATCCCGAGATAGACCGCGCGAAATTCGCTCATCCCATCGGCGTTCACGATCGCGTATCCCATCGCCTCGGCAGCGGCATGCGGACGGAACAACCCGATCGCGGCCTCGCCGAAGATGACCGCCGCGATCGCATAGAGAAATAGGCTTCGAAACTTCAAGCGCGTCATTTCGTTTCCTCGATGGGTTGATGAGCCAGCTGATGATTTCGTACGGGAACATCCATACGCCCGATGGCGGACTCGCGAATACTGCCGAGAAACAGCGAACCCTCGCTCTCGATCGCACTGGAAATGTTTGCAAAGTGACCCGTTGTGTCCTGCAGGTTGTGGACGATGTTTCCCTCGAGATCCACGCCGAGTACCACGCCCCGCGGCGTCGGGCGGCCCACGAAATCGAGCAGGGAGCCGGGGATCCGCGCAACCATCTTTTTCAGCCAGGCGCCTTGGCGCGGCATCCAATCCATGGCGGCGTCACGCGGGTACACCAGAGCGACCCAAAAGAGATCTTTGCCATTGAAGGTGACGTTGTCGGGCAATGCGGGGAGGTTGTCGAGGAACACTTCGTGGGTTCCCGCCCGAGGGCCCTTCAACCACAGGCGCCGGGTGCGGTAGGCCAGGGATTCGTTGACGAGCACATAGGCTTCGTCCGGACCGAAAGCCACGCCGTTGGCAAAACGCAGGCCTTCGAGCCGCACCCGCGTCTCGCCACTGCGCGGGTCGTAGCTGATGAGGCGGCCCGTGGCGCGGCCCTCGAGAAACTCGAAGGCGTCGTGGTGTTCCGGGAAGCGCTGGGAGCCGTCGGTGAACCAGATCGTACCGTCTTGCGCGATGGCGAGATCGTCGACGAACAACATCGGCTTCCCGTCGATGCGGTCGACGTGCACCGAGATCTCGCCATCGGGCGTCACGCGCAGGAGACCCCGATCCGCGTCCACGCACCAGAGGTTCCCAGCAGCGTCGAACTCCATCCCCCCCGGCGAGCCCCCCGTATTCGCGAGCGTCTCGACCCGGCTCCCATCGCGCGCGATTCGCACGATGCGCCCGTCGCGCAGACCGGAGTAGAGCGATCCATCCACATGAAGGGCCACGCTTTCGGGACCCAGCACACGCCCGTCGGCGATACGATCCGCCGCTGCGAGCGCCCGATTCTCCTCGAACGCGCCGTTGAATCCGGGCGAAGGCGCGGGATCCCACGCGACGGGTTCGATGGGGACCGGCCAGAACAGGAAATAGGCCACCAGCAGCACCACACCGAGGAGAAGGAAGAGTTTCATGTGTCGGCTCCGATCAGCGCGCGCAGTGTCCCTCGCAGAAACCGCGCGGCGCGCTCGCGAACGTCCGGGTCTTCGTAGACCGACCCGCCGAGGAGCGCGCGTTGAACTGGGGAATCACAGAAGAGTGTGGCGGCGGTGTAGAGCCCCGAGAAGAGTACGAGGACGGGTTCGAATTCGTCGGCGCGCTCCGGGGTCATTCGCTTGCGAATCTCCGCCTCGACGAAGGAGACCACTTGCACGTCGTGGTCCATGAGCGTGGGGAGATCCGGCGGCGCCTGGCCGGAAAAGCTTTCGACCGCCATGGGGGCGATGGCGGGATGGCGCGCGAACAAGGCCACCACGTTGTCGACGAGCAGATCGACTTGCGCCCCGGTATCGAGACGATCGGCCTGAGTCGCCACCTCAGCCACCAGCTCCACCAGGTGCCGCGCGTGCAGGCGGCACACGGCTTCGTACAACGTGGCCTTGTTCTTCCAATGCAGGTGGAGGGTGGCCACGTTGACGCCCGCCGCGTCTGAGACACCGCGCACGGTGACGCGGTCGTATCCCTGGGCGGCGAACAACCGCTCGGCTTCGCGCAGTACGCAGGCGCGCCGGGTTTCGGGTTCATGCTGGGAGCGATCGAGCGAAGTGTCGAAGTCGAATGCGAGCATGGAGGTAGTATAAGCAAACGTTTGCTTATATAACAACAACAATTTCTCCACGGCCGGGGTGGGGCAAGATTTCGCTTCAAGTGTTCGGTTTTATTGTCGAAAATTTTAATCGATTGATTCAATCAAATGATTCAATCAAACTCGCCTCATGAAGCTTCGAGGCTCCGCCCGCGGACGGGGCGCAGACGGACAGGCCACCCGGGCGCGCCTGATCGAGGCCGCCGAAAAGGTCTTCTCCCAGAGTGGGATGGAGGCGGTTTCCTTGCGCCGGGTCGCGGCCGCGGCCGGCGTGAATTCCGCCGCCGTCCACTATCACTTCGGTTCGCGCGAAGCGCTGATCGAAGGGGTCGTGCTACACCGAGTCGAAACCATCCAGCAACGTCGCGAGGCTTTGCTCGCCAGTCCCGAAACGCAAGACGCCGCCGAAGTGCGACGCATGGTGGAAGTGATTGCCATTCCCTGGGCGGAATTGATCGAACGCGAAGGCGAGTCGGGCCGCGCCTACGTGAAACTCATGGCCAAGCTCTACGCCGATGGGCGGGCCTTCATCTCCGACTTCGTCACCGCACGATTCGGGGAGAGCTACCGGGAAATCGGCGATCGCGTCGAGCGCGCGCTCCCGGGCGTTCCCCGACCGGTGCTCAACCGCCGGCTGGTACTCGTTCTCCAAGCGGCGCTTTCGGCACTCGCCGATTCCAACGCTTTTGCCGTGTCGGGTGACGTTCTTCCCCCGCCGCGTGAAAGCCTCGAGGAACTGGTCGACTTCCTCACGGCCGGCCTCCGGGCGGGAGCATAGAGTGGATTTCGAATGGGATGCCGAGCACATCGCTTTTCGCGATGAACTGCGTGCCTTCATCGGCGAATGGCGAACCCCGGAGCTGCTCGCCGAGTACGCGGCCACCTACGGCGGCTCCGGAGCGCGGATCCGAAAGTTCCACGACGCCATCGGAGAACGCGGCTGGATGACCCTGTGTTGGCCCGTCGAATCCGGCGGCCAGGGCAAGAGCATGCTCTACAACTTCATCTTCATCGAAGAGATGGAGTATTGGGGCATGCCCTACGGAAACCTCACCTTCACGTCGGTCGCACCGGCCCTCAACGCCTTCGGAAGCGAGGCGCAGAAGAAGGAATGGCTGCCGAAGATCTACAGCGGTGAACTCACCTTCGCCCTGGGCTACAGCGAACCCAACGCCGGCACCGACCTGGCTTCCCTCCGAACTCGGGCCGACCGCGACGGCGATCACTGGGTGATCAACGGCCAGAAGATCTGGACCTCGCTCGCCGACGTCTCGACTCATCTCTGGCTCGCGGTGCGGACCAACCCCGATGCAGCCAAGCACGCGGGGATCTCGATCATCGTGGTTCCGACGGACACGCCGGGTGTCACGATCCGCCCACTCCATACGATGTATGGGGGACACACCAACGAAACCTTCTACGACGACGTTCGCGTTCCGATCGAAAATTGTGTGGGTGGGATCGATCAGGGTTGGGCGATCGTCATGCACGCACTCAATCACGAACGCGTCGCCCTGGCGGCGACGGGAGGATTGGCGCGGATCTACGATCAGCTCGTCGATCACCTGCGAACCCACCGACCCGAGCGGTTGGCCAACCCCGTCGTCCGTCTGCGGCTCGCCGAACTGAAACTCGAGCTTCACGAGCATCGCGCCCTGGCGCTGCGCAACGCATGGATCCTCGCCCAAGGCGGGACGCCCATCGTCGAAGCCTCCATGGCAAAGATTTCCGCCACCGAGCTACGCACGCAGCTCGCGAACGCCGCCATGGACCTGCTCGGGCGGGACGGCGGCTTGAGCGCCGAATCCGCTGAGCGGGCTCCCTTCGCGGGCAAAGCCGAATTCAATTTCCGCCTCTCCCCCATCTTCCGCTTCGGTGGCGGAACCAACGAGATTCAACGCGACATCATCGCCGCGGCGGGTCTCGGTTTGCCGCGTTGACGGAGCCCCCGTGAACCTCGAACTTTCGGAAACCCAGACCCTGCTACAGCGCACCGTTCGCGACTTCCTGCGCGAGGAAGTCCCGTTCGAACGGGTTCGCTCCTGTGAGCGGGAGAATCAGTGGGATGCGGCGTTGTGGAATGCGATCGCGGAACAGGGTTGGCTCGGAATCGCGTTCTCCGAGAATCTCGGCGGGGCGGGCGGTTCCTTCGTGGACCTGGGTTTGTGGGTCGAAGAATTCGCCCAACGCGCGGCGATCGTTCCCGTACTCGAAGTCAGCACTTGCGGGCGAATTCTGCAGGACTTCGCGGATGCCGAAGAAAGCCGCCGATGGATCGAACCGATTCTGGCCGGCCTGGCTCTGCCTGTCCCCGCCATCCTCGAAAGCGACGACGATTTTGAATCCATCCGGGCCGAAGTGGTGGACGGCGTCTTGACGGGCGCGAAGACCTACGTCGATTACGCGCAATTCGCGACCCATCACCTGGTTGCCGCGCGATCGCCGGAAGGCATCGGGCTTTGGCTCGTCGACGCCCGGAATGCTGGCGTTCAGGTCGAACCCTTGCGCTCCATTGGGCGCACCCCGGTGGGTTCCGTGCGTTACGCAGGAGTCCCCGCCCAAGCGGTGGGGGACCACTCTGCCTATCGCGCTCTGCTGCGCATGGCCCGGGCCCTCGCGGCCGTCCAGTGCCTGGGAAGCATGCAGACTGCCCTGAATCAAACCACCGCCTACGCAAAACTGCGAAAGCAGTTTGGGAAACCGATCGGGAGTTTCCAGGCGGTTCGCCACCACTGCGCCAACATGGCGATCCGAATCGAGAGCGTTCGCGGCCTTTGTTACAGCGCGCTGAGTTCGCTCGACTCCCCCCAACCTTCGGATGAACGGATCGACAGCGCGAAGGCGTCGGCCTCCCTGGCCGCTCCGGAAGTCACCATGCTGGCCCATCAGATTCACGGCGGAAATGGCGTCATCGAGGAAAACGATCTCTACTTCTTCACGCTGCGTGCGAAAGAACGTTCGCTCGCGTGGGGGAGCAGCGTGGAATGTCTAGACAACATCGCCCAGGGCGTCGCAGCCCCGACCGATTGGCTCTAATCGACACCTGTAGGAAAGGAACGAACATGGAATTCAATCTGGCAGACCTCTTCGAGAATGCCGTCGATCATTGGGGTGAATCCGAATGCCTGGTCGCCGATGGCAAGCGTCGCACGTTTCTCGAGATGGAAGAGCGCGCGAATCGCCTGGCCCATCATCTGGCCGATCAGGGCATCGGCCCCGGCGACCACGTGGGCATCTACGCGCTCAACTGCGCGGAGTGGGTGGAGACGCTCTGGGCGGTCTTCAAGATCCGCGCAATCTGGATCAACATCAATTACCGCTACGTGGAAGACGAGCTGCGATACGTGTTCGACAACGCCGACTTGAAAGCCCTGGTGTATCAGCGCGCCTTCGCTCCCCGCGTACGCGCATGCCGCGACGCCATGCCGGATCTGCGACACAGCCTGGTGATCGAAGACGGATCCTCGGAGAGTGCGGACGGCTTGGATTCGCTCGAATTCGAAAAGGCCATGGCAGCGGGTTCGCCGGAGCGCGATTTTGGACCCCGCTCACCCGATGATCGCTACATGCTCTACACCGGCGGAACCACGGGCATGCCGAAGGGCGTGGTCTGGCGTCACGAAGATGTCTTCTTCGCGTTGGGGGGCGGGCTCGAAACCCATACGGGTTGGCGCGCACAACGGCCGGAAGACATGATCGCCCACGGCGAAAAACCCGGACCCAAGGTATTTCTCTCCATCGCACCCTTGATGCACGGCGCTTCACAATGGTCGGTCATGTCCGGCAGTTTCGTGGGACGCAAGAACGTGCTCATGAGTAAGTTCGACCCGGAAGAGGTATGGCGACTCGTGTCCGAGGAGAAGGTTCAGGGACTCATGGTGACCGGTGACGCCATGGGCCGCCCCATGGCGGATGCACTCCCCAAAGCCATGCAAGAGCACGACCTTTCTTCGCTGCTGATCGTGACCAGCAGCGCGGCCGTATTTTCTCCGACCGTGAAAGACGACTTCTTCGACCACCTGCCCAATCTTCTGATCATCGATGGCGTCGGCGCATCCGAGGCAGGCAACAACGGCGTGCTCATCTGCACCAAGGGCAACACCCACATGACCGGCGGCGGTCCCACGTTCTCACCCGGCGAAGGCACCGTGGTGCTCGACGACAACCTCGAAGTCGTACCCGCGGGTTCCGCGACGATCGGAAAGATTGCACGCTCGGGAAACATCCCGGTCGAGTATTACAAAGACCCGGAGAAGACAGCTCAGGTTTACGTGATCGGAGCGGACGGGCAGCGCTATTCGATGCCCGGCGATTTCGCTCGAATGGAAGCGGATGGTCGCATCACCCTGATGGGTCGAGGCTCCGTTTCGATCAACTCGGGTGGAGAGAAGATCTATCCGGAGGAAGTCGAATCCGCCATCAAGTCGCACCCCGCTGCCTACGACGCCTTGGTGATTGGGGTGCCCGACGCGCGTTGGGGAAGCCGGGTCGCTGCCGTGGTGGAACTCCGCCCGGATGCATCCCTCGATTTGTCGGAGCTTCAGGAACACTGTCGAGGCAAGATCGCAGGCTTCAAAGTTCCCCGGGAATTGCACCTCGCCAGGAAGATCGAACGCTCCCCCAGCGGGAAGCCCGATTATCGCTGGGCCAAGCAGGTCGCGCTCGGCGAGATCGAGGGATAGCGGATGCCGGAAGCGAGCCATCTCCTGGTCGACCGAAGTGACGGCGTCCTCACCCTGACCCTCAACCGACCCGAAGCCCGCAATGCCTTGAGCCCGCAGCTGCTCGTTCGTTTGACGGAAGCCTGGCACGAATTCCGCGACGATCCGGACCTGCGCGTGGCCATCCTGACCGGTGCGGGCGACGAGGATTTCTGCGCCGGTGGCGATTTGAAACGCACGATGCCCATGCTGACCGGTGCGAGGCCACCGCACGATGAATGGGATCACAAACTCCTCGCCCGACCCGAAGCCTTCACGGATGCGATCCTGCGCGGATTCGAACTCTACAAACCGGTGATCGTCGCCGTGAATGGACGCGCACTCGGTGGCGGGACCGAGATCACCAATGCCTGCGACCTGCGGGTCGCCGCGGAGCACGCGGTCTTCGGGACCCCCGAAGCCAAGGTCGGTCTGATTCCGGGTGGAGGCTCGCTCTCGCGTCTACCGCGCCAGATCCCCTACGCGAAAGCCCTCGAACTGCTGATGATCGGCGATCCGATTTCCGCCCAGGAAGCCCTCGCTCTCGGTTTACTCAATTACGTCGTCCCCAAAGCGAAGCTACTCGACAAGGCCCACGAACTCGCTTCGAAACTCGCCGCCAATGGCCCGCTTGCAATCCGAAAGATCAAGGAAGGAGTCGTCCGATCGAGCGGACGACCGCTCGCGGAAGCGCTGCAGATCGAGAACGAAGTCTCCGCGGCCGTGATGGCGTCCAAGGACGCGCGAGAAGGACCGCGCGCGTTCAAGGAAAAGCGCAAGCCGGTTTTCAGCGGCGAGTAGCCCTTCGACTCAGGATTCCTTCGAAGCGGGCAGCTTGTCCCACACCACACCGTTCTCGGCGCTCGGTTGATCGAGCAAGAACGTGGGGAGCTTCTTGTCGATGTGTCCCACCAGGCCTTTGTAGATCCCATAGCCCACCAGCTCCCGCAAGCGCGGTGTGAAACCACGCGCGATCTCCGCAGGAATGCCGAGCTGTTGGTTTTCTTGTTGGCGGACCCATCCGGCGCAGTAGTTCATCGCGATCCCCACGCGGCGGTCCTGACTCTTGTTGGCGCCGCCGCCGTGCCACAGGCTGCCGTGCCAGACGAGAACGCTTCCCCGCGCCATTTCCGCGGGGATACTGTCGTAGTGCTTGCCATAGTCGGGCGAATGATCGCTGCGATGAGAGCCCGGGATGATGCGCGTGGCCCCGTTTTCTTCGGTGAAGTCCGTTAGCGCCCACATGGTGTTGCAGACCAGGGGAACATGGGGCTTGGGGAGCGGCAACAGCTGGTCGTCCGCGTGAATCGGTTGGGGGGTCTCACCCGGATCGATCGCGATCGAAGACAACGACGAGATCAGGCAGCCGCTGTCCAACACACCTTCGACGAGGGGAAGCACGCCTGGGTGCACGGGGATCGCTTCGAAAAGGGAGCCGTGGACGAGAAGATTGTAGATGCGGACCGTCCTCTCCCCCTCGAAGGTGTTTTTCGAGGGCGTGACGTCGTATTGGTTTTCCAGGCGCGCCAATTCATCATTGCACTGCTCCACGAAATCCAGGTCGATGGCGTTCTCCACGATCGTGAAGCCATCGCGTTCGATGCGCTCGAGGTGAGGTGTGGTCTCCATGGGTACTCGCTTTCCGACTACTGGTACGCTGCCAGCGGTTCGGAGATCAAACGATCGCGCAGCGATCGGAATTCGTTCCGCAATTCGTCCGAGGGCAAGGTCTTTGCACAGCCTTCGATGGTGGCGTGAATCACCTCGATGGATCGTTCCGCGTCGCGCTTGCGCCCTGCGCGATTCGCCAGCAATGCCAGCAGGGAATGGCAGCGCCAGATGATCGGCGGGTGTTCGATCGCCAGCGCCACGGCGAGCGACTCGCGCAGAGCCTCTTCGGCCTCGACGTTCTGGTCGAAATTCGCCAGCACACGGCCGCGCAACTCCAGGGCCCGCGCCTCGATCTTGCGCGATCCGCTTTCGCGCGCTTGCTCGATTTCCGTGGCCGTTCCCGCCAGGGCGAGATCCGGCTCGCGCCGCAGCAGCGCAACCCGCGCGACCGAATCTTCGAGATGCATGGCAATGCGCCAGCGCATCCAAGGATCTCCCGGCTCGTCGAGCTGCGCTCGAATCGCATCCAAATGATCGGACGCTTCTTGGATTTCCCCCAAGTGCAGCAAATTGCCCGCGAGATTGATCTTCCCGTTGGCATAGAGCTCCGGGGCGTTCTCGACGACTTCGCGCGCAACCATCACTTCCGCCAGATCCGTGGATTGGCGATTGAACACGGCCGCCTGGCGGTGACATCCGAATTCCGCGAAACACCACCCGACGCTGTTCAACAGCCGCGCCTTGATGGCCGGCTGGCCGATTCGATTGCACATCTCGATGCCGCTTTGGAACTGCGCGATCGCGCGTCCGTATTCGCCGGCGCCCGCCAGGGCGAGCCCCAAGGTCCACAGCGGGAGTTCGAGGAAGAAGGGAGAGCGGCGCGCGGTGATCAGCGCGCGTTCCGACAGCTCGATCGCCGCGCGAAACTCGCCGAAGTGCTTCAGGAAGAGTGCTTCCGTCGCCCCCGCCACCATCATCGCGTGGGGGCTTCCGCATTGTTCCGCCAACGCAAACGCGTGAATCGAATTATTGCGATGCTCGGGAGCGAGATCGCCTTGGGCTACGCAACTCTGAGCGTAGGACGCAGTGGCGATCGACTCCGCCGCGACGTTCTTCGACGCACGCGCCAACTCGATCGCCTTTGCACTGGATTCCTTGTTTCGATCGTAATCGTGGGCCCAGAAGTACGCGAAGGAGCTCAGCGCGAGGTTCATCGCACGACCGGTATCGTCTTCGTGGAGGGCCGCGGCGCGTTCGTAGGTTTCACCGGCCTGGCGAAAGGCGCTGATGGTGAAATAGACCAGCGCCAGCAGACCTTCGAGTTCGATTACTTCGCGCTTGGGAACCGACACGTCTTCGCGCTTCGCAATGTCGAGGGCGGCGCGACAATGTTCGATCGCCGAGTCGTTTGCGAAATTGTCCGCAGCTTTGCGGGCCGCGAGCGCGTGATAGAGAAAGGATTTTTCCCAACTCTCCGCCAGGCTGAAATGCTGAGCGAGGACCGCATAGTGCTCGCTCAAGCGATCGCGATACAACTCCTCGATTGCCAGCCCCACGATCTCGTGCAGGGATTTGCGCCGGGAAATGAGAACGCTTTCGTAGGCGACATCGTGGGTGAGCGCGTGTTTGAACATGAACGCGAGTTCTGGGTGAGAGGCCTTTTGATAGATGAGTTCGAGCGCGCGAAGCTCCCCCACCAAATCGCCTACCCGGTCCCCGGCCTCGATGATTCGATCGAGCAGACCCAGCGCAAACTCGCGCCCAATCACCGACGCCACTTGAATCGCGCGCCGCGGCTCTTCCTCCAAGCGATCGATCCGCGCCATCAGAACGTCCTGGATGCTGTCGGGGACCGAGATCTTGTCGAGTTCTCGCTCGAGGCGCAGGCGTCCATGCTCGAAGCGCAGCACCCCCTCGTCGATCAACGATTTGGTGACCTCTTCGATGAACAGCGGGTTTCCATCGGACTTCTGGGCGATCAGTTTCGCGAGGTTCGGGGGAAGCTCATCCGCGGCGAGCAACGCCCCGGTCATGCTTCCCGTTTCTTTACCCGTGAGAAGTTTGGGAGCCAAACGCGTGTGGAAGCTCCGATCGCCGAAGGGGTGTTCGTAGCCCGGTCGGTGGGTAAAGATGAACAACGCCTTGCTGGAGGGGATCGATTCACTGATGAACCCCAGAAGCTGTTCGGAATCCGAATCGATCCAATGCAGATCTTCGATCACCAAAACCAGGGGGCGCTCTTCCGCCATTTCCAGCAGCAAAGCGGTCAGGGCCCGCGTGGTTTCGCTCCGGCGGTCCACCGCGTGCATCGCTCCCAGGGTCTCGTCTTCGTCCCCCAAGGACATCAGTTGCCGCAAGAAGGGAAGCGTCCATTCGAGGACGCTTCCGAATTCCCGGACACCCGTTTCGAGCTTTCCGCGGGCGGTGGCTTCGTCGTCGCCATCCTTGATCCCGAACCGACGCTGCAGCGCATCGACGAGTGGCAGAAAGGCGGATTGCCCGAGGGATGCGCAATGCCCCTCCAGCCAGACGTGGGCTTCGTCTTGGAGGGAGCGGCGAAACTCGTACACGAGCCGCGACTTCCCGATCCCCGCTTCCCCCACCAGATACACGACCTGGCCCTGGCCCGTCCGCGCGCAATCGTAGGCCCCGCTCAGTGTCTTGAGTTCGTTCGCGCGGCCCACGAGTGGCGTCAGCCCGTCCTCGCCGGCGGCTTCGATTCGCCCGCGTACCGAACGCTGAGACTCGACCTGGTAGGCCCGCACGGATTTCGATTTGCCCTTGAGGTCCAACAGACCGACGTCCGTGAGATCGAAAAACCCCGACACCAGATTTCTCGTGGCCTCGGAAATCCACACGCTGCCCGGCGTTGCATGGGATTCGAGGCGCGAGGCGAGATTCGTCGTATCGCCGATTGCCGTGTAATCCATTCGCAAGTCGTCGCCGATACGACCCACCACGACGGGTCCCGTGTGGACGCCGATCCGCATGCGGAATTCGACGTCGTAGCGCGCCCGCACCTCGCGATCGATTTCCGTCAGCGCGCGTTGAATCGCCAGGGCTGCGCAGACGGCCCTTCGCGGCGCATCTTCCAGGGCAATCGGCGCCCCGAACAACGCCATCAAACCGTCGCCGGTAAACTGATTGACGGTGCCTTCGAAGCGATGAACTTCGGGCACGATGCGCTGGAAGCATCGATCCATCAGCGAATGCAGGGCTTCGGCGTCGAGCATCTCTCCGAGTGGGGTGTAGTTGGCGAGATCGGCGAACAACACGGTGACGTGCTTGCGCTCTCCCTCCAGCGACTTCTTCGAATTGAGGATCTTGTTGGCGAGATACTTGGGCGTGTAGGCGCGAGGATCGCGCGAAGCCGCGGACACCGCCGCCGCGTCGCGTGAAACCGGCGTCCCGCAGGCATCGCAAAAACGCGCCTCGGCGCGCAGCTCGTTCTGACATTGGGTGCAGGTCCGTGCGAGACCCGCTCCGCAAGACTCGCAGAATACGGCCTCATCGCGGTTGGGGTGCTGGCAGGAAGAACAATTCATTGCCGTCGCCGAGAGTAGTCCAGAGCCTCCCGAACCGACAAGCGGGAAGAAGACCGACGCGTCAGGGCACTGCGCGCTGCTTCAGGGCCGATACCACGTCCGCCCAGAGTTCCGGATCCGGCGCGCGGTTGTGGGTAATGCCGACGCCATCCGCGATGCCGCGAAGCCGGCTCTCGATCTTCCCCGCGATCTCCTCGCGGGGCCCCACCACGGCGATCGCCTCGAGAACCTCGTCGTCGATCAAGCCCGTCATGTCGTCCCAGCGGCCGGCCTTGGACAATCGATTGAGTTCCGGATGCAGATCGCCCCAACCGTGGCAATCCAATGTCGGGCGGTACGCGGGCGTCGACCCGTAGAAGGCCAGTTGCTGGCGCGCGGCCAGGGTCACGCGCTCGAACGCTTCCTCGGTGTCGGCCGTCACGACCAGGGTCGCACAAACGATCTCGAAGTCTTCGCGCGCGCGGCCCGACAGGGCGAGCCCGCGTTCGAGAGCGGGCATCGTGTGCTCAAGCAGGGACTTCCGCGTGTTGAAGGGATGGGCGAAGAAGCCATCGGCGGTCTCGCCCGCAACCCGGGTCATCAGCGGGCCAAAGCCCGCTGTGAAGATCGGCGGCGGACCGAAGGGATTCGGACCGGGATTGAAGGCTGGAATCATGATCGTATGGCGATAGAACTCACCGCGGAAATCGAGCTCGCTCTTCCCCTCCCAGGTATCGAAAATGGCGCGGATCGCCAGCACGATCTCCCGCATGCGCGCGGCGGGTTTGGACCAGGGCATGGAGAAACGTTTCTCGATATGCGGACGCACCTGGGAACCCAAGCCCAGTACGAACCGGCCTTGCGAGAGACTCTGTACCCCGTAGGCCAAGTGCGCGAGGTTCATGGGATTGCGCGCGAAGGCGATCGCGATCGCGGTTCCCAGGCGCAAGCGCCGGGTGCGCTCGGCCGCGAGCACCAGGGGCAAGAACGGATCGTGCTTTGCCTCGAAGCTGAAGCCCCCGTCGTAGCCCACTTCTTCGAGCTTCGGAAAAATCGTCCCCGCGTCGCGCGGATCCTCGAGGGCTGCCGTCGTGTAGACCTTCATGCCCCGAGAACGGTATCGTTGATGGACTCGAATGGGGAGTGAAATGTCCGCCGATCCTGCCACTCAAGGGAGCCCGTATACGAAGATCGATCGTACGGTCGAGCTTCCCGGCCGCGGCACCACGTTCGTGCGCGACGTTCGGGGACCCGCGGGGGCGCCCGTGGTGATGCTGCTCCACGGCCTGGGAGCCACCGGAAGACTCAACTGGGGGCGGTCCTACCGCGCTCTGTCCGAACATTTCCGCGTCTTGAGCATCGATCACCGGGGGCACGGCCGGGGCATCCGCACGCGGCGCTTCCGCTTGGTGGATTGCGCGGACGATGCGGCGGCGGCCGCGGAAGCGCTCGGTGTGAAAAACTTCATCGCCGTGGGGTATTCCATGGGAGGGCCCATCGCATCCCTCACCTGGCGGCGTCACCCGGATCGCGTATCGGGCCTGGTCTTGTGCGCAACGTCGCGTCACTTCACCACGCGCAATCGCGCGATTTTTGCGCGGAACCTGCTCCCCCTCGTCGCAAACGTTGCGCGATTCGTCCCCGAGCAGGTCCATCGGCAGATGCTGCGGCGCATGTTGGCGCGGATCGAACACCCGGAGCTGCGCGAACGGGTCTTCGACGAGCTCGGCTCCAGCGACCCGGCCTCGGTGATCGAGGCGGCTGGGGCGGTCGGTCGGTTCTCGTCCCACGATTGGATCGGCGATGTCGACGTTCCGGCCGCCGTGGTGGTGACGGCGATCGATGAACTCGTGCCGGCTTCCCGACAGCGCAAACTCGCAGCCTCGATTCCAGGCGCGGAAGTATTCGAGATCGAGGCGGATCACGCGGCCTGTGTGGCCCGAGCGGATCTCTTCGTCCCTGCACTCGTGCGGGCTTGCCAGAGCGTTTCCCAGCGAATTCGAAGCGGAGAAGGAAAATAGTATGGCGATCATCGAAGTCATGGAATCCAGCGGGCCGCGCCGCCGCCTGCGCGCCCGGAGTCCCGTCAGCCTCGAACCGATCGGCGAATTCGAATGCGCCACCGCGGAAGACGTGCGGCTCGCCGTCGAGCGCGCGCGCAAGGCGCAATCCGATTGGGCGCGCCTCGACTTCGATGCGAGGGCGGAAGTCCTCTACCGACTGCTCGACCAATTCGTCCAGCGCCAGGACGAGGTGATCGACGCGGTAGTGCAGGAAACCGGAAAGGCACGATCCGACGCCATCGCGCTCGAAGTGTACGCGCCGTGCGACGCCCTCGCCTATTACGCGAAGAATGCCAAGCGATTCCTCAAGCCCGAGAAACGCCGCATCCACGGCCTACTGGGTTTGGCGAAGAAGCTTCGCATCGTCTACGAACCCCTCGGCGTGGTCGGACTCATTACGCCGTGGAACGGACCCGTAGCACTTTCGGTGGTTCCCCTCGCCCAGGCACTGATGGCGGGGAATGCGGTGGTCCACAAGCCGTCGGAAGTCACGCCCTTCTCTGCGCTCACGGTGAAACGCTTCACCGAAGACGCGGGTTTCCCGCCGGACCTCTACCAGGTCGTCCAGGGCGACGGCGAAACCGGTGCCGCGTTGATCGAGGCCGGAGTCGACAAGATCTCCTTCACGGGCAGCGTTGCGACGGGTCGTCGGGTTGCGGAAGCCTGCGGGAAACGCCTGATCCCCCACACCCTCGAACTCGGCGGGAAGGACGCCATGATCGTGTGTGCCGACGCCGACATCGACCGGGCAGCGGAGGGCGCGGTACTCGGGTCCTGCATGAACACCGGTCACTACTGCTGTGGCACCGAGCGCGTCTATGTCGTGGACGCTATCTACGAACCGTTTCTCGCGAAAGTCATCGAGCGAACCCGACAACTGCGCCAAAGCGATCAAGGCGAAAGCGATGTCGGCGCCGTCTTCTGGGACAAGCAACTCGACATCATCGAGTCTCATATGGAAGACGCCCGTAACAAGGGCGCCGTGGTCCACGTGGGCGGCCGACGCAACCCGAATTTGAAGGGGCTCTACTACGAACCCACCGTAGTTTCGGAAGTCAACCACGACATGGCGCTCATGACCCAGGAGACCTTCGGCCCCATCGTCTCCATCATGCGCGTGCGCGACGAAGAGGAGGCGATCCGCTGGGCCAACGATTCGGAATTCGGCCTGAACGGAAACGTGTGGACCACGGACACGGAGCGCGGTTTTCGGCTCGCGGAACGTGTGGAATCCGGCGGCGTGTGCATCAACGACATGGCGATGACCTACGGCATCCACGAAGCGCCGTTCGGCGGCGTGAAGAACAGCGGCCTGGGCGTCGTCAATTCCGAAGCCGGCCTGCGCGGCTACTGTCACGCCAAGCCCATCAGCGCCGACCGGCGCGGCAAGGGAAAGATCCAGGGCGGCTACCCCTACACCGTCAAATCCGAAGCGGGCATGCAGAAACTGATTCGCTTCTGGTGGGGCGGGCGCCTCGGGCGCTGGTTCTCCTGATCTCCGAGTCGAACTGCGGTTACCCACTTCGGCCGGCGTTCGTCGCGATCTGGACGAGCGAGGCCAGCAACGCGAGCACGAGCGCAACCCACACGCGCGGCCCAACAAACATGACCGGCGGCGCGATCGGGAACGCCAGCGTGTTCGCCATGGCGGCCATTTTGAACGCGTGGGCGGGTCGGAAAGCCGGATTCGTGGCGAGTTCGACCATGTCCCGCCGACTGCGATAGCGGACGACCCCCGCGAAGGACCAACCGGGATTCGCCTCGACGTTGGCGCGATCGAGGTAACCGCCCGCGGCCTGGCCCAGCAAAGCCGGGTGTCCCGCGCGCTTGAAGACCTGGGGCATGAAGTACCCCGTGTAGCGCTCGAGCACCTCGCGGGCGGGTCGGCGTTCGCCCGTATCCGGCATCGCGACTTCGCCCGGATGCAGGCGAATCAGATTCACCATGTAGAACTCGCCGCCGTCATCGGTTTCGAGGAACTTGCGCAGACTCGCGATCAATTCGGGATCCGCACCACCGGCTTCGAAACGCTCGGTGTGGGAAGCGATCTCCGCATGCGTGAGCGGCCCGCGCCAATTGTTGTACCAAAGCGAAAACACGCCGTACAGAACCAGCGCGCAAACCCAGATCCAGATCGAAGACATCTTCATTTCCTTTGCGTCCCGGTCGGTCATTCGCTCCACAGCGAAAGCACATGGCCCTCGTCGGGACGGGTTCGGCCCTCGAGCGTATCGTTGTAGACGCGTTCCAGGACCTGCTCTCCCCGCCCCCGGAGAATTCGCAGCCATTCGTCGCTATAGGCGTCGAATTTCCGCCACGCGCCGCCAATGCGTTCTTGAACACCCGCCGCACCCCAGTCCTGGGTGCGTTTCTGAATCTGCGCGGGAGCGAAGAAGAACTCGGGTTTTGCTCCGGGCAGATTCTCGTCGCGGCCGCCCTGCTCCCAGTGCGTCAACCCGACCGAGCAGCTGTGTTTCATGTTGTCCCCGAAGTGGCGATGCAAGTTCGTCACCACGGACCCGTTCCCCGCCATGTCGACGAACGCCACCGGGGTATCGGGGGAGAGCGATGCGATCTCGTCGTAGGGCAATACCTGGTCGTAGCACTTCAGGCTCTTTACGAAACCGAGGTTGCGTGGTGAAGTGAACCCCACCACCGGCCCCGCCCCGCGCTGGGAAAGCTGATACGCAAGTGCGATCGAGGTTTTACTCGAGGCGCTGGAGATCAGAAACGATTTCGCGCCGAAAAATCCATTTTCCGCCAGAAAGTCGTCAACGAGAAAAGACGTCATGAACAAACCGCGCATCAGCATGAGCTGATCTTCCCGATCCGCGGCGTAGAGCGGGTCTCCACTCGCGCGGGAATACTGCCGATAGACCGGCGCGGTCTCGCTGCGATGGGGGGCGGCGTCGAGGAAGCTGCCCGGCCCCACCGAATCCGCCTGTACGACCAACGAATGCGACATGGGGTAGAAGCCGAAGAAGCGCTCGCCTTCTTCGATCCCGGCACTCTTCGAACGCAGCACCTCCCCGAACCCCATGGCCGGGATTCGCCCCCAACCCGCTTCAGCCTGAAAGAAATGCCAATAGCCGAGCATGTCTCCCGCCACGGCGTAGGAGATGTTGTTCGCAGTGAGGGCGAAACGATCGACTTTGAGCTCCACCTGACCCGACGCGAGCTCGCCTACATCCGGCGCAGACACGAAGCGCGATTGGCGCGGTTCATCCCGCTTTACGATGAAATCGACGGCCATTCAGGAATCTCCTTTTTCGAAAATGAGTTGAAAATTCTTCTTTCCCAACCGGTGACGGGGTTGGTAGGCGAGTACGGTCTCCCACCCGCTTCCCACCAGGGATTCATCGACGCGTTTGCGCTCCGGCTCGGAGAAACTGCGATACACGTCCAGGGAACGTTGCAGCATCCACAGGGAGTAGGGCAAGCAACCCTTCTGAATCGGGGTTCCGCGCAGCGCAGTCGCATACGGCCCAATTGCGCGCGGGGGTTCCTCGACGTCTTCCGGTCGCGTGTCCGCCCAGGCTTCGAAACTCCGAACCGCGTCCAAGAGGACTTGCGCTGCATCCCGGCCCATCACGCTGAGAACCGCCCGCAGGCTGGGCGCCAGGGCATCGCCTTCGAGCCACTCCCCCTGGCCGTCGCTGGTGGGAAAATTGCAGCGCTCGATCCAACCGCACACAGGTACGGCGGATTCGAGCAGCAACTTGCGCGAGACCAGATCGTTGAAGAAATGGCCGTATAGGGGTCCCATCAACGCACAATCCGCCAGAGACATTCGGGCGCCCAATAGATAGGGGCTGCTTCCGAAGTGGCGCGAGAGGACGTCGAGCAGGTCTCGTGTGTGCGCTTCGATGGCCGGCGCCGCCGCGTCGGTCGCACCGAGCATCAGACGCGCACGGGCCATTCGGTCCGCGGCCGCACGACCCCGTTTTTCGTTCCCGATCATCGCCGTGAAGCGCGCGCGAGCCGACGCTTCACCGAGTTCACTACCCCAGCGATAGTGCATGGCGGGAATGAGTCCGAACTCGTCCGAGTAGAGTTCGATCAAATGGGCCGCCATGCGCTGGACCGGTGAAGTGGGAAAGAGCGGCGGATTCGGGTGGCAGACTTCCAGCTGGTCGAGAATCTCGCTGGTGTCCTGCCAGACCTGCCCGTCGGGGGTCTCCAGAATGGGGATGAAACCCAACCCCGTGCGCTGCAGGATGTCGCCGACGTTGGCGCGCACTTCCTCGTACCAGAGTTGCTTGTAGCGAAGCGCCGGCCGCACTTTGGCGGAGAAATAGGAAACTTCGAAGGCGTGAAAGCGGTACGGGGCCGGGGTCGCGTTCATTCCGTCCTTCCGGGGTCGTTTCGGGCGCCGAGTCGGCGGCGAATCGCTTGCTCTACCAACCAGATCCGGTCTTGTCCCCAAGTCGAGAAATCCGGTTCGCCATCGCTGCTCAACAAGCGAAAGCTCGGGACACCCCACAACCCCAATTCGAACATGCAGCGGCGGTTTTCTTCGAGGGTGTCGCGCCAGCCCTCCTGATCCACATGCTTGCGTGCCTGGTCCCAGGACAACCCGCTGCGCTCGACCACGTGTTTCAGACCGGCGTCCTCTCCGGTGTCGATGCCTTCGCTGAAAGCAGCACGCGTGAAGGATTCGAGAAACGCCGCATCGCGCCCTTGCTCGCAAGCCCACGGGTACAGGGAGAAGGCGCGTTCCACGGGACGCCCGACCGGATCGCAAAGGTTTCCGAAAGCGACCTCTGCATCCTCGGCTTCGCGCTTGGTATCGAGCACGATGTACATGCGCTTGGCCCGCGGTACGGGAAGTCCGCGCATCACCATCGGCAAGACCGGTCGGATGTGGAGTTCGACGGGCAAACGCTGCGCCAGAGCGAAGACACGCTCCATGGCGATCGCGGTATAGGGGCTGCGCAGGGAGGGGTAGTACTCGAGGTGGAGGCGCTGGTCCGATTCGATGGGTTTGGCATCCCGAAAATCCGGTCGCGGCGCGATGGCGTCGGCGCGCATTCCCGCCCGCAGCGCGCCCACGGATTGGAGGCGGCGTTCGAGATGATGCAGGCGATCCACACCCCAATACCACTCTCCGGCGTAATACAACATTCCGCCCAGGTAATGTCCGAGCTTTGCGCGCAGAAGGTCACCCGCCACTGCCGCGTCCCTCGCCGCAGTGGCGGCTTCGATCGGAAGCTCCGCCGCCAACTCGGCAACGGATTCACCCGAATCCCACAAGGCGCGAGTGATTCGTGCTGCGACCTGCGCGAAGGTCTCGCCCCCGATTGCCGACACCAACATCCGCGCCGCCAACTCGACGGCTTCGGTCGGCGGCGGAACCTCTCGGCGCGGGAAGGACAAGCCGTACGCCGGAGCGACGTCCGCCGCGTCCTTGCGCGCAAACACCTCGAGTCGCTCGCGTTCCGGGGCCGCCTCTTCGGGTGGAGGGCCCACCAGGTGGGGCTCGAGTACGACGTCATAGCGCTCCAGGAACTCCGACAGAACCTGGACCACCAATGCGCTGTAGGGATCGTCTACTTGATGAAAGTAGAGGACGCGGTGGGGTTCGCCCTTGCGGCGTCGGCGCCGCTCTGCGCGATGGCGTCGAAATTCGCGCGTCTTCGGACTCGTCAGAACGCGGGTGAAATACGGAGAAGCCCGGCGGACCCAGCGGCTCATTCCATTCCGCCTAGCGCGCCGGTGGCAGGAATCCCCGGCCGTTTTCGAGTTCTTCGAGCAACCACGCCCCCATTCCGATGCGCAGCAATTGCTCGATTCGATCCGAACGCCAATGCAGGTGGTTGCTGTCGAACGCGGGATCGTCGTGCTTCACGCTGATGGAAGCGATCGCTTCCTGGGTCGTGCGCGCGACGCTTTCGCGCTCGTTGACGCGCGCCATCCAAGCCGCGAGGTGCGGCGTGTCATCGCCCGGCGCGAGTCCGAGAAACCCACAGGCACCGAGATGCGGAACGAACGCAAGATCGGCGCGGCTGAATTCGCCCAAGAAATACGAACGCCCGGCGAGCCTTCGATCGAGAGACGCGAAATGACCCCGCACAGCGTCTACGGCGTTCTGCAATTCCTTGGGACGCTGCTCTGCGAGTTCGGGTCGAAAGAACTTGAACATCGAGAAGGCGATCACCGCGGCATCCAACTCGGTGTCGGCCAGGAGTTCGAGCGTCCGGCACTCCGCGCGGGAGGCGGCGTCCTTGGGGAGCAGAGCCGGTTCGGGGTGGGTCTCTTCGAGGTACTCGGCGATCACCTTCGAGTCGTAAATCGTGTGGTCGCCATCCACCAGGGCGGGAACTTCGGCGCGGGGATTCACACGCTTCAGGTCCTGCATCTGCTGCTTGGTGTGCGTTTCCTGCTTCTCGAATTCGATCCCCTTTTCGTAGAGGATCATGCGAACCTTCATCGCATAGGGGCTGAGCGGATTGTCGATTAGCTTCACGCGTACTCTCCCTGCCCCCCCCAGAGCCACAGGAGACTAGCATTGGATATGATGTCCGGTCATGAGCTGGAACCGCCGGACGCCTTTGCGCATCCCCCCCCTCCTCCCCGCACTGGCGGCGACCGCATGGGTTCTGCTCGCGTTCGGGTGCGCGGTCGTACCCGAGATTCATACGCGCCGGGAAGTGCAGTTCCCCGAGCGACCGCCCCCACGCGCCGCCAACGCCTTTCCCCACCGCCCCCTCCCCCCCGCGGAATCCGAGGCGCTCCTCGCGCGGGCCAGAATCGAGGTTCGTTCGACGCGCCACGCGGGCGCGGGCTTGACCGGTGCAACCCGGGAAGTGCTCTATTTCCCCGAGTCCGATCGCGAGCTCACCGTAAAGTGGAAGGAAGCTGCTCCGCCGAGCTTGGATGGCATCAACAACTCTCCGCGCAAGGAATTGGCCGCGTATCAATTGCAGCGTCTGTTCCTGGATCCGGCGGACTATCCGATTCCGGTTTCGGTGATTCGCTGTGCCCCGATCGAGCCCTATCGGGAACTCTTCCCCGCTGCGAAGGCGAACGTCGATGCGCCGTGCGTCCTGGGCGTGCTCTCGATTTGGCTATCGGACGTAACGCTGCCGGAAAAACTGCTGGACAAGGAGCGCTTCGAACGCGACTACGTTTACGCGTACTTCCTATCGAACTTCAATCTGGCCACGCACCTGATCGACCACAAAGACGGTCGTCGCGGAAATTTTCTGGTTGCGAAGGACGATTCGCGGCGCCAGGTGTTCGCCGTCGACAACGGCGTTTCCCACCACGGCCCCTTCTACAATTGGTTCGTGAAGAATTGGAATGACCTACGGATTCCCGCGATTCGCAAGGAGTCCGTCGATCGTTTACAAGCGCTCGAACGCGAGGACCTCGACTACCTGGGCGTCCTCGCCCAACTCGAAGCCGACTCGTCCGGCGTCTTGCGCGATGCCAATCGGGATCCGGCTTGGGACGAAGACCGCGGCGTTCGAAAGCGCCCCGGAATGCTTCAATTCGGGCTCACCCGCCGCGAGATCGACGACATCTACGAGCGGATCGAAGAATTGGTCGAGGACGTGAACGAAGGCGATTTTCCCGTCTTCTAACGCGTGGGTGTGACCTCATCCATGCTGTACGTCGGAACGCCCCCCTCGGCCAGTTCGAAGAACTCCGGACCGAAGGGATTCATACCGCGCATGGGCATGGAGCCCCGCCGAATCGTCCAATCGTTGGGCGCGAGTTCCCCCGCGCGCCGAAAATGGCGCTCCGCTGCTTCGTCTCGTCCCTGTTTGTGTAAGTGAAACGCCAACGCCCGCAGGGCGCGCGCCAGCTGGGTGTCCGGAGTGGGGATCGGCTGATGTCGACGCACCTCGTCCGGGGTCAAGACGCCTTCCCCGTTGCGCGCCCAGGCGCGAATCATTTCGAGATAGGGCGCCGAATGTTTTCCGTGGAACTGGGTGAAGGTGTCGGTTCCGAACTGCGCGTCGTGGGGCCGACAGATTTTTCCCGCTTCGTCGATCCAGATGATCGTCGGCACGTTGACGATGTGGTAGAGCTCCGCGACCCGATGCTCCGAATCGATCAAGCTCGGGTGGGTGGGCTTGGCGCGCTCGACGAAAGGACGCGCGTCCTCCGCCGATCGATCGAGCGCCACGCTGATGGGCACGAATCCGTAGCTCCCGAGCTCTTCGTAAAGTGCCTGCCACACGGGCAGGTCTTCGCGGCAACCTCACCAGGACGCGTAGGCGATCAGGAGAACCTTCTTCCCGCGATACTCGGAAAGCGAATGCAACGTGCCCTCGAAATCCGGTAGGCGAAAGTCCGGCGCTTCGAGGTTGGCGAGTGACGCCGCGCGATCGCTCGCGGGTGTCCCCAGGGCGGCCGCGCGCTCGTCCGTATCCAGGGCAAGCGGACAACCCAGCGCGCCCGCCAAAGCCTGCAGATCGATCTCGCGGCCGTCGCCCAATAGCGAAGGATCCGACACCGGAACGCAAACCGAGCCGCGACACAGGCCTTCGGGCTTGAGTTCCCAGCCCACGGCCTGGCGCAGATCATCTTTGGCGATGCGAACCCGGCCCGAGGCAATGCGCGCGTCCACGAGCGTCGAGCGCCCCGAATCGATCAGAGTGAATCCGTTCGTCATGGATCGACCTCCTGGAATGAGTTCATTCTACACCCCGCCGCCGAGCATCAGGGCGCCATCTGATCCGGTGCGTCGAATCCGTGGGGGTGGTAGACGCCTACACACAGATTCTCCAGGAGCCCGTAGGTGACCTCCCCGGTATCGAGCTCGAAGCGGCAAAGGGTTTCGTAGAGCGGGCCGAGTTCGGCACGCGCTTCCGGCGTGCTCACGTCGTAGGTCTTGCCCTCGACCTTCTCCGCCCCCTGGTACATGCCGTGGGCCCAATCCGGCTGGGGGATGTAGCCGGATCCGGCAGCGAGATACACCGTGCGCAAGGGCGTGGCTTCCACGCGCAGCGGTTTCCCGTCGGGATCCTCCACTTCGATCACCGCGCTTTCGAGCTCGCGGGTGCCGGGCTTGTAGGTGTACTCGAAACGCGGCGACCCCATGGGCTCCACCGCCCCGCCGGATGCAAAGCTGTGAACCTTGACCGACTCCTCGACCGTGCGGTTGCCGTCCTTGTCGGCCTCCATGAAGAGCTTCAACTGATAATCCTCGAATTGGAGCGGAACCCAGACGTGAAAGAACCCAAAGCCTTCGAGGATGGATTTGATCCGAATCCCCGGCGCTTCGGGTTCGCCGACGTTGCGAATCCCCCAAGAGTGATCGCGCACCCCGCGCCACGCGTCGGGTGCAATGTCGTAGCGCTCGCCCGCAACTTCGAGGGAGCCGGTCCACGCCCCCATCTGGGAATAGCGCGACGTATTCATCGTCACTCGACCGTGGGGTTGACGTTGAAAGGTGCGCGGTTCCTCGACCGCGGGAGCACGGCCGTCGAAGGTGAGATCGAAAGACAGGTCCCATTCGTTGGGCTGGCAGCGAACGCGCATTTTCTTCAACCCTTCGATGACTTCGACGCTGAAGGGTCCCACCTGGGTATCGAGCCGGTTGCTGCCGAGCTCGCGCGACGCGCGCACCACATAGATCTTGTCGCGATGGGAGACCGAAACGAAAGCGTCCGTGGTACCCAGATTGGGATACTGCCCCATACCGGTAATGAGAAAGAGTTCATCGCCCATGGGGTGGAGGTTGAAATAATGGCGATCGTAGAAATTCCGGTCGCTGGTAAAGACCTGATCGAAGGTCTCGCAGGTTTGATGCGCGAGGTATTCATCCATGGGGCTCAAGGTCATCGTGTCTCCTTGGCTTGGGCCGGGTCCGGCGGGTTTTCCGAGATCTGTTCGAGTTCTCGACCCGCGGTTTCCGGCAAGGTGAGGATCAACAGGGCGGCCAACAGCGCGGCCAGGACGACGATCGAGACCGCCGTCGCAATCGAAGTTCCCGCCGGGGTGTAGGCGGTGATGAGCCACAGCGACGTTGCCGCTCCGAGGGTTTCCAACATCTGCAGCCAGCCCGCCGCCGTGCCCCGCGCCTCGGTGGGGAAGAGTTCGGTCGAAAATGCCCGAACGATCACCCCGCTGCCCGTTGTCGCAAACACCAGGGGGACCCAGGACAGCACCACGACCCAACTACTCCCGCGATAGAACGCGAAGCCCAGAATGGGGAGTGCAACGAACAGAGTGAATCCTACGAGACGGCGACCAAACCGGTCCCCCAGACGTCCGACGACTGTATTGCCGAGAATTCCGAAGGCTCCGCCGATCACGAACATGGCCGCAAACTGGCCCGGCGTCCAACCGCGATCCGTGAGCAGGTAGTCGGCCGCAAGCGCAAAGATCGGCCCCGTGGTGGCGGCTCCCAGAAAACCGATCAACGCCACGCTGAGTGCGCGCAGGGGATAGCGCGACACCAGGGCTGCGGCGGGTTTGATCCAGCCCCGCAAGACGCCGACCGGATCCCCGGTTTTCTCGCGTTCCTGCAGGAAGCGACCCGTCTCGCGAATGCCCGAACGAAACAGCGGAAGCAACAACAGGGGAACGACGCCCACGATGTAGAGAGCCCGCCACCCGTAGGGGAGCCGGTCGATCTGGGAAAACAGCAGTGCCGACAAGCCGACACCGGTGGCCCCCAGGGCGCCGAGGATCCCCATCCCCCAACCCCGATGATCCGCGGGATATTCCTCGGCGACGATCACGAACGCCTGGGCGGATCCGGTGATGAGAAACGTGCGGGCGAGAATCTGGACACCGATGAATTGCGCGATGCTCTGGGTAAACGCGGTCGCCACGGTCGCGACACTCGTCCCCACCACACAGATCAGGAACAAGCGACGCCTTCCGATCCGGTCCGCGAAGGGAATCAGGAAAAAGGCCGGTAGCGCGCCCAGGCGAAAGTAGGCCGAGAGTCGCCCGATCTCGGACTGCGGAAGGCCAAAATCTTCCCGAATGTACTTGAGCGCCTGGCTCGCCATGTTGAGGTCGTAATATTCGAAGAGCAGCGCGAGCGCGATCACGCCCAACATGCGCAGCTGCGCTGCAGTAACGCCCGCGGGAACCCGGCCGAAGAACGGAGGAATCCACCAGGGATTCGCCAGCGCCAGATTGCTTTCGGATTGCGGCGATTCGGATTCGGGGGGCACGGGGGCTAGAGCCTAGCCCGGACCAACCTCGCGATGCCCGCGATTCCCAACAGCCCGGCGAACAAACCCACGGCGCCCACCGGCAGCAGCGGAATCGGAGAAACCGGGAATAGGAGTCGGCCACTCAAGACGATGAAATTCCCGGTGTCGACGGCCCCCGCTGTCGCGCCGTTGCCCAACATTTCGTTGGTCACGATGTCGGTTCGACCGTCTCCATCCCAATCGGCCGGAGCTCCGCTGTAGGAAAGCGTGTCTCCCGAATCCGTTCCGTCTTCGCCGTGCGCACCCACCACTTCCAAGATCGCGATCTCGCTTTCGGGCGGTTCGTTTCCGCTACGCAAATCGACGACGGCGGGCCAGGGCCCTTCGCGACCGAGAAACACGTGCAGCGCGCCGGCGTTTCGACGCCCGAAGCGGGCGGCGTGGGGGGAGCTGAAGGCGAGATCGTCGATGCCGTCGCGATTGAAATCCCCTTGGATCGCCGTGTCCGCGGCAATGTCGTTGGACTCACCGCCCAGAAACGTCGTGATCGTAAGATCCAAAGGAGCGAAATCGAGCACGAAGCTCGCGCCCTTGAGCGCATGGGCGCCGTAGAAGACGTGCCCGACCCCCGAGAAACTCCGAGTCGAAAAAGGCGACGCATCTCCGGTGAGATCGCCGACGAACAGATCCGAGCTTCCGTCCGCGTCGAAGTCGAGGCCGCCGAGGATTTCTTCGCCGAAAGTGCGATTGGCGTGGCCCCCATCGATGGTGGTCGCGCCACAGCCGGGCGATCCGAGATCGAGCGTTGCGCCGCCGACCCACGGCGTGAAGCAATCGTCCCAAAGGATGAAGAGCGTTCCATTTGCGGTTCCCCCCGAGGCCTCGGTTCCGCCGGGGTTGCCGACCGGTACCAGCGAGGCCCCCGCCCGCGAAAGCGTCGCGGCCAGGAGCACTTCCGACAGACCGTTGTCATCGAGATCCGCGATCTGACACGTCGCCCCCAGATGGAACCCCGCGGAGCCGCTCGCCGGAAGAATCCGCAAGACGTTTCCTTCCAGAGTCGCCGCGCCGAAACCCGCCAGATCCACGCTTCGGGTCTCTGCGAGATGCCCGCCGCCGCGCACCAGATATGCGGCCCCGCGATTCGCTTCGCCCGCGAGGTCTTCTTGATCCGCGCCGACGACGATGTCGGCGATCTGGTCGCCCGTGACATCGCCGGTGCGCATCCAGATCCCCAGGCGATCCACCGCATCGACACCGACCAACGTGAAGACGCGAATCTCGTTCGGCGGATTCGCCAGGTCGAAAACCGCCCCGCTGGCGGCGAACGCGCGCAACGCTTCCCCGCCCACCACGATACTGAGGGCACCCGCCCCGGGTCGGTCTACGCTCGGCGTAAAATTCTGTCGCGCGATCAGCAAGTCACCGATCCCGTCGCCGGTCACGTCGTCCATCCAGAGTTCGCTGCCGGCGTTTTCGTTCGTTCCCGCGCCGACGATCTTCAACAGGTCGCCGTTCGGATTCGCGGAATCGAACTCTCCCTGGATCTGCCCCCGCCCGAACACGACGTAGACCTCTCCCGCATTGGTGCGTCCGAGGGGATCCGCGACCATGGCCGCGAAGGCGCCGTCGATCTTGCCGTCGTCGTCCAGATCGTGCCCCCCCGCCACCGGGACGCCGAAAACCCCCGACCCCGCGGACCCTTGAACCCGCAGCAACCCACCTCCGACCGGCGTCACTCCGGCCAGGTCCACGCTCGCGATCGCGTGGCTGGTATTTGCGGCGATGGCAGTCAGGAACGAAACGGTGCAGAACAGAAACAGCGCGCGCATGAGGGAATCATACGCGCTCGTCTGCGGCGGGGGGAGGCGGCGGACACCCGGCGGGCCCGGAGGTTCGCGATCTCGACGACAATCCCGGTGGCGCCGCGGACTTGGGCGCACTCTTGCTCATTCGGAAGCCGTGCGCCGATTGTCCTATGGTCCCTGCGTGGTCCAAGCACCGCCGACCGAGCTTTTGTCGTTTCTCGCCGCCGCCGTCGGCGTCGCCCTGCCCCTCTACGCCTGGCGTACGCGCGGCGGTCCTTTTGCGATCTACGCCGCAGTGCTCGTGCTGTTCTCGTTTCCCGCCGCCCTCGCGCTCGGGCACCGCTTGCAGGAGCTTCTGGGACCCGGCGTGAGTTGGGTCTTCGGTTACGCATTGCTGGCGGCGGGCATCAACCTCTCGTCTCTCGTGCGCGCGCGCTTGCGCCGACGCTGGTATCGCTACGCGGTGAGTTTTCCCGGTATGGCGTTCGTGGCATTGGGACTCCTGTGCGTACCGTATTTTGCAATCGTTCTCTCGATCAGCGCGCTCTTCTGGATCTTCGATGCCCACGCCGCGACCGCCGCCCTGCGTTGGCTGGATCTCCTTCCCGTGGCCATCATCCTCGGCTCCATCGCCCAGTCGCTCCACCTGCGGCGAGAAATCGTTCGGGTACGGCTGGGTGGCGTGGAACCGGACCAGGTCACGCGCGTCCCGCTGGAGCGCTTCCGCAAGGCATCGCCTGCTTCCGAACGGCGTCCGCTCCGCGTCGTCCAGATCACGGATCCGCACCTCGGGCCCTGGCAGCCGGTGCACCGCTTACAGCGTCGCATCACGGAACTTCTGAAACACGAACCGGACCTCGTTCTCCTCACCGGAGACTTCCTCACCATGGAAGGCCGTGGATCCCCGGGCGCCTTGGCGGACGCGTTCGCGCCTCTGCGCGAAATGCCCGGCCGCTGCTTTGCGATCTTCGGTAATCACGATCACGAAGCGCCGGAGGAAGTCCGCGAGGCGCTGCGCGCCAACGGAATTCCGCTCCTGATCGACGAAGAAGCGTGCGTCGAAACGCCCGCCGGTCGCGTTCAATTGGTGGGCGCCGACTACCGGCACAGCGAGCGCGCGAAACACATCCAGGGTCTACTGGAACGCTACCCGCGCCGCGAAGATCATCTGCGTTTGTTCCTGCTCCACGATCCATTGGGGTTTCGCGAGATTCCCAAGGGCGACGTCGACCTGACCCTTTCGGGTCACACCCACGGCGGACAAGTCGGCCTGGTGAGCATCGGGCTCGATTGGACCGTGCTGTCGCGTTCGCGTTGGCCCGATCACGGATTGTTCGGCCACGGCCGAAATCGTTTGTACGTTCACCGGGGAACCGGCTTCTACGGTTTTCCGCTCCGCATGGGCGTCCCCGGCGAAGCTTCGCTTCTCGAAATCATTCCGGAATCCGCCTGAGCGGAAAGGAGTCCCCATGCCCGAGTTTTGTGAGACCCAGCGCGACGGACGAATTTTCACGGTCACTATGCGGCGTCCCGAAGTCATGAATGCCCTGCATCCGCCCGCCAACGCAGAGCTGGGCAAAGTCTTCGATGAATTCGCCGCGGATCCGGACCTGTGGGTGGCCATCATCACCGGCGCCGGCGACCGCGCCTTCAGCGCGGGCAACGATCTCAAATACACCGCGGAATCCGACGGCAATCTCGCGATCGCGGAGAAGGGGTTCGCGGGCCTCACCGCCCGCTACGACAACAACAAGCCGGTGATTGCCGCCGTCAACGGCGTCGCCATGGGGGGCGGCTTCGAGATCGCCCTCGCCTGCGATCTCATCATCGCGTCCGACAACGCGGTATTCGCCTTACCGGAACCCCGTGTTGGACTCGCCGCGCTCGCGGGCGGCATGCACCGCTTGCCGCGCGTCATCCCCCTGAAACACGCCATGGGGATGTTGCTGACGGGGCGCCGGGTTTCGGCCCAGGAAGGAAAAGATCTGGGTTTCGTCAACGAGGTGGTCCCGCAGAGCGAACTGATGGATGCGGCCCGGCGCTGGGCGGAATCGATCCTCGAGTGTTCACCCCTTTCGGTTCGGGCCACCAAGCAATCCGCCCTCGAAGGTCTCGACAAACCGAGCCTCGAGGCCGCGGTGAACGCCCGCTACGACGCGGTCCACGCGCTGCTCAAGAGCGACGACTTCAAAGAAGGCCCGCGGGCCTTTGCGGAGAAGCGAAAACCCGAATGGAAGGGGCGCTAGCCCAAGGATCCGGATGAAGGCAGAACTCGATGAACGCATCGGTGAGCTTCTAGCCCGCTGGTTCCAATGGATCGCCCCGAGGTCCCGCGCCATCGTCGCCGGTGTCCTCGGGCTCACACTCGTGCTGGCCGTCTTCGCGGCTCGCAATCTGGGCGTGAATTCCGACAACGTGCGATTGCTCGCGGACGATGTCCCTTCCCAGATCGTCCTGAACGAGTTCGCGGAGCTGTTCCCGATCCTCAACAACTCACTGCTGGTGGTCGTCGAGGGCGAAAACCAGGAACAGTTGCGCGAAGCCACTGCGGCGTTGGCGGATCGCCTTCGCGAGCAAACCGAATCTTTCTCCAACGTCTATATCCCGGGCGGCGGCGATTTCTTCGAACGCAACCTGCTGCTGTATCGAGATGCAGAGGAACTCGAAGCGTTCGGGGAACAAATCGCCCGTATGCAGCCCATCCTGGCCGAACTCGAACGCGATCCGAGCCTCGCCAATCTCGCTCCGATGATCCGCCAGGGACTCGAAGAATTCGAATCCGGAGGCGATGCCGGTAACTGGATCTCCATCCTCGACCAAATCGGCAAGGCCACGGTGGCGGTCCACGACGTGTACCCGATCGCAATCTCCTGGGAACAGATCATGTTGCGTGGTTCTGCATTCGATCCGGTGCAACGCCAGGTGATCGTTCTCGAGCCGGAACTCGATTTCGAGTCGATCCTACCGGCGGGAGGCGCCATCGCGGCCATTCGCAACACCGCGGACGAACTCGAACTCGGGATCGAGAGTGGAATCCGGATTCGAATCACCGGCAATCCCGCCTTGAACCACGAGGAAATGATCGGAATCGCCTGGGACATCGGAGTCGCGGGAATCTTCTGCTTTCTACTGGTCGCCGTCGTACTCTATTTCGCCTTTCGCTCGGTTCACCTGACCCTCGCCTCGCTCGTTACGTTGCTGATCGGATTGATCTGGACCACCGCGTTTGCAGCCGCCAGCGTCGGCGGCCTGACCCTCATCTCCATCGCGTTTGCGGTGTTGTTCATCGGCCTTGGCGTCGACTTCGCCATTCATCTGGGTCTTCGCTACGCGTCACTGCGCCGGCACGGACAATCTCACATCGAAGCCCTCGCGGAGTCCGCGCGCGACGTGGGCAGCTCGATCGTGATCTGCACCCTGACGACCGCCACGGGTTTCTTCGTCTTCGTTCCCACGGACTACCGGGGCGTGGCCGAACTCGGAATGATCTCCGGAACCGGCATGCTGATCATCCTGCTACAGACCGTCACCCTGTTCCCCGCGCTGATCTCCAGCTATCTCCCGATCTCGGCCGAAGCCGCGAGCCATCCGAACGCGCATTTCGGTGCCGGCTTCAGCCGCTTTCTCGAACGCCATTCCCGCAGCGTGATCGCGGTCGGCGCGACCCTGGGCATCGGCGCGCTCTTGATCGCACCACGCGTCGAATTCGATCCCGACGTCGTCAAGCTTCGCAATCCCGACACGGAATCCGTTCAGGCCTTCGAAGACCTGCTGGACGAGAACGACGCCAGCTCCCCGTGGTTCGCCAACGTACTGGCACCCGATTTGGAGACCGCGGAAGAATGGAAAGCGCGTTTCCAAGAACTCGACGCCGTGGGGGAAGTCCTCACCCTACGCAGCTACGTGCCCGAGGATCAGGACACCAAACGCGAGATTCTCGAAGACACCGCCATGCTGCTCTTCAACCCCGCCCTCGACCGTCCGTCCGAAACGCCCCGGCGCAGCCTCGACGAACAATTGACCGCCCTGCGCGATCTCCGCGACGCCCTGGCATCGCCGGAGCTTGCCCAGGGCGCCTCGGCCCTCGCCCACAGCATCGCGGAACTCCACCGCAAGTTGACGGACTTCTTCGAACGCGCGGAACAGCAGGGCTCTGCGCCCGCCGATCTGCAGCAACTCGAGTGGAGTCTCGTGGCGGGGTTTCCGGCGGTCATGAAACGCTTGCGGCGTTCGCTCGACCCCGATGACGTGACCCTCGATTCCCTCCCCGAAGAACTCGTGACCCGAATGCTGGCGCGTGACGGCCGCGCGCGGGTTCAAATTTTCCCGAAGAACAATTTGAGCGAAGGCGATGCGCTGGAGGAATTCGTCGCCACGGTCTATGAAGTTTCACCCCGAGCCACCGGACTCGCAGTCAACATGGTGGAGTTCGGACACACGACCGTGGCCTCGCTCGTCCAAGCCCTCGCTTCCGCACTGGCGGCCATCACCCTTCTGCTGTGGATTCTCTGGCGAAGGATTCGCCCGGTGCTTCTGGTCCTGACACCCCTGTTGATCGCCGCCGCCACCACCGTGGCCGCCATGGTGTTGCTGGGACTTTCCTTCAACTTCATCAACGTAATCGTCATCCCGCTGCTCCTGGGCATTGGCGTCGACAGCGCAATCCATCTGGTTCACCGCGCAACGGCGGTGGAAACGCAGCCGGAGGGCCTGTTGGGCACCACGACTGCACGCGCGGTTTTCTACAGCGCCATTACCACGATCGCGAGTTTCGGAAGCCTCTCGTTTTCGTCCCACCGGGGGATGTCCAGTCTCGGTTCCATACTCGTCGTGGGCCTGATCCTGACCTTGGCCGCAAACCTCGTTGGCTTGCCCGCCATTCTCGCTCGACGGAGCTAGCTTCCGCGCCGCAATCCCGGTTTCCCGGACGGCCGCGAGTCCCCCTATACTGTGCCGGCGACGGGAACCGCGGAGGATGCATGACGACCCAGTACCTCGATGCCGCCCGAGATCTGCGCGCGAGCATCGATGCCAACGCGCGCAAAGCCGGCGACGCCCCGGTACCGACCGAGACGGTAAACGCCATGCGCGAGGCGGGACTGTTTGGTGTCATGGCGCCGCGCGAGGTCGGCGGCGCCGAGCTGCCCATCCTCGAATTCATCGACGTGTTCGCCGAAGTGGCCCGAGCCGACGGCTCCGCGGGTTGGTGCCTGATGGCTGGCGCTTCGTGCATCGCTTATTTCGGTTCCTACGCGGAAGAAGAATTCGTTTCCAGAATGTTTGCTTCGGGCATGCCCCTGGCCGCAGGTCAGTTTGCGCCGAACGGGTCTGCGACCGTCGACGGCGCCGGGTTCCGCTTGACGGGGAACTACCAGTTCGGGAGCGGTATCGATTACGCCGACTGGGTGGGCGCCGGGTTTCTCGTACAACCTCCCGAAGGCTCCAGCGATGGAGCCGAATATCGCTTCAGCGTGGTACCCAAAGACGAAGTGGAATTGATCGGCAACTGGGACGTCCTGGGCCTGCGGAGCACCGCGAGCCTCGACTACCGGATTCAAGACGTTTTCGTTCCGAAGAACGCAACCTTTCTGTTCGCCGCCCCCACCCGGCGACGCGGTGGACCGCTCTACGAACTCGGCGTGATTGCCCTCACCGCCACCGGGCATGCGGGCTTTGCGATCGGGGTTGCGCGCCGGGCTCTCGACGAATTGACCGCCATCGCCAAAACGAAGATCCGCATGGGGAGCGGATCCTTCCTGAAGGACAGCGAGCGTTTCCTGCACAGCTTGGGAACCCTCGAGTCGCGCTTTCATTCGGCCCATGCCTGGGTGCGCGAGAGTTTCTCCCAATTGGAAGCGAACGTCATCGCAACCGGAAAAATCGACCCGGTACTCAACAACGTCGTGCGCCAGGCAACGGTTCACGTCACGCGCGAAGCCGCGGACATCGTGCGCGAAGGCTACCTCCTGGCGGGAACATCGGCCCTGCGTGACGGCCCCCTCCAGCGCTGCTTCCGCGACATCCACGCCGCTAGCCAACATTTTTTCGCCAGCCCGGCGTCCACCCTCGACATGGCGCGCGACCGGATGGCCAGCGCGCCCGACAATGCATTGGACGCTCAGTAACCCCGAAGGAGTATCGCGTGACGGACTTGTTTTCGATCGAAGGAAAGACGGCGCTCGTGACCGGCGGAACCCGCGGCATCGGCCTCATGATCGCCCGCGGTTTCGTCGAAGCCGGCGCGCGCGTGTATGTGGCCTCCCGCAAGGCGGACGCCTGCCAAGCTACGCAAGAAGAACTCTCCAAACTCGGGACCTGCATCGGTATCCCGGCGGACCTGTCCAGCGAAGCGGGCTGCATCGCGTTGGCGGACGAGATCCGCGAACGCGAGAGCGCGCTCCACATTCTGGTCAACAACGCCGGCGCGAATTGGGGCGCTCGCTTGGCCGAATACCCCGCGTCGGCCATGGACAAGGTCCTCGACCTCAACGTCAAAGGCCCCTTCTACCTGACCCGCACCCTGGTGCCGTTGCTCGAGCGTTCCGCCCAACCCGGCGATCCCGCGCGCGTCATCAACATCGGATCCATCGACGGAATTCGCGTACCGGGCATGGACACCTTCGCCTACTCGACGAGTAAGGCCGCGATCCATCACCTGACGCGGGTCATGGCACAGAAGCTCGCCCCCAAAGTCACCGTCAACGCCGTCGCGCCCGGGCCTTTCGAAAGCAAGATGATGGCCGAAACCCTCGCGAACTTCGGGGATGCCATCGTCGCCTCCTGCCCCATGGGGCGCATCGGCGAACCCGACGACATGGCGGGGGTCGCGATCTACCTGTCCTCGCGTGCGGGCGCGTACCTCACGGGGAATGTGATTCCCGTCGACGGCGGAATCGCGACGACGCGGTAGGGGAGGCACCCATGGGGGTCTCGCAAGCGTTCCGCGCGAACTACCGCGAAGCGCGGGAGCATTTTCTCGAGACGGCGCGCGCCGCGGGTGCGCAACACGTGGAATACCGTCACCCGTTCCGCGGGCCCAGCGGCGAAACGTTGGCCACGGACGTGGCCTGGGTCGGACCGACCGGTGCCCGGCGCGTACTCGTCACCATGAGCGGCACCCACGGTGTCGAGGGGCTCGCAGGTTCGGGCATTCAAACCGCCGCGCTCGCGGGCGATCCCTATCGCGGTCTTCCGCAAGACACCGCCGTCGTCTTGATCCACGCCTTGAACCCCTGGGGCTTCGCCTGGGAGCGCCGAACCAACGAACAGGGCATCGACGTTTGTCGCAACTTCGTCGACTTCCGTGTCCCCCTGCCCCACAACTCCGCGTTCGACGAGTTCGCCCGCGACCTCGTTCCGGAACAGTGGGAGGGAGAAAGCCGCGAGCGCGCGGACCAGAACCTGGGGGCCTACATCGGCAAAGCGGGAATCGACCAGTTCCGCGAGGATCTCGCCACGGGCCAATTCCATCACTGGTTCGCGCCGTTCTTCGGCGGCTGGGCACCTTCGTGGTCGAACCGCACCTTGCGCCACATCCTTCGCGAACAACTCGCCAATGTGCGCGAGATCGTTCTGCTCGACTACCACACGGGCTTGGGAGAACGGGGAGCGGGGCAGATCCTCGGATTTCACGAACCCGGCGAGGTCGGCGACGAACTCGGTCGCGCCTGCTTCGGCGAGCGCTTCGTCTCGTTGTTCGGCGGAGAAAGCATCGCCTACCCGACCATTGGCGACATCGCGGTGCCCGTTCGCGAAGAGCTCGGTCGAGCGCGCTGTTTGGCGGGTGCCTACGAATTCGGAACCGTGACCGCCCCGGAGGTCTTCCAGGCCTTGCGCGGAGACCATTGGCTCCACACCTACGGATCCTTCGACTCGCCCTTTGCCGGACCGATCAAGCAAGACATCCGCCGCGCATTCTATTGCGACGACGACGCCTGGCGCGAAAGCATCTTCGGCCTCGCAGTCGCGGCGGAGACCGATGCCCTGGAGATGTTGGCCCGCAGCTAAGGGGAGCGCCCTGAGCGAGCTACCCCTGTGCGATCTCCGCGAAGGGGACCACACGCGCCTGCGGGGTTTCGATTTCGCCATCGGGCAACATGAATCGCCAGAAGACCAGGCCGAACGGACGCTCCTCGGTATCGATCCAGTTGGGAACCCCGGGGTCGCGGTGGGCGATGACCATTCGAAAACTTCCGTCCGCTTCGAGTCGGGTCTGTTTTCGGTTCAGGGATACCTGACGATTGGCGTAGTCGTAGCTCTGGAGGTGACGATTCCAGAGCGTGACGTTGGCGCAACGACACGCGGGCCAACGGCCGGTCATCACCAGGGCCTGGTCGGGACCGATCACGTAGGGGGCCATGGAGTACGCGGCGTCGAACGCCGCCAAACCGAAATCGCCGGGTTTGACGGGCTTGGGAAATTGATTCGGGATCTTCGAAACGAAGGCGGGTTGCTCCGCGTCGACCATCGGCGGCTGGTCGAGCGTGCGCGTGCGAACCACCTGGGCGACGCGTCGAATGCTCGCCGCCACGGACGCGTCGTCCGGTGCGGGCGGCGCTGCCGCGGCGTCCGTGCACTCGATGGATAGAACGGGTTCGCGTGTGGGGTCCGCGGCCACGGCGGTCTCTTCTTCGTAGTAGTGGCGTGTCGTGATGCGTGTGGCGTCGGGCAACAAGGCGAGCCAATTGCGTTCCTGGGGAGGACCGCCAACGCGAATCTCGAAGCGACCGTCGGGTCCGAGGTCGAGGGTTTCGTCGTTCACCACGCCACCGGTTTTCCCCGCGACCCCTCCACCGTCGCTTCCCCGTTCCGCAGTCATGGAGAAATAGACCGCGCCCCCCATACTGCCCCGCACGATGTAGCTGTGATCCGCAGAAACCGGCGCGTCGAAATAGATCGCATCGGCGTTGTCTCCGGAGAATTTTCGCGTGGGCGTAACGATGCGTCGGAACACGGGCCGCCGCGGATCGCTTTCGAGGTGGCCCACCAGGGCGCCTTCGAGCAGGTGCAGGGCCGCCCGGTGGGCTCCCACGACGTCATCGGCGCTCTGCAGATTCCATTCGGAACTCGCCCAACGCGCGTCGACTTCGTTCAAGAGATCGATCAACTCGCGAAACGCTTTGCGGGACTCGGTCTGGACGCTCATGGATTTCTCCGCCAACTCGATTACTGGATCACGTCGAAGCGGTTCTCGAGGATCAACCGCAAACACACATACAGGCCGATGGCGGGAAAGAACAGCCACACGCCGTTGGTCCCACCCACCATGGCGATGACGGAACCGAGACGATGGCCCTGGTAGCGCCGATTGAAGAGGTAGGTGAAGAAGTACAAACAGGTTCCGTAGAACTTCTGGTAGAAGATGAACGCGCCGATCAGTCCGAGCACCACCGGCGAGAGGAAGGGAAACGTCATTCCCGCCAGGAACACGAGACTGGGAATCAAGGTGCTGAAGCCGTTCCCCACGTCGATCGCGAAACCGAAGGATCTCCGATCCGCGTAGGAAGGATCGTAGAACGCGTACTCGGACCAGACCCGCGCCCAAAGGCGCGTGGAAAGGAGTTCGCCCGGCGCGACGCGCGTGGTGTAGAGACTTCCGCGCGGCCGATCGTTCCCTTCGCGCGGGCCGTGATGCCAACGCTCGATATCGTCGATCCGGAAGTAGAGCGAGATCTCCCACACGCAGATTGCAATGTTGATGGCGAGGAAGAAAGCCAGCAACGCGTGCCAACCATTGACGCCGCCGTGAAGGGTGGCGTGCAGGGCGACGGGACCACCTACGAAGAGCGCCATCCAGAGCATCAGCCAATTCCAAACCGGCAAGCGAAATCCGCGCGCCGGGGCCTTCGCCTCGTTCGGGGTCGTCGCCATGCCAACTTCGCTCATGCAGGCCTCCGTCAATATCGGTCGGGATCGACTCGAAGATACACCCCTTCGCCTTCGGCAATCAGCTCTTCACCGTCCAGCAACTCCGAGGAGCAAAACACCTTGCGACCTTCGATGCGATCGGTTTTCCCACGACACACCAAGCGCTTGTGGAGCGGTGTCGGGCGCCGATAGCGAACCGTCAACGTTCCCGTCATCGCCGCGGCTCCCGCACTCGAAGAGGTGACGCCGAGTACATGGTCGATAATGGCGGCGACGAAGCCGCCGTGGGCCAGCCCCGGATGCCCCTCGAAGACATCGCCAAAGGTGATCTCCCATTCGGTGGTTTCGCCCATGGAGAGGCGCACCAGCGGGGGCGCCATGGGATTCGAGAGTCCGATCAGGGGATCGCGGTCGTAGGCGGGCTCGAGGCCCGATCGCTTGCCCGCGTGGCCTGCGGTGTGGAGTCCCGAAGCGTCGCGTTCCAGTCGCGGCAGCGCGGCCAAGCGCGCCACCCAAGGCTCCACCGCCAGGGCGATAGGGGCGAATTCGCTGTCGTCCACGTCGGCACCGACCACCTCGCGCGCTAGATCGCGAAGCACCTGAGCGAGCCGGCGGCGGTTCTTCATGGGGGATTCCGACATGGCGGGAGAGTACCCGATACGCCGCTTGCTCCGATCCGCCCGGTGAAATAGAATCGTTCCGCTATACAGTATCTTGTTCCGATATTTGGAACAGTGAGAATCTGTCGAAACAAGGAATTTTCCATGCCCCTCGAAGCCCCGGGTACGGTCGAAAAAGCGATCGACATCCTGTTTCACCTGCACTCGGAACCCGCTCCGTGCGGTGTCACGCAGATCGGACGCGCCCTGGACCTTCCGAAATCCACCGCCCATCGACTGCTCGCATCCCTCGCCCGACGCGGGTTGGTCGAGGGTGACGAACGCGGGCGCTACCGACCGGGCTTGGGACTCGTGGCCTTGGGCCTGGGCGTCTTGGACCGGGATCCGGTGGTCGCACTCGCCCGGGGCCCGCTCGAAGACCTCGCCGAACGTTTGGGAGAAACGGTTTTTTTGACCGCGGCGCGCCGCGGACGCATTGCGGTTCTCGACAAGGTCGAAGGGCGCGGTTTTCTGCGCGCGACGCCGCGCGTGGGAGAAGAAGTTCCCATTCACTCGACGGCCGTCGGGAAGCTCTACCTCGCGCACGCTCCCGAACTCGTGTCTCTGCCGTCCGGAACCCTGCGCCGCTTCACGCCGCGCACACTGACGCAACGGAGCCAGATCGAACGCGCCGTCAAAGAAGCCCTTTCCCGGGGCTACGCGGAGAACCGAGAGGAATGGATTCCCGGGCTCGTGGTGATCGCCGTGCCGATTCTGCGCAGCCGACAAATGGTCGGTGCCATCGCGGTGGCGGGCCCCAGCGCGTCCCTCGCGAAAACCGACACGCCGCGCAGCGTGGCTGCGCTCGTGCGAGCAGCCGCCCGCATCGCCGGCCAACTCGCGGGGAAATCGCAATGAAGGTCTGGCTCGACGGGGAAATCGTCGACGGGTCCCTTGCCCGGATTCCCGTCCAGGATCACGGCCTTCTGTATGGAGATGGGGTTTTCGAGGGGCTGCGGGTCTACGCGCGTCGGATTTTTCGACTCGAGGACCACCTCGATCGGTTGCAGGTGTCCGCACGCGCGATCGCGCTCGAACTTCCCCTGCGTCGCGAAGCGTTGCGCGCCGTCGCGATCGAGACCGCACGCGCCTACGGAAAAGACGACGCGTACCTCCGCTTGTTGGTCACGCGCGGCGATGGCCCCCTCGGCCTGGACCCTACTAGCGCGGGGCCGGGTCGGGTGATCTGCATGGCCGACGACATTCGGATCTACACGGCCGGGCAACGCACGGCGGGCTTATCCCTCGTCACCGCGAGCGTTCGGCGCGCGCGTTGCGACGTGTTCGATGCGCGCGTCAAATCCCTCAACTACCTGACCAGTGTGATGGCCAAGGGCGAAGCCGTCCGCCAGGGTGCCGACGACGCATTGCTCCTGAACGACCGCGGGCTCGTGGCCGAAGCGAGCGCGGCGAACGTGTTCGCAGTGTGCGGTGGGCGCCTCGCCACCCCTCCCACCAGCGAGGGCGCCCTCGAGGGCATTACGCGTCGAACCGTCCTGGAGGCTGCCGAAGACCTGCAGATCCCTTGGGAAGAGCGCTGCCTGTCGCGCGTCGACCTGCTCGGCGCCCGGGAGGTCTTCCTCTCCGGCACCGGCGCCCAGATCGCAGCGGTCCGCCAGCTCGATGGTCAACCCGTGGGAGACGACGATCGACCGGTCTTCGAACGAATCCGAGCCGCCTTCGCGGAGCGCACCCAAAGCCTCGGAACCCCGATCTGAACCGCTGCGGGATTCCGAAATGGCTTCGAGTACACTGTTCGCCGCATTCGGAGGCATTCCCCCATGGCATTCAGAGAGTCCCTACACGGCTTCGTCACGGCAATTTCCCGGCGCTTCTCCAAGCTCCTACCGGACCGAATCCCCGTCACCTTCGTGGGTCCCGACGCCACACGCGAGCTCTGCGAATCGATCGGCCAAACCCGCCTGCGCAAAGTTCTCATCGTCACCGACGCGACGCTCGTCGACCTCGGTCTGGTGGGCCGGATATCCGAAAGCTTGAAGGACGCGGGTGTGGCGAGTTCGATCTACGCGGGCGTGCTGCCGGATCCCACCACGGAACAAGTCGAAGCGGGTCTCGCGCAATACAAACGGGAAAATTGCGACGCCGTGCTCGCTTTCGGCGGCGGGTCGCCCATGGACGCCGGCAAGATGATTGCCGCCATGGCGACCAACCCGAAATCCCTCGACCAGCTCGAAGGCATCATGAAGGTGAAGATTCCCCCGGCCCCCCTCTACGCGATTCCCACGACGGCGGGAACCGGCTCCGAAGTCACGGTCGCCGCCGTCGTATCCGACGCAACGACCCATACCAAGAAGTTCTTCATCGATCCGAAACTCTTGCCCCGCATGGCGGCGCTCGACCCATCCCTCATGACCGGCCTTCCGCCGCACATCACTGCGGCAACCGGGATGGATGCACTGACCCACGCCGTCGAATCCTACGTCTCCCAGGCCTCCAATCCCCAGACCGAGGAATGGGCCGGAACGGCAATCCGCTTGATCTTCGACAATCTACCCGCGGTCTATTCGGACGGAAGCAATCTCTCGGGCCGGAAGGCCATGGCGCTCGCGTCCTACTATGCAGGCCTCGCCTTCACGCGCACGAGCGTGGGATACGTACATGCGATCGCCCATACGTTCGGCGCCTACTACGGAACCCCCCACGGGCTCGCCAACGCGATCGCGCTGCCCCACGTCCTCGAGTTCTCGAAAGAAGCGGCCGAGAGCCAACTGGCGCGGATGGCCGACTTGATCGGCCTGCCGGGAACGACGGACCGGGAGAAAGCCCAGCAATTCATCGATGCGGTTCGCGATCTCAAAGCCAAGGTCGAGATTCCCGAAACCCTGGCTCCCTTGAAGCCCGAAGACATCGAGGGCATCGCCAAGCAGGCCGTCGATGAAGCACATCTCAACTATCCCGTGCCGCGCTACATGAGTCAGGCGCAATGCGAAGAACTACTGCAGAAGGTCGTCGCCTAGCCCGAGACTCCGCTTTCGCCACGGCGGCGAAATACCTGCTTGCGCAATGCGCTCCCCAAGAGCGTTAGTAGCGCCGCCCCCGCGAGCAATCCTCCGACGTAGAGGAATCGCTGCGGTAGCGAACCGTTTTCGGGCGCCCTGCCGAACAGGTGCATCGCGTCGTAGATCAACATCTGGCCGAGATACAAACCCCAAGACGCGGTTCCACACGCCGCGAGCCCCTTCGCCAACGGACCCAATCTTCGGAAGGCCGGCATGGCGACCAGCAACATCACCGTCAGTGGAACGTCGAGTAGACGTTGAACGCCGGATCGGACCAATGGGTCCGTGAGCTGACTATGGGCGTACGCGCCCCAGAAGAAAACCAGCGAGGCGATCAAGCCGACCTCGACGCCGCGCAGTCGCGGAATTCGCGCGAGTGCGATCCCCGCCACCACGAGCCAGAGGTATTGCGGAGAAAAGAACCACCAATAGATCCATCCCTCGCCGGGCGCCGTATCGAAAGTCAGCGTCCGAAAAACGTCGGATGCGGGATAGGGGACCAGGTGAATCCCAAACGTCACCCCGAGACTCAGCACCAGGCTCGCGGAAAGCCCCAGGCGATCCACCGCCGCGCGCAAGGCGGGAAACAGCAGGACCCACTGCAGGATCAGCGTGACGAACCAGAACGTCCCGAGATACGGCGTATAGCCGATCAAGCTGGCGAGAATGTATCCGGGTCCGCGCGGCACCTCCGCCTGGGAGACGAATGCCAGGGGCCACCAGATGGCGAGAACCGCCCAAACGGGAATCATCAAGCGGACGAGTCGACCGCGATACCAAGCCGCCAGCGCACCCGCCCGTTCGCCCCGACGCCGCCACCACAGATCCGAACTCATCCCGAATAGAACGATGAAGATGGGAACCGCGCGATCGATCCCGTAGTCGTGCACCAGCGTACCCACCAGGGGCCGCGCGTGGATGAACAGGACGCCGAGGATCGCGATGCCCTTGAGCCAGTCCAGTTCCGGGATGCGTGATCCGCCTTCTCCCGCTGCCGCTGCTCCCACGAATCCTCCGTGCTGGAGATCGAATTCTAGCGGCTGTGAGGCGCTCTACCCGAGAGTCGTTAGATTTCATCTCCATGAAGATCCCGCATTACTGGGCACAGGGGTCCGCCCACGAACTCGGGTCCGACGGCAAGCGAATCGAGGCCACCTGCTGGGGCTGGTCGGACTCGAGCGAAGCCGACGCGCGTCGCACGGCGGAGGAAAGAGCGACGCGGGTCGTTCGCGCGCGCGCAAGCGGAACCCGGGGGTCGGCGGAGCATCGCTACGACTACCAAGAACGGATGCCGCACGAGGAAGTGATCGAACGCGATCCCGCCGGCTGCGCTCCGGGAAGCGCTGTGATTACCCGCAATGCGTACGGCGCGCGCATACTCAATTGCGCCGGGGCCGCCTTCGTCGACATCGACCTCCCCTACCCCACGCGAAGCGTTTGGGATTTCCTGCGCCGAAAGCCGCGTCCGGATCCGGCCCGCGAAGCCACGGCCCGCGTCGAAGCCTGGGCGACCGGGCGCGACCGGCGCCTGCGCTGCTACCGCACCGCCGGCGGATTGCGGCTGCTGCTGTTGCATCGGACCTTCGACCCCACCGCCGACGAAACCCAACGGCTGATGGAGAGCCTGGGCGCGGACCCGATCTACCGGCGGTTGTGTCTCTGCCAGGAGAGTTTCCGCGCACGACTGAGCCCCAAACCCTGGCGGCTGGGGCTCCGGAATCCGCCCCTGCGGCGCCCCAACCCGGCAAACGTCCCGGGCACGCGTGCCCAGGCGGCGTGGGTTGCGGATTACGAAGCGGCTTCGCGCGAACGCAGCGTGTGTCGCCTGCTCGGCGAATTCGGCCGTGCGGATACGGACCCAGCCCTGACTCCGATCGTCCAGCTGCACGACGCCGCCACCGGCGCGCGCCTGGAGAGCCCCCTCGCCTGACTCCGCGCGGGTTTCGCTCTCGGCGCGGGATTGGCCTAGAATCTGACGCATCGTCAGATCTCCGGAGGAGCTGCTCCATGCCCGAGAACGACCCCCAGCGCCCCTACACGGTCATTACCGCCGATACCCATGCGGGTGCCTCGGTGGAGATGTACCGCGAATACCTCGACCCGAATTTCCGCACGGAATTCGACGCTTGGCGGAGTGCTTACAAGAACCCTTCCAAGAAACATCTGGGCGGGAAGAAGACCAAGAATTGGGATTCCGCGGAACGCATGACGGATCTCGAATCCGACGGCGTCGTCGCCGAAGTGCTGTTCCCCAACACGGTGCCGCCCTTCTACGACCGCGCGTACCACGTCTCCCCCACCGCGAAGCCCGATCGCTACGCGCAATGGCGCGCGGGGACGCGCGCCCATAATCGCTGGCTGGCGGAATTCTGCGCGGAGCTTCCGGAGCGGCGGGCCGGTATCGGCCTGATCCACTTGAATGATGTCGACGACGCCATCGAAGACGTCGAGTGGATTGCCAAGCACGGGTTGCGGGGCGGCATCCTGTTGCCCTTGCCGGCTCCGGACGACGTTCACCTGAAGCCCCTCTACTCGCCGGATTACGATCGTCTGTGGGCCGCGATCCAAGACTACGACCTCGTCATCAACCAGCATTCGGGTCAGGGCGGACCCGACTACGGAACCGATCCGGGCGGCGATGCGCTTTGGGTGCTCGAAATGCCCTTCATGGTGCAGCGGGGTTTCACTCAGCTGATCTTCGGCGGCGTCTTCGAACGCTTCCCGAAGCTGCGATTCATCCTGACGGAATCCGGTTGCGCCTGGGCACCGGGCCTGTTGCGCCAGATGGACGGCATCCATATGGGGATGAAGATGGGCATGATGGGCGAAGTCGACTATTCCCAGTCGAAGACACTGGCGGAACCGCCGAGCTTCTACGCCCGGCGCAATTGCTGGTACGGCGCGAGTTTCCCTTCGCCGCGCGACATTGCGGGACGCGATTACGTGGGACTGGATCACATTCTCTGGGGAAACGACTATCCCCATTACGAAGGCTGTTATCCCCATTCGCGGGAAAACATGCGCTTGGCGTTTTCCGATATCGACACCCATGAGACGCGGAAGATGCTGGGCGAGAATGCCGCGGCCCTCTACGGCTTCGACCTCGACACGTTGGCCCCCGCGGCCGCGCGCGTCGGAATCTCGCCGGAAATGGTCGCGGTGCCCCTCGACGAAGTCCCGGACTCCGCGTGCCCGACGTTCCAACGCGAACGCTACGAGCGCGCTCGCGCGGCCCGCAAGCGCGAAAAAGCCTCGTAGACGGGGCGCGGCAACCGAGATGGACGATGACATCTTCGTCGTACCGATCGAGGATTCCCTCGATCTCCACACCTTCACGCCACGCGACATTCCGATCGCCGTCGAGGGGTATCTCGAAGCGGCGCGCGAGCAGGGCTTTCGCGAAGTGCGTTTGATCCACGGCAAGGGCAAGGGCGTACAACGCGGAATCGTGCGAAAACTTCTGGCTGCAAGCCCGCACGTAGAACGCTTCGAAGAGGCTCCGGCGAATCGAGGTGCGTGGGGGGCGACCTTGGCATGGCTCAAACCCGTGACTGCCGAATCCGACTAGAGGGATTCGATTCGAATCAGGTGCGCAGCGGGCGGCGGCGTTTGAGGGCGATGCGCGCGCCTTTGCTCACCTTGGCGAGCTTGACGTCCGACGCTTCCGGATGGGGCTCCGCAGCCGAGTCGATCGCGATTCGAAAGGCCAGCTTCTCGCCCGGCACGGGATCGCTGGGAATCGCGCTGGCGCGCGGATTCACGGCGCGCGCGATGGAATCGAGCGCGGGATGGGGCGAAGTGCCCAAGTGGGCGAACCACGAATAGGGATCGCCTTCCTCGAAGGCCGGACTCGGGCCGAAGCCGATTCGCACTTCATCCTGTTCGACGCGAACGCGAAGATCCACATAGTCTCGCGGATGGAAACAGGGGTGAACTTGAAACACCTTGGCGATCGCCGTCGCATCCTCGCCCTCGATCGCGAGGGCCGCCTTCAGGCGCTCGGCGGTCAGCCCCGCGATGCCCGTCCATTGCTCGGTCGCAATTTCCCCCACCCCTTCATCGCCGAAGCGTTGGCCCACGCAGAGGAGAAACGAGCGCGCCAAGAGGTGGCTCTGAACGCAAAATTCGAGATTGGCGGTCACCAGCGCCGCGTGTGAAAAGTCTTCGAGCTGGCACTCGGGATCGAACGGCCCGCTGTAGTTCCGCCAGCCCCCGGGTTCCTCTTTTTCCGATATTCGAAGCGACAACTGCGCGATCTTGGAAGCACCGATACGCGGCAGGTTGGGATGCTGTTCGTAGGCCTGGCTGTCCTCGTCGATGAACACGCGCCAACGGCAGTGGGGAACCCGCTCGCTGGGAACTCGCGGAGGTCGGTGGATTGGACGGATCTTCGCGCAGGGATGGGTGGCCGCCGCGGTGGCGTCGAACGTCGGATCTTCGACGTCGTGACACATCAGCTTGACGCGCTCTTCGCCGAAGGGCTCGACGTCGAGCAACGGACCACAACACTCGAGCCAGAACTCCCCTTCCTTGGGTCCATTCAGATCGAAGCGGAACTCCATGAACTGGTGGGGCGCCCCGATGTCGAACTGGAGGTTCTTGAAGATGGTCTCGACGTCGTTGCCCTCGAACCCCAGGGCGCGTTGCATTCGCTTCGAGTAGAGCGGGCTCGCTCCCATCCATTCGTCGATGGAGACCTGCGTCAGTGCATCCATTCCGTGGCGCATCAACACGCGCGGCAGGCCGACCCGGTCCTGCAAGTGTCCGTTCAAGAGGAACTCGCGGCCGAGGTCCGCGAGCACCTGGCGGGAGAAGCTTGCGAGCGTGAGGTCGGCGTCGAACGCCCCCTGATAATCATCGCGAAGCATTCGCTCCCCCCAAACTCTTCACCAGCAGCGGTGCCAGGCGCTGGATCGTGCGAATCACCGGAACCACCAAGAAGGCGAACACCAACCAGGCGGGCGCGTAGTAGAGGGTAATCCGTCCGCCGGAAAAATCCGAGGCCCAACCGTGGTCGTAATGCCAGGGCGTGAGTCCGATGGCTCCGTACCCAGCACCCCATCCCCACTCGATCGCGTAGATGAGTAGAACCGTCGCGGGCAAGCGGATCGCGGGTCGCTGCCAGCCCCGCCGCTCGAGGGCTGCCAGCAGCGGAGGGGCGAGGAAAAAGGCGAACACGTAGACGGGAATCATCAGGAGCGAGACGTGCCCGCGGAAACTTCCCGACCAGCCGGCGGAAACGCCCGTGAACACCAGCTCGGTTCCCAGACCGAATACGGTGAACAGGGCTCCGCCCATCGCTCGCTCGCGCCAGGAGGGCGATCCGGGCGGTCGCGTGTCCGGTTGCGTCCCACTAGCCATGGCGCGCGGGATCCCATCGATAGAAGCGTTGCAATTCGGCGTAGAGGTCGGGCGTTTGCTCGCGCATCTGGCGCGGTTTCTCGAAGAACGCTTCAGTCGCTACCGCGAAAAACTCGGCTTCACTCTGGGCGCCGTATTGGCGCAACACCTTGCGCGCGCGCGATCCACCCCGACGCAAAGCCAGATAGTTCCGACTCATCACGTGGGCCCAGGGACGATAATCCGCCCGCGCCCGGAGTTCCGGGGTCCCGTCGAAGGCACCCCCCGCACGATCGAGCACGTGGGCAAATTCATGGGCGGCGGTGGCATGACCGTCGTGGGGATTCGCGAGCCCCAGAACGACGCTGTCCCAGGAGAGCACGACCGTCCCCCAGGCGTGCGCTTCGCCGAGAATCCACACGTCTCCTCCGGGTCGCTGAAAGGCGCTGGGATAGACGATGATTTCCGTCAGTCGATCGTAATAGGAAAGGTCCAGGTGGAGCACCAGGCGGATCGCCGCGCTGGCGATCACCACGCGAACTTCGTCGTCGATCTCGAAACCACCGGCACCGATGAACGCCTTTTCCCATACGAAGATCTTCAGTTGCCGAAGGAAGCGTTCCCGAACGGATTCTTCGAGGCCGGAAACGAAGGGAACGCGACGTTCCAAATGCGCGTGCCAGGCTTCGGGAAACGGCCGCTTGCCGAGCCGATGGCGACGCCACTTGCGAAACAATCCAAACACGGGGAGAGCGTACTGGATTAAACTCATTGACCACACGAGGAGGAACCCATGCGCGTCACTTTGGCTCTCGCTCTATTGGTCGCATTCGTCGACGGTGCCGGCGCTGAAGAGGATTGGTACCCGTCCAAGTACGGCGCCGAAGACACGCTCGGGGCCATCAACGAGCTGTCGCCGGAGGGCGTATTGCGCGCGGTCACGCTCGTGAAAACCGGAAAAACCTACGCCCTGGGCGTCGAAACCGGCCGCGAGACACCGGCCTACGGCGAGCGCAGCTTCGAACTCTTCGCGGTGGCCTCCGGGGACGGAACCGGCGCGTCCCTGGGAGCGAACCGCGGAACCTTCAACGACGACTGGATGCTGACCTGGCTCGGCATCGGAACCCAAATCGATGGTCTCGGCCACTTCGGCATCGACCACGTCTACTACAACGGAAACAAGGTTCAGGATTTCTGGAGTCCCGGAGGACTCAAGAAGTTCGCCACCCACGAACTTCCTCCAATTGTGACGCGCGGAGTGCTGCTCGATATCGCGGCTCTGCGCGGTGTCGAGCGCCTGCCCGGCGGAACCGCGATCGGAAAGCGCGAGATTCAGTCCGCTGCGGAAAAGCAGAAACTCACCATCGGCCCGGGGGACGTGGTCATTCTCAACACGGGTTGGCAGACGCTTGCGACCCTCGACCCGGAAACCTTCCTTGCGACGGAGCCCGGCCTCGATGCATCGGGTGCGCGCTATCTCGCCAGCCTCGGCGTCGTCGCCGTGGGGTCCGACACCTGGGGATTGGATGTGCTCCCCAATCCCGATCCCGCTCAAGTGTTTCCCGCGCACCAGATTCTTCTGGCCAAGCACGGCGTCTACATCCTCGAGAACATTCGAACCGAAGAGCTGGTCGCCGACGGCGTCGGCGAATTCTTGTTCGTGTTGGGTCAGCCGCGATTCGTCGGCGCCGTACAGATGGTCATCAATCCGGTGGCGATTCGCTGAGGTAGTCCCGGACGGTCGCGAGTAAGCCCGCGCCATAGCGTGCGACTTTGGCGGGACCGATCCCGTGGGCGAGTTCGAGTTCCTGCTCCGTCTTGGGCGCGAGGCGCGCGATGTCGCGAAGCGCCCGATCGCTCGCCACCACGTAGGGGGGCACGCCGGAGGCCTTCGCCACCGTGAGACGATGAGCGCGCAGTGCCTTGAAGAGGTCCTGTCCGCGACCGTCGAGCGCCAACTCGTCCCGCGGCGCTGCGCCAGCCCGTTTTCCCGGATCGCGCGTCGACCTGCCGGAGCGCGGGCGAGAAACCGAAGGTGTAGAGGTTACGTCGGGCGGGAGCAGGATTCGCGCCGGATGCTCACCGCGCATCACCCGAACGCCTTCTTCGGTGAGGACGACGAGTGGACGGTCGCCGCCGGAAAAATCCACCCAACCCGCGGTCACGCAACGGCGGAGCAGACGCGTGATCCACATTTCCGGATTCGACCCCAGGATTCCGAAAGTGGGCGTTCGGTCGAGGCCCATCGCTTCGAGCCTTGGATCCGAAACACCGCGCAGCAATTTCGCCGCGGCCGTCAGACCGTAGCGACCGTGGAGGCGCGCCACGCCCGAAAGCGCTTTGCGGACGATCAACGCGATGGTTTCCGCGTCGGATTCACTGCGACCCACGAGATCGAGACACACGTCGCAGCGCCCACAACCGGCGAGGGTTTCCTCTTCATCGCCGAAGTAGCGCAGGATGGCGTCGTGACGACAACTCCCGCCTTCGGACCAACGCATCAACTCGAGAAACAGGTTCCATTTGTGGCGAACGACTTCGGGATCCGACGCCTGCCCCTCGGCATCGCGTTCGATCAGAAAGCGCCGCAGGGGCATGTCGCCCGGCGAAACCAACAACAGCCCCACGGCGTCGCGACCGTCGCGCCCGGCACGCCCCACTTCTTGGTAATAGGCCTCGATGGATCCCGGGGGAGCCAGATGAACGACCGCCCGCACATCCGCGCGATCGATCCCCATGCCAAACGCATTGGTCGCCACGACGACTTCCGTCGTGCCGTCGGAAAACTCGCAATGCACGCGTTCCCGGACACCCGCATCGAGCCCCGCGTGGTAGGCACCCACGCGGTAACCCTGTGCCTCGAGGCGTTCCGCCTCTTGTTCGGTCGATTTGCGCGTCGGTGAATACACGATCCCGCAGCCGGAAACCGAACCCGGGACGCCAACCGATTCGCGCAACACGGAATCCACGGCCGCGTCGCGGGCGGCGCGCGAATTCACTTCGCCGCTTCGCAGGGCCAGGTTCGGTCGCGCGAAACCGCGCACCCACTGGGGCGTATCCGCGGGCAAACTCAATTGTTCGAGAATCTCGTCGCGAACGACCGGCGTCGCGGTCGCGGTACAGGCCAGCACGCGCGCCTGAGAGAGTTCCTTGAGCAATTCGCCAATCTGCATGTACTCGGGTCGGAAGTCGTGTCCCCATTCGCTGATGCAGTGCGCTTCGTCGATGGCGACCAGGGGACATTCGAGATCTTTCAGGAGTGCGCGGAAACCCGGAAAGGCCAGGCGCTCCGGCGCCACGTAGGCGAGCTTGTAGCGGCCCTGGGCCAGGTCACGCATGCGTTCGCGGAGCTCACCGCTCGAAAGTGTCGAGGCCAGGAAGGTCGCGGGGATTCCGTTGGCTTCGAGGGCCGCGACCTGGTCGTGCATCAAGGAGATCAACGGCGAGATGACGAGGCTCGTACCCGGGAGAAGACTGGCGGGCAGCTGGTAGACCAGACTCTTGCCACCCCCCGTCGGCGCGACGAGCAGCAGGCTTCCCACGCGCAACAGGATTTCCATGGCTTCGCGCTGGCCCGAACGAAACTTCTCGAGGCCAAAACGCGCGAGCGCCCCCTCGAGATCGAGCGGCGGAATTTCTTCGACGGACAGCTGCGGATCGACGGACAACGACATTCCCTTGGAGGAGGGACCGGGGCCACGAAGAGTAGCAGGGACCGCCCCCCTTCGTCGCGCGTGATATGCTCCCGAACCCGAGCCGGAGGAGTCGAGCGTGGGAAATTCCGAAGAAGCCATCCAGAAGGTCGACAATGCCCAGGCGTGGACCGAATTTTGCGACCTGCTCAAGAAAGCCGGCGCTGTCCTGCTGCGCGAAGAGTTGGCGCCTACGACCTTCGATCGCGGCGAGGGACTGCGTTACCTGTCGCGCCTGCTGCGGGCCGGACTCATCTCCTTCGCGGAAACCAGCGGCCCGGAAACGCCGGCGTTTCGCACCATGCCGGAACTCGTCAAGATGGGGCTCGACAACCCGGACAATTATTACCGTTCCGCGCCGGTCCGCGGCGACCTCACCTATCGCATCCGCGGCACCCGCGGCACGATCCACTACCTGAGCTTTGCCGCTCAAAACCAGAATTTTGCCGCCAAGGCGAAGATCACCGGCGGCGCCGGGCATTTGAACGACGCCGACCTGAAGCTCGAAGCGGACGGCAGTTTCGAGGTCATCGCGAGCCAGAAGGAACACAAGGGAAATTGGCTGCGCATGAATCCCGACACCAAACAGATCCTCGTGCGCCAGACCTTCTTGCACCGACTGCAGGAGACACCGGTCGAGCTCGAGATCGAATGTCTGGAGGCCGGGGGGCCCCCGCCGCCCCTCGATCCCGCGCGGGTTCCCAACCAGCTACTCGGCAGCGCGATGTACGCCATCGGTTGCGCCCAGTGGTTCTACGATTGGGTGATCGGCTTCAAGGACAAAGCCCCGCAGAACGAATTCCACCTCCCCAGTATGGAAAACCACATCCTGATGGGCGGCGATCCGAACATCCGAATGTGGCTGGGGCACTGGGAGCTGGCTCCGGACGAAGCTCTCGTGATCGAGGTGACGCCGCCCAACTGCCAATACTGGAATCTTCAGCTCGGAAACATCTGGGCCGAATCCCTCGACTTCCAAAACCGCACCACCCACATCAACAGCGGCCAGGCAGTGCTGCGCGACGATGGGTCCCTGCGCATCGTGGTGGCGCACGAGGATCCCGGGCTGCCCAATTGGCTGGATACGTCGGGGCACCACCACGGCATCATGGGCGTGCGTTGGGTGTGCGCGGACAGCCACCCCCAACCCCGCTGCCGCGTAGTGAAACGCTCGGACCTGCCTAAGGACTGAGCGATTCCAAGGGCGGCGGGTTCAGCGGATCCGGTTCACTCGGATTGGCGCGCTGGTTCGAGACGCCGAAAGAAGTACGCAACTCCTGCTCGGCGACCGCCACACCGCGGTGCCTCCATTCCCCGCCATCGGGCAGACGCAACGAGTGGGCTTGGTTCAGGCGAATCGTCAGGGCGTCGAGTTGCTCCAACTTCGGAAGATCTTCGATTCCGGTCCCGAGGCGGTACAAGATCACGGCGTCGTCGCTCTTCTTGATCCGGAATTCCAGATCGCGCTCCCCCCAGGCCTTCACTTCGCCCGGCGCCAGATCCCCGTCCGGTGAAAACGGAATCCCCATATCGTTCAGCAGCACGTAGCACGCGAGATCCGCGTGGGTCCCACTCCCGTTGTAAACCTCGACGAAGTCCGACACGCGGACATCGGTGTCGCACTCGGTCCCCACCGCGCACACTTCGTTCAACACGATCCCGGGTGCTTGATTGCAGCTCTCGAAATGGCGAACGTCGTAGCGGCTCGCCAATGACGCGAGCACGGAACCCAGCCCCGGGCTCCCCGGACCCTCCGCATGGGCAACCGACGACACGAACCCAGCGACGAAAATCACGATCCACAGCGGCATGGCGCTCTCCTCGATCTCGAGCCTCTAGGGTAACGCCCCGTAGATGTACCAGCGCCCGGTCCATTGCGCGAGCTCGGCGTGCAGCACCAGCGGGATCGGCATGTAGCGGGTTCCGGCGTAGCGCTCGTGGAACACTCCCCTCGCGGTCCGGCCTCACACGCCTTCCGAGCGCGGTTTTCGCCCTCTACCGGGCTCTCCAAGCGGGAAGCTCAAGCTTCCGTTGACAAGCGCCGAGGGGAGTGGACAATGCCGAACGACATGTTCTACGCGAATCCGACTCCGAAGCCGACCTTTCCGGCGCCCCAGACGACGGGCACGAAGACGCCGGAGGATTGCCTCTAGTCGGAAGTACGCGGAACTTCGAGAATCCACGCCCTTCCGGCACGAGCCAGGAGGGCGTTTTTTTTGATCCAGCAGCGTGGGAGAAATGACCGTGAGTAAATCCAAAGGCGTACGCATCGGAATCGTCGGCGCGACCGGGGCCGTGGGCGAAGTGCTCTTGCGCGTGCTCGAAGAGCGCAACTATCCCGTCGCGCACTTGAGCCCCCTGGCCAGCGGTCGTTCCGCGGGCTCGAAGATCCGCTTTCGCGGCGAGGATTTCGAAGTCGCCGAAGCCAAGCCCGAAGCCTTCGAAGGTCTCGATATCGTGTTCTTCGCTGCCACGGGTTCGCTCTCGAAGGAGTTGGCGCCAGAAGTCGCCAAGCGCGGCGGCATCGCGATCGACAAGTCGAACACCTGGCGCATGAAGGATACGGTTCCCCTCGTCGTACCCGAGGTCAATGCGGCTGCCGTCGACGATCACCAGGGAATCATCGCCGGGCCCAATTGCACCACCATCGGTTGCGTGATGGCCCTCGAGCCGATTCACCGCGCGGCGGGTTTGAAGCGCGTCGTCATCACCACGCTCCAGGCGGTTTCCGGCGCCGGGCGCGATGGCATCGACGAACTGGAACACCAGCAAGCCGACATCGCAGCGGGGCGAACTCCCAAGCACGCGATTTTCGCGGCCCCGATCGCCAACAACGCGATTCCCTTGTGCGAGACCTTTCTCGACAACGGCTATTCGACCGAGGAAGTGAAGCTCTTGCACGAAACCCGCAAGATCATGGGATTGCCGGAACTCGAAGTGGCGATGACCTGCGTACGGGTCCCGGTGCCCGTGGGCCATTCGGCGACCATGCTGCTGGAAACCGAACGCCCCTTGAGCGCCGATGAAGCGCGGGCCGCCCTGGCGGCTTTCCCAGGCGTTCGCGTGGTGGACAACATCGAGAACAACCTCTTCCCCACGCCGCGTGACGTTGCGGGCCAAGACGCCGTACTCGTGGGCCGGGTGCGCAAGGACCTGACCAGCGACCGACTCTGGGTTTGGAACGTCTCCGACAATTTGCGGAAGGGCGCCGCCACGAATGCCGTCCAGGTGGCGGAGGTGCTGCTCGAGCGGGGCCACGTCGGACGCTAGTCCGCGACCAAAAACCGCGCTTCGGCTCCATATTCGAATATTCGCGATTCGTTCGGCGTAGAATGCCCGCGTGAGCGAGTCTCAGCTTCTTCTGTTTCTCGGCCAGGTCTTGATGGTGCTGCTCCTGGCGCGCGTGCTGGGAGAGCTGTTTCGCCGCTTCAATCAGCCGGCCCTGGCGGGAGAGATCCTGGCCGGGTTGCTGCTGGGACAGACGGTTCTCGGCCACCTCTCCCCAGACCTGTATCACGGCCTGTTTCCCGATGACGCGGTCCAGCTCGCCCTGTTCGACGTCGTGGCGCAGATCGGAATTCTGTTTCTCCTGCTCGTGATCGGACTCGAAGTCGACGTCGTGTCGGCGTGGAAGCTGCGCAACCAATCCCTGGGCGTGGCGATTTCCGGCGTCATCGTTCCACTCGCGCTCGGGTTCGGGTTCGCCTACGCGTTCTACGATGCCTGGGCCGAGGTTCCCACGCCCCGCATCGCCTTCTCGCTCTTCGTCGGTACCGCGGTCGCGATTACCGCGATCACGGTCGTGGCCCGTTTGCTCTTCGACTTGCGCATCCTCAAATCCGACCTCGGGCTGCTGCTGATTTCCGCGCTGGCGATCAACGATCTACTGGGTTGGGTCGTCCTCGCCATCGTGATCGGGATGGTGGGGAGCCTCGTGTCCGACGCCGCCCCCGCCCTCGATGCGCCGCAGATCGGAATGGTCGTGGTCGCGACCGTGGTGTTCGCCGGGGCGGGCGCCACCTGGGGACGCGACCTCGTGACGCGAATCCTGCAGTGGTTCGACCAGCAGGAACTCCCCAGTCCCGCCACACCGCTTTCCTTCGTCGTATGTTTGGGGCTTGCGTGCGGGATCGTCGCCCAAGCGATCGGCGTCCATCCGATTTTCGGATTTCTGATCGCCGGCCTGATGGCGGGCGATCCTTCCGCGCTTTCCGAGCATACGCGCTCGGTCATCACCCAGATGGTCGAATCGATCTTCGTACCGTTGTTCTTCGCGGGCATCTGCCTGCACGTCGATTTCGCCACGCAGTTCCATCCGGGACTGGTTTTCGCCATCACCGCTCTTTCGATACTCGGAAAATTCTTCGGTGCCTGGCTCGGAACCTGGATCGTCCGTCTACCGGCCTTCGATCGGATCCCCGTCGCCATCGCCCACATCCCCGGCGGCTCCATGGGGGTGTTGCTCGCCGTGGTCGCCAAGGAGTCGCACCTGATCGGTCCCGCCATGTTCGTCGCCATCGTGTTCGCCTCCATCTTCTCGTCGCTGCTCGTGGGACCGGCCCTCTCCTGGTCCTTGCGGCGCCGCGAAGCCCTCAATGTGGTGGGGTTCTTTTCGCGCCGCGCCATTCTCCCGGCGCTTCACGCCCGGGAACGCTTCGAAGCCATCGACGAGCTGGTGCGGTTCGCTGCGGGTGTGGAATCCCAACTGGATGCGGAGCGTGTGGGCCATGCGGTTCGGACACGAGAGGAAACCATGGGGACGGGCATCGGCGACGGGATCGCGGTCCCCCATGCGCGGCTTCCCGGGCTGGCCGCGCCATTGGTGGTGTGCGGCGTATCCCGCGACGGTATCGATTGGAACGCCGTGGACGATGAGCCCGCGCACCTGTTGTTTCTGATCCTCACTCCCACCGACGAAGAAGATACGCAGTTGGAGATTCTATCCACCTTGGCCCGCGGCCTCGGCGAAGCCAGCGTCCGCGACCGCATCGTCGCCTGCGGTACGGCGGACGGAATCTGGGCGGCGCTTCATCCCCAGTTGCGCAAATCGAGCAAGTTGTCGGGTCCATGATGGAAGCGCTCTAGTTCGAAGTCGCTCCCGGCGAATCGCCGGCATTGCGCCCGAGGGACCGGAGAAACCCCGCCGCAGTTTCGATCGCTCGCCCGTCGAGTTCGCGGGCGACCGGAAGATCGGGATTCGGGGCGGAGACGAAACCGCGCGCGTCGACGGCGAAACGTCCCTGTGGGTTGGCGACCATGTACATCTCGGTATCGGGTTGTTGGCGAAGCATCAGGAGATGCCGCGCTCCATCCGCGTAGGCTTCGTGGGCGTGGCGACCGAAAGCGAACCAGCGGCCCGATTCCACGATCGTGTGTTCCAAGACGAAGCGATCCCCGGCTCGCTTCGGGCCGGAAATCGTTTCATGGATGCGGAACGTCGTTTCCGTGAATTGGATGCCTCCGACGAGGTCGTCGACGAAACGGCCCGGGCGGGATTCCACGATATCGGCCACGACCACCAGGTCCATGGCAGCCGTCATCTCCGCAGCCGAATCGTAGTGTTCGGCCGGAAGCAGATGGACGCGCGGGGGCCCTGGTGCGGTCAGGACAAAACCCACGATTGCCCCCAACACGCAACCCAGCAACGCAACCCCGGCAGGTGTTCGAAACATCGCTTTCTCCATCGGCCTAAGGCTCCGTTTCGCAGGGGCCATGATTGATCTGATTCACGGTCTGGGCGTCGTGCGCGTCGAAATCGGTTGCGAACGCGTTGCACCAATTCGCCCACGTGATGTCCATGCAACTTCCGGAACTCACGTGGCCGAGTCCGAGGGTGTGACCGATTTCGTGGCAGGCGACACCTTGAACGCACTGGTTGTTCTTGAACTCGAAATGGCGCTCGTTCAAGAGCAAAGCGGCGCCCTGCAAATGCTGGTGGGGCTCCGCGGCTTCCGGAATGACGCGACCTCTCCACGTCGTGGATCCGTAGTCCGCATTCGCAAAGGTGATATCGGGATTCTCGCAATCCGGGACCAGATTCAGTTCGGTGCCCGCGCTCCACTCCGCCCATTCGAGGGTCAACATCGTCCGGTAGAGATGGGTCTCCGTGTCCTGGGCGAGATTGCAGACGCCCAGTTGGCTCTTGGCCCAGTGATAGTTCTCCCACTGATGGTTTGCCCACGCGATACTCGTAATCCCGAACAGGAAGCTGACTGCGAACACGATCCCGCTGCGAAGCAGTCTCATCGCGTTTCCTCCACGGTCCCAGCGGTCCACAAGCTCAGGTATCCGAACGCCGCGCACGATCCCACCAGCAAGGGAATCAACATCCGAAAGGGAACGCTGCGCACGAGTTCGATCTCGCGGAACGACTCGGTGAACGCCGCGCCGAGACTCATCAGGGCGACGAAGGCCAACGCGACCTGGCCCGAGTCCGTCGCTTGTCGTCGCAGCCAGAGCATGAGTCCGACCATTCCCACGCCCAACACCACCAGGTAGAGGGCGAACGGGTGAACGGCCAGCGAGGTCGCCGCTCCGGATTCGATCAGACCCTGGTGAAGATGGATCTTGTACGCGTAGCTATCCACCGGATGCTGAACCGCCCAGAACGCATTCGACTCCTCACCAAAGCAGCAACCGCGGAGAAAGCAGGCCACGCGCCCGAACGCCAGCGCGAGCCCGGCGAACACGACCGCCGTATCGGCGAAGCGGCGCAACGGAAGCTCGAACGCGAAGGCCACCAACGGAGCCGCGAGCAGGGCGAGCAACAACCCTCCCGGCAGGCGAACCCTTGTTGCAGCAGAAGTTCCGGATCGGCGAGCAGCGCGGAGAACTCAACTCCCGCTTCGATCAGAAGAAAATGGAGCCGCGCTCCGATCAACAGCATGGGGGTCAGGGCAAGCAGCGCGAGCGCGGTTGAAACGCGCGATAGCCCGTCGCGCCCGGCCAGAACCAGGGTTCCCAGAAACCAGAGCAACCCCCCGGCGCACCAGAGAGCGAAGAAGATCGGTATGGGTAGGGGGGCGAACATCACAGCCACTCCATAGATGTTCCTTTGGGGGGAACAAACGTGTCGCAAACCGTCATCCGAATCGCGCGCTTTGAGGATCGACTCAAGAAACATCAAGAATTCTCTTTCGCCGCAGCCCCGCTGCAACCTTGACAACTACTGAGCTTCTTTCGGCGCCGCCACGCGTAGAATTCCGGCATACCCATTCGTTCAGGTGCGGGAACACAACTCGGAGCACTGCTGATGTTGGAAACCAAGCGAACCCCCGTCGTTCTACTCGGGGCATGGATTCTCCTGATGGGGGCCTGCGAAGTCGAGTCCCCCAACCTTTCCGGAGCCCCCGACAACGAAACCCCGCTTCAGGCGTTGAACACACCCAACTTCGGGAACTTTCTGATCTACAACGGAAACACGGTGGGCGACTGGAGCGTCAGTGGCTCCGGCGGCACGACGGACTTCGACTGGTGGATCTTCGTCACCAGCGAGGACGGCAATTACCAGACGAAAGTAAAACCTCCCAACGCGCGCGGGATCACGGTTTCTGTCTGGGAGATCGATGAAGACGGAGAACTCCTGGGTGAAGTCCTCGACCGATCTCGACTGAATTGCACCTTCGACGCGACCTCCTTCAACAAATGCGCGCTGGTCGACGGTCCGCGTTTCTATGCGCAACAGGGCAAGCTCTACGGGATCGTTTCGGAGACCCACTCGCCGGGTCTGTATTACGTGAGGGTCCAATAGGACCCGCACGCACTTCGCGTTCGGGACTAATCCGGGTACGGCGCGAAACGAACGAGCCAGCTGAAGCGAAAGGCGCGCTCGGCAAAGGCCGCCCGGCCTTCGGGGAAGGCCTCCGTTTCCGCGCGCCAACACGCGGTGAGGTGGCGCTTGGTTTCCCCACGCGGATGTCGCTGCACGACCTGCGCCACGAAGTCGCGTTGCAGGTCCTGCAAGCGCAGACCCGTCAGGTCGACCATGGCTCCGCACTGCAACAAGGGCGCCAAGGGACCGAGTTCGAACCCCACCCCCGGCGTGATGTGATGCGCGATGCCCTCGGCCAGCGTGCGCGCCGTTTCCTCGTCGACGCCCGCCCGGCGTGCAAGGTCTTGCATGGTCCGGGCTCCGCGCACGGCGAAGCAGCTATCCGCTGCGGGGGATTCGAGTGCGATGTCGTGCAACAGCGACGTGGCGTAGAAGTGTTCCACGTCGACGTCGATTCCATCGAGGTGTGAAAGCGCCATCCCGTAGAGGAACGTCCGATAGGAATGGTTGATCATCGGCGGTGAAAGGATCGCGCGCGCTTCCGCTTCCGCCTCGCGCGCCAATTTCGAATCCGGCAATTCGAAGCGGTCGAGGTCGATCGCCGCCGCGTCTCGCCGCCGCCAACCCAGGGCGAGGCGCAGGCGACCCACGCTGTAGAAAAGACTCTGACGCAGCGCCGGTCCCAAGAAGGATCGGCGGTCGGCGGCCGTGAGTTTCCCGGAAGTTGCTTCCGCCCAATCGAGCGTTCCGATCCTCATCCCGCCTCCAAACCGAATCGCTTGGCTACCCGCGCGCGCGCCTTGGCGGCTTCCAGTTCGCGATCGCGCGGCGCTGCGTCGGTGGTGAGCGCTGCGAGCAGTTCCTGGGCTACGCGTCCCACGGCTTCGACCGCGTGATCGAACGCCGCCTCGTTGGCGCGAGAAGGCTTGTTGTACCCGCTCAGCTTGCGAACGAATTGAAGCGAGGCTGCGCGAACCTCCTCCTGCGTTGCCGGGGGCTCGAAATTGAACAGAGTTCGGATGTTTCTACACATAAAGGCCTCACGCGTGGTTCGCGCTGGGCAGCGTTGCGCGAATACGTTCTCCCGCTGAAACGTTACCACCTTCGGATTGGGCCGTGGTGGCGGACGGTTCATGAAGTAGATCCCTAGATACGGAGTGGCGAAGTCGGCCGCGCACTCTACAACGCGGAGAATGCTTCGTGGTAGCGCACCCAGCCCTGTCCGCCTGCGAGTGCGCCGGCCTCCAGCTCGAGCACCTGGAAATGGGAATCGAACAGTTCGCTCTCGTAGCGAAACCCCAGGGGCGCTGCGAGGACGAAGCCGAATCGCGCGTAGTAGTCGGGGTCCCCGAGGAGAAAAACGGCAGACCACCCGAGAGCCGGGCAGCGTCCAAGCGCCTCGCGAACGAGGGCGGAGCCAACGCCGCGACCTTGCGCCGACGGCTTCACACCGACCGGAGCGAGCCCCGCACACGCGCCGCGCGGCGGCTGCCCCTCGACACGGACGGGCGACAAGAAGATGTGCCCTACCCGCTCGCCCTCCAGTTCCGCGACGAGCGAAACGCGGGGAGACGCAGCCACCCGCAGGGATTCGACGAGCGACGCCTCTCCGGACTGCCCGAACGCGGCTTCGTGGATCGCGCGAACCACGCGGTAATCGGACTCGGTCTCGTCCCGGATCAAGAGCCGGTTCACTTTGTCGCCCCGCAAATCCGCTCTATGCGCTTTCTGTGAGAATCGAAATTTCGGTCAGCCATTTCTGCGGATCCGGCTCGCGTTCGGGGTCGACGAGATAGGTTTCGATTCGGGAAGCCCAAATCTTTCCATCGCCCGAGGTCTCGAGCACGACCCCATTCCCCTCCGCCCACGACTTCAGAAAGGCCGTTGCCGCGAGGAGGCCTTCGAAAGGCCCCGTATGGAGACCCACCAGGTAGAGCCCTCCGGGCACGGAGTCCACGAAGACCCGGTCGTCGCCCTCCGGCGCGCCCGTAGCGGGAATCCCCGCTTCTACATCGAGTGCGTCCTCCGAATCGACTACGCGATAGCGGAAGAATGGTGGCCCCTCGGGCGGGATGCCCCGTTCGTCGAGCCAACCGAACAGCTCGCCCAAGAGCGGACCGAGGACTTCGCCCAATTGCGACCGCGAGAGCTGACGCCGAATACCCACGTAGGACCGTTCATTTCGAAGCTCGAGTTTCGGTTCAATCTTGTTCATGAATTCGAGTCCTCCGTGTTCCACTAGGCTACAAAACGCTCCGTGCCACTCCTTCCCCTAGAAGGTGCCCGCTCGAAACATCGCAGCGCCAAGGCCCAGCCCTTGAATGGTCAGTGCGAGCACCACGATCACGGCGTGGGCGCGCGGATTCTTCGTCGCCATTCCTACCACGGCGAGAGCCGCGAGAAGGGCAATACCGACCGGCACGGGAGCAACGAACGAATCCGGGGTGCGCGTCTGAACAACCAAGAGATTGACGCAGATCGCGAGGTTCCCCGCGAAGAACCAGGGCCGAATCTCGAAGAAACGGTCTCGCCACGAGGTGACGAGAGAAGGCGCGGTGGTGACCAACGCTGCGGCTTGCAAGTACAGAACAGCGGGGCCAATGAGCGACCACATGAACCACGCGAGGTTCCACTCGTAAGCTCTTCCTGCCCACAAACCCCACCACCACATCGCATGGTTGAGCAGCTTCTGGAAGATCCAACCCACATGGACCCAGTAGCGGCGTTCCCGCGAAATCGCTGGCGCGACCCCATCGAGGAGCCGACCGATGCCGAGTGCGAGGATCATCGAGATCGCGACGGTGAAGAACTCGAACTCGCTCAATTGCACCGCCTTCACTGGCTTTCGGGCCTACGCGGCAAACAACAGCGCTAGCCGGAGCCGACCTTGCGGACCTAGTGTGCCGCCAATCGGCAACCCAGGTCAATTGGACCGATCTGTTTCGGGGCCGTCCCTGTTGGAGACGCAGCCCAAAACGTTCGGCTTTCCGATATTCAGGGATAAGACGACTGGGGCTAACGGATATGGGCTTCAGCTGCCCGCCCGCGGGAACGCCCCGCAGAAGCGCCAAGGCCTTGAGCCTAGAGCTCCACGCACTAAAACGATCTCGCTATGGCGGGTCTGGACTTCCCCAGGAAATTGGAGACCGCTGGTGCGTTTTTCTTGGGCGAGTACCGGGTAGATCAAACGGGGGACGCTGCTTCCGGAGTGCGTTGGCTTCGATTTGATGAATCTAGAAGAAAGTTGACGAAGCACGTCGTCGCTTACGGCGATCTCGTGGCGACTCATACAGCATGCGACTCTCGAATCACCGCCGCCTCCGGTCAACCCCGGCTCGAAATCCACTTGGAAGTGGGGTTGCACTGGCACTGGCGATGCTGATCGGGGTGAAGGCGAGCAACGCGGCCGAGTACCACTTCTACCACCCCGATCCGTTGGGCTCCAACGTACTCGTGACGAATGGACGCGGCGAGGTAGTGGATCGAAAAACGTTGACACCGTACGGATCCGAAGCCGGCGGCGAAACTCCCGGATCCTGGAGGCACCAATTCGTCGATCAGGAACGGGATCCCGAGAGCGGATTTTACGACTTCGGGCTGCGTTCCTATGACCCCGTGATCGGCCGGTTTCTGTCGGTTGATCCGAGCCTCCTCAAGGGTGGAACCAGCTTCCAGCGGATCGTTTCCGAAACAGGGAACCTGAACAACTATGTCTACGCGCTCAATCGTCCAACGACACTGATCGATGTCAATGGTGAGTTCGCCGTTTCGTCGTCTGTGGCGCTCGCGGGGGCGTTGCTACTCTCGGCCGGGATCATCCTCACCAGTCAGTCGAAGCCCGGTTCGAATGTGATCCCGTTTCCAGACTTCCGGCAGGCAAGACCCCAGTCACCGACGCCGACCCCGACTCCGGGCCCCACGCCCGGGAATCCACCCGACCTCCCCCAAGCGACTCCGGAATGGGATTCAGACCTGGACGCGATTGTCTCTGACTACAACCGGCTCAATGTGCGTGAGTTTCGAGACGAGAACGGAAATATTTTCGTGGATTTTGGGGAAATCGGGGGTTTGAGGGCGGATGTGGTGCTCGATACGATCGGCGGCACGCTGGAGGACATCGCGGATAGGGAGGGCGGTGAAGCATCGGTGCGGGTGCGCGCCGATGACATCGTACGAAGTACCCTTCGAATCCTGCGCAGCGAAGACGCCCTCAATCCGGCAAATGACCGCTCCTTTGAATTCCAGGAATCTGGCGAAGACTTCGACACGATTGGCATCAAGCGAATTCCACCTCGCGGACCCATTCCTTCGGATAACTATTAGCGCCTGCGGTACCCCGGGATCGTAGGCTCGTTGCCGCCCAACGGATGGAGGTTGTAACGCCTCCTGCCCACCATCCCGTGTGAATCAATCATTCTGAGGGGCTCGTATCTAAAGCGGATGAAGTACTCCGCCCCACTCGAACTCATTCGCGGATTCTTCGAATCATCAACCCCTCTCATGTTCCGAAAGGGGCTTGTTAGCCAGCGATCGGTAAGGAGAGAAGCACAGAGCTGGCTATCACCAGACCGAACACGCCGACGATCAGGATCATGAGATGCGCTCTCGGGCGATCAGTTGACAATCCGGCGACTCCGAGAGCAAGAATTCCGAGATGCAACCCACGGAAAGGATGGACCCATGGAAGACCTGTGAACACGGTTGCATTGACTGTCAGGATGAGTGCCCACGCGCAGAGAGTGCCGAAACATTTCTTGCGCGCGGAAAAGAAATGCCGTTCCCACGATGCTACAGCGGCGGGATTGTCGGGAACGAGAGTGCAAGCGAGGAAGTAGAGCGCGCCGGGTCCAGTGAGTTGGAGCAGGAAGCGTGGAAAGGTCCACACTGTGTCACGCGCTTCCCATTGCGCCCAGAAATCTGCCGCGATTGCGAAAAGTGCGGCCACAACGTACGCAAGATGCACAGGATATCGGCTGTCTCGGTCGATTGCGTAGGGAAGACCAGAGACGAGTCGCACGGCCGCAAGTGAGAAGACGAGCGAGTAGGCGATTGCGAGGTATTCGTGCAGCGTCATAGGTTGCTCAAGCTCTCGCTGGCTAGCGGATCGGCGGTTCAGCTGCGCTCAAGATCGCTGCCCACCAACGCTGGGGCACGGTGCCCGCCACGAGAACGGTACCATGGATCGATTCGAACGAGAGCTGTGGCGTCAGCTGCAACCGCATCCTAGACAGCGTGCGACCTACCCCTCAGCCAGCGCCTGCAGCCGACCCGACCACCGAAGATAGAACAACAGATAGGGGTCGATGATCTCAAGCAAGCTGTCAGCATCGTCCCACTCCAGGACGCGCTGCGCGGGGTACGGATCGTCGGCCATTTTGCTGATCTGAGAGCAGGTCTGGTAGATATCCGACGTCGCGAAGCCACGTGTCGCACCTCTCCGCCGCGCGGATCGCCGGTCCAACTGGGGATCCGGACTCGCTTGCGCTAGCGGGACCCCGCAGTGGCGAGATTGATTTATGAAATAATGACGTTCAAAATGTAATTATTGATTCAATCCTTCGAACCGGAGCGATGTCCGTGAGTCGAACTCCTCGCGCCCTTTGTCTTACCCTGTGCTTGGTTGGGTTGTCGCTCAGCCCAGCCGCCGCCCGGTCCGTTTCCGATTCCCAAGCCTGCGATATCGCCAAGTCCAGGTCCGCGGGTCGCTATTCCCAGTGTTTGCTTCGCGCGGAACGGAAAGCCCTGCGCAAGAACACCGCGACCGACACCCAATCCTGTGAGGCCGCGTTCGAGCGGTCTTGGCTGAAGGCCGAGGCGCGCTACGGGGATGCGTGTCCGACTACCGGCGACCTCGCCTCCACGGGACTCGCGCTCGACTATGCGGCCGCAAACGTTCCCGGCGGCGCGCGCGCCATCACGCAGTTCTCCCGCGGTCAACTCATCGTCGAAGTCTCCATGCCGGGGCCCGTTCCGTTTTCCAACGTCACGTTCGAGTGCGAAGCCTGTCACAATTGGTCGGCTCTCGATCCAGCGGAAACCGACGCCCTCGTCGCTGCGTTCGTTTCCGCATCGCTGCCGCCGGGATTCACCGCGGGAAGTCAGCAAGTGTTCGTTCTTCAGTCCGCGCGCAGTGTCGGCCTGGTCGCCACCAACCGGCCGGGCGCGGACGTTTTGCCCGACGTGCCCGGGGACGAGTTCCGCCTGATCGCACAACCGACCGTGGTCGGCTTCGTGGGGACGGACGGCTCACAACAGATCGTCTTTCCCCCGAACAAAGCTTGGGCCGCATTCCTGGTGGACGTGGTGAGCGACCGCAGCCACGCCTGGAATGCCGGCGACGAAATCCACGAATTGATCGCCCCCGACGGCACCACCTACGTGCTGTTCGGGATCGAATACGGGACGGACCCGGCGGCGTTCGAGACCAGCTTCCCGGTCGCCGAGGGCTGGATTTCCCGCTACCGACGCTTGGAGGATGACCTGGTCTTGGATTCCGAGGGCCTCGCGCGGGTCTACATCGCCTTCCCCGGCGGCCACATCTGGCAACGCCTCTCCCCGTAGGTCGCCCCCAAGGCAGGCGCCGCGAATTCGCGATCTGCCAAGGAATCGCTACACCCAGCTTCGTGTCGGGAAAATCCAGCTACATCACGCCGGAGGGCGCGGCCAAGATCGAGGCGGAGCTCGAGGCGCTCTGGAAGGTCGAACGCCCGCGCGTGACGCAGGAAGTCCACGACGCGGCCGCACTGGGAGACCGCTCGGAGAACGCGGAATACATCTACGGCAAGAAGCGTCTGCGGGAAATCGATCGGCGCGTGAAGTTCTTGCGCGATCGCCTCGAAGCCCTGACGGTCGTTCATCCGCGCGAAGTCGCCGACGCGAGCCGCATCTATTTCGGAGCCTGGGTGACGCTGGAAGACGAGGCGGGCGAGACGCGGCGCTACCGCTTGATCGGTCCCGATGAAACCGACATGGAGCGGGGCTTCATCAGCATCGAATCCCCCATGGGTCGCGCCCTCATGGGGAAGTATGACGGCGACACCGTCAGCGTGAAGCGCCCGGCGGGACTCGCAGAGTTCAGCATCGTCAAGGTCGAATACGAAGACTAACGGCGAGGACCCGCTTGCTGGGTTGGGTGACCCACCCGCTTAGTCGGCTTTTTCCGCTCGCATGCGGCGGCCTTGCACTTCCGCCTTCTTCCACATGCGCAGGTAACCCTCGGCGGACCGGAACAGCGGCTCGAGTTCCGCATCCGTCACACCGTCGCGCCGCACTTCTTCGATCAGTTCGGGCATCAGCCCGATGTGCGCCATCCCTTCGGTGTTGAAGTCGAGCACCCGGTTCCCCAGGTGGGGCTGGGTGAACGTCACATCCCCCGCGTAGGAGGTGAAGGGATAGGTGATGGGGTCTTCCTGGGGCGTGTTGCCGCAGACGCTGTTGGGACCGAAGCGCGGTCCCGGTGCCCCGGCGAAGCCGTTCAGGTCGAAGCCGAAGCCTTCGGCGGGGTAGCCCCCGTTGTCTTCGATCAGCGCGATCCGGTTCTGGAAACCGTCGTCCGTGGTCGCGGGTACGTTGGGGTTCCGGCAGCGTCCGAAGCCAGCCTTCGAAACCCCTCCGAGGCGATAGACCGCACCGTTGTTGTTGATCCCGTGAGTACCGACCGGGGGATAATCGTTCTGCTCGAGAATCTCGAAGGCGCGCTTGTAGGAGCGCCGCGGCAGGTGGTCGAGTTCGATCATCATTCCGCGCAGCATCATCTGCTCGAGCAGGAATTCACCCAGCTGCGTGAGCCCCGCGTTCTGGCACACCTGTTCCGTCCCCGGCGGATCGAGCAACGCCTGCAGGAACGGCGCGAGGGTGGCGATCGGTGCGTTCGGGAAGTTCGTCATGTCGTTGGGCGGGGGGGCGAAGTAGTCGTCGCGCGGCTCGTTCAGGCTGTCGAAGAACACGGTGCCTTTGTCGAACACCGTCGGAATCGTGGGATCGCAATCCGTCGTGAAGTTCCCGAAATGGCCGGTCTGAATGAAATTCCCGAGTTCGATGAAGAGCTTGTCCCCGTCGCCCGCCGAGAACCCGTTGTCGAACTTGTGCACCGGGAACATCACACGCACGCCCAGGTCGTGATAGCGGTCCAGGGTTTCGATCACGTCCTGTTCGGTACAGGAAGGGAACTCCGCCGAAGGAACCAGGAAGCAGTCGAAGAGATTCGACGTCTCGATGCCCAGCACCACCGCCATTTTTCCGTTGCGAATCACGCGTCGTGCCTGGGAGGGGGAGGTGACGATTCGGAACCAGCCCTCGCCAGGGCCGCCCTCCTGGGCGTCGATGTAGGCCTCCATGTTGTAGGTCTCTTCGATGATGCGTTCGACCGCCACCATGTCGTTGCACGCGTAGCGGGTTTCTTGAACTTCCGCGCCCTTGATGAAGTCGCAAATGATCTGATTGGTGGTCGCGTGCTGAACAACCAAGCGCAACCCGCCGAGATACGCGCGCTCGAGCCACTTGTAGTACTGGACCTGGTGGGTGGAGCTGGTGTGCGCGTTGGGCCAGTCCGTGAATTCCGGATAACCCGCCGTCACGTGGTTCGGTTCTGGAGTTTGACCGAACAAGAAGCTGGCCAGAAGGTCATTGGTGCTGGAACCCTGGTTGTCGAAACCAAAACCGAAGAGATCCTTTCGACCTTCTTCGCCGTGATAGACCGCGCAGTCCGACAACGCGTGCTCGATCCCCAGCGGGTGAAAGGTAGAGCCGTGGTAGATCCCGCCGCCCCCGAAACCGAAGTTCGACAGCAAGTGAGAATGGGTGTCCACCACGCCGAATACCGAGCCATCGCGGAAGCGGCGCGTCTTGACGCGACCGTCGGCGTCGAGGGTGGCCTCGGGAAATTCCGCGCAGCCGTCGCGGTTGTACATCTCGACCCGAGCGGCCGCGTCCGGTGAGTCCACGAGACCCTGGGTCGCGAGATAGCGACCGGATCGCTTGTGTCTGAAACGCAGCTGCCGCGGATCGATCTCGCTCGCGTGCTCGAGTACCCACTCGGCTTCGGACTCGTAGCTGTCATCGATCAACAACACGTCCGACATCAGTTCCGCTGCGCGCAACACGTCTGCGCCATCGGAAACCGCGTAGGAACCCTCGTCGTCGAAGAGGAGATAGGTCGCCAGGCCGGACGGCTTCAAGAAGAACGGCGTCGCCCGCCGCTGCCAAACGCGCGCGAAATCGTAGCCGTCGCCGGATTCCGAGACGGCGAGCTCCAGGGGAAACGAAGCCCCGGGGTCTTCGAGCCGAATCGCGACGCAGCGGTTGGCGAAGCTGTGGATCAGCGTGGGTTCCGGATCGCATCCCAGAAGAGCACAGACTTGGACGAGTAGGAGGGCGGCGAGAGCATTCTTCATCAGCACATCTCAACGGGTTGAGGGTTCGCGAGTCCGCTTGCGGGCGTTGGGGGGGAATCATAACACGCCTAGAAGACTGGGGAATCGAGCCGGCCGGCGGCCTCCCCCCAAGCTGGGGGAGGCCGTTTCAGGGGACCCCCGGGGTTACCGATGATCGGAGTAAGGGGAATACCTTTGCGCAAGCGGGATTGGATCCAGATCTACGTCGCCCTCGGCCTCGCGGTGCTGCTCGATCAGGCAACGAAAGGGTGGGCCGCGGATCGCATCAAGCTCTCGTCCCTGGGGCCATTCCAAATCGCGAGCGTCCGCAACCACGGCTTCGTTCTGGGATCGTTTTCGGATCTGCCGGACGGCGTGGTGGCGGTCAGCCTCGCCAGCCTCGTCGCAACCCTGCTGTTCTGCTCCGCCCTCGTGCAGTTCTTGATCCCCGGGCGCGCCAAGGGGCTGCGCGTGGGACTCAACCTCGTGGTCGCGGGCATTCTGGGCAACTTCATCGACCAGATTCGCGCCGGCTATGTGATCGACTTCATCCGCATCCGGTTGCCTTCCGGAACGACTCCGGTCTTCAACTTCGCCGACGTGATCCAGATCGTCGGATACGGCTTGATGGCCTATTGGCTCTTCCAGAACCGACATACGATTTTCCGCAAGAGCGAACAGCGCTCCCGGTTCTGGATCGATCGAAAGTTTCAAATGCGCTATTGCGCGGCGTTCGTGCTCGCGGGAACGACGATCAGTTTCTCTCTGATGTTGTTTGGCGGGATATTCTGGTGGACCAGCCTTACCAGTATTTCCGAAATTCATCGCGTCACGGCGCTCCACCACCTGATCGCCTACGTGGCCGTGTGCTCCGCAATGACACTGTCTTTCGTCGCCATGCTCATGGTGTTCGGGCTGATTCTCTCGAATCGAACCGCAGGCCCCGTAGTCGCCTTCGAGCGCTTTCTGATCGAGCGCCGCAAAGGATCGAAGGCCAAGTTCCGCGTGCGGGACTCCGACGACCTCAAATCCCTCGAACGGATCGTCAACGACCTACTCGATTGACCCTCGCTCGGAGTCGGCTCGGATTCGGCGCTCGGCGAGCGTGTTCGTGATCTCGCCGTAGCGGTCGCGGGTGAGTTTCATGCGGGTGATGAAGACGAGGGCGCACAGGTAGAAAACGATGAGGCCGGGTCCCGCCACCAGGCCGAGCTTGGTAATGGTTTCTTGTGGGACGGTCCCGACCGTCGCGTCCACACCCACCGGGAAATCGATCACGTCGAGAACGACGCCGCCGAGAAAGTTCCCGAAACCCGACACCGCTTTGCCCGTAAACGTCGTGACGGCGATGAAGGTGCCTTCGCGACGCTCCCCGGATTCGAGTTCGTGTTCGTCGGTCGCATCCATCACCATCGAGGAATTCAGAATGCCGATCTGAATCGCGGCCCCCACCAAGAAGAAGCCATGTCCCATGATGAACGGGAAGAGAAACGGGCTTCCGTTTTCGGGCGCGATGCCCGCGAGGCGGGCCAACACCGGGATGGGGCCCCAGAAAATTGCGAAGATCGCCAGGCCAATCACGGCCCTGCGCTTGTCCCAGCGCTTGCTGATCGGGCCCACCATGGAGAATCCGATGATCAACGGAATGATCTGCGCGGCGGACAGGAGACCGATCTGCGTGGACGGAAACTCCCAGAACCAGGTGCTCATGTAGGTTCCAAGGACTTCGGCCACGCCGAGCGCGGCAGCCGAAAAGAGCGAGCTTCCGAGCAACATGCGCAGCGAGTGATTCCGGAGTGCCGCGTAGGCATCGGCGGCGAATCGCGAGAGCGAGAACAGGGATCCCCCCTCTTCCACTTTCTTTAGACGGGGGATGATTCGATGGGTTCCCACGGACGAAACCAGAATTGCGACCGTGACCAGGACCCCGGTGAACGCTCCCAATTGTGGATAGTTCGCGGCGTCGAGACGACCATCTCCCAGCGCCACATCGTCGGCGAGGAAAACGAGCCAACCCGTCATCGCGACGGTGATGGCCCCGAACCAACCGATCAACCAGCGATAGGCGACGAGCCGCGTCCGCTCGTCGTAATGGGTCGTCATCTCGGGACCGAGCGCGCCACTCGGCACCATGTAGAAGGTCAAGAACAGCCGCACGCCGATCGCAAAGCTCGTCAACCAGATGAAGAGTTGATTTTCGTTGAGGCCGTCGGGCGGAGCGAACAAGCCATAGAAGCAAAGCCCCATGGGAACCGCGGCGAAGTACATGAAGGGATGGCGCCGCCCCCAGCGCGATCGAAAGTGGTCCGAAATCGATCCCACCAAGGGGTCGGTAATCGCGTCGACGCACAACGCGATGAAGATCGCCATACCCGACAGCGTTCCGGGAAGCCCCAGGACCGTCGTGTAATACAGAACGAGGAAGGCGTTGAACGCGACGTTTTTCGCCCCATCGGCGATCGATCCGATGCCGTAGGCGATGCGGAGCCCGGTCGTGACCTGGCGGTCGCTGGTTTCGCTGTTCGGTGTCACGTCTTGAGGGATTCTTTCGGGGACGAGTGCGGTGGACCTGGATTATCGGGAGGATCCGGTCCCAATTGCAAGCTCCGATGGGACGCCACAGGACTCAATCGACACGGAGGTGCCCCTTGCCGTCGACGCGCCCGCTTCGGCCGCAGAATTCCTCGCGGGTCATCGCCGCCAATACGGAGGGATCTCCCACCGTCGCCCAGGTCCGATGCCCGTCTTCCGTCATGCACGCCGCGTGCGCGAGATGCGGCTCGTTCTTGCGATGCGCCACCGTGTAGGCCTCGATCGTCACGGGCCCATCCCAATCGACGTGAGCTTCCCGTTCCGGGAACGCGTCCACTTGGGATTGGAGATTCTCGTAGCGAAACCCTTCCGGCGGCGGGTCCGTGGCATAGATGGCGAAGGCGTGCTTCGCGAGCCAGCCTCCATTACCGCTGACGAGCCCGGTGGAACCGCGGTCTTCGCGCAATACCTCGGCCATGCGCGCGATGGCGTGCAACGTGTAGCTGTTCAGCGGGCCACCACCGAAGGTCAGCCCGCCGGTGACCGTCAGGGGGCGATCTTCCGAAAGGCCCAACTCCGTCGCGGCCAACTGAACGGCCGACGGAAAACAACTGTAGAGATCGATGTGGTCGATTTCGACCGCGCGCTTGCCGGCGAGTTCGAGCACGCGCCCACCGGCGATCCGCATCCCCGGCGATTTATGGAATTCGCCCCGAGTCGACGCATAGGGGATGTCGTTCGCTTCCGTTGCCGCATGTAGGTAGACGATCTGTTCATCCGCCACACGAGCGCTACGCGCCGCCGCGAGAGAACACACGATGAGGCCCGCCCCCATGTCGACGCGCGCGTTCGCATTCATGAGCCGTGTATAGGGATAGGAGATCATCGGATTGTCGGGAGACGCCTGACGGATTTCTTCCGCGCTGTAGGGCTTGCGAATCCAGGCGTTCGGGTTCTCGCAAGCCACCGCGTTGAAGCCGGCCCACAGCCGGGCAATCCGTTTTGCATGGGCGTCCAACGACTCTCCGCGCGAGAAACGGATGGCGCTGTCGATCAGGGCATACACGTCCCCCGCACTGTTCATGCCGCGCGCGAGTTCCGCGGGGTGAAAGATCGGCTTGTCGCTATCGACCATCCGGTCCGGCTGGCCGGGGACTTGGGTTTCCGAAAGCGCGATGCCACGGCGCTGGGCTTGTCCCTGGCTGCGACCATTCTCCGCACCCGTCACCAACGCCACCGCGCAGCGCCCCGCTTGAATCCGGCGGGCGGCATCGATCACACAGCCCTGGGCGTAGTTTCCACCGTAGGGCGTGCCGACGGTTTCTCTCGGCGTCGCCCGGATCCGTCGTGCAACTTCGCGACCGGGATCCCCGTAACCCCATACCCCGCGCACTACGTACACGGAATCTGCGCGTTCCAACAGCTTCGGTGCGCCGGCGTCCTGGCCGGCCTGCTCGAGCGCCTGGACCATCATCGCCAGGGGCTCCTGCCCCGCTCCTGGATCTTCCAAGCGTTGTAAGACTTGGCCTACCCCAACCAGAACCGGGGTCTGTTCCGCTGCGCTCATTGGGCCTCCCTGGCCCTATTGGTAGCACCGAGAATCGACGGGCAGCGACCGAATCGGCCGCTAGGCTATTCCCTGCGCCCAGCGTGGGCGAACCGACGACACCTGCTTCCGAGGATGACCGTGCCCGCTCCGCCCGACCCGCCGTCATCCGACCTGCGTTTCGTCATCATCGGCGCGGGCATGTCGGGCGTGCTCGCCGCCATCCAGTTGCGCGAAGCGGGGCTCGAAAACTTCACGATCTACGAGAAGGGCGACCGCATCGGAGGAACCTGGCGGGAAAACTCCTATCCCGGCATCGCGTGCGACGTCCCCTCCCATTTTTATAGTTACTCCTTCGCCCTCAACCCGGAGTGGAGTTCCCGCTTCGCGCCGGGCGCCGAGATCCAGGCTTATTTCGACGCGGTGGCGCACCGCTACCAGGTATTTTCGAGCATTCGGTTCGGGCAGGAGGTCGCGCGCTGCGCCTTCGAGAACGGCCGCTGGCGGATCACTCTCGCGGACGGGTCGACAGACGAAGCCGATTTCGTGATCGCGGCCACCGGAGTTCTGCATCACCCGGCCGTGCCGGATTTCGAAGGACTCGAATCCTTCGCGGGCGACGTGTTTCACAGCGCGCGCTGGAACCACGACGTGGAGATCGAGAAAAAGCGCGTCGGGGTCGTGGGCAACGGGTCTTCCGCGATTCAGATCGTGTCGGCGATCGTTTCCCAAGTGGCGCAGCTCGCGATCTTTCAACGCACGCCCCAATGGGTCACCCCCATCGAGAACCAACCCTACAGCGAAGAAGAGAAAGACGAATTCCGCAAGAACCCCGACGCCATGTGGGCAATTCGAACCGAGACCGCGCGCGCCTTCACCGAAGGGTTCGCCAACGTGTTGGTCGACGCGGAATCGCCGCTGCTCCAAGCCATCCACCAGAACTGCGAGAACAACCTCGAAAACAGCGTGCGAGACCCGGAGCTCCGCGAGAAGCTACGCCCCAATTACCGGGCGGCGTGCAAGCGTCTGATCATGTCCGAAGATTTCTATGAAAGCGTACAGCGGGCCAACGCCAGCCTCGTCAGCGAGGGAATCGAACGCATCGAAGAATCTGGCGTGCGCACGCGCGACGGAAAGCTTCACGAGCTGGACGTGTTGGTCTTGGCGACGGGCTTTCAGGTCAACCAGTTCGTCCGCCCCATGCAGGTGGTGGGTCGCGACGGTCTCGCACTCGACGACGTGTGGAAAGACGGCGCAAACGCCTACATGGCCATTTCCGTCGCCGACTTTCCGAATTTCTTCATGCTCAACGGACCGAGCGGACCCGTGGGAAATTTTTCTTTGATCGAAGTCGCCGAGCTGCAATTTGCGTACATCTTCCAGCTCATCGAGCAGGTCCGATCCGGTGCCTGTCACGAAATCGCGGCGTCCCGCGAGGCCGCCTTGCGCTTCGATGCCGAACGCAAGCAGGCCGCCAAGACCACGATCTGGAACAGCGGCTGCAAGAGCTGGTACCTCGACAAGGACGGGCTACCGACCGCCTGGCCCTGGACCTTCGATCGATTTCGACAAGAGATGGCAAAACCGCGACTCGAAGACTTCGAGAAGCGATAGACTAGGACCGACCGAATAGGAGTCTCCCATGAAAGCCGCCGTCATGCGCGCCAACAATGCTCCCCTGGAATTCGAGAACGTCGAGATCGACGATCCCGGTCCGGGCGAAGTGCGGGTAAAAACCGCAGCTTCCGGAATCTGCCATAGCGATCTCCACGTGATCAGCGGCAGCCTCCCGGTACCGCCCCCCTGCATTCTCGGCCACGAGCCGGCCGGTGTCGTCGAAGCCGTCGGCGACGGTGTCAGCGACTTCGTCCCGGGCGATCACGTGATCGGCTGCCTGACTTCCTGGTGCGGCGTCTGCAAATTCTGCACGCAAGGCCGTCCCTATCTTTGTTTGACGCAATTTTCCGGCCGGGCCCCTGGCGCCAAGTCGCGACTCACTTCCGAGTCCGGCGATCCGATTGGCCAGTTCGCGAACCTTTCTTCCTTCGCCGAATCCATGCTGTGCCCCGAACGTTCCCTTGTGAAAATTCGCGAGGAGATGCCCCTCGACCGCGCATCGCTGATCGGCTGCGGCGTCACGACCGGCTTGGGGGCGGCGCTCAACACCGTCCACATCCCGGCGGGCGCGAGTGTCGCAATCATCGGCTGCGGCGGTGTCGGGCTGGCGGCTCTGCAGGGTTCGCGCATCGTCGGTGCGAGCAAGATCATCGCCGTCGACGCCCAGGCGTGGAAATTCGACCTCGCGCGCAAGCTCGGCGCGACGGACTGTGTCGACGCCTCGGATGGAAACGCCGTGGCCGCCGTTCACGAAATTACCGGCGGAGGCGCGGACTTCGTATTCGAGTGCATCGGACTCGTTCCCACGGTCCAGCAAGCCGTCGCCATGACGGCGCGCGGCGGCACCGCGGTGCTGGTGGGTGTCGTTCCCATGACGGAAATGGTTCCGATCCCCGCAGCGGATGTAACGCTGCAGGAGAAGAACATCACGGGTTCCTACATGGGCTCCAATCGTTTCCGCTTCGACATGCCCAAGTACATCGATTTCTACCTCGACGGGCGACTCTTGTTGGACGAGATGATCTCCTCGCGCCTGAAGCTCGACGAAGTGAACGAAGCGTTCGACCGCATGCGCAAGGGCGAAGCCGCCCGGCAGGTCATCGTTTTCGACTAGCTCGACCCCATCCCTGCCCAGCCGCGTTGACTCCGGACTTTGGGCCGCGCTCCAAAGAAAACCGGCGCCTCTGCGGAGTCATCCGCAAAGACGCCGGTGTCATCTCGAAGCGTCCGGGGCTTACCGCCCCTTGGTAAGCCGGCCGACGTCGATGTAGCGGCGCACCTTGCCCTTGCTCTTGAAGGGGGTGCCGTGAATGTCCCAGAACTCGATGCGGTTTCCGGTTCCGGTCTGCACGTTGGCGATGGTGTCGCTGACGATGTTCAGGTCACGCGGCTTGGGAACGCCGTCCCAGCCCTTGTAGTAGCTGTCGTCGTCCTCGCTCCAACGATGGTTGTGCCAGATGATCTTCCACAGTTCCTGCTTCTGGTCGTAGGCAAAGGAGTAAAGGGCCGACATGGTCTGCTTGTCGATGTAGATATCCTTGTGGTGGTAAGGATGGTCCTGGTTCTTGGGCACGAAGCGGATCTTGATCGCGTGCCGCAGCTCCCAGTTGTCGTCGGCATAGGAGAGTCCGTAGGGGCCGAAGTTGTGGTCCTTCTCGTAGGGATAGCCACGGGCCTTCGCGTTCATGGGGGCGATGATGTCCATCTCCCCGATGCACTCCCATTTATATTGCGGGACGATGCCCGCGAAGCTTCCCAGGTCGTCGAAGGTAAAGTCCGTGCCCGAAATCGCGTCGGTTCGCTGGGCGGTCGAGATCCGCCGCACGCGCCGCAGCGTGGGAACATAAACCCAGGTGTCGTCGTTCTTGGCAGATTTGCGCGGGTTGTCGGTCGACTTGTAGCGATAGCTCATGAGCATGATGCCACGGGCGTCGAAAGGTCCGTCGACCTCGATCCCGAAAGCCGTCTTGCGCTTCTCGCCGCGGAAGATGTCACCGTCGTTCTTGTCGAGAAACTCTTTCTCCACACGACGAGAGAGATTGATGGTCTTCGACGTGCCTTCGTAATAGAGCGGCAACTGCTCACCGCGATCCCAATAGGAGTAGAAGAAGCTGGCCGACGCGCCGTCACCGCGCCATTGGTAATCGTGATTCCACATCACCTTGATGCCGGCGTTCGGATCCCCCTTACAGTCGATCTCGTCGATGGGAAACGGTTGACCCGCGGTGTAATTTTCGATGCTCTCGTCGGGACCGATGCGCGCTTGTCCCCTGAACCGTTCCGTCGCCGCGTGATATTCCGGCGGCGGACTGTAGTCTCGATGGAAGGGGCCGATCTCGAGCTTCATCCCTTCGTAGAAGAAGAAGTCTCGGTTGTTCCAGAATTCCGGGGGCAGATAGGGTTTCAGCGCCTCGATCCGATCGAGGGTGATGACGTCCCCTTCCTTGAAGGTAGGGCCGACGATGCCCGCATCCTCCACCTGAGCGGAAGCGGGCGCTGCCAACAGCCAAGCCGCAGCAAACGAGAGCAAGAAACGAGACCGAAAACGCATCGAAAATCCTCCTAGCCGATCGGCGGAGAATACCACGCTATCCCCTCTTCCGCGGATTTCTCGGACGGGGGTCTCTTGGAGAGGGACAGGGTGCCCGGGACAGCGTTTCCGTGCCTTTCAGGCGGGTGGGGTTCAGTCTTCGAAGGAGAAATCGAGAGGCTTGCTGCAGTGGGGACATTCCGTGAGTTGACCGGATTCCTGGATTTGGACGAACTTCTTCAGAATTCGCTCCGCTGAATCACTGGAGATTCCCAGGGCATCGCGCAGCGACTCGAGGTCTGCAGTCTCCTCACTCGTGATCACACCGTCTTCGAGTGCCTGCACGACTTCATCCTCGTATCGTTCACGGCGCTTCTTGAGCTCCTCCGAAAAGCCCGATGCGAGCAAGCCCGCCGGCAACGCGACCATTCCGATCCCCGCGATACTGATGCACGCGCCAAAGATCTTCCCGGCGATCGTGACGGGAACGACGTCTCCGTACCCCACCGTCGTGAGGGTCGCGACCGCCCACCACATGGCCGCGGGAATCGAACCGAACGCGTCGGGTTGAATCCGACTTTCCGCCAGATAGATCCCACTGGCCGCGATCACCAGGACCGAGAACAAGATGAATGTCGCGGCACCGAAAGCATGGGCTTCGCGACGAAACACGGAAAGCAACATCCCCATGGCTTGGGAATAGCGGGTGAGCTTGAACACCCGGAGCAGGCGCAGGACGCGCATGAAGCGGAGGTCCACCAAGAAGAGTGCGTGCAAATAGAATGGGGCAATCGCGAGGAAATCCACGATCGCCATGGGCGAACGGATGTAGCGAAGACGCGACTTGAAGGGGTGTTGAGGATCGCGCTCTGCCGCAGTCCAGATCCGCATTGCGTATTCGACGCTGAAAATCAGCACCGACACGGCTTCGAAGGCATGGAAGAACGAACGATAGGTGTTCGCGACGCTCGACACGGATTCCGCGATCACGGCCAGGACGTTGGCGGCCACCAGGACGGATAGGGACAGATCGGCCACCGCACTCGCCCGGTCCCCGCGGTGCGCCACTTCGAGAATCTCATGGATACGGCGGCGCCTTCGCCTCAGGAGTGATTCCGTCACTCTCCTCGTTTCGGCAGAATCCGCGGGCAACCCTTGGGGCGAATTCCAGCGCCACCTAGGGGTCGCGTGCGATTGCGGGGTTTCACCGACCAGGCCACCCGGCGATCCCCCCAGCAGACCCGCGAGACAGGGCACGCCTGCTCGGAATGGAACCCCGGAGGGCGCGAATCGCCTGTGTACGTGGTACAACGACCGCGAAGTCCAATCGTCCTTCCTGAGGCATCAATCCATGCATCGCGTATTACTCGACAGTGCCAGTGGGATCGCCGCGGAAATTCGAGCCGGAAAGCTCCGCTCGCGCGATGCGGTCGAATCCCACATCGAGCACGCCCTGAAGGTCAACCCACAGCTCAATGCCATCGTTGCCGACCGTTTCAATCTCGCTCGACGGGAAGCCGACCAAGCGGATCAACGCCTCCAGGACCAGGGCCCCGAAGAACTACCGCCGTTCCACGGCGTCCCGTGCACCATCAAAGAGTGCTTCGCGTTCGCGGGCATGCCCAATACCTCGGGCCTGGTTGCGCGAAAAGGGTTGCAGGTCCGCGAAGATGCAACGGCGGTAGCGCGGATTCGCGCGGCCGGCGCGATTCCGATCGGAGTCACCAACACTTCGGAACTGTGCATGTGGATGGAGAGCAACAACCGCGTCTACGGGCGCACCGTCAATCCCTACGATGCCACGCGAATCGTGGGCGGCAGTTCCGGTGGGGAGGGTGCGATCGTGGGCTCCGGTGCATCCCCCTTTGGCTTGGGCTCGGACGTCGCGGGCTCGATCCGTTTTCCCGCGTACTTCAACGGTGTGTTCGGCCACAAACCCACGGGCGGCCTGGTGGCGTCCACGGGCCAATACCCCATGGCGGCCCGGGACGCGCTGCGATTCCTGTGCACCGGTCCGATCTGCCGCCGCGCCGAAGACCTGATGCCGCTGTTGCGCGTGTTGGCCGGGCCCGACGGCGTCGACCCCGCGTGCGAGCCCATGCCGATCGGCGATCCGGCAAGCGTCGATTTGACTCGTTTGAACGTAAAGAGTGTGCCGAGCAACGGGCGCAACCGCGTCTCCCAACCCTTACAGGCCGCGCAGGGAAACGTTGCGGAACACCTTCGTTCGCTGGGAGCCAGTGTAGAAACGGTGGAATTCGCTCCGCTGAAACGGTCGTTCGAACTCTGGTCCGCGTCCTTTGGCAGCGCCCAGGGGCGCGACTCGTTCAAGCAAGAGATGCAACGCTCCACGTCGGGGCTGTGGTTGCACCTCTTGCTTTGGATGCTTCGGCGCTCGCCCCATACGATCCCCGCGATTCTTCTGGGCCTGGTGGAGAACGTCGGGTTCTGGACGCCCAAACGCACTCAGCGATTTCTCGACGCGGTCGAGGCGTTGCGCGCCGAGATGACCGAGGCGATCGGGCCCAACGGGGTCATGCTCTATCCCTCGTACACGACCACGGCGCCCCGCCACAACACACCGATCAATCTGCGTTTCGACTGGCTCTATATGGGGATCCTGAATGTTCTGGAATTCCCCGTCACGCAAGTGCCGTTGGGTCTGGACGAGGAAGGGCTCCCCTTGGGAGTGCAGGTGGTGTCCGTTCCGGGAAATGACCACGTGACGATCGCCGTGGCGTTGGAACTCGAACGCGCCTTCGGCGGCTGGGTACCGCCTTGGGAAGCCGCAGGGAAAGCGCTTTCCGAACGAAAGTAGGCGCAACTCATCGCGGGTGCGCGCAGCGCGGAAGTGGAGTGCGGGGCGGCTAGCAGCGCACCACGGGGAAGCTACTTGGCCTTTTTCGCATTCTTCTTGAGCTTCTTTTCTTTCGCGGTGAGCTTGGGTTTATTGGATTTGGTCGTGCGCTTCTTGTCTTGATTCTTGGCCATGGGCCGAGGATACCCGCTCCCCGCGTTCACGCCCAAAAATTGCGGAGGTGCTCGGCGTACCCCGCGAATTCGTTGCGGGAATTCTGTCTAGCGGATGTTGCGACCCTGGGGACGCACCACACACTCGAGTCGCTGGGCGACGCTCCTGCATTGCAGCTGCGGGGTCGGGCCTGAGTCGACCGGGGTCGGGGCCTTCGAGCCGCTTCGAATGCCCGTGCGGGTCGATTCGAAGTCCGGAGCGGCGGGCGACACGGGCTGCGGGGCCCAGGCAATCGCATCCGCAGACGGGGTCCAGAGTTCGAGGGAAGCGGCCATCTTCGCTTCGACCTTGCGTTGCAGCGCTTCGGTCATGCGCTCTGCAAACGCCGGATCGAATGCGTGGGCAACCGACGGGGTCGCACAAACCAGAAACGAGCAAGCCACGATCCATCGAAACGAAAGTGCGCGGGACGCGTAGGGCATAGGACCTCCCCAGGGCCCTTCGGCTTTCTCGCTGCGTCTCTGTAGGATTTTTCATACGCGCCAACGAATCGAGACGCGGACGGTCTATCCCAGGGAGGGGCGGGCTAAACTATCCGGATGTCGACCCGCGCCGAATCCGATCTTCCGCCGTACGACGCCCAGCGCATTCTACGCGCGCCCTTCGCGGAACGCGTACAGTTCGCCTGCCGAACCTGGGCCTCCCAGGTCGATCCCAACCCCATGGGTGTACTGATCGCTTATTGGGTCAAATACATCGTCTTGTTTGCTGGGGGATGGGCGTTTTTCGTCTCGCGCAACGCGGGTTACCCGGGTTTCGGATCGCCGGGGGAATGGGCATTCACCACGCTTGCGTTCCAGAAGGCCATTCTGTGGGCACTCTTCTACGAACTGGCGGGCTTCGGTTGTTCCATGGGTCCCATGAATGCGCGCATCATTCCGCCGATCGGGGGCTTCCTCTATTTCCTGCGGCCCGGCACGACCAAACTCTCCCTACTGCCGGAGGTTCCACTGCTCGGTGGCATCCGGCGCACGCTATTCGACGTCGGGCTCTACGCCGCGACGCTCTCGGTGCTGATGCTGGGCCTCATCGCCTCGGAAGTTTCGGGCTGGTTGTTGTGGCTTCCCGCGGTTCTACTCGCCATCCAGGGGATCAGTGACAAGACGATCTTCCTGGCCGCGCGCTCGGAGCATTACTGGGTCGCGCTCGTTTGCCTGGCCGCCGCTCCCCAAGATGGGCTCTGGATCGCCGCCTGCAAGGTCGTTTGGTGCGCGATCTGGTTCTGGGCCGCAGTCTCGAAATTCAATCACCACTTCCCGTCGGTCATCATGTTCATGCTCAACAATGGCCCCCTGTGCCCCGCGGCCATCAAGAAGAAACTGTTCGTCTCCTACCCCGACGACTTGCGCCCCTCCCGGCTTGCGGTCCACATGTCGCGCATGGGCGCACTCACCGAATTCTCGATCCCCTTCGTGCTGCTCGCCGTCGCCGGAAGCCCCATCCTCACGGGCATCACGCTGTTCGTGATGCTGGGTTTCCACAGCTTCATCGCGGGCAACAACCCGAGCGGCATGCCCATCGAGTGGAACATCCTGATGGTGTTCGGCGGGATTTTTCTTTTCGGCGCCCACCCCGAACCCCAGGCCGCTGCGATCGCGTCCATGCCTTTCCTGTGTGCCTTCCTGTTCTTCTGGCTGTTCGCGATCCCCACCTTCGGAAACTTCTTCCCCGCCAAGATGTCTTTCCTGTTGTCCATGCGTTATTACGCGGGCAACTGGGCGTACAACATCTGGCTCGTGCGCAAGGGCAGCGAAGACAAGCTGAAACGGCTCACCAAGATCTCGGGCACATTGCGCGAGCAGCTCACCCGCGTCCTGCCCGACGAACAGAGTGTCGACGTCTCCATCGCCCTGTCGGTCGCCCACCGCTTCATGCATCTAGAGGGGCGCCCCCTGCTCGAAGCACTCCCGAAGGCCGTCGACGACATCGAGCAATACGAATGGCACGAGGGCGAAGTGCTGGGCGGCGCGATCCTCGGTTGGAACTTCGGCGACGGTCACCTGAACGACACCCAGCTCCTGGAGGCCGTTCAGGAGCAATGCCAATTCGAAGACGGCGAGCTGCGAGTCGTCATGGTGGAATCGCAACCGCTGCTCGGTCGCTTCATGGATTGGAAGATCGCCGATGCCAAGCGCGGGGTCATCGAGCGCGGGCGCACCGAGATCAACGCCATGCGCGACGAAACACCCTGGCCGACGGGTCCCTACGCGCGCGCCTTCGATCGCGAGCCCACTCCCTGATTCCGGCCTCACTCGCCCAAGAGCCCTTGCCCGACGCGACGCTTGAGGTCGGGGAGTACGTCGGTTTCGAACCAGGGGTTCTTCCGCAGCCAAAGATTGTTCCTCGGGCTCGGGTGCGGCAGTGGAATGCAGTGCGGAGCGTATTGCTTCCAGGCGCGCACCGTCTCCGCGAGGGTTCGTCCCGAAGTCCCCACATGCCAATCGATGGCGTAGCGACCGATGGCCAGCGTGAGCTCCAGCGCGGGCAGTTGTTCGAGGAGCGCTTTGCGCCACGTGCTCGCACATTCGGGGCGCGGAGGCAGATCGCCTGATTTCCCGGTCCCCGGGTAGCAAAAACCCATGGGCAAAATCGCGATCTTCGACGCGTCATAGAACACCTCCTTCGAAACCCCCATCCACGCGCGAAGTCGCTCTCCGCTGGGATCGTCGAAGGGGATGCCCGACGCATGCACGCGGCGTCCGGGTGCCTGGCCCGCCACGAGAATCGTCGCCGTCGATTCCATGCGAAGCACGGGGCGCACACCGTGTTCGAGGTGCTGCTCGCAAAGGCGACAGGCACGCACGTCCGCCAGGAGGCGCAGAAGCGGCGCCCCCCCCGTGGCGTCAACCATCGGAACCGAATTCCAGCTCGGGCGCCATTTCGAAATTCTAACCGAGACGCCGCGCGGCGATCAGTCCCTCGGCGAAACCACCACCAGGTGTCGACTGCCTTTACCCGAGCGCGCGTGGATCCTCAGGGGGAGTCGCTCCTCGAGCGCACGGATCTCCCTCGCGCGAACGATCGCCGGACCTTGTCGCTGGGTCAGGAACTCGGCCACGGCCACCTCGGAAGCGAGTTCGACCACGTCGCGCCGGCCGTAGTACTCAACCGCTCCGATCAAAGCTTCGTTGGCGAGAACGGCAATCCGACCCTCCTCCGGTGCGAGGCGTCCGGCTTCTTCGGCGACCTCGCGTGTACTCCTCAGAGCGTTCGCCGCCGGAAAAAGAAACACGAAGACACTGGCTTCGACCAGAAACACCAGAGATAGCGCGGCCAACAGCGGGTTCATCGATTTCTTCAGCACATACGCGGAAAGGCCCGAAGAAACGATCAATGCGCCAGCAAAGAACGCCATCTCCGTACCGGATATCGATTCCAGGTAGGAAACCAGAAACGCAGGTCGCAGGTAGAGAACCGCGAGGCAGCCCGCACCGACGGCGCAGGTCGACGCGAAGGCGACTTGCGCCAGCACGCTGGGCAACGCCCAACGATCCCCACGCACGGTCCGATACATCCACGACATCGAATCTCCACACAGGAGCGCCAGCGCGGGAATCGCCGTCAGCATGTAGACGCCACGTTTCCCCGCGGAGAATGAGAAGAACGCGAAGGTCACCCCAACCCACACCAGCAGAAAACGCCAGGCCGACTTCCTTTCGGGCACCCCGGACGCGACAAAAACCCGGCGAAGGCCCGCCCAGATCACCCACGGCCACAACACCGTCCAGGGAAGGAACGTTCTCGGAAAATGCCCGAAGTAGTAGTGCCAGGGTCGAACGTGAGCCGTTCCGGAAAGAAACCGGTCGATCGTGTTTCCCATCGAGTCGCTCAGAAACACGTCCGGTGCGATCGTTGCAGCCGCCCACATCCAGATCAATCCGGGGAGGATCGACAATGCGAAGGCCCAGACGGGGAAGAACGACCTCCACTCTCGGAGATTTCGCTCGCAAGCAAGAAAGACGAATACGATCAACACGGGCACGACGATCGCAACAGGTCCCTTGACCAGTACGCCCAGTCCCATCGCAGCGTGAAAAACCGCGATATTCACGCGCTGGTTTCCGTCGCGACCGTTCGCGCGCCAGAACGCAAAAAGCGCCAGGCTGCTGAACAACGTCAACATCACATCGAGTTGGGCCCGACGCGCGACGCGGGCAAAGTCATACACCGTAACGAGGATTACGGAGCCCAAAAAGGCGGAACGCACCCCGAGCAGTCTCGCACCACACAGCAAGACCAACGCCACACATCCTATTCCCGACAACGCGGAAGGCAATCTCGCCATGGCTTCAGTGACATTCCCGCCGAGAAAGCCGCTCGCGGCGGCCGCCCAGAAGTAGAGCGGTGGTTTTGCGGTGTAGGGTGCACCGTTCAGATGCGGGAGAACGACCCCTTCGATGCCGTGGTCGAACGATCGCATTTCTTCGGACACCCGGGCATAGCGGGGTTCATCCGGTGCCCAGAGGTCGACCCCGCCAAGCCTCGTGAGGAACATCGCTGACGCCAGTGCACAGACCGCCAGGCAGGCGACGCGGATGCCGATCGATCCCGTCCCGGAAACCGCCTCACTTCGTCGATTCCAACCGGAAAGCCGAGCATCGCCCAAGCGCGCCGGCGTTCCGGAAGCACTCAAATCAAGAACGCCTTGGCGATGAAGGGAACGATCAACAAGAAATCGGCCGACTCGGCAACCGCGCTTCTCGCGTACTGACGGCGCGAGACTCTTTCTACTCTGCTCCATTTCGGAGCGGCCGGAGTGCTTCGGCGCGGAAACCAGCGGGGAACACGCGCGCAGTAGTCGGCGAAGGATTCCCCGTATTTCTCCCTCAGATGGGCCTCTTCGTAGCGGATGACGAAACCATAGACGACCGCGCACCAAAGCAGCATCACGGGGACGAACCAAAGAAGGCCCGAGAAAAACGTTGCTCCCAGGAGGAGCAGCGTGTTCCCGATATAGAGCGGGTTTCGCGTGTACTCGTAGAGTCCCGAGGTGGTCAGCGTCTTCTTACCGCCGATTCGATAGCAAAGGCGCGCCTGACAAACCGTGCGTAGCGCGAATCCCAGACCGAATGCGATTGCCCCGAGCCCGAAGGTCAGGCGGGGATTCTCGACGACGCCGAAGTTCGACAATACGAGAAACCCGACCGGTGGAATCATCAGCGGACCCCGGAGTTTGAATATCCTCTTGAGGTAGGGATGAACCGACGTTGGATTCAACGCGACAAAGTTGGATGCCGTGCTTGTGGTCAAAGAAAACTCCTCTTCTCGCTAGCAGTCCGTACGGAGGGCAATTTGGATCAGCGTCGCATTGGGACCAATAGGCAGAGGCGTTGGGTGAACGCGATGTCATGTAGCCGCGCCTTTATGAACGGAACGTCACCGAATCGGGCGAGCGCGACGAACAGCCTTGTTGCGGGGGTCCCGTTCCGCGGATAGCGTCCCGTCGTGAAGATCCTCTTTCTCGAGGACGATGAAGAAACCGCTCGGGCAGTGGCTTCCGGACTGACATCGCGCGGCTACGACGTCGTCGCGGTTGGCAGCGTCGAGTCGGCAACCGACGAAATACGGCAACACCGCTTCGACGCGGCCATACTCGATGTGATGGTTCCCGGTGGGACCGGCTACGACATCCTTTCACTGCTTCGCGCAGAACAACATGGGGTCCCGGTCATCCTCCTCACTGCGCTCAACGCCGTTGACGACCGGGTACGGGGCCTGGAGTCGGGTGCCGACGACTATCTCGTCAAACCGTTTGCGTTCACGGAGCTGGTTGCGCGACTTCGCGCGATTCTTCGCCGTCCCCGGGAATCGATCGGACCCATGCGCGTCGCGGAAATCGAGGCCGACCCGTTGCATCGCGTAGCGTCCTTCCAGGGGAAACCGATCAATCTTTCTCCCAAGGAATTCGACCTCCTGCGCTGTTTCATGGAAAATTGCGGCGAAACCCTCACGCGTGCCCAACTGCTCGACAGCGTCTGGGGCTTTCGCTTCGACCCGGGCACGAATGTGGTCGACGTTCACGTAAAACGCCTGCGCGACAAACTCCAGGTTGCGGGCGTGCGCGATGCGATTCAAACCCGACGCGGAGTCGGATATGTCATGCTGGAATAGCTTCGGGACCGTGATCCGTAGGGTCGAGTTTCGCCTCGGCCTGCAAGTGACTGCGGTGGGAGCACTGCTGGTGACGATCGTTCTCGGCTATCTCTACCTCTTCGCCGCCGAAGAACTTCTGGAAGAAGAGGGAAGAACGCTCGAGCACATCCTCAAGTCCATCCAGGCAGAGGCCTCCAAGGAAGGCCACGATCCACTCGCGGTCGTGCATGCTCATATTCCCGTTCTCGCCAGGCGCGATCTAAGCTTTCAGCTGCACGACGCGGGCAACCATCCGGTTGCGGCTTGGGGAATGGGGCCAACCCCCGAGAACGGATTGATTCCGATGGAGCACGATGTGCTTGCGGCGATCCGCGCGCATCCCAGGGATTTCCTGGTAGCCGAAATCAGCCTCCAAGGGGGCTACACGCTCACCGCCATGATCTCGCTGGATCACTTCGTGGACGAGCGCAGGGAACTGAGAGGAAGAGCGGGAATCAGCCTCGCTATCGGGCTCCTCTTTAGCTTGGGCGCAGCCGTCCTTCTGGTTCCGCGAGCACTGCAACCGCTTCGAGATGCAACCCTCGCAGTCGAACGCGTCGATGAAACCAACCTCTCGGTTCGTGTTCCCACGCGCGCCTCACAAGATATCGTCGATCGCCACGCGGCCGCGGTCAACAAGGTGTTGACCCGCCTCGAATGGGCATTCCAGCGCATGCGTGGATTTGGCGCGGATGCAGCACACGAGCTCCGCACGCCCATCAATCGAATCCTGGCGGTCGTCGACGTCGCTACGGACAGTGGCATCGAACAGCAGCAGATGGCTTTGGACAGTATCCGGATCACAACCGAAGAAATGCGGAGGTTGCTCGATTCGCTGTTCCTACTCGCGCAAGGCGAGGAGGGACGCCTGGGGGTCCATCGAACCCGCGTGGACATGTCCGAGCTTCTCGAAAGCCTGGATGAAATCTATCGGCCGCTGTGCGAAGACAATTCGATCGTTCTGGAACGAAATTCGTTGAGCGCTTCTGTCGATGGCGACCGCGAGCTCTTGGCGCGCGGCATCGCGAATCTGATTGAGAACGCAATTCGACATACGCCAGCAGGCGGAACGATTCGCATCGAAGCCAAGCGCGAAGGCCCGGATCTCGCAATCACGGTATCGGACAGCGGACCTGGGATTCCCGCGTCCGAACGCGAACGCGTGTTCGAACGATTCGTCCAGCTCGATGGCTCCCGGAGCGGAACCGAGTCGGGCCTCGGGTTGCCGATTTCCCGAATGATCGCACGGATTCACGGTGGTGACGTCACACTCGAAGCGAGCCAACTCGGGGGCGCGGCGTTCGTCATGCGACTGAATTCCGAACAATGAACGGCTTTTCATCCTACCCAACACATCCACGCGCTAGCTTCGTTCTCGTTTGATCCTCCGAACTGGACAACGACCAACACGGGACGGACTCAATCGTGGACTTCACCCTGAACCCGTGGCTGATCCTCGGATTTGCTGGCAACGCGGCGTTCTTCTCCCGATTCCTGATCCAGTGGATCGTTTCGGAACGAATGGGGCGTAGCACGATTCCTCGGTCGTTCTGGTACCTCAGTCTCGTTGGATCACTTCTCCTACTCGCCTACGCGATGCATGTAGGAGATCCAATTTTCTGTATCGCGTACCTCCCGAATGCATTCGTGTACGGGCGCAACCTGATATTGATTCGAAGAGAAACGCATTCCCGGATTCGAGAGAGCAGAAGCCCCGCTGCTGGTCCTGAGATGGCCTAGCTCGAACACAATGAACGCAGCCGAGATCGCGGGGCGGGTTCTTATCTCCCTTCGAATTCGGATCCGGGTCTCGGCTGCTTCGAACATCACCCGAATCACGGTCGCAGCGATACCGATGGAGCCCTTTTTGATGCGATGGAAGACAGTAGCGACAGCATGGGTCGTTTCGACGACTTTGATCCTCCTGGCGTTCGAGTTCTACGTGGTCGTGCGCAATATTTGGCCAGAACCGAAGCTCCCCAGACTGTTCGGAAACTCGAACGCAGTAAGATCCACTCTTCGCGACGATGGCCTCGGCGAGATCCGCTTCGCGGTTGTCGGAGATACGAAAAGCACAGGCACGTTCAGCAGTCTCGTTGCCAAGCTTCAGACGATGCCGCTCGATTTCGCTGTTCTATTGGGCGACTGCGCCCATCTCGGGACCGAAGCCGATCACCGTTTTCTCCGAAACCAGGTGCGAACGAGATATGCCCTCCCCTATCCGACATTCTTCGTCGCCGGAAATCACGACCTCGACCCCCAGACGTTTCCGGTGGAACGATTCGAGGAGATCTACGGCCCGACCGTTTTCTCTTTCGAGTACAAGCGATCGCTGTTCGTCTTTCTCCGCGTACTTCCCGCCCCAGACTCCAATCAGGAAAGCTTCGAGTTCCTTCGGAGTCTCGATGCCCGCGAGCTGAAGAAGTACCACAGGCGTTTCGTCTTCATGCACGTTCCACCAGATGTCTCGGAATCCTTCAGCGCGCGCAAACTCGAGCGCGGAGAGGAACTCGTCACTCTAGTTCGAGGACTGGGAATCGACTACGTGTTTGCGGGGGACTACCACGGGTACGCGCGCGTCGACCTGGATGGAACGACGTACGTGGTGACCGGCGGTGGCGGGGGAGCACTGGATGGCCGGCCGGGTACGGAGTTCCACCACGGAATGATCATTTCGGTGGGCGAACACGGCGTGACGGAGAAAATCCTACCCACCAACAAGAGTGGACGGACGGGCGAGCAATTCGAACGATTCGCTGTCTCCAAAGCGTTCCCTTTTCTCTCCAGGAACCGAACTGCGATGATCGTGCTCAATGCGCTTCTGGTTCTTCTTACCCTGGCGCGCGTATGGACATCGTGGGGGGGCCCTCCGATCCGAAAGGGTTGGATTCCACGCATGCCAGTGCTTCCTCCACAGGAAGTGATCCAACGAAACGTTCCAGCAAGGAAAGCGTCGAATGCCTAGTCAACCCCTATGGCCATGCCTCACAAGGCCGATGTTCCCGCCCGTCCCGGTTGCGTTCCGTTCTGCCTGGCGGGGATGGGCGGAGCGAAAGGCGATCCGACGTTGTCTCTCCGCCTGCGATCAAATCGTCACCGTGTGTGATGCACGCTGCGGAACCGGAACCCGTTTTTCCCTATGGCGACGCAAGGGATGGTCCATCCTGGGTATCGATGTTTCATCCAGTGCTCTCGAGCTCGCGAGGGCAGAGCTCGAACGGATTGGCGCGAGCCGCGATGGACGAATCGTCGAAGGCACCCCGCGAAGCGTTCTTCCGACACTGGAGCAACCGATCGACTTGATCGTCTGTTGCGCGGAAGACACTTCGCTCCGACTCGACCAGAGGATCGCCCTTTGGAGCCTGGCTGCATTCACGTCCCGACGCTACGTCCTCGTGAGCTACGAGTGGGATACCGCGGCAGAGCGCGGCACTCCCTCCGATTGTGGATGTTCCTGGCTCCAAGTCCGGGATGAACTCCGCATGAGCGGGATTCGAGTTCGACGCATCGAAACCGTCGCGTTGTCGAATCGGGTGATCGTTCTCGGCGAGCGAATCCACCCGCCTGACGCGGAGCCCCCCCCCACGGACCGTGCAAACAGCGTCGGAACTTCGTTGGCCAAAGCGGTTGGAGTTCGACGTCTAGCGCGACCGGATTGATCGAGACGACCCGTCGGATCCGCGAACAAAGGCTTCACGCAAGTCGTGGGCGGCCAACCCGCAAACCACCCGCAACTCCTTCTCGAATCGAGGCAGCTTCGGATTCTCGTCCGGCTGAATCTTCGCAGAGTTGAAAATCCTAAGGCAACGCTAACGCGAGAGATCGCGTTTTTGCTCTACGTTGGTAACGCGGAACGAATCGACCGGAATCCGTCCGTGATCCGTCTGAGAAGAAAATGAATCTGGAAAGAAAGAGGAGACGAGTTTTGCTGCACGGAGAAGGAAGAACATCAACACACATTCGCCGGTCAATGATACTCGCCACTGCGGTTTCGGTCGCAGTCTCCACCCTCTTCTCTCCGGCGGCGACCGCGATCCGCAGCGAACCGCTTCCGGAACTCACAGAAAGCCAAGAAGCCGAATTCCGCGAAGGCTTCGCCGCCTTCCGCGACATGACATTTCCCAACGAGGGACTCGGTCCCGTCTACAACGCGCAGCAGTGTTACAACTGCCACAGCAATCCGCTGGGTGGATTGAGTGCCCGAAAGCGCGCGATCGTCACCCGCTTCGGTCGCAACGATGCAGGCGTCTTCGACCCCCTTACGCATCTCGGCGGCCCTCTGTTGCAAAGTAAGTCCCTATCCAAGGAATGCCGCGAGACCGTTCCCGCGGAAGCCAACGTCGTTGCCCAGCGGGTTCCGACGTCCATGATGGGCGGTGGCCTGATCGAGGCCATCCCCGACCAACAAATCATCGACCGCGCCATCGCGCAACAGCTCGAGAACCCCGCCATGGCGGGCCGCGTTCATGTGGTGACCAGTGTTTCCGATGGACTCCCCCACGTAGGCCGCTTTGGCTGGAAGGCGCAGTGGGCGCTGATCCCCGATGCCGTCGCCGATGCCATGCTGAACGAGTTGGGGATGACGAACGCCCTTTTCCCGAGCGAGAATGCACCCAATGGCGACCCCGACCTGCTCGCACAGTGTGACACGGTGCCGGAAATCGAAGACACGGACGATTTCCTCGGTCGCTTCACCCATCTCGTCCGCTACCTCGCCCCGCCCCCCCCGCGCAGGGCGCGCCAGGAAGAGAACCCGCGCGTGGTACAGGGCAAGGCCCTGTTCCACGCGATCGGGTGTGCGTTCTGCCATTCCAACGGGTACACGACCGAGAGCACGATCCCGGCCCTCGACGGAAAGAGCATTCCGCTCTACTCCGATCTGTTGCTACACGACATCGGCACCGGCGACGGTATCGTGCAAGGCGACGCTCAGGGCAACGAATTCCGAACGCCGCCGCTCTCGATCGACACGAAGTCCCCGTATCTCCACGATGGCCGAGCGCGAAACATGGATGACGCGGTCGATGCCCATCGGGGCCAGGCCCTCGCCATACGCGACGCCTATTTCGCACTCTCGAAGGCCGAACGGAAAACGATCCGGAAATTCCTGAAGTTCAAATAGGCGGTCCGAGTTCCGCCCCCATTATCCCGGGGGGTTCCGGGTCGACCGCGAAGGGATGTGGGTCTTCTGGCTTCTGTCGCTTCTGGGTCTCGGCGGTCGTCGGCACCCCGTGGTCGCGGCCTGGTTCCTCATCTGCTTCGTCGGAATCATCGGTACCGCGTCGATCGCAACCCTGGCTGGAGCTCGTTTGCGACTCCCCCTCGACTTTCTCTTCTTCCCCGTTGTCGCGATAGTCTTGGGTGGCTTGGGAACGCGCTTGCGCGACCATTCGGACAATCCCGGAGCGGACCGTGCGCAGAGAACGCGAAAGTATCGAGTCGATCGTGCAGCGAACGCTGGGAGACGTGGAACGCGTCCGGGCGCGCAATCTCGACCTCGTATCCATGCAGCGGGAAGCGGCGGAGCTGCGTGACAAACCCTTCGAAAACCTTTCGAAGCTGATCGACTCGGCGCTACACCGGAAAACCCGCGAATACCTGATCGTGACGGACATCGACGCCGACGCTCGGAAGCTGCGCCGTTTTCTACGGCGCCACTTCCTTTCCTATCGAGCGCTGCGACGGCGACTGCTGCGCGACCCGTACACGCGAGACGAGTTGAAGCGCTCGGGCAGCGGGCTGTTCGGGCGCGTCACGTCGATCGATGTCTTCCGATTCATCGCCCGGCGCGCCGGGGGCGCGGCCACGATCAGTCTCCACGGCCGGGCGGCGGTGTTCCTCCTACCCGGCTTTCACGATCCCGACGCCGCGCGGGCCTCGCTCGAACGGTCGGCGGCGGAGTTCCCGGTGCTCGCAAAGCTGGGCGATTTCTCGGAACCCCATCGGCTCTCGTTTGCGATTCGACTCCACACGCGCCACGAGGCAGCGCACTCGGAAGACGGGATGGGTCGCCTCGCCGGCGTGCGCAATCGGTACCTCGTCGAACCCGAATCCGATGCCAGCATGGTGATGCACGCGCGGCGCGAAGCCCTACTGTTGGAGGAAGAAGTCACCGTCACGCTGGATTGCGTTGCGCGCCTGCGCGAAGTGGCGGGCGGAAACTACTACTTCTGCAATCGAGCCATCCGGCACGCTCTCGAGGTAGACGATCAAATTCTACTCCGGATGGATCCCCGGGAGATCGCCCGGCTCGGCGATCAGATCGCCGAGAGCGTCGTCCCGCCCTTCGAAGTGCTCCAGTTCGTCGAAAACGCGCTGGCGGAAATGTGGCGACTCACCCAGAGCCAATCGATCAATTACACGGCAGACGACCCGCGGCACGAAAGAATGGCTGAGCTTCTCCGCCACCCCGACGTGGAGGCGTGGCTCGAACAAACCATCGGCGCCTTTCGCGAATTCGGTCTTTGCTTCGAAGAGCACCGGGAGCGGGTGCTCCACTATGCGGACCAGTTCTACCGCGGAGTGCATCCCCGGATCTAGTTCACCGCGGCTAGTCAGCTGCAGGGAATTCGCTGGTTTGCCCCCGTCAGGCTGGGGCGTTCTTCGTCGATCCGCTCGCGGCCTCGTAGACGTTGAGCCGGTTGTAGAGCGTCTTGAGACTGATGCCCAATACTTCAGAGGCGCGTTTCTTGTCGCCCTCGAGTTCGATCAGGGTCGCCTGGATCAGGCGTCGCTCGGCGTCTTCGATCGACGAGCCGATGCGGACCTGCAGGGTCGACGATGCGTCCGTGTGAGCAAGCTGTGTCCGGTCGAGCGCCGGCAATACGTCGGGTTCGAGGATGTCATCGACCAGAATCGCGGCGCGCTCCACGGCGTTCTTCAGCTCGCGAACGTTACCGGGCCACGGGAGTTGCCGAAGATGGACTTTCGCGGTTCCGGAGAAACGCTTGCTCGTGCCTTCTCGCGCGTTGACTTCGTCCAGGAAGTGCTGGGCGAGGATCTCGATATCGCCACCGCGCTCGCGGAGGGGCGGCATGTGAACCGGAAAAACGTTCAATCGATAGAGGAGATCTTCCCGAAGGTCGTTTTCCTGCACGGCTTCCCGTGGGTCGCGATTGGATGCGGCCACGACCCGAACGTTCACTTCGATCGGGGACGTCGCACCCAAGCGCGTGATCGTACCGGTCTCCAAGACGCGCAGGAGCTTGACCTGGAGTTCGATGGGCATCTCCGTAATCTCATCGAGAAAGAGCGTTCCGCCGCTCGCCTCTTCGAAGTAACCACGGTGGCGCCGATCCGCGCCGGTGAAGCTTCCTTTCTCGTGACCGAACAGCTCGCTTTCGATCAACGTCGGCGAGATCGCACCGCAATTGACGGCGAGGAAGGGCTGGTCCTTTCGGCCGCTCACCCGATGCACGGACTGTGCGGCGAGTTCTTTTCCGGTTCCGCTCTCGCCCGTAATGAACACAGTGCTTTCCGTCGGCGCCACCCGAGAAATCAAATCGTAAACCTGCTGCATCGACTTCGACCCACCCACCATCGGTCCGAACCGGCCCAAGCCTCGCAGCTCGCTGCGGAGTTCCGTGACCTCCCTCTTGAGTCCGCGGGTGCGGGCAACGTTCGTGAGAATCGTCTGCAAGCGCGACCGATCCACCGGCTTCGGTAGGTAGTCGAGAGCGCCCGCCCGCAGGGCGGAAATCACGCTCTCGGTCCCGGATTTCCCCGTCATCACCACGAATTCGCTCGTTTGCACCCAATCGTCGTGGCCCAGCAGCTCCAATCCGTCGCCATCGGGAAGCCCGAGATCGAGCAACACGACGGTCGGACTTCGGCCCAGTTCTACACGAGCTTGCTCCAAACTCCCGGCTTCGAGCGTCGCGAAACCCTCTCTTCGAATGAGTTCGACGACGCTGGCGCGGAAGTTCTCGTCGTCGTCGACGATGAGCGCGGTTAGATCTGCCATTGATTTCTTCTCCTCCTATTTCGCCAATCGATTCAGTCCGAGCCAGTAACGCGCGGCCTCGACGATGTAGGCCCCCGGACTTCGCGGGTCGAAACGCTTCAACAAGAAGCTGTTGGCTCCCAGGTCGTAACAACGCTGAATGTCTTCCGAACGGTCCGACGCGGACAAGATGACGACGGGCAGGGTCGCGGTATCGGGGTTTTCGCGAACTCTGCGCAAGACTTCCCAGCCGTCGACTCGCGGCATCTTGAGATCGAGGAAGATGACTCGCGGATTGATCGGCACCTCTCCGCCCGGAGAATCTTCGATGCCGAGGAATTCAAGCGCCTCCTGTCCATCCCGGGCGACCATCAGGGGCGCATGGACTCCGGCACGCCGTAGAGCGCGAAGCGCGACGTCGAGTTCATCGCGGTTGTCTTCCACGAACAAGATCTGCGGGTCTTCGGCCATCAAGTCGTTCCTTCGCGCGGCAATGAGACATAGAACCGGGAGCCCTCGCCGGGCTTGCTCTCCGCCCAAACGCTTCCACCGTGGCGCTTCACGATACGTGCGACGAGCGCGAGCCCGACCCCGGTTCCCTCGATTTCCGGATCGTTGTGGAGACGCTCGAAGATCTCGAAAAGTTTCGACGCAAAGCGCGTGTCGAAGCCCCGGCCATTGTCCCTGACCTCGAAGATAACCGTCTTTTCGTCCGTTCTTCCGCTGACCCAAATATTCCGCTTTTCCTGGCCCCGCGAGTACTTGAGCGCGTTCGAGAACAGATTCGCAAACACCTGACCGAGCAGAGTGCGGTCCCCGTCAACCGACGGCAGGCGCTCGATAATGCACTCGACGTCGGCTCCTTTTTCCGTCGCGATCGCTTGCGCGAAACACTCCCGAGCCAACGCCGTCACGTTCACGCGCTCGAACTGAATGGCGGAGCGACCAGCGTGTGAAAGCTGGAGCAGATCCTCGAGCAATGTCGTCGCCTGCAACGCGCTTCCGCGGATCCGCTCGATCACCGCGATCCCGTCCCCACCCAGTTCGTCGCGAAAATCCTCTTGCAGAATGGTCGCAAAATTCGCGATCGCGCCGAGGGGTGAGCGAAGATCGTGGGATACGGAATAGTTGAACGCTTCGAGCTCCGATACCGCCTCTTGGAGCGCTTCGGTTCTCGATGCCACGCGCGCCTCGAGTTCATCGGCCAGTTGTTTCAACTCCTCGCCCTTTCCAATCAATGCGCGATTGCTGGCGGCGAGGAAATGCGCTTGATGGCTCTTCAGTCGCCATTGGTGGATCAAGACGGCGATCAGGAGGGAGAGTCCCAAACCTGCGACGAGGAGGTAATGGGGTAGGGGGTTGAGCATTCTGGCAGCCAGCGGTCCGGTAGGACGCAGGAGAACCCGCCATTCCCCGCCATCGTAGGGAAGCCGCACGACGGATCGAGCGAACCACCAACTCTGCCAGGAATCCGTCGAGGGCACACCGCGTTTGAAGATCGGGGTGTCGCCCCAGGAGAACTCGACCGCGTACCCCCACGCGCGCCCGCGAAGTAAAGATTCGAGCAGCGCTTCCAACCGGAACTCGGCGGCCAGGACGCCGCCCGCTCCGTCACTCCGGCGCATGGGAAAGTAAACCCGATAGGAAGGCTCCCTTGCATGGTCGACGTCGGTCGGATCGAGACTCGGTTGGTTGGTATGAAGCCGCGCTCGACGCTCGCTGATGCCAAGGGTTTCTGTGGTTGTGCCCGGGGTTGCTGTTACTCTCCAGCCCGGTTGTTCGAGATCCGCCCACCCCAATGCCGTCAAACCGTCATGGGTCTGGATTTCGAGTTCGGCCTCGGCCGACCATTCCCCGATGGGCCGGCGCCCAAACAGCGCCCAACGCCCGGCCAACCCTTGCAGGACATGATCCAGCGTCGCCAGCCCCGCGGCTGTGGAATCCCCGATTTCGGAGGCGACTTCCTGAGCGTTTTCCTTTAGTTCTGTGCGTCGGTCCGCGATCAGCAACCCCCACACCAAGAGGGAGACCGCAGCGCCTACCGAAAAGACCGCGCAGGGCACCCAGAAGTCGCGAACCCGGCGATGGAAACGTTCAGTCACGGACGGATTGTACAATCTACAAGGATTCCTGTCGCGGCACAGCTCCAACTCGCAGAGAGGCCCCTTCGCCCGCTCTTACATGTCCAAAGCCCGGTTCGCGCTTTGGAGAGCAGGAATCATGCCCATCGGTCGCCGAGAGCGCTTCCCCGTTGGTGAATCCCCCTGGCACACGCCCTGCAGTGAAACTCCGCAGAGCAAACCATGAAATGGACAGACACGGACAGGCAACTGGATCGCCACCTGCACTGGTCGATCGAGGTCGACACCGCAGTGGAGTCCGCCTTCGCGCTTTGGCGTCGCATCGAGGATCTACCGCTCATTCTCGATTGCATCCGACGCGTCATGTGGGTCGATGATCGCCGGGCTCTCTGGGATGCCGACATCCTCGGTCGACAAGTAGTTTGGGAGGCTCGGATCGTCGAATCCACGCCCAACAAGACCTTGGCGTGGGAAAGTATCTGGGGAACCCCGAATGCGGGCATCGTTCATTTCGAACCCCTATCCGCTCAAAGGACCCGAATGACTGTCGAGATTTCCTTTCAACCCCGCGGTTTCATCGAACGACTCGGAGTACGTTTCGGAATTCTCGGTACGGTTGTACAACGAGACCTCGAGCGTTTCAAAAAAATGGCGGAAGGCAACTTCGACAAGTCCAATTAGTGGAGAAGCTTCACGAATGAATGCGACCCGGGGCTCCCTCCGCTCCGACAGCCCGTCTCCGAAACTGCAACCAGCAGGTCCCATCCTCCGCGACGGAGAAACGTGTTGGCGGCGCGCAAACGCCGACCGCCTGGCGTTTCTCATCGATGGCGAGGCCTTCTTTGGCGCGGTGGCGGACGCCGTCGAAAACGCCTGCCATTCGATTTGGCTTCTCGGCTGGGATTTTCACAGCGAAGTCGAGCTGCGGCGGGACACGTCGTCTGAACGCCCCACCCAGCTCGTTCCATTACTCGAAACCATCGTTCGCGAACGCCGAGACCTTCGCGTGCGCGTGCTCGCCTGGGATTTCGCCATGCTCTACGCGATGGAGCGCGAATTTCTCCCCCTACTTCAATTCGGGAAGCGAACCCACCGCCGCATTCATTTTGCCATGGACGGCACCCATCCCCTGAGCGCCAGCCAGCATCAAAAACTCGTGGTCGTCGACGACTCGGTTGCCTTCGTGGGCGGCTTCGACTTGACCGCCTACCGATGGGATACGCGACAGCACGCACCGAACGATCCGCGGCGCACCACGCCGGCCGGCAAACCCTACCAACCGTTCCACGATGTTCAGATCGCCGTGGGAGGAGATGCCGCCGCCGCGCTCGCCACGCTCGCCGAGGAAAGGTGGCAACGCGCCACGGGGACGAAGCTGAAATCGGCCACGAACACGAACGACGCGTGGCCCAAGCACCTGGTTCCCGATGCTCGAGATGTCGAAATCGGAATTTCCAGAACCCACCCCCGCTACGGAGAGTACTCGGAGATCCGTGAAGTCGAGGCGGTTTATCGCGAGAGTATCCGCGCGGCAAGACGAGACATCTACATCGAGAACCAGTACCTCACGGCGTCTTCCGTGGGCGAATGGCTTGCTCAGCGACTCCGAGAACCGAATGGCCCCGAAGTTGTGATCGTGGGTCCCGAAAAGAACTCGGGTTGGCTGGAAGAAAACACCATGGGGGCGTTACGCGATCGCGTGGTCCGAATGCTGCGCGATGCCGACGAACACGAACGCCTGCGTGTGCTGTATCCCTTCGTTCCAGGCCTTCCGGCGGGGGAGATCGTGAACGTCCACTCGAAAGTGATGGTGATCGACGACTCGATCTGCCACGTGGGTTCTTCCAACCTTTCGAATCGCTCCTTTGGACTCGATTCCGAGTGCGACATCGTTTTCGAAGCGAATGGACGCATGGACATCGAGCAAGCCATCGCGGGCTTCCGCAGCGATCTCCTGTCCGAACACCTCGGCATCAAACCTCTAGACGTCGAGCACGAGTTCCAGCGGACCGGTTCCTTGGTCTCCACCATCGACGCGCTTCGGGGAGAGGAGCGATCCTTGCGCCTTCTCGAGCTCGATTCGACGACTTGGGCGGCCGACGCCATTGAATCCATGGGAGCCGTCGATCCGGAACATCCCGTTCCATTGGAAGAGCTCGTTGCACAGTTCACCGAAGGCGGAAGTCCCCAACCCAAGGTGTGGCGGCGCGGTATCGGTGTCGTGTTGGGCGCACTTCTTCTGATCGGTTTCGCGTTGGCGTGGAAATTCACCCCGCTGGCGGAGTGGGTGACCCCCCATGCACTCGCGACCCCTTTCGATTGGATGCGTACGACGTGGTACGGCCCCGCTGCCGCTTTTGCGCTCTTCGTCGTGGCGAGCCTGCTGATGGTTCCCGTGACCGCGTTGACCGCGGCGGCAGGCCTCGCACTGGGACCTGTCTGGGGCTTTCCCGTCGCCTGGTTGGGAAGCACGACATCGGCTGCGATCGGCCACGGGTTGGGTCGCATTCTCTGGCGAGACGCGATTCGCCGCATTGCGGGAAAACGCCTCAACACCTTGAGCCGTCGCCTTTCGCGACGCGGAGTCCTTTCATCCATTGTGGTGCGCGTCGTGCCCATCGCCCCTTTCACGGTCGTGAATCTGGTCGCCGGAGCCAGCCACGTGCGGCTTCGCGATTTCGTCATTGGAACCGCCCTGGGGATTCTTCCGGGAACGGTCCTCTTGGTCGTAGCGTCGGATCAACTCGCAGCGCTGATCCGCGATCCCGCGGGCGTCAGCGGAGTCTGGATTCTGATCGCCGTCCTTGCCCTCATTGGGTCCGTTACCGCCGCACGCCAACTGGCACGAGATCCGGATGAACCCGAGAGTCGATGAAGCGCGTAACGCTGGCGACCTGGAACGTGCACGCTTGGATTGGGCGAGACGCAAAGCGAAATCCCGAACGCTGCTTCGAATGCATTCAGAGCTTGGATGTCGACATCGTCGCGCTCCAAGAAACGCAAGGCGACGATTGGCACGCGATGGCGCGCGCCTGCGGCTTCGCCACAGTCGTTCCACCCGAAACTACGATTTGCGCACGCCCCTACGGAAATGCCCTACTCCTGCGGGGAGAAGCCAAGGAGATTCGGTACCACTCTCTGTCGGTACTCGGGCGAGAGCCGCGCGATGCGATCGAAGTAGAGTGTGAAACTGCATTTGGCCCCCTGCGCGTCCTGACCACGCATCTTGGCCTCGGCATTCGCGAGCGGCGCGCCCAGGCGAAACGCCTCGCCCGGCTGTTTCGAGATCCGTCCGACACCGACATCGCGTTGCTGGGCGATCTGAATGATTGGACGCGCTCGGGCCGACACGTCGCCCCCTTGGCGCGCGTGTTCGGCCCGCTGTCGCGCCTCGCGACGTTCCCCGCGCGACGCCCCATTTTCCCTTTGGATCGAATCGCGATCCGCACGACCTGGGCCTCGTCGCGCCGCATTGGCGTCGTTCGAACCGAGCAGGTGCGTAGCGCTTCGGACCACCTTCCGCTTCGCGCTGAGATCGAGGACGGGTCCCGTATGGGCTGACGGCGCAGGTTGGCAGCGGGTTTGCATCGTCATTGGGTCGAACTACGAGGAGGACCGAATGAATTCTACCGACACCACGCGTTCCAACGGATCGCGATTCGCCACCGCCATGATTGCACTCGTTGCCCTGGGCGCCAGCCCCGCGGCGCCTGCGAATCCGTCCGTGAGTGACGCGGAGATTCAGTCGGCCATTCGCAACGAATTGGTCGGCGCCGACGGGAAGCCGCTTACCTCCCTGTCCGTGTCGGCCCAGGCCGGGCTCGTCGATCTCTCGGGGCAGGCTCCCCACTTGTTCGCGCGCGAGCAGGCCGTGGAGGTCGCGCGTTCCATCGAAGGCGTTCTCTCGGTCATCGACCGCATCACGATCCCCCCCCTCCAGACCGACGTCGACGCCTTGCGCCTCGCGATCCTAGAACGCCTTGCGAAAGCTTCTTTCACCGAACTCAATGAAATTCTTGTGGAGGTTCAGACTGGAGGCATCGTCCACCTGCACGGCAGTGTCGACTCTTGGGCGGAGCGGAACCTCGCCCTACAGACCACCAAGACGGTTCGCGGGGTCGCCGCCGTACGGAGCCATTTGACCGTGCACGCCTCCACAACGCGTCCGGACGGAGAGATCGCCGAGGAAATTCGTGGCCTGCTGGATGCGAACCCGCGCGTGCGTTCGAACCTGATCGAGGTGCGAGTTCACGAGGGGGTGGTGACGCTACGTGGTTTCGTCGGAACCCACAAAGACCGCCAACTGGCCGCACGCACCGCGGACGTCGTCGGTGTCGAGGACATCGACACCCGTCAACTCCGTTTTCGCCCCTGGGCGGATTCACCGATGCATCGCGAGGGTCCGCTGGACCCTTCGGATCAAGAAATCGAATCCGCCCTCCGAGCGGCCATACGAATGGACCCGCGCGTGGATGCGGATCACATCACAATCGAGATGAAGTCTGCGACGGTCCAGTTGCGCGGAAAGGTCGCCGACCTCGAAGCGCGACTCGCAGCCGAAGAAGACGCGCGGAACACACACGGTGTCCTCCGTGTCGTAAACGAGCTCGTCGTAGAGAGCGCAACGCTGCGGACGGAACCGAGTTTGTAGAATCTTCAACGCGATCCGTACAACGCGCTCCATCGAATCGCTTCTGCCGTCTGCTCGGATCTGCGCCTCGGCATGAACCTTGCTCCCCTTCTGACCGCAAACGCACACGGGAGGGAGCAGCGAATGGCAGCATCCGGATTGCACGAAGATCCCACGACACTCTCCGCCGAAACCTTGGAGCTACACCGCGCCATCGTTTCGCTCATGGAAGAGTTGGAGGCGGTGGATTGGTATCAGCAACGTGTCGATGCAAGCCAAGATCCAGAGCTCGCCGCCGTTCTCGCGCACAATCGTGATGAAGAAAAGGAACACGCGTGCATGACCCTCGAGTGGATTCGACGGCGCGATCCGAAATTTGACTCGTTTCTGCGCAAGTTCCTGTTTCGAACCGGCCCCATCGTGGAAGTCGAAGAGGCGGCAACCGGAAATGGACACGATGCGGCATCGAAGCACACGTCCTTGGAAATCGGAAGCCTACAGAGTGAGGTAGAAGCATGATCGGATTGAATCGCGACTTGGCACCCATCAGCCATGCGGCTTGGAAACGAATCGACGCGAATGCGACGGAAGTCCTGCGGCTTCACCTCGCCGCACGCCACCTGGTGGAGTTCGAAGGCCCATTGGGCTGGGATTATTCGGCGATCGACCTCGGCGCTGTCGAAGCCCTCGAGGGTTCGGGCCTAAAGGGAGCCCTCCTACGCAAGCGCTTGGTGCGTCCGCTCGTCGAACTTCGTGTCCCCTTTGCCCTCGAGCGCCAGGAACTGGAACGCATCGACCGCGGCGCTTCCGGAGTCGATCTCGAACCCCTGGTCGATGCGGCGCGATTGTTTGCTGCCGCCGAGGACACGGCGTTGTTCGAAGGCTACGCGGACGCGGATATCCCGGGCTTGATCACGGACGCAACCCACGACGGCGTCGCGCTCGGTGAAGACATTCGCGAGTTTCCGGATGCGCTGAGTGAGGCCCTCGAGCAGTTGCGTCAAGCGGGTGTGTCGGGACCCTACGCCCTGGCCCTCGACCCGGAACTCTACGGCGCTCTACACGGCACGACGGGCATCGGTGGGTACCCTCTCGTCCGCCACGTACAACGTTTGATCGAAGGACCGATGATCTGGGCTCCATCCCTTCGCGGGGGACTCGTCGCGAGCCAGCGAGGCGGCGACTTCAGGCTCATCTGCGGTCGCGACATCGCGATCGGCTATTCGAATCACGACGAGAAACACGTCGCGCTGTACCTGGAGGAAAGCTTCTCCGCCGAGCTTGCAGGCGCAGACGCGGTTGTGCCTCTCTTGCGGCCGGCGCTCGACGTTCCGGAATAGTGTCCCGGAATCGAACTCGAGCGATGGCTCAGACCGGACAGGAACCGAGTCGCGTTCCCAAACGCGATCCGCGACCGGACCGACCGGCACCCATTCGAGAGCCGACGCCCCCCAAACCGCCTCCTCCCCGCGAACTCCCGGAGAAGGAAAAACCTCAGCCGGTCCGTGAGCCGCCCGATCGGGAACAGCCGCCAAAACACTTCCGGGTGTTCGAGTCGATCCAGGAAAAGGCCGCCTGAAATTTCAGGCGGCCTGGTCTTCCTGTGCCGTCGACGAAACTAACGCTGAGCGCGCAGAGCCTCGATGAGTTCTTCCTTGCGCATGGACGAGCGACCCTCGACATTCCGTTCCCCCGCGAGTTGCTGAAGATCGTCGACGGTCCTCTCTTCGTAGGTAAGGTGTGAAGCGGTTTCGGCCTCACCCACCTGTTCGACGACTTCTCGAGCAGCTTCTGCCCCAGCCTTTGCCGCGCGACCCACGCTGGTCATGGCAGCTTTGGCTTGGCGCCGGGCGTTCCCCGTCCGCCGACGTGCTGTCTTGGTCCCCTCGCCGCCGAGAATCTCCTTGGAGAGGCCTCGTCCTCGGCTCGCAAGCTCCTCGAAACGCACGATGGCCCGCTCGGGTGCGCGCGTTGTTGCTTTGATGGCGTCTCCGGGAAAGCTGAACACCGCGCGCGCCAAACTGCGCATGTTCCCTATGAGCTCGTCCGCACCCCCCAAGGCGGCATAGCCCGTGTCGGAGGCAAATGTTCGCAGAGTTTGTCGGAAGCTCACCGCCGCTTCGCGGGCCTGCTCTGCGGTTTCTTCGAACTGCTCGCGCGTTTCTTCGATCTGAGTCTGAACGTTCATGATGTTGTCGATCTCCTTCTTGGTTGATGAGCAAAGGGCCGATGGCCGATACCGCGGAGAGGCGGTACTTGGGGGAGATCGGCCATCGACCCCGTAGAATTCAAACGGACTCCGACGTGTTGCGGTGCATTCGCCGTGCCAACGCCGCCTATCCCGCTAAGCGCGTGTCGCATGCTCAGTCGGTGTAGAATCTACAAACGAATGGACGCCGGACGGATTTCTGCACGGCCTGGAACGAAACGTATCTCCGGTTCGCGTTCTATCGCTTGGTCCAACAATTGCCTCCGAAACTCGTTCCTCGTAGGTGTCTCTATCTCGCTCCCGAAAACGCGATTACGGCATGGTGCTTGCTTTCCAATCGGGCAGGAGGTGCTCATGGCGTTCGAACTGGAACCGTTGCCCTGGGATGAGGGGGCGCTGGAAGAGGTCATCAGCAAGCGGACCATTCAACTTCACTACCACAAGCACCACAGGGGCTATGTCGACAAGCTCAACGGATTGACGCGCGATACGCGCCAAGGTCTTCATTCTCTGGAGTCCCTGGTGCGGACCGCCGAGAGCGACCTCTACAACAACGCGGCGCAGGTGTGGAACCACAGCTTCTACTGGAATTGCATGCAACCGGGCGGAGGCGGCACCCCGTCGGGGCAGCTTCTCGACGTCATCCGAAACACTTTTGGCGACTTCGCAACGTTTCGGCATCGGCTCGCCGAAGCGGCCAACGCCGAATTCGGATCGGGTTGGGCGTGGCTCGTCAAAGACAAGTATGGGCGCCTACGCATCGATCACAGTACGGACGCCGTCAATCCTCTGCGCCAGCAGTACGAACCGCTGCTGTGCATCGATGTCTGGGAGCACGCCTATTATCTCGATTTCAACGCGGACCGGGCCGCCTACGTCGAGGGATTCATCGACAAGCTGATCAATTGGGACTTCGTGAGCGAGAATCTTCAGCTCCTTCAGCAAGACGAGGACGAGGACCTCGAAGCCGAGGAATCCGCCTGGCCGTAGTCGCAGCGATCGAGGACACCCTCCTCGGTGCATTTCTGAGCTTCATCGACCCCCTGCCCCTTCCTGGCGGTCGTCCGTTCGCGAGCTGCTCGAACGGACACGGGGAAACACCCGTCCGGTTGACGGAGTTTTGTAGATATTGCGCCCGAATGGGGCGGTCCGGGTGCCTGCGAATGCAGGAGCAAACGCTTCGTCGGCACGCCGTCTGCATTACCAGCTGGGCATGGAGGATCGGAAATGCTTAGTTGGGCTCTAACTTTCTTCATCATCGCGATCGTCGCCGGCATACTTGGATTCACGGGAATCGCGGGTGCGGCTACGGGAGTTGCGAAGATATTGTTCTTCGTATTTCTCGCGCTGCTCATCATATCGGCGGTTTCTGGTGCCTTGCGCGGCAAGGCACCCTCGGTCTGACCAACGTAGAAAACAAGTACGAGCCATACCTTCGAGCTCGGCGAGATCGCATTCGAAGGTATGGCGTCGGTTCCGTTATCGCTCCGAATCTTCTGGGCTTCCCGCGCCCAACATGCGCTCGGGTTTTACCCAGGCATCGAACTGTTCCTGTTCCACCGCTCCCGAGGCCAGCGCTGCCTCCCGCAAGGAGAGACCTTCCGCGTGGGCCTTTTTCGCGATACGCGCCGCCGCGTCGTAGCCGATGTGGGGAGCCAGCGCCGTCACCAGCATCAGTGACCGATCGACATTCGCGGCCAGGCGCTCTCGGATCGGTTCCAGACCGGCCAAACAGTGCTCCTCGAAGCTTCGGATGGCATCCGCGAGAAGCGCAATGGATTGCAAGACGTTGTAGATGATCAGGGGTTTGCACACGTTGAGTTCGAAGTTGCCCTGACTCGCTGCCACGTTCACGCTGGTATGGTTTCCAAATACTTGCAGACACACCATGATCATGGCTTCCGCTTGGGTGGGATTCACCTTCCCGGGCATGATGGACGATCCGGGCTCGTTCTCGGGGATCTGAATTTCTCCCAATCCGCAACGAGGCCCTGACGCCAACCAACGGACGTCATTGGCGACTTTGAGCAGTGCGCCCGCCAGGGTTCCGAGGCTTCCCGAAAGTACGCACAGCGCTTCGTGCCCGGCCAACACGGCAAACTTGTTGGGCGCGCTCGAGAAGGGGAGCCCGGTCTGCTCCGCCAATTTTTCGGCCACCATCTCGCCGAAACGGGGGTGTGCGTTTTGACCCGTGCCGACCGCGGTACCGCCGATCGCCAACTGACAAAGGCTCGGTTCGGCCGCTTCGAGGGCCTTTCGGGCAAGACCGATCTGGGCCGCCCAGCCCCCGATCTCCTGACCCAGCGTGATGGGCGTAGCGTCCTGCAGGTGCGTACGCCCAATCTTGATGAGGCGATCGAATTCGCGTGCCTTCCGCTCCAGCGTCGAAACGATTCGATCGAGCGCTGGAAACAACTGGTTCCGCAGCTCGAGCATCGCGCTCAGGTGCATGGCCGTAGGGAACGAATCGTTCGTCGATTGGCCACGATTCACATGGTCATTCGGATGCACGGGCTGTTTCGCGCCGCGCTCGCCGCCGGCGAACTCGTTGGCCCGGTTCGCAATGACTTCGTTGAGGTTCATGTTCGTCTGGGTGCCCGATCCGGTTTGCCACACGCTCAGCGGGAACTCCCCGTCGAGTTCCCCATCGATCACCTCCTGCGATGCTCGGACGATGTACTCTGCACAGTCTGACGAAAGCTCATCCACACTCGCATTCGCTTCCGCGGCGGCTCGCTTCACACGCGCATAGGCCCGGATGAAGGCGAGCGGGAACCGTTCGACTCCGATCGAGAAGTGTTCGAGGCTTCGCTGTGTCTGAGCTCCCCAATAGGCGTTCGCAGGAACATCAATGGGGCCAAAGCTGTCGGATTCCGTACGACTCTTCATGTCATTCCCCGGCTTAACGCAATCGGCCTAGCGGCCGAGCAGCTGTCCAATCGGTTGCAATCGCTCCACGCGGTCGCACAAGATCTTCGCAACGGCCAAAAGCGGAACTGCCGCGAGCGCACAGTGCAGATCGTGAACAAGTAGCGCGAGATGTCCCGCTCGGTTTGACGAACGATCGTCGCCACCTCGCGGGGCGCGCGGCGTGGGAAGCGTCACGCGCTACCTCCGCGAGCATCTCGATAGGGATCGATCGTGCGCGGTCTTTCCAAGAGGCGGCTACCGTACTCTCTCTATCGCCAGGAAGCGCCATCCAGCGCCCGGCGCCGAGACCGGCCGAGTCCCAAAGAAAGGGTCTCGAGGCGATGGGAGTCAGTGTAGCGGCTCGGCCGTAGAGCTCGGCCCGGCCCGGCACCGCGAGTCCGACGCCTCCCTGCTGAAGCGATGAGTCCGGTCCCAACGAGGCTTGCGATGACGATGCTCCATTCCATGTCGTTCCTCCTCGTGAACGTCACAACGAAACACCCCCCTGCTTTCGCGTGCTAGACGAGTCCACCCAGAAGGTCGTAGGGAGTCACGATTCCGACGACGGCGATGTCGCGTGTCACCGGAAGACAAGGCAGATCTTCGCTGATGATTCTCCGCGCGGCTGCAGCAATCGTTGCGTCTTCCCGTAGACATTCGATCCCGCGCAACATCAGGTCGGCCACGCGCGAATCGCAGTCGTAGGATCGTCGCAACTGAATCAGTCGACGTAGGCACAAGAGGCCGACGAAACGACCGCGATCGAGAACCGGCAGAATCTCGGCGCCGCACTCGAGCAGCTCATCCGCAAAACCCATTCGGTCCGTAGGCCGAATGCTGATGAACTTGTCACGCATGACGTGGGACACGGGGGTCATTGCACCAAACATCAAACGCCTCCTGCGTTTGCCGTGTTGCATGCTGCATGCCACGCGATGGAGGCGCCTCGTAACGGTAGAACCTACGAATTGGTGTCGAATGCTGGAGAATTGTACGAATTACACAATCCAGGGGCGCGAAAAGACAAATCGGTGGCCTAGGGCTCGGCAAACCTGGCACGGAGTGTGCTTCATCATCGGATCCTCATGAAACCGACACTACCTTTTTCGGAAACTGCGGCGTATTTGGCAAACCAAGACGTCACCATCCGCGTGCGCGTCGGTTCATCGATCGCCGACGCGGAGCGGCGCCTGATTCTCGCGACCCTGCGCCAGGTGAATGGAAACAAGCGGGATGCGGCGCAAATGCTGGGGGTCAGTGTGAAGACGCTCTATAACCGCTTGAGTCAGTACCAAGCTGCTGGCGTCTCACTCGACACCATCCCCTATTCGCCGCGCGGATCTTCTCGGAGTGAAGAATCCGAAGAGTAGGACGATCGGGAGCTCTGCCAGAAACCCCTCTAGCAGAGCCCCCTCCAACATCCTGCGATCGTTGCTTAAAGCGCGGAGATGCTGGTAACCAGGGACGGCACGCAGAGGAAATCCTCTCCCTTCGTGTCGATTCGGGTCGGTACCGGGAAGTTGTTGCTGGGAGTCGCAAACACGGCAGTTCGTTTGATGTGCTTGTTCTGGCGCAGCTTCGTGCCCACGACCTGAGTCACCAAGTCCGCGGAGGCCTGGTGGACGATCTTGGAGGCGCGCTTCGCCTGGTAGCACATCAACGACGTTACGGTTTGGCCCGGGAGCGACTCGGTAACGTTCGCCACCGTCTCGCGCGGAGGCTCGACGTTGGTTTTCTCCGTCGGGTTGCACAGGAGTTTCGGCTTCTTCAGGTCGTAGAGGCATTTCCCCTCTGCCGGCGTGAATTCGAAGCTGATGTTCCCATCCTTGTTGACCGCGCAGTCCGCGACCGTGAACAGGTCATCCCCGAAAAAGGCCTGAAGGTCCTTGATGAACTTGCCGTTCTTGCTCGGATCCTGCTGGGTCCCGAACGGCGCGGTCTTCGATTCCTTCACCTGGTAACACATGTAATGCGTCTTATCGCCGATGGATCCCGGAGCGCTGAACTCGTCCATCGCCGCCGGAACCCACAAGAAGCTCTGCTTCTTGGTCTCGACACTCAGCGTGCCGAACTGGTTATCCAGCTCTACGCGTCGCTTCACATGCTTCTCGGGCTTGGGGAACTTGCCCTTGGAATCCACCGGGCCAACACCCTCTTTCCCATTCTTGATCTGATAGACGATGTAGTGCCGTGACGGGTCCGTCGCCGGATCTTCATCGTTCTTCATCCCCGGCGAGGCTACATCCTTTTCCTTTTGTACATTGTAGTTCTCGGGATTGTCGGGAAGGGCGTCCAAAAAGACCGCATCCCGCAACGTGATGTTGAAGTCTTTCGGAAACTTCTGGTCGGGCACGGGATCGCCGAGCGAATCCTTCTTCGAGCCCTTCGCCTTATACACCATGTAGTGATCCACAACCTCGCCTATGGGGCCGGCGTAGGTTGCGGTTGAAATGAACATCGCCCCTACCAACATCGTCAGAAATCGCATTCCTGTAGCCATAACTCTTCCACCTCTTGTGCTTGTAAAACACTCCGCCATTTGAATCGATGCATCTCTAGTAAGCAACAAGGGTGCCAAGCCATAACGTTGGCTGAAGATGAACAGAGAGCGACGTTGGCCGGTGGAGCTGTGTCGAGCCGAATCCGCCGTGGAACGGAGTTTCCACGATTGGAACGCTCGTTCCGACGAGGAGTGCAAGATTTACACAACGTGAGAGCACACGTCGGTTTCGCGCGTAAGGAGGCTACGCGGCTTCAAACCTTGGACGCAGCCCATCGTCCCTTTGTTCGGGGGAGTCGACCAGCTCGGGGAATCCAGCTCAATTGGGGTACCGAGAAAGACTTTTCCATCGACGATTGTGGATTCTTCAACGGTCCGAAAAGAAGGAATCCACCCCATGTCCTAGCTGTGGTCGTCGATCTCGTCTTCGATTTCGTCGCCAATGTCCTCGATCTCGTCTTTGATCTCTTCGAGAGCTTCCTCGCCGTCACCGCGATCGCAAGCGACGGGCACCACTGAGGCTGAAACCAACGCGAGTCCAAGCAAGGACCCTCGAACCAGGTCGCCGAAACAGTTCCGCATTCTCCAAACTCCTTCTTCAATCGGGGAGCAACACGAATCGAACGTCGACGTGCCCTCCGGCTGCTTTCGATTCTCCGCCCTCGACGCGATCGGCGAGGGCTCGCTTGATCAGACGAAGGCGAGGGACTCCGTGTTGGACCAAATAGGACGCCACCTGTTCCGCGCGTTGAAACGCCAACGCCATGCACTCATCCAGGCTCTCACTATCTCGGCCATGTCCCGTCAACTCGACGAGAAGAGGCTCTCTTCGGTGCAGGAATGTCGCCAGTCGATCCATCCGGGATCGACTGGCTCGGGTTGGGGACCCGTTCCCCGCAGAAAACTCGATTTTCCAGAAAGGATCCGCGTTCGATTGACTCTGCAAATCACCCGTTGCACTCATTCCACCCCCCACCGGCGCATCGCGACTTCAATATCGCGAGTGCTGCACCGCTGAATCAGAGGTTACCCGCCCATTCGTCCCGCTCGCGGACGCTCCAAGCGGGCCTCCACGAGCGCGACGGGCTTCGTTCTAGTTGATGCGCAGGTCGTCGATGACCGACTTGGCGCCCTTGGCGTTACGCGCGACCGTCGCTGCCGTGAAGCGATCACCTTGGCTTTCGACTTTTCCGGATAGGCGAACGACTCCGTCTTTCACTTCCACGTCGATGTCCGAACCGGCCAGGGTCTTTCGTTCGCCCAGGGCCTTCACTACCGCTTCTTGGACGACTTCGTCTTTCTCCTGCACGCGTTCAGCGGAGACATTGGGAACCACCTGAAGTTCGTTCTTTACGCGAGCGACTCCGTCGATCCCCTTCAAGCGGGTCTCGGCCGCCTCCTTGACGTTCTGAGTCCCAACGATTCCGAACAGTGTCACCACGCCATCGTGCGTGTCGACATTGATGGAAAAGGGAGAAAGTCCCGGCTCCGACATGAGGGCCATCTTGCTCTTGGTCGTGATCCAGACATCGCTCACGGTGCTCGACACCGATTCCTGCCCGTCTTCCGCCCAAATTTCGGCGTCACCAAGCTCATTCGGGCTCTTGATCTCGCTGGCTACCCGCTCGACTCCTTTGACGGAGCGCACCACTTCGAGAGCTCGACGGTGCTCAGTTAGGGTCTTCGCATTGCCCTGAAGAAGTACGGTGCCATTGTTCACCGATTTTACGGAAACGTTGGTGTTGGGGAGATCGCGTGTCAGTGCCGCGGCGATTCGGCCTTCGATCTCTTCGTCCTGAAAGGCCATCTTCTCTTGGCGCTCTTCCGCAACCACTTGCAGTAGATTTCGCACTCGAGCGACGCCCTTGACACCCTTCGCACGCTCCTCGGCCCGGGTCTTCTCGAGTTCGGACCCAACGATCCCGTGCAAGGTCACTTGCCCATTGATCGTGTCCACGTTGATGTCCAATCCATCGACGGCTTCGGCGGTGATCAGACTCATCTTCACCTTGGTGGTGATCCACGCATCCTGGGGTTGATCCGACGCCTGTGCGGGCGACAACCAGAACAATGATGCCGCGATGGCGGCAAAGAAAGTTCGACGAAACATCATTTCTATATCTCCTTGAAGGAATCGAGTAACAATCGATGTAGGTCTCTTGGTTGGTTCCAAGCCCTTCGCCTGGATAGAGCAATCGGCGTGCCAATCGGCTCTTGGCCTCCGAAAGCGTTTCGAGCCTTCTTCGAGGACCGTTCCTCCCGGTTTCTCATTTCGTCGGGAGACTTGTACATTCTTCAATTGCGATCGAATTCGACGAGATGGACGGAGCAATCCCGTTCTCACAGCGGTTTCACGCGACCTCAGCTCGGAACTGGGTCTGTACTCGAAGGCGGCGCCCGCTAGATTCCCATCCGGCTCAGTTGTCGAACGATCCGGTCCGCGACGGCGAACCATCGCGGATGACGCACCTCGAAGCCGTTGACGATTCTCCGCAACCGCACAGAAAGACGAGTGGGATTTGTCGATTTGGGGTTGTCGAGTTCGCTCTCGCTCATTCGGCACTCCCCCGCCAGAGGACCCGGCTCAGCACAATAGGACCAGCAGAATGATTCCGGGAAGAATTCCCAGAATGAAACCGAGAACGATGGCGATGATCTCCCCCGTCGAGTAGTGGCATTTTCCACCAGTGCCGACGTCGACGTCCGCCATGATCTGCCCCGAGGACGCGATCTGGACGAAACTCGCAAACTCATCGGCCACATCCAAAACGGATTCACTTTGGACGATACGTTTCTCGTAGGCTTCGATGCGTGCGTGCGCGCGCGAAAGGGATTCACTTCCGGGAACGAGCCACAGGGCGCGTTCGAGGACACCTCGCGCCACCGACGAATTTTCGATCGCCAGGGTTCGAGCAGCGTCGACGTCCGGTGTTTCCAGTATTCGTCGGTACTCCGCGACCAGTGCTTCGCGGTCGACGACCCAGGTCGAGGGGAGACCTCGCGCCGCACCTTCGGACGGGCACAGACCCAGAGTGGCAACCACCGCCAAGATGAATCGAACCCAATTCGTTCGAAGACCTCGCATGGATATTCCACTCGTGACCGCAGATCCGATTGCCTGCACGACTGACTCCCTGGGCTCGTCCGGTTTCTCTGGCGGCCCCGCTCGATGAAAACAAGTCCTTGTTCATCAAACTCAGCACAGACCATGCCAGGCGTTCGAAGCCACAAGCACTGCGGTTTCCCCGTAGAGGCGGACAAAACGAATGCGATTCTTGCGATCTTGTAGAAACTGCAATTACGCACAGCCCGGAGACCTGGTGGCGCCTACAGGGTGACGGTGGAGTGATTCGATGTGGGGTCTTTGGATTGGCATGCGACTTGCGATTCGTACGGATCATTGCCACGCACGGCAATCAACCCGAAATCGCCTGAGGAGAACCGTTTTGAAATCGAATGACAGGGAATCGATCAGTTGTCTTCACAGCGCATGTGAATGCCCGGCCAAAGGCGAAGGGGAGCGCTATTGCTCCGAGACCTGCCGCACGGATCACAAGAGCGCCAACATGCAGGTCTGCCATTGCGGACACGAGAACTGCGGCGAAGGATGAAAACCTGAGATTATTCCCAGTCTTCCGGGCACAAGCGCACATCCAACGCCAGCGGGCCGTCAGAGAATCTTTTCGCCGTGATGAAGCCAACGCGCAGCGCGGGTCCAGCTAACGCTTCAAGGTCGCTTCACGCTGTAGTAGGATTTTCTCGAAAATGCAGCCTCGAGTGTCCGCAGTACCGGCGAGACGGGTTTTGGTCGGACTCCTCGCTTTCGACGCCTTGGTGCTCGGTATCGCCATCGGGATCGGAGTCGCGATCGGACGTCCGGAGCGGCTATTCGCCGAGAATCAGCCGGTGACCTGGCTTTCCTATTTCCATCTCATCGCTTGCGCTTTCTTGGCCTGGGAACTCTTCAAGGCGGCGGCCGCGGAAGAGAAAACGCGACACGCGCGATCCCCCGCCATCTTGTGGGCGCTCGTTACTCTCGGGTTCGTATTTCTGGCCCTCGACGACATCGCGGGCGTTCACGAGAGCCTGGACCATGCCATCCACAGGGCCCTGGGCATCACCGAAACCGCCCTCACGGATCGACTCGACGACGCCATCATCGCGCTCTATGGGGTGATCGGTGTCGCGGTGCTCTTCCACTACCGCGACGCACTCCTACCGCACCGAAGATCCGCCGGGTTCTTCCTTGCGGGTTTTTCGATCTTCGCGGCCATGGTAGCCGTCGATGGGATCACCAACCGTCCGGACCTCATCACCGACAAGCATCTTTTCGTATGGCTGGCCGTCGCCGAAGACGCGGGCAAGATCCTTGCGGAGGCCCTGTTCTTGGCGGGTCTCTACTCTTGTTACCGACGCATCGAAGACGAACGCAACGGACGGGAAGCCGAGCGGGCCGGGGCCAGCCCAGCGCCTCTCCAGTGAATCGAGCGGCCTCGAATCGCTAGACGAGGCGCTTCAAGCGCTCGAACCCCTGACGAATCTCGCCCATCAGTTTGTCTGCGGCTTCGCCGACTTCGGTCGCGGTCTGCTTCAAGCCTTGCTTCGCCTCTTCGATCACTTCTTCTGCGGCGTCGCCGACATCTTCCGCCGTATCGCGCGACGAGCGAGCGAGCTGCTTCATCTTCTGCTCGACGTCGCCCCATTTTTCGTCCAGCTCGCGCCACGCGTCCTCGGCTTCTTTCTTGCCGAGGTCGAGTTGCACGCGCAGCTCGTCGCGCCGGGTCTTCAGTTTTTCGAACTCTTCGCTCAATCGGTGGCTCAAATCGGACATGGGAGATTCTCCTGTTTCATGGTTCATTCACTCGCGCGGAGGAACTACTCGCCTCGGATCCGGCGGATATTCGAGACGAGCGATCCGACCGCTACGCCTCCGCCGAACACACCCAGGATCATGAGGGCGCGCGACATTTCGAGCTTCCAGACGAGGAACCGAAGCTCCACGACCTGAAAGTTCTGAAGAGCAAAAATAAGCAGAAATGCGGCCAGGACAATGGCTACTGCGAGTTTTACCTTCATCGGATAATCATACTGCGAATCCGGGGAACTCCTGCCTCGCGGGATTCGCCGCGCGTATCCTCGCCAGCTAGCCGGTGAATTTCGCGAAGAAGCTCTTTGAGGTCTTGGAGAGGTCTTCCCACGCGTTCTCGACGCCGTCCTTGAGACCCTCCCAGGCATCCTCGCCGGCGTCGGCCAGCTTGGACAGCTGGGCCTTGGCCGCGTCGATCTTCTCGTCCAAGACACCGATCTGCTTCTCCGCTTCGAGGCGTACGTCGGCCGCGCCGCCCTTGGCCTTTGCGCGCGCCACTTCCAGCTTCGCGCTCTGCTCGTCGATCTGTGCCTCGAGTTTTTGCCGGTAGGCTTCCTTGCTCATCGGGGGTTCTCCTGGATTGTTGATTGGGGGGGCCGATAAGTAGGCTACCGGGGCTCAATGAGCAAACTACGTGCCCTCCCCGGATTCGTACCGTGTGTAGAATGGGTTGTGGGCGATCGCCTGGCAGACCTGCTCGAACTCGGCGGCCTCGACCGCAACGCGGTCGACGTGCGCATCGCTGGCGAGGATCCCTACCTACCTAGCCCCTTCGACATCGGCGCAGCGGCGGCGGCGGCGCTCGCCGCGGTCGGTGCGGCCGCGGCCGACTTCTACGTGCTGCGGGGCGGGGTGCGGCAGTCGGTACGCGTCGGGGTGCCCGCCGCCGCGGCTTCATTGCTGGGCTTTGCGTTCCAAACCCTCGACGGCGCGCCAACACCGCGCCCCGCCACGGGCTACGCGACGGTCGGCCTCTACCCCACCCGCGACGGGCGTTGGATCCACCTGCACGGTGGCTTCCCCAACCTTCGCGATGGCACCCTGAAGGTGCTCGGCTGCGAGGACTCCGCCGAGTCGATTGGTCGCGCGGTCGCGGGACGCGATGCCCAGGCACTCGAAGACGCTCTCGCCGAGGCCCGCCTGTGCGGGGCGATGGCGCGCTCGGCCGAGGAGTGGGCCGCGCATCCGCAGGGTCGCTGGCTCGCGACGCAACCGCTGGTCGAGATCACGCGCATCGGAGACGCGCCCGCGGAAGAATTGGCACGGCGCGAACGACCGCTGTCGGGCGTGCGGGTGCTCGACTTGACGCGCGTGCTCGCGGGCCCGACCTGCGCGCGCACACTCGCTTCCCACGGCGCCGACGTACTCAAGATCAGCGGTCCCAACCTGCCCTTCATCGCGCCATTCGTCGTGGACACGGGTCACGGCAAGCGCGCCGCGCACCTCGACCTCGACGAAGCGCACGGCCGCGAACAACTCGCCGGGCTCGTCGCGAACGCGGATGTCTTTTCGCAGGGCTTCCGGGCCGGTGCACTCGAGCGCCGCGGCTTTGGCGAAGCCGACCTCGCACGACTACGGCCCGGTATCGTCGCCGTATCGATCAACTGCTACGGCAACGGAGGCCCCTGGCAACAACGCCCCGGCTGGGAGCAACTCGCGCAAACCGCAAGCGGCATCGCGCTCGAGCAGGGCTCGCCCGAGCAACCCGCACTACTCCCCGCAGCCGCCACCGACTACACGACCGGCTACCTCGCCGCGTTCGGCACGCTGGTCGCTCTCGCGCGCCGCGCCCGCGAAGGAGGAAGCTGGGCGGTGCGCGCCTCGTTGTGCCAAACCGGTTTGTGGCTACAGCGCGGGCGGCGTGTCGATCCCGCGATGTCGAAGGGCATCGCCCCCGAGTCGCTGGCGGCGGAGACCGTCGAGCGCGACACCCCTCACGGCCGCTTGCGCCACCTGGGACCGATCGTGCGCATGTCCAAGACGCCCGCGCGCTGGGAGCAGCCCTCGGTCCCGCTCGGCAGCCACCCCCCAACCTGGTGGTAGAAAGGTTGCTCGCTGCACCTGGCGCGAATCCGCGGATCAGCGTGCTGCGAGGCGGAACAGGTAGACCTCTGCGATGTTTTCGTTGCGCGGGCGTCGATCGTATTTCTGTTCGTAGGCGTCACTGAAGCGATCGAACGCCTGCTGGTCGTCGACGCGCGAGGCGACCAACTCGTAGATCGTCCCCTCGATGCCCATTCTCACGTTCGGGTCCTTCTCCATGTTCTCTACCCACTGGCTGCGATTCGCGCCGGCGTGGACGTAGAGATCACTTCCAAGTGCGATCACCCAGATGTTCACCGAGTACGGGTCGGCGGGTAGCGTCTCGAGCTGTACGGTCTCCACCTCGCTCGTGAACGACCAGCTCGCGGGCGCTGCGGCCGTTGGCCCCTCGAGCGCCCCGCCCGGGAGCAGAACGAAGGGACGGCTGCATCCCACCATCGACACCGTCAAGCAGAGCGCGAGAAAGAGGGGGGATCGAGTGAACATGGAAACCTCCGAATGCGCGGGGCTGTCTCGCAGCGCGCCTAGACGACGAAGCTTTGCCAATTCGGAGGACGGTGTCACGACACCCGCCGAGCGCACCGGCGCACGGGCTGCTCGCAGCCGATCGGCCAAGGGGGACCGACGCAGATCCCGTCAGTCCAGAGTCGAGAACGACCCCGCGACTATGCCGTGCCTCGACTGCGAAAGCGGGCCCTGACCCCGACCCCAACCAATCCGCACGCGACCAGCAGCAGGGTCGAGGGCTCGGGAATGGGTTGAAGATCCCACCTCTCGAAGAGGACCTGGAAGTCCGCATCAAACATGCTCGCCGACACGATGTCGTCCGAGACCAACTTGGCTAGCGGTCCCATCGTTGCGTCTGGCAGAAAATCGTTCAGCAGCGCGCCCTCGGTCGGAACGAACATCGCGCCGAAGCCAATCAGATCCGGAGGGAGGAAGAGAGAACCTCCAGCGGTCAGCTCGTCAAAGTCGGCGCGAACCAGGACGCTGCCCACGGCATCGACGATCTCGAGGGGATCGATCTGCGAGAAAGAACCCGTAACCACTTCGAACCCCGGCACCGGGGCCGCGACGACCACGTCCACGAGCTGCGCGGAAAGATGCACACTGCTCCCCGCACCCGTAGGAATCGGGGCCACGGAGGTGTCGGCCGCGCTCACCAATTCCCCGTCGAGCTCGATGACACCCGTCGCGGCGTCGAAATCGATGACGCCGTCGAAGACAAGCCGAGGAATCGCTTCCGCGCGCCCGATGATCCCAAAAATCGCAAGGACGACGACGAGTGAATATTGGAAGCGGGTGCGCACCGCCCCCCATCGTGCAGACCTCGTCGCCGCCGCTTCTTCCAACTTCATCGGTTTTCCTACCTCTAGCGATCGCAATATGGGAGTAGATCACATCACAATTGGCTGACGTTTTGGGGATAAACCTGCGTTTTCCGAAACGATTGCGAAACGATCGCAAAAACGCCGATCCGAATTGCACACGAGCTGCATCGAGAGCGAGCCCTGGAACCCACTCAACGCGAAGGCAATTGCTCCGAGGGCAACGCGCTCGCAATCTGACGTCCCGCCAGCCGTCCGAAGTAGGTGGCATCGCCAATCGAAAGGCCGCTCGCATAGGTGCGCCCTTGGCGACAGAGACCCGCCGCATTCCGGCCCGCGACGTAGAGTCCGGGAATCGGCTTTCCGTCGCTACCCAGCGCTTCGCCCGTAGCCCGGGCGGCAAGTCCGCCGAGGGTCATCCCGCCATAGATCGAACGACCCACGCGACAGTCCAGCGCCGCGAAGGGAACCGCCGAGAGCGGTCGCAACCACTTCGCTGCTTTGTGGAAGTAAGGATCCTCGCCACGCGAAGCATCGCGGTTGTAGAGCTCGACCGTGCGAACGAGCGCTCCGGCGGGCACGTCGAGCGCGCGCTCGAGTTCCTCGATCGTCTCCTCGACGGCGGCGAGCTTGTGGAGTGCTTGAGTGGGTCCGTAGATCTCGTCGTCGACGATCAAGAACGCGATTCCGTCAGCTTTGCGGATCATCGCATCGCTCGTACGGCCCACGTAAGCATCCTCGTTCACGAAGCGCTGGCCGTTGGCATCGACGAGGATCCCTTTCAGGTGCGACTCGGGCGGATAGTAGGAGTTGATGAAGAGCCCTTCGGACATATTCACTGCCTCAGCCCCGACACCCGTCCCCATTTGAATGCCGCGACCGTCGTCGCTCGCGGTTCCCACTTCGTAATTGCAATGGAGCAGGTCCGGCGCGTGGCGCGCGAGCATTTCCTTGTTGGCGATGAAACCGCCCGCCGCGAGCAGAACGCCGCGACGCGCTCGAACCCGGAGGGGCTCTCCGAAAACCCGCCCACACACGCCGACTACGCGGCCCGCCGCATCGACGACGAGACGCTCGACCATGCAATCGTTCACGACCGCAGCGCCCGCCTCTTCGCTGCCGCGCAGGATCGCCTCCATGAGTACGCCACCCGCTTCGCCTACCTGGGCGGGTTTGTGGCCGCGCGGCGCAGGTTGGGCCTCCGCGTGGGGCCAAGCCAGCTCGTTCCCGGTGTAGACGAGTGAATCGTCGGTAATCGGATGGGTGACCTTGTGGTCGTGGAATTGCGGTGAGAACTCGACGCCGAGCGCACGGAACCACTCGAAGTGCTCGACGGAGTTTTCGCAATACAGACGCACGCGCTCGGGGTCCGCCTGGTCGCCCGCGGCCTTTTCCACGTAGGCGAGCATGGCCTCGACACTGTCCTCGAAACCACAAGCCTTTTGGATCTCAGTACCGCCGCCGAAATAAACCAATCCCGTCGAGAGCGCCGTCGCCCCACCCCCACGCGACATGCGCTCGAGCACGACGACGTCTGCGCCCGCACGACACGCCTCGATTGCCGCAGCGCCGCCCGCGGCGCCATGCCCCACCACCACCACATCGTGGCTGCGATCCCAGTGCGAAACCTCGGAGACCGGGAGGGGTAGTGTGGATGGGTTGTCGGAGGCGCTCACTTCAAGAAAGAATCTTCACGGTTGTTGAACCCGCGCGAGGATAGGACGCATCGGGCGTGGACTCACGCCCGTGACGTGTGGGTAGATTCTACGGGTTCAGGTGAGCTATGACGGCACGACGCCCGAGAACGCCCGGAAGAGCATTCGCCTGTTCGCGGAAAAGGTGCTGCCCGAGGTCCAGTCCTGCCTTCGCCAGACGGGTGGTTCATCTCTGGAACGTATCCACGATGACGGGTTGAACGGATTCGTTTGCGCCCGAGCACCGCTCAGGCGTCCGCCACCGCGCTCGTCCCTTCATCCACTTGGTTGTTTCGCAAGTCCGCACGTAGCAGCCGGAATCCCAGATAACCGAAGATCATGGGAAAGACGAAGTACTGATACTGAGTCCAAACCAGCGCCAGCAGTGTATCCGCGATGCCGCCGGTCATGTTCTCGAAACCTCCGAACACCTCCGCGAAGGAAAAGATGAAAGTTGCAGCGATGGGCTCGCCACAACCCAAGACGACGATCAGGTACCGATACGGTGAGCGCTTCCGGTTCAGGTGGAAGAAACAGAGCGTCGAGGCGACGTTTGCGAAAGCGAACAACTCCACCACGTAGAAAGTGGAATCGTGATTGACCGTGCGCAGGTCCACGGACCCAAAGGAGGCCAGCACCCACCAATACATGTTGAAGAGGCTCGACCGCATGGTTTCGGTGTGGGCGACGATATCCTCGAGACTGTTCAAGCCCTCGAAAATGAAAGGCGACAGCACAACCCAGGGAATCTCCCAGAGGACGTTGGTCATGGCGTAGGAGAGCAACCAGATCACCAGGCAGTCGTGGTAGAGATCCAGCTTCGATCGCGACGCGTAGCGGTTCGCCACGTAGGCCAACAGCCAGCCATTCAGCCAAATGCTGATCCCGTAGAGCGAGGCTTTGCTGCTGGTCGCGAAGTCCAGGGTGCCGAAGAAGAACAGAGCCGCGCAGACCCCGACGCCCCCCCACCCGACAGCCGTCCAAACCAGAAAAAACCGCAGCGCCGTCGGCGAGATCGAACGCGCGACGGCTTGGCGGATCTCGTCCGTTTCCGGACCCCGCGCCGTAGACTCCCAGGCTCCCGCTGAAGTGCTCACTTCGATTCCGCCCTGCGTCAGTATCGCAGACTCCTTGGCCTAGAATCCAACGAAGGAGGTCTGGAAATGCACGCAAGCGCACGCGCGATGGTGGGACACGGAGCCATCGTCACTTTCTTCGGCCTGGCGGCTGGATTTGGCCTGGTCATGAGTTTGATCGGAGGCTTCGAACTCTTCCCCGGCTCGATCCTCGCATTCGATATTCCGGGAGACAGCCGGGCCTGGGCTCGAACCCACGCCGGTGGCTTGATGAATGGAATGTTGGTGTTGATTGGCGCCCTGCTGGTCCACAACCTGGAACTCGAAGATCGGTTCGCCCGGCGGCTCCAGTGGATGCTCGTCGGAGCCGGCTACGCCAACACGCTCTTCTATTGGGGTGGAATGCTGTCCCCCAGCCGAGCCCTCACCCTGGGCGACAATCGGCTGGGCGAATCGAACCTTGCGGGGATCATCGGATTCGCTCCGGCTTTGATCTTCGCCTTCGTCACCATGGCCGCCATGCTGATGCTGGTCGCCCATGCATTCGGAAGCTCGGGCGCGAAACCCGAGGAGTAGACCCCGCGATGAGACAATCCGCCACGCGGGCTGGCTCACCGGCGCGGCCGCTTGCGCGTCCTTATTGCCCCGTGGGCAGATTCCCATTACCCTGCGCCTCCCTGTGTTGTGTCGGATTCAGTAGTAGGAGGATGGACGATGATGCGCTCGCGCTTTGCTTTGGTTTTTCTTCTGGCCTTGCTCCCGGCGGGCTTTCTGGCGGCTCCCGCTGGCGCCCTGGAATTCCGGATCAATTTCTCCGGGGAGATCCTGGGCATCGATGACAGCGGTCTGGACCACACCGACTACCTGGGCAGCGGCATCGTCCCCGGCACTCCGTACTCGGGTTTCTATCTCTTCGATACGGATGCACCGGATTTGACCGGCGGCCTCATTCCCAATCAGGCCACCTACCTACTTACCACCCCGCCCTACCGCATGGAAGTCACGATCGGGGGCTTCACGTTCAAGACCGATCCCAACAACGTCCAACTTGCGGTTTCGGTGCTCAACGATGGCCCCGCCTTTCCGCCGGTCACAACCGGGGGGGACGCCTACACCGTGACATCGGCCTTCAACGAACAAACCCAGGGCGCGGGATTGTTGCCCTTCGATTCCTCCATGGTGTTGCTGCTGAGCGGTCCCGACAGTGTGCGCGACGGCGTGGAACTCCTTACCACCGCGGACGGCCACAACCTCTACCCGGACTTGAGTTGGAGCCTGCAGGGTTTCGATCCGCAGAACAACCAGAACACCTTCGTCATGGGCGGCAGCGTTCTCGATATCGTGCCCGTCCCGGAACCCGGAACCCTCGCCCTGTTGGGCCTGGGCCTCGGTGGTCTGCTGGCCTTCGGGCGTGTGCGTACGCGCTGAATTTCGGTTGAATGCGCGTGGCGTTTCGCTTACCCGAAGTGGCGCGTCAACAGGAAGATCGAGAACATGATCGCGGTCGGTCCGATCGCACCCGCGAACAGGTGCGACGGCGAGACGCCGTGTCCGAAAAACTTCTTCAGCAGTGAAATGCCCGCCGGGTTGGGGGCGTTCGCGATGATGGTCAGGCCTCCGCCCGTCAGGCGCCTACGGGTCGCAGCGCGCGGTCGTGACGCGGACGTCGTCCAGGCCTGCCTCGACGTCGCCCATTCGGCCGAAGAGGTGTTCGGCGGTGAAGCGTGACCGCATCTGGTCCGTTGGCGTCAGGAAATCCGCGATGCGAATTCGGTGGGTGATCCAGCCCCCTTGGGCTTCGACGCTGTGGGGATGCACTTGCTCGACTTCGGTCCACGTCAAGCCATCATCGTTCGAGAGGTCGACGCGGAAGGGAAGCTCGCCGGGCCAGCGATCCGGAAAGCGGCTGTTGAACCAACGCTGGTACGAGTACACGGCACCGGGGCCCGAGGACGCGTCGAAGCGTTGGGAGTGGAGGACGGTCGTTCCGAAGCGCAACGGTTGCGCGGCACCGGTGATGAACGCCTGGCCTACGCCGTCGGCATCGCTCGCCGGGTCGAAGATGCCATCGCCGCTCGGATCGGTTCGTTCCCAGGAGCCCAGCACCGCATCTCCGTATTCGTTCCAACCGGTCACGTTTGCGAAGGGCTGCGCGAGCACGAAGAGCGAATCGCCCGAATGGACGAAGTAAGGTCGCGACGCTCCCGCCAGCGGACTCATCAGAACCTCGCCCGCCTGGTTCGCCGCCGTGAAGAAGTATCGCAGCACGCTTCCGCAGGCTGATGCCGGGAGGCTCGCGGAATATTCGTTGGGCGAGAGCTGGGTCATCGCCTGCGCGACGAACGTTCCGCTGCCGTCGTCCAGATAGAGGACGCCGCTGCCCGGGCTCGCAGTACCCATCAGATCACTGACCTCGACGCGGAACGCCGTCGCGGTGTCGGGATCGATGCGCTCCGGTCGTCCGTCCGGGAAGCTGAACGCATCGTTGTCCCCCGTACGGCACTGACAAGTCTCTGCGAGGCAGGCGCCCGGACAGGCGGCGGAGTCGGTCCCGTCGCACGTCTCCCCCACATCGCGCACGTCGTTTCCGCAACGGTCGAAAGAAAGGTCCATTCGCAAGTTGGAGGGGTCTCCGAAGTCATCCCCCACTTCGATCCAGTAGGACTGCCCGCCGCTGACCGGGAACCGGACCTGGGCGAGTCCCCCGAAGCCCGGGGACGCGATGTCGTTACACGCGAGTTCCGACAGCCCCCCACAGGCGCCGGAATGCGCGGCGAGAAACGTGTCGTAATCGCTGCCGAGCGTTCCTGCGGTCACGAACCCATCGTCCGGAGCATCGAGTTTCACCCACAGGCTGTTGTCGTCTCCGCAACTCGAGGCGGGTTCGCCGGGGTTCGTAGTCGCGCTACTTGCATCCTGAGTCACCCGGAACGGGAACGCGGACACGGAGACCGCGTCGTCGCAAACATCCGTCGCGACCGCGCAGCCGCACTCGGCCGAACAAGCGCCCGGGCAGGCGGCGTCGAACGCGCCATCACACAACTCACCGGGATCGAGCGCACCGTTCCCGCACTGGTCGAACGTGAACACCATTTCCGCGGTAAAGCCAAACGAGACGTCTTCCGGACGCCGCAGCACCTGGACGAAATAGGTCTCTCCCGCCGACACGGGGAAACGGAAGCTCGGTTCGTCGTCCGGGGTCGCGTCACACGCAAGTTCCGCGAGGGATCCACAGCTCCCCGCATAGACGGCGGAAACCGTCTTGTAGTCGGTATCGGGATCCGCGATCACGAAGCCATCGCGGTCCGCGGTGAAGCTCCACCAGGCGTTGTTGATCGAGCCCGGCGGCGCACAACTCGGGTAGGGTCCGACATCGACGATTTGTTCGCGCCGCGAGCGCGAATCCGGGAACGGAAAACGCGGGACCGGGCGGGCATCTTCGCAGGTCCGGCCACGGAACGGGCAGGTCCGCCCCAGGTCCGGTCCGCAGGGTTCGAAACTCATGGGGACTCGCGCGTTGAGGATGCCGCCCGTCGTTCCGGGAGACGTCAACTCGAGGAAATGTTGGTCGCCCTCGACTACCGGAATCGAAATCGTTTCGAACTCGGTCGCGCAATCGAACTCACTGAGGTTGCCGCAGGTTCCGCTGTGAACCGCCCAGCGACCGTCGAAGAACCATCCGAGTTGAATCGATCCTTCGCGCGGAGCCGTGAGTTCGTACCAAAGCGTGTGCGAGCCTTCGGGCCGCTCGGGAACCCCGCACGAAAGCGGCGGGTCGTCGGGCGCACTGGTCTCGTTGGTCGTGCTGTTGGGAACCGAGTAGGGGAAGAAAGGAACGGCCAGCGCGGTCGCGCACTCGTCGCCGGGATTCGCGCAATGACACAGACTCGTGCACTCGCCGGGGCACGCTGCATCCGCCGTTCCGTCGCAGGCTTCGCCGGCCTCCAAGACATCGTTTCCGCAGCTATCCGCCTGGAAGGTGGAGTACAGTGCGACGCGTCCGCCGGGTGTATCTCCCTTCGAAACGACCTCCAAGAGGTATTCCTCGCCCGCCAACACGGGGAACTCGATTTCGGAACGAACGGTGTCGAGATCATCGCTGCAGGCCACCTCGGCCATGGAACCGCAGGTTCCCGCATGCGCGGCCAGCACGGTGTCGAAGGTCGTGCTTCCGAATCCCTCATAGGTGTTAGCGCGCACGATGCCATCCGCAGGCGCGGTAAGGGACCACCAGACACTGTGTCCACCTTGGGGACGAGTGGGGTCACCACACGAAAGCGCTGGATCACCGGGGGACGTAGACATTTGAACCGTATTCGCACCGTCGCGATACGGAAAGCCGTTGATCTGTCGCGCTTGGTTGCAACTATCGCGGGTCGTCGTACACGCACAATCACTGCTGCAGGCGCTCGGACACGCGCCGTCGGCGTTTCCGTCGCACTCCTCACCGGGATCGAGGTCGCCATCGCCGCAGGTCGCGGGAACGAAAGACGTGTGAAGCTTGGTGGACACGGTTCCATTCTGGAGGGTTGCGGCCTCCACGAAATAGGTCTCTCCCGCGAGGACATCGAAGCGAATCTCAGCGCTGCTCAGGGCTTCCGGTTCCACCGCGCAGCTGAGTTCTGCGAGGCCACCGCAATCGCCCTGATGAGCGGCCAAGATCACGCTGGGCAGCGCTCCGATTCCCGTTTCCCCAATCGCGACGAATTGTCCATCCGCGGTCGGCGTCACGCTGTACCAGGTGGTGTGGAACTCGTCACTCGCACACGAGAGAATCGGGTCGCTGGGAGACACGGTCGAAGCGGGGAATGGGATAGTCAGCGTGGAAGAACCCGTAACGGGAAGATTCAGAGCGCTCGAACACTCATCCACATCGGTCGGTTCGGAATCACACACACACGCGGCGTTGCAGGCGCCGGGACAGGCGGCATCTGCGCTGCCGTCGCACTCCTCACCGGGATCGAGGGAATCGTTCCCACACGCTTCCAACGTCAGGTCCAGCGAGAGCACGCCGGCCGCGCCCGCTTCGTCGGCTGCGACTTCCAAGTAGAGAGTTTCGCCCGCGGTGACGTTGAGTTCCGTAACGACGGCACTCCCCTCACACGCGAGCTCGGCGAAATTCCCGCAGGATCCGGTGTGGAGTGCGAGAACCGCCGCGTAGTCGCTCGCGCTGGCGTCGGCGCGCAGCAGACCGGAAAGCGGGGGCGTGATGGCGTACCAGACGCTCTGGTACTCGCGCGGCTCGCGCAGGGGCGTCGCATCGCCGCAACTGAGCGACGGATCGCTGAAGGACGACGTGGCCTGCGATACGTCTCGAACGTCCGAAAAGGGGAATGTCGCGACCCCTTCCGCGGCGGAGCAGGCGTCGATCCCCGTCGTACACTGACACTGATCGTTGCAAAGCCCCGGACAGACCGAATCGTTTCCGAATTCGCAGACTTCATCGGGGTCGTCGAGCAGACCATTCCCGCAGCGGTCGATGCGCGCGTTGAACTCCAGGAAGTTACCGGCTCCCTCGCGCTCGTACGTGGAAACCTGAACCGAATAGGTCTCCCCCTCCATCGCGAAGAACGACACTTCCGACATGTATTCGTTCGGGAAGGACGCGAAGTCGTCACACACGATTTCATCCGACTCACTGAAATCACCGCAAGCACCGGGATAGACGGACAACACCGTGTCGAATTGGCTGACAATCGTGTCGAGCGTCACGACACCACTGGTATCGGGTGTGAGGGTGTACCAGACACTGCGCCCCGCCTGTGAACAGGTCGGTGCAGGGTCCGCCGCGGACGTCGTACTGAGGCTCGTGTTGGTGATGTCCGTGAAGGGCAAGGAATCGATCTCGATGGCATCGATGCAGCTATCGAATCCCGGCGCGCAGGTGCAGTCGTCGGTGCAACGGAAGGGACAGGCCGCGTCGGCACCGAGATCACATTCCTCCGCCAGATCGATGAACCCATTCCCGCAGCTGTCGGGAGTGAAGTGCACCGCCAGGTCGACGGTGCCGCCCCCCGTGGCGAGTTCGTCTTCTGCAACGGCGATGAGGAGAGACTCGCCGGCGAGCACGCCCACGTTGAAATTGGACTGCTCGAGGATGAACGGGTCGTTCAGTCCGCTCTGGCACTGGATCGCGTCGAGCGCACCGCAGGGTCCGCGAAGAATCGTCGCGATGGTGTCGTAGTCGCTGCCCGCCGTATCGATGGATAGCGTGCCATCGGCCGGGGCCGTCAGCGCATACCAGACGGTTCCCCGTCCGGGCTCCGCTCCGCAGACCTGGGCGTCGTCGATCGGATCGTAGGTTGCATTCGCAACGACGCGACGATCCTCGAACGGGAGATCCACGATCGGGATCGCATCGACGCAGGCGTCGTTCTCATTGCAGTTTCCCTCGCATTCGAGGAAATCGACGCTCAGTCGCAGATTTCCCCCGTCGGGATCGAGGCCGGATTCCGAGGTGACGACGAGGGTGTAGGTCTCTCCCTTGGATACGCCGAAACCGAGCTGCGATTGGCCCGCCGACGTCGCGTCCGCATTACAGCCGAGTTCCGTCAGGTTTCCGCATTCTCCCGCGTAGGCGGCCAACAGCGTGTCGTAATCGCTGCCAATGGTATGGGCGGAGATCGCTCCATCTTTGGGTGCCGTGAGGCGGAAGAACACGCTGTGCTCTCCCTGGTCGAAACCGCAGGAGGGAAACGGGTCCTCGGGAGAAGTCGTGGCGCTTCGAACGCTGCGTTCGATGGTCGCGGGGAACGACAGAATTTCCGCGGGTGTATCGCAACTATCCGGGCCGGGGCCGAACAGCGTGGCTTCGACGCACAGGGATTCTTCCTTCTTGCTGTCCTGAATCAGTCGGCCGATGAAATCCGCCGTGTGGATACCCTTGCGTTTCAGGTGGGTTGTCTCCCCACGCGCTTTTCGAACCTGATAGCAGAGAATCGATCGCTGAGGCTGCTTGATGCCGAGGCCGTCTTGATCGACCGGAAGACACAGGTGCTGGGCGCGGCGCAGTTCGTACAGACGGTCCTCGAAGGGGTCTGCGACCGACGCGATCATCCCGCGCGGCATTTTCGGAAACCCCCGCGCATCGCGGACCTTGTAGCACTTGTAGTGGTCGAGGAGATGGTCGTCGAGGTCCGGAGCCAACGGGGTCGAGGAGAAACTCATCCCTGTGGGAATCAGCAGCCGTTCCGGACGCTGGGTATCGAGATGGTGATCGAAGTACCGGGTCAGTACACGGAGCTCGCGTTGGCGCGTGTGCTTGAACCCTCCGGCGGCTTTGATGTGGTAGCTCTGCAACTGGGTGTCGGGGTCGAAAACGCCGTCGCCCTGACCGTCGGCGGCGGGGCACAGAGCGGCGGGGCCGCGGAGATCGAACGCACCGCTTTCGAAATCATCGCCCAGTGCAGTAACGCTCCGAGTAAACCGAGGGGAGTCTCGCGACGTTCTGGTCTTGTAACAGAGGAAGTCATCGATTCCGGGGGCGGGGCCGGAAACGGCTCGGGAGTCTCGCGCACCGCCGCTGAACAACAGCGGTGCCAGGGCGAGGGAGAGCGCGATGAGGCGCACACGCTCGGAAAGGGGGGCGAATGTCCGCACGAAACCTCCTTGCAGAACACCACCCTAACTGCCGAGTTTGGAGCGTGCTTTAGATCCATCTTAGGGCTGTGTGAGTAAAAGATGAGGAAGGCGAACGAATTCCCAACCTCATGCTCTCCTAAGGAAAGCTGCGATCCGCTCACGACCCGGCTGCGTTCGTACAGTTAGAATGCGGTGATCGCTCGCAGGCACATGGAGGTACAAGATGGCAACCGTGCGCGGCCGTTCGAGGCGACGGCCGGAACCCCTTACACCATTCTCGTGGGGGCCTTTTACGGGCACGGGCCGGGCACTCGCCTGAAGCTCAACGCGCGCATGAATCCGTAATGCGCCCGAGGACCGGTCCGCGGCCTTCGTCCGTGGTGAGGCGCGGTCAGCGTACAGGCCCGACGGGCTTGGCGCGGGAGCTTCGGTGGGAGAGCGCCCACCAAGTCGCTAGGTTGAACACACAGGAGGCGCCGATGGTTCGACTTCACTCACTTTGGATTCAAGTGTTGGGTTTCTCCTCCCTGGTGTGGCTGGTCTCTTCGCCCTGCCACGCGCTGCCCGTCACGTTGCTCGTGGAAGGGACCGTCGAGTACTTCTACGACACCGCAGGAGATGCCGGCTTTTCGCTGGCCCCCGGAACGCCATTCACCACCACCGTCACCTACGACTCGAGCTGGCCCGGTCAGGAGTGGATTGCGGGCGTAGCCAGCTACGAATACCGACAGCACGGAGGCCCGGAGACCCCGTACGGACACCACTTCCAGGCCGGCGACGTATCCGTCCTTTCCGATTCCTCGCTCCCTTATCTCCGCATTGTGATTCGAAACGATAAAGAGGTTGGGACGATTGGGGATTCCACGGGAACCCGTCCGCTGTTCGTCGATGAATTCACCGCCGTGTCCATAAACGCGCCGGTCCTACGGCCGGGTTTCCTTCGAACTACGTTCAATTTCTCCCTCACCGACTATTCCCTTGCCGTGTTCTCGGATACAACACTCCCGGGAACGCTTCCCGGCCTGGAGGACTTCGACGACGGGAGTTTCACGCCAAGCTTCTTCTTCATGGGCTGCCGGGATCCCGAGGGCGGACCCATTTGCGACCCCTACGAAGGGTTCGTCGCGGGCGGCCTGATCCATTCCGTACGGGTGATCCCCGAGCCTGCGACCGGACTTCTCATGGGTTTCGGAGCTGCGATCCTTCTATTGGGCACCCGCGGGCAACACAGCTAGAAGCCCCCAAACCGGCAACGGACGACCTCGCGGTGGGTTTCCGTGACACGCTTGAATGTGCGGACGATGGCGAGCAAGAAGATCAGGTCTGGCAACCAGGTTGAAGGGCTCCAGCGTCACGCGGGCCGTCAGGGTTTCCCAGAGACCTCCCGTGTCGCCGTAGCTTTCGACCTCACGGGGGAAACGAGTCCACGGGATGGGACCGGGACTCTGCCGCACTACCCGTCGCCGAAACGGCAATCAGCAATAGCGCGGACGCCACGACCCGGGTCCAGGAAGTCTGGTTCTTCATCCCCCTGCCCTTTTCTGCGCGTCCGGGAAACGAACGCGCCGATTGTATCATCGCCCGCGCTGGAACCGACAGCGATCCTTCTTCGCGTTGCAAGGCCCTCTCTCGCCCCAGAAGGCGCCCTCGCAAATACGCGCTTGAACGCGCCAGTTGTCTCGCGCATAGTCAACCTGTGCACCCCGATGTTCCGTCACGAGATCAGCTGGACGCGTTGCGTCGAATGACGCCGGAGGCGCGTTACCGGGCATCTCGCGATCTTTACTGGACCTTGCGGCGACACAAAGGGGCTTTCCTTCGCAGCCAGCATCCCGAATGGAACGATTCGCAGATCGAGGCCGAGGTCCGTCGGCTTTTCCTGAATGCCCGAACCTGATCTCCTCGAGCTGTTCGTCGCTCCTCTCGAGGAGATTGGCGTTCGTTATCTCGTCACCGGCAGTGTGGCCGCAACGCTCTACGGCGAGCCGCGCGCCACCCACGACATCGATCTCGTTGTCGAACTCTCGGAGGCTGGTCGCCATGCTCTACCCCGCGCGTTTCCGGAATCGAAGTTCTACCAACCGCCGCCGGAGGTCGTCCTCGTCGAAAGCAATCGAGAGGGACGCGGCCACTTCAACATCATCCATCACGCCTCGGGACTGAAGGCAGACATCTATTTGGTCGGTGGCGACGAACTGCACGCCTGGGCGTTCGACAACGCGCGAAGCTACTCCATCGAAAAACTCGAAGTACGGGTCGCGCCGCCCGAGTATGTCATCGTGCGAAAGCTCGAGTTCTATCGGGAAGGCGGATCCCAGAAGCATTTGCGAGACATCCATTCCATGCTGAAGATTTCAGCGGAGCAGATCGACATGCCCACCCTCGAGAACCGGGTACAGGAGCGAGGACTAGGCGAACTGTTGAAGAAGGCTCTTCCAGTCGGCGACTAGAAGAGCGACTCCCCCACTTCGCTCAATGCGAAGAAAAGGAACGCTCAGACTCCCCGCGAACGAAACACGCTTGCTAGGATCGGATCCGGCGGACCCGGGTCCCGCGATGAGTCCCGCTGATCTCTCGGGATCAGGGGCCCGGCCGCCTCCCTTCCCTTCGCGTGCGGCGGTATTCCGCCAACCGGAGAATGTGTTCTGCGGATGCCCGGTTGGGACCCTGGGCCGCGGCTACCTGCCGAAGCTCCCGCTCCCAGTCTGCGGACCAGTAGCGGCGGGTGCAGTTCTCGAGTTCGTAGAAATGAAAGCGCTCGTGGTCGAAAACAATCTCGTTGAGCGCTCCCCCAACCCGAAAATCTTTCGGTTGGATTCCCGGCCGCTTGACGCGCAACAAAACCATGAGCGAACGCCGAATGACGCGGATGTCGTTGTGGGTAAAGCGCGATCGCAGCTGGCGCCGCAGCTCGTTGTTCGCCAAGCCGCGCGCCAATTGGCCCATCGCCTTCGCACTGCCAAAGGCGTTGCAGTCGACATAGGACAGGATCAACGCCCTCAGCCGCCCGCGCTGGGAATCATTCAGCGCTTGTTTCGCGAGCAGGCGCGTGATCCGATTTCGCGTGTAGCCCGAGCGAAAGTAATTTGGTGCGATTTCGAGGTAGGCGATTCCGTACTCGATCGAGTCGGCGGACGCGTCGGGGCGACGCAAGCGTTCGATCTCTCCGTTGGGGCCGTCCCATAGGGCGCGTTCGCAAGATCGGATCTCTTCTCCCGCTTGCACAAACTCTTCGACAGCGCGTTGATCTTGGGTATTCGGATAGTCGGCCGGCCGGATGGCCATCGCGCGCGCTGCGGCGGCAGCGTAGGCGGCGACCAACCCGTCGATTTCCCGTTGATAGTCCAGAGTCCCCACCCAACCGGCTGAGAGGCGGCGTGACGGTCGCGATGTGATCCACGAATTTCGCACATCCGGATGGCCGGTGCTGCGTCGATCTCAGGAATTTCCCCGACAGTGTCCGGTCCGCGCGTCTCCCTGAATTCGCAACTACGAATACACGCGAGTCGCCCCTTGCGCTTCGACGGCTGTCGGACCTTGGGTTTGGGTGAGGAGAGCGCGGACGCAGATCAGAATCTGCATTGGCGTCCCGACCGCGCCATTCAGCGTTGGTTCGGAAGAATGATCTCGACCCGACGGTTCTCTTTTCGCCCCGCCTCGTTTCCATTGGAAGCGACGGGAACGGCCTCGCCAAGGCCCGCTACGGCGACGCGATTCCGATCGATCCCACGAGCCATCAAGAAGTTCGCAACGGCCCGAGCGCGCCGTTCGGAGAGCTTCTGGTTGTAGTCGTCGCCGCCAACACTGTCGGTGTGGCCTTCGATCTCGATCCGGTTGTCGGGGAACTCCTTCAGGTAACGTGCCACCTCGCCTAGCGATTGCGACGCCCCCGGCTGTAGATCGGAACGGTCGAAGGCGAACAAGACGTCAGCCATCGTGAGAACGACGCCTCGCTCCGTCTGCTCTGCCTTCAGATCGCTGAGCGCCTGCTCGAGTTGCTTCGCCCTTTCGATCGCCGTGGCAGCTTCCGTTTCTGCCCGCGTCACCGCAGCGGTGCGAGCGCGAAGCCGTGTCGCATGTCTGTCTTCCCCGAGCTGCTCCACGCGCTCAATCGCCACTCCTGCAGCCGCGGTTTCACGCGCGATCTCGACGCGTCTCCGCGCGAGGTACGCGAGGTGATCGAGTTCCTCGTCGTGATCCCGCTCCGCGGCCTGCTCGAGCCGCTGCACCGCTTTTTCGGCCTCGTAGAGCTCGACGGAGGCGTGTTCCACAACAGCCTTATCCAGCTTCGCCCGCGAATACTCAGCCTGAACGTCCGTCACGATCGAGGGCGGTGCGGTTGCGCACCCGCCCGCAATCAAGAGTCCCGTCAGAAATAGCGTGACCCGATTAGCGTTCATTTTGACTCTCCTGTTCCAGGGCGTTTTGCGTTTTCTCCATCTCCTTGGCTGCGGCCTCGGCGCGCGACCGCGTCGCCTTCACGGAAGCCAATTGAGCATCGACTAGCGCCTCCTCCGCGGCCGTTCGCGCCTGTAGATTCTCCTCATCGTCGAGTGCCTCCTTCGCTTGCCCAATCTTGTCGCGAGCGAGGCGCATCTCGAGCGGTGCATACACCGAGGCATCGTTTCTCTCGGCCTGCTCGATTGCGAGCTCTGCCTGCGCGAGCTCAGCACGCGGAACAGGGGTCGAAGCACACCCGATCACAACCGCTGTACACATCAACGTCACGAGACGAATCATTCGTGGTCCCTCCGGGTCGATGCGACCCGTCTGCGCTCGACCTTCCTCCCGAGCTTCCTCGGACCACTCCTGGACGCGCTCACTGTTCACTTCCATCTGTTTTCCTTTCGAGGATCTTGGTCGGCCTACGGCAGCAGAATCGCCCAGCGAATGCGAAGCCGGATCCATGGGCGCGCTCCCGTGAGTTCATCGCGCATGGTGAACGGTTGTGCAGCTTCCGTGCCAAGCTCATCCATTCGCGCAAAGCCACCCCCCCGCAGTCTGATCGTGGCGCGCGATCGAGTCAAAGCCATCGCTTCGCCTACAAGGCGCCCCCGCTTCCGCGGAAGAATGTACAAATGCCGAAACTCCCGCACCGAATCGCGCCGACGGTGGGACTTCGCCGGCGTCAACCGGGATCGCAATCGCGTATCCCAAGATCCCCTATACTCTGCATATGTTCCTGGTCGGTTGACTGCGGAGTTGGCACACCCATGGGGCCTCCCGACCCCTTCACCCCGGTCGCCATCCGCAACTGGGAAATCATCATCAATCCGGAGATAAGTGATCATGGACGTCGCCCTGCACCTCATCCTCATCGCGGCCTGCCTCATCCTCAGCGCGCTGTTCTCCGGGAGTGAAACCGCACTCCTTCGGCTGCGAATCAACGAACTCGAACAGGACATCGAGCAAGAACCCCACGCCTCGACCTTCGCGGCCCGCGACCTGCTCGCCTCCACTTCGCAGCTGCTGGTGACGATTCTGCTCGGCAACAACGTCGTGAATATCCTGGGCGCTTCCCTGGCCGCGGCGCTCGCCGTCTCGCTGCTCGGCGAGGGCGTCGGCATCGCGGTCTCGACGCTGGTGATGACCGGTCTCGTACTGGTGTTCTGCGAAGTCCTGCCGAAAGCCATCGCAGCCCGTTCACCGCGGCGCATCTCGTACATGGTCGCGTTGCCGCTCTACCTGTTCCACAAGGCGGTTCGCCCTGCCCACTTGCTTTTCGATCGCTTCGTCGACCCTCTGGTGCAGCGCATCGCGGGGGGAGCGGAGGTCGACGCGTCGCAGTCCGCCGAAGATGTGCTGCGCGAGGCACGCCGAGCGCGCGGTGATCACCCCGAGGGCTCCCCGCTTGCCATCATGGGGAGCGCCGCTCACGCAGCGGGGATGACGGTTGCGGAGATCATGATGCCCCGCACCGAGATGGTCGCGTTCCCGATCGACACGCCGGTCAACGACCTGCTCGATCACATGCTCGAAGAGCGTTTCACGCGCGTTCCCGTATACGGCGAATCCATCGACCACGTGCTCGGCATGGCGCACTTGAAGGACCTCGTGAGCCTCACGCGGAGCGGCGACGGAGACTTGAAGGGGATCTTGAAGCCCGTACTGCGGATCCCCACCCGCAAACCCATCCTACCGCTGTTCAGTGAGATGCAGCAGAACTCCATCCACATGGCCATCGTCAAAGACGAATTCGGCGTGACGCAGGGTCTCGTCACCCAGGAAGACATCCTGGAAGAAATCGTCGGCGAGATCCGGGACGAGTTCGATCAGGAAGAGCTCACCGATATCCTGCCCGTAGATGAGGGCACGTGGGAGGCGTACGGACGTGTCACGGTGCTCGACTTCAATCGCCACACGGGATTCGAAGTACCGGCCGAGCCCGGCGACACCCTATCGGGTCTGATCTTCCACAGTCTCGGTCAGGCGGCGCGCCGCAACGCCAAGGTGCGCGTGGGCGATTACGACATCAAGGTGATCGACGTATCCGGCGCGCGCATCACTCGAGTCCACGTGAGCCAGGCGCCGAAGCACGAAACAGAAGAAAACGCGTCCTGACCGAGGGGGGGCCGTCCTCCATGCACCAGATGTTCTTATGCGCGTAGTTCAGAATGGGATTCAGCCGTTCGCGGTCACGAGGCACCGGGTGATCCCATCGGCTAGGCGCGCGTCGCTTCGAACCAACGCGTGAATGGGAAGGAGAAGCACTCTGAGCAGATCTGGGTAGGTGGCCAACCGAAGTCGGGGGATGACCTACACTGAGGGAGGCGATTTCGCCCGGAACGCCCAGGGGGCCAGCGTGGAAACGGAGCCGACCCGTGCTGCCAGTGGGACTCGCACCCAGGAGGGTGCGTTTCCGATCGCGGGGATCGGTGCCTCGGCGGGCGGACTCGCTGCGTTCCAGGGCTTCCTGTCGAGCATGCCGCCCGATAGCGGGATGGCCTTCGTCATCATCTCGCACCACCAGGCCGGACAGCAGAGCCTGCTCCCGGAGTTGCTGAGTCGCGCCACGAAGATGTGTGTCGCGGAGGCGCAGGAGGGTGTGGTGGTCGAGCCCGATCACGTCTACGTCGCGCCGCCCGGCCGCAACCTCGCTCTATCGGGCGGCAGGTTGCGCGTGATGAAGCCCGCCGCGTCCCGCGGCCCCCCGCTCCCCATCGACTCGTTCCTCAGTTCCCTCGCGCAGGATGCCGGAAACCGGGCGGCGGCGATCATTCTCTCCGGAACCGGAAGCGATGGAACGCTCGGCGTCCAGGCCGTGAAGAGCGCATCGGGCCTGGTCCTCGTGCAGGACGAGGCGTCAGCGGAGTTTCCCGGCATGCCCGCAAGCGCCATCGCCACCGGACTGGCGGACTTCGTCGTTTCGCCGGAGGAGATGACCGAACCCCTGTTGGCGTGGGCGAGCAGCCCGTATCCCCAACGGGTCGCGGACGCGGGTCTGCCTGCGCTGGCCACCACGCGCGACGAATTCACGCGCATCCTCGAGGCGTTGCGCGCGGGAACGGGCCACGATTTCTCTGGCTACAAGCCTTCCAGCCTGCACCGACGCATCCTGCGGCGTCAGGCCCTGCACCAGCTCGACAGCGTGCGAGACTACATTCGCTTCCTCGACGAACACGCAGAGGAGGTCCAGGCTCTATTCGAGGATCTGCTGATCGGCGTCACGGGCTTCTTCCGCGACGCCGGCGCCTTCGAAGCGTTGGAGGCGCCGCTCATCGAGCTTCTGTCCGCCAAGCCCGATCACGCGACGCTCCGCGTCTGGATTCCCGGCTGCTCGACGGGAGAAGAGGCGTACTCGTTGGCGATCGTGCTCGTCGAGTGCATCGAGCGGCTGGGCAAACCGCTCGGGGTACAGATCTTCGCTACGGATCTCGGCCCTCAGGCCATCGAGACGTCGCGGAATGGCCGCTATCCGGGCGAGATCGTTGCGGACGTGTCGAAGCCGAGGCTGGCACGTTTCTTCGCCAAGCAGGACGGCGCGTACGAGATCAAGAAGGAGATCCGCGCGATGCTGATCTTCGCGACCCACGACATCCTCGGAGACCCGCCGTTTACGCGCATCGACCTCGTCTCCTGCCGAAACCTGCTGATCTACCTGGGTGCGGACCTCCAGCGACGTGTCCTCGCGCTGGCCCACTACGCATTGAATCCCGACGGCCTCCTGCTGCTCGGAAGCTCGGAATCGACTACGAGCGTCGACGACCTCTTCACTCCCCTCGACCGCCGCTGGAAGCTTTTTCGCCGGCGAGAAAATTCGCCCGGCGGGGTCGGCGTCGCCGATCTTCCGCGAAACCGCCCCGGAGCGCGGAGCCCGCGCCTCATCCCGCAACCGAGGCGCCCGTCCGAGAACCTCGCGGGTGTTCTGGCTCGCGCCTACGCACCACCGAGCGTGCTGGTGAGCGATCGCGGCGAGATCGCTCACGTGCATGGACGGACCGGAGGCTTCCTGGAACCGGCGGAGGGGCGCGCCAGCGTCAACCTGCTCGACATGGCGCGCGAGGGCCTGCGTCCCGCATTGGCCTGGCTGCTGCGGGAGGTCGAACGCGAGCCCGCGCGGCCGGCGCGGCGCGACGTTCACCTGCGGGTGGACGGCGATGACAAAAGGGTGTGCCTCGTCGCACGGAAGCTCCCGCCCTCCGATGGGCCGGAGGGATCGATCCTCGTCTCCTTCGAAGAGGCCTCCCCCCGCGTCGAACCCAGCCCGGAACCGCAGGGCGCTGAAACGCAACCGGGCGAGGTGTCGTCCCGCGAAAGCAACTCGCTCCTGCGCGAGCTCGAGCTGACCCGCGCTGAACTCCAGACGACGATCGAAGAGCTGCAGAGCACTCACGAAGAGCTCTCGTCCAGCGGCGAAGAGGCGCAATCGACGAACGAGGAACTCCAAAGCGCCAACGAGGAGCTCGAGACGTCGCGCGAGGAAATGCAGTCGCTGAACGAGGAGCTTCAGACCGTCAACGCCGAGCTGCGCGAGAAGGTGACCGAGCTCTCCGCGGCGAGCGATGACCTCAAGAATCTCCTGAGCAGCACGTCGGTTGCGACGCTCTTCCTGGACCGCGAACTGTGCATCAAGCGCTTCACGGCCGAGGTCTCCGAGATCATCCCCCTGAAGGCTTCGGACGTGGGCCGCCCGCTCTCCGATCTCGCCGCCCGCGTGCACCACGACCGATTCGTCGAGGACGCGACCGAAGTGCTGCGAACGCTCGTACCCAAGGAGAAGGAAATCCGCGCAAGCGATGGGGAGACGACCTACCTGATGCGGGTCGGGGCCTACCGCACGAGCCAGAACGTGATCGACGGGGTGGTGATGACCTTCGTGGACATCACGCGGCTGAAGCAGCTGCAAGCCGCACACGAGTCCGCCCGCGCTCACGCCGAGGCCATCGTCGAGACGGTGCGCCAGCCGCTCGTGACCCTCGACGGGAGTTTCCAGGTACGATCTGCGAACCGCGCCTTCTGCTCGTTGTTCCAGACGTCCGTCGCAGACATCAAAGACCGCCCGATCTTCGACATCCCGGGCGCGGGGTGGGACGTCGTCGGATTGCGAGCGCTTTTGGAGAAAGTCATCCCGAGCAACGGCAGCGTCGAACAGTACGAGCTGGTCTGCGACTTTCCCGCGACGGGCCGGCAGACGCTGCGCGTCGACGGGAGACGAATGCCCCTCGAAGGGGCCGAGCCGAGCCTGATCCTGCTGGCAATCTCCAGCAAGACGTGAGCGAGGAGGAGAGAAAGATGACAGAACGGGACCGAGGACAATCGCTTCGCAAGCGCGCCGAAACGCGCCTCTTGCCGCCGCGGGAGCTCGACGCGCTCACGCCCGAGGGAGTGCGCGCACTCGTCCATGAGCTCGACGTCCACCAGGCGGAGCTCGAACTCCAGAACGAAGAGCTGCGCAACCTGACGCTCGAGCTGGAAGCAACGCGCGACCGATTCCGGGACCTGTTCGACTTCGCTCCCGCGGGCTACCTGACCCTGGACCGAAACGGGGCCATTCTGGAAGCGAACCTCAAGGCGAGCGAACTTCTCGGGTGTGAGCGAGCCAAGCTGATGGGCAACCGGGTCCACGCGTTCATCGACCCTGCAAGCCAGGATCGCTTCCACCTCCACCAGCAGGCCGTCCTCGAGAGCGGGAACGCTCGCGCCTGTGAGCTGCGCCTCGTCACGGAGGACGGCCAGACGCGCGACGTGACGATCGAGAGCCTGCTGATCGATGAAACCGACCGGCGGACCCGACTCTCCCTGGTCGACATCAGCGATCGCGTGGTGGCGGAAACAGCCCTGCGCGACGCGCACAGTGAGCTCGCACGCAAGGTCGTCTCACGGACCGAGGAGCTCGAGCAGAGCCAGCGTCTCAACGAGAGGATCGCCGAAGCGGCCCCGCTCCTGCTCTGGATCTTCGACGTCGAAACGCGCTCCACGCTCTACATCAATGCCATCGCGCGCGAACTCCTCGGCGGCGAGAGCACGGAGCAGGTCGGGCTCGAAGAAGTCGTCGATCAACGCGACCGGGAGCCGTTCGGGAGAGCCTTGGAGCAGCTCGATCGGGAAAGCAACCGCGATCTCGTCGATCTGACGTTCCGAATCCGCTCGCCCGAGGGAGGGCTTCGCTGGCTGTGGTCGAGGCTGACGACCTTCGAGCGCGATCGCGATGGACATCTGTCGCGTGTCCTCGGTGCCTCCCTCGACGTAACCGATCTGCGCGCGGCCGAGGACCGGGTGCGTCAGCTGCGTCACGAGGCGTCGATCTCGAGTGAGCGAGAGCAACGCGAGTTCGCCATCATGCTGCACGACAGCGTGGGCCAGCTGCTTCCGCTCGCCAAAACGAAGCTCGCTCTGGCGCGCCGCAACTGCGACGAGGCAACCGGCGTGCGACTGATGGAGGTCGAGCGGCTGATCCACGACGCCCATACGATGGCGACATCGCTCACGTACCGTCTCAGCCCGTTGGCGCTCCACGAGATCGGACTGGCCGCCGGACTCCGGTCGCTGGCCCGCGAGGTGCACCGCGACTACGCGCTTCGGTTGATCGTCCAGGACGAGGCACCTGGATTCCGGTTGTCGGATGCGCTCGAGTTCGCCGTCTACCGCGTCGTGCGCGAGCTTCTCGTGAACGTCGCCAAGCACTCGGGTGTAAGCGAAGCCCTCGTGTCTATAACGCGCAAGAACTGGCAGCTGTCGGTGATCGTCGAGGACGCAGGCGTCGGCTTCGTCCCGGATCCGACGCGCCGACGAGGGTGGGGTCTCGAGAGCGCGGACGAACGACTCGCCTACCTGGGAGGCCAGATGAAGGTTCGTTCCGAGCCGGATCGGGGAACGCGGGTCGAGCTCCTCGTACCCGTTCTCGATGCGGGCTTGGAGCCGGGAGTAGAGCGATGACGATCCAACTGCTGCTCGTCGACGACCATCGCTTGATGCGAGAGGGCCTGCGCTCGCTCCTCGAGGCACAAGGTGGTTTCGAAGTGGTCGCGGAAGCGGAAGACGGCCGGGACGCCGTGACGAAAACCCGCGACTGCGAACCCGACGTCGTCGTGATGGACATCGGGATGAAGGAACTCAACGGCGTGCAGGCCACGCGCCAGATCCGCGCCGAGTTCCCCCGGATCCCGGTCGTCGTACTGTCGACCTACGCCCAGGAGGAACACGTGCTGAGCGCCCTCGAGGCAGGTGCGTCGGCCTACGTGCTGAAGATCAGCGCCCACCAGGAGCTGGTCGAGGCCATCGAGTCGGTGATGAAGGGCCGCCGGTTCCTGAGTCCCGAGATCACGGGCTTCGTCGTCGACGCGGGGGTGCACGGTGCGCGGAGCGCGCGGGATCCGGAAAAGCCCCGCCTCAGCGGCCGCGAGCAAGAGGTCCTGCAGCTCGTGGCCGAAGGCCGTACGTCCGGGGAGATCGCGACGTGCCTTTTCCTCGCCACACGGACCGTCGAGCAGCACCGCCGCCGGATCATGGAAAAACTCGACCTGCACAGCGTGGCGGAGCTCACCCTCTACGCAGTCCGCAATGGGATCGTCTCGCTCGACGGGTGAACGCCAGCTCGCTCCCAGCGCGCCATTCGCCCGGTTGGATGGGAATTTGCCTCATGTGACATCCCGGGGCTCGATTGCGTAGTTCTGACGCTTCCGGCCGTCGTTGAAAAATGGGACAACCGTTGCCTGACGACGAGCATCGCAGTCCTAGAACCTTTTCCCTTCGATGCGATCCTGACCGCTCCACACATTCCCGCCCGGCCCATGGGTCTCGTGCTGGTGGAGGAAGATCCCTTGCGACTCCTGACGCTGAGAAGCGACGCCTCGAGCGCGTCCGAACGATACGGGTGGAGGCTCGTCGAGCCGCCCGGTCCGACGGTGACGAAAGCGTCCCGCAGGAACATCTCTCTCGAGTCTCGGGCGATCTCCGATCGGCTCAACAGCGGGGCCTTCGCTGGCATCCGACTCGCCTACGCGACGGGGCTCGGCCTGCTCGCGCGCTGGGTCGTTCGATGACGGTTCAACACCTGAGCGACGGTGGCAGGAGTAGCGCGGGCAGGTGGCAGTTCGGGGAGGGGCCGCTCAACCTGGGTGACCTCGTCGACGCCGCAATGGGGTGCACCGCAGACAGCCGCGAAGCCGCGCGGGTGATCGAAGACCTGCTGGCCAGCGGGCGGATCCGCCTGACCCAGCGCCGGACAGGGCTCGACGAGCGCAGCCGGCCGAGAGATGGCCACGACGTAGATCTCGAGTTCCGATTGCGTGGTTCTCGGGATTCGTAGAGCCGGACTCACGTGCCATAAAAGGTCCTGGGAGGGATTTCATGACGACAACAACCAAGACACCGGCGCCCAGCCTCGAGACGTGCGCCGAGATCGCCGAACGGATGACGACGGAACTCGCGACTTCGCTTCGCTGGCTGGTGAACCACCCCGGCTCCGGCGCGACTCTGGTGATCGAGGCATTCGTTCGCGACGGCGAGCTCGTACTCGTCGCGGACTGTCCCGGGGTGCCTGGACTCGATTCGAGGAACGCAAGCGCGCGACGCGAACCGGTTCGGAAGGAGCGCCCAACATTCAGGACGAGCGCTCACCGCGGTGTTCTCAGCTTCTTCTTGCCCCTCACCCCGGACGTACGGAAGTCTCCGCTTTCCGTCGGGGCACCCGCCGCCCCCCGGCTCTCCTCCGCATCCTAGCTACTGACCCGGACCCACCGGCCCGGAATCGGCTGGAAGATTGCGTAGTTCCGCGCCTTCCCCCGACCCGGCCGGTGGATCAACATGAATTGCGGCCAGTTGCAGCACCGCGCGTCGGCGCGTTGAGGTTCGAGAGGCGCGGTTGGGCTGACTCTGGCATGAACAGGAGGTCGAGCCAAATGAAGACGAACGGCGCAATTCCGAGACAGCAGGCGCGGATGGTCATGCACGAGGACGAGCACGCGATCATCAAGGCGATGCTCAGGCGGGCCATCGGCGACGACGACTTCTTCGGGAGGTTCGTTTCCGGCGTTCGATCGGAATCCGGGCGCACGAAGGATCGAGTCGCAATCGCGCGGTTCCTCGAGCGAATGGAACGCCACTTCGAACTACGTGCGAACGGCCACCGGCTGGACCCACTCGAGCGCTCGGAGATCGAGATCCCTTTGTACACGCAGGCCATCAGCTGAACGACGGAGCCACCATGAGTGACAAGTCACCCAAGTCGAAAGAGCGCAGCCAGAAACAGAAGAAGGTCGCCCAGAAAAAATCCGCCACTCAGGCGAAAAACAAGCAGGATGGGCAAAGCGAGTTCCCGCAGGCCACGCAGCCAAAGGGCAAGAAGTAGCCCGCAGAACGCGGCCGATAAAGGCCTCAATGAACGCACGCGTGCGTGCACGATTGGAGAGAAAGCCATGACGAGTGGGAAATCCGACGAAATCAAGGGGCGCGTGAAGGAAGCCACGGGCGTCCTGACGGGCGACGAGAAGCTGGAGAAAGAAGGAAAGGCGGATCAGTCCGCCGGAAAGCTCAAGCAGGCCGTCGAAAAGGTCAAGCACAAGGCCGAGAAAGCCATCGATGATGTAAAGGACGCGCTCAGCTGATCGTACTCAGGAACCAGTAAGGCATCCTCCGTTTTTCGAAGCCGGATCCCGAGAGCGGAGACCTACTGAGTCTCGACCTCCTGATCGTCACGCCGAAACTCGAAGACGTGTGGAGAACGCGCGAGCGAGTCGGGTGGGAACACGGCACCCTCCCTGTGGTATCGAGGACCGGCCTCGTGACCATGAAGCGAATGCGGGCCAGCGGCCAGGACTTGGACGACATTCGCGCGATCGAGGCAGACGATGAAACGACCTGACATGTCACCCCAAGCCATCACGCTGCGCCTGACCCGAACCGCGCAGCTTCGTCGCCTGAGTCTTCAGCTCGGGAAACACCGTCGCCAAACCGTCTCGGATCCCGAGAAACGCAACGCGAAAGAGCCGGCTTCCCAACCGAAGCGTTGAGCTGAGATCACTCAGGTCGGGACTGTTCGCGCTGACTCCACGGTTACAATCGTCGGATGGCGTGCGTGACGGTGGGATCCGTCTCGCGCTCGTCGGACCGATGCGGCTCTTCGCGGATGAGGTCTCTCTTCCACGTAACGTTCGTGCGCTGCACCCGGGCAGGGACGCCCGCCGCCACACTGTTCGCCGGGATTTCTCCGGCGACGACGGATCCGGTTCCAATGATGGAGCCCGAGCCGATTCGTGCGCCCTTCAAAACCGTGACGTTCATGGTTAGCCACACGTGGTCACCGATCACAACGTCTTTGGCGGAGTTGATGCGCTTCCCCGAATCCAGGTCGACGATCGAATGCATATCGGTAACGGTGATCCAGATGGCCCCGGCCAACAAACAATCCTTGCCCAGCGTGATGCGCTTCGGTTCGTCGAGACTCATGAGGACGCTTTGAAACGTTGTCCCGTCCCCAACTTCGAGACCCGCGCCGCTGCTTGTAAACCGCGCCACCAACGCGCCGTAGCAACGATCGCCTACGCGGAGCGAATTCCCGTCGCCCTGGATTTCGAGGGGCACGTCCCCGAGGAGACGCGTGCGGGAACCGATGATCACCGTGTTTTCGTTCCCCACGATGTCGATTCCCGCGGACACACTCGAACCGGGACCGACGCGGACATGGTTGCCGTCGCCCTGAATCGCAATGCGCAGGTCGCCGTCGATCGCGTCGGCATCGACTTCGACGCGGTTGTTCGAGCCTTGATCTTGGATCTCCAACCCCATGCCCCTACGCCTCCGCTGCCCCCGGACCCAAAGTAACCGATTCCACCGGGGCCATTGCCGCAATCGAAACGGACGACCTCCCGGGCGATCTGCGGCGAGCCCTCAATTGAATGGACCGTCGCGACGATGGCAGGGACGAGCGGGGGATCGAATGTCATGTATGCGATGCACTTTGCTAGGGTGGATCCAATGAGGTTTTTTTCCCAGCCCCGTCTCGCCAGCCGTACGCTACTCAGCGTCGCACTGCTGCTGACGTGGATCGCAGGGGCTCATCTGCACCTCTGCCTCGATGGGCTGAAACCGCCCTTGACCATGCACCACCTGCTCGACAGCGATGGGGACAGCGACCACGACAGTCCGGAGCAGAAGCACTGCGACAATGACGTGGAGCTCGAAGCCAATCTGGGTTTGCTGCAGAAGAATGGCGCCACCGCACAGCCCATCCCATCCGACGTACGTGCGTGGGACCCCGCGCCGCACACGATCTTCCTCACCCAAGTCAGCGCATTCGCGTACGTTCCCAACGCTCGGCACTTCCACCGACCTCCTCTTCGCGCACCTCCCGCCTGATTCAGCCCAGTTGAATCCAGGCAGAGTCGCTGCACAAGCGACTCGGGAGGCACCTCATGCACCCTTTTTGTGGGCGCGCATATCGCGCGTCTCTACGCATTGGCGCCCTGTGCATTGCGATCAGTGCGCAGGCCCAAACAGCACCGTCCCCGTCGGGCGAACTCACCCTCTCCCAGGCGGTGGCTGCCACGTTGGTCGCAAACCCGGAGCTCCGTGCCGGGGAGTTCGCGCTGCGCGCCGGCGAGGGCCGCGTCCAGCAGGCAGGCTTGCGCCTCAATCCAGAGATAGCGCTCGAGTTGGAAAACTTTGCGGGCAGCGGAGAAACAAGCGGCACCGACGCCCTCGAGAGCACGCTGACCCTGAGCCAGGTGATCGAGCTGGGAGACAAACGCGATCGGCGCCAGCAGGTTGCGAGCTACGGCCTCGAAGTGCTCGCAGTCCAGCGCCAGATTCAGCAACTCGATGTGCTGGCCGAGGTAACCCAACGTTACCTACAGGTCGTGCTCGCCCAGGAGCGCCTGGCACTCAGCCAGAAGGCCCTGGGCCTGGCAGACCAAACGCTCACGGTGACGTCACGACGTGTGAATGCCGCCCGGTCGGCGGCTGCGGAGAAGAGCCGAGCAGAAATCGCACAGTTGCGCGGCCGTCTGAATCGTTCGCGCGCGCAACAGGACTTGCAGGCGGCCCGCTCGCGGTTGGCCTCCATGTGGGGAGACGAGCAGGCGGGCTTCGAAGTCGCAGTAGCGGAGCTCTACACCCTTCCTACTCTGGAACCCATCGACTCCCTCACCCCCAGACTGCTCCAGAGTCCCGACTTCCTTCGCTATGCCACGGACAAGCGACTCCACCAGGCGGAGTTGCAGCTGGCCCGTGCGAGATCACGTCCGAGCCTTCAATTGAGTGCGGGACTTCGGAGGTTCGAAGAGAGCGATGACACGGCCCTGGTGGCCGGCGTGTCGATGCCAATACCGCTCTTCAACCGTCAACAGGGTGAACGCGTGGAGCATCGCTCGCTTCTGGCGAAGTCCGAGGCGGATCTCTCGGCCGCTCATTTGCGGGCACGCGTGACCCTGTCGGCGTTGCACGGCGAACTGAGTGTGACGCGGGACGAAGTCGCTACTTTGCGCGGCGATATGCTGCCCCGAGCGGAACGCGCCCTGGGCCAGATCCGCTCGGGCTTCGAGCGTGGGCGATTTTCCTACCTGGAATTGGTGAGTGCACAGCAGGACGTGCTCGACACACAGCATGCCGCCATCGAGGCGGCGGGCACGGCCCATCTCCTTCACACAGAAATCGAACGTTTGATCGGCGCGCCGCTCGTGCACGCGAAGCCATGACCCGAGGTTCAAGCATGAAGACAATCGTATCGAGCTTGGGAATTTTGATTCTAGCTGCGTGTTCCGGAGAGGTCGGACACGGTTCCCACGAACACGAAGAAGGCCAACACGGCGGAACGATGCTGGAGGACGATCATTTTGCGCTCGAGGTCTCGCTCTTCGAACGAGGCGTTCCCCCCGAGTTTCGGATCTATGCCTTCAATGACGGTAAGCCCATTCCCCCAGCGGAGGTGGAGTTGGAGCTCGAGCTGATCCGCTTTGGCGGCGGCGTGGAGCACTTCAGCTTCACATCCCAGGAGGACTACCTGCTCGGCAATCGTGCCGTGGGCGAACCCCATTCCTTCGACGTCAGTCTGCGAGCCCGCTACGCGGGCGAGAGCCACGAGTGGAACTACGAATCTCACGAAGGCCGGACGACGATCTCCGCCGAGATGGCGACCCGCGCGGGGGTGGAGACCGCCACCGCAGGCCCTGGAGAACTCCACGAGACCTTGACCCTATATGGGACCGTCGAGGCCAGCCCGGACAAGCGACTGCACGTCACACCGCGCTTCCCCGGCGTCATCCGCACGGTGTTGAAAAATCTCGGCGACGAAGTACGCAAGGGCGAGATCCTGGCGACGGTAGAGAGCAACGAGAGCCTGCAGATCTACAGCGTCACCTCTCCGATCGCGGGTATCTTGACCGAGCGCAAGGCCAACCCCGGCGAGCGGGTGGGCAGCGATCCTCTCTTTGAAATCATTGATTTCTCTTCGGTGGTGGCGGAGGTGACCGTCTTCCCCGGACACCACGCACGACTCGCACGCGGTCAGCGCGTCCGTGTCCGCGCAACCACGACCGACGTAGCCGGCGAAGGCGCGATCACGAGCCTCACGCCCGTTCATCAGACCGCCGTTCCAACCTGGGTTGCGCGCATCACACTCCCGAACGAAGACAGGCGCTGGAGTCCCGGCCTCTTTGTCACCGCGGAGGTCACGATCAGTGAGACCCAGGTTCCGATCGCCATCCCGCAAAACGCTCTGCAGAAGATCCGGGATCGGGACGTCGTGTTCTTGAATGCACGCGATACCTACCAGGCCCAGCCGCTGGTACTGGGGCGACGCGACGGCGAGAAGGTCGAAGTGCTGTCCGGCCTGGTGGCGGGAGATCGTTACGTCGTCCGCAACAGCTACCTCATCAAAGCCGACATCGAGAAATCCGGCGCATCGCACGACCACTAAGGAGAGGCTGACGTGCTCGAATACATCATCGACCTCTCTCTGCGCTATCGCTGGCTCGTTCTGCTGGCAATGGCCGCCATGGCGGCGCTCGGTGTCTACAACTACTCGCGCTTATCGATCGATGCCGTCCCCGACATCACGAACGTTCAGGTGCAGATCAACACCAAGGCGCCCGGCTACTCGCCACTCGAGTCCGAGCAGCGCATCACCTTCCCGATCGAAAACGCCATGTCGGGTCTGCCCCACCTGGAATACACGCGCTCCCTTTCGCGCTACGGCTTGTCTCAGGTCACCGTGGTGTTCGAAGACGGAACGGATATCTATTTCGCGCGCAACCTTGTAGGGGCGCGGCTCCAAGAGGTGAAGAGCCAGTTGCCCTCCGGCCTCGAGTCCTCCATGGGACCGATTGCAACGGGACTGGGGGAGATCTTCATGTTCATCGCCCAGGCCGAGCCGGGCGCGCGCAAGCCCGACGGCACTCCCTACGACGCCACGGACCTCCACACCGTGCTCGACTGGATCGTGTCACCGCAACTGGCCCGCGTTCCGGGTGTCACGGAGATCAGCGCGGTCGGGGGCCACGAGCGCGAGTACGTAGTCGCCCCCATCCCCGAACTTTTGCTGGCCTTCGGGGTGACCTTCTCGGATCTCGCGGATGCCCTGACGAAGAACAACGCCAACCTGGGTGCGGGCTACATCGAGCGCAATGGCATTCAATATCTGATCCGATCGCCGGGCCAGGTTGCAAGCCTCGATGACCTGCGGGCCATCGTTGTGGCGCACCACGGCGGGGCTCCCGTGGTGGTGGGCGACGTCGCGGAAGTCAGCCTCGGACACAACCAGCGCACGGGTGCTGCGACGATGAACGGCCAGGAGGTGGTGCTGGGAACCGTGTTCATGTTGATCGGAGAGAACAGCCGCGAGGTCGCGCAGCGCGTTGCCCGGCGTCTCGAAGAGGTGAACCGCTCGCTTCCGGCCGGACTGGTGGTGACGACCGTGTACGATCGCACGGCGCTCGTGGAAAAAACGATCGCGACCGTACGCGAAAATCTTCTTGTGGGCGCAATACTCGTGATCACGGTTCTATTCGCGCTACTCGGCAACTTGCGCGCTGCCCTTTTAGTCGCGCTCGTGATACCGCTGTCGATGCTCTTCACGATCACCGGCATGGTGAGCCGAGGTGTCAGTGGCAATCTCATGAGCCTGGGCGCGCTGGACTTTGGCCTGATCGTCGACGGGGCCGTGATCATCGTCGAAAACTGTGTTCGACGACTCGCCGAGGAGCAGCGCGGAAACAGGTTACTCGACTTCCGGGAGCGCCTTGCGGTGGTACGCGAGGCGACCGTCGCCGTCATCCGTCCCAGCGTGTTCGGCGTATCCATCATCCTCATGGTGTATCTGCCCATCTTCACACTGAGCGGTGTGGAGGGGAAGATGTTCCACCCCATGGCGTTCACCGTTGCCCTGGCATTGACCGGTGCCCTCCTCTTCTCGGTGACCTTCGTGCCCGCCGGGGTGGCGCTCTTGGTTGCAGGCCATGTCTCGGAGCACGAGAACGCGCTCATGCGCAACGCACGGCGTCTCTACCTACCGGGTCTGGAATGGGCGTTGGACCATCGCACTACAGTCGTCGTCGCCGCCGTGGCGCTTGTTTCAGGCTCCGTCGTGCTCGCCACGCGCCTGGGTTCGGAGTTCGTTCCGAGTCTCGACGAAGGCGATATCGCGTTGCACGCCATGCGCATCCCGGGCACGGGCCTCGAGCAGTCCGTCGCGATGCAACAGGAACTGGAGGCAGAGCTGCGCGAGTTCCCCGAAGTCGAGCGCGTCTTCTCCAAGCTGGGAACCGCCGATGTGGCGACGGATCCCATGCCTCCGAGCGTCACCGACACCTTCATCATGCTGAAGCCGCCCGAAGATTGGCCGGACCCCACAAAGACCAAGTCCGAATTGCTCGAGGAGTTGGAAGCCGCGGCCATGACGGTGCCCGGCAACAATTACGAGTTCACACAGCCGATCGAGATGCGCTTCAACGAGCTGATCTCGGGCGTGCGTTCCGATCTGGCGATCAAGATCTACGGCGATGACCTGGAAAAGCTGATTGGAACCGGAGAGCGGATTGCATCCGTGGTGCGCGGTATCGACGGCGCGGCCGACGTCAAAGTCGAACAGATGACCGGATTGCCCGTGATGGAGATCTTACCCCGCCGCGAGATCCTCTACCGCTACGGCCTGAACGTGGCGGATGTTCAGCAGGTGATTGGAACGGCGCTGGGGGGCAGCGTTGCGGGACAGGTGTTCGAAGGCGACCGGCGCTTCAATCTGGTCGTTCGTCTGCCCGAGCGCTTGCGAAACGACCTACACGCGATTCAGGCGCTACCCATCACGCTTCCGGGTGGTGGCTTCGTTCCCCTACGCGAGATCGCCGAGATCCAGATGTCTTCCGGTCCCAACCAAATCCACCGCGAGAACGGCAAACGCCGCGCCGTCGTGACCGCCAACGTGCGCAATCGCGACCTGGGCTCTTTCGTAGCGGAGGTGCAGCGCACGGTGCGCGAGCGAGTCGCCGTCCCGGCCGGTTATTGGTTGGACTACGGCGGGACCTTCGAACAGCTGATCTCGGCCTCAGAGCGCCTGCGTGTGGTGGTACCTCTGACCTTGGCCGCCATCTTCCTGCTGCTCTACATGGCCTTCGGCTCGCTCCGAGATTCCCTATTGGTCTTCACGGCGGTTCCAATGGCATGGACCGGGGGCATTGCGGCGCTGTGGCTACGGGGCATTCCCCTTTCGATCTCGGCGGGTGTGGGCTTCATCGCGCTCTCGGGTGTGGCGGTGCTGAACGGACTCGTCCTGGTGTCCTTCATCCGTGGGCTGCAGGAAGACGGGCGACCTGTGGCGGACGCGATCCGCGAAGGTTCCCTGGCTCGGCTGCGCCCGATTCTGATGACGGCCCTCGTCGCCAGCCTCGGCTTCGTACCGATGGCCCTCAACACGGGAACCGGCGGAGAAGTCCAGCGGCCCCTGGCCACCGTGGTGATCGGCGGCATCTTGTCCGCCACCCTCCTTTCACTGCTCGTGTTGCCCGTCCTGTATCGGCTTCTCCACCGACGTTGACCGACAACCTGGACCTACCTTGGCAAACGAATCGCGCGCCCAGCGAGACGCGCGAGCGAGCGGCAACGAGAAGTCGGGTCAAGCCGCTCCGTTCAAATCGGATTTCGGGGTAGGGCTATATTTGGCGAATGAATCGATTCGATGTTGTCATCCTCGGGGGCGGTGCCGCGGGGCTGATGTGCGGGATTGCGGCGGGGAGCCGGGGACGCAAGGTCGCCGTCCTTGAGGGTTCCGACAAAATCGGCAAGAAGATTCTGATTTCCGGCGGCGGGCGTTGCAATTTCACGAATCGATATTGCGCGCCCTCTCACTTCCTTTCGGAGAATCCGAATTTCTGTATTTCTGCCCTGAGTCGCTACAGCCCGGACGATTTCGTCGCGCTGGTTGAAAAACACGCGATTGCCTACCACGAGAAAACGGCGGGCCAACTTTTCTGCGACCACACATCGAAAGAAGTTCTCGCCATGTTGGTCACCGAGTGCCGCGCGGTGCAGGCGGAGATTCACACCCACTGCAAGGTCAGCTCGGTCGAGAAAGGCGAGCGATTCGTCGTTGCAACGGACCAGGGAGAATTCGTCGGCGACTCCCTGGTGATCGCCACCGGGGGTCTCTCCTTCCCGAAGATGGGGGCATCGGATCTCGGCTATCGAATTGCCCGGCAATTCGGGCATGCGGTCGGAGAACTTCGCGCCGCCCTGGTGCCCTTTACTTTTTCCGGCGCCATGTTGGCGATGACGAGCCGGCTCTCCGGCATCAGCACTCGGGCCGAAATGACGACCGATGGCGTGTCCTTTCGAGGCGACATTCTGTTTACGCATCGCGGAGTGAGCGGTCCGGCAGCGCTTCAGCTTTCCAGCTACTGGGTGCTCGGCAACGAGATTCGCTTGAATCTACTACCGGACACAGAGCTTGCTCCGATTCTTCACCGCAAGAAGCTTCAACAGCCGAAGACGCTGCTGAGAACGGTGCTCAGCGAGCTCTTGCCCCGAGCCCTCGTGTTGGAGCTCGAGCCGATGTGGTGGCCGTCCCTCTCCGATACCCGTCTGGTCGAGATTGCAGACAAAGAACTGGAGCGGATCGCGTCCCAATTCCATAACTGGTGTTTGACGCCGTCGGGAACCGAGGGGTACCGAACCGCGGAAGTGACCCGCGGCGGCGTTGCAACGAATCAGCTGTCTTCGAAGACGATGGAATCGCAACGGCAACCCGGTCTCTATTTCATCGGCGAGGTGGTCGACGTGACGGGGCAACTCGGCGGTTTCAATTTCCAATGGGCCTGGGCTTCTGCCCAGGCCGCCGGCGCCGTGGTGTAGCTTCGGAGTGCGTCACGGGTACGGTCGTCATCGACGACGACGGCCAGGGCGGGTGCGAGCCCTCGACGCGACGCACAGCGCCTGGAAATCTCATCCCTTCTCATTCCGCCTGCACAGTTCAATCAACAATTCTCACCACGCACCTTGCCTCATTGTCCCTCCCACAGCGCTTCGTGATTCTTTCGGTTCAACTGCCGTAGGAGCTCATCATGCAGCGACTGTTTTCGAGTCTGGCATTCGCCCTCTCCCTCGTCCTCACGCCTTTGACCGCCCACGCCCAGGCCACCATCGACGCGCTTTCGCTGGATGTCCCGACCTGTGGACCGCTCATCACAGCGACGGGATTCGAGGGCCGGCTCGACGCCACCATCACGATCGACGATTGCAGCCAAGGTGTGCACTCTACGGTCTCCACCGATGGGGGACGCTTCAATCAATGCCTGGCTCTGGGCGTCGGGACGCACCCGATCTCGGTGCAATACATCCCCGAGTTGGTGCAACCGAATTCGACGATGGTCGCGACCCTCGCGCTAGTGGATGATCTCGGCGGGCAAGTTCTGGACTCGCGCTCGGTTTCGTTCAACTGCACGACCGGTGGCCCCGGCGCGTGCACCGCAGCTCCCCGGGCCGGTTGCCGAACGGCGGGCGTATCGAAGTTCCGCAGCAAGAGCCTCGGTCAGAATACGGACCGCTTCTCGTGGACCTGGGCCAAGGGTGAAGCGACCACGCAAGCCGAGTTCGGCGATCCCACGGACACCACCGACTACGCGCTTTGCATCTACCAAGACGGCGAGATCAGTGGCGCGAGCGACTTTTTCGCAGACGGCGACTGGGGCGAAATCAAGGACGGCTACAAGCGCAAAGCGACGTTCTTCGCCGAGGGGAACAAGCTCGGCATCGAGTCGGTGAAGTTGAAGGGCGGGGCGGACGGTAAGTCGAAAATCGTAATCCGTCAGAAGCAGTACACCGCACCCCAGATGCATTTCCCCGTCGCGGTACCGCTCACCGTTCAATTGGTGAATCTCGACTCCGACCTTTGTTTCGAGAGCGTATTCGATGCGGATGACATCGGGGCGAACATGACGCTGGGGCCCTTCAACGATTTCTTCGCACCCGAGGGCTTCGTGCGGGGCGTCGCGAAGTAACACTTCCGAGTCGGTTCTCGTTTCGAATCGGACTACAGCGCATCGCGCTATCCGCGCCGAGCCGGCGATCGGCTGGGCAGGGGCCCTAGAAAAGAATCCCGGGCCTCGTCCGGAAACGTCTACCCGAAGCAGGGCGCGTCTCCCCACCGGCAAACTCGAAGGCCTTCCGAAAGACCCCTACTGGGGACACGGCGACTCGAAGATCGTCCAGGAATAGAAGCCTCGTCGAAGCCGCCTTCGCGCCAGGATCCTCCCCCTGCACGTGAGAGCAGGTTGTCTGGGAACATGGCACACTTCCCGGACGCCAAGAACCGGGCGGGCAGGCAAGCCCTGGAGGACTGCGTGAAAGCTTGGGGCTTCCTACGGAAATCGGGTGTCGCGACGCTCCCGCATTGGATGGCCGCATGGCTCGTCGCGGCGGCGATCGTCTGCACCGCAGGCGTCACCTCGAACGCCCAGGTCGTGCCCGGAATCCAGGCACCCGCCGAGGCGGAAGCCGAAGCGGATCCGATTTCCGTAGCCGAGGTGGCCCGGCGTCTCGCGGATCTTCGCGGGGAGATCGCTTCCATCGACGAAGCGTTGCCCCGTGCAGCAGCCGAGCCCGCAGCCCACCTGCGCGCGGTCCGGGCGAAGCTCGAAAAGATCGAGCATGCCCTGGAAGAACAGTCCCTCCTCCCCAGCCCGACGGAAGCCGCGAGCCCCGTCGCGCCCGAGGCGACCCCATCTCTCTTCGAACTCAACGCACTGTACGAGGCTCGTTCGGCGATGGAGGCCGCCGCCGAGGAAGCGGGATCACGGGTGGCGATCTCCCGGGACGAGCTGGAGGCGGCCAAAGAGGCCCTCGATGCCATCGGGAAAGAACGCCGAGAAGTCCGTGGAGCCCTCGATGCGGCGGGGCCGAGTGAGCGCACCGTGTTGGAACGCAAGCTCGAGCTCCTGCGGCTCGAGGAACGACTCGCCCAAGAAGTCGTCTACCTACGCACGCTCGAGACGCGCAGTTTGGTCGCGCGTCGCGACGACGAGAGCGGGATTGCGAATCTCAACGCGCGCATCGATGCGATGCGCGCCGCCCTCGAACGCGGCGAGGGAGCCCCCGAGAACGGTTTCGCTCGACTCGCGGTGCGCGAAGACGAATTGCGACGCAAGCACGAGGACGTGGAGCGGCGGGTGGGTAGCGCGGAGCTGCGGCTCGAGGCGGCGCAGAACCGCTTCGCCCGCCAGGCGCAGGCGGCCCCCGAACTCCTCCAGGAGGTCGAGGCGCTCACCGCCCATCGCGACGCCTTGCGGCAACAAGCCGCTCTCATCGACGCGCAACGCGAGCGTTTGGTCTCCGAACGGGAGCTGTGGCAACACTGGGAAGCCATGCTCCGCGGCGTGCGCGAGTCGGCCCAACTGGCGACCTGGGAAGAGCACGCCACGAAGCACCACGAGGCGTTGGGCCAGGCGAAACTGCGCGCCACCGGCCGCATTTCCGATGTGGAGTCGCGTCTCGAAAACCTGCAACGGCGGTTGGATGGGGGTGTGGACGATCCACGGCTAAGCGCGGTTCTCGAGGGGCAGGCGCATTCGCTTCGCGAGCTGCGCGACGCCTTGCGCGACGATGCGCGCGCAACTGGCGCCGACTGGCGTCTCAGCCAACGCGTGCTCGCCGAGATCCACGAGCGAACGGGGCACCTGGACCCGCTCGAACAGCTCGCGCGCGGAGCCGAGGCCTTGGGGGACGTCTGGAACTACGAGATCGCCACCGTCGACGATTCGCCGATCACGGTGGGAGCCGTGGTGCTCGCGCTGGTCCTCTTCGTGGCCGGGCTCTGGGCGGCGCGTCGCGGCTCGGCGATCGTCGAACGGGTCGCCGAACGGCGCCTCCGGCTGGATGCCGGCGCCGCGCATGCCCTCGGGACCCTCTCCTTCTACGCATTGCTGTTGAGTTTCTCGCTGCTCGCTCTGCGCGCCGTCCACTTTCCGCTGACCGCGTTTACCGTGCTCGGTGGCGCGCTGGCGATCGGCATCGGCTTCGGCAGCCAGAACGTGATGAACAATTTCATCAGCGGACTCATTCTGATGCTGGAACGCCCCGTGCGCGCGCGCGACGTCGTGGAAGTGGACGGCAACTTCGGAACGATCGAGAACATCGGCGCTCGCAGCACCCAGATTCGCTCGACGGACGGTCGACACATCATCGTTCCCAACAGTTTTTTTCTCGAGAACAACGTGGTGAACTGGACTCTTTCCGACGATCTGATGCGCGCCAAGGTGAGCGTCGGCGTGATCTACGGCTCACCCACCCGCCTGGTCGAGAAACGCATCCGTCAAGTGGTGGATGAGAACGATCAGATCCTGAAGTCTCCCGCGCCGATCATCATTTTCGAGGAGTTCGGCGACAACTCGCTCAACTTCGATGTCTATTTCTGGGTCAAGGCGCGCTCTCCCATGGCAATGAGAAAAATACAGAGTCACGTTCGCTTCGGAATCGACGACCTGTTCCGCGAAGACAATCTGGTCATCGCGTTTCCCCAGCGCGACGTTCACCTCGACAGTGCAAGCCCGATCGAGGTTCGCATCGTCAACGAAAGCAAAGACGCGAAGCTTCGCGACGAGCCATAGAGGAGGAGGACAGTGGTCTTCCAGAAGTACAATCCGGAGATCGGGGCCCGCCCCGGAACGCTGGCGATCCCGCCGGATTCTCCGTTTCCGAAGGTCACGGTCGTGCAGTACGACAAAGACTCGATGGATCGGCAGGAAATCGAGAACCTCGACGAGTTGCGCGCCGTGCGGGACGACGCGCGAACGACGTGGGTGGATGTGCAGGGGCTCGGTGACGAAGCCACCCTCCGCGCGTTGGCGGAGATCTTCGAACTTCATCCCGTGGCGCTCGAAAACGCGGTCAATGTGCCCCAACGCGCAAAGACCGAACAGTACGAGAATCATCAGCTCGTGATCACACGGACCCCCCAGATCGACGACGAAGGATTGGTCCGCACGCCGCAGGTGTGCTTCATCATTGGCGAGCGCTACCTGCTGACCTTTCAAGAGCGGTACTTCGGATTCTTCGACGCCGTCCGAGAACGCATGCAGGTGGGGACCGGGTGGATTCGCAACGGGGGACCTGACCAGCTTGCATACAGCTTGATCGATGCCATGATCGATCGCTATTACCCCGTGGCGCAGTATCTGGCGGATGGGTTGGAAGAGCTCGAGGACATCGTCGTCGATAACCCGCATCCCGAGGTGCTTGCGCGGATCCACGCCTACCGGCGGCAGCTCGTCGTCCTCCGTCGAGTGGGTTGGCCGCAGCGGGAGGCGCTCAATGCCATGCTTCGCGCCCAGTCTCCGTTCTTTTCCGACGAGACCAAGGTCTTTCTTCGGGACACCTACGATCACATCGCCCAGATCGTCGAGCTGATCGACTCCGCACGCGAGATGGCGTCGGACCTTGCAGACGCCTATCTCTCGAACGTGAGCCACCGCACCAATGAGATCATGAAGGTGTTGACGCTGATGGCGAGCATCTTCATTCCGCTCACGTTCGTTGCGGGAATCTACGGCATGAACTTCGAGCACATGCCCGAGCTCGCGGCCCGGAACGGATACTTCGTCGCCTTGACCGTGATGGTCGTGCTCGGGGTGGGGATGACCGCGTACTTCAAGCACCGCGGCTGGATCGGGTCGGCGCCACCTCCGAAGCCGGAAGTGGACAAGCGCGATCTCCCGTCCTAGTCCGATCGCGGGCGAGGTTCCAGCCGCTGTGCGCGGCGCATTGTTCAGCCCTATTGACAGAGTGTCAATAACGGCTCAGGCTGCGCCGCCGGAGGTGGAAAGGGCGTGGAGGCCACCGCGCACGAACACAGTCGGCGCGACCAGCGTGCGGGATTGATCACCGCGGACACACCTGGACGCGGAACAGACCGCGATCGCGCTGAATCTCGCTTACCTGAGAGAACCGCTTGGGAGAGCCCGAGTGGCAGGATAACGGACCCATAACAGAAAGATATCGCGCGTGTAGACGCGGACGCTGTACGGCGTTCGGCGACGGACACCGCAGCCCGAAATTACCGAGGTAGAAGATGACCCAACCCAAATACGCGTTGCTCGATGCAAGTATGAGACTCCTCAAAATCGCGCTCGCCCTCGTGCTCGCCTACATCGCGACGCCGAGCCTCGTATCAACCGCCCGCGCGGAAGCGAAAACGGACACGCCCTACTCTCCGTACGTCGACCGCGACTTCCCGACTCGTCCGTTCTTCGGCGACACGCATCTCCACACCTCGTTCTCGATGGATGCGGGCGCTTTCGGGGCACGCCTCTCGCCGCGCGATGCCTACAAGTTTGCCAGGGGAGAAGAGATCGCGACGTCGACGGGTCAACGCGCGAAGCTCTCCCGCCCGTTGGACTTTCTCGTCGTGGCCGATCACTCCGACGGAATGGGCTTCTTTCCCCTGCTCTTCGAAGGCACTCCGGAGGTAATGGCGGATCCGCAGGGAAAGATATGGCACGAGATGATCAAATCCGGGAAGGGAAACGAGGCCGGGTTCGACATCGTTCGAAAGTTCGGCCTGGGACAGATGCCAAAAGCCATCCTTCCCGTGCCCGGGACGAGCGCGTACCGCGGAGCCTGGCAGAAGACGATCGAAGCCGCCGAGGAGGCCAACGATCCGGGCACGTTCACGGCCTTCATCGGTTTCGAGTGGACCTCGAACACGGGCGGAAACAACCTTCACCGCAACGTGATCTTCCGCGACGATGGCCGCAAGGCCGGGCTCGTCGAGCCCTACACCACGGTGAAACCGTTGGGCAGCGACGATCCCAAAGATCTGTGGCGCTGGATGGCCGCCTACGAGGAGAGTTCCGGCGGTCACGTACTCGCCATCCCGCACAATGGAAATCTGAGCAACGGCCGCATGTTCCCGAGAATCGACTCCTTTAGCGGAAAACCGATCGACCGCGCCTACGCGGAGCAGCGACAGCGCTGGGAGCGTCTATACGAAGTCTCCCAGATCAAAGGCGACGGCGAGACCCATCCCCTGCTTTCCCCCAATGACGAATTCGCCGACTTCGAGCGCTGGGACGCTGGGAATCTGGACCTCTCCGAGCCGAAGAAGCCCGAGATGCTCGAGTTCGAGTACGCGCGCAGTGCGCTTCGCAGCGGGCTCCAACTCGAGCAAGAGCTCGGAGTCAATCCCTTCAAATTCGGCATGGTTGGATCAACGGACGCGCACACCGGCCTGTCGGGGGTCGAGGAAGACAATTTCTTCGGAAAAACCGCCGGCTCCGAACCGGGCCCCCACCGCTCCTCCCACCCGTTCATCACGAATCCACAGACCGGGCTGACGTTCCACGGGTGGCAGACCATTGCGTCCGGATACGTGGGAGTCTGGGCCAACGAGAACACCCGGGAATCCCTGTTCGACGCGATGGAGCGACGCGAGACGTTCGCAACTACGGGCTCTCGTATGACGGTGCGCTTCTTCGGCGGTTGGGAGTTCGATGAGGACGATGCCTTCCAGCCGGATCCCGCCCGCGTCGGCTACGAATCCGGCGTCCCGATGGGAAGCGATCTCCCGAAGCGACCGCGGGGGGGAGAGCCCCGCTTTCTAGTGGCCGCCCTGAAGGAGCCGGGTGGCGCCAACCTGGATCGGATCCAGATCGTGAAGGGTTGGCTGGACGACGAGGGCGAGCTCCATGAACGCGTCTACGACGTGGTGTGGGGGGACGCGGACCAGCGCAAGATCGGACGCGATGGAAAGCTCACCCCGGTGGGTAGCACCGTCGACGTGGAGAACGCGACCTGGGCCAACCGCATTGGGGACCCGGAACTGATCTCGGTATGGAAGGACCCCAACTTCGATTCGGATCAGAGCGCGTTCTACTACGCCCGCGTGCTCGAGATCCCGACTCCGCGCTGGACCGCGTACGACGCCAAGCGCTTTGACCTCGAGCTACCACCCGAGGTGCCGATGACGACGCAAGATCGCGCCTACTCGTCGCCGATCTGGTACACGCCGCGCTAGTGGAGCACGCATCCATGCGTAAGTTCATCTCGGAGCCGCTTGTTCATTTTCTCGTGCTCGGAACGGTGATCTTCGCCGCGGCGCAGCTCGTGTCCGACGATGAACCCTTCGCGGTGAACGAGATCGTGGTCGGAGCAGACCGGATCGAGGGACTCGCCACGGTTTTCGCGCGGACCTGGCAACGCCCACCAAACGAATCCGAGCTCCAGGGACTGATTTCCGAGTTCGTTCGCGAAGAGATCTACTACCGCGAGGCGCTTGCGCTCGGTCTCGACCAGGACGACATCATCGTCCGGCGCCGCTTGCGCCAGAAGCTCGAGTTCCTCTCCGAAGATCTCGCCGCCACCGACTCCGCACCGACCGACGCGGAACTCGCCGCTCACCTCGAAGCGCATCCGGACCGATTCCAAACGGAGGTGCGATTCTCTTTCGTTCAGGTTCCGGTCGACGAGGAGGGCGATCCCGGCGAACTCCTGGCGCTGCTTCGAGAAGCCGGCACCGATGTGGACACTTCGCCCTACGGCGGGCTCGCGCTGCTCGAGCGGGAGCATCACAATGTCTCGGCGCCAAAGGTTGCGATGCAGTTCGGCGATAACTTCACCGCGCGCCTGTCGGAAGTTCCGCTGGGTCAGTGGCAGGGCCCGATTCCGTCATCCTACGGTGCACATCTCGTTCTAATCAGCGAGCGATCCGCGGCCGCGCTGCCAAGCCTCGAAACGATTCGAGAGCGCGTTCGCCTCGACCTCGCCGATGTTCGTCGCCAACGGGCAGCGAAGCGCTTCTACGAATCGTTGCGCCAACGCTACCAGGTCACCGTGGAGTTCCCGAATCGCACATCCGACGCGGCGTACCCGGAGGCGTCATAGTCCGCGCCCTGCTCGTCGCTGCTTTTCTGGTGGGATCGTGGGCCGTGCCCTCCCCGGCGCACGAGGTGCGACCAGCCTACCTCCAGGTGCGAGAGCTTTCTCCAAATACCTACGATGTGCTCTGGAAGGTTCCCGCGCGCGGTGGGCGTCGTCTTTCTCTCTCTCTCGAGCTGCCTCGGAGTTGCATCAACTCCACCGAGCCTCATTTCCAGAGAACGGCGCGAAGCGTTTCGGAACGCTGGGTCGTGCATTGTACGGAGGGGTTGAGTGACTCGACGATTCGCGTCGACGGTCTCTCCGCCAGTTTCATCGACGTACTGGTTCGCGTGGAACGACTGGATGACTCGACGCAGATCGCACGCCTGACACCGGACTCGCCATCGTTTTCAGTCGCGCCCGTTCCAGGTCGTCGAGAGATCGCTCTTACCTATCTGAAGATCGGCGTAGAGCACATTCTTCTCGGGGCCGATCACCTTCTCTTCGTACTGGCCCTGCTCCTCCTGGTGCGCGGCGCGCGCCCGCTCGTGTTGAGCGTGACGGCCTTCACCATCGCGCACAGCCTCACCTTGGCCGCAACCGTGCTGAGCTCGGTGAATGTCCCACCCGCCCCGGTGGAAGCCTGTATTGCACTCAGCATCATGTTCCTCGCCGCCGAAATCATCCACGCTCGATCCGGTCAGCCCGGCCTCACCGCGCAATACCCATGGATCGCAGCTTTTGGCTTTGGCCTGCTCCACGGATTCGGGTTCGCGGGCGCGCTGCGCGATGTGGGCCTTCCGGAACACGCGATTCCCTTGGCGCTCCTACTCTTCAACGTGGGCGTCGAAATCGGTCAGCTGCTGTTCGTCGGGCTCGCGCTCAGCGCCGGCGCACTGATCGTGCGCTACTCCGTGCCCGGAGAGAGGCTTGCCCGCCGGGTCGCTCCGTACGCGATTGGGTGCGCTGGAGCCTTCTGGCTGATCGAACGAATCGCGAGCCTGGGAACCTGACTCCAGAGTGCACGACCTGATTCGATTCCCGCGTGCACTCAGGCGGGCTCCCCGGGTGCGACGTTCTGGAAACGGTCGTGTACGAGACGGACGCCCGGAACGACCTTCACGACCCAGGCGGCGAACACCAGTGCGACCATCCAACCCGGCAAGAAGAGACCGGCCGCCACCCACGCGGCGACGAACAGCGGTACGCGGAGCGCCGCATTGCGGATCCGCTTCGGGACCGTGTTCTCGCCCGCCCGCTGGTCGAAGGGCACCGGTCGCAGGAACCAACCGTTGGCGATCAGCAGCGTGACGAAGATCGGCCAGGGCACCGGCGGTGAGTCGAGCTCGGGGTTCGCGTCGGGCAGGGCGTCCGGCGCATCCGCGGGTTCGCGAAGCGCCGACTCGACGCGGCGCCACACGTAGCCGGGCGTCGGTCGGGCGACGGCACCACCGATGTTCTGGCGCGTCGGTCGACAGCGCCACCGGTAGAGCACGCGGCCTTCCCGACCGAGCGCCAGCACCCCGGGCTGGAAGTAGCCCTTGGGATGCGACACCCAACTCGTTCCCGTTCCCAGATTCCCGAAGTCACTGCCCCACTCGTTGGTGAAGAGCGAAAGCCAGCCGCGCTCCGCACAGGTGCCTGAGATCTCCTGGTGGGGATCGCCGACGTGTTCGAAGCCGGTCTGCCAATCTTCCTGGGCATTGCGTGCCAGGGTCTGGGGCTCACTCGTGATCGCATACATCTCACCACCCGCCTCGCGAATCGCCCGGACGACCCCTTCCTTCGCGTAGCCGCGCAACTCGCGGCGACACGGAGGTCACCAGAAACCGCGATAGAACAGGAGCACCACGAAGGCGTGGCGCTTCATCGCCTCGTCGAGCCAACCCGCGCGGACTCCGACCGGCGGATCGAGCAGCGGAGCCGGTGAACCGACCGCGGGCGCCGGCTCGTCGAGGTGCTGCACGGCGAAGCCCTCGCCCGCCCGGGTCACCGCGAAGCGCTCGCGCAGACAAACGTCCTGGCCATCCTGGTGGCCGCAAAGGATCAGCTGAATTTCGCGGGGATCGGCCGCGGCGTCGAAGGCGTCCGCGGGTTGCGGATCCACGATCCCGGTGAGTTTGAAGTCACTGCCCTCGTGCGACGAAAACCAGGCTCGGGCAGCTTCGGCCACCTCGGCGAGGTAGCTGGGAATGGACTCTTCGACACGGGGCATGGCGGGCCCTCCCGATCGTGGCGCGTCCGTTCGAGAATGCCATAGGCCGTACTCCGAGGCGGTTCGAGCCGGAAAGGAAAATCGCCCGCCGAAGTTCAAGGTCGGAGCGCGGTTTCCGGGTCGACGCCCTAGCGAAGGCGGTTGAGCCAGCCCGACAGCGCTTCCACTGAGACGCCGCGTGCAACCCGCATGGCGGCTCCGTAGAGGCGCGGGCGGTAGACGTAGTCGAAGGTGCCGAGGAGAGTCACGACCTTGCGGCTGAAGCCACGCTTGAACTGGTAGACGCCCCAGAGTGCGTCGTCGCGATGCACGGCGCTCTCGTGCTCCGACGCGCTCATTTCCGCCACCTCGTCCGGGATCCCCCAGAGATCCACGTAGCGCCAGTCCGACCGCGTCGCGCGACGCAGGCACTCCCAATGCAGGAGGTGGCTGGCGTGCACCGATCGCCCTGAATCGACGGTGCCACCAAAGAGGTAGGAACAAAGGCCGCCGAAGTGAAATGCCATGAGGGCCGCGACGATCTCGCCCCGGTACCGCGCCAGGGTGAGTTCCACCGAATCGTTCGCCCGAAAGACGCGCCACGCTTCGTTGTAGAAACGCGGACCCTGGTTGCCGATTCCCTTCAGTCGGCGCGTGCCACTCACGATGCGGTGAAAATCCGGAAGGTGTTCTTCACCGCCAGCGAAGACTTCCACCCCGGCTTCGCGGGCGCGGCGAATGTACTGTCGCGTCTTCTTTCGAAGACCGCGAAACAAGGCTTCTTCACCGAGACCGAGTTCGACCAGGATCGTGCTGCGCGGCTGGTTGCTCTGCGCGGTCCTGTGAAACCCGTGCCGTTCCAAGGATTCGGCGAGATTCGGGGAATCGAGCTGATTGGGCTCGACGCGCAGGAAAAGAGCGCCGTGCCCCCGTGCGGTTTCGTGGATCGCCGCGAACAGCGCTTGCGCGATCTCCGAGCACTCGAGATCCACCACCGGGCCTCGAGGGACGTAGGCCATGCTCCAAGGAACGCCTGGCAGCTTGCGGAAGAGAACCTGTGCAGCGGCGACGATCCGTCCCCGATCGAGAACGGCGACGCGTTCCACGCGCCAACCCAAAGCGGTTTTGTAGGAACCCCAGGCGTACGATTGCATCAGGTTTCCGGACGTAGATTCCCGAACGAACGCGTCCCAGGTCTCCCGATCTTTCCCTGTCGCATTGCTTAGCATGTCGCGCAGCGTCGCACGGCACTCGAGAGTTCGAAACGAGTTCGCACGCCGTTCAATTTCCTCGCGACAGACGCGCGCGCAGGTCGCGCACTCGGTAACGCGCGTGGGCGAAGGTAACGCGCGAGCGCAGTGTCGCGATCGGCGAAAAGGAGGTGCCGAGCAACCGCTCGTCCGAAAACGGAACCCAGGTGGATTGGGCACCGTAGCGGGGCGCACCGAAACAGAAACGCAATCCCAGCTGGTAGCGGGTTTCGTCGGTTCGGTTCGGTTCCGTGGCGTGAAGGTGATGTCCGCTGAACACCACGACATCGCCGGGATCGCATTCGAATCGAAGCGGACGACCCAGCGATTCCACATCCGTCAGGAAACCGTCCGGTTCCGGCTCCAGCGGACGCCCGAACGCATCCGGGTACAGCACCATCGTGTTCCCCAGACGCACGCGCGAAATCGCCATCCAGAGCCCGAGTGTGTCTCGAGGGAGCGAGAGCCACGTGTCCCGGTGGGGCCGCAACGGTGCGTGGTAGTTCGGTCGGGTGTGACTCCCCGGCCTGTGGGCGAGGTGGCGTACGTCCTCGCGCTCGGCGTCGATCGGAACCATCCAGCGCACCCAAGCGCGATCGGCAACGTAGAGTGGCGTTCGAGCCCCGAACAAATCGCGCGCGAAGCTGCGACAGATGGGCAGCCGCAGGTCGAAGAAGCGACGCACGAGTCGACTCTGCAGCGCTGTGATCTCGCGGCCCGACAGGACGCGATGGGCCGACTCGAAGCCCTCCCGATCCAGGCGTGCGGCGCTGTCGGAAGACGCCACTTCGGAAACGCATTCGAACGTAAGTGCGCGAAACCGATCCAGCCAGCCGAGCGCCGGGAGCGCACCCCGCAGGCGAAGGATCTCGCCCCGCAGTACGCGTTCCACGCACTCTTCGACGGGGACCCGCTCGGGGGAAGCGAGATCGGGATGGAGTCGCTCTGCTATCACCATGTCGATCGAAATTCTACCGCGTTCCTGCAGCGTCCCGGGCGAGACGACCTCCTCAGCGCCCCGGGGCGCTCTCGTCGGGAGGTACGGATCCGAGGCGCAAGCGTGAACGCCGCCAGATCAGAAACCGACGGTGGCGCATCTCCCCAATCACCCGGAAGCCTACTTTCGCCAGCGCCTTTTGCGCGGGTCGATTCGAGCGGAGACAGGTGCCCAGGGCTGTGGTGGAACCGCGCTCCTGCGCCAGCGCGAAGCGCCGCAGGTGGATCCAGCGTGCGATGTCCTGACCGCGCCGCGTCGGAACGACGTACAGATCGTGAATGTAGAAATCTCCCGAACGCAGGCTCAGCCCCATGGGGTGGAGATCCGCGTCCAGCTCCGTGCTTCCCCAACCCCAGCCGACGATCTCGCCCTTCTTCCGCGCCAGGAGCGCGCTGCTTCCCGCACTGAACAGGCGCTCGTAACGAGCGGCGTCTTTGGGCGCCAACCGCCCCATCGCCTCGACCTGTGAACGGCTTCGCACCTCCGTGAACGCGAGATCTTCGGGTGCGTCCGCGAGCGGAATCGCGCCCGAGAGCGTCCGGCTCACGATCACGAGATCGTGACGGGGACCCACGAAGGCGCCGTACAACCGCCGCGCCACCGCGCCGACTCCCGAGCGAAAACCGTCCCGTCGGAAGCGGGCCAGGTCGGCCCGAAAATCACGTCGCCAGCGATCGAATGCGTCCAAGCTTTCCCAACCCTAGTCCGAGCCCGAATCCCTCGAGTCGGCCCCTCTTCGAGCTCGGGCCCGCTTCCGCTGCCCCAGCCCCGCCGCGCAGACTAAAGCGATACAACCCGAGCGGGCGACCAAGCAGCGCTCGAAGTCGCGTTCGCCTTGGTGTCGATGTCCGTCTCCCAACTCGTTGCGGGCGACCCGGATGGCTGATCGATCGCTCGAACAAGCTTATCAGCCTGCCGCTAGCCCGCGAAAGCGCGAGCGACATCACTCATTCCTCAAGGATTTCTTATGTTTTTTCGCACGTGGGCGACAGCCGGGGGCCCCGGAGGCGTTCTCATCCATTCGTGATGCATCGCGTCCTCGAAGTCGAACGGCTCGGCCCCCGCCGTTCGTGCGATAATCCCGGCATGAAATGGGCGGTGACGGGTCGATCGGAAGCAGGAGGGAATCAGATGAAATGGATTGGTTTCGGAGCGACCGCTGCGCTCGTATGGCTCGCTGGATCCGCCGTCGCCGATGAGGGTTTGACGGAGATCAACCAGGCGAGGGCCTTGGCTGGGGGAATCACGACATCGGACAACCCCGGGTTCCCCATCACCCTGGTCCCGGGAAACTATCGCCTCACTAGCGATCTCCAGCCGGGCGGAGTCCTGCTGTTCCTCGGCAACACCTCGAACGATGTAAAGATCGATCTGAACGGCTTCACCATCGACGGCGGCGGAACACCGTCAAACGGAATTCAACTCGGATCGGGCAGCAACTGGGAGATCCGCAACGGAACCATTCGGGGGTTCGGAAGCGCCATCCAGCAATCGGCTGCCTCCTCCGGCCACCGCTTCGTGCGGATCCAGGCCCTGGACAACAGCAGCGGCGGGATCGTCGTCAGAAACGGAGACAGCCATCTCGTCGAGGACTGCATCGCGCGTGGGAACGGTGGTGCAGGGATCGCACTCGCTCCTTCCAGCACCGTCGCCGGCACGTTGGCTTTCGGGAACGCTGGAATCGGGATCATCGTCGGGGACGATTCCACCGTGACCGGGTGCACGGCGAACAAGAACGGCGAGGATGGAATCGACGCCGGACAACGGACCCGCATCGTGGGGAACGTGGCCAACGGCAACGGAGAGGGCGTCGGAGACAACGGAATCGAGGCCGACCAGGATTCACTCGTCATGGGGAACACGGTCAACGGCAACACCGGCAAGGGTCTCTCGCTCACCGGTTCCGTCGGCTATGCGCAAAACTCCATCAACGGGAACACCGCTGGAACGGTCGGAGCGGGTACCGAGCTTGGGCTCAACGTCTGCGACGGAAACACGACCTGCCCATAGTGGGATCCGCTTCTGCGACACCGTCCTCTGCACTGCGCGGTGGACAGCGTGAAGCCCGGAGGCATACTCCGAAGCCAGTCGGGCTCCCTCAGCGGCTCTTTGCGCTTGGACCGCGCCAGGACCGTGATCGCCGAGGGTGGCCCCGTGACTCTCGGAGCCCCCGGATGGCGCGATCGCGCGGATCCGACTGGACTTTTTGAGTTGCGAGCCCCGGGCTCGCGGATCAAACGCAACGAGGAGCGTTTTTGGCTATGACCACCCCGATCGACAAAGAGGCGCTGCGCGCCAAGTACCTCGCAGAACGCGACAAGCGGATCCGCCCCGATGGCAACGATCAGTACGTGCGGCTGGCGGGCACTTCCCTGGCCCACTATCTGGACGATCCCTACATGCCAGTGGTCGAGCGGGAACCCGTCACCGACCACGTGACCGTGGCGCTCATCGGCGGAGGGTTCGCGGGGATGATCACCGGTGCGCGGCTGAAGGAAGCCGGCATCGACAGCGTACGCGTCGTCGACAAGGCCGGCGACTTCGGCGGCACCTGGTACTGGAACCGCTACCCCGGCGCCCAGTGCGACACGGCCTCGTTCGTCTACATGCCGCTGCTCGAAGAGACCGATCACGTCCCCACGGAGAAGTACGCGCACGCGCCCGAGATCCTCGAGCACAGCCGGCGCATCGGTAAGCAGTTCGGGCTCTACGACGACGCGCTGTTCCACACGCAAGTCACGAACCTCGAGTGGGATGCGCAGCGTTCGGCGTGGATCGTGCGCACCAACCGAGGCGACGCGTTCACCGCGCAATACGTGGCGATGGGCACGGGCCCCCTGCACGTGCCCAAGCTGCCGGGCCTGGAAGGGATCGACGATTTCGAGGGTCACTCCTTCCACACCAGCCGCTGGGACTACGCCTACACCGGCGGCGAAGAGGGCGGCGCTCCCATGACGAAGCTCGCGGACAAGCGCGTCGGCATCATCGGTACCGGCGCCACGGCGGTGCAGTGCGTACCGCAACTCGCCAAGGCCTGCCGCGAGCTCTACGTCTTCCAACGCACCCCCTCCTCGGTCGACGTGCGCGACAACCGCCCCACGGACATGGAGTGGTTCGAGGGCGAAGTGCGGGAACCCGGCTGGCAGCAGAAGTGGCTCGAGAACTTCACCGCGAACCAGACCATGGGGTTCCGCATCCCGAAGGAAGACCTCGTCCAGGACGGCTGGACCGACCTCGCCCGCCGGATTCGCTTTCGGATCCGTTCGCTACCGCTCTACAAGATGACGCCGAAGAACATGCTCGCGGCGTTCGAAGACTCCGACCACGAGAAGATGGAGGAGATTCGCGCCCGGGTAGACGAGATCGTGGGCGATCCCGAGACCGCGCAGAACCTCAAGGCCTGGTACCGCCAGCTCTGCAAACGGCCGTGTTTCCACGACGAGTACCTACAGGCCTACAACGAACCCGGCACGACCCTCGTCGATACCGACGGCAAGGGCGTCGAGCGGATCACGAAGAACGGGATCGTTGCCAACGGTCGGGAGTACGAGCTCGACTGCATCATCTACGCTTCCGGATTCGAGGTCGGCACCGACCTCACGAGCCGCAACGGCTTCGACGTGACGGGCCGCGACGGGCTGAAACTGTCGGAGGCGTGGGCCGACGGCATGCAGTCGCTGCACGGAATCCACGTCCACGGCTTTCCCAACCTGTTCATCCTGGGACCGTGGCAGGGCGCCGCCCTGATCTCGAACGTCCCTCACAACTTCACGGAGTCCGGTGCGACGATCGCGCTGATGATCCGCCACGCCATGGACCGTGGGTTCGACGAAATCGAAGTCACGCAGGCGGCGCAAGACGACTGGATCCGCCTGCTGCGGAGGGGAAGGGGACCGATGCTCGGCATGCTGACCGACTGCACCCCCGGCTATTACAACAACGAAGGTCAATCGCTCGACGAGAGCGCCCTGCTGATGGTGGGCCACCCGAGGGGCCCCATGGCGTTTTTCAAGTACCTGGACCGGTGGCGCCGATCGGGCAAATTCAAGGGGTTGGAGTTTCGCTAGGCGTCGCCCTTTCATCTCCCCGCGGCCTCCCCGACCCGGCAAGCGTTCTGCCCGACACACACACGGGAGAAGGGGAGGAGCGCTATCCTATTTTCCATGAGGTCTCGCGATACCTCGCCTGACGCGCGCAAGGTCCAACAGGCAGTCCTCCGGCGAATGCCCACGGCTCAGCGTATCGAGATGGCGTTCCAGATGTCCGAGGACGCGCGCAAGTTGGCCGCGTCCGGAATGCGATCGAGAACGCCTTCGCTTTCCGAAGCCGAGGCAGAGCGGTTGGTCCTTCGTCAAATTCTCGGTCGCCCGCTGTTCGACGCGGCCTGGAAGAGGAAGGAATCCAGTTGAGCGGAGCGGCGACGCTCGCCGCGATCGTTCGCGAACTAGAACGATGCGGCATCCCGCATATGCTTGCGGGCTCGTTTGCCAGCACCGCACATGGCGAGCCCCGGACCACGAACGATATCGACCTGGTCATCGACCCGACTCGCGAGGCGCTTCAGCAGCTGGTCGGAACCGTTTCGCAAGAACGATTCTATCTGAGCGCGGAGGCCGCGGAAGAAGCGTGGCGCCGTCGAGGACAGTTCAATCTCGTGCACCTCGAATCGGGTTGGAAGGTCGATCTCATTCTTCGCAAGGACCGACCCTTCAGCCACGAGAAATTCCGGCGGCGCCAGCCAACCCAAATCGATGGAACCAAGGTCTTCTTGGCCACAGCGGAAGATACGATTGTCTCGAAACTCGAGTGGGCTCGCGCCGGGGAGTCGGAGCGACAGCTTCGTGACGTCGTCGGAATCATCGACGTGAGCGGTCCGGCTCTCGATCGGGTTTACATCGCCCACTGCGTACACGAATTGGGCATCGAAGACCTCTGGTTACAAGTCGAACATCAGGCGAACTCCGAATAGGCTCCGATTGAATCGGAAGTCATTGCGTGGTGTTGGGTAGGAGTTTCGCGCCGTCGCGGCGCAATTGCGATCAGCTCGGTTTGCGCAACATCAGCGGAACCGCCGGTCCGCCCGAGAAGGGAATCTCTCCCGTCACGCGAAAGCCGAAGCGCTGGTAGTAGCCGACGTTGTCCGGATTCGACGACTCGAGATAGGCCGCGACGCCCGTCGCATCGCAACGTTCCAGGATCGGTGCCATCAATGCGCCGCCGATACCCCGCCCTTGGCGGCTCGGGTCCGTCCCGAGCACCGTCAAGTACCAGTGCGGCTCGCGGGGACGGGCACGCTCGAACTGGTCGATTGCCGAAGCGGCGACCCGCGTACGCGAACGAATCGCACGCAAGAGCCTCAGCCCGGGCCGAAGCTGCGCGAGCAAACCCGGCGACGGAGTGCCGGGCGGCAGCCACAGCGCAGCCCCCGAGTACGCGTCATCGGTGTAGATCTCGCCTTGACGGAGCTCGCGCTCAACCCCGATTCGGAAGAACGCCTCGCCGGCGCGCTGGTACATGGCGTCGTCGGGAATGATCCAGCGAACGAACGGGTTGGTGGCGAAAGCGCGGGCCAGAACTGCCGACACGCCGGAAAGGTCCGACTCGATCGCTCGTCGTATCACCTCTCCGGATTCTCCCCGCGATAGACGGAGATCTCGACCGCGTCCGGCAGTTGCGAGTATTCGATGTGCGCCGGGCGCGATTCGCTGTCGTAGCGTCCGCACGTTCGCACGTACGTGAGGTAGGCCTCGGGCGAGAAGAGCTCGCCCGTGTTGTCGGCCACGACGATGGATCCCGGCCGCAGCAGGCCGTTCGCCTCGAGCAACTCGAGGTCCGGCTTGTAGAGGTCCTTCCAATGATCGAGGAAGACGAGATCGAAGGGGCCCTCGAGCTTGGGAATCTCTGTGCTCGATGAGCCGAGTCGCACCTCGACCCGATCGGAAAAACCCGCGGCCGCAACGTTGTCGCGCGTGGCCTCGGCGTTCTCCGGGCTGACCTCGACCGACACCACGGTTCCGGGCGCCGGAAGGCGCTGGCAGAGCATGATCGCCGAGTAGCCGCAGTAGGCCCCCAGCTCGAGGACGCGCCCACCCTCCGGGATGCTTTTGAGCATCTCGCTCAGGAGTGGCCCCTTCTCGGGTCCCACGCTCATGAGCCACCGCTCCTCGGTCGCGTAGCGGTCGAGGGCAGCGAGCACGCTGGCCGGATCCCCCGGCGTCGCATGCCGGGCGACAAAATCGCGCGCGCGCAGCGGGCGCGGCGGCGCGCCCTGCAGCTTATCGATTAGAAAGTGAGAGACGTTGCGCGCGTTGAAGGCCCACATCCGGGGGTAGAGAAATCGCCAGGGAAGCATACGCGTCGTTGAACCTCTCGTGCCGGAGCGACCATCCTAGCACCGAGTGCGCGCGCGAGGGGATTCACGGACGTCCCCAATCTCCGAACAGGCGGAGTTTGCGAACTTGTGACCTCGGGAAAACATTCGCCAGCGAGCCGGTTGAGCGCTTCCGGCTCGAAGCCAATCGCGGAATGTGACGATCTTGGGACCATTCGCGGCGAATTCTGTGCACACGAAGTAGAAGCCGAGTCTCTCGTCCGGAACACTTTGAGCGATACTCGGCGCCGAGTATGATCGTCGAGTTGTTGTTGCGGTGGGGGTTCTTGCTGGCTGGAGCTGATTTGGTGTTGCCGATTCGTCCGTTTTTCTTGCTTCTCGTTTCCATGCCTTTCCTTGCCTGCAATGGAGCGCCCGACCCGCTCGATCTCGTCCAGGGCGTGAGCGCGCTTTCCTCCGCGCCGGGCTATCCGGGTCCAATGCTCGCCACGGACTCCGCGTGGTGGCCCATCGCCGGTGGTGACGAAGACAGTTCCTTTCCTTCTACCTTCGTCCTGGCCCGTCAATACGGGGAGGGACGGGTCATCGCCCTGGGAAGCGGCGCGCTGCTGAACTCCGTTACCCAGCTCGACAATGCCCAGTTTTTTCGCAACGCCATGCGTTGGCTGCACGGCTTTGGTGCCCCGGTGGTGCACTACAGCTCCGGGCACGCGGAACGAACGCGCAGTGCGCAACTACAGGATTTCGCGTTCCTCGTGGAGAGCGAGGGATACGCGCTGAAACCCGTGGACGCACCCTTGACCCTCGGCGTTCTGATCCGAAGCCCAATCCTCGTCATCGGGAACGCCTGGACCGATTTCACTGACGCTGAAATTGCAGCCATCGAACGATACGTGTGTGGCGGAGGTGGCCTGCTGCTCGGGGGACTGGGCTGGACTTGGTCCAACTCCAGCATGGGCCGCACGATGGATAACTATCCAATGAACCAACTGGGCGATGTATTCGGCGTGCGCTGGATCGACGGAATCATTTCGGACCCCACCCATCATCTCAACAACCGCGCGACTTTCCATACCCTCTATCCCGACTTTGATACTCCGAGCGTAAATGGAGCCATGGCGTCGATCCTCGATACCCACGCGGGTCGCAGTGACTTGCGCGAACTCCTGAACAACCCCGTGGGCCCCGAACTGGAGCTTCGCCTCGAGTTCATCCGCGCCCATGAGCTGCTTTCCGTCGCGACCGTCGAGCTCCCCGCAGAGGATCCGAAACGCCTGAGCATCTATGACTTCTTTGTGAACCTGATCGAAACCGAACCTTCCACCTACGCAAAACACACATCCTTGGACAGCGTTGACTATCCGACTTCGGCCTGGGTCCGAGAACGAGCCTGGCGCACCTGGCGCGACTCGGTGCACATCACTGCCATGCGGCGCAATGCGATGATCGACACGGGATCACTACGGGGACGCCACGCCGACATCCTGCGCGACCACGGAATCGTCATCCTCGACAACCTGTCGCTCGACGACGCACAACTGGATCACATCCATCAGCTTCTCGACTTGATCCCTGCGGAGCTTCACAGCCTGCGTTCGATCTCCGTCAAGTCGAAACTCGGCCCCGCCCCCCATCCCCTTTCGCTCAAAGGAATCCCCTCGGGAGTGAATATCTTCGGTTCGAAGATCCGTGCGAGCGTGAATCCCTTCCCACCGGATATCGAGGCCAGACCCATTCCCAGTTTCTCCGCCGCACTGGCTCACGAGATCAACCACTCCGTCAACGCCAAGCTGAACAAGACCGCTTCGCCTCTAGCCGACTGGACTTCCGGACTCGTGGCGGATGCGGGCGCCCCAGCGCTCAACTACCTACGCAGCACGGTCAGTGATGGGTTCTTTCAGAACGCCCCCCAGGAGTTGATTGCATCCATCGCCAATCAATGGTTTTCCGACAGTGCACAGACCGTGGAGTTGGGGCTCGTTCGATTCGACGCCGGATACCCCGATCCAATCAATCAGGCCCTGCATATGGCGAACATCTACTCACTGGGGAACGACCAGACCTGGTTCTACGAAACCGACAGCGAGGCCTTCACGACGCAGATCGCCGTGCCGCTGGACCGCAACGAGGCAGGACAGATCAGCGGAATTGACGTCAACGGCAGTCGCTACGCTTTTGACCTCGACCCAGAGGGCCGCGTGCTCACCTACACCGAAACACGCATCGATCCTGAGTAAATCGGCTGCGAATTGAACTGAATCAGGCAGCTTTCGGGCGTTTGTCTCGGTGCACCGGTACCTACCGACATGCACCGTCGATTCGGGCTCGAAGATCCGCTCTGGCGGGTCCAAGGCGAGTTCCAACGGCTTCGAAATCGGGGTACAGATTTCGGCACGCGGCCATGCTGAGCAGCTCGACGATACGCTCGGGCGTAGACTCGTACGATGTATCAGCTCGCTTGAGGCGAAAATATCGGCGCAAGAAATTGCGAGGATCGCGGGCGCGACGAAACGGGTAGAGGCCCTCACTCGGGAATCCATAGTTTCCCTCCAAGGACCCCATGATCCAGAACATCTTTCCTCGCCGTTCGAACACATCTTTATCGGTGACATCGATCTCGGTGCCCATTGGATCCTTTTTTTTGAATCCGCGATCCCAGTTCTTCCGCTCGCGATCTGCCGCCGCCGCGTGCTCGCCCGCGAATTCATCGGCGACCTTGGATGCAACCCAGGACACCACCGGGTGCATCATCTCGGGTGGGGGGTTCGGGATGTCGAAGGAATGCATGAGTTCGTGCGCGAGGGTGCGCAGCATCGCACTTTCCGTCATGTAGCCACACACACCGACCACACGGCCACTACTGTAACCACCCCCCCTGCATGGCAAGACCAGAAACGTCATCTCGAAGGAATTTTCGATTCCGGTGATCCGTTCGAGATGACGATTGACCCTCGAATATTCTCGAGACGCCATGGATACGAATGGCGACTCGGCCGTTTTTGCAGAGTGGCGAATGCTGAGCGCCTTGCTGACTTGCCGGAGCTTTTCGGGCTCCAGGCGTCCAGGGACTGAAGCTCCGCCCGATCGGTGTCGGTAACCGAGCCAACGAATGAGGTTTCTGACGAAAGTCTGATTGACGACCGTCGACTGGTGGGGGTTGGATATGAAGTGATCCTCCGCCACGGCGACGACCCGACCCTTCCCAACTTGTTGCGCGACGGCAACCGCTGAACCCGCGGTATCCGAAACCAAGACGCTTGCGACTCCGTCGACTTGAAGGCGCCCCCCTCGGGATTGGGTAGAAACCCCGAATTCAACAACGCCACGGTTCACCTCGTGATCGTGAATGCGGTAGGGAAGTTCAGCGCGATCTTCGAGAAAACGAATTCCGAATTCACGAGCGACTCGGTTCAGCGGAGCCACCCCCGTACCCTTCCCCACCATCAGAAGCCCGCCGCCCCGGCGGACCCAGCCCAACAGGAGTGCCACCTCAGCGGAATCGTAATCCACTGGCGAGTCAACGTGGTGCAGGACAACCACATCGTACCGGTCGAGATCGATCTCCTTCGAAGTGAGAGAGGCAAGCGAGTGGGTCCGCGCAAAGGAGGATCGGTCGAGATAGTCGTCACGTCCGGAAAAAACGCTGTAGCGGAAAGAAAACTGATGGCTCAAGTCGACCAGCACATTGATTCGCTCGTCCGCCCGTGCCGATGAGGCGCTGATCCCGGTTGCCACAATCATGACCCCGATGAACCTGAGCCTTCGAAACCTCGAAATGACCATTGGCACTCCTCGCCAACCAATCTCATCGGTACGTGGCCCTGCTCCACGCATCCGAGTTTACATGTGGCCTGTATCTGGCTTTCCCTCTAGCGAATCCGCGCGGGCCAGGTCGCGCGACTGCGCTTTTTGGGTTCAAAGAAAGCAAGTGGGCGGCGTTCTGGTCGTTGCGGACCGTGAGTCTGCCCGAAGCAGCGCCCGAAACAGCCGACTGGGCATGTCCACCAACAGTCCAGGGGGCCATCCCTCTCGACGACGTCGCCGGGTTTCGGGTTCGAAGACGGAGGCTCGAGCACAAGGTAAACAAGCGCTTGATTGCTTCCAGACACGCTCCTAGAGTGGGGCCGGGCATTCCAGGCAACGAGACGAACAGCGGAGATCAACGAGGCATGGCCGATTCGCACCTGGGCGTCGATCTGATCGACCAATCCGTTTGGGAAAAAGGCGTCCCGTACGAGCGCTTCGAACGGCTGCGCCGGGAGGATCCCGTCTACTGGCACGAGGAATCCGACGGGCCTGGATTCTGGGCCCTCACCCTCCACGAGGACATCCGCAACGTCTCCAAGGACCCCGCGCGCTTCTCCAGTTACGCGGCCGGGGTGTCGCGCCTCGACGTGACCGATCCGGGCATGCTCGAGGGCTATCGGATGGTCGTCATCGCGCAGGATCCTCCGGAACACCGCATGACGCGGGGACTCGTGAGCACGATCTTCACGCCGCGGGCGATTGCCGCACTGGAAGCACCGATCCGCGCGCTCGCCCAGTCGGCGCTCGCGCGGGCCCTCGAGAAGCGCGAGATCGACTTCGTCGCCGACTACGCGTCGCCCGTCCCGATGAACGCCATCAGCGAGATGATGGGGGTTCCCGAAGACAAGCGGCAACGGCTGTTCGAACTGAGCAGCGGCCTGATCGACGACCAGGACCCGGAAGTCGCTCCCACCGACGACTTCCGGTCGAACGCGCGGGTCGAGGTGTTCATGGCCGCCCAGGAGCTGGCGGAGCGCGAGCGCCAGCGCGCCGGCGACAACCTCACCCGGACCCTGCTCGACGCCGAGTTCGACGGCCGCAAACTCACCGACATGGAGTTCAACACCTTCTTCATGTTCCTCATCATCGCCGGAAACGAGACCACGCGGACGGCGATGAGCGGCGGCCTCACGACCCTGCTCGAGCATCCGGATCAGCTCGAAGCCCTGCGAAAAGATCCGACCTTGATCGAAGGCGCTGTCGAAGAAATGCTGCGCTACTGGCCTCCCATCCATCACTTCCGCCGCACCGCCACCTGCGACGTCGAGATGCGGGGCAAGACGATCCGCGAGGGCGACAAGGTGCTCATGTGGTACCCCTCCGCGAATCGCGACGAGTCGGTGTTCGACGATCCCAACCGTTTCGACATCCGCCGCAATCCCAACCAACACCTGAGCTTCGGGCACGGCGAGCACTTCTGCCTCGGCGCGAGCCTCGCGCGGCTCGAACTCCGCGTGATGTTCGAGGAGCTCCTCGCGCACACGACCGAGATCGTCCCGTTGGCACCCCCCCGCCGGCTGCGCTCGAACCTCATCAACGGCATCAAGGAAATGCGGGTCGAGCTCCGGCCCGCCTGAACACGACCCGCGAAAGGGAGCGAACCACCGATGTCCCCCGTCCGAATCGAAAAGCCCGACCCCGGCATCAGCGTGATCGTCCTCGACCGCCCCGAGCGGATGAACTCGATGGCGTTCGAGCTGATGGTTCCGCTTCACGACGCCTTCGTGCAGGTCGCCGCCGACAACGAGACGACCTGCGTGATCCTGACCGGAACGGGACGCGGCTTCTGCTCCGGAGCCGATACGCAGGAGTCCGAGCCGCCGCCGAATATCGCCGGGCTGACGCTCACGCGCATCGCGACGCGCGCGATGTCGATCCTCGCGGACCTGGTGCCCGCCATGCAGCGAATGCCGCAGCCCGTGATCTGCGCCATCAACGGTGCGGCCATCGGGGGAGGGCTTTGCCTCACGCTCGGCGCGGATATCCGCCTCGCGAGCGAATCTGCCTACTTCCGCGCGGCCGGAATCAACAACGGGCTCACCGCCACGGAGCTGGGACTCTCCTTCCTGCTCCCGCGCGCCATCGGCTCTTCGCGCGCCTTCGAGATCATGCTCTCGGGACGAGACGTCAGCGCGACCGAGGCCGCCGAGATCGGGCTCGTCTCGAAAGTGGTTCCCGACGATGCCCTGATGGACGAGGCGATCGCGCTCGCGAAGCAGATCAACGGCTGGAGTGCCCAGGGCGTGGCCCTCACCAAGCGAATGATGTGGGCGGGGCTCGAGACCGCGAGTCTGCGCGCGGCGGTCGAGCTCGAGAGCCACACCCAGCTCTTCGTGCGCATGACGACGAAGAACTTCGAAGAGGCGGTGCGGGCCCGCAAGCAGAACCGACCGCCGAAGTTCGAGGACTGAGATGCGCGGCGGCGCCCAAGCACAGGGCGAAGCGCCGCTTTCACCGCGGGCAGCCGAGACGCGCGAGCGGGTGCTCGAGACCGGAAGCGAAGGCATCAGCACGGGCGAGCCATTTCCAAGTTCGCTTCACACGACTCGATTCAGCTCCTTCAAGAGTGCGTCACTCGACGTGATCGCGGACGCATTCCCATCTCAACCGCGGACCTGTGCGCTTCCTCGAGGAGGGGACGGGCAGTGTCGGGCTTTCCGTCAGCGATGAGCCGTTTCGCGAATTCGATCTGGTGTCGCGTCAATCAACGGTACTAGTCCTCGATACACCACACTGCGCGGAAGAAGTCACAGGTATGGGTGGTGATCCGCCACGGGGCATTCCCGCTGGTCTGCCCGAAGCCGGTGGGATGGAGATTGGCGGTGGTCCCCAGGGACTCGCTGTCGCTCGTCTCGTAGGCGTCGCAGTTGGCAATGCCTGCGGCGCCGCTGTCGTTGGGAAGTCCGCCCGTGCGAATCCATCCGCCCGATGGACTGGAGGTGGGACCTTCCCCTTGGTCGTTGATGGGCGTGTTCACCGAACCCCTTCGGGGCCGAAGCGTAAATTCCAGGCCCGCAAGGTTGCTGAGCTCCCACATGGACGCCATGTGGAAACCCGCGGCGCAGCGCGTCGGTGCATTCGAGGCGCTGACAAAGGGAGACCTCGTCAGGTAATAGCGCCGGGCGCCCCGGCGCGAACAGCTTCCATCTGCGCAGACGTTTCCGCCGGTGGCGCCACCCCCCTCGATATCGAAAGCGGCCGTGTCGACCTTTGCATTTCCCGCGGCGAGGTTCCCCTTCACCACCGTCTGCCCCACGTTGTTGAACGGGCTGTTGCTTTCGTTTTCATCCACGTGAATCCCGGCGCCACCGTTGAGGGTCGTTTGGCAATCGATCACGCTGCTCCGGGGCCCGACCTCGATCCCATGGCCTCCGTTCTGTGTTGCCACCACGTTTCGAACGAAGTCCAGATTCTGGAGCAGGATTCCGTTGCCCCCCATCTTTTCGATGCGCCCGCCGTGCACCGTGATTCCCGTGGTCAAGTTGTCCGAACGCACCCCCACGCCGGATCCGCTTGCCGGTCCGCGAATCGAGAAGCCGTTGAGATCGAGGGTGGAGCCGTCGGCGTCGGGACCGAACTGGATCCCATCGGTGTCTACTGGGACGCTGAGATCACCGGTGAGCACGTAGCTCCCCGGCACCGTGAGTTCGACGGGAAACCCAGCCGCGTCGCCGGGCGCAACGCCGCCCGCCAGGGCCGCCGTCTGGTTGATCTCCATTCGGCCACCGGCGGCACGCGCGTCGGGCGCCCAGGAAAACGTGATACCGACGAGGGTGATGAACCAGAAGCCGGTCTGGCGAAGCATCCAGAACCGGCTTCGATCGACGGCAACCGCCGTCAGCGCAGTAGGGGCAACAGCTGCGAGAAACATGCGCGTACCTCCAATGAGAAAACGAGTCGCCCCAGAATAAACCAGCGACGGGAATTCATCCCGCCCCTTCTCGAAACGCCGAATCAGGCGCGGTTGCGCGGAGGCAGGGCCTTGCCTGGTTGCGTTTGGTGAGCCAGAGAAACGCCCCGTGTAACTCACCGGAGGGCTTTTGGATTTTGATGGCGCGTCCAGAATTATCCATTCCGCGAACGCCCGCGAACGCGCGCAATTGACCTGCGGTTTCGGCTGCACAGTGGCTGCATGGCGCGGAAATCCGCGTGACGGCCCCACGGACCTTGTGGAGCCGAGCGCGTGACGCGTGCACCTCCGTTGCGGACAGAAGAAGTGCCGTTGCTTCGCGGACTCGTGAACCCTCGTCTTCTCCGTTGCAGATTTCCATTCGGTGCTCATAGAATCATTCCATGTCGATGCGAACAAGCTGTTGCTCTGACGAAACAATCCTTCGAAGAACCAACAAGACCTCGTCGATCGCTCTTGGCCTTTTGGCGTTGTCCTGCTCACTCGCCGCGTATCCCTCGTTGGCGACAAGTGAGGAATACACGCGCCCAGCGCGCCCGCTTCTATCCATGATCGGAAGCACGGCAGTGGAAGCGACTGTCGTGGGGCACACGCGTCTCAACGATGGAGAGCACCTAGCGACAGAACTCGAGATCCATCGCGTTCTCCACAGCGCGGATCCCCGAAGTGCCGAATACTTCGAGGCGGCCAAGAGGGTGACGATCGTTCATTGGCGAAGAAGCACAGCCCGGCGAAACCGACCGCCGGTGCCCAACGAGGGGCGCGGTGTCGTCTTCCTTGGAGTCCGTTCAGGGTTGCCGCCCGAAGTCCAACAGCAGATCGAGACCCCCCTTGCCGGTCTCGCCGACACCCCGCAGAACAGCTGGATCCCGGTTGCAAACGACGCCGAGGTAGATGCGCTCGAAACCTCATTCACTCGACAAAGTGAGCTGCGGAACAATCCCGATCCGATCTGGGAGAGATCCCTATCGGACCGACTGCGGACGAGAAGTGCGGAACGGAATTTGGCGTTCTGGGAACTGACGCAGACGAACTCCCGACTCGTCGAGAACGGCGCGATCACACTCCCGAGCATTCGCGAACTCTCGGACTCCTTGAGCCGGTCGGAACGCAAGACCCTGGAGCGTGCACTCGGTAGAGATGATTTGCCCGGCCGCGTGCGGCGAGTGATCGTTCAATCGATCGCGAAGGCGGAGTTGAAACAGCTCGTTCCGAAGCTTCGCAACCTCGCCCAGGATCCTGATGTGTCCGGTGCGGTTCTCGTGGCGCTCGGAACGCTGAAGGAGCCGGCCGGGGCCGAGGATTTGGTTGCGAGTTGTCGCCACCCGAATCCCAGCGTTCGAAAAGCCGCGATCTTTCCCCTCGTCGAAACGGAGGGTTCGGATGCGGTCGAAATCGTTGGGGAGATGGCCTTGTCGGATTCGGATTCCGGCGTTCGAATGGTCGCCATCGAAGCGCTCGGGCGCATCGGGGGCGATGAAGCCCTGGCGATTCTCGGAAAGACATTCGTCGAATCCGATGTCGACATTCGTCGGAAGTCCGCATCTGCGTTCCAATCGATCGGTGGGCCATCTTCGGCGCGTGAACTCGGCCGAATCGTTCTCGAAGGACCGCCCGAAGCGCAAAGAGTCGCTCTCGCCGTTCTATTGGGTTTTCGGCTCCCCGGTGACCATCCCGTACTCGCCCAAATCCGCGACTCCCATCCGGATCCCGACACGCGGAGATACGTAGCGTCTTGGATCGAGAGAGCTCACTAGAGTGCCGCGTGTCATTCCGGCGCTCGAACTTGGAAAGTGAAAACACGGAGAATTGACGCAATGAAGAAAGCCTTGGTGCTATTGACGGCGATCCTGGTGCTCCCGGCGTCGGGGTGCGTCCAGCTCTTCTATCACGGGAAACTGGTCACCGATGAAACGCGCGTCGAACGGGCGACTCAAGCCGCATCGTTCGACCTCGATTGCCCAGCCGAAGAAATCTCGGCCTCGAAGCTCGACGAGACCTCCTATGTGGCCAGCGGCTGCGGGAAGGAAGCCCGATACATCTTGGACAAGTGCCACGAGATGAACTGGAAAACCGTCTGCACCGCGATGATCAGTGGGGAAGTCCGCGAACTCTAGACGGGCCACAGTCCGCGCCGTCCAGTGCGTCGGGCGACAGCGCTTTTCCATGGATGTCCTTCGAGCACTGCGGCGCGGAAGCGACGGATCAGTACTGAATGACCGGCGCCTTGTGGAGCCATGTGTTGTCTTCGAGCATGCGAATCATCTCGTTCGCACAGTCGCCGGCAGTGATCTTCGAAAGTCCACTGTAACGATCGAAACCCACCCGATAGCCACCGCGCTTGCCGCCCTTGCGCATCTGCAGCGGCCGGATCCCGATCCAGTCGATGTCGCTGCTCTCTTCGAGCAGCGCGATCTGCTCCAGCTTGTCGCGGTGCCTCAGGCCCATGAACAAGCGCGAGAAGAGCAGGACGAAGCTGGACCCCAGGCTGACGACGTCTTCGTCGCCCACGGTGTTGCCGCCACCGCACCAGACCAGGCGGCGGATCCCGTGCTTGCGCATCGCAGCGAGGATGTGACGGGTGACGTCCGTGCACAGATGCTCGGGCGAGCGCGCGTCGACGCCGATCGCGAACAGGATCGCCTCGGTCTCCCCGGAAAGGGCGCGCTCCACCGCCGCCGCGTCGAGGCCGTTCCCCTCGACGACCTTCACGCGGGCCCGCAGCGCGGCGGGCAGCTTCTCGGGTGTGCGGAGGAGCACGCTGACCTCGTGCCCCGCCTCGAGACACTGCGACAGCAGCTCGCGACCGAGCAGGCCCGTCGCACCGAAGAGCGTGATCTTCATGTTTCGTTCACCTCGATCTCGAGCGTAGCGCCCCGCGTCGCGGCGTTCCTCCGCGTGCCTGCGCCCACGACGGGCAACGCGCTCCGTGCTGAGAGCGAGTGCGGGCCAGAAGCGCGATGCCAACGCTAGTCGCCACGGCTGTGGGCGAGTACAATGCCCGCAAGGCACGACACCACGAGGTTCGGAACGCATCATGAGCGACTACTACGAGTGCACACCCGTCGGCGTGGAGTTCCTCGGCCAGACGAAGAACGTGTTCGTCGCCGTCGAGACCGTGCGCGCGACGCCGGAACAGATCTTCGAAGTCTTCGAGGACGCCCACGCCTGGACGGTCTGGGCCCTGCCCATCCAGAAGGTGGAATGGACCTCACCGAAACCCTATGGCGTGGGCACGACGCGCAGTGTGCACATGATGGGCGGGTTGGTCGGATACGAGGAATTCGTCGAATGGGAGCGCGGCCGGCGCATGGCCTTCACCTTCGTGGGCGCGAGTATGGACGCCACCCAGAAGTTCCTGGAAGACTATCGTGTCGAGGACCTCGGAGACGGCACCTGCCGCGTCGAGTGGCACATGGCGATGGAGGCGCGCGGCTTCTCTCGGCACCTGATGTTTCTCACTCGCCCGCTGATGCGCGCGGCCAACCGGCACATGCTCCGCAAGTTCCGCCGGTACACCGAGGCCTATGCGGCGCAGCACTCGCCCGCGGCGTCACCACCCACGGGGCCTGAGCCTATTCTCGGACCGAAGGGGCTCTGACCCTTCTTCGCTTGTTCTTGTGGACTCGCCAATGAGCGGCGCGGCGCTCGGGGACCGAGAAGCGCTGGGTCGCCGTCTGATTCAGAGCCTCACGATCACCTCATCCGCGTAGCAGCGCAGCGCCGCGGGGCCTCGCCCCGCGTTGACCCAAAACCGCAAGCTCGGTAGCACGCACAGATGGGTTGCGACGGGAAGCCCTCCACCTCCACCTGGAAGAGATCCGCGAGCCAGCCCGAGCGGTAGGAGATCGACCCTCCCACCGCCCATGCCTCACTGAGCACGTCGTTCGTTCTGTCATTGCGCAGGTAGTAGGTACGGAAGTGTGCCGTGAGCTGGGTATCGGCGAAAAAGGGGGGCCCTCCTGGAGCGGCTCGTGGAACCAGGGGATCAGCGCCCGCCTTCTCCTGGGCGGCTCGGTGATGATTTGCTCGATCGCGGTCTGGATCTCCGTCACCGAACTCGGAGGCGGGGATTCCTGCAACTCCCGCGCGCAGAGGCGCATCCGTCTCCAAAGCAGCTCGGTCCTTTCTTCCCGTGCGAATCCGAGACCGTGCCGCCGTGCGGAGAAAGAGTCGCTCCGCGCTCCAGTTCCGCCGCCGCGTCCGGGCTCACGCTGACCAGATGCAGGTGTCGCGCTTCGGGAAGGGCACGCCGATGCGCGGCTCGGGATAGGTAGCAACCTGGGGGTTCGCCTTCGCGACGCCGACGAGGAGTTCGATCACGCGCCGTGCGGGCGTTCCGTATTCGACGCCGACGTCCACCTCGATGCGCCGGTTGGTGTCCGCGTAGGTCCAGTTCGTGATCGTGTCGGAGATAGGCATTCCGTTCGGAACGATGACATCGGCCCCGTCGAACGTCCGGATCACGCTGGCACGGTCCCGATGTGTTTCATCGCCCCCCAGGCGTTGGGTAGCTGGACGGTGTCGCCCACCTGGATCGGGCGTTCGAATAGCATTGCGTTGGGGTAGGAGTCTGCTATCTCGGCGCAACGGCTACAGTCATCTACGTTGGGGTCGAGGCCATGGCGGCGCAGCCCTAACGGTGATTGGCGGTCCCGTGTTAAGGATTTGTCGCTCGTTCCACTGGGTGAAGCGCTATCCGGCCCTTGGCAGCTTGAGCCACCCTTCCCGCGACCGCTTCCTTCCATCCGCAATCCGCCCGCGGCAACCCGTGGTAACGGCACTTATCCGTTCGAAGAAGGTGCTACTCCATGTCGACGGAATCATTCGACGGCGCAGTCGATCAAGGCCTCCAGGATGTCTGCCTGGGCCGGTCCCCCGCACGGGGATGCGGTCCCCGCGGAACCGCCGCCGGAGCCACATCGTGATCCATCCGGATACGAAACTCCGGTCAGCCGGGTCGATCGGTTTGGGCGTGTTCGCCACCCGAGACATTCCCAAAGGCACCATTGTTTGGGTTCTCGATAGCCTGGATCAGCAGCTGGATGCATCGCGCGTCGCTTCGATCGGCGAGCCGATCGCGCCGATGATCCAGCGCTATGCCTACCAGAACTCTACGGGAAACTGGATCCTGTGCTGGGACCACGCCCGATTCATCAACCATTCCTGCCGCGCCAACGCCATCAGCACGGGCTGGGATTTCGATCTGGCGGTCGAGGACATCGCCGCGGGGACTCAGATCACCAACGATTACGGCTGCCTGAATATCAACGATCCGTTCGAGTGTCTGTGTGGGGCCCCCGGTTGCCGAGGTGTGATCCGCGGCAGCGATTTCGACACGATGGCGGCCTATTGGGATGCTCGAGTGAGCGAGACTCTCGAGAAGACCCTCTCCGTCTCGCAACCTCTGTGGTCTCTCCTCCCGAACCCTCTCGAAGTGCAGCACACCGCCGCAACCGGGGGCCCCCCCCCTTCGATTCGTTTCCACCAGGTCAACAACGACCATCCGACCGAAACAGCGCAGCGGTTGTGAGCAAGCGGCAAGCGGACGCCTCTTCAGTGCGAGTTCGCCGGGCTCGCCGGGCCGATATCCCTGCCATCTACACCTGTCAGCGGGACGCCTACGAGACCTTCCCGGACGCAGCCCTGTGTGACGAACGCCAGTTCCGGATGCAGCTCAAGGCCTTTCCCGAAGGACAGTTCGTAGCGCTGTTGGGCGATCGGGTCGTGGGGTATGCGACCACCTTGATCGTCAAGATGGACGACGAGTCCCCCTGGTATTCCTATGCCGAGATCACGGGGAACGGTAGCTTCAGTTCCCACGATCCCAGCGGCGACACGCTCTACGGAGCCGACATCGGTGTCCATCCCGACCTGCGGGGTAAGGGGGTTGCTGCCCGGCTCTACGACGTGCGCCGCGACCTCATGAAGCGCCTCAATCTCCGACGCATGGTCGCGGGCGGGCGGATTCCTGGCTATGCCGAACACGCCTCCAGCATGAGCGCCGAGGAGTACGTGCGCCGAGTAGTCTCGGGAAAGCTTCGGGATCCCGCCTTGAACGCGCACTTGAAAGCGGGGTACAAGGTACGCGGCGTTCACTCGGGTTACATCCGGGATCCGCAGAGCCTTGACTACGCCACCTTCATCGAGATGAAGAACCCGGATTACCGCCGTACACGACGCCGTATCGCGGCGGCGCCGAGGCGTACGGTCCAGAAGGTGAGAATTTGCACCGCCCAGTACCGCATGCGTCACATCTCGTCCTGGGAAGAGTTCGAAAACCAGGTCAAGTTCTTCGTCTCGGCTGCGGAGACCTACCACAGTCACCTGCTCTTATTTCCGGAGCTCTTCACCGCGCAGCTGTTTGCCACCATCGATCCCGAGACGCCTTCGGAGGAAGCAATCGCATGGCTGTCCGATCTCACGCCCCGGTACCACGAGCTGTTCTACAAGCTCTCGAAAGAATCCGGACTGCTGATCGCCGCCGGTTCCCACCCCGTGCGATCGCCGACCGGAATTCGCAACGTCGCCCATCTGTTTTCGCCCAACGGGTCGCTGGTCACTCAGGAAAAACTCCATGTGACACCCAGCGAGCGGGAGGAGTATGGGATCGTTCAGGGCGAGGGATTACGGGTCTTCGACACGGCGTTGGGACGGATCGCGATTCTGGTCTGCTACGACGTGGAATTCCCTGAGCTGGCGCGATTGATGACACTCGCAGGTGCCGAGATTCTGCTGGTGCCCTTCAGTACCGACGAGCGCAGGTCCTACCTGCGCGTGAGATACTGTGCCCAGGCCCGCGCGGTGGAGAACTCGATCTACGTGGCTATCTCGGGAAATGTGGGCAACCTTCCGAGTGTCGAGAACTTCCTGATCAACTACGGCCAGGCTGCGATCTTCACACCGAGTGACTTCCCGTTTCCCACGGACGCGATCGCATCGTCGGCTGAACCGAACACCGAAACCGTCGTGATTGCGGACGTCGACGTGGGAGCGCTGGAACAATTCCGCGATCTCGGGACCGTTCGTCCCCTGGCGGATCGACGTCCGGACGCGTATCGCCTGGAGTCCACGCCGCCGGTCGACCGAATCCGGTTATCCTAGATCGCCTGGAGGATGAAAGAATCTGCACACCATGACCGATGAGTCCGCACCCTTTGGAAGCGTGGCGGGATCACGAGCCGCATCATCCGAGATCTGGGAGAGCTCTCATGGACTACCGACGGCGGCATCGAGGACGACCAGGGGAATCGGGTTCGCTGGGTATGGAAGAGCTGGGCCTGGGAGACGGCACTCGATCAGATCCGGGACGAGTGCGCTTCGAACGAGACCGAGCCAGCGCAACTGAGCGAAGGACACCGGGGCGCCATCCGTCTCGCGGACGTCCTATTGCGACCGGAGGTGATGGTCTTCGAGCCGCTCTGGACGCTGATCCCCAGCAACAAGGCCATCCTCCCCGTTCTCTGGTCGCTCTTTCCCGATCACCCCTACCTGCTCGACACCACTTTCGAGCTCACCGACACTTTGCGCGCCAAGGGTTTCGTGAAAAAACCGATCGTCGGAAGGTGTGGAAGAAACGTGAGCATCTTCGACTCGTCGGAGGGACTGATCGAAGCCACAGACGGTCTCTTCGGGGATCGCGACCAGATCTACCAGGAATTCTTCCCGCTGGCTCGCACCGGGGAGCTTTACAGCGCGGTTCGCGTCGATGAGTCGCGCGTCATCAACGCCGTCGCAGTCCGCGCCGTCCAACGCGTAGGGCGACACGTCCCGTCAATGCGAGCAAGCCGGTGAGTATCAAGAGCCGCGTACTCGGCTCCGGCACCACGAGCGCCTCGAACACGACGTGTTCGATTCCCTCTAGGGAGAACGCACCGTTCATCGGTACCCATTGAACAGGTTTCCGCTTGAAGGCGTTGGCCCCCTCGTGCATATTCGCCGCATGGAGCCCAATGTGCCGGCGCGAGACCAACTGGAGGTGCTGCGCCGCATGACACCCGAGGAGCGCTACCGCGCTTCTCGAGACTTCTACTGGACGTTGCGTCGACACAAGGGCGCGTTTCTTCGGAGTCTCCATCCCGACTGGGATGATGCACGGATCGAGGGCGAGGTCCGCCGGCTCTTTTCCAATGCCCGAACCTGACCTACTCGAACTCTTCGTCGCGCCACTCGAGATGATCGGGGTGAGGTACCTCGTGACCGGCTGCGACGCTCTATGGGGAGCCGCGCGCACGACATCGATCTCGTCGTTGAACTCTCGGGAGCCGGCCGCGACGCGCTCCCGAGAGCATTTCCCGAGGCGGAGTTCTATCTACCGCCCCCGGAGGTGGTCCTCGTCGAGAGCAGTCGGGAGGGACGCGGCCATTTCAATATCATCCATTGCCCCTCGGGCCTAAAGGCCGACATCTATCTGGTCGGTGACGACGAACTGCACGCCTGGGCCTTCCGCAACGCGCGACACTATTCGGTTGGCAAGCTGGAAGTGCGCGTCGCCCCGCCCGAGTACGTCATCGTGCGCAAGCTCGAGTTCTACCGGGAGGGCGGTTCGCACAAACACCTGCGAGACATCCGCTCCATGCTGAGCCTCTCGGCCGAGCTGATCGATACGCCCGTTCTCGAAGACTGGGTACAAAGGCGAGGTCTGAACGAGCCCTGGGCGGAAGCACGAAACGCTTGAGGATCCAATTACGACTTCGATTCAATGACGCGCCCAGCAAGACTCGCGAGCGAGCGGTGCTCGCGATGCGGACACGGCTTCCTCAACGCAGACGAGCCGGACGACGATTGGATGATTGAGTTCTACCCGGAGAAACCCGACGACTTCTATCTTTAGCTAAGCAACGACGCATCAATCGAGCTCTCATTCGCGATGTCGTGGGGAGAGCAGGATCAGTCAGGTGCTGCGTTCGAAAGAATCGGGTGCGACGAGACCTCCGAAGAGTACGACCCTGCATTGAATGCATGCTACTACTCGAACATCTGGATGTCGGACAGAGATTTTCCGCCGGTCCCGGGATTCAGGTCCGCGCACCTAAGACTATATAGTACGGAGCCCGCCGAATACTTTTTCCTTCTTGCTCCCGGCTCCGATTGACCGAATCAGCCGGGTGCTCCGCAACTTGCGAGCTTCCCTCATGGCGCCTTCTTCGCAACGGCCGCGATGGCTTGGCCGGGAGTGAAGCCGGATAGTGGGGCTTTGCCCGGTGAGAACCAGGAAGATTGGCGCGCCTTCGCAAGCGCGAAGCGCGCGCAGCAACGGGCAAGGCCAGGGCCTTGCCTGGTCGCGGAGCCCGGCAGGCGGGCTTTGCCCGCCGATAACCGGAAAGGCACGCAAGCGCGATAGCGCGCGCAGCAAGGCGGCGAGCCGAAAGCGAGCCAGTAAAGGTCGGCGTCGCCGACCGCACGGAGCCTTGCGTAGCCCAGCAGCCGGGCTTCGCCCGGCGTTACCTGGAAAGAATTGGCGCGCCCAGCAAGACTCGAACTTGCGACCTCCAGGTCCGCAACGTCTTTCGCGGACTTTCCACGCATATTCAGGGACGTCCAAGAGAGCCGACCTCGTATCGGTTTCACCGAGTTATCCATTCCGCGGACGTACGCGCCCGTGCGCTGTTGACCACAAATTTGGCTGCAACGTGGCTGTACTGCAAGAAACAAGCGGAGGTTGCGGACTTACTTGGCGACGGTCCCGACAGGTCGTTTCGCCTTTGGAAAGAACGATCAGTGACCGAGGTTAGCAACGAGTAGCGCCTTCTTGGGTTCATACAAAAAGCGGGCGGGCGTCGCGTTGTGCGCGGCGCCCGCCCTTGGGTCGTGTGAGAGTCGGATTAGTGCACCAGGTTGATGGTGTAGTCCACCTCCACTTCGCAGTGCTCGCCCTTCTGGTCGTTGCGGACCGTGAGGCTGCCCGAGGCAGCGAGCCCGCCGGTGTCCGCATTCAGCCAGTTGCTGCCCTGTCGCACGAACGTGACGGTGTCCTCACCGATCGGCCAAACCGAACTCGGCCGATCCCCCTGACAAGGCTTGGTCACGTTTCCATCGAGCTCATCTACCTTGACGCTCAGCACGATGGGTCCCGAGTCGGACGCGGGTACGTCCAAGATCATCGAGTCGACGGGAACCTTCGCCCCAGCAGTCAAGCGTGTCGATTGGACCGCCGGAATCTCGCTAAGGACTTCGCCCCCTGCACTCATGCGCCAGCTGAACTCACCCGGCCCCTGATTCCGGTCGCAAGTTCCGACTACCTCGAGCCGGTCGAAGCTAATCTCGAGCGCCGGTGCGGGCTGTTCACCTTCCTCGGAATCATCGTCCCGAGACGAGCAGCCAGGGTCATCCGGGTAGTCGGCCAGTCCATCGCCATCGTTGTCGTAGCCATCGAGACAGGGTCCGGCCGGCGGAGGCCACACGGGCCCCGGATCGTTGGGGGGCTCATAGCCCTTGCAATCGTACTCATACAAGCAGTGGCAGTTGCCGTAGCCCGCAGCCTGGTGCTTGTCCGGCGTTTCGAACTTGAACTTGCCGACCGTTATCTCCCGGCGCTCGCCAGTAAAATCGGTGAACACCATCGAGTGGTTTTGCCCGAACTCCCTGGCCCACCAATCGCCCGCAGGCGTAGCCACATCATACCGTGCCCTCTGACCACCGTTGTCGGGAACGACAGTGCACGAGGTCTTGGAGTCACACAGCGGCTCGCCATCGCGCAGCCAAACCACAGGTTCGGCGCCGTCGCGTCGGGTCATCTGCTGGGGAGTCCGATTCAACACTTGGATTGTGGTTTCCATCTTGACCTGATTTCCATGGTACCCGTTGGGAGGGTAGAGCCTGGTATAACTAGGATCGTTCCCAATCCAGGATTTGCACTCGAACCGCATTGGCTCCAGGCTGGGCCAGGCGATACTCGTGAGGCCCAGCGGACGCTGTGGCACGGGCGGACATTCGCCCACGATGGCCGTCAAGCATTCGATTCCGGCCTCCTTGGCGTCTCTGCGATACTGGTCAAGATCCTCTGCGATCTGTCGGAACCGCGCATGATCCAAGGACGAAACTGCGGCACCCCACAAATCGGCGTCGAGTCGAATATTGACGGCTCGACCGTGGTCACGATCCGCTTGCCAGTAGGCATCCAGAAGTTCCCCGAGCTCGACGTCGTTGTTCAGGAAGGCTAGTTGCTCCGGCGGCGGCAAGTTCGTCACGTCGCTCGTGTTCTTCAGCGTGATATTTCCCAGCACTGCCTTGTCCCACTCGATACTGTCGGCGTGATTACGAAGTAGCGCCTTGATCTGGTGAAGGTCCTCGACGGCGACGAAGTCGTCGAGCGTATCCGGGTCTCCCCCCATCAAAACGTAGTGAACCTCGACTTCCTGAGAATTGAGTTCCTTTACGGCTTTGTCATATTTTTCTTGGTCGAACCCAATTGAGCCCGGACCGTGATCGACTGCGATTTTCAGGCTCTGTTTCACTTCATCGACCGTACTCAGAGTTTTGATCCTGATCGAAACGATCGCATTGGCGGTTGCGTAAGTCTGAAGCTCGCGAACGAACTGTCCGCCACACTTTTCGTAGAACCGGTCTGGATGGTTCTGGTGGAGCCCCTCGAGTTCCTCGCCCCTTTGACTGAGCCCGACGTTGGTCGCCTTTGCGGGAAGGAAATCCATCCGCCAAGACATCACGTAGGTGATCTCTCGACTGGACATTCGCTTGCTGGCGCTCTTCATTCGGTTGAAACTTCCCTTGATGCTTCCCGAGACCCAGCTCGCCTTCGCCCAGGCATCCACTGAGGTGTTGGTCTGAGAAATGAGAGACCGGAAGGAGGACGCATAGTCAGCGTCGTAGTGGAACGATGCCCCGTCCGCGGGCGGGACGATGTCACTGGTGAAGCAATCATTGGCAGCAATCTCGCTCTTTTCCGGATCGAAACCGTCTGCCAGACTGAGCCAGCCGTGCACCGCCCAGTCCGTATCCAGGCTCGCTCCCGAAGCGGGAAACGCGATGGGCCCGAAGGCTGTCACCAGTGTCAGAATGACGGCAACACGTCGGAGCGTTGAGAAACTCGAACTGAAGTTCTTTCGGTTACTGAACCGCATTGTGGTTCCCCTTGAGTGCCCCACATGATTTTGGAGTGGCCCGTGTAGGGCACCGCGTACCACCCATTTTCTCGCCGCCGGTCACCGCCTTCTTCTGCTCCGTACGACAAAGGCGAGACTACGCGGCGACGCCTCCGCTCGAATCGGACGGCTCGCGTAGGCGAGGGGGCGGGATGGCCTAACCCGAGTCCTGCGGATCCGCATAGGCGGATCCGCAGAGGCCAAGCCCCCCCCAACTCTTTTAGAGTTGAATGTGCAGGCAGACAGCCCCGAGAATGAGGCGCGGAACAGCAGAATGAGCAAACCCACAGCCCGCGGCGGGACCCAAAGCGACCGGAATCAAATGGATTTCTCAGCCAAAATCCGAGGGCGAGGCCTCTGGGTCGACCGCCTGTTGCTCGTCACCCTGGTGCCGGTGTTTCTGGTTTGTCTCGGGCTTCACGTGCGCGAGGTACGCCGTACCGGCATGGCCGCGCCACCGGTCTTCGCCTCGCCGCCGCCCAACGCCCAGGAATACCCGACCGTGGGCGGCCTGCGACCGGAGCGCGGCGCCTCCTGGAACGATCTCCAAGTCGGCGACCGACTGATCCAGGTCGGAGACAGCGACCTCCGCGGCGCGGGTTACATGGGCTTCGAAGCGATCACCATGGAAGAAGCGGGGACGTCTCTCGCCGCGCTGCTGGTGTACGAGAGGAATGGCGAGCGGCGAACGACGACGCTCCGATTGCTCCAGTATGAGCGGCCATGGCATCGCATCCCAGTCATCCTCGCACTTGCGATCTCGTGCATGATCGTCCTGCTGCGCTCGCCGGGTCAGCCCCAGGCACGGCTTTACTTCGCCACCTTCATGACGCTCGCAATTCTTTTTTCCGACTTCCTTGGGGGACCGAGGATCCAGAGTTACGCGGACCAGATCCGATTCAATCTCGGCTGGACGATCGTGTACTTCCTGATGATCCGCTGGATGATCCAGTTTCCAGATCGCCTACCCCCCGAGCAGCGGATCTCGGACCGATGGGCGTACATCGCCTTGATTCACTTGGCCGTACGGCTCAACTACATTTTTGGTGTCCCGCTTGCGAGCACTCGCATTCTGTCGGCCGCGATGGCGGTCGACGCGATTCTCGTAGCCGCGTTAGGTGGGATACTTGTACGAAACTATCTGCGCTCCGATCCCATCGGCCGGAGGCAAATGAAGTGGTTCGTGTATGGGGGTCTGTTAGGTAGCTCGGTCTTGGGCCTCATCACGGGCCTCGGCGCAGTGGGCCTCGGCGTACCCGGTTTCGAGTTCGCGGAGATGATCGAGATCGCTTTCTTCGTGGGGGTCCTGGCTCCAGTCGGCCTACTGATCGCGATCATGCGCGCGAATCTCTTCGACATCGACCGTTTGATCTCCGCCACCGCAACCTACACCGCGGCTGGAGTCGCCCTCCTGGCACTGACGCTGCTCGCCCTTCCCCCTCTTTCCGAGCCCATGGCTTCGTGGTTGGGAATCGAGCAGGCCATGGCGCAGGTGCTGGTTCTGGTCGGTCTCGCCACCCTCGGGCTCCCCTTCGCCGAGCGCGTACGGATTTTGATCGACCGGGTTTTCTTTCCCGATCGGCTCGCCCGGGAACGCACCGCGGAGCAACTCATGGAAGACCTCGGTGTCTGTAAGAGCGAAGACGACGTACTTCAGCTTGTCGCCGAGGGTTTCGGATTAGTCTTCTCGCCCCGGGGACGCTGGGTCTTTCGCAACGACGGTGGGCAATTCCGTGCGGCGGATGCCAGTGTTGTATTCGATTCGAAGGGGAGCCTGGCTGTCGCTCTCGCGCGTCAACCGATGCCGCGGCTGGTGGAAAGTTCCGCGTTTCGCAGCGAGCGCGGACGGCTCGATCCCGAAGACCGCACACGACTGGAGGACCTGGAGGTCGCCATGATCGTGCCGCTCCGGGCTGGCAAAGATCTCGCCGCCTTTGCGGTTCTCGGAAACCCAAGCTCCGGGGACATCTACACCGCGACGGATGTTTCGCTCGCGCGGGCGGTGGCCGAGCGGGCGTCGGCCGAGCTTCTGGGTTTGCGCGACGCAAGAATCCTCGAAGAAGAAAGGCGCCGAGTCGAGGAGCTGCGCGCGCTTCGAGAGGCGGCCGAGGAGGCGAACCTCGCGAAATCACGCTTTCTGGCGGCGGCCAGCCACGATCTCCGGCAGCCGCTGCACGCCCTCGGCCTGCTGGTCGACAATCTCTCTAACCGCACCTTCGCATCCAAAGAACAGGACATCGTCCGCCGGATCCAGGAATCAACGACGTCGCTGTCAGAAATGTTCGACGCGTTGCTCGATATGTCGCGCCTGGATGCTGGCCGGGTGGATCCGGAGATCCGCAGTTTCCCGGTGGATTCACTCATGCGACAGCTCGCAGAAGAGGCGGGCGAGGCAGCAACCCGCAAGGGTCTCGAGATGCACTGGACACCCTGCGATGCCGTAGTGAAGAGTGACCCCGTACTGCTCCGACGGATCCTGGGGAATCTGCTCGCGAACGCCCTGCGCTATACGCGGGAGGGAGCCATCCGAATCGAGGCTTTGCGCGATGGACACAACCTGAAAATTTCCGTCGCCGACACGGGACCCGGCATTCCCCAGCGACAGCAAGCAGAGATCTTCAACGAGTTCGTCCGCTTCGATATGGAAGAAGGCGACCGGGGGCTCGGCCTCGGTCTCTCGATTGTCCAGCGCCTATGTCGCATGCTGGACCATAAGATCGAGCTCGATTCGAAACCGGGACGCGGCTCAACATTCACAGTGACGCTTCCGGAATCCGTGGATGCGTCGGATGAAAACCGCCAGCCTCAAGTTGTGTTGTCAGCGGGGGCGGACCTCGAAGGCGCTCTAGTCGTCGTAGTGGATGACGATCTCGCGGTGCTCCAAGCCATGCGCGATCTGCTGGAGAGCTGGGGCGCACGTGTTGTCGCAGCAGCTTCGACCCAGGATGCTCTGGAGGGTCTCGAACGCTGGGACCGAGATCCGGCGCTGATTCTCGTGGACTACCGACTCGGTGGAGAAATTACTGGCCTCCACGCGCTGGCGGCGCTGCGCGAGAAGGTTGATGCCAAGGTGCCCGCCATTATGGTTACTGGAGAGACCGACCCGGAGACTTTGCGAGAGATTCGGGAGCACGGACTTTCGCATCTCTCCAAGCCGGTGCTTCCATTCAAGCTGCGGGCGGTGATCCTCGAGGCGCTTCGCAGTTGAACCGCCCAAGGGGCTGCGTCAGTCGTCGAGACCGAGATCCCGCATCACCAACGCGGCTTCCGTGCGATTGGACACGTCCAGGGTTTCGAAGATCGAATTCAGATGGGCTCGCACAGTGCCCTCGGCGATCTTGAGCACCCCGCCGATCTCCTTGTTGGTCAGCCCGCGCGCCATCAAGCTAAGAACCTCGACCTGTCGTGGGGTCAGTCCGCTGGCACGTTCGCGGCGTCCCTCGCTCCTCGGCGTTCGATCCTCGGTCTCCTGCGGCGCATCTGGCAGAGCCTGCGGCGGCACGTAGACCCCACCCGAAAGAACGACCTGCAGCGCCCCCTTCAGAAGCTCGGCCGAGCTCGATTTCGGAATGAAGCCGGACGCACCGTCGCTCAGTGCACGACGGATTTGCGCGGGCTCTTCGGACGCGGAGACGATCACCACGGGGATCGAAGCGTAGTCGCTGCGAAGCTTGCGAAGCGCAGTCCAACCGTCTGTCCCCGGCATCTGCAGATCCAACAGGACGAGATCAATCTTCTCGTCGGCCTGGATCAGCGCCAGAGCCTCATCGCTGGTGGCGGCTTCCACGACGTCCGCGCCCAGATCCGCCAGGGTCAGTTGCAACCCCTGGCGGAAAATCGCGTGGTCTTCGCAGATGAGGATCTTCACCGTTACTCATTGAACCGGGGCTAGCAGGGCCGTGTCAAGCCCGGCGTCGGCCCCCATGGGTCCAGATCAGAAACCTTCGAGTCCGATCTACTTCTTGGTGAGAATCCCGTTCAACAAACAGACACCCGTATCGGTGCTCGAATTCGTGCACGTAACGTCCGTGGACTGGGGGAGAACAATACCGGGAACGAAGCTTTTGCAGCTGAGGGCGGGCAGCTGAGACAGACGAACGCCTCCAACGTCGATGCGCATGCCGGGGGAAACCGAGTCGGCGCAGAACTGCGTGATGACAAAGTGCCCGCTGGCGGGTGTCGTATACATGCTTTCCGAAGAGGACCCTCCCAAAGGCGCTGAAGAAACGGTGATGACCTCTCCCTTCACACCGTTCAGATCCTTCGTTCGGTCGCCAACTTCACTGGCGGCAAGTCCATTCGACGCAAAGAAGAACACTGCCATTCCGACTAGACTGATGTAACGCAAGATTTGCCACTCCGATTCATCGATTCCAGCGGTTGAATCGATGTGTGCAAGGTGAACGTAACCACTGAACGGGTTCAGTATCACACGGTAGTGTCACCTGGGAACAAAAACTTGATAGCCCACGGCAGACGGGCTTGGCACCAGCGACAGGCCCGACCGGGATTGGCAACAAGATCGGGAATACACCCCATAGAAGAACTACTCGGGAAGGGAAGTACGACAGTCCAACAGTTCTGTCGTTGTCGAAGCCGACTTTGCCAGCCGATAACCAGAAACCGCAAGCGCGATAGCGCGCGCAGCGACGGGCAAGGCCAGGGCCTTGCCTGGTCGCGGAGCCCGGCAGGCGGGCTTTGCCCGCCGATAACCGGAAAGGCACGCAAGCGCGA